>NZ_JBIVUX010000001.1:0-724249 GCF_044757385.1 Streptomyces sp. NPDC091282
TCGGCCGGAGACGGGGTAATCAACATATCTGGCGTTGACTTTTGGCACGCTGTTGAGTTCTCAAGGAACGGTCGCTTCCTTTGTACTCACCCTCTCGGGCTTTCCTCCGGGCTTCCCTTCATTCTTGCGTTTCCGACTCTATCAGATCTTTTCCGACCCGATTTCCTCGGTGCTTTCCAGGTTTCCGCTCTCGCGTTTCCCTTTCCGGCGGTTCCGACTCTATCAGATCCTTTCGGCGTCCGATTCCCGGTCGGCGGGATTGTCTTGGGCTTTTCGGCTTTCGCCTGTCGGCCTTTCGACATTCACTACGTTAGCCGATTCCCGCCGGGACTCATAATCGAGTTCCGCGAGTTCGAATTCAGGCATGCAGGCATGACGAATCCGACCCCGTCAGGGGAAGTCGTAGGTAGTGGGTGGCCGCTTCCGGCTGCTGGCGAATGCCGTACCCGGTTCAAGCGGCTCGGGCTACATTACGCACCCTCCAGGGACGCGTCAACTTGAGCGGCGCCTGGGTACATGGGCCCGGTAGGGGCTGACCGTGGGGTCACCCGCGGCCCAGTAACGCCACGGATGGACGGCCCCGTCGCCTCCCTCGCCGGCGACTCCGGTGCGCGGACCGTTGCGTACCTGGTCGGAGGGGACCGGTGTACCGCTCAGCATCCGCAGCGGGGTCTCGCCCGCGGCACACGCGTCCGTACCGTCCAGGGCCCGGTCGACGCCCAGGGCGGTGGCCAGACGCGCCGGCCCTTTGGCCAGTTCTCTGTCGTATCGGGCCGAAAGTCGACGTTTGCGGGCGAGGTCGACGCCCTCGATGATCTCGCCGGCGCGGAGCAGGACCGCGCTGGCGGTGCCCACGGGACCGCAGACGAGGTTCATGCAGAACCACATGCCGTAGGTGAAGTAGACGTACACATGTCCGGGCGGACCGAACATCACCTCGTTGCGGGGGGTCGGGCCGCGATAGGCGTGGGAGCCGGGGTCGTTCGGGCCGTCGTACGCCTCCACCTCCGTGACGCGGACGGCGATCGGGCCGTCCGGGGTGGTGCGCAGGAGGGTGCGGCCGAGGAGGTCCGGGGCGACCTCCAGGACAGGGCGGTCGAAGAAGTCCCTGGGGAGTGGCGTACGGTCCGGGGGCACGATCATGGCGTCCGAGCCTAGTCCAGGCCGGGGATGCCAAGGGGTGGTCAAGGATTCGTCTCCTTGCCAGGGTGTGGGCCGGAACCGGTCGCGGCCGGATCGCGTTTGTAGGGATCAAGGGTCCGTACGTAAAGGGAGAGTCATGGGGTTCAAGAAGCTGCTCGCGAGCCTGGGGGCCGGTGGGGCTTCCGTCGAGACGGTGCTCACCGAGATCAACGTCGTTCCGGGTGGCGTCGTCCAGGGCGAGGTGCGGATCCAGGGCGGGTCGGTGAACCAGGAGATCCAGGGGCTGTCCGTGGGTCTCCAGGCGCGGGTCGAGGTGGAGCACGGCGACGAGGAGTTCAAGCAGGACATCGGCTTCGGCAAGGTGCGGCTCGGCGGCGCCTTCGAGCTGCAGGCCGGAGCGGTGCACGCGGTGCCGTTCGGGCTGGAGATCCCGTGGGAGACGCCGGTCACGATGATCGACGGACAGGCGCTGCGCGGTATGAACGTCGGTGTGACGACCGAGCTGGAGATCGCGCGTGCCGTGGACTCCGGTGACCTGGACCCCATCAACGTGCACCCGCTGCCGGCGCAGAAGGCGATCCTGGACGCCTTCATCCAGCTGGGCTTCCGGTTCAAGAACGCGGACCTGGAGCGCGGTCACATCCGGGGGACGCGGCAGACGCTGCCGTTCTACCAGGAGGTCGAGTTCCACCCGCCGTCCCAGTACCGCGGTCTGAACCAGGTCGAGCTGAGCTTCGTGGCGGACGGGCACGCCATGGACGTCATCCTCGAAATGGACAAGAAGCCGGGGCTGTTCAGCGAGGGCAGTGACACGTTCCGCTCGTTCCAGGTGGGTCTGCACGACTTCCACGGGACCGACTGGGCGGCTTATCTCAACCAGTGGCTGTCCGAGGTCGGCAGCAAGCGCAACTGGTTCTAGGCTCGGAACCGCGGAGTCCGGCACGGCTTCCGCAAGCGATCAGCATCGATCAGGAGGTACCGAGGTGACCGAGCTCAAGCGGCGGCCGCTCCCCCATGACTTCCATCCGCCCGTCCCGTCGTTCACGGTGACGAGCGAGGACATCACCGAAGGGGCCACGCTCAAGGACGCTCAGGTCTACGCCCAGGGCAACACCTCGCCACACCTGCGGTGGGAGGGCTTTCCGGCCGGGACCAAGAGCTTCGCCGTGACCTGCTACGACCCGGACGCCCCGACGGGCAGCGGGTTCTGGCACTGGTCCGTGTTCGACATCCCGGCCTCGGTGACCGAGCTGCCGGCGGGTGCGGGCAGCGGCACGTTCGAGGGTCTGCCCGCCGGCGCGGTGCAGGTGCGCAACGACTACGGGTCGAAGGACTTCGGCGGCGCCGCGCCGCCGCCCGGTGACGGACCGCACCGGTACGTCTTCACGGTGTACGCGGTCGACGAGGAGAAGCTCGGTCCTGACGCCGACGTGTCGCCCGCCGTCGTCGGGTTCAACCTGCGCTTCCACGCGATCGCCCGCGCCCAGTTGGTCGGCGAGTACGAGAATCCCGACAAGGGCTGACGCACTCCGCGAAATCAGCCAACCGTTCATTGAACGTTTGCCCGTCCCTGGTCTTGGAAGTGATCAGGGGCGGGCAGTTTTTATTGCGTTGTCCATCTCGGCGCGCCCGTCCAGAGTTGATCCAAGCCCGCCGGGGGTGGGCACGGTGCACATGGGAGGTGGGCTGGATGCGTGACACGCTGGTGCTGAACGCGAGCTTCGAGCCGCTGTCTACGGTGACGTTGAATCGAGCCGTCGTCCTGGTGCTCCAGGACAAGGCCGTTGTCGAACAGGCCCACCCCGAGCTGCGCATGCGCGGAGCCGATGTGGACATACCCGCGCCCAGGGTGATCAGGCTGTGCCGCTACGTCCGGGTTCCGTTCCGGAGACAGGCGCCCTGGTCGAGGCGGGGTGTGCTGGTCAGGGACCGGCACCGGTGCGCGTACTGCGGGCGGCGGGCGACGACCGTCGACCACGTGGTGCCTCGGGCCCAGGGCGGACAGGACTCCTGGCTGAACACGGTGGCCTCGTGCGCGGAGGACAACCACCGCAAGGCGGACCGGACGCCCGAGCAGGCGGGGATGCCGCTGCTCCGGAAGCCGTTCGAGCCGTCGCCGCAGGACGCGATGCTGTTGGCCATGGGGGCGGAGGACCTGGCCGCGCTTCCCGGGTGGCTGTCCGGAGATGTCGCGGCCTAGTCGTCCGCCTGGCTGAGGCCGGCGGGTGGCTGCGGGTCGTTCAGGGTTGTTCGTGGTTTTTCGTGGTTGTTCGCGCAGGTCCCCGCGCCCCCAGGAGGGTCGGCGCGGGGATCGTGCGTTTCGAGGCGCCCTAGTCGATGGGGGGCTTCTCGCGGCGTTCCTGGGCCGGGACGCTGCCGCCGCCGTTCGAACCGCCGCCGAGCGGGCCGAAGTTGCCCATCGCGCCGGAGAGGCCCTTGAGGGCGTCGCCGATCTCGCTGGGGACGATCCAGAGCTTGTTGGCGTCGCCCTCGGCGATCTTCGGGAGCATCTGGAGGTACTGGTAGGAGAGCAGCTTCTGGTCCGGGTCTCCGGCGTGGATGGCCTCGAAGACGGTGCGGACCGCCTGGGCCTCGCCCTCGGCGCGCAGGGCGGCGGCCTTGGCCTCACCCTCGGCGCGCAGGATCTGGGACTGCTTCTCGCCCTCGGCGGTGAGGATCGCGGCCTGCCGCGTGCCTTCCGCGGTGAGGATCGCGGCGCGCTTGTCGCGGTCGGCGCGCATCTGCTTCTCCATCGAGTCCTGGATGGAGGTGGGCGGCTCGATCGCCTTGAGTTCGACGCGGTTGACGCGGATGCCCCACTTGCCGGTGGCCTCGTCGAGGACGCCGCGCAGGGCCGCGTTGATCTCCTCGCGGGAGGTCAGGGTGCGCTCCAGGTCCATGCCGCCGATGATGTTGCGCAGCGTGGTGACCGTGAGCTGCTCGATGGCCTGGATGTAGCTGGCGACCTCGTAGGTGGCCGCTCGCGCGTCGGTGACCTGGTAGTAGATGACCGTGTCGATGTTCACGACCAGGTTGTCCTGGGTGATCACCGGCTGGGGCGGGAACGGTACGACCTGTTCACGCAGGTCGATGCGGTTGCGGATGGTGTCTATGAACGGGACCACGATGTTCAGGCCCGCGTTCAGGGTCCGCGTGTAGCGGCCGAAGCGCTCCACGATGGCGGCGCTCGCCTGCGGGATGACTTGGATCGTCTTGATCAAGGCGATGAAGACCAACACCACCAGAATGACCAGGACGATGATGACCGGTTCCATCGTCGCTCCCCGTACCCTTCTCCGCCTCGGCAGATCTTTTGGTTGTTGAAGATCTTGCTGGACGAGTCTGACAGACCCTCGCCCAACTCGGGAGTCGTTCCACTGAGTTGCGTCGTACGAGGTCAGATGACGATGGCCGTGGCTCCCTCGATCTCCACGACGTCCACTGCCTCTCCGGCTTCGTAGGCGCGCCCGGTGTCGAGCGAGCGTGCCGACCAGATCTCGCCGGCCAGCTTGATCCGTCCGCCGGAGCCGTCGACGCGTTCCAGTACGACGGCTTGCTTGCCCTTCAACGCGTCGATGCCGGTGGCGAGTTGTGGTCGCTGGGCGGCGTGCCGGGCGGCGATGGGCCGTACGACGGCGATCAGGGCGACGGAGACGGCGACGAAGACGAGGACCTGGATCACGACGTCCGCGCCGAGTCCCGCGGTGGCCGCGGCGGCCACCGCGCCGATCGCGAACATGCCGAATTCCGGCATCGCGGTCACCACGAGCGGGATTCCGAGCGCTGCCGCGCCGACGAGCCACCACACCCATGCGTCGATGCTGTTCACACCGTCATGGTAGGGCCGGGGGTGCCGAGCCCGACAGGGTGCTTTCCGGGGGCGGGACGTCCGCGGGGCCGTCAGGAGGGGTCAGGACAGGGGGAGTCCGTGGGCGGTCCAGCGGTCGCCGAGCTGCTCGACGACGAGCGGGAGGCCGAAGCAGAGGGAGAGGTTGCGGGAGGTGAGTTCGAGTTCCAGCGGGCCGGCGGTGAGGACCTTGCCCTGGCGGATCATCAGGACGTGGGTGAAGCCGGGGGCGATCTCCTCGACATGGTGGGTGACCATGATCATGGAGGGCGCGATCGGGTCGCGGGCGAGCCGGCCGAGGCGGCGGACCAGGTCCTCGCGGCCGCCGAGGTCGAGGCCGGCGGCGGGCTCGTCGAGCAGCAGCAGTTCGGGGTCGGTCATCAGGGCGCGGGCGATCAGGGTGCGCTTGCGTTCGCCCTCGGAGAGGGTGCCGAACTTCCGGTCCACGTAGTCGGTCATGCCGAGGCGGTCGAGGAAGGCGCGGGCGCGCTGCTCGTCGACCTCGTCGTACTCCTCCTGCCAGTGGGCGGTCATGCCGTAGGCGGCGGTGAGCACGGTCTCCAGGACGGTCTGGCCCTTGGGGAGCTTCTCGGCCATGGCGATGCCGGCCACGCCGATGCGCGGGCGGAGGTCGAAGACGTCGACCTTGCCGAGGGTGTCGCCGAGGATGGTGGCGGTGCCCTTGCTGGGGAAGAGGTAGCTGGAGGCGATGTTCAGGAGGGTGGTCTTGCCGGCGCCGTTGGGGCCGAGGATGACCCAGCGCTCGCCCTCCTTCACCGACCAGGAGACCTGGTCCACCAGAGCCCGGCCCTCCCGGACCACGGATACGTCCTGAAGCTCCAGAACATCGCTCATGAGCGCGTTGTCTCCCCTTGCAGTGTGGCCGGTCTCGGCTGGCGCGTACGCCGGTGGCTCGGGCGGCGGCGCCGGTGGGCGCGGCCCTTATGAAATCTACGCCACGAGTGCGGCGCTCCATTCCATCGGTCCGGTCCTTAGGGTGGAGGCATGTTCTCGGAACCGCGTTCAGGACGCCTCGCCGCTTGGGGAAATGCCCTCTTGGCCGGACTTGTCTCTCCGGATGACGCCGTGCTCGCCATCGTCGGCGAGGACGCGGTGCACCGGGTGGCGGGACTGCCGGGAGAGTCCGCTCCGGTCGGGCTCACGCTGGCGCTGGGGCGGTTGCGCACGCTGGGGGTGACCGGGCTGCGGGTCGCGCTGCCGGCGCCGGGGCATCCGCTGGGGCTGAGCGGTCCGCCGGAGTTCAACGCGCGGGCCCTGGAGGCCGAGGAGGCGGTCGTCTGTCACGGCGCCGCGTTCGGTCTGGTGCCGGAGGTGTCCGAGGCCGGTCCCGCCGGTGATGTGCACGTCGAGGTGGTCTGGCACGTGCTGCCGGTCCGGGAGGCGCCGCCGGCGGACGTGCCGTCGCTGGGCGAGGCGGAGCGGGAGCTGGCGGAGGCGCTCAGGGACGCGACCGAGGTGCTGTCGAAGCTGGACGTCGCCGGGTCGGGTCCGGTGGCCGAGGCGGCGATCGACGCCTACCGGTCGCGGGCCGCGCGGGGCCGGGAGGTGCTGGCCCCGGGGTATCCGCCCAGGGCGGTCCGGGTCCTGGAGCTGGCGCAGCGGGTCGGGATGCTGATCTCGCTGGCGTACGAGAACGGGCACGGCGGCGCGGTGAGCGCCTCGGAGATGGCGGCGCGGTCCCTGGCGCTGCGGCCGGTGGAGCGGACGGCCCGGCGGGCGCAGGTCGCGGCGTACGACTCCATGGTGGAGGAGCGCGAGCGGGGGCGGTAGGACGGCTGAGGGCCGCGCCGGACGGCACGGCCCTCGTCGGCGGGGCCGGTGCTACTTGTTGGCCGAGGTGTTGCCGAACGCGGGGTTCAGGAGGCCGACCACGTTGACGGACAGGCCGGAGGCGTTGACCGGGACGTCGAGCGGGACCTGGGCGACCAGGCCGGAGGCCACGCCCGGGGAGGCGGCTGCGTCGCCGCCGGCCGTGGCGTCGGCCATCGCGGCACCGGCGGAGGCACCCGCTGCGATGCCGGCGACGGTGAGGGCGACGGCGGCCTTCTTGGCGATGTTCATGGGAAACGTTCCTCCTGCGGCTGCTGCTACTGGTACGACCCGGCCGTGGGCCGTGCGCTGATCAACGCCGGAGGGTCCCCGGTGGCACGGGGCGCGGGGCCGTGACTGCCCGTTCGGATCATTGGGCTGAAGAGTCACTGGGACTAGGAGCCGTTGGCCTGATGAACCCGTGAGCGGACATGCCGATGAATCGTCGAGCGGACATGCCGACCGGCCTCCCGGGGGCGCCCGGAAGGCCGGAGGTCGATGCCGCGGTGCGGCGCGGTCTCAGTGGTTGAGGCCGAGGTTGCCGAAGGCGGGGTTCAGCACGCCGATGACGTTGACGCTGTTGCCGACGGCGTTGACCGGGACGTGGACCGGGACCTGGATGACGTTGCCCGAGACGACGCCCGGAGAGCCGTGCGCCCCGCCGTCGGCGTGCGAGCCGCCGGTGTGGGCGGAGGCCATGCCCGCGCCCGCGGCCACGATCCCGCCGGCCACCATGGTCACGGCCGCTGCCTTCTTCAGGTTCTTCACTTCTTGACCCTCCTTGGCGATCGCCGCGGCGGTCGCCGCGGCACGCACTGAAGAACGCCGGTGGCCGGGAGAGGATGCGCCGTCCGGGCGACATTCCCACGACGGTATGAATCTCAGTCCGTAGGACGACCCTTCATGTTGTCGCCGGTGAAGCGTTGCGCAGGACGTTTCAGCCGGTCACGCCGTGGCGTACGGCCCACAGGGCGGCCTGGGTCCGGTCGGCGAGGTCGAGTTTCATGAGGATGTTCGAGACGTGCGTCTTGACCGTCTTCTCGGAGAGCACCAGCGCGCGGGCTATCTCCCGGTTGGAGCGGCCGTCGGCGATCAGCCCCAGCACCTCCCGCTCCCGTTCGGTGAGGGACCCGCCGCGGCCCTGGCCGGAGTTGGTCTCCTCCTGGGAGAGCAGGGCGCCGGCCACCTCGGGCTGGAGCACCACGTGCCCGGCGGACACCGAGCGGACGGCGGCGGCGAGCGCGTCGGGATCGACGTCCTTGTAGACGTATCCGGCGGCGCCCGCGCGCAGGGCCGGCACCACCGTGCGCTGCTCGGTGAAGCTGGTGACGATGAGCACGCGCGCGGGGTTGTCGAGTTCGCGGAGCCTGCGCAGCGCCTCGACGCCGTCCATGCCGGGCATCTTGACGTCCATGAGGACGATGTCGGGGCTCAGCTCCTGGGCGCGCTCGACTCCTTCGGCGCCGTCGGCGGCCTCGCCGACGACCTCTATGTCGTCCTGGATCTCCAAAAAGGTGCGCAGGCCCCGGCGGACGACCTGGTGGTCGTCGACCAGCAGGACCCTGATCGCGTCAGCCACCGGGGACCTCCATCTCGATCGTGGTGCCCTTGCCGGGCGCCGATTCCACGGTCAGCGTGCCGCCGACCCCGCTCGCCCGGTCCCGCATGGAGACCAGGCCGAGGTGGCGTCCGGCACGGCGGGTCAGGTGCGGGTCGAAGCCGCCGCCGTCGTCGGTGACCCGCAGCACGGCGCCGCCGCCGCGCCGGTTCACGGTCACGTCGACGTGCTCGGCGCCGGAGTGCCGCAGGGCGTTGTGCAGGGCTTCCTGGGCCACCCGGAGCAGCGCCTCCTCCTGGGCGGCGGGCAGCGCGCGGAAGCCGCCCGCGGCGAAGGTCACGCGCGCGTCGTGGGCGCGGTCGAGGACCTGGATCTGGGTGCGCAGGGTGGCGAGCAGGCCGTCCTCGTCGAGGGCGGCGGGGCGCAGCTCGACGACGGCCGCGCGCAGTTCGTCGGTGGCCTCGGCGGCGAGGGCCGCCACCTGCTGCAGCTCGCCCTTGGCGCGCGAGGGGTCGCGGTCGACCAGGGCGGCGGCGGCCTGGGCGGTCAGGCGCAGGGAGAACAGCTTCTGGCTGACCGCGTCGTGCAGTTCGTGGGCGAGCCGGGAGCGTTCCTCGGCGATGGTCAGCTCGCGGCTGCGTTCGTAGAGGCGGGCGTTGGTGAGGGCGATCGCGGCGTGCTGGGCCAGGATGGAGAGGAGTTCCTCGTCCTCCTCGGTGAAGCCGCAGCCGCCCTCGGGCTTGGCGCACCTCTTGTTGGCGAGGAACAGCGCGCCGATGGTCTCGTCGCCGTCGCGGATCGGCAGGCCGAGGAAGTCGGACATGTCGGGGTGGGCGGACGGCCAGCCGCCGAAGCGGGGGTCGGTGCGGACGTCGGCGAGCCGCTCGGCCTTCTCCTCCTGGAGCATCGCGGCGAGGATGCCGTGCTGGCGCGGGAGCGGGCCGATGGCCTTCCACTGGGCGTCGGTGACGCCGTCGACGACGAACTGGGCGAAGCCGCCGTGGTCGTCGGGGACCCCGAGCGCCGCGTACTGGGCGTCGAGCAGCTCACGGGCGGAGGCGACGATCGTCTTGAGGACGTCGCGCACCTCCAGGTGCCTGCTCATGGCCAGCAGCGCGGAGCTGACCGCGGCGAGGCCGGACCGGGGACCTTGGCTCATGTCCTCACGGTACCGGCGGGGTGCGACAGCGGTGATCGGCCGTTGGTGGCGGGGCGCCGGGCCGTTGGGCGTAGGCCTGGGGACCTAGGGCACGCGCCCCGGACCTGCGGCGTAGTCCGAAGGGCCCCGCAGGGTTGCGTCCGGCGTCCGAGGCGGCCGGGGCGGCGCCGTTCCTAGGTTGGGATCACCGCCGACGCGGGCGGACGGAGCCGAGGGGACGGTTGTCATGCCGGTAGCGATCATCACGGGGGCGTCGAAGGGGCTGGGGCGTGCGCTGGCCGGTGCACTGGCCGCGCGCGGCTGGGACCTGGTGCTGGACGCCAGGGGCGCGGAGGCGCTGAAGGAGGCCGCGGAGTCCGTGGCGGAGCGGGGGGTCCGGGTGGCGGCGGTGCCGGGCGACGTCACGGACGCCGGGCACCGGGCCGATCTGGTGGCGGCCGCGCGCCGGCTGGGCGGGCTCGACCTGGTGGTGAGCAATGCCAGCGCGCTGGGCGCCGAGCCGCTGGTGCGTCTCGGCGAGCTGCCGCTGGCGGGGCTGCGCCGGGCGCTGGAGGTGAACGTGGTGGCCGCGCTGGGCCTGGTCCAGGAGGCGCTGCCGCTGCTGCGGGGGTCGGCGGCCGGGGCGGTGGTGGCGGTCAGCTCGGACGCGGGCGCGGAGGCATATGAGACCTGGGGCGGGTACGGCGCCTCGAAGGCGGCCCTGGACCAGCTGGCGGCGGTGCTGGGCGTGGAGGAGCCGGGGCTGCGGGTGTGGGCGGTGGATCCCGGGGACATGGCGACCGGCCTGTACGCGGCGGCCGTGCCGGACGACGACGATCCGCGGCCGTCTCCGGAGAGCGTCGTACCGGCCTTCCTGCGGCTGCTCGACGAGCGGCCCGCCAGCGGGCGGTACGGGGCGCCGGCCCTGGTGGAGGAGCGATGACGACCGCGCTGCGGGTGCCTCGGGAGCTGTCCGCGCGCGTGCCGGCCGAGCAGCGCGGGCCGGGCCTGGAGCGGGACGCCGTACGGCTGCTGGTGTCGCGCGGGACCGCGGTGTCGCATCACGCCTTCGCCGAGCTGCCGGTGCTGCTGCGGGCCGGGGACCTGCTGGTGGTGAACACCTCGCCGACGCTGGCGGCCGCCGTGGACGGGCGGGTCGGGCACGCGCGCGTGGTGGTGCACTTCTCCACGCGCGGGGACGACGGCCGGTGGGCGGTCGAGCTGCGGGAGCCGGACGGCAGGGGGACGACCCGCCCGCGCGCGGGCACCGCGGCGGGGAGCGAGGTGCGGCTGCCCGGGGGCGGGCGGCTGGTGCTGGCGGAGCCGCTGAGCGCGCGGGGCGAGCGGCTGTGGTGGGCGCGGGCCTCGGGGGACGTGCCGGGGATGCTGCGCGAGCACGGGCGGCCCATCCGTTACTCCTACACGGAGCGGGACCAGCCGTTGTCCGTGTACCAGACGGTGTTCGCGCTGCCCTTCCCCGGCGGGGCCGGGAGTGCGGAGATGCCGAGCGCGGCGCGGCCCTTCACCGCGCGGCTGGTGGCGGAGCTGGTGAGCCGGGGCGTGCAGTTCGCGCCGGTCACGCTGCACACGGGGGTGTCGTCGCCGGAGGCGCACGAGCCGCCGTACGCGGAGCGTTTCGCCGTGCCGGCGGCGTCCGCGCGGCTGATCAACGCGGCCAGGGCCGGCGGCAGGCGGGTCGTGGCCTTGGGGACGACCGCCGTGCGGGCGGTGGAGTCGGCGGCGGACGCCGACGGGGTGGTGCGGGCGGTGGAGGGCTGGACGGAGCTGGTGGTGACGCCGGAGCGCGGGGTGCGGGCCGTGGACGGGCTGCTGACCGGGCTGCACGAGCCGGAGGCCTCGCATCTGCTGATGCTGGAGGCGGTGGCGGGCCGGGCCGCGGTCGACCGCAGTTACGAGGAGGCGCTGAGCGGGCTCTATCTGTGGCACGAGTTCGGCGACGTGCACCTCATCCTCCCGGCGGAGAGGCCTCACCCAGAGCATTGCGCCAGCAACTCCCGGTGAGATCGGGGCGGGGGCGATGTGAGGACGCACATAGGGCGCACATCACGTACGAACGGACATAGGAGATAAAGGGCCCCGCGATGAACGGGACAGACGACCCAGTCTGTCCCGTTTTGCCCCTCCGGGACCTACGACCGGGGATCGTACGTCACACCTTTGCCAGGGCATTTTGCGGCCGCTAAGAATTGCTCTCGTCGCTCAGCACCGCGGTTTCCCCCGCGGTGTTCGTGCAGGAGGAGCCGGTCTCCCCCGCGGACTACGAGCGACCTCCGCGCTATTCGAAGAGGTCCCACTGCTATGCCCAAGCACTCGCAC
The DNA here is from genome assembly GCF_044757385.1 of Streptomyces sp. NPDC091282. Classification (NCBI taxonomy): domain Bacteria; kingdom Bacillati; phylum Actinomycetota; class Actinomycetes; order Kitasatosporales; family Streptomycetaceae; genus Streptomyces; species Streptomyces sp. NPDC091282. Next base: position 11,854 of record NZ_JBIVUX010000001.1, read on the forward strand.
AGTCCCACCCTGACCAAGCATCACAAGATCGCGCTCGCCGGTGTCGCCACCCTCGGCGCCGCCGCCCTCGCCTTCTCGGCCGTGCCGAGCAGCGCCGGGACCGTCGCGACCGGCTCCCCCGAGGCCGTGGCCAAGGTGTCCTACGACACGCAGGTCAAGGACGTCAAGGGCGCGGTCACCGACCAGCTCGCCGTCCGGAACGTCAAGGTCGAGGCGATCGCCGCCAAGAAGGCGCCCTCCGCCCACGCCCAGCACGTGGCGCACGTGAAGAAGGTCCACGCGGCCCACGTGGCCCACGTGAAGAAGGTCCACGCCGCCAAGGCCAAGGCCGCCCACGCCGCCCACGTGCAGCACGTCCGGGCCGCCGCCAAGAAGGCCGCCCACGCCGCGCACGTCAACCACGTCGCCAAGCAGGCCGCGGACCGGTCCGCGCAGCGCCCGCAGCTCCAGCAGGCCGGCTACGGCAACAACCTCGACGGCTGGATCCGCCAGTCCCTGGACATCATGAAGTCCAAGGGCATCCCGGGCTCCTACAACGGCCTGCACCGCAACATCATGCGGGAGTCCTCCGGCAACCCCAACGCCATCAACAACTGGGACATCAACGCCATCAACGGCATCCCGTCCAAGGGTCTGCTCCAGGTCATCCCGCCGACGTTCGCCACGTACCACGTCAACGGCACGTCCTGGAACATCTACGACCCGGTCGCGAACATCACCGCCGCCGCCAACTACGCCTCCCACCGGTACGGCTCGATCGACAACGTCAACAGCGCGTACTGAGGCCTGCGCGGACCTCTTCACGCATACGCCGAAGGGCGGCACCCCACTGCGGGGTGCCGCCCTTCGGCGTCGTGGTGAGAGCTGCTACTTGCGCATGACCTCGGGCTCGTGGCGGCGCAGGAAGCGGGCCACCAGGAAGCCGCAGATCACACCGAGCACGATCAGCGCGGCCATGTCCATGCCCCAGGCGCCGGCCGTGTGGTTCCACAGCGGATCCGTGCTGGTCGGATCGTCCGTGTTGGGCGCGATGTTGTTGAAGTCCAGCGTGGCGCCGTCGGCGCCCACCGCCCAGCGGGACGGCATCAGGAACGACACCTGGTTGACGCCGACCGCTCCGTTCAGGTTGAACAGGCAGCCGGTGAACACGACCTGGATGATCGCGAACATCACCAGCAGCGGCATCGTCTTCTCGGACGTCTTCACCAGCGACGAGATGACCAGACCGAACATCATCGAGGTGAAGCCGAGCCCCATGATCGGGATGCAGAGCTCCAGCAGGATGGAGTGGCCGAGGACCACGCCCCGGTCCGGGATCGTACGGCTGGAGAAGCCGATCAGGCCGACCATCAGGCCCTGCGCCATGGTGATCACGCCGAGCACGACCACCTTGGACATGAGGTACGCCGACCGGGACAGCCCGACGGCGCGTTCCCGTTCGTAGATGACCCGTTCCTTGATCAGCTCACGCACGGAGTTCGCGGCGCCCGCGAAACAGGCGCCGACGGCGAGGATCAGCAGGACCGTGGTCGCCGTGCCGTTCGGGACGGGGATGCCGGTCTTCGAGTTCACCGGATTGACCAGCAGGGTCTTGTCGCTGTCGATCAGCAGGCTGACCGCGCCGAGCACCGCAGGCAGGATCACCGTCAGCGCCAGGAAACCCTTGTCGGAGGCTATGACGGCCACGTATCTGCGGATCAGGGTCAGCAGCTGCGACCCCCAGCTCTGCGGCTTCTTCGGCCGCATCGCCTGCATCGCGGGGATCTGTACGGACTGCGGGGCGATCGCGTCGATGTCCGCGGCGTACATCTGGTAGTGCTGCGAGCCCTTCCAGCGGCCCGCCCAGTCGTAGTCGCGGTAGTTCTCGAAGGCGGAGAAGACATCGGCCCAGGTGTCGTAGCCGAAGAAGTTCAGCGCCTCCTCGGGCGGCCCGAAGTAGGCGACCGCACCGCCAGGCGCCATCACCAGGAGCTTGTCGCACAGCGCCAGCTCGGCCACCGAGTGGGTGACGACGAGGACGGTACGGCCGTCGTCGGCCAGGCCGCGCAGCAGCTGCATGACATCGCGGTCCATGCCCGGGTCGAGGCCCGAGGTGGGCTCGTCCAGGAAGATCAGCGACGGCTTGGTGAGCAGCTCCAGGGCGACCGAGACCCGCTTGCGCTGGCCGCCCGACAGGGACGTGACCTTCTTGTCCTTGTGGATGTCGAGCTTCAGCTCGCGCAGCACCTCGTCGATGCGGTCGGCGCGCTCCTGGCCGGTGGTGTCGGCCGGGAAGCGGAGCTTGGCCGCGTACTTGAGGGCCTTCTTGACGGTCAGCTCCTTGTGCAGGATGTCGTCCTGCGGGACCAGACCGATGCGCTGGCGCAACTCGGCGAACTGCTTGTACAGGTTGCGGTTGTCGTACAGCACCTCGCCCTCGTTGGCGGGGCGGTAGCCGGTGAGCGCCTTGAGGAGCGTCGACTTGCCGGATCCGGACGGGCCGATGACGGCGATCACCGACTTCTCCGGGACGCCGAAGGAGACGTCCTTGAGGATCTGCTTGCCGCCGTCGACCGTGACCGTCAAGTGCCGCGCGGAGAAGGAGACTTCGCCGGTGTCGACGAACTCCTCCAGCCGGTCGCCGATGATCCGGAAGGTGGAGTGGCCGACGCCGACGATGTCGTTCGGCCCGAGCAGCGCGGTGCCGCCCTTGGCGATCGCCACACCGTTGACGTACGTGCCGTTGTGCGAGCCGAGGTCGCGGATCTCCATACGGCCGTCGGGCGTGGAGTGGAACTCGGCGTGGTGGCGGGAGACCTGCAGGTCGGAGACGACCAGTTCGTTCTCCAGGGCACGGCCGATGCGCATCACGCGGCCGATGGAGAACTGGTGGAAGGTGGTCGGGCTGCGGTCGCCGTAGACCGGCGGCGCCCCCGCGCCACCACCGGAGGCCATGGCCGGGGCGCCCTGCTGCTGCGGGATCGCCGACGGCGCCTGCTGCCAGTCCTGTTGCGGGGCGGCCGGCTGCGCGGCCGGCGGCTGGGACCAGCCCGCGCCGCCCGCGCCCTGCGCGGCGTACGGCTGCTGCCGCGGCTCGGCCGTGGCGGCGGCGCCGGAGAGGTTCAGCCGCGGCCCGTCGTTGGCGTTGCCCAGGTGTACGGCCGAGCCCGGGCCGATCTCCGTGCGCTGGACCCGTTGGCCCCCCGCGAAGGTGCCGTTGGTGCTGCCGTGGTCCTCGATGACCCAACCGCGGCCGTCGAAGCTGATCGTGGCGTGCCGCCAGGAGACCCTGGCGTCGTCGAACACGAGGTCTCCCTGCGGATCACGTCCGAGGGTGTATGACCTGGACGGATCAAGCGTCCAGGTACGTCCGTCTGATTCCAGTACGAGTTCCGGCACTCCAAGCCCCATGAGTAGTCCCCCGAGTTACCCCCATCACAGGGAGTCTAGGGATGTCGAACATCGTCGGGAACTATTCCAGGCCCGGCCCTCTGACCGAAAGTCGGGCCTTGTGCGGGCCTCGTAGGAGCGCTTCGACTCTTTCCGTTGACGGGGTTGAAACCGGGCCGGAGAGTGGTAATTCACGCGAGGGGGACAAGCGCGGCGGAGCGGTCCGGCGCGTTCGCGGATCGGGGGGTCGACCATGGGTCCTGGCACGTCCGGTACGGGAGTCGAGCACACGGGACACGGCACGCGGCTGCCGTGGGGCGACATCCTGCTGTCCGCGATCGCCGCGGTGAGCTGGGCGTTGATCGGCATGGCGGGCACCGCGGCGCTCGGCCTGCACCTGCTGCGGGCCGACGCCACGGGCTCGCTGGGCCCGATGACGGCGGCGGTCGTGGCCCTCGGTGCGGGTGGTTCGGTCACGCCGAACGGAGATCTGTCCGCATTCGGGCTCAAAGGGGCGGAGGCCACCACAGCCATCGAGATCACGCCATTGGGGGTGAGCCTGGTGGGAGCCCTGCTGCTGTCCTGGTTCTTCCTGCGGTCGCTGCGCTCGGCCCGGACGGTGATCGCACCGGCCGAACTCCTGGCCCGCGCGGGCTCGGTGGTGGTGCTGTTCGTGGCGATGCTGGGCGGACTGGCCTGGGCCGGGCACTCGGTGGTCACCATCGACGGCGGCAAACTGGGGCTGGACAAGCTGCCGGGCACCGGCGGCGGGAGCGGCGGCGGGCTCAGGATCCCCGGCATCGGGGACGTAGGCGGGCTGCTGCCGGACCGCCTCGGCGATCTCGTGCACGCCAAGGCGGCGGTCGGCTTCAGCGTGGACACGGCGCCGACGCTGCTCGGCGGGCTCGGCTGGTCGGCCGGCATCCTGCTGATCGCCCTGCTGGCGTCGCGCCGCACCCCGCTGCCGGCCGGCTGGGAGGCGGTGCACCGGGTGGTGCGGCCTGCCGTCTCGGCGCTGGTGACGGTCCTGCTGGTGGCGGTCGCGGCGGGCTGGGCGGCGGCCGCCTACGCGGCGGTCGGGGACCCGCATCCGGCCCGGATCATGGGCGCGGCGCTGCTCGGCGCCCCGAACGGCGTCTGGCTGGGCATCCCGATCGGCCTCCTCGTCCCCTTCGACGGCAGGGCGACGGGCATCCTCACCATGGTCCTGCCGCACCCCCTGGACGACCTCCTGAACTCGCCGTCCGACAGGCCGGTGACCCTGGGCCGGCTGGCGGACCTGGACGGGCGGGTCTGGCTGCTGGGCGTGGCCGCGGCGGTGCTGATGCTGCTGGCCGGGGTGTTCACGGCGGTACGGACGCCGGTGGCGCGCGGCGGCGGTCGGGACCCGGGGTCGGGGGTGGGGGCGCTCGGGTTCGCGGGGCGGTGCGCGGTGCGGCTGGGCGTCGCGACCGCGCTCGCGCTGCCGTTGCTGGCCTGGCTGACGGACGTGTCCGTGGACGCGTCGCTGTCCGTGCTGGGCTTCGACGGGTTCGGCGCGGGCATCGAGCTGCACGGGCAATTAGGCATGGCGCTGCTCCTCGGCGCGGTGTGGGGCGCCGTCGCGGGGGCGGCGGGGGCGCTGCTGGCCCGCGCGACGGGCGCCGCCGGCAGCCGCGCGGCGCCCCTGGCACTGGGTGACGCGAGCACCGGACGGGCTCACCCGGGGGCTCCGGGAAGGCCCGGCGGGACGGACCCCGAGGGCCCGTACGCTCCGGCGCCCCCGTACCGCCCGCCGAACCCGCACACCAATCCCTACCTCCGCGTCCCGGCCGAACTGCGGGAACCGGGCGACCCCGAGCGGAATGCCTGGCCCGAGGCCCCACGGGACTCCACGGCCGACGCCGGACGCCCCGACGACGCGTGGGGACCGCGAAACACCGCAGCGGGCGGCGGGGGCTCAGAGAGCGAGTGGGGAGCGCGGGAGGCCGGAGCGGGAGGCGGACGCCACGGGGATGCGTGGGGACTGCGGGACGCCGGGGCGGGAGGCGGGCGGCACGGGGACGGGCGGGGGCCGCGGGAGAGCGGAGCGGACGGCGGACGGCACGGGGACGCGTGGGAACCGCGGGATGCCGTGCCGGGAGCTGGAGAGACATGGGGCCAGCGGGCCGAGGGGGCGTCACGGGAGCGGCGGGGCGCGGCGGGGCCGCAGGACCGGCCGGGGTCGTGGGGCGGCGGTGCTCCGCGCCGACCGGGTACAGCTCCGGAGGGCGGTCCCGGCGGCGCAGGGGGTCCGGGCGGTCGCCGCGACTCCGGGCCCGCAGGGCATCCCGGCCCGTCCGGCGGTCCGGCTGGCGCGGACGGGGCGGCAGGCGCGGACGGGGCGGGCGGCCCCGCAGGCGCGGGCAGCGCGGGTCAGTGGGCTTCGGAGGGCGCGGCGGCTCCGGGGGACGCACGGGACGGCGGCGGGGCGTGGTCGTCGGAGGAGTGGCCGGCCGCCGCAGGCGGCGATGCCGGTGACGGGGCGCCCGGCGACGGCGACGTGTACGGCGCGCCCACCATGGCCCGGCCGCTCGACCCTCCGCCGCGCGGAACGGGGCCGCGGCGGCCGGACGGTCCGGACGCGAGCCCGCCCCCGCCGCCTCCCCCGCCGCCGCCCGTGCGGCCCCGTCGGTGACGGAGCCCGCGTCGGCGGTGGCGTGCGGACCGTACGTGGAGCGGCGCCGGACGGTGCGTGAAGGCCGGCGCCCGGACCGTCCGGCTCCCGGCCCCGACATCGCACGCCCGTTCGCCCGTAGTGCGGAAGCAAGACGTCCGACACCGTCATGACATCTGTTGTTCCGTGTCCGTCAGGCGGACCGCCTACGCCTCGGGCACTGCGTGCCGGTTACGGTGGTCACACCATGAGCGATCCGCAGACCTCCGAGGTCCCCACTCTCCTCGTCAAGATTTTCGGCAAGGACAGGCCGGGCATCACGGCCGGCCTCTTCGACACCCTCGCCGCGTACATGGTCGACGTGGTCGACATCGAGCAGGTCGTCACGCGAGGGCGGCTGGTGCTGTGCGCGCTCGTGACCCAGCCCCCCTCGGGACTGGAGGGCGATCTCAGGGCGACCGTGCACAGCTGGGCCGAGTCCGTGAAGATGCAGGCGGAGATCATCTCCGGCCACGGCGACAACCGCCCCCGCGGCCTGGGCCGTTCGCTGGTCACCGTCCTCGGTCACCCTCTGACCGCCGAGTCGACGGCCGCCATCGCGGCCCGCATCGCCAAGGCGGGCGGCAACATCGACCGTATCTTCCGGCTCGCCAAGTACCCGGTCACGGCCGTGGAGTTCGCGGTGTCCGGGGTGGCGACCGAGGCGCTGCGCACCGCCCTGGTCTCGGACGCGGCGGAACTCGGCGTGGACATCGCGGTCGTGGCGGCCGGTCTGCACCGGCGGGCCCAGCGTCTGGTGGTCATGGACGTGGACTCGACGCTCATCCAGGACGAGGTGATCGAGCTGTTCGCCGCGCACGCCGGCTGCGAGGACGAGGTCGCCGCGGTGACGGCGGCCGCGATGCGCGGGGAGCTGGACTTCGAGCAGTCGCTGCACGCGCGCGTGGCCCTGCTGAAGGGGCTGGACGAGTCGGTCGTGCGCCAGGTGCGCGCCGAGGTGCGGCTGACGCCCGGTGCCCGGACGCTGATCCGCACGCTGAAGCGGCTCGGCTACCAAGTGGGCGTCGTCTCCGGCGGCTTCACCCAGGTCACCGACGACCTGCAGGACCGGCTCGGGCTGGACTTCGCCCAGGCCAACACGCTGGAGATCGTCGACGGCAAGCTGACCGGCCGGGTGACCGGCGAGATCGTGGACCGCGCGGGCAAGGCCCGCCTGCTGCGCCGGTTCGCCGCCGAGGCGGGCGTGCCGCTGTCGCAGACGGTGGCCATCGGCGACGGCGCCAACGACCTGGACATGCTGAACGCGGCCGGTCTCGGGGTCGCCTTCAACGCCAAGCCGGTGGTCCGCAAGGCCGCTCACACGGCGGTCAACTTCCCGTTCCTGGACACGGTGCTGTACCTGCTGGGCGTCACCCGCGAAGAGGTCGAGGCCGCGGACACCCACGACGAGAGCTGACCCGGCGGACCCTCCCGTCACCAGGGGCCCGGCACCGGAAAACGGTGCCGGGCCCCTGGTCGTCCGCGCCGGGAGCGGTGGCCGTACGACGCCGGCCGTACCGGTCGTGCGGCAGTGTCGGGCCGGTCAGTCGGAGGGCGCCCAGTAGTCCACGAGCGTGGTCACACCGGGTTCCAGGCTCTTCCAGGTGCCCTCGAAGGTCACGACGGCGAAGGCGGCGGCGGGAAAGCCCCGGCGGTTCATCCGGTCGCGGGCGTCACCCTCGGAGCTGCCGGTCAGGATCTCGGTCACGCCGTGCACGCCGGGATTGTGACCGATGAGGATAACGTCCCGCGCGTCGTCCGGCACCTCGTTGAGGACGGCGATCAGGTCGCCCGGAGCGGCCTCGTAGACCCGCTCCTCGTAGACCGTTTTCGGCCGGTGCTCCAGTTCGTGGACGGCGAGCTTCCAGGTCTCCCGGGTGCGCACGGAGGTGGAGCACAGGGCCAGGTCGAAGGCGATGCCGCTGTCCGCGAGCTTGCGTCCGGCGACGGCGGCGTCCATTCGGCCCCGGTCAGCGAGCGGCCGCTCGTGGTCGGTCACCTGTGGCCAGTCGGCTTTCGCATGGCGGAAGAAGACGATCCTGCGGGGTTCTGCGACGCTCATGTCACCCAGCTTCGCATGAAACAGGCCAACGGGCGCAGGGAGTTGACATGCGGTTCCGCCCGGTCCGGGGTCGGTGGGGCTAGGGCCTGTCTGACAATTCCCGTCGTCGCCCGGAGGGCGGCCGCGCGGCGTCAGGTGCGTGCTCTCGGCGTGCCGGGCGTGGACCCTCGTACTGGACGTACTTGGGTCTGCGCCCGGTGCGGCGAGAGTGCGTGCATGGCGTCGCGCGGCAGACGGGAATTGTCAGACAGGCCCTAGTGCCCGGCGATCTGCTGGACCCGCTCGACGAGATGGGTGACGGCGGGGTCACCGGTGGTCGCGTGGGCGTCCGCAGGGTTCAGTATCAGCGCCAGCAGGGCGACGAAGGCGAGCGCGGGCAGGACGAGGGCCCACCAGGGCAGCCGGACGTCGACGCTGCCCGGGGTGACGGGGCGGGGCAGGGTGTGCGTACGGGCCGGCATGGTCGCCTCCGCTGGTCTCCGGGCTTCGGTGACCGCCCCTCGCGGCCACGATTCGAAACTACGGAATCCGAGCCCGCCGACCCATCCGGTGATCCACCCACTTCACCCTGAGCCTCACCCCCTAGGGGATGGGGGGCTAGCCCCACCACGGGCTCGGCAGGGGCCCGTCACGGCCCGGTCCTGGGCCGCCACGGCCGGGGTCAGGGTGACGCGAGGGTCGCGATGACGGCGATGACGATGAAGATGGCGAAGAACGAGCCGAAGACGATCAGCATCTTCTTCTGACCGTTCTGGGGGTTCGGTTCGAGCACTGGCATGGGGCCAGTCTGGCACCCCGCGAGGGGCACGGTCCGGGCGGGGTGGCCCGACACGCCGCGAGGTGCCGGCGCCGACACGCGCCGTCACCGGCCTCGGTACCGCCCCCACGAAGCACCCGGCCTCGACGCGGGCCCCACCGGGGCACCCGACCGCCACAGGGTCTCCGCCGCCCCCCGGCCTCGGCACGGGTCCCCACAGCCCCCCGGCCTCGGCCCGGATCCCCACAGGCCCCCGGCCTCGGCCCGGATCCCCACAGGCCCCCGTCCTCGGCCCGGATCCACGGAGCACTCGGCCTCGGCAGGCGCCACCGGGACGCGCCGTCGTCCGCGCGCGTCCCGTCGCCGTCGCCGTCGCCGTCCGCGCCGCGGGCCGCCCGGCCGCCCCACCGCTGTCAGGCGGTCGCGGCCGCCTCGTCCTCCACCGTGCGGTCGCGGCCCGCCAGGATGCCGACCGCCATCTGCGGGATCATCAGGCCGATCATGAGGGCGATCGGCAGGCCCCAGCCGCCGCTGTGCTGGTAGAGCACGCCCACCAGCAGCGGGCCCGGGATGGAGATCAGGTAGCCGACGCTCTGGGCGAAGGCGGAGAGCTGCACGACGCCCGCGCCGGTCCGGGACCGCATCCCGACCATGGTGAGGGCCAGCGGGAACGCGCAGTTGGAGACGCCGAGCAGCAGGGCCCAGGCCCAGGCGCCGGCGGCGGGGGCGGCCCACAGGCCGGCGTATCCGGCGAGGCCGCAGACGCCGAGCGCGATCACGATCGGGCCCTGCTGCGGCAGCCGGGTGGCCACGCGCGGGATGACGAAGGCCAGCGGCACGCCCATCACCATGGTGACGGCCAGCAGCAGTCCCGCGGTGCCCGCGGAGACGCCCGCGTCCCGGAAGATCTGTGCCATCCAGCCCATCGTGATGTAGGCGGCGGTGGCCTGGAGCCCGAAGAACACGGCGAGCGCCCAGGCGGTACGGCTGCGGTTGATCCTCAGGGCGGGCGGCTGATCGTCCGGCCGGCCCTCGGCACGCGCGCGTGCCGAGGCCTCCGGTGCCGCCGCCGGCTCCGGTCCGCGGTCACGGACCAGCGGCAGCCACGGCAGCACCGCGGCCGCCGCAAGGCCCGCCCACACGGCGAGCCCGGTCTGCCAGCGGCCGCCCAGCGCGTCGGTCACGGGCACGGTCACCGCGGCGGCGACCGAGGTGCCGGCCGCGAGGGCCATCGAGTACAGGCCGGTCATGGAGCCGACCCGGTCGGGGAACCAGCGCTTGACGATGACCGGCATCAGCACGTTGCTGACGGCGATGCCCATGAGCGCGAGCGCGCTGCCGGCCAGGAACCCGGCGGTGCCGCCGACGTACGGGCGTATCAGCAGGCCGGCCGTGATGGCGGCCATGCCGGCGCAGACCACGGCCGGCGGGCCGAACCTGCGGGCCAGGCGGGGGGCCATGACGCCGAAGACGGCGAAGCAGAACGGCGGCACGGAGGTGAGCAGCCCGGCCACGCTGCCGCTCATGCCGAGCCCGTCGCGGACCTCCTCCAGGAGGGCGCCGAGGCTGGTGATGGCGGGCCGGAGGTTCACGGCGGCCAGCAGGATGCCGACCACGAACAGCCGGGTCGTCCACGCGCGCGTGCGGTTCGCCGGGTCTTCGCCGGGCTCCGTCGGACGGGGTGACGCGGATGTCGTCATGGTGGTTTCCTCGGCTTCCATGACACCCATCATAGAATCATGGGATGATTGGTTGTCCAGTCTGCCGTTTCTCCCGGGCGGCGCACCCCGGCGGACCCCGCCGCCGCTGCCCGGCCCTCGCGTGCGAAGGTGTGTCATGCCTCTGAGCCACCCACGCCGCTCGGCGCTGTCCGAGCAGGTCATCGCCGAACTGCGGAACCAGATCGCCTCCGGCGAGTGGCCGGTCGGCTCGCGCATCCCGACCGAGCCGGAGCTGGTCGAGCAGCTGGGAGTCGCCCGCAACACCGTGCGGGAGGCCGTGCGCGCGCTGGCGCACAACGGCCTGCTGGACATCCGGCAGGGCTCCGGCACCTACGTCGTGGCGACCAGCGAGCTGGCCGGCGTCATGCACCGCCGCTTCGCCGGAGCCGACCCCCGGCACATCGCCGAACTGCGCTCCACCCTGGAGTCCTCGGCGGCCCGGCTGGCCGCGGAGCGGCGCACCGAGAAGGACCTCAGGCAGCTCGACGCGCTGCTGGCCCACCGCGAGCAGGTGTGGGGATCGGGCGAACCGGAGGCGTTCGTGACGGCGGACGCGACCTTCCACCTGGCCGTGGTGGCCGCCTCGCACAACGACGTCATGACGGCGATGTACGCCGACCTGGGCGAGGTGCTGCGGGACTGGCTGCGCGCGGACGTCGGCGCCGAGCTGACCCCGGAGACGTACATGGACCACGCGCGCCTGGCCGACGCGATCCGCGCCGGTGACGCGGAGGCGGCCGCCAAGGAGGCGGCCAGCTACCCCTACCTGTGCCGTCCCGACAGGCTCAGTCCGTCTTCTGGTGGCTGATCCACACCGAGCGGACGTCCTGCCAGCAGCGGCCGGTGAGCCGTACGGTCATCGCGGGCCCGGTGTCGACCGGGGAGCCGTCGGTGTCGATGTCCCACCACTGGGCGCACTCGACATGCAGCCGTACCCGGTCGGTGTCCACGTAGGGGTTGTGGCAGTAGGCCACCACGTGCGAACCGCGGACGCTCGACCGGCAGGCCGCGCCGAACAGCTCAGGAGCCGGCCGGTGCACGCTCCCGGCGCGCGTGAGGGAGGACGCGTCGTAGGGCAGGGCCAGCACGAGGGCGAGGGCCACGGTCAGCGGGGCCGGGCTGCGGGACAGGCGCACAAGGGGGACCTCCTCGGCCGGGCTGGGGAGGGACGTCGCGCGGTGGCCGCGTGATCCGACGTGTACACCCAGGGTGCGCCGCCGGGGCGGGGACGGCCCGGCCGGTGGGCCGGACGGGTGAGACCCGCGCCCCTGAGGGGACGCGGGTCTCGGCGGATCGGTGGATCCGTGCGGGTCAGGCGCCGATGGCGTGCAGGCCGCCGTCCACGTGGATGATCTCGCCGGTGGTCTTCGGGAACCAGTCGCTGAGCAGGGCGACGATGCCCTTGCCGGCCGGCTCCGGGTCCTTGAGGTCCCACTCCAGCGGGGAGCGGTGGTCCCAGACGGCGGCCAGGTCGCTGAAGCCCGGGATGGACTTGGCGGCCATGGAGCCGATGGGGCCGGCCGAGACGAGGTTGCAGCGGATGTTCTGCTTGCCGAGGTCGCGCGCCATGTAGCGGCTGGTGGCCTCCAGCGCGGCCTTGGCCGGGCCCATCCAGTCGTACTGCGGCCACGCGTACTGGGCGTCGAAGGTGAGGCCGACGACCGAGCCGCCGTTCTGCATCAGCGGCAGGCAGGCCATGGTCAGCGACTTCAGGGAGTACGCCGAGACGTGCATGGCGGTGGCGACGGACTCGAAGGGCGTGTTGAGGAAGTTGCCGCCGAGCGCGTCCTGGGGGGCGAAGCCGATGGAGTGCACGACACCGTCGAGGCCGCCCAGCTCCTCGCCGACCAGGTCGGCCAGGCGCCCGAGGTGCTCGTCGTTGGTGACGTCCAGCTCGATGACCTTGGTGGGCTTCGGCAGCTTCTTGGCGATGCGCTCGGTCAGCGTGGGCCGCGGGAACGCGGTGAGGATGATCTCGGCGCCCTGCTCCTGGGCCAGCTTGGCCGCGTGGAAGGCGATGGAGGACTCCATCAGCACACCCGTGATCAGGACGCGCTTGCCCTCGAGGATTCCACTCATGGTGATCAGTGACCCATTCCCAGTCCGCCGTCAACGGGAATGACGGCTCCAGTGATGTACGAGGCGTCGTCCGAGGCGAGGAACCGCACCGTCGCGGCGACCTCCTCGGGCTGCGCGTACCGGGCGAGCGGCACCTGCGACACGATGGCCGCGCGCTGCTCGTCGGTGAGGATCTTGGTCATGTCGGTGTCGACGAAACCGGGCGCGACGACGTTGAAGGTGATGTTGCGCGAGCCCAGCTCACGGGCGAGGGAGCGCGCGAAGCCGACCAGGGCGGCCTTGGAGGCCGCGTAGTTGGCCTGACCGGGACCGCCGAGGAGGCCGACGACCGAGGAGATGAGGACGACGCGGCCCTTCTTGGCGCGCAGCATGCCGCGGTTGGCCCGCTTGACCACACGGAAGGTGCCGGTGAGGTTGGTGTCGACGACCGAGGTGAAGTCCTCCTCGGACATACGCATCAAAAGCGTGTCCTTGGTGATGCCGGCGTTGGCGATCAGGACCTCGACCGGACCGTGGGCGTCCTCGATCTCCTTGTAGGCCTGCTCCACCTGCTCGGTGTCGGTGATGTCGCACTTGACGGCGAGGCAGCCCAGCTCCTTGAGGACGGCGGGCGGCTCCCCCGAGCGGTATGTGATGGCAACCTTGTCGCCGTTGTCGGCGAATGCGCGGGCGATGGCGAGGCCGATGCCCCGGTTGCCTCCAGTGACGAGAACCGAGCGGCTCAACGGATCACCCTTTCGTTCGGTCTGACCACCGGCCGGTACGGCTGGCACGACAGGCGGCTTCATCGAAAACCTATCGGTCCAGCCATCACGGCGACCAAGCGGGCACCGACAGTGGCTCGGGGGTGTCACTGTCGGGTCCCTACAGAAAGGCCCGACGCCGGGCCGAAACATGTGGTCCGTACACCCGCGGGCGCGACATGATCGGACCGACAGGCCACGACAGCAGGGAGACCTCGGTGCCTCATTCCATCGACGAAGCCTTCACGGCGCTTCCGCTACGGGCCCTCGCCGACGCCGCGCTCGCACGCGCGCGGGCGCTCGGGGCCCAGCACGCGGACTTCCGGTTCGAGCGGGTGCGCAGCGCGTCCTGGAGCCTGCGGGACGCCAAGCCCGCCGGATCGTCGGACACCACCGACCTCGGGTACGCGGTCCGGGTCGTGCACGGCGGCACCTGGGGCTTCGCCTCCGGCGTGGACCTGACGCTGGACGCGGCGGCCAAGGTCGCCTCCCAGGCGGTGGCGATGGCCAAGCTCTCGGCGCAGGTGATCAAGGCCGCGGGGTCGGACGAGCGCGTGGAGCTGGCCGGCGAGCCGGTGCACGCGGAGCGGACGTGGATCTCGTCGTACGAGATCGATCCGTTCACCGTGCCCGACGAGGAGAAGGCCGCGCTGCTCGCGGAGTGGAGCGCGCGGCTGCTGGCGGCGAACGGCGTCACCCATGTCGACGCCTCGCTGCTCACCGTGCACGAGAACAAGTTCTACGCCGACACGGCGGGGACCGTGACCACCCAGCAGCGGGTGCGGCTGCACCCGCAGCTGACCGCGGTGTCCGTGGACGAGTCGAGCGGCGAGTTCGACTCGATGCGGACCATCGCGCCGCCGGCCGGACGCGGCTGGGAGTACCTCACCGGCACCGGCTGGGACTGGGACGCCGAACTGGAGCAGATGCCGGAGCTGCTGGCCGAGAAGATGCGGGCGCCGAGCGTGCAGGCGGGCCTGTACGACCTGGTGGTCGACCCGTCCAACCTGTGGCTGACCATCCACGAGTCCATCGGCCACGCCACCGAGCTGGACCGCGCGCTCGGCTACGAGGCCGCCTACGCCGGCACCTCGTTCGCCACCTTCGACCAGCTCGGCAAGCTCAGGTACGGCTCCGAGCTGATGAACGTCACCGGTGACCGCACCGCCGAGCACGGCCTGGCGACCGTCGGCTACGACGACGAGGGCGTCGAGGCCCAGTCCTGGGACCTGGTCAAGGACGGCACGCTCGTCGGCTACCAGCTGGACCGCAGGATCGCGAAGCTGACCGGCTTCGAGCGCTCCAACGGGTGCGCGTACGCCGACTCCCCCGGGCACGTGCCCGTGCAGCGCATGGCCAACGTGTCGCTGCGGCCGGACCCGGCGGGGCTGTCGACCGAGGACCTGATCGGCGGGGTCGACCGCGGGATCTACGTCGTCGGCGACCGTTCCTGGTCGATCGACATGCAGCGCTACAACTTCCAGTTCACCGGCCAGCGGTTCTTCAGGATCGAGAACGGGCGGATCACCGGGCAGCTCCGGGACGTCGCCTACCAGGCGACGACCACCGACTTCTGGGGCTCCATGGCGGCCGTCGGCGGCCCGGGGACCTACGTCCTGGGCGGCGCCTTCAACTGCGGCAAGGCCCAGCCCGGACAGGTCGCGGCCGTGTCCCACGGCTGCCCCTCGGCCCTCTTCAAGGGCGTCAACATCCTCAACACCACGCAGGAGGCGGGCCGATGAGCGCCAGCACCGGGATCCGCCGGGGGTCCGGGGGTCGTCCCCCGGGCCAGCACAGTCTCGACACCACGCAGGAGGCCGGCCGATGAGCGCCCGCAGCAGCAAGCCGCACGAGATCGTCGAGCGCGCGCTGGAACTCTCGCGCGCCGACGGCTGCGTGGTCATCGCCGACGAGCACTCCACCGCCAACCTGCGCTGGGCCGGCAACGCGCTCACCACGAACGGGGTCACGCGGGGCCGTTCGCTCACCGTCGTCGCGACCGTCGACGGCAAGGAGGGCACGGCCTCCGGTGTGGTGTCCCGGTCGGCCGTGACCGCCGACGACCTGGAGCCGCTGGTGCGGGCCGCCGAGGCCGCCGCGCGCGGCGCCGGTCCCGCCGAGGACGCGCAGCCGCTGGTCACCGGCGTGCCGGAGTCCCCTGACTTCACGGACGCGCCCGCCGAGACCTCCTCGGCGGTGTTCACCGACTTCGCCCCGGCGCTCGGCGAGGCCTTCGCCCGCGCGCGTGCCGGCGGACGCGAGCTGTACGGCTTCGCCAACCACGAGCTGGTCTCGACGTACGTGGGCACCTCGACCGGGCTGCGGCTGCGGCACGACCAGCCCACCGGCACGCTGGAGCTGAACGCCAAGTCGCCGGACCGCACCCGGTCGGCCTGGGCGGGCCGCTCCACGCGGGACTTCAAGGACGTCGACCCGGGCGCGCTCGACGCCGAGCTGGCCGTCCGGCTCGGCTGGGCGGAGCGCCGGGTGGAGCTGCCGGCGGGCCGGTACGAGACGCTGCTGCCGCCGACCGCCGTGGCCGACCTGCTGATCTACCAGCTGTGGTCGGCGTCCGCGCGGGACGCGGCCGAGGGACGGACGGTGTTCTCCAGGCCGGGCGGCGGCACCCGGGTCGGCGAGCGGCTGGCCGAGCTGCCGCTGACCCTGCGCAGCGACCCGAACGAGCCGGGCCTGGAGTCCGCGCCGTTCGTCGTGGCGCACTCCTCCGGCGGGGACCGGTCGGTCTTCGACAACGGCCTGCCGGTCACCGCCACCGAGTGGATCGCGGGCGGCGAGCTGAAGCACCTCACCACCACCCGGCACACGGCCGGTCTGACCGGGCTGCCGGTCGCCCCCTCGGGCGGCAACCTGATCCTGGACGGCGGTGCGGACCGCTCCCTCGACGACATGGTCGCGGCCACCGAGCGCGGGCTGCTGCTGACCTGCCTCTGGTACATCCGCGAGGTCGACCCGGCGACGCTGCTGCTCACCGGGCTGACCAGGGACGGCGTGTACCTGGTGGAGAACGGCCAGGTCACCGGGCAGGTGAACAACTTCCGGTTCAACGAGTCGCCGGTGAGCCTGCTGGGGCGGGCCACGGAGGCCGGGCGCACGGAAAAGACGCTGCCGCGGGAGTGGAGCGACTGGTTCACTAGGGCTGCGATGCCCGCGCTGCGCGTGCCCGACTTCAATATGAGCTCTGTCAGTCAGGGCGTATAACCTCGTAGCCGGGTGGTCGCTCGACCACTCGAAGATCATCTGATGATCGCCCGAAGATCGCCCTAGGAGATACGAGAACCGTGACGGACATCGTCGACGAACTGAAGTGGCGGGGGCTCATCGCCCTCTCCACGGACGAGGACGCATTGCGCAAGGCGTTCGCGGACGGTCCCGTCACGTTCTATTGCGGCTTCGACCCGACCGCGCCCAGCCTGCACCTCGGCAACCTCGTGCAGATCCTGACGATGCGCCGGATCCAGCAGGCGGGCAACCGTCCGCTGGGCCTGGTCGGGGGCGCCACGGGCCTGATCGGCGACCCGAAGCCGAACGCGGAGCGCACGCTCAACTCGCCGGACGTCGTCGCCCTGTGGGTGGAGCGGCTGCGCGCGCAGATCGCTCCGCTGCTGGACTTCGAGGGCCCGAACGCGGCGGTCATGGTCAACAACCTGGACTGGACCCAGGGCATGTCCGCCATCGAGTTCCTGCGGGACGTCGGCAAGCACTTCCGCGTGAACAAGATGATCGCCAAGGAAGCGGTGGCCCGGCGTCTGGAGTCGCAGGAGGGCATCAGCTACACCGAGTTCAGCTACCAGATCCTGCAGGGCATGGACTTCCTGGAGCTGTACCGGCGGCACGGCTGCACGCTGCAGACCGGCGGCAGCGACCAGTGGGGCAACCTCACCTCGGGCACCGACCTGATCCACAAGGTCGAGCCCGACGCCGTGGTGCACGCGCTGGGCACGCCGCTGATCACCAAGGCGGACGGCACCAAGTTCGGCAAGACGGAGTCCGGCACCGTCTGGCTCGACGCGGAGATGACCACGCCGTACGCCTTCTACCAGTTCTGGCTGAACGCGGACGACCGGGACGTCTCCAAGTTCCTGCGGATCTTCAGCTTCAGGTCGCACGAGGAGATCGAGGACCTGGAGCGGCAGACCGAGGAGCGTCCGCAGGCGCGGGCGGCCCAGCGCGCGCTGGCCGAGGAGCTGACGACGCTGGTGCACGGCGCCGACCAGACGGCCGCGGTGATCGCCGCGAGCCGTGCCCTGTTCGGCCAGGGTGAGCTGGCGGAGCTGGACGAGCGGACGCTGGCCGCGTCGCTGTCCGAGCTGCCGAACATCCAGGTCGCCGAGCTGGGCCCGGTGGTCGACCTGTTCGCCGAGGTCGGCCTGGTGGCGAGCAAGTCCGCGGCCCGGCGGACCGTGAAGGAGGGCGGGGCCTACGTGAACAACGTCAAGGTGACCGCCGAGGACGCGGTGGCGGACCCCGCTCAGCTGCTGCACGGGCGCTGGCTGGTGCTGCGCAGGGGCAAGAAGAACCTGGCGGCCGTGGAGGTCGTCGGTTCCTGAGCGCGGTGCGGGGTGCGGGTGCCGTGACACGGACCCGCGCCCCGCACGGACGCCTCAGATGCGGTGCTTGCGCCGGCCCAGCGTCGCCGTGTACAGCATGTCGCCCAGGAAGACGATGATGATCGCGGCGACCAGCTGGAAGAGGTGGCGGGTCCAGTCGATGCCCCTGGTCGCCTCCACGCCGAGCGCACGGGCGATCGCGTTGCCGGCGATCGCGCCGAGGATGCCGAAGATGGTCGTCAGCCAGAGCGGGCTGTGCTGCTTGCCCGGGATGACCGCCTTCGCGATCAGGCCCAGCACGAATCCCACGATGATCGCCCACAACCAGCCCATGGCTGCCTCCTCGTACGGCTCGACGTGAGCATTACGCCAAGTCTCGGCCGGTCGGCCGTACGGCGCACGTCGGTACACCCGTACGCGGTACGGCGCAGAACGTTCGCGCAGGCGGGAGGGCGACCCGGTCTCGAAGGCGGCGCAGACGCGGCGTACCGTAAGAGGTATCCGGCCCCGGTTCCCCGTACGGGTACGGGCAGGGTGCGGGCCGGGGAGTGTCCGATGCGGGCGGATGGTGGAATGTGATGCGGAAGCAGCGCGGCGGGGGCGGCGTCCAGGTGTTCCGGATCACCGGGGCCCGAACCGGCCTTGCCGAGGACGTACGCGCCCGGCAGCGGCGGTACGTCATCTCGATGAGCGTGCGGACCGTGTCGGTGATCCTCGCGGCCACGTTGTGGAACGTCGAACGCTATGTCGCCGTCGTGGCGCTGGTCCTCGGCGCACTGCTCCCCTACGTCGCCGTCGTGATCGCCAACGCGGGCCGGGAGCGTCCGGCCTCGCTGCCGTCGACGTTCGGTGTCGCGCCGACCCGGCTGATGATCGCGCCGCCGCGCGCGGAGGAGCCGCGCCCGGAACCCGTCGCGGAGGACGCGCCGGCCGAACCGGCGCCGCGCGTGCGCGACGAGCGACCCGAGTCGGTCTGAGCGCCGGGGGCGTGATGTGCCCGGCCGGCGACCGCTCCCGAAGCTCAGGAAATGCTCAGATCAATCGTGCAGTTCCGGTGCCGGGCCGCGGGTGACCCATGACATACTGCGTACGCGCTCCGCATCCCCCGTCGGAGCGACGGACCGACGCCGGGCAGCTCCCCCCGTGGCTGCTCGGCGTCGCCTTGTTTGCGGGGCGATGAGTGCGGGACGAAGCAGTGAGTGACGTCATCTGTTCGGCGAAGGGCTGCCGGGCCGACGCGGTGTGGGTGCTGGCGTGGAACAACCCGAAGGTGCACACGCCGGAGCGGCGCAAGACCTGGCTCGCGTGCGAGGAGCACCGTGAGCACCTCTCGCAGTTCCTCGGGGTGCGGGGCTTCCTGAAGGACGTGGTGACGCTGGCGGAGTGGGAGCCGTCCCGGTCCGGGTAGCGCGTCCGCGGGGCCGCCGTCTCAGCCGCCGATCGCGGACATCGGCCGGGCCGGCTGCACGAACGACGGATCGTCCAGGCCCGCTCCGGCCTTCTTCCCCCACATCGCCAGCCGCCAGATGCGGGCGATCTCCTCGTCGGAGCCGCCCGAGCGCAGCGCGCCGCGCAGGTCCGTCTCCTCCTTGGCGAACAGGCAGTTGCGTATCTGGCCGTCGGCGGTGAGGCGGGTGCGGTCGCAGGCCGCGCAGAACGGGCGGGTGACCGAGGCGATGACGCCGACGCGGTGCGGGCCGCCGTCCACCAGCCAGCGCTCCGCCGGGGCGGCACCGCGCTCGCCCGCGTCCTCGGGAGTGAGGTCGAAGCGGGTGCGGAGCGAGTCGAGGATGTCGCCGGCCGTCACCATGCTGTCGCGCTTCCAGCCATGCTGGGCGTCCAGCGGCATCTGCTCGATGAAGCGCAGCTCGTAGCCGTGGTGCACCGCCCAGGCGAGCAGGTCGGGGGCCTCGTCCGCGTTGAGGCCCGGCATGAGGACCGTGTTGACCTTGACCGGGGTGAGGCCGGCCTCGCGGGCGGCCAGGAGGCCGTCGAGGACGTCCTTGTGGCGGTCGCGGCGGGTGAGCCGCTTGAAGACGTCCGGGCGGAGGGTGTCCAGGGAGACGTTGACCCGGTCGAGACCGGCGCTCTTCAGGGCCGGGGCGGTGCGCCGCAGGCCGATGCCGTTGGTCGTCAGGGACGTCCGGGGGCGGGGGGCCAGGGCCGCGACCCGCTCCACGATGGAGACCAGGCCGGGGCGCAGCAGCGGTTCGCCGCCGGTGAAGCGGACCTCCTCGACGCCCAGCAGGCGGACCGCGATGTCGATCAGGCGGACGATCTCGTCGTCCGTGAGCAGGTCGGACTTGGTCAGCCACTGCAGGCCCTCCTCGGGCATGCAGTACGTGCAGCGCAGGTTGCACCGGTCGGTCAGCGAGACCCGCAGGTCGGTGGCCACCCGGCCGTAGGTGTCGATGAGCACCTGGACCCCCTCCCTCATGTCGTCACGGATCGGTTCTCTTCCGTCACTTGCGAGCCTACGTGACCGCGCCGACATCGCGAGGGGGCCCGATGCCACGAGGTACGGAGCGGCCGCGTCGTAGGACCCTACGATCTTCCCGACGCGGCCGGCCGTAGGAAGCTCAGTGCGCTCCGGTGCCGGTCAGGGACCGCACCTCCAGTTCCGCGTACTTCGCGGCGTCCGGGGCCTCCTTGGACAGCAGGGTGCCGACGACGCCGAGGAGGAAGCCGACCGGGATCGAGATGATGCCCGGGTTCTCCAGCGGGAACCAGTGGAAGTCGACGCCCGGGAACATCGAGGTCTCCTTGCCGGACACCACCGGCGAGAACAGCACCAGGCCGACCGCGGTGACCAGGCCGCCGTAGATCGACCAGAGGGCGCCCGCGGTGGTGAAGCGCTTCCAGAACAGGCTGTAGAGGATGGTCGGCAGGTTCGCGGAGGCGGCGACCGCGAAGGCGAGCGCGACCAGGCCGGCCACGTTGAGGTCGCGGGCCAGGGCGCCGAGCACGATCGACACCGCGCCGATGCCGACGGTGGCGTAGCGGGCCGCGTTGATCTCCTGCTTCTCGGTGGCCTCTCCCTTCTTGATCACGTTGGCGTAGATGTCGTGCGCGAAGGACGAGGAGGAGGCCAGGGTGAGGCCCGCGACCACGGCGAGGATCGTCGCGAAGGCCACCGCGGAGATGGTGGCCAGCAGGATCGCGCCCCAGTTGGAGTCGACGCCGCCCAGATGCAGGGCGAGCAGCGGGGCCGCGGTGTTGCCCGACTTGTTGGAGGCGATGATCTCGTCCGGTTTGATCAGCGCGGCGGCGCCGAAGCCGAGGGCGAGGGTCATCAGGTAGAAGGCGCCGATCAGGCCGATCGCCCAGAGCACGGACTTACGGGCGGCCTTGGCGGTGGGCACGGTGTAGAAGCGGATCAGGATGTGCGGCAGGCCCGCGGTGCCGAGGACGAGGGCGATGCCGAGGGAGAGGAAGTCCAGCTTGCTGGTGCCGGTGGCGCCGTACTTCAGGCCGGGCTCCAGGAAGGCGCTGCCCTTGCCGCTGTTGTCGGCGGCCTTGCCGAGCAGTTCGGAGACGTTGAAGTCGAACTTGGCCAGGACCATGAAGGTCAGCAGCAGGGCGCCCGCGATGAGCAGCACGGCCTTGACCATCTGCACCCAGGTGGTGCCCTTCATGCCGCCGATGGTCACGTAGACGATCATCAGGACGCCGACCAGGGCCACGATGCCGATCTTGCCGGCGTCGCTGGTGATGCCGAGGAGCAGGGAGACGAGGACGCCCGCTCCCGCCATCTGGGCCAGCAGGTAGAAGATCGAGACGACGATCGTCGAGGTGCCGGCGGCGGTGCGGACCGGGCGCTGGCGCATCCGGTAGGCCAGCACGTCGCCCATGGTGTAGCGGCCGGAGTTGCGCAGGGGCTCGGCGACCAGCAGCAGGGCGACGAGCCAGGCGACCAGGAAGCCGATGGAGTAGAGGAAGCCGTCGTAGCCGAAGAGGGCGATGGCGCCGGCGATGCCGAGGAAGGACGCGGCGGACATGTAGTCGCCGGAGACGGCGAGGCCGTTCTGGAAGCCGGTGAACTGGCGGCCGCCCGCGTAGAAGTCGGCGGCGTCCTTGGTCTGGCGGCCGGCCCAGACGGTGATGACGAGGGTCGCGGCGACGAACACCGCGAACAGGGTGATGATCAGGGTCCGGTGCTCGCTTGCCTCGCCGGCCGCCATGGTGATCGCGGGGGTCATGCGCCGCCCTCCGTCCGGGACTTGATGGCCTCGGCCTTGGGGTCGAGCTCGGCCGCGGCGTGGTGGGCGTACCACCAGGCGATGAGGAACGTGGTGAGGAACTGGGCGAGGCCGAGGACCAGGGCCACGTTGACGTTGCCGACGACCTTGGTGCCCATGAAGTCGCCCGCGTAGTTGGAGAGCAGGACGTACAGCAGGTACCAGGCGATGAAGCCGACGGTCAGCGGGAAGGCGAAGGACCGGTAGGAGTGCCGCAGGTCGGCGAACTCCGGACTCTGCTGCACCTCGGCGAACTCCTCGCTGGAGGGAAGCCGGTGCTGCGGTTTCGAGGGCGGTGGTGTCTCGGTGGCCACGGAGTCTCCTCGCGATACGGACATGCGGATTCGGACGTCACGGACATGCGGGCCGCCTACGTGAAGTGGTCGGCCCACTCCGGTAAGTGATGCCCGCGGGGGGCCTCGATCCTGCTGCGGCTCCCTCCTCAAGGTCACGGCGCCACGCGTGGACGGGTTCAACTCGCCCGAGTTCTTTCGGAAGTCGTTGGCGTGAGTCGCCTCCGGTCATTGCTGGCCGGCGAGTGCGGGAGATAGCTTCGCCCTGCACCACCCGTCATGTACCTGTCCAGGTAGGTCACGTCCGGCCCGGGCAGGCCCGTTTTCGGATGATGTGGAGACCCCATGGCTCATCCGCGTTCCAGACGCGGGCCGGCACGCGCCGTACCGGACGGCGACGGCGCCGCGGAAGCCACCCGCGTGGGCGGCGCCCACGCCGGCGGCTTCCGCGGTCCGGGGATCACGAACGCGCTCCGCGCGGTCAAGTGACACTCCCCCGGCAGGACTTCCCGCACGGCATGCTCGTATCGCGAACGAACCGGAGGCTCACCCACATGACAGTGCCCCAGTCGCGCCACCGCCGCGCGCTCGCCATCCCGCTCGGCATGGCCATGGCCACGGCCCTCGCCTTCCTGCCCAACGTCTCGGCGTCCGCCGCCGAGACCACGACCACGGCCGCCGCCACGGCCGCGGGGGCTTCGGACGCGAGTGACGCGACGTCCCTCAGCTATGTCGTCAACGTCCGCCCGGGGCACGGCACCTCGCAGCGCGTCCAGCGGGCGATCGACCGGGCCGGCGGTTCGGTGGTGATCGCGTACGACGAGATCGGCGTGATCGTCGTCCACTCGTCGAACCCCGACTTCGCCAGAACCATGCGCAAGGTGCCCGGCGTCGACTCGGCGGGCGCCACCCGCAACGCCCCGCTGCCCGCGCAGTCGACCACCGACGTCGGCACGCCGCGGGCGCTCACCTCCGAGCAGGTGGCCGCGGCGGGCGCCAAGGCGGCCGCCGGGCAGGACCCGCTGGAGCCGCTCCAGTGGGACCTGCCGGCCATCAAGGCCGACAAGGCGCACGAGAAGACCCTCGGCAGCTCGAAGGTCACCGTCGGCGTCATCGACACCGGCGTGGACGACACCCACCCGGACATCGCCCCCAACTTCTCCGCCGAGCAGTCCACCAACTGCGTCACGGGCAAGCCGGACACGACGTACGGCGCCTGGCGGCCCAGCGCCTCGGAGAGCCCGCACGGCACGCACGTGGCCGGTGAGATCGCGGCCGCCAGGAACGGCGTGGGCATCACGGGCGTGGCGCCCGGCGTCAAGGTGGCGGGCATCAAGGTCTCCACCACCGCCGGGTACTTCTACACGGAGGCCGTGGTCTGCGGTTTCGTGTGGGCGGCCGAGCACCACATCGACGTCACCAACAACAGCTATTACACCGACCCGTGGTACTTCAACTGCACCACCGACCCGGACCAGAAGGCGCTCGTCGACGCGATCACCCGGGCCTCGCGGTTCGCGGAGAGGAAGGGCACCGTCAACGTGGCGGCGGCCGGCAACGAGAGCTACGACCTGGCCGCCGACTCGATCACCGACCCGGTCTCGCCGAACGACGGCACGCCGAGCGACCGGGTCATCGACCCGCGCAAGTGCTTCGACATACCGACCCAGCTGCCGGGCGTCGTCACGGTCTCCGCCACGGGTGCGAAAGGCCTGAAGTCGTCGTTCTCGAACTACGGCCTCGGGGTGATCGACGTCGCCGCGCCCGGCGGCGACTCGACCGCCTACCAGACCCCGGCGCCGCCGGCGACCAGCGGCCTGATCCTGGGCCCGCTGCCGGGCGGCACGTGGGGCTACATGGCCGGTACGTCGATGGCGACCCCGCACGTCGTCGGTGTCGCCGCACTGATCAAGTCGACGCATCCGCACGCCTCGCCGGCCCTGGTGAAGGCGCTGCTGTACGCGGAGGCGACGGCCACGCCGTGCACCGACCCGTACGACATCAACGGCGACGGCAAGGTCGACGCGGTGTGCGAGGGCTCGAAGAACCACAACGGTTTCTACGGCTGGGGCACGGTGGACGCCCTGGCGGCGGTGACCCACTAGGCACATATATTGATTCAGTCAATACTGCATAGTGCAGTCATGACTGCAATCAACTACGCGTGGTCCGCGCTGGGCGGCGATCCGTCGCTGCTCGCGCGGATCACGACGGTGGCCCGCGCGGACACGCTCCCGTCGCGGCTTCCCGTACGGCGGCTCGCGCGCGCGTGCGTCGGCGCGTGCGCGCTGGCCGCCGCCGAGCTGGGCGCGCGCCGGACGGCCGCCGCCCGGGTGCCGGCGGTCCTGGTGGACGACGGGGCGGTGGCGGCGGCGTTCACCAGCGAGCGGCAGCTCCTGGTCGACGGGCGCGCCCCGGTGCAGTTCGCCCCGCTGTCGCGGTTCTGGCGCACGGCCGACGGGTGGGTGCGCACGCACGCCAACTACCCGCACCACCGGGCCCGGCTGCTCGCCGCGCTGGGGCTGCCGGAGGGCGCCGCGGCGGAGGACGTGGCGGCCCGGATCGCCGGCCGGCCCAGCCTGGACGTCGAGACGGCCGTCTTCGGCGCCGGCGGGCTCGCGGTGGCGCTGCGCTCGCCCGGAACGTGGGCCGCGCACGAGCAGGCGGCCGAGGTCGCCGCCCGCCCGCTCGTCGAACGGGCCCGCCCGGACACGGCCCCGGTGCGCCGCCTCCCGCCGCTGGACGCCGGTGCGGCCGTCCTGCTGCCCGCCGCCGGGCTGCGCGTCCTGGACCTGACCCGGGTGCTGGCGGGCCCGGTCGCCACCCGCACCCTGGCCCTCCTGGGCGCGGACGTCCTGCGCCTGGACGCGCCCTGGCTGCCCGAACTGGCCGACCAGCACGCCGACACCGACATCGGGAAGCGCTCGGCGACGCTCGACCTCGGCACCGGCCGTGCGGCCTTCGAGGAGCTGCTGGCCTCGGCGGACGTCGTGGTCACCGGCTACCGGCCGGGCGCCCTGGACCGGTTCGGCCTCTCCCCCGAGGCACTGGCCGAACGGCGGCCGGGACTGGTCGTGGCCCAGGTCTCCGCGTGGGGCGGCCACGGGCCGTGGGGCGGGCGGCGCGGCTTCGACAGCCTGGTGCAGGCCGCCACGGGCATCGCCGAGACCGAGGGGTCGGCGGACCGGCCGGGCGCGCTGCCCGCGCAGGCGCTCGACCACGGTACGGGATACCTGCTGGCGGCGGGCGTGCTGCGCGCGCTGACCGAGCAGTCGTACGACGGCGGGAGCAGGTTCGTACGGTTGGCGCTGGCGCGCACGGCGCGGTGGCTGACCACGGAGACGGACCACGAACCCGAGGGCGGCGAACCGTACGAGGGGCCGCGGGCCTGGCTCGCCGAGCGGGACGGTCCGCTGGGGCGGCTGCGGTACGCGCGGCCGCCGGTGCGCTTCGACGGCGGTCCGAAGGACTGGGCGCGGCCTCCGGTGCCCTGGGGATCGGATCCGGCCGTGTGGGCCTGACCGCACCGTCCGGGTGGCCGGAAACACCCGACAAGACGGAATGACACTCGGTCAGTTGTTTTCTTTCGCTTGCCCGGTTCTGTGCCCGCTGGCGAGGATCGTCGGATGACCGCGACCGGACCGACCACGGAGCCGGCCGGGCCGCGGGGCCCCGCCGGCCGTCCGGGCACCGGCCGGGCCGTCGCCGTCCTCCTCCTGGTGGCGCTGGCCGCGCTGGTGCCGCTGCTGGGGCCGTCCGCCGCGCTGCACGGCACCGGAGAGGCCGCGGCGCCCGGGGTCGGCGGCATCGCGCTGCTGCGCGGCGTGCTGTTCGCCGCCCTGTGCGTGCCGGTCGGCGAGCTGTTCGCGCACCGGCTGGCGGCCAGGCTGCCGGACGCGCCGCCCGAACGGCCCACCGGCTGGGCGGTGTTCGCGGCCGCCGCCGGTCTCGCCGCCGCGCTGGCGCTGGCGTCGGTCGTGGCCACCGGCAACCTGGTGCCGCGTTCCCTCGCGGACGTCGACGTGGGCGGCCTGTACCGGTCGCGTGACGGCAGGCTGGCGCTGATCGAGGTCGACGCGTTCGCGCTGGCCGGTCTGTGCGCCCGCGCGCGCCGCCCCGCGGTCCGGGTGTGGCCGCTCGCCGCGGTGATCGCCGCCGAGGCGCTGCGCGCCCATCCCGCGCCCGAGACGAGCCCGTCGACCGGATACGCGCTCACCCTGGTGCACCTGACGTGCGCGGCGCTGTGGGCGGGCGGTCTGCCGCACGTACTGCGGCTGCTGCGCCGGTGGCGCGGCGACAGGGCCGGGGCGGCGCTGCTCGGCCTCTACGCGCGCGTGGCCGCCGTCCTGCTGGCGGCGGTCACCGCGACGGGCGTGTGGAGCGCGCTGCGGCGGATGCCGGCGGACACCGTCCTGGAGCAGCTGACGACGACGGCGTACGGGCGCACCCTGCTGGCCAAGGCGGTCCTCGTCGGCGCCGTCGCCGTGCTCGCGCTGGCGGCGCGGCGGCGGCTGCGCCGGGCGGCCGACCCGCTCACCGCGTACGTCCCGGCGCGGGCCGAGGTGGCCGTGCTGGGGATCGTGGTCGCGGTGTCGGGCGTGCTGACGGCGCTGCCGGTGCCGATCAGATGGACGTGATCACGTACGGCCCCGGAGCGCCGGCTCGGCGGCGCCGGCTCAGCCGTTGGTGACGAGCACCTTCAGGGCGGTGCGCTCGTCCATCGCCTTGTAGCCGTCGGGCACGCCCTCGATGCCGACGGTCAGGTCGAAGACCGGCGAGGGGTCGACGGTGCCGGCGAGGACGTCGGGCAGCAGTTCGGGGATGTAGGCGCGGACCGGGGCGACCCCGCCGCGCAGGGCGATGTTCCGGTCGAACATGACGGACAGGTCGAGCCCGGTGCCGCTGCCGTGCGGGACGCCGACGAAGCCGATCGCGCCGCCGTCCCGGGTGATCTCGACCGCCGTCCGCATGGACTGCTCGGTGCCCACGGCCTCCACCACGGCGTGCGCGCCCTGGCCGCGGGTGAGTTCGTGCACGGCGGCCACCGCGGCCTCGCCCCGCTCGGCGACGACGTCGGTGGCGCCGAAGCGGCGGGCGATGTCGGTGCGGACCTCGTGCCGGCCGAGCGCGATGATCCGCTCGGCGCCCAGCCGCCTGGCGGCCAGCACCGCGCACAGGCCGACCGCGCCGTCCCCGACGACGGCGACCGTGGCGCCGGGCCGGACGCCCGCGCCGAGGGCCGCGTGGTGGCCGGTGCCGAGGACGTCGGAGAGCGTCAGCAGGGCGGTCAGCAGGTGGTCGTCGGAGGCCGCGTCCTTGGGGAGCCCGACCAGGGTGCCGTCGGCGAACGGGACCCGCACGGCCTCGCCCTGGCCGCCGTCGTAGCCCACCGAGCCCCAGAAGCCGCCGTGCACGCAGGAGGTCGTCAGGCCCTCCCGGCAGTAGTCGCAGACGCCGTCGGACCACATGAAGGGGGCCACCACGAGGTCGCCGCGGCGCACGGTGCCCACCTCGGAGCCGGTCTCCTCGACGACACCGAGGAACTCGTGGCCGATGCGCTGGCCCGGCTGCCGGGCCGCCTCACCGCGGTAGGCCCACAGGTCGCTGCCGCAGATGCAGGCGCGCAGCACCCGTACGACGGCGTCGGTGGGCAGCTGCACCACCGGCTCGGGGACGTCCTCCACGCGCATGTCGTACGGGGCGTGGATGGTGGTGGCGCGCATGGCGAGGGTCCCTCTCGTGCGGTGTCGTGGGTGCGCTCAGGGGGTGGTCTGGCGCACTTCACGGTACGCCGCCGCCGGTACGGACCGCGCGTCGAGGGTGCCCCGGACCAGCAGGAACTGCCCGGCCACGTAGGTGAGCATGATCCAGAAGTCGGGCCTGGGCAGCTGCGGCCAGTCGGCGACGCCGGTCGCGATGAGGGTGTCGGAGAGCATGAAGAGGGCGCCGCCGAGCCCGGCGACCGGGCCGATGCGGGTGAGCGCCGCGTACGCCATGGCGGTCAGCAGGGTGCTGTAGCCGGCGACGGGTCCGCGCAGCCCCGCCGGCAGGTCCGGCCAGAGCAGGACGACCAGGGTGAGGAGGGCGGCGGCGTAGCCGACGGCGAGGACGCCGGCACGCGCGCGTGGCGGGCCGTGGCGGTGGAAGAGGACGAGGTAGCAGACGTGTCCGGCGGCGAAGCAGGCCATACCCGCCATGAAGGCGGGGTCGGCGTCGGAGAGCAGCAGCACGTCGCCGCCCCAGCCGCACAGCAGCGCGGCGACGAGCAGCCGCGGGCCGCCCGCGCGGGCGGCCCAGGCGGCCAGCAGCGGCATCAGGAGCACCTTGGCGACGACGTGCCCGGCGTGGAAGCCGGCGGCCAGGCAGCCGAGGTCGGCCGCGACGGCGAGGGCGAAGGCGGCGAGCAGCGCCCGGGACGCTCTCACGCGGCCACGGACTCCTCGGTCTGCTCCACGGGAGCCGGCGGGGCCCAGCCGGGCCCGCCGAAGACCCGTCCGGCCCGCTCCCGCCAGGTGCGGGCGGCCCTCAGGTCCCGGCCGATGGCCGCGTACTCGTGGGTGGCCACCTTGATCGGGTTGAACGTGTCGATGTTCTTGGTCAGGCCGTACACGGGCCGCTCGACCTCCGGCACCCAGGATCCGAACAGGCGGTCCCAGACGATGAGGATGCCGCCGAAGTTGCGGTCCAGGTAACCGCCCTGGGAGGCGTGGTGCACGCGGTGGTGGGACGGGGTGTTGAACACGAACTCGAACCACCGGGGCATCTTGTCGATGCGTTCGGTGTGGATCCAGAACTGGTAGACGAGGTTCGCGGACGAGAGGAAGGCGAGCGTGGCCGGGTGCACGCCGGCCGCGATGAGCGGGAGGTAGAACGGCCAGACGGTCAGCGAGGTCCAGGGCTGGCGCAGCGCGGTGGTGAGGTTGAACTTCTTGCTGGAGTGGTGGACGACGTGGCAGGCCCACAGGATGCGGATGACGTGGTGGCCGCGGTGGGACCAGTAGTAGAAGAAGTCCTGCGCGAGCAGCAACAGCGGGATCGTCCACCACAGGACGGGGATCCGCAGCGGCGTGAGGGCGTAGACCGCCGAGTAGATCGCGACGATCGGGATCTTCCAGAAGAAGTCGAAGACGAGCGAGCCGAGCCCCATGCCGACGCTGGTGGCCGCGTCCTTGGTCTCGTACCCGTCGCTGTCGTCGTCGGGATGGATGCGGTAGCTGATCACCTCGATCACGGTGAGCAGCACGAAGGCGGGTATCGACCACAGCACGACATTGGGCAGGTTCGGCATGGTGGCACGGTAGAACCGCCGGTCGTCCGCGGCTAGACGTTGTTACCCACAAGTATTTCCCACGGTACGCGCTTGTTTGTTGGCGATCTCCGCCAACCGCTCCCCCGGCCGGCCGCACCCGGGCCGCGGCTAGACCCCCACCGCCCCCAGCAGCGTCCCGGCCGCGAAGGTCACGCCCATGGCCAGCGCGCCGCCCGCCACGTTGCGGACCATCGCCGGGCCCGCCGCCGCCGCTCCCAGCCGCGCGCTGCTCCAGCCGGTCAGGACCAGCGCGGCCAGCACCGACCCGACGGTCACCGGAAGCCGCCAGCCGGCGGGCGGCAGCACCATCGCCAGCAGCGGCAGCAGCGCCCCCACGGTGAAGGCCAAAAAGCTCGCCAGCGCCGCGTTCCACGGGTTGGTCAGCTCGTCCGGGTCGATGCCCAGCTCCACGCTCGCGTGGGCCTTCAGGGCGTCCCGCTCGGTGAGCTGGACCGCCGCCTCGCGGGCGACCTCCCGGGACAGTCCGCGCCGTTCCAGCAGCTCGGTGAGCTCCTCCAGCTCCGCCTCGGGACGCTCCTTCAGCTCCCTTCTCTCCTGGGCCAGCGCGGCCAGTTCGGAGTCACGCTGGGTCGACACCGACACGTACTCCCCCGCCGCCATCGACATCGACCCGGCGAGCAGTCCGGCGAGACCGGCCGTCAGGAGCGCGTTGCGGTCGCCGGTGGCGCCCGCGACGCCGACGACGATGCCCGCCGTCGACACGATGCCGTCGTTGGCGCCCAGTACGGCCGCCCGCAGCCAGTTCAGCCGGGAGCCGAGCGCTCCGCCGTGTGCCTCGTCGTCGTGCGTCTGTTCCGTCACGACACGGAGGATCGCACTCCGGCCCGGGTGAGGGCGGCACCGACGTCACCGGACGCGGACCGAGGCGCCTCGCGCGGCGGCCCGGCGGTCTCCGCGACCGTCGGTCCCGCCTCGGCGGCGAGCGGGTCGAGGAAGTCGAGGTCGAACCCGTACGGGGGGACGCCCGCGGGCGCTGGTGAACGCAGGGCAACAGGGCACCAGGGCCTCGGGGTCGACGCGTTCGGCGGCCCGGCCGCGCTGGTCGCGCCGCTTCTCAGGCGCAGCACCGGTTCACCGTCCAAGCCCGAACCGTCCAACGCCGGATGGGACTTGACGTAGGAGTCGGCCCCGCGCGCGGACCAGGTCGCCTGCGCGGGGGCCGCGCGAAGGGCGATCAGGACGTGCGAACGGGCGGTGCCGACGGGCGACCTGACGGACCGGACTGTCGGCCGGGGCCCGTATCCTCAGTGACCATGCTCGAAGACCGTACGACCGCAGTCTCCGCCGGCACCCCGTGGCCGGCCGCGTATCCGCAGGGGTACGCGGTCGTCGACGTGGAGACCACCGGGCTGGCCCGCGACGACCGGATCATCTCCGCCGCCGTCTACCGGCTCGACGGACGCGGCGAGGTCGAGGACCACTGGTACACGCTGGTCAACCCGGAGCGCGATCCGGGCCCGGTGTGGATCCACGGCCTGACGAGCGAGGTCCTCGACGGAGCACCGCTCTTCGCCGACATCGCCGAGGAGTTCGCGGCCCGGCTCGACGGCCGGGTGCTGGTGGCGCACAACGCGGTCTTCGACTGGCAGATGATCGCGCGCGAGTACGCGCGCGCGAAGACCGAGCCGCCGGTGAAGCAGCGGCTGTGCACGATCGCGCTCTCCAAGGAGCTGGGGCTGCCGCTGCAGAACCACAAGCTGGAGACGCTGGCCGCGCACTTCGGGGTCGTACAGCGGCGGGCGCACCACGCGCTGGACGACGCGCGCGTGCTCGCGGAGGCGTTCCGGCCGAGCCTGCGGGCCGCCGCGGCGGGCGGCGTACGGCTGCCGCTGCTGGAGTGCCGCCCGCTGACGGAGTGGTCGCAGACGCCCCGCATCGGGCAGCAGGCGAGCGGCGGCGGCTACCGTCCGAGCAGCTGGCGTCCGTCCCGCAAGCGTCCGGCCTGTCCGTATCCGAACCCGGGGCGGTTCGAGGACGGCAGGCCGCTGCGGCAGGGCATGCGGGTGGCGTTCTCCGGGGACACCTCGACCGAGCGGGAGCTCCTGGAGGACCGGGCCGCCGAGGCCGGACTGCACGTGTCGACGAGCATCTCGCGGCTCACCAGCCTGCTCGTCACCAACGACCCGGACTCGGGCACCTCGAAGGTGGTCAAGGCACGCCAGTTCGGCACGCCGGTCGTCGACGAGGCGGCCTTCGGCCAGCTCCTGCGGGACGTGGCGCCGGCGGGCGCACCGGCGGGTGAACGGTGACCGCGTCGCCGGGCCCTACTAACGGGTGATTGCGGGGCGACTCGCCCGGCGTCCGCTCGCCCGCGCGCGAGGGACCGCTCACCCTGAGGCGCATGGCGAAATGCGAAGTTTGCGGCAATGACTACGGCATGACCTTCGAGGTGCACGCCCAGGGCGCGGTCCACGTCTTCGACTGCTTCTCCTGCGCGATCCACCGTATGGCCCCCGTCTGCGAGCACTGCAAGGTCTCGATCATCGGGCAGGGCGTCGAGGCCGAGAACCAGTGGTACTGCGGCGCCCACTGCGCCCGCGAGGCGGGGAAGGCGGGCATTGTCGACCGCGTCTGACCCGGTACCCGCGCGAACGCACCCCACGACCGAGTTGTACGGTCGTGGGGTGTACCGCTTCCTGTTGACCCGGCAGTGGGTGATCCTCACCCTGATCTCCCTGCTTCTCATCCCCACGATGATCCGGCTGGGGTTCTGGCAGAAGCACCGGTACGAGGAGCGCAGCGCGCGCAACGCGCTGGTCTCCCAGGCGCTGAACGCCAAGCCGGTGCCCGCCGAGCAGGTGACCACGCCGGGACACGCGGTGACCCGCAAGGAGCGGTACCACACCGTCACCGCGACCGGCACCTTCGACACCGCCGACGAGGTCGTGGTCCGGCGCCGGACCAACGCCGACGACGAGGTCGGCTACCACGTCCTGACCCCCTTCGTGCTGGCCGACGGCAAGGTGCTGCTGGTCAACCGGGGCTGGATCTCCTCGGACGGGCCGAGCCAGACCGCGTTCCCGAAGGTGCCGGCCCCGCCGGGCGGCCGGGTCACCATCCAGGGCCGGCTGATGCCCGACGAGACCACCGCGGCGAGCGGCATCAAGGACCTCACGGGCCTGCCCGACCGGCAGGTCATGCTGATCAACAGCGCCGAGCAGGCGCGCCGGCTCGGCAAGCAGGTGCTGGGCGGCTACATCCAGCAGACCGCGCCCGCGCCCAAGGGCGGCACCCCGGAGCAGATCTCCGACCCGGGCAAGGAAGACGCCCCGCTGAACTACGCGTACATGATCCAGTGGTGGCTGTTCGCCGCCGGCGTCCCCTACGGCTGGTTCGTCCTGGTCCGCCGCGAGGCCCGGACCCGCGAGGAGGCCGAGAAGGCCCAGCCGGCGGCGGAAGCGGAACCCGCGGCCGTCGGCTGAGCACCGGTCACTCCCCCGGCCCACCCCCTGGTTGGCCCACGATCCCGGCGGGAAACCGGAATCCGTGGACCGACGCATCGAGGACTACGCCCTCATCGGCGACGAACAGACCGCGGCCCTGGTCGGCCGGGACGGCTCCATCGACTGGCTGTGCGTGCCGCGGTTCGACTCGGCCGCCTGCTTCGCGCGGCTCCTCGGCGACGAGGACCACGGCCACTGGCGGATCGCCCCGAAGGACGCCACCACCTGCACGCGGCGCGCCTACCGGCCCGACACACTGGTCCTGGACACCGAGTGGGAGACCCCCGAGGGCACGGTCCGCGTCACCGACCTGATGCCCCAGCGCGACCGGGCGCCCGACGTCGTCCGCGTCGTCGAGGGCGTCAGCGGCCGCGTCACCGTGCACAGCACCCTCCGCATCCGCTTCGACTACGGCTCGGTCGTCCCCTGGATGCGCCGCTCGGGCGGCAGCCGGGTCGCCGTCGCGGGCCCCGACTCGGTGTGGCTGCGCAGCGAACCGCCCGTACGGACCTGGGGCGAGGACTTCGGCACGCACTCGGAGTTCACCGTCGCGGAGGGCGAACGGGTCGCGTTCGTGCTCACCTGGCACCCCTCGCACGAACCCCGGCCGCCGCTGGTGGACCCGTACCGGGCGCTGCGCTCCAGCGTCACGGACTGGCGGCGCTGGACCGCCCGCTGCACCTACCGGGGCCCCCACCGGGACGCCGTCGTCCGCTCCCTGATCACCCTCAAGGCGCTCACCTACGCGCCGACCGGCGGCATCGTGGCCGCCGCCACCAGCTCGCTGCCCGAGGAACTGGGCGGCGTGCGCAACTGGGACTACCGCTTCTGCTGGCTGCGCGACTCCACCCTCACCCTCGGCGCGCTGCTGTCGGCCGGCTACCACAAGGAGGCCGAGGCCTGGCGCGACTGGCTGGTGCGCGCGGTGGCCGGTGACCCGGCGGACCTGCAGATCATGTACGGCCTGGCCGGCGAGCGCCGGCTGCCCGAGTTCGAACTGCCCTGGCTGCCCGGCTTCGTGGGCTCGGCGCCGGTCCGCGTCGGCAACGGCGCCGTCGACCAGCTCCAGCTGGACGTGTACGGCGAGGTCATGGACTCCCTGTCGCTGTCACGCACCGCAGGCCTGTCCACCAAGCCGCACATGTGGGCCATCCAGTGCTCGCTGATGAAGTTCCTGGAGCAGATCTGGCGCCGGCCGGACGAGGGCCTGTGGGAGGTGCGCGGCGGCCGCCGGCAGTTCGTGCACTCCAAGGTGCTGGTGTGGGTGGCCGCGGACCGGGCGGTGCGGACCCTGGAGGAGCATCCGGAGCTGGAGGGCGAGCTGGAGGGCTGGCGCGCGCTCCGCGACGAGGTGCACCGGGAGGTGTGCGAGAAGGGGTTCGACCCGCGGCGCAACACCTTCACCCAGTACTACGGCTCGCGCGAACTGGACGCCGCCCTGCTGCTGATCCCCCGCTTCGGCTTCCTGCCGCCGGACGACCCGCGGGTGATCGGCACGGTGGACGCGATCCGCGACGGCCTGGGCCACGGCGGCTTCGTGCGCCGCTACGACACCGACGCGATCGGCGTCGACGGCATGCCGGGCGGCGAGGGCGCCTTCCTGGCCTGCTCGTTCTGGCTCGCCGACGCGCTGCACATGACGGGCCGTACCGACGAGGCCAGGGAACTGTTCGAACGGCTGGTGGGGCTCGTCAACGACGTGGGGCTGCTCTCCGAGGAGTACGAACCGGAACTCGGCCGCCTGCTCGGCAACTTCCCGCAGGCCTTCAGCCACATCGGGCTGGTGAACACCGCCCTCACACTGTTCGCCGCCGACGAGGCAGGATAGGTGCCATGGATCTTGGACTGAAGGACCGGGTGTACGTCGTCACCGGAGCGACCCGCGGGCTCGGCAACGCGACCGCCCGCGAGCTGGTCGCCGACGGCGCGAAGGTGGTGCTGACCGGGCGGGACGAGCAGCGGGTCGCCGAGGCGGTGGCCGAGCTGGGGCCGAACGCGGCGGGCGTCGCGGTGGACAACGCGGAGCCGGACGCGCCGGAGCGGGTGATCTCGGCGGCGCGCGAGCTGTTCGGCCGTTTCGACGGCATCCTGGTGAGCGTCGGCGGGCCGCCGGCCGGGTTCGTCGCCGACAACACGGACGAGCAGTGGCAGAGCGCCTTCGAGGCGGTTTTCCTGGGCGCGGTGCGGCTCGCGCGGGCGGCCGCGGCCGAGCTGGCGGACGGCGGTGTCATCGGGTTCGTGCTGTCCGCGTCCGTGTACGAGCCGATTCCCGGGCTGACGATCTCGAACGCGCTGCGGCCGGGTCTCGCCGGGTTCGCCAAGTCGCTGGCGGACGAGCTGGGTCCGCGCGGGATCCGGGTGGTGGGGCTGCTGCCGTCGCGGATCGACACGGACCGGGTGCGCGAGCTGGACGGGCTGTCGGCGGACCCCGGGGCCACCCGGCTGGAGAACGAGTCCCGGATCCCGCTGCGGCGGTACGGCAGGCCGGAGGAGTTCGGCCGGGTGGGCGCGTTCCTGCTGTCGCCGGCCGCGTCCTATCTGACCGGGATCATGGTGCCCGTCGACGGCGGTATGCGGCACGGTTTCTGACGGTCCGGCTCCCGGCGCGGACGGGGCAGGGAGCCGGACGGGGTCTCAGGTGACCCGCTCCGCGCGGTGTTTCACCGAGCTCATCCTGACCTCCGCCGGGAGCTTCTTCAGGGCGGCCGAGTCCCGGGCGTGGGCCAGGGCCCGCGTGGTGAGGTCGTCCAGGGCGTCGCGCGGCGGCACGTCCGCGTCCAGCCGGAGCCACACCCGTACCGCCGGGGCCGTCGGCCTGCCGCGCAGGACCGCCTGGGCGTGCGCGACGCCCTGCTGGTGGGCCGCGTCCTCGGCGAGGACCGCTTCCAGGGCCCTGCCGCGCAGCAGTGCGCCCTCGCCGTCCCCGGTGTCGACCACGACCTCGGTCAGGCGGCGCCGGCGCAGCTGTGCGGTCAGCCACCACAGGGACAGCAGGAGCAGGAGGCCGAGGGCGGCCAGGACCGTCGGCCACCACCAGTCCGCGGCCCGCCAGTGGGTGCGTTCGGCGGTGCTCAGCAGCACGTCGTGGCGGCCGTGGTGGATCCACCAGGAGGGCGACGGCGCGCCGAGGCCGACGGCCAGGACGGCGCCGCCCAGGACGAGCAGCACCAGGCCCGCCAGCCCGGTCAGTACGCGGTTGATCGCCGTGCGCATCGTTCAGTCCTTCCGGCCGGGACGGATGACGTGCAGGGTCAGTCTGGGCGGGTGCGCGAGGCCCAGGCCCTCGATCGCGTCGGTGAGGGCGGCGTCCAGGTCGGCCCGCACCTCGTCGAGGTCACGGAAGTGGGAGACGGCGAGGACACGGGCGCGGGAGCGGCCCAGCCGTACCCGCACCCGGCGGACGCCCGAGATCTCCATGGCCCGGTCGCGCAGGCTCATCGCCGCCGCGTCGCGGCGCAGCCCGGCGCGCACGTCGGGGTGGCTGCGGCGCATCGGCAGGACGTCCCGCAGGCCCGGTGTCAGGGCCAGGGCCAGCAGCCACACGCCGACGGCGGCGGCGACGCCCGCGCCGGTCAGGACCCAGGTGTCGTCGAGCGGCCGGGTCGCGAGCTGCCGGGCCAGTACGCGGCGCCAGTGCATCGCCGGGTGGTGGGCGCGTACGGCCCCGATGTCGTAGAGGAAGGCGGCCGATGCCACCAGGAGGACGGCGGCGGCCAGGGCCGCGGGTGCGCGGCGCGGCGACCAGAAGCGGGGGGCGTGGCCGGCCGGGGGCGGCGCGGCCTCGGCGGGCCTCTCGGCGACCTGTGTCGGCTCGGTGCTCATCACGCCCTCCCCGGGGTCTGGGCCGGGTGCAGCCGTTCGACGTGCACGGCGACCTCCCGCACCTCCATGTCCACCAACGCGCCTACCCGCTCGGTCACCTGTCGACGCACGGCCGCGCACCGGGCGCCGATGGCGGACGGGTAGTCCAGTTCGAGGTGGACGCGGACCCGGGCGGTGCCGTGGTGGACGACGACGGTGGCGTGCGGCGGCACGGCGTCCTTCGGGAGCGGCCCGAGGACCTCGCGGGCCGCCTGCGCCGCGATCTTCGCCACCACCCGGTCGGCGATCCGGACGGCCCCGCGCTCGCCGGGTGCCACGGCCGCCGCGGGCCGGTGCGTCCCGCTGCTCGCGCCGGTCATCGCCGGCGGTCGCGGCGGTCGTCGCGGCTGCGGAAGAAGTCGCCGGGTTCGAGGTCGCCCTCGGCGAACCTGCCGGCGACGAAACCGACGGCGCCCAGCGCCGCCACCAGGAGGAAGGCGCCGAACCCGCCGAAGTATCCGGCGAAGCCCAGCGCCATGCCGGCGATCATGCCGACCACGGCCAGGTTCATGGTCTGCTCCCCTCAGCCGTCACTGGAGCCGGGACTCCGGTTCCTCGTCCTCTTCTTCGGGCAGCTTCACGTCGCTCACCGCGATGTTGACCTCGACCACTTCGAGTCCGGTCATGCGCTCCACGGCCGCGATCACGTTCTCCCGCACCGCGCGGGCCACGTCGGCGATCGACACGCCGTAGTCCACGACGATCTCCAGGTCGAGCGCCGTCTGCACCTCGCCGACCTCGGCCTTCACGCCGCGGGTGACGGACTTGGAGCCGCCGGGCACCCGGTCGCGCACCACGCCGAAGGTGCGGGAGAGTCCGCTGCCCATCGCGTGCACGCCGAGCACGTCGCGGGCCGCCAGTCCGGCGATCTTCTCGACCACTCCGTCGGCGATCGTGGTCCGCCCCCGGGTCGCCGGGTCACCGCCCCCGCGTCTGACCGTCCTGCGCGTCTGCGCCGTCGGGTCCTGCGGGTCCTTCTCCGGCTCCGCCGTCATCTCCGTCATCGCCGTGCGCCCCTTTCCGATCGTGGTCCTGCGACCACGGTAAGTGCGGATGCCCGGTCGTGCGCCGATGATGCGGCAGGCTGGAGCAATGACGGCGGACCGGTGGACGCGAGCGGTACGGCAGGCCCTGGGGCCGGGCAGGCCGCTCCCGCTGGGCGGGCCGCGCGACGGCACGTGGGTGACGGAGGCGGCGGCCGACGCGGTGCTGCGGCGGGCGGCGGCCGGAGTGCCGGGGGTGCGGCTGGGCGGGGTGCGGATCGCGCCTGCGGATCCGCGGGACGTGCCGGAACCCGTCGTACCGGCACCGCCGGGTGGTGTGCCGCCGGGGCCGCTGCGGCTGTCGGCGGACTTCGCGGCGGGCACGGGCGAGCCGCTGCCGACGGCGGCGGAGCGGCTGCGGCGGGCCCTTTCGGCCGCGGCCTCGGGACGCCTCGGGCTCGCGGTGGCCGAGGTGGACCTGCGGGCGACCGAACTGCTGGTGACCGAACCGCCGGCCGGTGACCCGGCGGAGCCGGAGACCGCAGGTCCGCCGGGGCCGCCGCCGGCCGTCGTGAGGACGGATCCGGACGGGGCGCGGGCGGTGGCGGCGGCGCTCGGGGTGCCGGGCGTGACGCGGGTGACGGGGCTGCTGAGCCGGGAGGTGCGGGTCGGGACCGCGCTGCCGCGCCGGCATGTGCGGGTGGAGGTGGCGCTGGCCGGCGGGGGCCGGGCCGCGGACGTGGCACGCGCGGTCCGTACGGCGGTCGGCGCGGCGCTGGCCGATCACCCCACGGTGGCCGTGCTGGTGACCGGTGTCGGCTGAGAGCGCCCGGCGGCGGGGCGGTGACGCGGGTGTCCGACCGGTCCCGCCGCCGGCACCGGACTACTCGCCCACGCCCGCCAGGTCCCGCAGCCGCCGGGCCTGCGCCTGCCGCTCGGCGGCCCGCTGCTCCTCGTAGCCACGGCCGCCCGCGTCGCGCAGCAGGGCCTTGGTCTCCACCACGGCGTCCCGGGGCGCGGCCAGCAGCGCGGCGGCCAGGTCGCGCACCGCGGCGTCGAGGTCGGCGCCGGGCACCGCGAGGTTGGCGAGCCCGGAGGTCACCGCCTCCTCGGCCTGCACGAACCGGCCGGTCGCGCAGATCTCCAGCGCACGGGCGTAGCCGACGAGCGACACCAGCGGGTGCGTGCCGGTGAGGTCGGGCACCAGGCCGAGGCTGGTCTCGCGCATGGCGAACTGCACGTCGTCCGCGACGACGCGCAGGTCACAGGCGAGGGCCAGCTGGAATCCGGCCCCGATGGCGTGGCCCTGCACGGCGGCGATCGACACCAGGTCGTTGCGCCGCCACCAGGTGAACGCCTCCTGGTATTCGGCGATGGTCGCGTCGAGCCCGGCGTCGTCACGGCGCGCGAGGTCGATGAAGGTCGGCTCTCCGGGGATCCCCTCCGGCGAGAACATCTGCCGGTCGAGGCCCGCGGAGAAGGACTGTCCCTCGCCGCGCAGCACGACGACGCGGACGGACCCCGGCAGCGACCGCCCGGCCTCGGCCAACGCCCGCCACAGTGCGGGGCTCTGGGCGTTGCGCTTGGCAGGGTTGGTCAGCGTCACCGTGGCGAGCGCGTCGTCGACGGTGAGCCGTACGCCGTCCTTGTCGAGAACAGGAGCGAGGTCCTGGTCGGGCGAAGCCATGGGGCGCCTCCGATGTGTGCGGTCATACGCAGTGCCGTGAGGGCATGCTAAGTGACTGCACAGTAACCACCCGGCCGATCAGTCGGCCGACCGGGTGGCCACCATCGAAGCCGATGGGCCGCCCGGGGTCAGGACGCGGCTTTCTTGCCCCGCGTCGCCCCGCCACGCCCACGCAGCGTGACACCCGACTCGCTGAGCATCCGGTGGACGAAGCCATACGAGCGGCCGGTCTCCTCGGCCAGCGCCCGGATGCTCGCACCGGAGTCGTACTTCTTCTTCAGGTCTGCCGCGAGCTTGTCGCGCGCGGCGCCGGTTACCCGGCTGCCCTTCTTCAGAGTCTCGGCCACCCGTGCCTCCTCATGGGAAGTGCGCTCTGGTCCCCTCATGATCACCCCTCCGGGGCGCGATGGCCACCCATTCGGCAAGGTCCGTGAGACATCGTTGTGACGACAGGAACCCGTCCCCACAATCGGAATCTTCGATTCCCGCACCGGGTGTCCACGTGGCTGAACGGGCTCCCCCGCGAAATGCCAGGTCAGGAACGAAAAGCGGCCGGCCCCTCGCAGACGGAGGGGCCGGCCGGGAAATCGGTGTAGGACACACCTCGATACGAGGAGATCTCACACAGATGATGGATCACCGATAGGCCGAATGATCCATAGCCAGTGGATCAGGCATTCGATCAACCCACGGCGACGGGACCGGTCGTCAGGCGAGCGCGACCAGGTCCGCGTAGTCGGCGCCCCACAGGTCCTCGACACCGTCCGGGAGCAGGATGATCCGCTCGGGCTGGAGCGCCTCGACGGCGCCCTCGTCGTGGGTGACCAGGACCACGGCGCCCTTGTAGGTGTGCAGGGCGCCGAGGATCTCCTCGCGGCTGGCCGGGTCGAGGTTGTTGGTCGGCTCGTCAAGGAGCAGCACGTTCGCCGAGGAGACGACCAGGGTGGCGAGCGCGAGCCGGGTCTTCTCGCCGCCGGAGAGCACGCCGGCGGGCTTGTCGACGTCGTCGCCGGAGAACAGGAACGAACCCAGCACCTTGCGGACCTCGACCAGGTCCATGTCGGGCGCGGCCGAGCGCATGTTCTCCAGGACCGTGCGCTCCGGGTCCAGGGTCTCGTGCTCCTGGGCGTAGTAGCCGAGCTTGAGGCCGTGGCCCTCGATCACCTCGCCGGTGTCCGGCTGCTCGACCCCGCCGAGCAGCCGCAGCAGGGTGGTCTTGCCGGCGCCGTTGAGGCCGAGGATGACGACCCGCGAGCCCTTGTCGATGGCCAGGTCGACGTCGGTGAAGATCTCCAGCGAGCCGTACGACTTGGACAGTCCCTCGGCGGTCAGCGGGGTCTTGCCGCAGGGCGCGGGCTCCGGGAAGCGGAGCTTGGCGACCTTGTCGGAGACCCGGACGGCGTCCAGGCCGGCCAGCAGCTTGTCGGCGCGGCGGGCCATGTTCTGGGCGGCGACCGTCTTGGTGGCCTTGGCGCGCATCTTGTCGGCCTGCGAGTGCAGCGCGGCCGCCTTCTTCTCGGCGTTGGCCCGCTCGCGCTTGCGGCGCTTCTCGTCGGCCTCGCGCTGCTGCTGGTAGAGCTTCCAGCCCATGTTGTAGACGTCGATCTGGGAGCGGTTGGCATCCAGGTAGAAGACCTTGTTGACGACCGTCTCGACCAGGTCGACGTCGTGGGAGATCACGATGAAGCCGCCGCGGTAGGTCTTCAGGTAGTCGCGCAGCCAGACGATCGAGTCGGCGTCGAGGTGGTTGGTCGGCTCGTCCAGCAGCAGCGTGTCCGCGTCCGAGAACAGGATCCGGGCCAGCTCGATCCGGCGGCGCTGACCGCCGGAGAGGGTGTGCAGGGGCTGGCCGAGCACCCGGTCGGGCAGGTTGAGCGCGGCGGCGATGGTGGCGGCCTCGGCCTCGGCGGAGTACCCGCCCTTGGTGAGGAACTCGGTCTCCTGGCGCTCGTACTGCCGCAGCGCCTTCTCGCGGGTGGCGCCCTGGCCGTTGGCGATGCGCTGTTCGTTCTCGCGCATCTTGCGGATCAGCACGTCGAGGCCGCGCGCGGACAGGATGCGGTCGCGGGCGAGCACGTCGAGGTCGCCGGTGCGGGGGTCCTGCGGGAGGTAGCCGACCTCGCCGGAGCGGGTGACGGTGCCCCCGGCGGGGGTGCCCTCACCGGCCAGCACCTTGGTGAGGGTGGTCTTGCCCGCGCCGTTGCGGCCGACCAGACCGATGCGGTCGCCCTTGGCGACACGGAAGGTGGCGTTCTCGATGAGGATGCGGGCGCCGGCGCGCAGCTCGATACCGGAGGCGGAGATCACGGACAGACTCCAGGGCGTACGGGGTTTGACGGGTGGGCGGCTGAGGACGTTCCCGCCGTCTAATGCGCGAGGAGAATGGCCATGGGCCAAGTCTAACGGGGCGGCGCAAGGGCTTTTCCGGTGCGCGGGCCCGTGGGACCGGTGCCGGGGCGGTCGTTGCCGAGCGGCGCGCGGTCCGGGACGATCCGGCCGAGGTCGTCCACGGCGATGAGCTGCGCGGTCCACGCGCCGTCCGCGCAGGGCTGGGCGACGAGCAGGGCCGGGCCGTGACGTACGGCACGTTCGGGACGGAACGCGCAGCCCGCGCGGGCGGGCAGCACCCAGCGCAGGTCGCCGTCGGCGGTGCGGTAGGCGGCGATGCGGTCCGGGGTGACGACCGCGAGGATGCCGCGGCCGAGGGGGCGCAGGACGCCGGTGCCGCCCTGGCGGCGGAGCCAGCCGGTGGCCGCGGGCAGGGCCCGGTGCCAGCGCACGGAGCGGCCGTCGGTGTCGGTGACCAGCCCGTCGTCCCACACGGCGATGGCGTGCCCGCGCGCGGGCAGCACGCTCAGCGGACGGCGGCCCGCGCGCGCGTAGCGCCACCGCAGGGTCCGCCCGTCGTACGCCTCGACCGCCGTGCCGTGCGCGCGGGCGGTGCGCGCGGCCGGGCCCGGGGTGAGGTGGTCGCCGTAGGGGGCGGGCCGGTCCTGCCGGACCGCGCACAGGACGGCGGCGCCGGCCAGCAGGCCCGCCAGCAGCAGGACGAGGGTGACGGGCCGGGCGGGCGCCGCGCGCGGGACGGGAACCGGCCCGCGGGGGCCGGCGTGAACGGCCACCGGGGCGGCCCGGCGGGGGCCGGCGGCCGTGGCGGGCCGGGACCGGCGGCCGTCCGCCGCGGCGGACGGCGGGGCCGCTCCGAGTGGCAGAACGGGCACCGCTCCCCCCTTCGGCGCCCAGGGCGGGCGTCCTCGTCCCATGATCAGGCGCAGAGCGTAGTCACGGCCGTACGGCGGCGGCGGGCGTGACGCGGGGGCGGGGCGGGACGTCGCCCGATCGGGCGGTCGCCCGGCCATCGACGCGAAGAGCGGGCCGGGATGGCGCAAGGTGGATGCAGGGGACGGTGCGAGCAGAAGGCGGTGCCCCATGCAGTTCGACGACGACGCGAACCTGGACACCTCCGAGGTGCAGGACGTGCGCGGCAGCCGTGTGCCGGGCGGGCGGGCGACCATCGGCGGCGGCCTCGCCGGGCTGATCGCGCTGCTCCTCGGCCTGTTCTTCGGTGTCGGACCGGACCAGCTGGGTCTCTCCTCCGGCGACAGCGCGCCCTCACCGGCCTCGTCCTCGCTGGCGCAGGTGCAGCAGAGCTGCCGTACCGGGCGGGACGCGAACACCCGGGAGGACTGCCGGATGGTGGCGGTGGTCAACAGCGTGCAGGCCTTCTGGAAGCAGGAGTTCCAGCAGCGCCGCGGCGTCTACACGAACGCGCCGACGGTCTTCTTCACCGGCCGGGTCGCCACCGCGTGCGGCACGGCGACCTCGGCGGTCGGGCCGTTCTACTGCCCGCGCGACCGGAAGGTCTACCTGGACCTCGGGTTCTTCGACGAGCTGCGGTCCAAGTTCGGCGCGAGCGGCGGCCCGTTCGCGCAGGCGTACGTGGTGGCGCACGAGTACGGGCACCATGTGCAGGACCTGATGGGCACGTTGGGCAGGTCGCAGGACAACATGACCGGCGCGAACAGCAACGCGGTGCGCGTGGAGCTCCAGGCCGACTGCTACGCCGGGGTGTGGGCACGGCACGCGACGACCACGAAGGACCCGTCGACGGGCCGGCCGCTGATCACCAGCCTGACGGACGCCGACATCCGGGACGGGCTCGACGCGGCGGCGGCCGTGGGCGACGACCGGATCCAGGAGCGGTTCCAGGGCCGGGTGACGCCGGAGACCTGGACGCACGGGTCGGCCCGGCAGCGCCAGGACTGGTTCTACCAGGGCTACCGGACCGGGGACATGGCGCAGTGCGACACCTTCCGGTGAGCCGGGCGCCTTCGGCCGCGGCGTTGTCGGTGCCGGGTGCCAAACTGTGCGGCGGGCCGGACGACGGCCTGCGGAGGACCGGCACAGGAGGGGAGTGATCGGCATGGCAGGCACGATGGGCGGACGGCCGAGCATCTATCCGTCACTGCTGTACGCGGACGCGAAGGCGGCGATCAGACAGCTGACGGAGGCCTTCGGCTTCACGGAGCTGTCGGTGTACGAGGGCGAGGACGGCCTGGTGCTGCACGCCGAGCTGGTCCAGGGCAACGGCGCGGTCATGCTGGGTTCCAAGGGCCGCGGCGGCCGTTTCGACGCGGCGCTCGAGGGAGCGGGCCCGACCGGGGTGTACGTCGTGGTGGACGACGTCGACACACACCACCAGCGGGCCGTGGACCACGGCGCGGAGATCCTGATGCCTCCGACGGACCAGGACTACGGCTCGCGGGACTACATGGCCCGGGACGTCGAGGGCAACATCTGGAGCTTCGGCACCTACGCCCCGGAGATAACGGCCTGATCCCGCCCCGCCCCGTCCCGCGCGTCCCGTCAGCCTCCGGTGTGCACCTGGAAGGCGGCCCGGCGGACGGCCTTGGCCAGCGCGGGGTCGGGGTGGGCGGCGGCGAGGGCGACCAGGACCTGCACGGTGCGCGGGTGACCGACGGCGCGCACCTCGTCGAGGAGCACGGGGACGGTGGGCTGCAGCGCCGACTCCAGATGCCGGACCAGCATCGGCGCCTCGCCGTGGTCGGCGACGGCGGCGGCCGTGTCCACCCAGAGCCAGGTGGCCTCCTCGCGGGTGAGCACCTCGTGGGCGTCCTCCGGGTCGACGCCGTCGTGCTCGGCCAGCCACAGC
Organism: Streptomyces sp. NPDC091282; assembly: GCF_044757385.1. Taxonomy (NCBI): domain Bacteria; kingdom Bacillati; phylum Actinomycetota; class Actinomycetes; order Kitasatosporales; family Streptomycetaceae; genus Streptomyces; species Streptomyces sp. NPDC091282. The sequence continues at coordinate 56,835 of NZ_JBIVUX010000001.1, forward strand.
AGCGCGTAAGGCCGCAGGGTGGGCTCGTCGACGACCGCGTGGACGTCCGGTTCGGCGGGGGCGCCGACCACGCGCAGCGCCTCGAAGGCCAGACCGCGCAGCAGGGCGTCCTCGCCCCGGGCGGCGGCGACGAGTTCGGCGACGGCGCTGCCGACGGGGCGGGCGGCGAGCCAGGCGCGGTACTCGGCGCGGGCCGCGTTGGGGCGGAGCTGGGCGCAGCCGCGCAGCATCTCCTCGGCGGCGACCTCGATGTTCCCCGCGGGGCTCTGCGCGGCCACGCAGATCTGCTCCAGCTTGACCCAGACCGCCCAGCTGCCCAGCGGGGTGAGGGTGGCCTGGCCGGCGCCGCAGGTCAGCGCGCCGACGGAGGCGAGGGCGTGCAGGGACCAGTCGAGGAGGGGGGCCAGCTCGGCCTCCTCGGCGGGGGCCGGGTCGTCGGCCCGGTCCGCGAGGCCCGTGCCGCCGGCGGGCACGGCGGCGGGCACGGGGACGGCGGCGGACGCGTCCACGGCGCCGGTCCCGGCCTCCGTCTCGTAGGAGACCTCGCAGCGCTCGGTGCGCAGTTCGGTGACCCGCTGCCGGAGCAGGTCCAGAAGCTGCTCGACGGGGACGGGACCGGCGGACAGCTGGAGGAAGGAGAGCACCTGGGGCATGGCCGAGACGACCTCGGCGACGGCGGCGGCCTCGAACTCGGCCGGCTCCGGGTGGGCGAGCGACCAGGCGTCGAAGAGGGCGACCCAGCCGCGCAGCACGGCGCTGTCGTCCCGGTCCCAGGCCCGCAGGCGCCAGCCGGGGCGCGCGCTGTCGCCGTGCACCTCGACCAGGCCGGCGAGGCGGGCGGTGTCCCAGTCGGCGCGGACCTGAGCCACGGTCAGGCCCAGATCGTCGGACGCGCGTTCGGCGGACGCCTCGGAGAGGGTGGCCTTGCCGTCACCGGTCACGTCGCTGCCCGGACCCAGGGCCGTGTCCGCCCAGTGGGCGACCCGGGCCGCTCCGGCCAGCCCGGACCGCGCCATTCTGGCCAGCTCGGCGGGGGCCGGGGTGCCCTCGGGCGGGCGGGGTGCGGGGCGGCGCGCGGGCCGCTGGTTCATCGCTCGGGGGGCTGCGGCCAGGGGTCGCGTTCGGACGAGTCGAAGCCTTGAGTCGCGCGGGATACGGGACGTCACGGGTGCAGTCTTCCGGTTGACGGTCCGAAAACCCAAACGGAATGTCACGGCGGGCGACGGGGCTGGCCAACGCACGGGGCCCGAGGGGAGGCGGGGAGACATGTTCAGGCCAGTGGTACGGCCTTAAACGGAACCTCCGCGACCGACTGGAACCAGGGCCTCCGCCTCATGCCCGGACGAGGCAGGAGACGGTCCGGACACCGGCCGGACGGGCCGCGGACCAGGACCCGGCTCGCGGGAACGCGGGGGTGGGCCGGCCTCACATGAGAGGCGTGAGGAACCGGCGCAGCCGCTCCTCGTACCGCTCGGGGTCGGGGTTCCACATGGCTCCGTGCGGCGCGTCCGGCACGGCGTGCAGGGCGATGAGGTCGGGGTGCCGGGCGGCCAGCCTGCGGGAGTACACCCAGGGGGCGACCGTGTCGTCCGGGCCGTGGACGATCAGGGTGGGCACGGCGGGCTGGTCCGCCTCGACGAGGTCGCCGCCGTGGTCGGCGTGCAGGCCCGCGCGGCCCTGGGCGGCGCGCACCGCGAGCGGCAGCAGCGCGTCGGGGGTGTGCCGGGCCTGGGCGAGGGCCCGCAGGGTGGCCTCCCAGTTGAGCACCGGCGAGTCCAGGACGAGTCCGGAGACCCGCTCGCGCAGGGACGAGTGGGCGGCGGCGCGCAGCGCCATGGTGGCGCCGGTGGACCAGCCGTACAGGACGACGCGGCGGGCGCCGTAGCGGACGGCGTAGCGGATCGCCGCGTCCAGGTCGCGCCACTCGCTCTCGCCCAGGTGGCTGAGGCCGTCGGGAGGGCGCGGGGCGCCGAGGTCGCCGCGGTAGGCCAGGGCGAGGACCGGCAGGCGGCGGCCGTGCAGGAACCGCATGACGTTCATCGCGAGTTCGCGGGTGGTGCCGAGGCCGTGCACCGCGATCACCCAGGTGTCCCGGTAGCCGGGTACGAACCAGGCGGGCAGCGCGCCGAGTTCGCCGGGGATGTCGATGTCCGCGTGGTCCAGCCCGAGGGCCGCGCCCGGGTTGCCGATGTGGACGTTGGGGGTGAGCCAGACCTTGTCGCCGGCTTCGAGGCTGCCGTGCGTCACCCGCTCCAGCCGCCGTACGACGGTGTCCGGGGTGGTCGCGGCGGACTCCAGGACGGCGCCGACGACGGCGTGCGTGCCGTCGCCGGCCAGGCCGTAGGTGCCGGGGCGCAGCGAGGCGAGGTCCCGGGTGAGGGTGACGCGGCCGGCTCCGGTGCCGTGCACGGTGAGCCGGGGCTCGGTGGGCAGGGGCCGGCCGGGCGTGGCCTTCAGGGCGGCGTCGCTGGCGAACCGCCCCGCGGCCACCCCGGCCGCGCCGGCGGCGAGTACGGCACCGACGGCGGCCGTGGTGACTTTGACTGGGCGCACCTGTCCAGTGTCGGGGCGGACCGGGACGACGGCCAGCGGAGGCGGTCCTGCCGGGTTCAGCCCGGCTGCCGGCCGTATCCGCGCAGGCGCTCCGCCGCCTCGGCCAGTTGGTCCGGCGAGAGCAGGGCGGGGGTCAGGCCGGGCACCGAGGAGGCCGTCAGCCAGACGCGGCACATCCACTCCAGCTGGGCCGTGCGGTCGAAGGCCTGGGCCAGGGTGGCGCCGTAGGTGACCGTGCCGTGGTTCTGGAGGAGGCAGCCGGAGCGTCCGGCGAGGGCGCGGAGCATGTTCGCGGCCAGTTCCGCGGTGCCGTAGGTCGCGTACGGGGCGACCCGGACGGGTCCGCCGAGCGCGGCGGCCATGTAGTGGATCAGCGGCAGTTCCGGGACGAGGGTGGAGACGGCCGTCGCGGCGACGGCGTGGGTGTGCACGACGGCTCCCGCGTCCGTGCTGTTGTGGACCGCGAGGTGCATCGGCAGTTCGCTGGTCGGGACGAGGGTGCCGAGGACCTGGCGCCCGGCGAGGTCGACGCCCGTCACGTCGGCGGGGGTGAGGCGGTCGTACGGCACGCCCGACGGTGTCACCAGTACGGTGTCGCCGACCCGGACCGAGACGTTGCCGGAGGTGCCGACGACCAGTCCGTCGGCCACCGTGCGGCGGGCGGTGGCGACGAGTTCGCGCCAGGCCGCCGCCTCCTGGGCATCGGCCGCACGCCGTGGCGGCCCGGATCCGTCCGGTGCGCCGCCGTGTCCGTCTCCGTCCCGCCCGTCCCGCCGCTGCTCAGCCATGACCCGATCCTGTCAGGCCGCCGGGTGACCGGAATCTCTTCGGCGGTTTCGCGGGGCGGCCGAGGGCGCCCGCCGGGGGCCGCCGGCCAACGGGCGACAGGGCCGGCGGACCCGCCGCCGGCCGGCGGCCGCACCCCGTCCCGCGCGCGGGCACCCAGAAGTCGATTTCGGTCACCATGGTGACCGACTCAGTTCATCTTCCGTTCACCCAGGTTGCCTACGGTCCAACAGCCGATGACCTCTAAAGATTGTTCGGGTAAATGGAAAACTTCTCGCTGATCCTCGCGATTGTGGTCGTGACCGCACTCGCGTTTGATTTCACGAACGGTTTCCACGACACCGCCAACGCGATGGCCACGACCATCTCGACCGGTGCGCTCAAGCCCAAGATCGCGGTGACCATGTCCGCCGCGCTCAACCTGGTGGGCGCCTTCCTCTCCGTGGAGGTCGCCAACACGATCTCCAAGGGCCTCGTCGACGAGAACGGCATCCGGCCCGAGGTCATCTTCGCCGCCCTCGTCGGCGCGATCCTCTGGAACCTGGTGACCTGGCTGGTGGGCCTGCCCTCCAGCTCCTCGCACGCCCTGATGGGCGGCCTGATCGGCGCCACCGTCGCCTCCGCCGGCTTCGGCGCGGTCCACGGCGACGTCCTGGTCACCAAGGTACTGCTCCCGGCGGTCGCCGCCCCCGTCGTCGCGGGCCTCGCGGCCCTGCTGGCGACCCGGCTGTCCTACGGGATCGGCAAGGACGCCGACGACAACGCCACCCGCAAGGGCTTCCGCGCCGGCCAGATCGCCTCCGCCGGCCTGGTCTCCCTCGCGCACGGCACCAACGACGCGCAGAAGACGATGGGCATCATCACCCTCGCGCTGGTCGCGGGCGGCACCATCGCCCCCGGCTCGAACCCTCCCACCTGGGTCATCCTCTCCGCCGGCCTGGCGATCGCGCTCGGCACCTACATCGGCGGCTGGCGGATCATCCGCACCATGGGCAAGGGCCTGACCGACCTCCGGCCGCAGCAGGGCTTCGCCGCCCAGACCAGCGCGGCCACCGCCATCCTGGCCTCCTCCCACCTCGGCTTCTCCCTCTCCACCACGCACGTCGTCTCCGGCTCCGTGATGGGCGCGGGCCTGGGCCGCAAGGGCGGCACGGTCCGCTGGTCCACCGCCACCCGGATGATGGTCGCCTGGGTGCTCACCCTCCCCGCGGCCGCCGTCGTCGGCGCGCTCGCCGAGTCGGTGACGGACCTCGGCGACTGGGGCACCGCGGCCGTCGCCGTCTTCCTCGTCGCCTCCAGCGCCGCGATCTGGAAGCTGTCCCGCCGCGAGGTGGTGGACAGCGCGAACGTCAACGACACCGCGGAGCCGGCCGGCGTGGTCACCGCGGCGATGGCCGCCGTCACCCCGCCGCCCGCGGGCCCGGTCACGGACGGCCTGACGGCCACCATCCCCTCCCCCGCCGCTCCCGCCGCCGACCCGGCCGCGACCGTCTGACACCCGAGGAAGAACCGACATGAACATCGACTGGGCAGCCATCGGCTCCGTCCTCGGCGTCAGCCTCGTGGTCACCGTGGGCATGGTGGCCCTCTTCACCCTCGGCATCAAAGGCCTCTCCGCCCGCGAACGCGCCGTCGCCCAGGGCAACTCCGCGGCGCTGGCCGTGACCGCCGCCTACCTGTGCTTCGCGGCCTGCGCGGTCGCCGTGGCCTACGGCATCCATCTGATCGTCGCCAAGTCCTGACCCCGCGGGGCCGGACCGGCCGAACGCCCGCACCACCGAAGGCTCCTTCCCGGTCCGCCGGGAGGGAGCCTTCGGCATGCCCCCACGGGCCCCCTCCGAACCACCGGTGTGGGCCTTCCCACACACTCCCCTCGCAGGTCAACGGCAAGTTGACGGGTCTTCCGGGGGCGTGGTGGACTTCCGGAGCCAAGTACGGCGGCATGAGAGGAAGCCGGTGCGAATCCGGCGCGGTCCCGCCACTGTCACCGGGGTAGCAGCCCCGCGAGCCAGGAACTCTCACCGCCGTTCTCGTCGAACCAGGGCGTGGACACCCTGAGTGAGGACAATTCGCCATGCGCGGCTGCCGAACGAGGTTGAGAACCAGGCCCCTTCCCGCCCCCGCGGCGGGCTGAGCCGATGGGTGCCGGTCGCGTCTTCGCGTACGGCGCCGCCGCCGGCCTTCTCGGCGACCTGCTGCTCGGCGATCCGCGCCGCGGCCATCCGGTCGCCGCGTTCGGACGCGCGGCCGGGGCCGTCGAGCGGGTGCTGTGGCGGGACCACCGCGGCTGGGGCGCGCTGCACACCGCGGTCTGCGCGGGCGGCGCCGTGACGCTGGGCGCGCTCGCCCAGCGGGCCGTACGCCCCTCGGCCGCCGCGTCCGTCGTGCTCACCGCGACCGCCACCTGGGCCGTCGTCGGCGGCACTTCGCTCGCCCGTGAGGCGGACGTCATCGGGCGCGCCCTGCGGGCCGGGGACGTCGAGGCGGCACGGGCCCGGCTGCCGCACCTGTGCGGGCGCGATCCGCAGGCCCTGGACGCCGACGGGATCGCCCGGGCCGTCGTGGAGTCCGTCGCCGAGAACACCAGCGACGCCGTCGTGGGCGCACTGGTGTGGGGAGCCGTCGGCGGAGTGCCGGGGCTGCTCGGCTTCCGTGCCGTCAACACCCTGGACGCCATGGTGGGCCACAGGTCGGCCCGCTACCGGCGGTACGGGTGGGCCTCGGCGCGGCTGGACGACGTGGCGGGCTGGCCGGGAGCCAGGCTGACCGCCGTCCTGGCCGCCGTCGCCGGAACCGACCCGCGCGGCGCCCTGCGGGCCTGGCGGTCCGACGCGGCGAAGCACCCGAGCCCCAACGCCGGCCCGGTGGAGGCGTCGTTCGCGGGCGCCCTCGGGGTACGGCTCGGGGGAACGCTGTCGTACGGGGGGCGCGTCGAGCACCGGCCGGTGCTGAACGGGGAGGGACGGACCGTGGAAGTCGCCGACATCGAGCGGGCGGTGCGGTTGTCGCGCCGGGTGGGATGGCTGGCGCTCGGGGTGAGCGCGGCCGGGGCGCTGCTGCGCGGACGGCCGTCGGGAAGGACGTCATGAACAACGGCGGTCTCCTGGTGGCCGGTACCACCTCCGACGCCGGCAAGAGCGTCGTCACGGCCGGCATCTGCCGGTGGCTGGTACGGCAGGGCGTCAAGGTCGCGCCGTTCAAGGCGCAGAACATGTCCCTCAACTCCTTCGTCACGCGCGAGGGCGCCGAGATCGGGCGGGCGCAGGCCATGCAGGCGCAGGCCTGCCGGATCGAGCCGACCGCGCCGATGAACCCCGTGCTGCTCAAGCCGGGCGGCGAACGCAGCAGCCAGGTCGTGCTGCTCGGCAAGCCCGTCGGGGAGATGAGCGCGCGCGGCTACCACGGCGGACGCCAGCAGCAGTTGCTCGGCACCGTGCTCGACTGCCTCAGCACGCTGCGGGGCACGTATGACGCGGTGATCTGCGAGGGAGCGGGCAGTCCCGCGGAGATCAACCTGCGCCGGACGGACATCGTGAACATGGGCATCGCGCGCAACGCCCGGATGCCCGTGCTCGTCGTCGGCGACATCGACCGCGGCGGCGTGTTCGCCTCCTTCTTCGGCACCGTCGCCCTGCTCTCCCCCGAGGACCAGGCCCTCGTCGCCGGGTTCCTCGTCAACAAGTTCCGCGGCGACGTCTCCCTGCTGGAGCCCGGCCTGGACATGCTGCACGGCCTCACCGGGCGGCACACCTACGGCGTCCTGCCCTTCCGGCACGGGCTCGGGATCGACGAGGAGGACGGGCTGCGGGTGTCGCTGCGGGGCACCGTGCGCGAGTCGAGCCTCGCCCCGCCCGTCGGCGAGGACGTCCTGCGGGTCGCGGTCTGCGCCGTCCCCCTGATGTCCAACTTCACCGACGTGGACGCGCTGGCCGCCGAACCCGGCGTCGTGGTGCGGTTCGTGGACCGGCCGGAGGAACTGGCCGACGCCGACCTCGTCGTCGTCCCCGGCACCCGCGGGACGGTCCGGGCCCTGGAATGGCTGCACGAGCGGGGGCTCGCGGACGCGCTGCGGCGCCGGGCCGCCGAGGGGCGGCCGGTGCTCGGCATCTGCGGCGGCTTCCAGGTCCTCGGCGAACGGATCGAGGACGACGTCGAGAGCCGCACGGGCCGGGTCGACGGGCTCGGCGTCCTGCCCGTGCGGGTCCGGTTCGCCCGCGAGAAGACCCTCACCCGGCCCGTCGGAGAGGCCCTCGGCGAGCGGGTCGAGGGGTACGAGATCCATCACGGGGTCGCCGAGGTGACCGGCGGCGAGACCTTCCTCGACGGCTGCCGGGTCGGGCAGACCTGGGGCACCCACTGGCACGGCTCGCTGGAGTCGGACGGCTTCCGCCGGGCCTTCCTGCGCGAGGTGGCGGCCGCCGCGGGCCGCCGGTTCGTGCCCGCCCCGGACACCTCGTTCGCCGCGCTGCGCGAGGAGCAGCTCGACCGGCTCGGCGACCTGATCGAACAGCACGCGGACACCGACGCGCTCTGGCGGCTCATCGAGTCGGGCGCGCCGCAAGGACTGCCCTTCATTCCACCGGGAGCACCCGCATGAGCACTGTGTTGTTGTTGTCGACCGCCGACACCGATCTGCTGGCGGCCCGCGCCGCCTCCGGTGCCGGCTACCGGATCGGCAATCCGACGCGCGTCGACGTCGCGGCGGAACTGCCGGCGCTGATCGACGGCGCGGACATCGCGGTCGTACGGCTGCTCGGCGGCAAGCGGGCCTGGGAGGACGGGCTCGCCACGCTCCGGGCCTCCGGCATCCCGACCGTGCTGCTCGGCGGCGAGACCGTGCCGGACGCCGAGCTGATGGCCGAGTCGTCGGTGCCGGCCGGTGTGGTCGCGGAGGCGCTGCGCTACCTCGTCGAGGGCGGTCCCGAGAACCTCCTGGAGCTGTCCCGGTTCCTGTCCGACACCGTGCTGCTGACCGGCGAGGGGTTCGCCGAGCCGCGGAAGATGCCCGAGTTCGGCGTGCACGGCGGCCACGAGATCCGCCCGGACCGCCCCACGGTGGGCGTGCTCTTCTACCGGGCCCACGAACTCAGCGGCAACACCGGCTTCGTGGACACCCTGTGCGAGGCGATCGAGGCTCGGGGCGCCAACGCCCTTCCGGTGTACTGCGGTTCACTGCGCGGAGCGGACGCCGGGCTGTTCGAGATCCTGGCCGGCACCGACGCGCTGATCGCCACCGTGCTGGCGGCCGGCGGCACCCACGCCTCGCAGGCGTCGGCCGGCGGTGACGAGGAGGCCTGGGACATCGGGGCCCTCGCCGACCTGGACGTGCCGGTGCTGCAGGGCCTGTGCCTGACCTCCTCCCGGCAGGCCTGGGACGCGTCGGACGCCGCCCTGTCCCCCATGGACGCGGCCATGCAGGTCGCCATCCCGGAGTTCGACGGCCGTCTGATCACGGTCCCGTTCTCCTTCAAGGAACAGGGTCCCGACGACGTCCCGGTGTACGTCGCCGACCCCGAACGGGCCGGGCGCGTCGCCGGGATCGCCGTCCGGCACGCACGGCTCGGGCACAAGCCGAACGCGGACAAGCGCGTCGCGCTGGTCTTCACCGCGTACCCGACCAAGCACTCCCGGGTCGGCAACGCCGTCGGCCTGGACACCCCCGCGTCGGCGGTCCGGGTCCTGGACGCCCTGAAGGAGTCCGGCTACGGCGTCACGGAGTACCCCTCCGGCGGCGACGAGCTGATCCACCGGCTGATCGAGGCCGGCGGGCACGACGTGGAGTGGCTGACCGAGGAACAGCTCGCCTCGGCGCCCGCGCGGGTGCCGCTCGCCGACTACCGGGCGTGGTTCGAAAAGCTCGACCCACGGCTGCGGGAGGCGATGACCGAGGCGTGGGGCGAGCCGCCGGGCTCCCTCTACGTCGACGGCGAGGACATCGTCCTGGCCTCCTTGCGGTTCGGGAACGTTGTCGTGATGATCCAGCCGCCGCGCGGCTTCGGCGAGAACCCGATCGCGATCTACCACGACCCGGACATGCCGCCCTCGCACCACTACATGGCCGCCTACCGCTGGCTGGAGACCCCGCCGTCGGAGGGGGGCTTCGGCGCGGACGCGATCGTGCACATGGGCAAGCACGGCACCATGGAGTGGCTGCCCGGCAAGGGCCTCGGGCTGAGCGCCGGCTGCGCGCCGGACGCCGTCCTCGGCGACCTGCCCCTGATCTATCCGTTCATCGTCAACGACCCCGGCGAGGGCACCCAGGCCAAGCGGCGCGGGCACGCCACCGTCGTCGACCACCTGGTCCCGCCGATGGCCCGCGCCGACACCTACGGCGACCTGGCCAAGCTGGAGCAGCTGCTCGACGAGTACGCGCTGGTCTCCGACCTCGACCCGGCGAAGGCGCCCACCGTGCGCGCGCAGATCTGGACGCTGGTCAAGGCGGCCGAGCTCCACCACGACCTGCACGTCGACGACCAGCCGGACGACGCCGACTTCGACGAGTTCGTCATGCACATCGACGGCTACCTGTGCGAGATCAAGGACGTCCAGATCCGCGACGGCCTGCACATCCTGGGCGGCGGCCCGGTCGGCGAGGCGCGGGTGAACCTGGTGCTGGCCGTGCTGCGGGCCTCCCAGGTGTGGGGCGGGCAGGCGAACGCGCTGCCCGGCCTCAGGGCCGCGCTGGCCGCCCACTTCGGCCTGGCCGAGAAGGAACTGCTCGCCGAGCCCGGCGCGCCGGTGAAGGTGCCGGCGGAGCTGTCCGACCTCGTCGAGGGTCCCGCGCGCACCGCCTCCGACGCCGTCGACCTGCTGGAGCAGCTGTGCCGGCGGATCGCGGAAGGGATGGAGGAGCGCGGCTGGTCGGTCGCGGACGGCCGTTCCCTCGTCCGTGACGTCCTCGGCACCGAACTGCCGGACGCCGTCGCGGTGCTGGAGTTCGCCTGCACGGAGGTCGTGCCCCGGCTGGCCCGCACCACGGACGAGATCGGCCACATCCTCAAGGCGCTCGACGGCGGTTACGTCCCGGCCGGGCCGTCCGGCTCCCCGACCCGTGGCCTGGTCAACGTCCTGCCGACCGGCCGGAACTTCTACTCGGTCGACCCCAAGGCCATCCCCTCGCGGCTCAGTTGGGAGGTCGGCCAGTCGCTGGCCGACTCGCTGGTGCAGCGCTACCTCCAGGACACCGGCGACTACCCGAAGTCCGTCGGACTGACGGTGTGGGGCACCTCCGCGATGCGCACCCAGGGCGACGACATCGCCGAGATCCTGGCGCTGCTGGGCTGCCGTCCGGTCTGGGACGACGCCTCGCGGCGCGTCACCGGCTTCGAGGTGGTGCCGCTCGGCGAACTCGGGCGGCCGCGCATCGACGTCACCGTCCGGATCTCCGGCTTCTTCCGGGACGCGTTCCCGCACGTGGTCGGGCTGATCGACGACGCCGTACGCGCGGTCGCCGACCTGGACGAACCCGCCGAGAGCAACTTCGTGCGCGCCCACGCCGACGAGGACACCGCCGGACACGGCGACCGGCGGCGCGCCACCGCCCGCATCTTCGGCTCCAAGCCGGGCGCGTACGGCGCGGGCCTGCTGCCGCTGATCGACGCCCGCAACTGGCGCTCCGACGCCGACCTCGCCGAGGTGTACGCGGTCTGGGGCGGGTACGCCTACGGGCGCGGGCTCGACGGGCGGGCGGCCCGCGGGGACATGGAGACCGCGTTCCGGCGGATCGCGGTCGCCGCGAAGAACGTGGACACCCGTGAGCACGACCTCGTCGACGCCGACGACTACTTCCAGTACCACGGCGGGATGGTGGCGATGGTGCGCCACCTGACCGGCGAGAACCCCGAGGCGTACGTCGGCGACTCGGCCACCCCCGACCAGGTGCGCACCCGCACCCTGGGCGAGGAGACCCACCGTGTCTTCCGGGCCCGGGTGGTCAACCCGCGCTGGATGGCGGCCATGCGCCGGCACGGCTACAAGGGCGCCTTCGAGATGGCGGCGACCGTCGACTACCTCTTCGGCTACGACGCCACCGCCGGGGTCGTGGACGACTGGATGTACGAGAAGCTGAGCGCCGAGTACGTCTTCGACGCCGAGAACCGGGACTTCATGAAGAAGTCCAACCCGTGGGCGCTGCGCGGCATCACCGAACGGCTCCTGGAGGCCGCCGACCGGGGCCTGTGGGCCGAACCGGACGCGGACACCCTGGAGCGGCTGCGCGCCACCTATCTGGAGCTGGAAGGCGACTTGGAGGGCGACCAGTGACCACCCCCTTCCCCTTTACGGCCGTCGTGGGCCAGGACGACCTGCGGCTGGCGCTGTTGCTGAACGCCGTCTCGCCGGCGGTCGGCGGTGTGCTCGTGCGCGGCGAGAAGGGCACCGCCAAGTCCACCGCGGTACGCGCCCTCTCGGTGCTGCTGCCGACCGTGGACGTGGTCGCGGGCTGCCGGTTCTCCTGCGACCCGGACGCCCCGGACCCGGCCTGCCCGGACGGCCCCCACACCCCGCCGGGCGCCTTCGAGACCCGCCCGGCCCGCATGGTCGAACTCCCGGTCGGCGCCTCCGAGGACCGGCTGGTCGGCGCCCTCGACATCGAACGGGCCCTGGCGGAGGGCGTGAAGGCCTTCGAGCCGGGTCTGCTGGCCGACGCGCACCGGGGCATCCTCTACGTCGACGAGGTCAACCTCCTCCACGACCACCTGGTCGACCTGCTGCTGGACGCGGCGGCGATGGGCGCCTCCTACGTGGAGCGCGAGGGCGTCTCGGTGCGGCACGCGGCGAAGTTCCTGCTCGTCGGCACCATGAACCCCGAAGAGGGCGAGCTGCGGCCGCAGTTGCTGGACCGGTTCGGCCTCACCGTGGAGGTGGCCGCCTCGCGCGAGCCCGACCAGCGGGTGGAGGTGGTCCGCAGGCGGCTCGCCTACGACGACGACCCGGCGGGCTTCGCGGCCCGTTGGGACGGCGAGGAGACCGCGGTGCGGCAACGGATCGTCGCGGCACGGTCGTTGCTGCCGTCGGTGCGCCTGGGCGACGGGGCGCTGCGGCAGATAGCGGCGACCTGCGCGGCCTTCGAGGTGGACGGCATGCGCGCCGACATCGTGATGGCGAGGACGGCGACCGCGCTGGCCGCCTGGGCCGGGCGGACCGACGTGCTGGCGGAGGACGTCCGGCAGGCCGCGCTGCTCGCGCTGCCGCACCGCAGGCGCCGCAACCCCTTCGACGCGCCGGGCCTCGACGAGGACAAGCTGGACCGGACGCTGGAGGAGTTCTCCGGCGAGGATGAGGACGAGGATCCCGACCCGGACGGTCCCGGCGGAGGCGGCGGCGGGCCGGCGCCCGACGACGGCGGCCCGCAGGGCGGTGACACGGGCGCCCGGCCCGAGGCGGGCGAGGACGGCGAGCCGCAGGCCTCGGGCGGCTCCGGCGAGCAGGCGCCGTCGCGGGCCGCGGAGCCGTTCCGCACCAAGGTGCTGACCGTGCCGGGGATCGGCGCGGGCGCCGCCGGGCGGCGGTCCCGGGCGCGCACCGAGCACGGGCGGACGACGGGTGCCCGGCGGCCCCGGGGTGCCCTGACCAAGCTGCACCTGGCGGCCACCGTGCAGGCCGCGGCCCCGCACCAGCGGGCCCGCGGGCGGTCGGGTCCCGGCCTGGTTCTCCGGCGGGACGATCTGCGGCAGGCGACCCGGGAGGGCCGCGAGGGGAACCTCGTGCTGTTCGTGGTCGACGCGTCCGGGTCGATGGCGGCCCGGCAGCGGATGAGCGCCGTGAAGGGTGCCGTGCTGTCCCTGCTGCTCGACGCCTACCAGCGGCGCGACAAGGTGGGTCTGGTGACCTTCCGGGGCTCGGCCGCCGAGGTGGCGCTGCCGCCGACCTCGTCGGTGGACGCGGCTGCGGCCCGTCTGGAGGCGCTGCCCACCGGCGGGCGCACGCCGCTGGCCGCGGGACTGCTCAAGGCGCACGAGGTGCTGCGGGTGGAGCGGCTGCGGGATCCGGCGCGCCGCGCGCTGGTGGTCGTGGTGACGGACGGGCGGGCCACCGGCGGTCCCGAGCCGGTCGCGCTCGCGGGCCGGGCGGCCCGGCTGTTCGCGGCCGACGGGGTCGCCGCGGTGGTCGTGGACTGCGAGTCGGGCCCGGTGCGGCTCGGGCTCGCCGGTGAGCTGGCGGGTGAGCTGGGCGGTGCCGCGGTGACGCTCGACGCGTTGCGCGCGGACTCGATCGCCGGGCTGGTCAAGGACGTGCAGAGGAGGGCCGCGTAATGCCGCAGGGACAGCCGAGTGTCGTACCGGACGACGGACTGACGACCCGTCAGCGCCGTAACCGCCCGCTCGTCGTCGTGCACACGGGCGTCGGCAAGGGGAAGTCCACCGCCGCGTTCGGGCTCGCGCTGCGCGCCTGGAACCAGGGGTGGCCGATCGGGGTGTTCCAGTTCGTCAAGTCGGCGAAGTGGAAGGTCGGCGAGGAGCGGGCGCTGCGGGTGCTCGGCGACAGCGGGGAGGGCGGCTCCGTCGCCTGGCACAAGATGGGCGAGGGCTGGTCCTGGGTCCAGCGCGACGCGCAGATGGACAACGAGGAGAAGGCCCGCGAGGGCTGGGAGCAGGTCAAGCGGGACCTGGCGGCGCAGACGTACCAGCTGTACGTGCTCGACGAGTTCGCGTATCCGATGCACTGGGGATGGGTGGACACCGACGAGGTCGTCGAGGTGCTGCGCGGCCGGCCCGGGAACCAGCACGTGGTGATCACCGGACGGAACGCGCCGGAGAAGCTGGTGGACCTCGCCGACCTCGTCACCGACATGTCCAAGGTCAAGCACCCGATGGACGTGGGGCAGAAGGGGCAGAGGGGCATCGAGTGGTGACGTCCTCCGTCCCACGGCTGGTCGTCGCCGCGCCGTCGTCCGGCAGCGGCAAGACCACCGTCGCCACGGGGCTGATGGCCGCGTTCGCCGCGCGGGGGCTCGCCGTGTCCCCGCACAAGGTCGGACCGGACTACATCGACCCCGGGTACCACACGCTCGCGACCGGGCGGGTGGGACGGAACCTCGACGCGTACCTGTGCGGCCCCGATCTGGTCGGGCCGCTGTTCGCGCACGGCGCGCGGGGCTGCGACCTCGCCGTCGTCGAGGGCGTGATGGGGCTGTACGACGGGGCCGCGGGGGAAGGCGAGCTGGCGTCCACCGCCCATGTCGCCAGACTGCTCGGCGCCCCGGTGGTGCTGGTCGTGGACGCGTCGTCGCAGTCGCGGTCGGTGGCGGCGCTGGTGCACGGGTTCGCCTCCTGGGACCCGCGGGTCCGGGTCGGCGGCGTGATCCTGAACAAGGTGGCGTCCGACCGGCACGAGGAGTTGCTGCGGGAGGCGCTGGAGTCCTCCGGGGTGCCGGTGTTCGGGGTGCTGCGGCGGGTCCCCCAGGTGGACACGCCCTCGCGGCACCTGGGGCTGGTGCCGGTCGCCGAGCGGCGCGCCGCGGCGGTGGACGCGGTGGCGGCGATGGCCGCGCAGGTCTCCGCCGGCTGCGACCTGCAGGCGCTGCTGGAGCTGGCGCGGGGCGCGCGGGCGGTGCCTGGCGCGGCCTGGGACGCCGCCGAGGCGGTCGCCGGTGCCGTCGCCGCGGGGACGCCGCCGCGGCCCGGAGGGTCGCCTCCGCGGACGCCGGACGAATCGCCGTCGGGGACGGCCGGCGCTCCTGTCGTCGCGGTCGCCGCCGGGGCCGCCTTCACCTTCTCCTACGCCGAGCACACCGAGCTGCTGGCCGCCGCCGGTGCCGAGGTCGTGCCGTTCGACCCGCTGCGGGACGAGCGGCTCCCGGACGGGACGGCCGGGCTGGTGGTCGGCGGAGGTTTCCCCGAGGTGTACGCCGCCGAGCTGTCCGCCAACGAGCCGCTGCGCGAGGCGGTCGCCGCCCTCGCGGCGAGCGGCGCCCCGGTGGCCGCCGAGTGCGCCGGGCTGCTCTACCTCTGCCGTGAGCTGGACGGGCTGCCGATGTGCGGGGTGCTGGACGCGGGCGGGCGGATGTCCGAACGGCTCACCCTGGGCTACCGGGACGCCGTCGCCGTGCACGACAGTGTGCTGGCCGCCGCCGGAACGCGGATGCGCGGGCACGAGTTCCACCGGACCGTGGTCGAGCCGGGGGCCGGTGCGGCGCCCGCCTGGGGAGTGCGTACTCCCGGGCCGCGCGTCGAGGGTTTTGTACAGCGGGGTGTGCACGCGAGTTACCTGCACACGCACTGGGCGTCCGAGCCCGGTGTGGCCCGGAGGTTCGTGGAGAGGTGCCGGACGTCATGAGCAGCAGGCTGATCGGGGTCGGGGTGGGTCCGGGCGACCCCGAGCTGGTGACCGTGAAGGGCGTGGGCGCCCTGCGCGCGGCCGACGTCGTCGTGGTGCCCGTGATGGACACCGGGGAGCGGGGCCGCGCCGAGGCCACCGTGCTGCACTACGTCGGCGCCGAGAAGGTCGTCCGGGTCGTGTTCGCGCTGAACGAGCGCAGCGACCGGGACCGGCGCGCGGCCGCCTGGGACGCGGCGGGTGCCAGGGTCGCCGAGCTGCTGCGCGGGCACGGCACGGTCGCCTTCGCCACCATCGGGGACCCGAACGTCTACTCGACCTTCACCTACCTCGCGCAGACCATCGCCGGGCTGGTCCCGGGCGTCGTCGTGGAGACCGTGCCCGGCATCACCGCCATGCAGGATCTCGCCGCCCGCTCCGGTGCCGTGCTCACCGAGGGGACCGAGCCGCTGACGCTGGTGCCGGTGACGGCGGGCACCGAGGTGCTGAAGGACGCGCTGAGCGGGCCGGGGACGGTCGTGGCGTACAAGTTCGGGCGGCACGCCGCCGCGGTCGCCGAGGCGCTGCGGGAGACCGGGCGGACCGAGGACGCCGTGTGGGGATCGGCGCTGGGTCTGGACGAGGAGTCCATCCGGCCCGCCGCCGACCTCGACGGCGCCCCGCTGCCGTACCTGTCGACGCTCATCGCGCCGCCGCGCCGGGACGGCGACAGAGGCGGGAAACTGTGACCGCCCCGGCGCGCCCGGCCGGGCCGGGGGGCTCAGCCGGAGATGCCCACCACCAGCCAGATGAAGGCGGCGCCGGCCACCGTGAACAGCAGGGTGGAGCGGGCCGGGTGTTCGTGGTGGGCCTCGGGGAGGATCTCGGCGGCGGCGAGATAGAGCAGGACCCCGCCGAAGACGCCGAGATATCCGCCGAGCACGGCTTCGGGGACGGTGACGAAGACGGTGGACAGCGCGCCGAGGACGGGCGCGCAGGCGTCGGCGACCAGCATGGCCACCGCCCGGCGGCGCGCGTTGCCGTAGAGGCTCGTGAGGGTGAACGTGTTGAAGCCGTCCGCGAAGTCGTGGGCGATCACGGCCAGCGCGACCGCGGTGCCCATGCCGCCGCCGACCTGGAAGGCCGCGCCGATCGCCACGCCGTCCATCGCGCTGTGCCCGACCATCGCGCCGGCCGCCGTCAGGCCCACCTCGGGCGCCCGGTGACCGTGCTCGGCGCCGCCGTGCGCGGCCTGGCGCAGCGCCAGGGTGCGTTCCACCAGATGGGCCAGCAGGAACCCGGCCACGAAGAGCAGCAGGGCGGCCGGCACGCCGAAGACCTCCCGGCCGGCCGCGCGCAGCGCCTCCGGCAGCAGGTCGAGGCCGACCACCCCGAGCATCAGTCCGCCGGCCAGGCCCAGGACCAGGTGGCGACGGTCGGTCACGCGCTGTGCCGTCCAGCCGCCGGCCAGCGTCATCAGGAACGCGCCGAGCGCGACGAAGACCGCCATGTGCCCTTGCTATCCGATCGACCGGCCCCAGCGCACATCGAGCAGCACCCGTAACACCCTTTGTCCAGAGAGGACCGAATTTCCATGGCCGATGCCGCTGCCTCCGCCGCTGTCCCCGGCGGCGCCCCCGCCGGCAAGGTGACCTTCGTCGGTGCCGGTCCCGGCGCCGCCGACCTGCTGACGTTCCGGGCCGCGCGCGCGATCGCCGAGGCCGACGTGGTGATCTGGGCGGCGAGCCTGGTCCAGGCCGAGGTCCTCCAGCACGCGCGCGAGGGCGCGGAGATCCTCGACTCCGCCACGATGTCGCTGGAGGCCGTCGTCGCGGTGTACGAGCGGGCCCGCGCCGAGGGGCTGCGGGTCGCCCGGATCCACTCCGGGGACCCGGCCCTGTGGGGCGGCACCCAGGAGCAGGTCGACCGGTGCGCCGGGATCGGCGTCGAGGTCGAGATCGTGCCCGGGGTGTCCTCCTTCTCGGCGGTCGCCGCGCTCGCGCAGCGCGAGCTGACCATTCCCGAGGTCGCCCAGTCCGTGGTGCTGACCCGGCTCGGCGGCGGCAAGACGCCGATGCCGCCGGGCGAGGAGGTCCGGGAGTTCGCCCGGCACGGCACCACCATGGCCGTCTTCCTCTCGGCAGCGCGCAGCGGGCAGCTGGTCCGGGAGCTGCTGGAGGGCGGCTATCCGACGTCGACGCCGGTGATCGTCGCCTACCAGGCGACCTGGCCGGAGGAACTGGTCGTGCGGTGCACGATCGGGACGCTGGAGGAGACGGTCAAGGAGCACAAGCTCTGGAAGCACACCCTGTTCCTGGTCGGCCCCGCCCTGGAGGCGCACGGCACCCGCTCGCACCTCTACCACCCCGGCCATTTCCACGGGTTCCGCAAGGCCGACCCCGAGGCCCGGCGTGAGCTGCGGGAACGGGGGGCGAGTACGTGATCACGGTCTTCGGTACGGGCACGGGCGCGCCGCTCCCCGCGGACGCGCTGGCCGGGGCCGGGCTGGTGGTCGGCGGGCGTCGGCACCTGGACGCGGCCCGGCTGCCGCAGGGCGCCGAGCGGATCGTGCTCGGGCCGCTGGCACCGGCCCTCGACGCCGTCGCGCGGTACGTCGCCGCGGACCGGCCGGTGGCGGTGCTGGCCTCCGGCGACCCCGGGTTCTTCGGGATCGTGCGGGCGCTGGCCGAGCGGTTCGGGCCGGAGCTGCTGGACGTGCGGGCCGGGGTGTCCTCGGTGGCCGCCGCGTTCGCACGGGCCGGGCTGCCCTGGGACGACGCGGTGGTGGTGAGCGCCCACGGGCGGCGGCCGCGTACCGCGGTCCACGTGTGCCGGGCGCATCCGAAGGTGGCGGTGCTGACGGGTCCGGGTGCCGGGCCGGCGGAGCTGGCGGCCGCGGTGCCCGCGGACCGGGTGCTGGTCGTGGCGAGCGCGCTCGGGGATCCGGAGCGGGAGCGGGTGGAACGGGTCACGCCCGCCGAGGCCGCGGGCCGGGACTGGGGGGCGGACGTCAGCGTGGTGCTGTGCCTGGACCCGGCGCGGGCGCTCGGTGCGGTGCGCACGGTCGCCGGGGTGCCGGACCAACCGGCCGGCTGGGCCCTGGACGAGGGCGAGTTCGCCCACCGGGACTCGATGATCACCAAGTTCGAGGTGCGGGCGCTGGCGCTGGCCCGGCTCGGACCGCGCCTCGGCGACCTGGTCTGGGACGTCGGCGCGGGTTCCGGGTCGGTGGCGGTGGAGTGCGCGCGGCTCGGGGCGGCCGCCGTCGCCGTGGAGAAGACCGCCGACGGCGTCGGACGGATCGCGGCCAACGCGCGGGCGCACGGCGTGTACGTGGACGTGGTGCACGGCACGGCACCGGACGCCCTGGGCAAACTCCCCGATCCCGACGCCGTGTTCGTCGGCGGCGGCGGCCGTGAACTGCCCGCCGTGGTCGGCGCCTGCGCGCTGCGGGCCCGGCGGACGGTGGTGGTCGCGCTGGCCGCGCTGGACCGGGTGCCGGCCGCGCGCGAGGCGCTGACCGGCGCCGGGTTCTCCTGCGACGGGGTGCTGCTGCAGTCGTCGCGCCTGGCGCCGCTGCCGGGCGATGTCACGCGGCTGGCGGCGGCCAATCCCGTGTTCCTGCTGTGGGGGAATCGCATCCCCCGTTCCGAAGAAGGAGTTGCTCAGTGATCGGCCTGATTTCCGCCACCGCGGCGGGGGCGGCGGCACGCGACCGGCTGGCCGCGGCGTGGCCGGACCGCACGCGGGTGTACGACGGTCCGGTCGGGGACGCCGTGCGGTCCGCGTTCGCGGAATGCGGGCAGCTGGTGTGCTTCCTGGCCACCGGCGCGGTGGTCCGGCTGATCGCCCCGCTGCTGGGCGAGAAGACCGCCGACCCGGGTGTGGTCTGCGTCGACGAGGGCGGCCGGTTCGCCGTGTCCCTGGTCGGCGGGCACGCGGGCGGCGCCAACGAACTCGCCCGTGAGGTCGCCGAGCTGCTGGCCGCGCAGCCGGTGGTGACCACGGCGACGGACGCCGTCGGGCTGCCCGGCCTGGACACCCTCGGCTTCCCGGTCGAGGGCTCGGTGGCGGCCGTGTCGCGGGCCCTCCTGGACGGCGAACCGGTCGCCCTGCGCGCCGACGCGGCCTGGCCGCTGCCGGCGCTGCCGTTCGCCGCGGAGGGGGCGTACACGGTCCGGCTGACCGACCGCGCGGCCGAACCCGGCGAGCGCGAGGTGCTGCTGCGGCCGCCGTCCCTGGTGGTCGGCGTCGGCGCGTCCAGGGGCGCCCCCGCCGACGAGGTGTACGCGCTCGTCGAGGGGGCGCTGCGGGACGCCGGGCTGTCCCCGCGCAGCGTCGCCGAACTCGCCACCGTCGACGCCAAGGCCGAGGAGCCCGGCATCGTGGCGGCGGCCGCGCGGCTCGGGGTGCCCCTGGTGACGTACGCCGCCGAGGAGCTGGCCCGGGTGCCGGTCCCCCACCCGTCGAAGGCGCCCCTGGCCGCCGTCGGCACGCCGTCCGTCGCGGAGGCCGCGGCCCTGCTGCGCGGCGGCGAACTCCTCGTCCCCAAAACGAAGTCGGCCGCCCGGCCGGCGATGGCGACCTGTGCCGTGGTCCGGCGGCCGCCGCGCGGCCGGCTGGCGGTCGTCGGGCTGGGCCCCGGCGCCCGCGACCTGCTCACCCCGCGTGCCGGGGCCGAACTGCGGCGTGCCTCCGTGCTCGTCGGGCTCGACCAGTACGTCGACCAGATCCGCGACCTGCTGCGGCCCGGCACCCGGGTCCTGGAGTCCGGGCTGGGCGCGGAGGAGGAGCGGGCGCGGACCGCGGTCGCCGAGGCGCGGGCCGGGCACGCCGTCGCGCTGATCGGCAGCGGTGACGCCGGCGTGTACGCGATGGCCTCGCCCGCTCTCGCCGAGGCCTCCGACGACATCGACGTGATCGGTGTCCCGGGCGTCACCGCGGCGCTCGCCGCCGGCGCGGTCCTCGGCGCGCCGCTCGGCCACGACCACGTCTCCATCAGCCTGTCCGACCTGCACACTCCGTGGGAGGTCATCGAGCGCCGGGTGCGGGCCGCCGCCGAGGCGGACCTCGTGGTGACCTTCTACAACCCGCGCTCGCGGGGCCGCGACTGGCAGCTGCCGAAGGCGCTCTCGATCCTCGCCGGGCACCGCGAGCCGACCACGCCCGTGGGTGTCGTCCGCAACGCCTCGCGCCCCGACGAGTCGAGCCGGGTGACCACCCTGGGCGGGCTGGATCCGGCGTGGGTGGACATGATGACCGTCGTGACCGTCGGCAACACCGCGACCCGGAACGTCGCCGGGCGCATGGTCACCCCGCGCGGGTACCGGTGGCAGGAGAGCGCTTCGAAGGAGGCCGAGTGAACCGGGTCGTCCACCCCATCGAGGAGGAGTCCTACCGGCGGCTGCGGGCCCGCCTGGACACCTCGCACCTGCCGCCGCTGACCCGCGCCGTGGTGGAACGGGTCATCCACTCCGCGGCCGACCTGGAGTACGCGGCCGACCTGGTGACGGACGAGGCCGACCTGGCGGCGGCGCACGCCGCGCTGCACGCCGGGGCGCCGGTGGTCGTGGACGTGGAGATGGTGGCCGCCGGGATCACCCGCCGCCAGACGGTGTGCCGGCTGCGCGACGCCGAGTCCCGTCCCGGGCTGACCCGTTCGGCGCACGCGATCCGGCTCGCCCACGAGCAGGTCGGGCCCGGCGCCCTGTGGGTGATCGGCAACGCGCCCACCGCGCTGGAGGAGTTGCTGACCCTGGACGCCGCTCCCGCGCTCGTCATCGGTCTGCCCGTCGGTTTCGTCGGCGCGGCCGAGTCCAAGGCCGCGCTGCGCGCGAGCGGGCTGCCCGCCGTGAGCAACGTGTCCGAGAAGGGCGGCTCGGCGGTCGCCGCCGCCGCACTCAACGCCCTGCTGTACCACCCCACTTCCGAGGAGACCCCGTGACCACCCCGCCCGCCCTGCTCATCGCCGGCCACGGCACCCGGGACGAAGCCGGGGCCGAGGCGTTCCGCGCCTTCGTCCGGGAGCTGGGGCGCCGCAATCCCGAACTGCCCGTCGCCGGCGGCTTCATCGAGCTGTCCCCGCCGCCGCTGGGCGAGGCGGTGAGCGACCTGGTGGAGCGGGGCGTCCGGCGCTTCGCCGCCGTTCCGCTGATGCTGGTCTCCGCCGGGCACGCCAAGGGCGACATCCCGGCCGCGCTGGCCCGCGAGAAGGAACGCCACCCGGGGATCTCGTACACCTACGGGCGTCCGCTGGGCCCGCACCCGGCGCTGCTTGCCGTGCTGGAGCGGCGCCTGGACGAGGTGCTGGGCGCCGGCGGCGGACGCGCCCCGCTGGACCGGGCGGACGTGACCGTGCTGCTGGTGGGCCGGGGTTCCACGGACCCGGACGCCAACGCCGAGGTGCACAGGGCGGCGCGGCTGCTGTGGGAGGGGCGCGGCTACGCCGGGGTGGAGACGGCGTTCGTGTCGCTGGCCGCGCCGGACGTGCCGAGCGGACTCGACCGGTGCCTGCGCCTCGGGGCGCGGCGGATCGTCGTCCTGCCGTACTTCCTGTTCACCGGCATCCTGCCGGAGCGGGTGCGGCAGCAGACCGAGGGCTGGGCGGCCGCGCACCCCGAGGCCGAGGTGCGCTCGGCCGACGTCATCGGGCCCGAGCCGGAACTCCTCGACCTGGTGATGGAGCGGTACCGGGAGGCGGCCGCGGACCAGGTGCGGATGAACTGCGACTCGTGCGTGTACCGGATCGCGATGCCCGGCTTCGAGGACAAGGTGGGGCTGCCGCAGCAGCCGCACTTCCACCCCGACGACGACGGTCACGAGCACGGGCACCACCACCACGGCGGGCACGCGCATGCGCACTGACGGCGCCCCGGGGGGTCTGTACGATCTGCGGCACCACGGCGACGCCGAGGTCCGTGACGACGGTGCCGCCCTGGTCGACCTCGCGGTCAACGTGCGGTCGGGTACGCCCCCGGTCTGGCTGCGCGAGCGGATCGCCGGGTCGCTGGGCGCTCTCGCCGCCTATCCCGACGGGCGGGCCGCGCGGGCGGCGGTCGCGGCGCGGCACGGGCTGCCGGTGGAGCGGGTGCTGCTGACGGCGGGCGCGGCGGAGGCGTTCGTGCTGCTGGCGCGGGCGCTGGAGGTGCGCCGGCCGGTGGTGGTGCATCCGCAGTTCACCGAGCCGGAGACGGCGCTGCGGGACGCGGGGCACACCGTGGGCCGGGTGCTGCTGCGGGAGGAGGACGGGTTCCGGCTCGATCCGGCGGCCGTGCCGGAGGACGCCGACCTGGTGGTCATCGGCAATCCGACGAACCCGACGTCGGTGCTGCACCCCGCCGGCACCGTCGCCCGGCTCGCCCGGACCGGGCGGACGCTGGTGGTGGACGAGGCGTTCATGGACGCGGTGCCGGGCGAGCGGGAGGCGCTGGCGGGGCGGACCGACGTGCCGGGGCTCGTGGTGCTGCGCAGCCTGACGAAGACGTGGGGGCTGGCCGGACTGCGGATCGGCTACGTGCTGGCCGGTCCTGGGACCGTCGAGCGGCTGGCCCGTGCGCAGCCGCTGTGGCCGGTGTCGGCGCCGGCGCTGGTGGCGGCCGAGGCGTGCGTGGCGCCCCGGGCGCTGGCGGAGGCGGCGCACGCGGCGCACCGGGCGGCGGCCGACCGGGCCCATCTGGTCGCGGGTCTGGAGGAGTTCGCGCCGGAGGGGGTACGGGTGGCGGGGCCCGCGGAGGGGCCGTTCGTGCTCGTGCGGATGGCACGGGCGGCCGCGGTGCGGCGGCAGTTGCGGGTGCTGGGTTACGCGGTGCGGCGGGGGAACACGTTTCCCGGCCTGGACGAGGAGTGGATGCGGATAGCCGTCCGGGACCGCGCGACGGTGAACGGGTTCCTGCAGGCGCTGGACCGGGCGCTGACCCTGGTCCGGGGGTGAGGAGAGCGGGGACCGCGCGCCGTTGTGGATCGACCGTCGCCTGTGGCCGGTCGCGCGGTTCCCCGCTCCCCTGACGGGGCGCTACCGCTTGCGTCGGGCGACCGTCACCGCCCCCGCGCCCGCCAGGAGCAGCGCCAGCGCGCCTGCCGCCACATACGGCGTCAGTGAACTGCCGCCCGTCTCGGCGAGGTCGGTCTCCTTCGCCGGGGCGCCCTGGGGTTTGACGTCGGTGACCGGTCCGGCCGAGCCGGACGCGGCGGCCCGGTCGGACGGGGCGGCCTGGGCCTGCGGTGTCTCACAGGTCGCCTTCGCCAGGGTGAGCGTTCCCTCCACGTCGGCCACGTTCAGCTTCAGCGGGTTCACCGAGATCTTGAGTTCCAGGGCGCTGGCCGCCGCCGTCGTCGACGTCGTCTCGCGCTTGGACAGGTCGAGGCGGACCTCGCCGACGCCGGGGACGCGGACGTCGGTGGGGCCGCCGGCGCTCAGCGTGATCCGCTTGCCGAGGACCGTGACGGCGCCGAGCACGTTCGCCTCGGCCACCGGGTGTTCGCCACTCGCGCAGGTGGCCCTGGACGTGACGGTGCCGAGTTCCACGAGGGACAGCAGGGGCAGGCCGGGCAGGTGCAGGCGGGCGTGGGCCAGGTGGACCGAGCCCTCGGCCACGCCGTGCGAGACGGTCGCCTTCGCCGAGGCGACGTCGGCGCTCAGGACGTTGAACGGCTTGCCGCCGTCGACTCCGTCGAGCGTGGCGGTGAGCGCGGTGCGGTCGGCGCTGCGCGGTGCCTGGACCTCGTTCAGGGAGACCGCGAGCGGGACGTTCACGGTCTTGTCGAGGAGGGAGACGTCGAGGCCGGTGCGCAGGACGACCGCGCTCGCGCGACCCTGGCCGGTGGTCGCGTGCGCGGCGCCCGCGCCCGCCAGGACCGCGGGACCGGCGACCAGGGCGGTGGCCGTCGCGACGGTCGCGAGACGGCGTGCGGGCATACGGAAAGTGTCGCTGTTCAAGGTGGTGGGACCCCCAGAGGAAACTTGCTCGGGACCCGCCAAGAATTACGCACTGAGGGTGAACGGGCGGCGATCCAGCGTGACTTCACTCATTAGTGGAGTTTCCGCTCGTTCATTCGATGCCGCGGGCACAGGCGTTCCCCTACTCGACGACCCGCCCGTTCAGCACCACCCGACGGGGGGACGCGAGGACGCGTACGTCCGCGCGCGGGTCGCTCTCGTACACCACCAGGTCCGCCGGTGCGCCCTCCTCCAGGCCGGGCCTGCCGAGCCAGGCGCGGGCGGCCCAGCTGGTGGCCGCGAGCGCGTCGACGGCCGGGATGCCGGCGGTGACCAGTTCGGCGACCTCGCCCGCGACCAGGCCGTGCGCGAGGGAGCCGCCGGCGTCGGTGCCGACGTACACCGGGATGCCGGCGTCGTAGGCGGCGCGGACGGTGTCGTAGCGGCGCTCGTGGAGCCGGCGCATGTGGGCCGACCAGCGCGGGAACCTGGCCTCGCCGCCGGCCGCGAGGCTCGGGAAGGTGGCGATGTTGACGAGGGTCGGGACGATGGCGACCCCGCGTTCGGCGAAGAGCGGGATCAGCTCGTCGGTGAGGCCCGTGGCGTGCTCGATGCAGTCGATGCCGGCCTCGACCAGGTCCTGGAGCGAGTCCTCGGCGAAGCAGTGCGCGGTGACCCGGGCGCCGAGCCGGTGCGCCTCGGCGATCGCCGCCTGCACCGCGTCCCGCGGCCAGCTGGGGGCCAGGTCGCCGAGGTCGCGGTCGATCCAGTCGCCGACCAGTTTGACCCAGCCGTCGCCGCGCCGGGCCTCCCGGGCGACGTGGGCGACCAGGTCGGGCGGCTCGATCTCGTGGGCGAAGTTCCTGATGTAGCGGCGGGTGCGGGCGATGTGCCGGCCGGCCCGGATGATCTTCGGGAGGTCCTCGCGGTCGTCGACCCAGCGGGTGTCGGAGGGCGACCCGGCGTCCCGGATCAGCAGGGTGCCGGCCTCGCGGTCGGTGAGGGCCTGCTTCTCGGCGGTGGCCGCGTCGACCGGGCCCTCGGGGCCGAGGCCGACGTGGCAGTGCGCGTCGACGAGACCGGGCAGCGTCCAGCCCTCTACGGCGGTGACGTCCCGGGCGCGGGCGGGACGGTCGTAGGAGACCCGCCCGCCGATCACCCACAGCTCGTCCCGGACGTCGTCGGGCCCCGCCAGGACCCGGCCCTTCACGTGCAGCACCGGTCGATCGCTCATGGGCTCAGCCTAGGACGACGGCGAACCCCTGATCGATGCGGCTCGGCAGCCGGGACTTTCGCAACACGCCCTAGTCTCCGGACTCCCCCTCGACCTGGGCCATGGCCGGGTTCAGCAGCCGGGACAGGAAGTGGCGGGTGCGTTCGTGCGCCGGGTCGCCGATCACCCGGTCCGGGGCGCCCTCCTCGACGACGACTCCGCCGTCCATGAAGACGACCCGGTCGGCGACCTCCCGGGCGAAGGTCATCTCGTGGGTGACCACCATCATGGTCATGCCCTCGCGGGCCAGCATCCGCATCACGGCGAGGACGTCGCCGACCAGTTCGGGGTCGAGGGCCGAGGTCGGCTCGTCGAAGAGCATCACCTCGGGGCCCATCGACAGCGCGCGGGCGATCGCCACGCGCTGCTGCTGGCCGCCGGAGAGGGAGGCGGGGTAGGCGTACGCCTTCTCGGTCAGGCCGACGCGCTGGAGGTTCTCGGCGGCCACGCGTGCCGCCTGCGCCTTGTCCCGCTTGAGGACCCGGCGCTGCGGCAGCGTGAGGTTCTCGGTCACCGTGAGGTGCGGGAAGAGGTTGAACTGCTGGAAGACCATGCCGATACGGCGGCGTACGGCGTCGATGTCGACGTCGGGGTCCGTCAGCTCCGTGCCGCCCACGAACACCTTGCCGCCGGTCGGCTCCTCCAGGAGGTTGACGCAGCGCAGCAGGGTCGACTTGCCGGAGCCCGAGGGGCCGATGACGCACACCACCTCGCCCTGGCCGATCTCCAGGTCGATGCCGCGCAGCACCTCGTTGTCGCCGAAGGACTTGTGCAGGCCCTCGATCCGGATCTCGGGCCGGCCGGTGTCGGGTGTCATCGCACGACCTCCCGGGCCTTCGCCTCCATGCGCCGCACCACGAAGCCGAGCGGGATCGTGACCAGCAGGTAGCACAGGCCGGCGACGAGGATCGGTGTGGAGTTGGCGGTCGTACTGGCCAGGTCCCGGCCGTACTTGGACAGTTCGCGTTCCTCCAGGGTGACGCCGAGGAGCAGCACCAGGGAGGAGTCCTTGAAGAGGATCACGAACTCGTTGGTCAGCGGCGGCAGGATGATCCGGAACGCCTGCGGGATGACGACGGAGACCATGGCACGCGCGGGCGAGAAGCCGAGCGAACGCGCCGCCTCCAGCTGCCCCTTGGGCACGGCCTGGATGCCGGCGCGGAAGGTCTCCGCCAGGTAGGCGGCGCCGACCAGGCCGAGGGCGATGGCGGCCTTGCCGTACGTGCCGCCGACGATCTCCGTGCCGGGGAAGGCGAGCGGCACCGCGACCCCGATGAAGATGAAGATCAGCAGGGCGGGCAGACCGCGGAAGATCTCGATGTAGACGCCGGCGACCCAGCGGTAGGGGGCGACGGACGACAGCCGCATCAGCGCGATCACCAGGCCCAGCACCAGGGCGAAGACGAACCCGGAGACCGTGTAGAGCACGGTGTTCCGCAGGGCGAGCGTGATGACGTCCGGGAACATCTGCCGGGCGATGTCCCACTGCGCGAACTGGTTCTGCAGGCGGCCCCAGTCGGCGCCGGCCGCGAAGGCGGCCACGGCGGCGACGAAGACGGCGTACTGCGCGCCGCGCGACAGCCGGCGCTTCTGGCGCCGGGTCAGGCCCTTCCTGCGGGGCTGGAGTTCGGTGTCCGCGGCGGTCATGAGGCCGCCGGGGAGGCCGCCGACGCGTCGTACGGGCCGATCCACTTCTCGTAGAGCTTCTTGTAGGTGCCGTCGGCCTTGGCGTCGGCGATCGCCTTGTCGACGGCGGCGAGCAGCTTGGTGTTGCCCTTCTTGACCGTGATGCCGTACTGCTCACCGGTGTTGATCTGTCCGGCGACCTGGAACGCGGCGGCGTTGGCCTTGTCCTTCAGCCAGCCCTGGACCACCGGGTAGTCGATGACGACGGCCTTGACCTGGCCGGTGCGCAGTCCGTTGAGGACGGCGTCGGAGGACTCGAAGGAGACCGGGTCCAGGCCCTGCGCCTTGGCGTAGTCCTCGCCGGTGGTCTGCGCCTGGGCGCCCACCTCGGTCTTCTTGGCCTTGGCGTCGGCGAGCGAGGTGACGCCGCTGCCCTTGGCGACGAGGAGGGCCTGGGTGGCGTCGAAGTACGGGGTGGAGAAGTCGACGTTCTTCTTGCGCTCGGCGG
This sequence comes from Streptomyces sp. NPDC091282, assembly GCF_044757385.1. Lineage (NCBI taxonomy): Bacteria > Bacillati > Actinomycetota > Actinomycetes > Kitasatosporales > Streptomycetaceae > Streptomyces > Streptomyces sp. NPDC091282. Next base: position 84,771 of record NZ_JBIVUX010000001.1, read on the forward strand.
TGATGGTCATGCCGGCCGCGGCCAGGTCGCACTGGCCGGAGTTGAGGAAGGCGCCGGTCTTGAAGTTCTCGAACGGGGTGTCGAGGACCTTCTGCTTCACGCCGAGGTCCTTGGCGACCAGGTCGACCATCGACACGTCGAAGCCCTGCACCTTGCCGTCGATCACCGACTGGAACGGCGGGTACGGCAGGTGGGTGCAGGTGGTGAGCTGTCCGGCCTTGACGAGTTCGACACCGCCCGCCACCGTTCTGGAGGCGCTGGAGCCGTTGCCGCTCGACGTGCAGCCGGCCACGAGGGCCAGCCCGGCCGCGGCGGTGGCGGCGGCCAGGGCGCGAGCCCGGCGGCGCCCGAGGAGCGTGGTCACGAGACCTCCCGTAGGTCTGCGGGCCCCCACGAGACTGTGAGGGAGCTTTGGATTCCGGTTCTGCGGGTTCCGATTATAAGGAGATGTTTGGGTATCTCAAACCAATCCGATAGCGGCGGGGCCGTCCGGCCTGAGAAGTAGCCGGTCACCGCCGGTCCCGGCGGTGAAAAGGGTGCCGGTTACGCTCATGCCGACCTGCCCCTACGCGAGCGAAGAGAGCACCGCCGTGACCCACCCCTTCCTCGACCTGCCCCCGCTGAGCGCCGCGCACTTCGCCGCCATCGAGGACGGCGTCGCCCGGCTGCTGGACACCCGGCAGGACGTCCTGGTCATGCAGGGCGAGGCGCTGCTGCCGCTGGAGGGTGCGATCAGGTCCGCCGCCGGGCCGGGCACGACCGCGCTGAACGTGATCACCGGCCCCTACGGGCAGACCTTCGGCAACTGGCTGCGGGACTGCGGCGCGAGGGTGATCGACCTCTCGGTGCCGTTCCACACGGCGGTGACGGCCGCGCAGGTGCGGGAGGCGTTCGCCGCGCACCCGGAGATCGACTTCGTGTCCCTGGTGCACGCCGAGGCGGCGACCGGCAACACCAACCCGGTCGCGGAGATCGGCGCGGTGGTGCGCGAGCACGGCGCGCTGTTCTACCTGGACGCGGTCGCCTCGGTCGGGGCCGAGCCGGTGCTGCCGGACGCCTGGGGCGTGGACCTGTGCGTGATCGGGGCCCAGAAGGCGATGGGCGGGCCCGCCGGCGTCTCGGCGGTGTCGGTGAGCGAGCGGGCGTGGGCCCGGATGGCGGCGAACCCGCACGCTCCGCGCCGCTCGTACCTGTCGCTGCTGGACTGGAAGGAGCGCTGGCTCGACGGCGGCCGCGCGGCGCTGCCGCACGCGCCGGCCCAGCTGGAGATGCTGGCCCTCCAGGCGTGCCTGGAGCGCATCGAGGCGGACGGGCCGCAGGCGGTGATGCGCCGGCACCGCACGGCGGCGCTGGCCACCCGGGCGGGCGCGGTGGCCCTGGGCGGCGGCCTGGAGCCGTACGTGTACGAGGAGGCGGACGCGGCACCGGTCGCCACGACGCTGCGGGTGCCGTCGGGCGTGGTGGCCTCGGAACTGGTCGCCGGGGCGCTGGCGGGCGACGGCACGCTGCCGCTGGCCGCGGGCGGCGGCGCGCTGGCCGCGGAGATGATCCGGGTGAACCACTACGGGGTGGACGCGACGGTGGGCGCGGTCCAGGCGAGTCTGGCGGCGCTCGGCGCGGGGCTGGCGGAGCGGGGGCGGACGGTGGACCTGGAGGGGGCCCGGCGGGCGGTGGAGTCCGCCTGGCGTTGACGGCCGGGAACGGGTGCGGGGTGATTCCGGCGCCGCGTCGCGGGCGGTTCGCGCCGCCCGCGCCCGGAGCCCCGGCCCCGCCGTACGCGGCGCATCGAGGGCGTTAACGGCGTCAGAATTCAAAGTAATTCCGAATTCTCTTTTGACCGATGGCTTACCCGAGTTCTTCTGCCCGCTTTTTGCGGAGCTAAACGGGGGTGATTTCCTCCAGATTTCAACCCTGTGACACACTCCACATAACCGGGTCATTTGCCCGGTTTGTGGTGGGAAATTTCGGTACATACAGGCACGGCGGGTCGAGCCGACAACGGCACCCGCCGTGCATTTTTGCATTTGCCTCGCTAAATTCAGTCCGCATGACCGCCCCACAAGCAGACCTGATCGTCGAGCGCCCGCTGGTGACCGACGGCGCCGCCCTGTGGCGTCTCGCAAAGGAATCCGGAAACCTCGATCTGAACTCCTCGTACAGCTATCTGCTGTGGTGCCGGGATTTCGCCGGCACGTCGGCGGTGGCGCGCGGAGCGGACGGTGAGCCCGTCGGATTCGTCACCGGATACACCCGGCCGGACCGCCCGGACACGCTGCTCGTCTGGCAGGTCGCCGTGGACGCCGTACAGCGCGGGCGCGGTGTCGCCGCGCGGCTGCTGGACGGGCTCACGGCACGGGTGGCCGCGGAACAGCCGCTCACCGCGGTGGAGACCACCATCACGCCCGGGAACACCGCCTCCGAGCGGCTGTTCACCTCGTACGCGGCCCGGCACGGCGCCACCGTCGAGCGGACCGTGCTGTTCGAGGCCGGCGAGTTCCCGGACGGTCCGCACGACCCCGAAGTCCTGTACCGCATCGGCCCCTTGACCCCCACATCGCACTGAGGAGCCTCCCTGTGACCATCACGCAGCCCGACCTGAGCGTCTTCGAGACCCTGGAGTCCGAGGTCCGCAGCTACTGCCGCAGCTGGCCCACCGTGTTCGACCGGGCCCGGGGCAGCCGGATGTACGACGAGGACGGCCACGAGTACCTGGACTTCTTCGCCGGCGCCGGATCACTCAACTACGGACACAACAACCCCGTGCTGAAACGGGCGCTGCTCGACTATCTGGAACGCGACGGGGTCGCCCACGGCCTCGACATGTCGACCACCGCCAAACGGTCGTTCCTGCAGACCTTCCAGGACCTCGTGCTGCGCCCGCGCGACCTGCCGTACAAGGTCATGTTCCCCGGGCCCACCGGCACCAACGCCGTGGAGTCCGCGCTGAAGCTGGCGCGGAAGGTGAAGGGACGCGAGGCGATCGTCTCGTTCACCAACGCCTTCCACGGCATGTCCCTCGGATCCCTGGCCGTCACCGGCAACGCGTTCAAGCGGGCCGGCGCCGGGGTCCCGCTGGTGCACGGGACGCCGATGCCCTTCGACAACTACTTCGAGGGCAAGGTCCCGGACTTCCTCTGGTTCGAGCGGCTCCTGGAGGACCAGGGCTCCGGGCTCAACAAGCCCGCCGCGGTGATCGTGGAGACCGTGCAGGGCGAGGGCGGCATCAACGTCGCCCGGCCCGAGTGGCTGCGCGCCCTCAAGGAGCTGTGCGAGCGGCAGGACATGCTGCTGATCGTCGACGACATCCAGATGGGCTGCGGACGGACCGGCGCGTTCTTCTCCTTCGAGGAGTCCGGGATCGTCCCCGACATCGTGACGGTGTCCAAGTCCATCAGCGGCTACGGGCTGCCGATGTCGCTGTGCCTGTTCCGGCCCGAGCTGGACGTGTGGGAGCCCGGCGAGCACAACGGCACCTTCCGCGGCAACAACCCGGCCTTCGTCACCGCGACCGCCGCGCTGGAGAGCTACTGGACCGACGGCCCGGCGATGGAGAAGCAGACCCGCGCCAAGGGCGAGCAGGTCGAGCAGGGACTCATCGCGATCGTCGAGGAGAACCTCGCCGACGTGCGCGAGTACCGGGGCCGCGGTCTGGTGTGGGGCGTGGAGTTCCACGAGAAGGCACGGGCCGGGCGGATCGCCCGCCGCGCCTTCGAACTGGGGCTGCTCATAGAGACGTCGGGGCCGGAGAGCGAGGTCGTCAAGCTGCTGCCCGCCCTGACCATCACTCCGGACGAACTGGACGAGGGCCTGAGCATCCTCGCCCGGGCCGTCCGGGAAACCGTCTGACCAGGATCTAGCCAAGGAGGCTGTACACCACCGTGATCGTCCGTTCTTTCAAGGAGATCGAAGGTACCGACCGCCACGTCAAGGCCGCGTCCGGGACCTGGGAGAGCAAACGCATCGTCCTCGCCAAGGAGCGGGTCGGATTCTCGGTGCACGAGACGATCCTGTACGCGGGCACGGAGACGGACATGTGGTACGCCAACCACATCGAGGCCGTGGTCTGCGTCGAGGGCGAGGCCGAGCTGACCGACCGCGAGACCGGGACGTCGTACACGATCACGCCCGGCACCATGTACCTCCTCGACGGACACGAGCGGCACACGCTGCGCGTCAAGGAGGACTTCCGCTGCATCTGCGTGTTCAACCCGCCGGTCACCGGCCGGGAGGACCACGACGAGAACGGCGTCTATCCGCTGCTGACCGAGGAGGGCTGACCATGACCACGATCACCGACCTGTACCCGAGCCGCGGCCCGGTCGAGGTCTCCCTGCCCCGCAAGGACCCGGTCGTCTGGTCGGCGCCCGGTGCGGCCGGGCCGATCCCCACGGACCGGCTGGAGGAGTTCGAGCGGGACGGCTTCCTCGCCATCGACCAGCTGCTCGCGGACGACGAGGTCGCCGTCTACCGGGACGAGCTGGAGCGGCTGGTAGCCGATCCGGCGGTCCGGGCCGACGAGCGCTCCGTCATCGAGCCGAAGTCCAAGGAGATCCGCTCGGTCTTCGAGGTGCACAAGATCAGCGAGGTGTTCGCGAACCTGGTGCGCGACCAGCGGGTGGTCGGCCGGGCCCGGCAGATCCTCGGCTCGGACGTCTACGTCCACCAGTCGCGGATCAACGTCAAGCCCGGGTTCGGGGCCAGCGGCTTCTACTGGCACTCGGACTTCGAGACCTGGCACGCCGAGGACGGGCTGCCGAACATGCGCACGGTGTCGGTCTCGATCGCGCTGACCGAGAACCACGACACCAACGGCGGCCTCATGATCATGCCGGGCTCGCACCGGACGTTCCTCGGCTGCGCCGGCGCCACGCCGGAGGACAACTACAAGAAGTCGCTGCAGATGCAGGACGCGGGCACGCCCTCGGACGAGGCGCTGACCGCGATGGCCGGCGAGTACGGCATCAAGCTGTTCACGGGCCGCGCCGGTTCGGCGACCTGGTTCGACTGCAACTGCATGCACGGCTCCGGCGACAACATCACGCCGTTCCCGCGCAGCAACGTCTTCATCGTCTTCAACAGCGTGGAGAACAAGGCGGTCGAGCCCTTCTCGGCCCCCGTCCCCCGACCGGAGTTCATTGGGGCACGGGACTTCACGCCCGTGCGGTGAACTCCCCTTGACCGGCCGGGCCGGGACCTCCCGTGGGACGGGGTCCCGGCCCGGCCGTCCGCATGTCCGTCAGCCGCCGAGCACGTCCAGCAGCCGGTCCACGTCCGCGGCCGTGTTGTACAGGTGGAAGGCGGCCCGCAGGTTGCCCGCCCGGTCGGAGACCTCGATGCCGGCGTGGCTCAACGCGGGCTGGCGGCCGCCGAGTCCGGGCACCGAGACGATCGCCGAACCGGGCGCGGGCAGCGGCCGGTGGCCGAGCGCGTCGAGTCCGGCCCGGAACCGGTCGGCGAGGGCCACGTCGTGGGCGTGCACGGCGTCGACCCCGAGTTCCTCGACGAGATCGAGGGAGCGGCGCAGTCCCGCGAAGGTGAACAGGGCGTGGGTGAGGTCGAACCGCCGTGCGGAGTGCGCCAGTTCGGACACCGGGCCGTAGCAGCTGTCCCACGGCCGCTCGCCCGCGACCCAGCCTGCCAGCAGCGGGGTGAGCCCCCCGAAGTCCTCGGGGACCACGAGGAAGGCCGTGCCGTGCGGGCCGAGCAGCCACTTGAAGGAGACCGAGGCCGAGAAGTCGTGGGCGTCGGCGTCCATCGGGAGCCAGCCGGCGGACTGGGAGAAGTCGACGTAGGTGCGCGCCCCGTGGTCGCGGGCGGCCGCGCGCAGGGCCGGCAGGTCGGCGACGCGGCCGTCGGCGGACTGGGCGGCGCTGACCGCGACCAGCGCGGTGCCGGGGCGGACCGACTCGGCGATCCGCTCCAGCGGCACGGAGCGCACCTTGAGGTCGCCGCGGACGTGGAACGGGTTCAGCACGGAGGTGAAGTCGTCCTCGGCGGTGAGGACTTCGGCGCCGGCCGGCAGCGAGGCGGCGATCACGCCGGAGTGCGCGGCCACGGACGCGCCCACCGCGACCCGGGAGGCGGGGACGCCGGCGAGCCGCGCGTAGGCGGCCCGGCTCGCCTCCACGTCCTCGTACAGCGAGGTCAGCGGCCGGCCCTCGGCCCGCAGCAGGGCCGCCTCGTGCAGGGCGGCCACCGTGCGGGCCGGCAGCAGGCCGTTGCTCGCGGTGTTCAGGTAGGTGCTCTTCGGGGTGAACTCGGCGCGGACGAGGCTCTCGAACGTCTCCGTGGTCTCCATGGCTCCACTCTGCGGGCCACGGGACCCCCCGTCCATTGCGGATTTTTGCGCAGCACCGCGAAGCATCGCTTATACGACGTCTGTGACCTGCGGTTTCTCAGTGCTGCGGGACCGCGCACCCGTCCGGCCCGCAGGCCTCGGCGCCGCCCTCGTCGATGAGCTTCAGCGGGGACCGCGCCCCCCAGGCCTGGCCGAGCGCCTGGGTGAACACCTCGGCGGGCTGGGCGCCGGAGACCCCGTACTTCCGGTCGAGGACGAAGAACGGCACCCCGTTGGCGCCGAGCTCGGCCGCCTCGCGCTCGTCGGCGCGGACGTCGTCGGCGTAGCGGGCCGGGTCGGCGAGCACCTCGCGCGCGGCCTCCGCGTCCAGTCCGGCCTCCGCGGCCAGCCCGACCAGCCGCTCGGCGCCCTCGGTGAACAGCGACCGCTCCTCGGCGAAGTTCGCCCGGTACAGGAGCTGGATCAGCTCGTCCTGGCGGCCCTGCTCCTTGGCGAAGTGCAGCAGCCGGTGCATGTCGAAGGTGTTGCCGTGGTCCCGGCCGCGGGTGCGGTAGTCGAGGCCCTCGGCGGCGGCCTGGGCACCCAGGTTGTCCTCGCCCGCCTCGGCCTGCGCCTCGCTCATGCCGTACTTCTTGGTGAGCATGGCGAGCACCGGCTGGACGTCGTCCTTGGCGCGACCGGGGTCCAGCTCGAAGGAGCGGTGCACGACCTCGACCTCGTCGCGGTGCGGGAAGGCGGCGAGCGCCTTCTCGAACCGCGCTTTTCCGACATAGCACCAAGGGCAAGCGATATCGGACCAGATCTCGACGCGCATGTTGTCCGCTCTCCAGGTAGTCAAGAGTTCTCTCGACACCCGAACCCCCGCGCGGCCCGCTTCATTCCCCGCGCACCGCGTACCGCAGGCAGAGGTGGTGGTCGCCCTCGGCGGGCGGCCGTTCCGGGTCCGGCACCCAGCCCTGGCGGGCGTAGAAGGCCTGGGCCCGCCGGTTGTCGACGTGCACGTCCAGGACGGCCGTCCGCCGGCCGTCGGCCCGCCACTGCTCCAGGCAGGCGGTGTGCAGGGCGGTGCCGATCCCGGTCCGCCAGTGGGCGGGGTCGACATGGAACTGGAACAGCTTGACCGTCCCCGCGGGCGCGCCCTGGGGCGTGCGGAAGGAGGCGACCGCGGTGATCTCGCCGGCCTCCACCACGCACAGCACCTGCCCGTCGGGCCGCTCGACGGCGCCGAGCCAGGCCGCCGTCCAGTCCACGCCGTCCTCCGGGAGGCCGTCCGGGTAGTACGTGGACCGGGCCCGGTGGTGCAGCGCGGCGATCTTCGCGGCCTCGGCGGGCAGGGCCGTGCGGATCACCCGCAGCCCCTTGAGACGGTCACTGATCATGCATCACAGGACGCGGCCGCGCCGCCGCCGGTTCCGCCGCCGTTCAGCTTCCGTCGCGGAGGTCGGCCGGCCAGTCGGTCCTGAACTCGATGTGGTCGTAGGTCACCACGCACCCCTCCCCTATCGGCGACTGGGTCATGAAACCGACCAGCGCGTCCCCGGTCTCCTTCTCGCCGCCCAGCGTGAACAGCCGGACGAAGACCCACTTCCTGCCGTCGCGGGAGGCGTGGAAGGCGAGCGCCCGGCCGGTCCTGCTGATCCGCAGCCAGACCGAACTCCCCTCCACCGTGAAGGCGTTGGAGTCGTCGGAGTGGCCGCGGGTGACCACCGTGCAGACGGTGGGGACGTCCGGGGAGTTCTCCAGGCAGAGCTTGGCCCAGGCCCGGTCGCCGACGTGGACGTACAGCACACCGGCGTCGAAGGCGGCGCCGAAGCCGACGGTGACCCGGGCGATCAGCTGGAAGTCCCCCTCGGGCGCCCCGAGCAGCCGGGGCGCGTCCGAGGCGGGGTCCTGGGCCTCACCGGTGGGCGGCACGAACCGGTCCTGCCGGGCCCCGGCCCACCCCGTGAGCACACCGTCCTCGTGGAACCAGTGCCCGTCGGGCCCGTAGGTACGGAGCGGAAAGGGCAGTTCGGGGAGTTCGAAGTCCATGGCCACAGTCTCGCAGGGGACCGTTCCCCCGGGGGCGCGGGACCGTGCCGATACGCGGCTCGCCGCGTGGGCGCGGGCGACCACGGCGAACCGGCACCCGGCGACGCACCCGTGTCCCCGCGGCGCGCTACCGCTCCAGCACCCCGTCGTAGCGCCGCGGCAGCCCCAGCGGGTTCTCGTCCCGCAGTTCCGCCGGCAGCATCGCCTCCGGCACCCCCTGGTACGCCACCGGCCGCAGCCACCGCTCGATGGCCGTACCGCCCACCGAGGTCGACGTGGAGGTGGTGGCCGGGTAGGGCCCGCCGTGGTGCTGGGCCGGCGCCACGGCGACCCCGGTCGGCCAGCCGTTCACCAGCACCCGGCCGGCCAGCGGCGTGAGCTCCGCGAGGATCTCCGCCCCGAGCCCCTGCCCCGCGGCCTCCTCGGCGGAGACGTGCACGGTCGCGGTGAGGTTGCCCGGCAGCCGCGACAGCACCGCCGTCGCCTCGTCCCGGTCCGCGTACCTGACCACGACGGTCACCGGCCCGAAGCACTCCTCGAGGAGCAGGTCGTACGCCCCCTCCTCGGCCAGCCGGCCGGCCGGCACCGTGAGGAATCCCGCGCTGACGGTGTGCTCGCCGCCCGCGCCCGGGGTCACCGGGCTCTCCACGCCGGGGAGTTGGCCCCGCTCCGCGACCCCGGCGACGAAGTTGTCCCGCATCCGGTGGTCGAGCAGCACACCCGCGTCGGTGTCGCTGACGGCGTCCGTGAGGGACTTGAGCAGCCCGTCGCCGGCGGCGTCGGCCGGCACCAGGACCAGGCCGGGCTTCACGCAGAACTGGCCGACGCCCATCGTCATCGACCCGGCGAGCCCGGTGCCGATCTCCCCGCCGCGCTCGGCGGCCGCGGCCTCGGTGACCAGGACCGGGTTGAGGGATCCCAGCTCGCCGTGGAAGGGGATCGGGACCGGGCGCGCGGCGGCGGCGTCGAACAGCGCACGGCCGCCCCGTACCGAGCCCGTGAAGCCGGCCGCGGCGACCAGGGGGTGCCGGATCAGTTCGAGGCCGGCCTCGAAGCCGTGCACGAGACCGATCACGCCCGCGGGGATGCCGTGCCGGGCCGCGGCCCGGCGCAGCACCGACGCGACCAGCTCGGACAGGCCCGGGTGGTCGGGGTGGGCCTTGACGACGACCGGGTTGCCCGCGGCCAGCGCGCTCGCGGTGTCGCCGCCGGCGACCGAGAAGGCGAAGGGGAAGTTGGAGGCGGAGTAGACGGCGACGACGCCCAGCGGGACCTTGTAGCGGCGCAGGTCGGGCACGGGCGGCGTGGCGGTGGCGTCCGGGTGGTTGATGATGACGTCGAGGAAGGCGCCCTCGTCGACGATGCCGGCGAAGGCCCGCAGCTGGTAGGTGGTGCGGGCGAGTTCGCCGGTGAGCCGGACCGGGCCGAGCGCGGTCTCGGCGTCGGCGGCCTCCACGAGGTGGTCCCTGGCCGCGTCGAGTCCGTCGGCGGCGGACCGCAGGAAGGCGGCGCGGACCGTGCGGTCGGCGAGGGCGGCGCGGACGGCGTGCGCCGCGGTGACGGTGGTGTCCACCTCCTCGGCTGTGGCTTCCACCGCAACCTGTTCACGCTGCTTCCCGGTACGCGGGTCGACACTCCAGACTGGTGCTGCTGCCACCGCGGGTCCCTCCATGAGTTGCGTTCTGCCGCAGAGCCGGGTCACTCACCAGGGATGTTCGATATACTGAACGCTGTCTCTGATGATGAATGGGCTGTTGGAGACTATAACCTCGGTTTCTCGTCCAACGAAGGGGTCAAGGGCGATGTCGGCAGGCGAGACAGGCGGCGGGGCACAGGTCAAGTCCGCGGTGCGGACGGTGGAGTTGCTCGAGTACTTCGCCGGCCGGCCCGGTATGCACTCCCTCGCGGCGGTCCAGGAGGCGGTGGGCTACCCCAAGTCCAGCCTCTACATGCTGCTGCGCACGCTCGTGGAGCTCGGCTGGGTGGAGACCGACGCGACCGGCACCCGGTACGGCATCGGGGTCCGGGCGCTGCTGGTCGGCACCTCGTACATCGACGGCGACGAGGTGGTCGCGGCGGCCCGTCCGACCCTGGACCGGCTCTCCGACGACACCACGGAGACCATCCACCTGGCGCGCCTTGACGGCACGAACGTGGTCTACCTGGCCACCCGCCAGTCCCAGCACTACCTGCGCCCCTTCACCCGGGTCGGCCGCAGGCTCCCCGCGCACTCCACCTCCCTCGGCAAGGCGCTGCTGGCCACGCACACCGACGAGCAGGTGCGCAAGCTGCTCCCGGAGACCCTCCCGGCGCTCACCGAGCACACCCTCACGGACCGCGAGAAGCTCATCGAGGAGCTCCACCAGATCCGCGACCAGGGCTTCGCGATCGACCGCGAGGAGAACACGCTCGGCCTGCGCTGCTTCGGGGTGGCGATCCCCTACCGCACCCCGGCCCGCGACGCGATCAGCTGCTCGGTCCCGGTGGCCCGCCTCACGCCCGCCCACGAGCAGATGATCAAGGACGCGCTGTTCGACGCCCGGGACCGTCTGACCCTGGCCACCCGCCGCCTCTAGGCCGTGTCCGCATGAACGGGCGATGAGAATTCCGCCCGCACGGGAACGGACCACCCGTCTTCGCTCGTCTGTCCGAACGGAATGAACAAGACGATCAGGCGGGCGTCCGTCTTCGTGCTGCTGCTGGTGCTCGCCCTGCTGGGCAGGGCGACATGGCTGCAGTTCTACGACGGCAAGGCCCTCGCGGAAGACACGAAAAACCGGCGGAACGCGATCCAGACGTACTCGCAGCCGCTCGGCAACATCGTCGTGGCCGGCAGTTCGATCACCGGCTCGGCACGGACTTCGGGCAGCGACCTCGCGTACAAGCGCACCTACACCGCCGGCAAGCTGTACGCGGCGGTGACGGGCTACGCCTCGCAGGCGTTCGCCCCGACCCAGTTGGAGGGCATCTACCAGGATCTGCTCAACGGCACCGACAACCGGCTCAAGTCGGTCATGGACACCGTCACCGGGGAGCGCGCGGCCCCGGGCAACGTGATCACCACCATCGATCCGGACGTCCAGAAGGCCGGCTACCGCACGCTCGGCGACAAGAAGGGCGGGGCGGTCGCGATCGACCCGAAGACCGGCAGGATCCTGGCGGTCGTCTCCACCCCGTCGTACAGCCCGGACTCGCTGACCGACGCGAACACCGCCGGCTCGGCCTGGAAGTCGCTGCTCGGCGACCAGGACAAGCCGCTCACCAACCGGGCGCTGCGCCAGCCGCTGCCGCCGGGTTCCACGTTCAAGCTGGTGGTCGCGGCGGCCGCACTGGAGGACGGGCTCTACGGGAACGTGGACGTGAAGACGGACAGCCCCATCCCGTACACCCTGCCGGGCACCACGACCCCGCTGAGGAACGAGAGCACTTCCGCGCCCTGCGAGAACGCCCCGATCCGGGTCGCCCTCCAGTACTCCTGCAACAACGTCTTCGGCAAGATGGCCGTCGACCTGGGCCAGGACAAGGTGCGGGCGATGGCCGAGAAGTTCGGCTTCGACGACGAGCAGCAGGACGTGCCGGTTCGGGCCTTTGCCAGCTCCTACCCCAAGGACATGGACAAGGCGCAGACCGCGCTGTCCGGCATCGGCCAGTTCGACGTCACGGCGACCCCGCTCCAGATGGCCATGGTGTCGGCCGCCATCGCCAACGGCGGCAAGCTGGTCTCGCCGCACATGGTGTCCCAGGTCACCGACAGCGGCGGCGACGTGCTCCAGAACTACGACGACACCACGGACAGCAAGGAGATCGTCAGCTCCACGACGGCCGAGCAGCTCCAGTCCGCGATGCAGACGGTCATCGAGCAGGGCACGGGCACGAACGCGCGCATCGACGGCGTCACCGTGGGCGGCAAGACCGGCACGGCCCAGCACGGCGAGAACAACAGCAAGACGCCGTACGCCTGGTTCACCTCGTACGGCAAGTCCGACAGCACCGGCAAGGAGGTCGCCGTGGCGGTGATGGTCGAGCAGTCGGACGCCGCGCGGTCGGAGGTCAGCGGCAACGGCCTGGCCGCGCCGGTGGCCAAGGCGATGATGCAGGCGGCGCTGAAGAACTGAGGGGTTCTCCGCGCGATCGGCCACGGCCCGTGCCGTGGCCGATCGCGGCTCCTCCCCCGGCGCCCCGTGCGGGGCGCCCTACTTCACGCCCAGGACCTGCTCCACCGGATCGATCGCGAAGTACACCAGGAACAGCGCGGAGACCGCCCACAGCAGCCAGTTGACCTCCCTGGCCTTGCCCAGCACCGCCTTGATCACCACGTACGCCAGGAATCCGGCCCCGATGCCGTCGGTGATCGAGTAGGTGAACGGCATCGCGGCGATCGTCAGGAACGCCGGAACGGCGATCTCGTACCTGTCCCAGTCGATGTGCTTGACGTGGGTCATCATCAGGAAGCCGACGGCGATCAGCGCCGGCGCCGCCGCCTGGAGCGGCACGATCGTCAGCAGCGGGGTCAGGAAGAGCGCGAGTCCGAACAGCCCGCCGGTGATCAGGTTGGCGAAGCCGGTGCGCGCCCCCTCGCCCACGCCCGCCGCCGACTCGATGTACGCCGTGTTGGAGGAGGCCGAGCCCACACCGCCGGCCACCGCCGCGGCGCCGTCGATGAACAGCACCCGCCCGATGCCGGGCACCTGCCCCTTCTCGTCCAGCAGCCCGGCCTCCGCGCTGATGCCGACGATCGTGCCCATGGCGTCGAAGAAGTCGGACAGGATCAGCGTGAAGACCAGCAGGACGGCGGTGAGGACACCGGCCTCGGCGAAGCCGCCGAACAGGCTGAAGTGGCCGAGGAGTCCGAAGTCCGGGGTGGCGACGATCTTGTCGGGGACCTTCGGCGTGGTCAGGCCCCAGCTCTTGATGTCGGCGACCGAGTCGATGACGATCGCCACGACGGTCATGGTGACGATGCTGATCAGGATGGCGCCCTTCACCTTGCGGGCGATCAGCGCGATGGTCAGGAGCACGCCAAGACAGAAGACCAGTACGGGCCAGCCGGTCAGCCGGCCCACGGCGCCCAGCTGCACCGGAACGGTGGTGTTCGCGGCGTCCGGGATCCGGCTGACGAACCCGGCGTCGACGAAGCCGATGAAGGCGATGAACAGGCCGATGCCGACCCCGATCGCCTGCTTCATCGGCTGCGGGATGGCGTTCATGATCGCTTCCCGCAGTCCGGTCACCACCAGCACGCAGATCAGGATGCCTTCGAGGACGACCAGGCCCATCGCGTCGGACCAGCTCATCAGCGGCGCCAGCTGGAAGGCCACGACGGCGTTGAGGCCGAGCCCGGCGGCGATGGCCAGCGGCAGGTTGCCGCCGACCCCCATGATGACCGTCATCACGCAGGCCACCAGCGCGGTGGCGGTGACGAGTTGGCCGGTGTCGAGGGTGTGCCCGAACTTGTCCTCGGCGCTGCCGAGGATGATGGGGTTCAGCACCAGGATGTAGGCCATGGTGAAGAACGTGGCGAAGCCGCCGCGTATCTCCCGGCCGAAGGTGGACCCCCGTGCGGAGATCTTGAAGAACCGGTCCACGGTGTTCCCGGCAGGTGGCGCGGCACCCTGCCGCTCGTCCACCTTCTGCGACTCGGACATGGTCGTACTCCTCGTTGCCTGAGCGATCGTGTGCGGATGCTGGCTGGATTGTTCCCGCGTTCAACCGGTTTCAGGTTTTCTCCGTGTTACGGAATCGCCCGGCGGTACGGAATCGCGCGACGAGGAGAGCGGGACGGGCCGGGGGCGGTGCCCCGGCCCGTCGTCGCCGGCTACGACACGAAGTACGTCGGGTTCGGGAGCTTGTACGTGCGGTCCGCGTGGCCGCCGTCCAGGTCCGAGTACTGGTCGCCGAAGTTGGCGATGATGTCGTACCCGAGGTCCTTCTCGATGTGCCTGCGGGTGCCGGACTTGTACTGCACGGTCGTGCAGGTCCAGCTGCCCGGCGTGGCGCAACCGCTGAGGTACGACGGCGGGTTGGCCGCGTCCTTCAGGAACATGTGCCCGGCGTCGAGGTTCACGTCGGCGCCGATCTTCTTCAGGTTCTCGACGGCGGCGGTGCGCTGCGCCTCGTTGAGGCCGGAGTTGTAGAAGACCTCGACGCCCTTCTGCTGGGCGTAGCGGACCAGTTCGGCGCTGCCGAAGACGCCGGGGCGGTCGGCCCTGTTGACGTAGGCCGCCCAGGTGGCCGAGTTGTAGGTGTAGTTGTAGCGCTTCTCGTAGTCGAGGCTGAGCAGCAGCGTGTCGTCGATGTCGAAGACGACCGCGGGCTTCTCGCCCTTGCGGTGGGCCTTGCGCGCGGCCCGGTCGACGTACCGCTCGGCGTCCTTGTCCAGGCGCGCCAGGTCCTTGGCGTACTGGCTGGTCGGCGACGCCTGGTAGACACCGTCGGCGTCCGCGGCGGTGCCGTAGTAGGTGTCGATGTCCTTCACCAGGAGCCCGATGTTGTACGGCTCACGGGTGGAGTTCGCCGTCGACTGGCCGGCGGTGGCGGCACCGGCGCCGTAGAGGGCACCGGCGGCGACCGTGCAGGCGGCGGTGAGCGCCGCGATCCGAAGTGACTTATGCATGACAGGAGTTCTACGCGCGTCACCCTGGCGGGCGCGAGTCCCGTTGCCCGATCGATACCTCATCCACGGGCAAAAAACGGGTCAAGCGCCTTGGAGGGAACGGTTCCGGATCCGGCCCGGCGGCCCCGTCCGCGCGGGCACGCGGTCGCGGTCAGCCCGCGTACGGGTCCGGGATCTCGCCCGGCCGGGCCAGGAACGCGAAGTCGCAGCCGGTGTCGGCCTGCGTGACCTGCTCGTCGTAGAGAGCGCCGTAGCCGCGCCGGTGGCGCGCGGGCGGAGGCGTCCACGCGGCCCGGCGCCGCGCCAGTTCCGCGTCGTCCACCTCGACCCGCAGGCTGCGGGCCGCGACGTCCAGGGTGACCAGGTCCCCGGTGCGGACCAGGGCGAGCGGGCCGCCGACGTACGACTCGGGCGCGACGTGCAGGACGCAGGCGCCGTAACTCGTGCCGCTCATCCGGGCGTCGGAGATCCGCACCATGTCGCGCACGCCCTGCTCCAGCAGGCGGCCGGGGATCGGCAGCATCCCGTACTCGGGCATGCCGGGGCCGCCCCTCGGCCCCGCGTTGCGCAGCACCAGCACGCTGTCGGCGGTGATGCCGAGCGCCGGGTCGTCGATGGTGCGCTGCATGGTCCGGTAGTCGTCGAAGACGACGGCGGGACCGGTGTGCCGCAGCAGCCGCGGTTCGGCGGCGATGTGCTTGATGACGGCGCCGTCCGGGCAGAGGTTGCCGCGCAGCACCGCGACCCCGCCCTCGGCGGCCACCGGGTTGTCGCGCGTCCTGATGACGTCGTCGTCGTGCACCCGGGCACCGGCCAGCTGCTCGCGGTAGGTGTCGTGGCACACCGTGGGCCGGTCGAGGTGGAGCAGGTCGGGGATGCGGGAGAGGAAACCCGGCAGACCGCCCGCGAAGTGGAAGTCCTCCATGAGGTACCGCCGGCCGCCCGGCCGGACGTCGGCGAGCACGGGCACGGTGCGGGCGGTGCGGTCGAAGTCGTCCAGGGTGAGCCGCACGCCCGCCCGGCCGGCCATGGCGATGAGGTGGATGACGGCGTTGGTGGAGCCGCCGAGGCCGAGCACGGTCGTCACCGCGTCCTGGAAGGCGTCGGCGGTGAGGATGGCGGAGAGCCGCCGGTCCCGGTGGACGAGTTCGACGATCCGCATCCCGGCCCCCGCCGCCATCCGGTCGTGCCCCGAGTCCACCGCCGGGATGCTGGACGCGCCCGGCACCGTCACGCCGAGCGCCTCGGCGGCGGCGGTCAGCGTCGAGGCCGTGCCCATGGTCATGCAGTGTCCGGGCGAACGGGCCAGCCCGCTCTCCAGTTCCGCCATCTCGCAGTCGCCGATGAGCCCCGCGCGCCGGTCGTCCCAGTACTTCCACATGTCGGTGCCGGAGCCGAGGGTCTCGCCCCGCCAGTGTCCGGGGAGCATCGGTCCCGCGGGCACGAAGACCGCCGGCAGGTCGACGGAGGCGGCGCCCATGAGGAGGGCGGGGGTCGACTTGTCGCAGCCGCCCATGAGCACGGCCCCGTCCACCGGATAGGACCGCAGCAGCTCCTCGGTCTCCATGGCGAGGAGATTGCGGTAGAGCATGGGCGTCGGCTTCTGGAAGGTCTCGGAGAGGGTGGCGACCGGGAACTCCAGCGGGAAGCCGCCGGCCTGCCAGACACCCCGCTTGACGGCCTGCGCCCGGTCACGCAGGTGCGCATGACAGGGATTGATGTCCGACCAGGTGTTGAGGATCGCGACGACCGGCTTGCCGAGATGTTCCTCGGGGAGGTAGCCGAGCTGGCGGGTGCGGGCGCGGTGGCTGAAGGAGCGCAGGCCCTCGGTGCCGTACCACTGGTGGCTGCGGAGGTCCTCGGGCCGCTTGCGGGGCGCGTTCACCGGGACCACCCGCGGACGATCCCGGCGACCTCGGCGCGCCGCTCCGCGGGCAGTTGCCTGCTGGGCGGGCGGACGTCGCGGCGGCACAGGCCGAGGGAGGCCAGGGCCTCCTTGACGACGGTGACGTTGTCGGCGGAGCCGTCGGCCGCGCGCAGCTCCTCGAAGCGGCGGACCTGCTCCCAGACCCTCATCGCGGCCGGGAAGTCGCCGGACCTGAGCGCCTCGATCATGTCCAGCGAGAGGGCCGGGGCGACGTTCACCAGGCCGGAGGTGAATCCGGTGGCGCCGGCCGAGAAGTAGGACGGCGCGTAGGGCTCGGCGAGCCCGGCGACCCAGACGAAGCGGCCGAGCCCGGCGTCCCGCGCGAACGCGGCGAACCTGGCGGCGTCCGGGACCGCGTACTTGACGCCGATCACGTTCGGGCAGGCGTCGGCGAGTTCGGCGAGCCGGCCCCCGAGGAGGCCGGCGTCGCGGACGTAGGGCACGACGCCCAGGTCGGGCACCGACTCGGCGACGGCACGGTGGTAGTCGAACCAGCCGCCGTGCGAGACGTAGGGATGCACGGGCTGATGGACCATCACCATGGCCGCGCCGCACGCGCGCGCGTGCCGGGCGGAGGCGATCGCGGTCGGCACGTCGTGGCCGACCCCGGCGAGGACCACGGCCCGCTCCCCGGCCTCCTGCACGGTCAGCTCGGTGACGAGCCGCCGTTCCTCGGGGGTGAGGGCGTAGAACTCGCCGGTGTTGCCGTTGGGGGTGAGGGTGCGGATGCCGGCGTCGAGGAGGCGGCGCAGCAGGACCCGGTGCGCCGCCCGGTCGACGCTGCCGTCCGCGGCGAAGGGGGTCACCGGGATGGCCACCACGCCGGCCAGGGCCGCCCGCCGGGTCTCGGACGTCGTGCCGTTCACGCCTGTCGTCCTTCCGCCGTCCGGACCTCGGGGTACGCGCGCTCGACGAAGGAGGCGATGTGGGCGTGCAGGGCACCGGCGGCGCCGTCGGCGTCGCCCGCCAGGGCCAGCCGCAGGATCGCGCGGTGCTCGTCCGCCTCCCGTGCCCAGGACGGCGAGGCGGCCCAGGCGACGGCGGCGACGAGGGCGGCCTGGTCGCGGACCTCGTCGAGCATCCGGGCGAGCAGCGGGTTGCCGCACGGGAGGTAGAGGGCGCGGTGGAAGTCCCGGTTGGCGAGGGAGCGTTCGGCCGGGTCGGCGGCCTCGTCGGCGCGGGCGAGGGCCTCGCGGGCTGCGTCCAGAGGGGCGCCGGCCCGGACGGCCCGGCGCAGCGCCTCGGGTTCCAGCAGGAGCCGTACGTCGTAGACCTCGTGCGCCATGCCGGCGTCCACCGTGCGCACGGTGACGCCCTTGTACGGGCTCATCAGGACCAGCCCTGTCCCGGCGAGGGTCTTGAGGGCCTCCCGCACGGGGGTCTTGGACACCCCGAACCGGGCCGCCAGTTCGGTCTCCACCAGGGCCCGGCCGGGCGTCAGCCGGCCGGTCAGGATGTCGTGCCTGATCGCGTCCAGCACGTACTCCGTCCGGGACGGGATCGGCGGGATCGGCGGGATCGGCGGGCTCGGCGGAGGCGCCGGGACCGGCGGAGGTACGGAGGTCATGCGGGACTCCCGACGTCACCTGCCGGCCCGGTGAGGCGGTCCGGCGCACCTGGTCTCGCGCGGCGCGTCTCATATATGAGATATGAAAGACGCCGCGGACGACGGTAGGAGGACGGCCGGGTTCCGTCAATGCCTCCGGCACCGACGACCCCGGGAGCCGCGCCACCGGTGCACGGACGCCCGGTCTCCCCCTCGCGCGTCACACCGCCGGGGCCGGGCGCCCACCGCCCGGCCCGGACACGGGCGTTCCCCCGGCGGCGCCGAGCCCGCGTCCAGGGCTGCGGGCCCGGTCCCGTCAGGGCTTCCAGCCGGGGTCGCGGCCGCTCAGCCCGAGCGTCCGCTCCAGCAGCGGCGCGCTCTCCGGCACCGGCACCAGCGGACCGAAGGGGCCCCGGTCGGCCTGCGCGGCGGCCCGCAGGAAGCCGTGCGCCGCCCGCAGCGCCTCCGGGTCCGGGGTGTACTCCTGGCCGGTGGCGCGGGCCAGGTCCCAGCCGTGCACGACCAGTTCGTCGGCGACGACCGCCGCGGCCACCTCGCCCGGCAGGTCGATCCCGCCCGCCCGGGTGCTCCCGCCCCACGCGGACGGGTCCCGCCAGGCCTCGGCCAGGGCGTCGAGCGCCGCGGGCAGTTCCCGCCGCCACGCCGGGTCCAGGTCCGGCAGGGCGGCGCCGGGGCTGCCGTCGGTGGTGGTGCCGAGGTCCTTGCGGGCCGCGTCCCGGAAGGCCACCGAGAGCCCGGCCACATGGCCCAGCAGGTGGCGGACCGCGTAGTCGGGACACGGAGTGGCCGCCGTGAGCTGTTCGTCCGTCACCCGCTGCGCGAGCGCCGCCACGATCCGCGCCTGCGGGCCGAGGTCGATCATGGTGCTGCCGGTCATCGCGGCCGCCTTCCCGTCCGTTCCAGAGATCTCCGTCGGGGAGGCAGACCTCACGGCGTCCGGAAACTCATCGCCCTACGCCGGCCGGTCCGCGCCCGGTTGTGCCGTCCTCCGTCTAAGGCATCCTCCCGATCCCGACGGCCCCGCCTCAGGGCCACGATGACCGGACATGACCACCTCATGGACCGTGACCCGGCTGCTCCGTGACCGCGAGGCCGCCCTCTGTCTCACCGGTGTCGTGGTGTCCGGCTTCGGCAGTTCCGCGCTCTGGCTGGTGTCGGGCGTCTGGGTCAAGGACCTCACCGGTTCCGACGGCCTCGCCGCGCTGTGCACCGCCGCGCTGTGGACCCCCACCGTGCTCGGCCCCGCCCTCGGCACCCTCGCCGACCGCGTCCGCCGCAAACCCCTGCTCGTCCGCCTGAACCTCGCCCTCGCCGTCCTCCTGCTGCCCCTGTGCGCGGTCGGCTCACCGGGCTCGGTCCCGCTCCTGTTCACCGTCCTGGTCCTCTACGGCGCGGCCGGCGTCGTGGCGGATGCGGCCGGCTCCGCCCTGGTGGCCGCCGCCGTCGACCCGGCCCTCCTCGGTGACTTCAACGGGCTGCGGACGGCCGCGCGCGAGGGCATGAAACTGGTCGCCCCGCCGACCGGCGCCGCGCTGTACACGGCGTACGGCGGGCCGGGCGTGGCGCTGCTGGACGCCGGCACCTTCGTGCTGGCGGCGGGCGTGTGCGCGCTGCTGCGGGTGCGCGAGGAACGCCCGCGGCCGGTCCGCGGGAGCCGGCGGCGGGAGACCGCCGAGGGTGTCCGGCTGGTGTGGGGGCACCCGGTGCTGCGTCCGCTGGTGTGCGCCGGCGGCGCCACGATGTGTCTCGCCTCGCTGGGCAGCAGCCTGAACTACGCGGTGGTGGACGCGCTCGGCCGCGCGCCCGCCTGGACGGGCGTGATGTACGCCGCCCAGGGCGCCGGCTCGGTGGTGGCCGGGCTGCTCTGCGGGCCCGCGCTGCGGCGGCTCGGGGAGCGCCGGTTCGCCGCGTACGGCATCGCGCTGACCGGGATCGCGACGGCGGCGCGGGCCCTGCCGTACGACGCGGTGGTGCTGGCGTGCGGCGCGGCGGCCGGGCTCGGGCTGCCGTGCGTGCTCATCGCCGCGGGCACCGCCGTGCAGCGGGAGATCCCGGCGGCGGCGCTCGGGCGGGCCTCCGCGACCGCCGACACGCTGATGTTCACGCCGAACGTGCTCGGTCTGGTGCTCGGCGCCGCCCTGGTGGAACTCGTCGACCACCGGCTGCTGCTGCCGGTCCTCGGCGGCGCGCTGCTGGCCACCGCGGCGGCACTGGGTCAGCGCAGGGCCGCGCGCACCGCCGCCAGATCGGCGTCGGACGCCAACCCTGCGTGATAGAGCCGCAGTTCGGTGGCCCCCAGCTCCCGGGCGCGGGCCGCGTCGGCCGCCAGCGTGCCGGGGCTGCCGCCCATCCCGGAGACCACCGTGAAGTTGGCGGCCAGGACGGTGTCGGCGCGGGCGTGCTCCGCGAAGGGCGCGAGCAGGTCCGTGCCGCCCGCGCAGGGCACCACGACGCCGTCCGCGACCGACAGCACGTGCGCCGGGTCCACGCCCGCGTTGGCGCCGCAGTGGTAGGCCACCGGGTCGGCGTGCAGCAGCACCTGGAAGCCGTCGGGGGCCGCCGCGCGGACCGCGGCCACGGCCGCCTCCTGGAGCGTGCGGGCCCGCCCGTCGCGCCAGGCGCGGGTGGCCGCCGCCACCGTCCCGCCGAGCGACTTCTCGACCGTCGGCCACCCTTCGTCCTGCGCCGTGCCCCGCCACAGCGGCTCCAGGGCCCGGCGGACGGCGGCGGCCAGCTCGTCGGCGTCCAGGCCCTGGCCGCCGTACCCGTCCCGGCAGTCCGGGCAGAAGCATAGGGCCATGAGGTACTGGCCGGCGTCGCCGAGGCCGACGCCCGCGGTCTTGTCGTGGGCGTGCAGGTGCTGGAGGCCGTACCAGCCGAGGGACTCCAGTTCGGTGCCGGCCGCGCCGGGGCGGACGGCGGCCTCGGCGGCGAGGTCGGTCAGGTACGCGCGCGTGGCGGGCTGGGCGATGCAGGGGGCCCAGGGATAGCGGTCGCCGTAGGCGTTGACGACCGAGGTCTCCGGGTGCTCGGCGCCCAGCCGGGAGCTGTGCGCGAGGATCACCCAGGTGTGGACGTCGAGCCCGGCGCCTGCCAGAGCCTCGGCCGCCTCCGCGTAGGCGTCGCCCGAGGCCCAGTCGCCCGCCTGGTACGGGCGGAGGGCGCGGCCCGCCCAGCGCTCGCCCGCCGGGTAGTAGACCGCCGCGTACCGGGCGGTGACGATGCGGTGGCGCGGATGGCGCGGGGTCAGCGCGCGGGTGGAGTGGTACGCGGAGGCGAGGGTCGCCTGCCGCACGCCGAGCGCGGCGATGCGCTCCGGGGCCCGCGGGTCCCCGTTCACGTCCCAGGGGTAGACGAACGCCGACGCGCTCGGCCGCTCCCGCGCCGTCACGCGCCCTCCTCCAGCAGCGCGTACCCGCGCTCGATGAGCTGGGCGAGCTGTTTGACGTGGTCCTCGCCGGGCTCGTGCAGCGGGGGCCGGACCTCGCCGACGTCCAGGCCGCGCAGCCGCACGCCGGCCTTGACCAGGGAGACGGCGTAGCCGCGGCCCTGGGCGCGCAGTTCGACGAACGGGCGGTAGAAGCCGTCCAGCAGGCGTTCCACCGTCGGCCGGTCCTCCGCGCGCAGGGCGGCGTGGAAGGCGAGGGCGATCTCGGGGACGAAGCAGAAGACGGCGGAGGAGTAGAGGGAGATGCCGATGGCCCGGTAGGCGAGCTGGGTCTGTTCGGCGGTGGGCAGGCCGTTGAAGTAGAGGAAGTCGCCGGGGACCTCGGTGCGTACGGCGCTGACGACGCGCTGCATCAGGTCCAGGTCGCCGAGGCCGTCCTTGAAGCCCATCACGCCTTCGGTGCGGGCGAGTTCGACGACCGTGGACGGGGTGAACACCGCGTTGTCCCGCTGGTAGACGATCACCGGGAGAGCGGTCGCCGCGGCCACCTCCCGGTAGTGGCGCAGCAGGCCCTCCTGTCCCGGGACCACCAGGTAGGGCGGCATGGCGAGCAGGCCGTCGGCGCCCGCGGCCGCGGCGAGACGCGCGTAGCGCACGGCGAGCGCGGTGCCGTAACCGGCACCGGCGATCACCGGCACCCGTCCCCCGGTGGCCGCCACGGCCGCACCCACGCAGGCCTCGAACTCCTCGGGCAGCAGCGCGTGGAACTCCCCGGTGCCGCAGCAGGCGAACACGGCCGCCGCACCGGCCTCGACGCCGCGGCGCACGTGCTCGCGGTAGACGTCGAGGTCGAGGGAGCCGTCGGGGCGGTAGGCCGTGACGGGGAAGAAGAGCGGCCCGCGCGGGTCACGGAGGCGTGCGGCGAGAGGGGCTGGCGTCACGGGCGCTCCCTGTTGATGCATGTGTCTGATCAGTGTCCATATTCATGAACGTGGCCACGTTACGAGGCCCGCTCCGCGTCGGTCAAGGAGGCAAACGACCAACATACGAGCGAATTACCGCACTCCACGGCACACTTGACGCGGTATGCCGCATCTCCCTAGCGTGTCCATGCATGTGAATGACAGACAAGGATGAGACCTCCTGGCCCGGCCGGAGGACGCCGACCTAGGAGACGCGGATGCCCACTCCCCGCACGCTACTGCTCACCGGCGCCGCAGGCGGGCTCGGCACCCTGATGCGCTCCCTGCTCCCGGAGTACGGCTACGACCTGCGCCTCTTCGACGTCCGGCCGATCGACGGCGAGCCCGACGCGATCACCGCCGACCTCGGCGACCGGGACGCGCTGCGGGAGGCGGTACGCGACGTGGACGCGGTCCTGCACCTCGCGGGGATCTCCCTGGAGGCGCCCTTCGAGAAGATCCTGCGCTCGAACATCGAGGGCACCTACCACCTCTACGAGGCCGCCCGCGAGGCCGGCGTGCCGCGCGTCGTCTTCGCCTCCTCCAACCACGCCGTCGGCTACACCCCGGCCCCGCGCGCAGGCGACCCGCTCATCCCGGCGGACACGCCGCGCCGCCCGGACACCTTCTACGGCCTGTCCAAGTCCTTCGGCGAGGATCTCGCCCAGCTCTACTGGGACCGGCACGGCCTGGAGACCGTCTCCGTCCGGATCGGCTCCTGCTTCGCCGAGCCCGCCGACGTGCGCATGCTCTCGGTGTGGATGAGCCCCGCCGACGGCGCCCGCCTCTTCCACGCGGCCCTGACCGCCGAGGAGGTCGGCCACACCGTCGTCTACGGGTCCTCCGCCAACACCCGCCTGTGGTGGGACCTGACCGGCGCCAGGGCGCTCGGCTACGAACCGCAGGACGACTCGGAGCGGTTCGCCGCGAAGCTGATCGCCGAGCACGGCGAGCTGGACCCGCACAACCCGGCCCACACCCACCTGGGCGGCCGCTTCGTCAACGACCCGCCGATCTGGCCGTACTGACACCGCGGAAGACACCTCGCGCGGCGGGGGGGGGGGGCCCCCCCCCGCCCCCCCCCCCCCCCCCCCCAGCCGCCCCCCGCCACCACCCCCCCACCCCCCCCCCCCCCCCCCCCCCCCCCCCGCCCCGCGCCCCCCCCCCACACCCCCCCCCACACCCCCCTGGGCGGCCGCGTCTACAACGACCCGCCGCTGTGGCCGTACTCCCCCCGCGGCCCCCCCCGGGGGGGGGGGGGGGGGGCCCCCCCCGGGCCCCCCCCGCCGCCGCATTCGGGCACGGATCATGCCCGATCCCACGTCCCGCACAGCCGCACCCCAGGTCCGAGACGGGCACGCCCCGGCACAACCGGGCACATACGGGCAGCATCGGGTTTGCAACAGGCCTGGTCAGCCGTGTGCACCGGAGGTACAACTTCCCCCATGGCCCGAACGGGCGGTTCCACAGGGAGGTGGGTGACGGCATGAACACCAGGACGGCGGAAGAGCGCCAGCGCGAGATCGTGCGGGCCGCCCGGACCACCGGTTCCGTGGACGTCACCGCGCTCGCCGCCGAACTGGGCGTGGCCAAGGAGACGATCCGACGCGATCTGCGCGCCCTGGAGGACCACGGGCTGGTGCGGCGCACCCACGGCGGCGCCTACCCGGTGGAGAGCGCCGGTTTCGAGACCACGCTCGCGTTCCGGTCGACCAGTCACGTCCCGGAGAAGCGCCGGATCGCGGCCGCGGCCGCCGAACTGCTGGGCGACGCGGAGACCGTCTTCGTCGACGAGGGCTTCACCCCCCAGCTCATCGCCGAGGCGCTGCCCACGGACCGGCCGCTGACCGTGGTCACCGCGTCCCTGCCGGTGGCGGGCGCGCTCGCGGAGGCCGAGAACGTCTCCGTGCTGCTGCTCGGCGGCCGGGTCCGCTCCGGCACGCTGGCCACCGTCGACCACTGGACGACGAAGATGCTCGCCGGCTTCGTCATCGACCTGGCCTACATCGGCGCCAACGGCATCTCCCGCGACCACGGCCTGACCACGCCGGACCCGGCGGTCAGCGAGGTGAAGGCGCAGGCGATCCGGGCCGCGCGCCGCACCGTGTTCGCCGGCGTGCACACCAAGTTCGGGGCGGTCAGCTTCTGCCGGTTCGCGGCGATCGGCGAGCTGGAGACCATCGTCACCAGCACCCTGCTGCCCGCCTCCGAGGCCCACCGCTACTCGCTCCAGGGCCCGCAGATCCTCCGCGTCTGACACCGGGCCGACCGGACCGCCCGCACTCCCCGACCGGCACCTCCCCCACCCAGGCGTGCCCCATATCTCCATATAAGTACCTCAGATCTCCCCATCAGTTCTCCAGGAGCACCCCATGCGAACCCAGAGCCGACGAACGCCCCGCGCCCTGTTTGCGGTGGCCGCCGCAGGAACGCTGACCACCTCGCTGCTCGCCGGCTGCTCGGGCGCCGGCGCAGGCGGCGGTTCCTCCGCCCACTCCATCAACGTCCTGATGGTGAACAACCCGCAGATGGTGGAGCTGCAGAAGCTCACCAAGGCCAACTTCACCAAGGACACCGGCATCAAGGTGAACTTCACCGTGCTGCCCGAGAACGACGTCCGCGACAAGATCAGCCAGGACTTCGCCAACCAGGCCGGCCAGTACGACGTGGCGACCCTCTCCAACTACGAGATCCCGATCTACGCCAAGAACGGCTGGCTGGAGCCGATCGACTCGTACGTCAAGAAGGACACCGCCTTCGACCAGCAGGACATCCTCAAGCCGATGCAGCAGGCCCTGACGGCGGCCGACGGCAAGCTCTACGGCGAACCCTTCTACGGCGAGTCGTCCTTCCTGATGTACCGCAAGGACGTCTTCCAGAAGAAGGGGCTGACCATGCCGGCCCACCCCACCTGGCAGCAGGTCGCCGACCTGGCCGCCAAGGCGGACGGCGCGGAGCCCGGCATGAAGGGCATCTGCCTGCGCGGGCTGCCCGGCTGGGGCGAGATGCTGGCGCCGCTGACCACGGTCGTCAACACCATGGGCGGCACCTGGTTCGACAAGGACTGGAAGGCTCGGCTGGACGCCCCGGAGTTCAAGAAGGCCACGCAGTTCTACGTCGACCTGGTCCGCAAGCACGGTGAGGCCGGCGCCGCCCAGTCCGGCTTCGCCGAGTGCCTGAACGACACCACCCAGGGCAAGACCGCGATGTGGTACGACGCCACCTCCGGCGCGGGTTCGCTGGAGGCCGCCGGCTCCCCGGTGAAGGGCAAGATGGGCTACGTCCCGGCGCCGGTCGACAGGACCGACAGCTCCGGCTGGCTCTACACCTGGGCGTGGGGCATCCAGAAGGCCTCCAAGAACCCCGACGACGCCTGGAAGTTCATCTCGTGGGCGTCGGGCAAGGGCTACGAGAAGCTCGTCGGCGAGCAGGCGGGCTGGGCCAACGTGCCGGCCGGCAAGCGCACCTCGACGTACGACATCCCGCAGTACCGCAAGGAGGCGGCCGCCTTCGCGGACGTCACCCGGGACGCCATCGCCAGTGCCAAGCCCAACGACCCGGGCGTGCAGCCGCGGCCCGCGCCCGGCATCCAGTTCGTCGACATCCCCGAGTTCACCGACCTGGGCACCAAGGTCTCCCAGGAGATCAGCTCCGCCGTCGCCGGCCGGCAGTCCGTGGACGACGCGCTGAAGAAGGCCCAGCAGCTCGCCGAGGCCGTCGGCAAGAAGTACGAGGGATCATGACCGCCACCGCCTCCCCCCGGGTCGCCGCCGCCTCCGCGCGGCCGGCGCCCCGGCCCCCGTCCGACCGCCTGCGGGCCTGGGCCACCCGGGCCCCGCTGCTGCCCGCGCTGGTCTTCATGGTCGTGGTGACCCAGCTGCCGTTCGTGGCGACCGTGGTGATCTCGTTCTTCGACTGGAACGCGCTCTACCCGAAGGACCGCCACTTCACCGGCATCGACAACTACCGCCAGGTGCTGGCCGACCCCGACCTGCGCCACTCGGTGTGGACGACGGTCCTGCTGACGGTCACCGTGGTGCTGGCCAGCCTGGTCCTGGGACTGCTGGTGGCGCTGCTGCTGAACCGGAGGTTCCGGGGCCGGGGCGTGGTCCGCACCCTGATGATCGCCCCGTTCCTGGTCGTCCCGGTCGCGGCGGCCCTGCTGTGGAAGCACGTCCTCTACAACCCCGAGTACGGCCTGCTCAACGGCCTGCTGCACTACGTCGGCGGCCCCCAGCCGGACTGGATCTCGGACAACCCGCTGCTCGCCGTCGAGGCGGCCCTGGTGTGGCAGTGGACGCCGTTCATGATGCTGATCCTGCTGGCCGGGCTGCAGAGCCGCGACCAGCAGCAGCTGGAGGCGGCCCGGGTGGACGGCGCGAGCGACTGGCAGATCTTCCGCTACCTGACCCTCCCGCACCTGCGCCGGTACCTGGAACTCGGCGGCCTGCTCGGCTCGATCTACATCGTGCAGAACTTCGACGCGGTCTTCACGATCACCTCGGGCGGCCTGGGCACGGCCAACCTCCCCTACACCGTCTACCAGAGCTTCTACCAGGCGCACGAGAACGGCCTCGCCTCGGCCGCCGGCGTCGTGGTGGTCATCGGCTCGATCGTCATCGCGACCTTCGCCCTGCGCGTGGTGTCGTCCTTGTTCCGCGAGGAGGTGTCCCGCGCATGAACACCGCCCTGACCGCCGTACGGCGAGGCGGACTCGGGCTGGTCGCGTGGCTGACCGGGATCGTGTTCTTCCTGCCCATCGCCTGGATGGCGCTGACCTCCTTCCACTCCGAGGCGGACGCGGCGACCAATCCGCCGTCCTTCGCGGCCGGTCTGACCCTGGACAGCTACCGCGAGTTCTTCGGCGTCGGAGGCGGCGCGAGCCCCTGGCCCGCGCTGATCAACTCGGCGATGGCGTCGGTGGTCTCGACGCTCTTCGTCCTCGTGCTGGCCTTCCCCGCGGCCTACGCGCTGTCCGTCCGGCGGGTGCGCAAGTGGACGGACGTCCTGTTCTTCTTCCTCTCCACGAAGATGCTGCCGGCCGTCGCGGGCCTGCTGCCGGTCTACCTGTTCGCGAAGAACACCGGGATGCTGGACAACATCTGGTTGCTGGTCATCCTCTACACCTCCATGAACCTTCCGATCGCGGTGTGGATGATGCAGTCCTTCCTCGCCGAGGTCCCGGTCGCGGTGATCGAGGCGGCACAGATCGACGGCGCCCGCCTCCCGACGATCCTCGCGCGCGTGGTCGCCCCGATCGCCCTGCCCGGCATCGCCGCCACCTCGCTGATCTGCTTCATCTTCAGCTGGAACGAACTTCTCTTCGCCCGAGTCCTGACGGGCGTGGTCGCCGAGACCGCCCCCGTCTTCCTGACCGGCTTCATCACCAGCCAGGGCCTGTTCCTGGCCAAGGTGTGCGCCGCGTCGCTCGTCGTCTCCCTGCCGGTGCT
The DNA here is from genome assembly GCF_044757385.1 of Streptomyces sp. NPDC091282. NCBI lineage: Bacteria > Bacillati > Actinomycetota > Actinomycetes > Kitasatosporales > Streptomycetaceae > Streptomyces > Streptomyces sp. NPDC091282. The sequence continues at coordinate 113,007 of NZ_JBIVUX010000001.1, forward strand.
CGCCGCGGGGTTCGCCGCCCAGGACAAGCTGGTCCAGGGCCTGTCGTTGGGAGCCGTGAAATGAAGGCCGCCGTCATCGAGTCCGTGGGCCGTGCCGTGGTCACCGAGGTCCCCGACCCCACGCCGGGCCCCCGCGACGTGGTCGTCGAGGTGGCCGCCTGCGGACTGTGCGGCACCGACCTGCACATCCTCCAGGGCGAGTTCGCGCCCAAGCTGCCGATCGTGCCGGGTCACGAGTTCGCCGGCGAGGTGGTCGGCGTCGGCACCCAGGTGACCGAGGTGGCGGTCGGCGACCGGGTCGCGGTCGACCCGTCGCTGTACTGCCACGAGTGCCGCTACTGCCGGGACGGCCACAACAACATGTGCGAGCGCTGGGCCGCGATCGGCGTGACGGTGCCCGGCGGGGCCGCGCAGTACGCCGTGGCGCCCGTCGCCAACTGCGTGAAGCTCCCCGAGCACGTCCGCACCCAGGACGCGGCCCTGGTCGAGCCGCTGTCCTGCGCGGTGCGCGGCTACGACGTCCTCAACTCCCGGCTGGGCGCGCACGTCCTGATCTACGGCTCCGGGACCATGGGCCTGATGATGCTGGAACTCGCCAAGCGGACCGGCGCGGCCCGCGTCGACGTGGTCGACCTGAACCCGGCCCGCCTGGAGACCGCCCGCGCGCTCGGCGTCTCGGGGTCCGCCGCGAACGCCGACGAACTGGACCGCCCGCGCGGCTGGGACGTGGTGATCGACGCGACCGGCAACGCGGCGGCCATCCAGGACGGCCTGGGCCGGGTGGCGAAGGCCGGCACCTTCCTCCAGTTCGGCGTCGCCGACTACGCGGCCCGGGTGACGATCGACCCGTACCGCATCTACAACCAGGAGATCACCATCACCGGCTCCATGGCCGTCCTGCACAGCTACGAACGCGCCGCGGAGCTGTTCGCGAACGGGGTCCTGGACCCGGAGGTCTTCATCAGCGACCGCCTGCCGCTGGACAGCTATCCGCAGGCCCTGGAGCAGTTCGCCGCCGGAGTGGGGCGGAAGATCGTGGTGGTGCCGTAGAAGTTTAAGGGAACGGTAAAGGGAGGTCGTTCGTTCACCCGGCATGACAGCTATGACCCCTGGCTCGAACATCCCTCTTCCGGTCGCCCGGGTGGCGGTGGACGTCACCGCCCCCGTGCGGCTCGACGTGTCGGGCCTGCTGCTCACCGGCGACGGCAAGGTGCGCTCCGACGACGACTTCATCTTCTACAACCAGCCCAGCGGCCCGGGCGTGACGTACCGCTCCGGCGGCGGTACGTCCCCGGACGCGATCACCGTCGACACGGCGGCCGTGCCCCCGGGCATCGAGAAGATCGTCGTCACCGCGAGCCCCGACGCCGCGGGCCAGACGTTCCAGGGCATCGAGCCGACGGCCACCCTCCGCAACGCGGACGACGGCTCGGTGCTGGGCACCTTCACGCCTCCGCAGCTGGGCGCCGAGACGGCCCTGGTGGTCGTCGAGATCTACCTGCGCAACGGCGCGTGGAAGGCCCGCGCGGTGGGCCAGGGGTACGCGAACGGCCTGGCCGGCATCGCGACCGACTTCGGCGTCACGGTGGAGGAGCCGGCGCCTCAGGCCCCGGCGGCCCAGCCCGCCCCGGCGGCCCAGCCGGCCCCGGCCGCCGCTCCCCCGATGCCGGCCGCACCGCCGGCCCCGCCCGCCCCCGCCCCGGGCAGCGGGAAGATCAACCTCGACAAGGGCCGGGTCAGCCTCCAGAAGAACCAGACCGTGTCCCTGGTCAAGGGCGGCAGCCCGCTGCTCTCCCTGGTCCACATGGGCCTGGGCTGGGAGCCCGCGTACGGCGGCCGGGACATCGACCTGGACGCCTCGGTCATCGCCTACGGCCCGCAGCGCAACCACGTCGACAGCTGCTACTTCGGCAAGCTGTCCATCCTCGGCGGCGCGATCAAGCACTCCGGCGACAACCTCACCGGCGAGGGCGGCGGCGACGACGAGGTGATCGTGGTCGACCTCGGCCGGATCCCCCAGGAGGTCACCGGCCTGGTCTTCACCGTGAACTCCTTCTCCGGCCAGAAGTTCACGGAGGTCGCCAAGGCCTACTGCCGGCTCCTGGACGCGGCGACCGGCGAGGAACTGGTCCGCTTCGACCTGACCAACGCGGAGGCGCAGACCGGCGTGATGATGGCCAAGCTGGTCCGCCAGTTCTCCGGCGAGTGGGACATGACGGGCGTCGGCGAGTTCGTGAAGGCCCGCACGGTACGGAACATGGTGAAGCCGGGCGCGCAGGCCCTGTGACGGCACGGTCCCGCGCCCCCGTCCGGGCGCGGGACCGCCTCCGCCGTCCGCCCCGGCCGATAGACTCCGGCCGTCGGCAGGTCCCTTCGCAGCGCTGTGAGGCAGTCATCACCCACGCGAGCCGGCCGCCGTCGCTGGAGGACGTCGTCGCCGAGGGCCTCGACGTCGTCTTCGTCGGCATCAACCCGGGTCTGCCGTCGGCCCTGCGCGGCCACAACTTCGCGACGCCGGGCAACCGGATGTGGCCGGCCCTGCACCGCTCGGGTTTCACGCCCCGCCTGTTCCGGCCCGACCAGGAACGCGGCCTGCTGGACCTGGGCCTCGGCATCACGAGCATCGTGCGCAGGCCGACGGCGCGCGCGGCGGAACTGACCCGCGACGAGTACGTGCGCGGAGGCGCGGACCTGCGCCGCCGGGTGCGGGCCCTGCGCCCGGCCTGGCTCGCCCTGCTGGGCGTCACCGGATACCGCGCGGCCTTCGGGGTCCGCGACGCCGGCATCGGCCCGCAGCCCGAACCGGTCGGCGGGACACGGGTGTGGGTGCTGCCCAACCCGAGCGGTCTCAACGCCCACTTCCCGCCGGCCGCGCTGGCCGTCGAGTTCGCCCGGCTGCGGGTCGCCGCCGGCCTGCCGGACCGCTCCGGGCTGCTCGGCGACGGCCCTTTCGACGAGACCTGACCCGTTTGCGTACCGCCGTGCGCGGTGGCGGAGTTGGGACATGTCGCAGTCGCGACACCGACGGCCAGTGACAGGGACATCCACTCGGCTGATTCTTTCGAACAGCGCGCGAACCGGCGTCGCTCGAAAGGTGTGTGGCTGATGGCATGGATCCGTCTGACGGCGGCGATATCAACGGCACTGGTGCTGACCACGGGAGGCATGTCGTCCGCCTCCGCCCGGGCGTCCTCGCCCGGCACCGCCGAACCTGCGGCGGGCACCGCGAGGACCGCCTCGACCGTACGGCTGGTGACCGGCGACCGGGTCACCCTGACGCCGGGCGCCGACGGGCGGCGCACCGCGTCCGTGGAGCCCGGTCCGGGCCGCCAGGACATCGTCTTCCGCACCTATGAGCAGGACGACGGCACGATGACCGTGCTGCCGTCCGACGCGGCGGAACTGGTGGCCGCCGGGACGCTGGACCGCCGGCTCTTCGACGTCACCGCCCTGCTGGCCCAGGGCTACGACGAGGCGGGCACCCCGGCGCTCCCGCTGATCGTCTCCCCGCAGCCGGGCGGTACCGCCGCGGCGGCCCCCGCGACGGGCCGGGTGACCACGGCGGACAAGAAGGCCGCGGCGGCCGCCGCCGACCGCCTTACCGCCTTCGGCGCGGCGGCCGCGCCCGAGCGCCGCCTGGAGAGCATCGACGCGACGGCCCTGCGGGTCGCCGATGACGACCTCGGCGCCTTCTGGAAGACCCTGCGGGCGGACGGCCCGGCCGGCACGTCCCGGCTCGCCCGGACGCCCCGGGTGTGGCTCGACGGCCGGGTGGCGCCCACGCTGGACCGCAGCACCGCGCAGATCGGCGCGCCGATCGCCTGGAAGGCCGGTTTCGAGGGCCAGGGCGTGAAGGTGGCCGTGCTGGACACCGGTGTGGACGCCGGGCACCCGGACCTGACGGGCCGGATCGCCGAGTCGAAGGACTTCTCCGACAGCGGCAGCACCACCGACCACTTCGGTCACGGCACCCATGTCGCGTCGATCGTCGGCGGCAGCGGAGCGGCGTCCGGCGGCACCCGGCGCGGTGTCGCACCGCGGGCCGACCTGCTGATCGGCAAGGTGCTGGGCGACGACGGCTACGGCTCGGAGTCGCAGGTCATCGACGGCATGGAGTGGGCGGCGGCCGAGCACGCCGAGGTCGTCAACATGAGCCTGGGTTCGGACGCGCCCTCGGACGGCACGGACCCCATGAGCCAGGCCGTCGACCGGCTGTCCGCCTCCGGGCAGACGCTCTTCGTCGTCGCCGCGGGCAACGCGGGCGAGCAGGGCGCGTCCACCATCGGCTCGCCCGGCGCGGCCGACGCCGCGCTCACCGTCGGCGCCGTGGACCGGGACGACTCGCTCGCGCCCTTCTCCAGCCGCGGCCCGCGCCTGACCGACAAGGCGGCCAAGCCCGACGTCACCGCGCCCGGCGTCGGCATCGTCGCCGCACGCGCCGCGGGCACCGCGATGGGCACCCCGGTGGACGCCGACTACACCGCCGCGTCCGGCACCTCGATGGCCACACCGCATGTCGCCGGCGCGGCCGCGCTCCTCGCCCAGCGGCACCCGGACTGGAACGGGCAGCGGATCAAGGACGCGCTCATCAGCACCGCCCACCTGGTGTCCGGCACCAAGGTGACCGAACAGGGCGGCGGCCGCATCGACATCGGCGCGGCCCTGGGCACCCTCACCGCCACCGGATCGCTGACCCTGCCCGCCCTGGAGACCGGCGGCCCCGGCGGCCGGCGCCAGGCGGCGTCCCTGCGCTACACCAACGAGAGCGACCACCCGGTCGACGTCCGGCTGTCCGCGGCGCTGAGCACCGACAACGGTGTCACCCTCCCGGACGGCGTCCTCACCCTCGGTTCGGACTCTCTGCACCTCGCCGCCGGCGCCTCGGGGGACGTACCGGTGCTCTCCGACGCCACGCACGCGGCCCGCGGCGCCTACTACGGCTACGCCACCGCGACCGCGGCGGACGGCACCGTGCTCGCCCACACCACGCTCTCCCTGGTCGTGCACACGCCCCTGCACCGGCTGACCGTGGTCGCCCGCGACCGCGACGGCGCCGTGATCCCGCAGGCCGCGCCCACCATCTGGGGTGCCGACGGCTTCGTCGGGTACGCCAGTCTCGATCCGGCGGTCGCCGTGGTCGAGGAGGGCACCTACCAGCTCAGCTTCGGCACGCTGGACAACGCCGCCGACGGGCAGGAACTGCGCGAGGTGGTCGACCCGCAGGTGAAGGTCACCAAGGACAGGACCGTCACCCTGGACGCCTCCAAGGTGACCGAGGTGCGGATCCGCACGCCCCGCCCGGCCGAACAGCACGGCGTCCTCAGCTATCAGACGTACCGCCGGATCGACGGGAACGGCCTGATCCAGGGCGTGATGTTCTTCGACGTCGCCAAGCGGATCTACGTCAGCCCGACCGCCCAGGTCACCGACGGCACCTTCGAGTTCGCCTCGCGCTGGCAGCTGACGGCACCGCAGCTGACCGCCCGGGTCGCGGACACCTCGCGGTCCTTCGCCCCGTACTACCTCCCGGCGTCACCGGTCTTCGACGACAAGGGCGTACGGCTGACCGCGGTCGACGCCGGGACGGGCAGCGCCGCCGACCTCAGGGCCGCCCACGTGCGCGGGAGACTCGCCGTCGTGCGCTACGACTTCGGCGACGACACGGCCCTGGCCCGGGCGGCCGCGGACGCCGGCGCCAAGGCGCTGATGCTCGTCATGCCGGAGGGCTTCTACCCCTGGACGCGGTGGAGTCCGGACGGGCCGCGCCTGGCCCTGCCGGTCATGCGCGCGGGCACCGCGGACGGCACCGCGATCCTCGACCGGGCGGCCCGGCGGACCACCGCCGTCCAGTTCTCCGGCACCGTGCGCAGCCCGTACCTGTACGACGTGATGCAGGTGTCGAAGCAGCGTGTCCCCGAGCGGCTCGTGCACACCGTCTCCGCGCGGGAGAGCGCGGTGGTGCGCGCCACGTACGCCCGCACCGGGGCCTCCGACTGGGCCAGCGAGCAGCGTTTCGGCTGGCGGCCCTACCAGGACACCGCCTGGAACCAGTACTCGCGTGAGGTGCCGGTGGGCGGGCAGCGCACCGAGTACGTGACGGCCGGCGACACCGTGTGGAACCACGTCGTGCACCACGACACGGTCCTGGACCGCGATGTCCCGCTCCAGGTGGGCATGCAGGACGCGGCCCACCGCTACCGGGCCGGACAGCACGCCACCGAGCGGTGGTTCACCGCGCCGGTGCGCCCCTCCCTGCCCCGCACCGCCGACTGGCCCGCTCCGACCCGATACGGCGACACCCTGTCCCTGTACATCCCGGAGTTCACGGACGCCGACGGCCACTGGGCGTACGCGGAGCAGGACGCGCTGGGCGGTGTCGGCACCCGTGCGTCCGGCGCCGCCGACACGGCGGTGGCGGACCTGTTCCGCGACGGCCGGCGGGTGGCCCACTCCGATACCGGCGCCTGGGGCACCTTCGAGGTCCCGGCGGGCCGGGCCTCGTACCGGCTGGACCTGGCGACAGGCCGCGACTCGGACGACTGGCGCTTCGGCACCCGTACCGAGACGTCGTGGACGTTCGGTTCGGACACCACGCAGGCCGCGTCGGTGCTGCCGCTGCTCCAGGTCGACTGCGCGGTGCCCGTCGACGCCCGCAACGCCGTCGGCCCGCAGCGCGGCCACACGCTGGGCTTCGACGTCCGGCTGCCCGACGGTCTGGCCGCGCCCCGCGGTACCCGGCTCACGGTCCGGACCTCCTACGACGACGGGAAGACCTGGGTGACGGCCCGGACCTCGAAGAAGGGGTCGGGCGGGCACTTCACGGCGACCGTGGAGCGGCCGTCGCGGGTGCGCGGCGACGCCTATGTCACACTGCGGGTCACGGCGACCGACGACGCCGGGCACAGCGTCGTGCAGACGATCGACCGCGCCTACCTCCACCCCGGCGCCACGCGGCACTGACCGGGTGCCGTCACCGGGACGGAAGCGCGGCGGCCGCCGGGGCCCACGGCACCGGCGGCCGCCGCCCGCCCGGCACGGCGGTACCAACCGCAGGCTGCGCCGGTGGGGCGCGTCGGGCTCCGGCCGGGACCGAGGGAGATTGCCCATGCTTGAGGCGGCGGGCCTGACGGCCGTCGAGGAGTCGGTGTACCGCCTGCTGGTCGCGACGACGACCGCGTCCGCCCGCGAACTGGCCGGGCAGAGCGGCCTCCCGCAGCACCGGGTGGAGGCGGTGCTGGCGGCCCTGACCGGCAAGGGGCTCGCCGGCCCCACCGACAGCGATCCGCCGCAGTACTCGGCCGTTCCGCCGGACGTGGCGCTGCTGCCCCGGCTGCAACGGCGCACGGACGAACTGGACAAGGCCCGCAGCACGGTCACCGATCTGCTGGACCTCTACCGCAGCACCCGGCGCCGCCAGGACGCCGGGCAGCTCATCGAAGTGATCACCGGCGCCGAGTCGTTGCGGCTGCACCTGCGGCAGATGCAGGACAACGCCTGTCACGAGATGCTGTGGTTCTGCAAGGCGCAGTACGTCGCCATGCCGTCGGGCAGCAACCGGGCCGAGTACGACGCGCTGGCCCGCGGGGTGCGCTACCGCGTCCTGTACGAGCAGGCGTTCTTCGACGACGACAACGCCGTCGACAACGTGATCGAGGGCGTCCAGGCCGGGGAGATCGCCCGCAGCGTGCCGCATCTGCCGCTGCGGCTGGCCGTCGCCGACCGGGCGATAGCCATCTGTCCGCTGGTGCCCGGCGGACCGCAGGGGTCCCCCGGCGAGCCGACCGCCGCCCTGGTGCGCGGCAGCAGTCTCCTGGAGGCGCTCATCTCGCTCTTCGAGCGCTACTGGGAGACCGCGGTCCCGCTCAGCCTCGGCGCGGCCGGCACCCTCACGGACGCGCGGGCCGCGCAGTCGGGCGACCCGCTCTCCGAGACCGACCGCCGGCTCCTGTCCCTCCTCGTGGCGGGCATCGCCGACAAGGCCATCGCCAGCCAGATGGGGCTGAGCCGCCGGACGGTGCAACGCCACATCCAGCACATGATGACGCTCGCCGGCGCCACCACCCGGATGCAGCTCGCCTGGCAGGCGGCCCGCCGCGGCTGGCTCTGACCGCCCGGCCGAGGTCGTGTCCGGCCTAGCGCCGCTGCCGCTTCCAGGGTCCGGTGATCGCGAGCATGATGCCCGGGGTCTGGATGTTGGCGTACAGGGTCCTGCCGTCGGGGGAGAACGTGACGCCGGTGAACTCGCTGTACTCGGGGTCGTCCGCGGTGCCGGTGTTCAGCTCGTTGCGGGCGATGGGGTAGGTACGGCCGCTGTCGGTGGCGCCGAACAGGTGCTGGACGCCCTCGCCGTCCTCGGCGATGACCAGACCGCCGTACGGGGAGACGGTGATGTTGTCGGGTCCGTCGAAGGCGCCGTCCGCGGACGGGTCGGGGTTGACGCCGATGAGGACCTTCAGGGTGAGGGTGCGGCGCGCCGGGTCGTAGAACCAGACGGCGCCGTCGTGCTGGACCGGGCTCTCCGCGCGGGCGTAGGAGGAGACGATGTACACGCCCCCGTCACCCCACCACATGCCTTCCAGCTTGCGGGCGCGGGTGACCTGGCCGGCGCCGAACTGCTTGCGGACGGACGTGGTCCGCGCGTCGCGGTCCGGGACGCCGGTCCAGTCGACGCCGTACACCGTGCCGATCTTCGTGGCGCGGGCCAGGTCGTCGACGAACACGCCGCCGGAGTCGAAGCACTTGAAGGCCTGGAGCGTGCCCGCGTCGTCGGCGAGGGTGCGCAGCCGGCCGCGGCCGTGGCGGAAGTGCGCGGGCGGGGTCCAGCGGTAGAGCAGGCCGTTCGGGTTGGAGGCGTCCTCGGTGAGGTAGAGGTGGCCGCGCTTGGGGTCGACGACGACGGCCTCGTGGGCGTACCGGCCCAGCGCCTTGAGCGGCTTGGGGTTCCGGTTGGCCCGGCGGTCCTCGGGGTCGACCTCGAAGACGTAGCCGTGGTCCTTGGTCATGCCGTTGACGCCGGCCTTGTCCTCGGTCTCCTCGCAGGTGAGCCAGGTCCCCCAAGGGGTGTTGCCACCCGCGCAGTTGGTGGCGGTGCCGGCGATGCCGACCCATTCGGCGACCTTGTCGTGGCGCACCTCGACGACCGTGCAGCCGCCGGCCGCCGCCGGGTCGTAGACGAGCCCCTCGGTGAGCGGCACCGGGTGGGCCCAGCCGGTGCGGGGGCCGGCCAGTTCGTGGTTGTTGACGAGGAGGGTGGCACCGCGCGGGCCCTCGAAGGTGGACGTGCCGTCGTGGTTGGAGGGGGTGAACTCGCCCGACTCCAGCCGGGTCCTGCCGCTGTAGGTGATGACGCGGTACGAGAATCCGGCGGGGAGCGCGAGGATGCCGTCGGGGTCGGGGAGCAGCGGGCCGTAGCCGACGCCGCCGTGACCGTGGCCCGTCCCGGCCGCGCCGGACGCCTCGGTCTCGGTGGCGGCCAGGGCGTTCGGGGCGGTGGCGAGGGCGCCGACGCTGCCGGCCAGCGCGACACCTGCACCGGTGATCGCGGATTTCCTGGCGAAGTCCCTGCGGGTGAGCGACATGGTGTCTCCTGTGACGGTCGTGGTGCCGTGGCGGACCTCAGGTCGGCGCACACGCTCCCGGCCGCGCCTGAACTCCGCCTGAACACAGGGCGACATCGGCTTCGCGACTTCCACGAATCCGTATGCGCCACCCCAAGGGCACCCCAAGCACCGCCCGGGAAGGGGCCGTGCCCGCCGCTCATCCCCCGTGCTGCGACCGGGCCTTGAACGCCGCCTTGCGGGCCTCCTTCGCGACCTTCTTGTCCGGGTGCAGGCGTCCCATCGCCTCCAAGACGTCGGCCGTGTCCGGGTGTTCGACCCGCCAGGCCTCGGCGAAGAAGCCCTCGTGCTGCTGGGCCAGTCCTTCGACCAGGGCCTGCAGTTCCTCCGAGTTGCCCTCGGCGGCCAGTTGGGCGGCGACCGTGTCGATGGTCAGCCAGAAGATCATGTCCGGCGACGGCGCCGGTACGCCGGCGGCACCGCGTTCGGCCAGCCAGACCCGGGCCAGGCCGCCCAGTTCGGGGTCGCCGAGGACGTCGCGGAGCGCGGGTTCGGCTTCGATGCCGACCAGCGAGAGCGCCTGCTGGCAGCGCAGCCTGCGCAGCGGCGCACCCGCGTCCCCGCCGCGCGCGGCGGCCAGCAACTCCCGTGCGGCGGCGAGGGATTCACGGCGGTCCAGCCACTGCTCGGTCTCGGCCTGCGCGGCTCCCTGCGGAAACGCGGCCATGCCGTCGAGCAGCGCGTCCGCGCCCTTGTCGGCGAGTTCGCCGACCGCCGGCGCGTCGAAGCCGGCCTCCAGCAGCCGCGCCCGCAGCCCGAACGCGCCGAGCGGGGTGAGCCGCACCATGCCGTACCGGGTCACGTCGCTCTCGTCGACCGGACCTGCGGCGGGCTCCTCCTCGGCGTCGGCCATGAGCGCCTCGTCGACCGGCTGGTAGGCGACCAGTCCGACCGGCTCCAGCATCCGGAACTGGTCGTCGAGCCGCATCATCGCGTCGGAGACCTGCTCCAGTACGTCGTTGGTGGGCTCTCCCATGTCGCTCGGGACGATCATCGACGCGGCCAGGGCCGGCAGCGGCACCGGCGCCTCGCCGGGGCCGCCCTCGCTCACGGTCAGCAGGTACAGGTTGCCGAGGACGCCGTCGAGGAACTCCGCCTCGGCCTCGGGGTCCCAGCCGAGTGACGAGAAATCGACCTCGCCGCCCTCGCCGAGCGCGTCGACAATTCCGTCCAGGTCGGGCACGCTCGCGTCGCCGATCACGGTCTCCAGCGCGGCCAGCCAGACGGCGAGGACGTCGTGCGGCGAGCCAGTGGTGAGCAGCGCCAGCTCCTCGCCCGCCGCGACCGTCCCGGCGTCCTCGTCCACGATCTCGACGAGCCCGGCGTCCAGGGCGACCCGCCAGGCCTCGGCGGCGTACGCGGGCGCGTCGTCCCCGGTGAGCCCGAGCAGCTCGGCGGCGGCCGGGAGCTGCTCCTCGGCCAGGCCGCCACCTGCGTCGACGCGGGTGCCGGGGCCGGCCCAGCGGGCGAGCCGGGCGGCCCGGGAGAGCAGCGGCGTCGCCAGCGCGGCGCGTGCCAGCTCCGCTTCGGGACGCAACCGCACCGGCGGCAGGGGGGAGCTGTCTGACATCGGGTGGTTCTCCTCGGACGCCTCTTCGGTCGTACGACGACGGGGAACGCCGTACGCCGGCCGTACGGTCATCGGGACGCCGTACGCCTCAGCCGCTCAGCCTAGACGGATTTCCACCCATGCCGCCCGGTTCATCTCCCCGCCGGGTCGCGTACATGGCCGAAACCTTGACAACTCCCCCGCGCAGGCACGAGATTGACGCGCGTAGAAAGCAGGGGGACAAGTGTTCACTCGCTTTCTACGCGTGTCATGCCCATCTCATGACGCTTCCTCGTCCCGGCACCGTTCATGTCCCCGGAGGGATTTCCTTGCCGAGCAGGTCTTCCGCGCGCCTCGCCGCGCTCACCGTCGCCGCCGTCTGCAGCGCGGCGTCCACCGTCGCCCTCACCTCGCCGGCCCAGGCCGACGGGCTGCGCATCCACGACGTCCAGGGCGCCACGCGCATCTCGCCGTACGCCGGGCAGAAGGTGACGGACGTCCCCGGCATCGTCACGGCCACGCGCACCTACGGCTCCTCGCGCGGGTTCTGGCTCCAGGATCCGACGCCGGACGACGACCCGGCCACCAGCGAGGGGGTCTTCGTCTTCACCAGCTCCACGCCGAAGGTCGCGGTCGGCGACTCCGTCACGGTCACCGGTACGGTCTCCGAGTACGTCCCGGGCGGTGCCACCTCCGGCAACCAGTCGGTGACCGAGATCACCAAGCCGACGGTCACCACGGTCTCCACCGGCAACCCCGTCCCGGCGCCGGTCGTGATCGACCGCAAGTCGGTCCCGGACGCGTACACCCCGGCAGGTGACACCGCCGCCGCGGGCTCGGTCAACGGGCTGACGCTCCAGCCGAAGAAGTACGCCCTGGACTACTACGAGTCCCTGGAGGGCATGAACGTCCAGGTCCGCGACACCCGCGTGATCACCGCCACCGACCCGTACGCCGAGCTGTGGGTCACGGTGAAGCCGCACGAGAACCGCACCGTCCGCGGCGGCTCGCTGTACCGCTCCTACGACGACCAGAACACCGGCCGCCTCCAGATCCAGTCCCTGGGCGCCACGGCCGACTTCCCGGTGGCGAACGTCGGCGACACGCTGGCCGGCGCCACGACCGGCCCGATGGACTACAACCAGTTCGGCGGCTACACCCTCGTCGCGAGCGAGCTGGGCAGCCTGAAGAGCGGCGGCCTGCAGCGCGAGACGACGAAGAAGCAGTCGAAGAGCGAGCTGGCCGTCGCCACGTACAACGTCGAGAACCTCGACCCCTCCGACGGCACCTTCGCCGCGCACGCCGCCGCGATCGTGAACAACCTCCAGTCGCCCGACATCGTGTCCCTGGAGGAGATCCAGGACAACAACGGCGCGACGGACGACGGCACGGTCGCCGCCGACGTGACGGTGAACAAGCTGATCGACGCGATCGTCGCGGCCGGCGGCCCGAAGTACGACTGGCGCTCCATCAACCCGGTCAACGACCAGGACGGCGGCGAGCCCGGCGGCAACATCCGCCAGGTCTTCCTCTTCAACCCCGCGCGGGTGTCCTTCGTCGACCGCGCGGGCGGCGACTCCACCACCGCGGTCGGCGTCACCGAGGTGCACGGCCGGGCGCAGCTGACCGCCTCGCCGGGCCGCATCGCCCCGGCGGACTCCGCCTGGACGGCGAGCCGCAAGCCGCTGGCCGGCGAGTTCGTCTTCCGCGGCAGGACGGTCTTCGTGATCGCCAACCACCTGAACTCCAAGGGCGGCGACCAGGGCCTGACCGCGCAGTACCAGCCGGTGACGCGCAGCTCGGAGGTCCAGCGCCACGCGCAGGCGACGCTGGTCAACGCGTTCGTCAAGAGCGTCCTGGACGTCCAGAAGGACGCGGACGTCATCGCGCTCGGCGACATGAACGACTTCGACTTCTCCGGCACCACCAAGATCCTGGAGAGCCACGGCGCGCTCTGGTCGGCGATCCGGTCGCTGCCGACCAAGGAGCGCTACACGTACGACTACCAGGGCAACGAGCAGGTCCTGGACCAGATCCTGATCAGCAAGGAGATCCGCCGCAACGGCGACTTCGCGTACGACAGCGTGCACATCAACTCGGAGTTCCACGACCAGATCAGCGACCACGACCCGCAGGTGCTGCGCTTCCGCCCCTGAGGACGTGCCGGCGGCTCAGGACTGGCCGAACACTCCGTTGAGCCAGTCCTGCCAGGCGCGCTCGTCGGCCAGGGCGTCGGCGTCCGGCGCGAAGTCGTGGACGCTGACGCCCACCGGGGCACCCCAGTGGTTGCGCCCGAAGAACCGGACGAGGGCGTCGTCGGTCCGCAGCCCGATGAAGTAGGGGTCGCGGTAGTCGACCACCGCCTGAAGGGTCCGCCCGCCCGGACCCGTCAGGCTCGCCTTGGTGCCCGCGGCCAGGCCGTCCGGCAGGCCGAGGGCGCGGCCCACGGCGTCGAAGGCGTCCGGCGCCTGGGCCGCCGCGGGTCCGTCGAGCTGCGCGAAGGTGACCGGGCGGGGCGCGAAGTGGACCAGGTACTCGCGCAGGGTGTGCAGATAGAAGTCGGTGTGCCGGCTCGCCCCGTCGTACTGGTTGTCCCAGTCGTCGGTGAAGATGCCGCTGTGCACGTAGCGCACCCAGGCCCGGCGGCCGCCGTCCCGGGGCTCGATGACGTGCTCCAGCTGGTTGACGCTCTGGACCGGGAAACCGACGTCCTCGCTGCGGACGACCAGGTGGTGCGGCGGATCGTAGGCGGTGACGGTCGAGCCGAAGGCCGCCGCGCCGCCCACCCGGGGCTCGGGCGGCTCCATCGGCCACAGATAGGCGCCGGAGGCGTTGGTGACCGCCTCCCACACCTCCTGGGGCGTGGCGTCGACCTCGAACTCGCGGGCGATCTCGAATTCCTTGGACATGTCGGGGCTCCTGCTGCCTACTGATCCGGTTCGGATGCGGTCCGGTCCGGGGTCCCGGGCCGTTCCCCGGGCGCCGGGGAGGAGGTTCCGGCCGCCGGAAGGGGGTCCGCCGCCGGGTGGCCGTCGGCCTTGACCGTGGGGTGGAGGGCGACGACGATCCGGTGGTCCCGGCCGTCGTCCGCGCCGGGCGTGTCGTACTTGCGGATGAGCGCGCTCACACCCGCCGTCAGCTCCTGCACGAACGCCGCGCGGTCGGCGGCGGAGGCGAAGCGCACCTCGCCGTCCAGCGCGTAGGTCGCCAGCCGCCTGCGGGCCCTGGCGGCGCCGTTGATCAGCGTGCCGACGTCACGCACCAGGCGGGCGCCGACCGCCAGCAGCCAGCGCGCGGAGAGCTGGTCGCGGAAGCGGTCCGGGTCCGGCTGCACGGCGGGCAGCGCGGCCGGAGAGATGACGTACGACGCGGCGGTCGCACGCATCAGGCGCTCGTTGACGTTGCCCTTGCGGCGCTCGCCCGCCAGCTCGACGAGGCCGTGCCGCTCCAGCGCCTTGAGGTGGTAGTTCACCTTCTGCCGGGGCAGTCCGACCCGTCCGGCCAGCATCGCGGCCGACGCGGGCGCGGCGGCCAGCTCGGCGAGCAGCCGGGCCCTGATGGGGTCCAGCGACACCGCCGCGGCCTCGGGGTCCTCGATCACGGTCACGTCCAGCATGGCTCCACCCTCCCACCGAAAACTTTTCCTGTCCAGACGGATCAGGTTTTCGGCAAGAGGGTGGAGGAGAAGGCTCCGAACGGGGCCTCAGTGGCGCCGGAGCCGCCGCAGGGTGCCCGCGGCCACCGCTCCGACGACCGCCAGGGCGGCGCCCGCGATCAGCAGCGGACGGGAGGACCGGCGCGACGCGAACAGGCCGCCGCGCCCGGACCTCGGGAGGTGCTCCTCGGCGGCGCGGCCCGCCTCGACGGCCTTCTCGGAGGCCAGATGGCCCGCCCGCTCCGCCTGCTCCTGGACGGCGTGTCCGGCCTTCAGCGCCCGCTCCACCAGCACGTGCCGCGCCTTCGTCATCTGCTCCTGGGTGGTGTGACCGCCCTTCGCCGCGCGGTCCTGGGCGTGGTGCCCGGCCCGGCTCGCACCTTCGCGCAGCTGGACGGTGAGCGCGCCCGCCTTGTCCTTGAGGTCGGCGGCGCGGGCCTGGGTGCGGCCCTTGAGGTCGGCCTTCGCCGCCAGGGAGCCCGCCGAGTCGGCGATCCGGGCCCCCGTTCCGTGTGCGGTCCTCTTCGTCATCGCTCCTGCCCCTCCTGGTCGCGTGGGCGTCCGCTCGCGGCGCCTTAGGACTTCCGGGTACCCCGTGGGGCGGCGAACAGGCGGGGCGACCAGCACGGACACCGGCCCCCGAAGACCACGTCTTAGCATTTCTAAGGAATACTCCGCAGAAGAATTAAGTGGAGCTAAGCTGTCGGGCTGCCGAGACTACCCCCATGACGCACACACCGGACAGCGCCCACCCGTCCCGCCCGTCCCGCCCGTCCCGCTCGCCGCGCCCGCTCCGGCCCTTCGGACGCACCCTCTGCGCGATGGTCACGCCGTTCACCGAGGCGGGGGCGCTCGACCTCGACGGCGCCCGGCGGCTGGCCGCCCAGCTGGTCGCGGACGGCTGTGACGGCCTGGTGCTGAACGGGACCACCGGCGAGTCGCCGACCACCACGGACGCCGAGAAGAGCGAGCTGATCGCGGCCGTCCGGGAGGCGGTGGGCGAGCGGGTGCCGCTCGTGGCGGGCGTCGGCACCGCGGACACCCTGCACACCGTGGAACTCGCGCGCGCGGCCGAGAAGGCGGGCGCGGACGGCGTGCTGGTGGTGTCGCCGTACTACAGCAGGCCGCCGCAGGACGCCCTGGAGGCCCACTTCCTGGAGGTGGCGGAGGCGACCGGGCTGCCGGTGATGCTGTACGACATCCCGGGCCGCACCGGCACCCGCATCGAGCCCGAGACGCTGATCCGGCTCGCCGCGCACCCCGCGATCGTGGCCGTGAAGGACTGCTCCTACGACCTCCTCGGCGTCCAGAAGGTGCTGGCGCGCACGGAACTGGCGTACTACGCGGGCTGCGACGAGCACATCCTCGCCCTGTACGCGGTGGGCGCGGCGGGCTGCGTCAGCACGGTCGCGAACGTGGTGCCGGGCCATGTCGCCGCGATCCTCGACGCGTTCGACGCCGGCGACACCGCCCGCGCCGCCCGACTCCAGCTGCGGGCCACGCCGTTGATCGAGGCGATGACCGCCGCGGGCCTGCCGGGCACGGTCACCGCAAAGGCACTGCTCAGCGCGCTCGGCCGGCCGGCGGGACCGGTGCGGGCGCCGCTGCGCTCCGCCGACCGCGAGAGGACCGACGAACTGCGTTCGCTCCACGATGAGTTGACCGCAGGCTGAGTACGTACCGCTCACCTCACCCGCCTCTGCCCTACCTTGTCCCCATGATCCGCCCCCTGCTGTTCCTGGACGTCGACGGCCCTCTCAACCCCTATGCCGCACAGCCCGAGCGGCGCCCCGAGGGGTACACGACGATCCGGGCCCAGGTCCGCCCGGGACGCCCGCTGCGGGTGTGGCTGAACCCGTCCCACGGCCCGGCGCTGCTCGCCCTCGGCTACGACCTGTGCTGGGCGACCACGTGGACGGCCGAGGCGAACCGCTGGATCGCCCCGGTCGTGGGCCTGCCCGAGCTGCCGTACGTCGACTTCGGCAGCGCGCTGCTGACCGAGCGGCCCGACGGGGTGCACTGGAAGACGGCGGCGATCGTGGCGTACGCCGAGGGGCGGCCCTTCGCCTGGGTGGACGACGAGCAGAGCCCGGCGGACACCCGGTACGTCGGGGCCCACCACCCCGGCCCGGCCCTGCTCCACCACGTCGACCCGCGGATCGGGCTGCTCCAGGGCGACTTCACGGCTCTGGCCGAGTTCCGCGGCTCCCTGCCGCGGGACGACTGAGCAGCCTGCCGGCCGGCTGCCGCACCGCTCACGAAGTCGCCCGTTCGGCGGTCGCCCGGATGCGATGCGTGCACGCCTGCGTACGGTCGGTTGCAGGGCCGGGAGGTTCCCGGCCCGCCACGTCGGGAGGTTCGTCATGCGCCGTATCGGCTCGACACTCGCCACGCTCGCGGCCGCCGGAGTGCTCGCGTTCACCGTTCCGGGCTCGGCCTTCGCCGCGAACGGATTCCTGGAGATCGACGGAATCCGTCACAACGCCCCGAGGGGCTGCTACGAGATAGCGCACCTGTCCACGGTCGTCAACTTCTCGGACAAGCCCGCCTTCGTCCACAACGTCCCCGGCTGCGCGAACGGGTTCATCAAAATCATCCCTCCGGGGCTGGCGGAACAGGTACCAGGAACGCACAGCATCTTCGTGGAGTGACCACCGCCCCCTCCCCATGCCTTCTTCGGCCACGGAACGGGCGCTCGACCGTTCGCCGTCAGGGACGGCCGCTCATCCCGGCCGCCGTACCTCAGTTGTGTTGTGGCTGTTCTGATGGCGATGCGGGTCAAGGGGCCAACGTGCCCCGTGGGCCGTATCGGGGCCGTCTTCGGTGCTCTCCAGGCCCCGGAAGACTCGGTCGACGGCGGCCCGAGTGCGCCTCAGGTACTCGCTCAGGACCTTGATGCTCTCCCCCGCTTCCAGGAGCACGGAGGCGCAGAAGTGGCGGAGGACGTGCATGCCGCTCTCGCGGCCGAGGGGTATGCCGGCGGAAGTCAGCCGTCCAAGGTCTTCCAAGGCGACGCGACCTCCATCGGCGGGTGCTTCGTGCCGGTGCGCCGCCAGCACGAAGGAGACCGCCCCAGGGAGCGGCACATGACGCTCGATCAAGCACCGGCTGCGCCCCGCTGCGCCGACGCACGCCCACGAGGCGAGCCTCCGGCGGGGGCGCCGTTCGCGAATACCGGCGGACAGTGGTGGGCTGAGCCGTGGAAGTGAGGTTGCGCTTGTAGTCTCCGGGCGAAGACGTCGATCGGCGGGGGGGAAGCATGCGTCTCTAGTACTTCTTCCTACGGTCCTTGCTGTCGTGCGACAGGGGTGGTCGAGCGATCAACTCGGCCAGGCGTCGGCGACCACGAAGGAGACCACCGTCCCGCCGAAGCGACTGGGTCCGGCGTGCCAGGACTCGGCGATGGCGTCGACCAGCAAGAGCCCTCGCCCGTGTGCGTCGGTGGCATCGGGCCGCCGGAGCCTCACACTCGCCGGTAAGCCGGGGTTGTGCACCTCGACCCGCAGCGAGCTGCCATCCCGGAACCACTCCACTCGCACGAGCCACGGCTCGTCAGCCTGTCCGTAGCGGATCGCGTTGGTGACGAGTTCCGAGATCATCAACACGCAGTCCTCGACCGAGCAGGCCGGGTCGTACGGGGCAATGAACTTCCGGAACCAGCGACGAGCCCGAGAAACGGACTCCGGACCTGGGTGCAACGTCATCGCTCCAAGTCGCGGTGAGCCCTCGGAGGGGTCGCGGTCGATCGTGTAAGCCGCCATTCGCGCTCACTCCCTGCCGCTGCCGTCGCTGTCGAGGCAGCGCCCTTTGATGTGGCACGGGCGCGGTCGGCGGCGAGAGGAGAGCCGGGATGCGCGCGCCCCAGTGCACTTCCAGCCGCGCCCCGGCAACACGGGCAACGTAAGTGCGCTCCCCGGTCCGGCCGCCGACTCGTCAAGCCATGCCCTTTCGGTCGAGTGGCCTTAGCCACTTACTGGATAGTGGCATTAGCCACTCGCAGCGCGCAAGCGGTTCCACGGAGTCCCGTCTCGTCAGGTCAGGGGGTATCCCTGTTCGAAGGCCCAACGGTTCGGCGGATAGGTGGCTTCGGCGAACTCCAACGGCCGGTCCTGGAGGTCGAAGACGACGTGATGCACGATCAGTACCGCAGAACCGGGCTCCAACCGAAGGGTTGCCGACTCCTCTTCGGTCGCCGCCCGGGCACACATGCGGTCTTCCGCGTAACTGCCCTTCCGCCCCGTCATGTTCTCGACGTACATCAGGGTGCCTTCCTGGATGCGCTCCGGCTCCAGGAGTCTGGGCGCGCGCTGCCCCACATCCGGTGCGAACCATGACGTGGACAGTGTGATCGGGCCGTCCTGGTCGTTGGTGACCCGGCGACGATGGACGGCCCGGCGGTCTTTCCGCAGGCCCAGCGCCTCGGCGACGTGGTCCGGCGCGTCGAGCCATCCAGCGGACGTGATCACCGCGTACTCACCCGCGGTGTAGATCTTTCCGGTCTGCCGAGCCCGCCCGTACAACTCCCGCGCCCGGCGGTTCACTTCAAGGCTCCGTACATACGTCCCAGATCCCTGGCGCTTCTCGACGAGCCCTTGGTGGCTCAGGGCCTCCAGCGACCGCGCCGCCGTCGGCCTGGACACCTTCCAATCCGTGGCCAGTTGACGTTCCGAGGGAACCTCGTCCCCGGGCCGCAGGTCGCCTCGAAGAATCTGATCGCGGATGAAGTGCGCGATCTGGAGATACTTCGGTTGAGCCTCCTCGATCTGAGGCATGTCCCCTCCTCATCCAAGTGGCTATAGCCTCTAGCCACTATAGAGTGAACGGTCGACAGCCCGCCCCGTACCCTGGGGCCATGACGCGGTTGATCGTCGCAGCGGGAGGAGGGGGCGACGCTGTCGCCGCCGCAATGCTTCACGCGGCTCTGTACGGCGACGCGGACCAAGCGGTGATCCTCACCTACGCATGGGACCGCCTGCTGATCGATCCTCTGCCGGGCCCCCGCGGAGCCGAGGACTTCACCGGCCTCGAACCGCTCAGCCCGGCCGTCCCGAAGGTACCGGCGGAGGCCCGCCCGATCCCACCGGCAGGCTCCACCCTTCCCCGACTCGCGGCGGAACTCCCCCACACTCTCGCCCTCATCGACCCGAACAACGGCGCCAAAGGCATCACCCACCAGCTCGAAAACCTGATCACCCACCTCCAGCCGACCTCGATCGATCTCCTCGACGTAGGCGGTGACGTACTGGCCCGAGGCGACGAACCAACCCTGAAGAGCCCGCTGGCCGATGCCCTGACACTGGCAGCCTGCGCCCAGGTGAACGCGCCCGTCCGCCTGCTGGTGGCAGGCCCGGGTCTGGACGGGGAGCTTCCGTACGAAGACCTGCGTGGCATCCTCGGCCCGCTCATCCACACCTTCACCGCGCAGGACGCCGAGCGGATCGGTCCCGTCCTGGAGTGGCACCCTTCAGAGGCGACGGGCATGCTCGCGGCGACGGCCAGAGGCGTACGGGGCACCTGCGAAATCCGGGACGCCGGCCTTCCCGTCCCCCTCACTGACCAGAGCCCGACGGTCCACGAGGTCGACTTCGACGAGGCCCTGGGCCGGAACGAGCTGGCCCGCGCCCTCATGGCGACCACGACGCTCGCCGAAGCGGAAACCCTCAGCCGCGAGATCTGCGGCTTCTCCGAAATCGACTACGAACGCAACAAGGCCCTCCGGCTCAAGGAACAACAGCCGGCCACGCTCGATCCCGAGTCGATCCGGCTGCAACTCACCCGGTTCGAGGCAGAAGCCCGGAGCCGCGGAGTCACTCACACGACATTCCGCCACCTCACCGAGGTCCTGAACCTCGACGGCTCACAGCGCGATGAACTACGCCGGATGCTCCTCAACAGCCACCCGGAACAGTACGCAGCCCCGCTGTGGAGCATCACGGTCGCCGACCCTCATGACCCAAGCCGGGCGCGATGAGCGCCTTCAGCAGCGATCCGGACCTCAGTGTGTACGACGTCACGGGCAACGGCACGGAAGTCGACGTCGCCACCAACCTGCTCAACGGCGAGGTCAGGCTCTCGATTCTGTGGACCCAGGAGATCGCGCTCCCGGCTCCGCTACGGGCGCCGTTCCCGACCCCGGGCCCGTATGGGCATGCGCGAGGTACTCCCATCCCGTACGCCATCGACCCAGGCAGAGCCGAGCAAACGCGGCCCAAAGCGTCCAGGTCGTTCGTTTAGTGGTGTGCTCCACCTGGACGCCCTGAACCACGCCCGCTCCACGATGTGTGGGCCGACGGCGTACGGGATGGGAGCTGGGTCGAGGCAGGGGGCAAGCCAGTCGACTGGTCAGGGGCGTCTGGCAGACTCCGCGGCATGGGAATGTTCGAGCGGGCCAATAAAGCGGACGGTGCAGCTCAGGTGGGGGAACGAGCAGACCTCAGTGTGCTCGCACTGGAGGGCGAAGACATGATCGAACAACTCGGTCGTGCGCACATGTCCTGGGGCCTGGGTTCGGCGGATCGCTGGGCCCTGGATCAGACGACCGGCATCATCACCTGGACCTTCCCTGACAAGACCGCGACTGCACCTGCGCAGATCCTCGGCAGCTTCAGTCCAAGGTCGGGCTCGTGGATGTGGGCCTGGGCCAACCAGAGCATCCTCCCCAACATGAGCTGCGACTCCCGCAGCTTCTGCGACTGGGCGGAAGCCAACGGGCATCCTGCGCTGGCTCAACCCAAGGTCAACGTTGACGAACAGGCTGCTTCGACTCTCGTGGCCGTCGCTGTGCGGATCACCGGGGCGATCGGCTATTACAAGGGTCTGGGAGGCGACTCCTCGGTGATCATCACATTCGGGTCCGTGACCCTGACGAAGGCCGATGGCAGCGTCTCCACTTTCAAAATCGACATCAACTAAGGGTCTGCGGGGACGCCCGCGTCGCAAGCCCCGGCGCTTGTACGCCGACCAGGGCTACGACTACGACAAGTACCGCCGCCTGCTGTGGAAACGCGGCATCAAGCCGATGATCGCCCGACGCGGCATCGTCCACGGAAGCGGTCTGGACAAGGTTCGCTGGGTGGTCGAGCGCGCCTTCGCCTGGCTGCACCGGTTCAAACGGCGCGTTCCTCCACGCGCGTGGGGAGCCCGAGACCGCGGACATCATCGTGCCCGCCGCCCATTGCGAGATCGTCTAGGAGATCCCCGTCAATCCATAGTCCGTGGCCCACAGCTCTGCCGCAGCCGACGGGTTCGCGGCTGCCCCCCGTGGATGCTGATGGCCCCCAAGGCAAGCCGACACCCCGTCCGGAGGAAGCACGTGAGCGCCCTCCCCCGGGCCGTCCTCGGGCCGTGGAAGGGCGCTCAGTGGTGACCGACGGCGACGACCGCCGACAGCTCGGCAGCAGGTCAGAGCGGTGGTCGGTGAGGCGGCCGCTCATCACGGCCGCCGTACCTCAGTTGTGGCTGTGCAGGATCTCGTTCAGGCCGTCCCAGACCGCGTTGTTCGGGCGGGCCTCCACCGCGCCGGTGACCGAGTTGCGGCGGAAGAGGATGTGGGAGGCGCCGCTGAGGTCGCGGGCCTTGACGATCTGGCCGTCGGGCATCGTGACCCGGGTGCCCGCGGTGACGTAGAGGCCGGCCTCGACCACGCACTCGTCGCCGAGGGCGATGCCGACGCCCGCCTCGGCACCGACCAGGCAGCGCTCGCCGATGGCGATGATCACGTTGCCGCCGCCGGACAGCGTGCCCATGGTGGAGGCACCGCCGCCGATGTCCGAGCCGTTGCCGACCACGACGCCGGCCGAGATACGGCCCTCGACCATCGAGGTGCCCAGCGTGCCCGCGTTGAAGTTGACGAAGCCCTCGTGCATGACGGTCGTGCCCTCGGAGAGGTGCGCGCCGAGCCGGACCCGGTCGGCGTCGGCGATGCGCACGCCCTTGGGGACGACGTAGTCCGTCATCCGCGGGAACTTGTCGATCGAGGTCACCTGGAGGTGCAGGCCCTCGGCGCGGGCGTTCAGCCGGACCTGTTCGATCTCGTCGACCGCGACCGGGCCGAGGGACGTCCAGGCGACGTTGGCGAGGAAGCCGAACTGGCCCTCCAGGCTCAGCCCGTGCGGCTTGACCATGCGGTGCGAGAGCAGGTGCAGGCGGAGGTAGACGTCGTGCGCGTCGATCGGCTTCTCGTCGATCGAGGCGATGACCGTGCGGACCGCGACGACCTCGACGTTGCGCCGGGGGTCCGGGCCGATCGCCTTGGCCGCGCCCTCACCGAGGAGTTCCACGGCCTGCTCGGCGGAGAGCGTCTCGGTGCCGGCCGGGCCGGGCTCGGCGACCAGCGCGGGGGCCGGGAACCAGGTGTCGAGAACGGTGCCGTCGGCGGCGATGGTGGCGAGGCCGGCGGCCACGGCGCCGGTGGTGCGAACGTTCGTGTCGGTCATGATGAGAAACCTAACGTGAGCGGCCCGATGCAGGCGAACCAGCGTGCGGCCCGTCTCAGCGGTCGGGCCGCACTCCCCCGCGGTGAGGTCGTGGCGAGAGCGGATCCGGAGGGTCCGTGCTGCGCGTCCGGCTGCCGGGCAGGACGAGCGGCGGGCCCGCGGGGTCAGGGAATCACCCGCCCCAGCACCTCCCGCGCGTACCCCTCGTCGTACGGCGTCCCGGTCAGGAGCACCTGGAGGCAGATCCCGTCCACGAGTGCGACCAGGGCCCGTGCCGTGACCGGGTCCGTGCGCCGTGCCAGTCGTGCGGCGAGGTCGTCGGCCCATTCGGCGGCGACCGGGCGCAGGGCGGGGCGGCGCAGCGCGGCGAGGTAGAGCTCGTACTCCAGCTCGACGGCGGTGCGGTCGCCGCTCAGCCAGTCACCGAGTATCCGGGCGAGGGCGGTGGCGAGATCCGTGCCGGGGTCGTCCAAGCCGCCGTAGGAGGCGACCACCTTGGCGAAGCCCTCGTTGGCCTGTCGCAGCGCGGCGACCATCAGCTCGTCGAGGGTCGAGAAGTGGTACGTCGTCGAGCCGAGCGGCACGTCCGCCTCGGCGGCGACGGAGCGGTGGGAGAGACCGGCGAGCCCCTTCTCCCCGACCACCCGGATCGCCGCCTCGATGATCCGCTGCCTGCGGTCGGGGTCGTACCGGCGTGGCATCAGTGCGCGCCTCCCAGGTTCAGGACCACCACTCCGCCGATGATGAGCACGATCCCCGCGACCTTGACCAGGCTCAGCCCCTCGCCGAACAGCAGGAGGCCGAGCAGGGCGATGGCCGCGGTGCCGGCCCCGGACCAGATCGCGTACGCCGTGCCGATCGACACGGTCTTGAGTGTCGAGGCCAGGAGCAGGAACGACAGCACGTAGCCCAGTGCCGTCAGGAGCGAGGGCCCGAGTCTGCTGAACCCCTCGCTGTACTTCAGCGCCGTCGTCGCGGCGACCTCGGCGGCTATGGCGCCGGCGAGCGTCAGGTATCCCATGCGGACGAGTGTACGGTCCGTTGTGTACGGCCGTACACAACGATCGGGCCACGGCGTCCGCCGAGTTCCGGACCCGAACTCCCTTCGCACCGGCCGGAGATGGCCCACCGCGGATGTGCGGCCCGCATAGAAACCGCTCACTGAAACGACTCCCCGTGGCCGCGCGACTCCACTAGTGTGTGCACCCCCGGTGATCCACCGTTGCTTCACACGTCCCCCACGCCACCCTCACACCCCCGGCCGCCGCTGCCCTGGCGCCGCTGGAGGAACAACCGCATGCCACGAACCACCCCCCAGCCCCCGCCGCGCCCCTCCTGGGAGAACGGCTGGGCCCCCGACACCTCGCGGACGCCCGGGACCCGGCGACTCTGGCTGGCCGGAACGCTGGCGCTGGCCACCGTCATCGCCTGCGCCACCGCGATAGCCGCCGGCCACGGCGGCTCCGACCGGGCGGCGGCTCCCCCGCCCACCGGCGCGGCCCTCGACCACGGCCCCGGCCTGCTCTCCTTCGCCTCCCCCGCGACGACGGGACCGGCCACCCCCGGCGAAGACGAGACCGGCCCGCGGACGGCGTCCGCGGCCCCGTCCGGTTCCGCCACCGCCTCGGCCGCCGCGCCCGGCGCCACCCCGAGGACCTCGCCGTCCGGCGCGAAGCCCGCCACGTCCGCTCCCCCGGGCGGCGGTCCGGGCGGCGGCGCGACACCGCGGTCGCCGCTCCACCGGTCGGTCCGTTCGGTCAACTACCCGGACCGCTACTGGCAGGTGAGCGGCGGCTACGTCACGCTCGGCACGCCCGGCGGCACCGAGTCCCGCGCGGACTCCGCCTTCACCGTGGTCGACGGCCTCGCGGACGGCTCCTGCTACTCGTTCCGGACGTCCGACGGGCGGTACCTGCGCCACCGCGACTTCGTGCTGCGCGCCGACCGCGATGACGGCTCGTCCCTGTTCCGGCAGGACGCCACCTTCTGCGCCCGGCCCTCGGCCTACTCCGGCGCCGTCGTGCTGGAGTCGGTGAACTATCCCGGCCGCTTCCTGCGCCACCAGAACTTCCGGCTGAAACTGGTCTCCTACCAGGACAGCGACCTCTACCGGGCGGACTCGGCGTTCCGGCTGACCGCTCCCCTGGCCTGAGCACGCGAGAGCGGCGGCACCGGACCGGTGCCGCCGCTCTCGTCCACACGGAGATCAGACGTTGAACCCGAGCGCCCTCAGCTGCTCGCGGCCGTCGTCGGTGATCTTGTCGGGGCCCCACGGGGGCATCCAGACCCAGTTGATGCGCAGTTCGTTGACGAGGCCGTCCGTGGCGGACTTGGCCTGGTCCTCGATGACGTCCGTCAGCGGGCAGGCCGCCGACGTCAGGGTCATGTCGATCGTCGCGATGTTCGCGTCGTCGATGTGGATGCCGTAGATGAGGCCGAGGTTGACCACGTCGATGCCCAGCTCGGGGTCGACGACGTCGTACAGGGCCTCGCGGAGTTCCTCCTCGGAGGCCGGCTTCATCTCAACGGTCTCGCTCATGCGGTCTTCCTTTCGGCGTCGGCCGCGCCGCCCAGCGCCTGGGCCGTCGCGTCCTTCCACGCCATCCAGCTCAGGAGGGCGCACTTGACCCGGGCCGGGTACTTGGAGACACCGGCGAACGCGACCGCGTCCTCCAGCACCTCCTCCATCGAGTCGTCGGGTTCGAGCTTGCCCTTGGACTGCATCAGCTCCAGGAAGGTCTCCTGGATCCGCTGCGCGTCGGACAGCTCCTTGCCGACCAGCAGGTCGTTCAGTACGGAGGCGCTCGCCTGGCTGATCGAGCAGCCCTGGCCCTCGTACGAGACGTCCTGGATCGTCGTGCCGTCGTACTTCACGCGGAGGGTGATCTCGTCGCCGCACGTCGGGTTCACATGGTGCACCTCGGCGTCGCCATCCCTGAGACCACGCCCGTGCGGGTGCTTGTAGTGGTCAAGGATGACTTCCTGGTACATCGAGTCCAGCTTCACGGTCTCAGTTCACGCCCTTCAGCCGAAGAAGTTCCGTACGTGCTCCAGCCCCTCGACCAGTGCGTCGATCTCGGCCGGCGTGGAGTACAGATAGAACGACGCTCGCGTGGTCGCAGGAATTCCGTACCGCAGGCAGACGGGACGCGCGCAGTGGTGGCCGACCCGGACCGCGATGCCCTGCTCGTCGAGGACCTGGCCCACGTCGTGCGGGTGGATGTCCCCGAGGGTGAAGGAGATCGCCGCGCCCCGGTCCTCGGCCGTGGTGGGGCCGATGATCCTGAGATCGGGGACCTCGGCGAGCCGGCGCACCGCGTAGTCGGTCAGCGCGTGCTCATGGGCGAGGATCTTGTCCATGCCGATGGCGTTGAGGTAGTCGATGGCCGCGCCGAGACCGACCGCCTGGGCGATCGGCGGGGTGCCCGCCTCGAACTTGTGCGGAGCGGGAGCGTACGTCGACGAGTGCATCGACACGGTCTCGATCATCTCGCCGCCGCCGAGGAACGGCGGCAGGTCCTCCAGCAGCTCCTGGCGGCCCCACAGGACGCCGATGCCGGTCGGACCGCACATCTTGTGGCCGGTGAAGGCGACGAAGTCGGCCTGGAGTGCCTGCACGTCCAGCGGCATGTGCGGCGCCGCCTGGGACGCGTCGATGCAGACCAGCGCGCCGACCTCCTGGGCGCGGCGGACTATCGCCTCGACCGGGTTGACGGTGCCCAGGATGTTCGACACCAGCACGAAGGAGACGATCTTCGTCTTCTCGGTGATGATCTCGTCGATGTTGGACAGGTCGAGGCGGCCGTCGTCGGTGAGGCCGAACCACTTCAGCTTCGCGCCCGTGCGCTGCGCGAGCAGCTGCCACGGCACGATGTTGGAGTGGTGCTCCATCTCCGTGATGACGATCTCGGTCTCGTGGTCCACCCGGTAGGGCTCGTCGGCCCAGCCGAGCATGTTCGCCACGAGGTTCAGCGACTCGGAGGCGTTCTTGGTGAAGATCACCTCGTCGCGGCTGGGCGCGTTGATGAACTCCGCGACCTTGTCGCGCGCACCCTCGTACAGCGCCGTGGCCTCCTCGGCGAGCACATGCACACCGCGGTGGACGTTGGCGTTGTAGCGCTCGTAGTACTCGCTCAGGGCGTCCAGTACCTGGCGCGGCTTCTGCGAGGTCGCCGCGTTGTCCAGGTAGACGAGCTTCCGGTCGTCGTGGACCAGCCGGTCCAGGACGGGGAAGTCCTTGCGGATCGCCTCGGTGTCGAGGAGGCCCGGCAGCTGTGTCACGCGGATGCGCCGCCCTTCGTGTATGCCTCGTAGCCCTCGTCCTCCAGCTTGTCGGCGAGCTCGGCACCGCCGGACTCGACGATCCGGCCGCCGGAGAAGACGTGGACGTGGTCGGGCTTGATATAGCGCAGGATGCGCGTGTAGTGCGTGATCAGCAGGGTGCCGACCTCGCCGGTCTCGCGGACGCGGTTGACGCCCTCGGAGACGATGCGAAGGGCGTCGACGTCGAGACCCGAGTCCGTCTCGTCGAGAATCGCGATCTTCGGCTTGAGCAGTTCGAGCTGGAGGATCTCGTGGCGCTTCTTCTCGCCGCCGGAGAAGCCCTCGTTGACGTTGCGCTCGGCGAAGGACTGGTCCATGTTGAGGCGCTCCATGGCCTCCTTGACCTCCTTCACCCAGGTGCGCAGCTTGGGGGCCTCGCCGCGGATGGCGGTCGCGGAGGTGCGCAGGAAGTTGGAGACCGAGACGCCGGGGACCTCGACCGGGTACTGCATGGCCAGGAAGAGGCCCGCGCGGGCGCGCTCGTCGACGGACATCTCCAGGACGTCCTCGCCGTCGAGGGTGACGGTGCCGCCGGTGATCGTGTACTTCGGGTGACCCGCGAGCGAGTAGGCGAGGGTCGACTTGCCGGAGCCGTTGGGGCCCATGATGGCGTGCGTCTCGCCCTGCTTCACGGTGAGGTCGACGCCCTTGAGGATCTCCTTCGTGGCGTTGTCGGCCTCGACGGTGACGTGCAGGTCTCGGATTTCAAGCGTTGCCATGGATAGCCTCAGGACTCCTGGGTGAGGGAGACGAGCACGTCGTCCCCTTCGATCTTTACGGGGTAAACGGGGACGGGGCGGGTGGCCGGGAGGCCGGACGGCTTGCCGGTGCGCAGGTCGAAGCTGGAGCCGTGCAGCCAGCACTCGATCTGGCAGTCCTCCACCTCGCCCTCGGAGAGCGAGACGTTGGCGTGGGAGCAGATGTCGTAGATCGCGAACACCTCTCCCTCGGTGCGGACGACCGAGACCGGCGTGCCGTCGAGTTCGACCCGCTTGGGGGTGTCGTCCTCCAGCTCGCTCAGGCCGCAGGCGCGTACGAACGCTGTCGGGGCCGTCATGCGACCGAGGCCTCCAGCTCCTCGTCGATCCTGGCGAGCAGCCGCTCCTGGATGTCGGGGACACCGATCTGCTGGACCAGCTCGGCGAAGAAGCCGCGGACCACCAGACGGCGGGCCTCGTGCTCCGGGATGCCGCGGGCCATCAGGTAGAAGAGCTGCTCGTCGTCGAAACGGCCGGTGGCGGAGGCGTGGCCGGCGCCGACGATCTCGCCGGTCTCGATCTCCAGGTTCGGCACCGAGTCGACCCGCGCGCCGTCCGTGAGGACCAGGTTGCGGTTCATCTCGTAGGTGTCGGTGCCCTCGGCCTTGGCCTCGATGAGGACGTCGCCGATCCACACGGCGTGCGCTTCCTCGCCCTGCAGCGCGCCCTTGTAGACGACGTTGGACTTGCAGTGCGGGGCGTCGTGGTCGACCAGCAGGCGGTGCTCCTGGTGCTGGCCGGCGTCGGTGAAGTAGAGGCCGATCAGTTCGGCCTCGCCGCCGGTGCCCGCGTAGGAGACCCGCGGGTGCAGGCGGACGACGTCGCCGCCGAAGGTGACGACGACCGACTTGAAGGAGGCGTCCCGGCCGACCAGCGCGTTGTGCTGGGCCGCGTGCACGGCCGTGTCGTCCCAGTCCTGCACGGAGACGACGGTGAGCTTGGCGCCGTCGCCCAGGACGAACTCGACGTTGACGGCGGTCACGACGTCACCGGTGTGGTCCACGACGACGACGGCCTCGGCGAAGGCACCCAGCTCGACGATCTGGTGGGCGTAGGCGACCCCGCCCTGGCCGTGCACGCTGATGCGGATGGGCTCGGTGAGCACCGTGTCCTTGGGCACGGTGACCACGCCGGCCTGCTCGAAGGCCGAGTAGGCCTGGGCGGCGACCCGGTCCACCGGGGTGCCGGCCCGGCCGAGGCGCGGGTCGTCACGGCCGACCAGCTCGACGACGACGCCCTCGGGGGCGTCCACGTCGACCTTCAAGCTGCCGTCGGTCGCGACCGCCGTGCCGTCGTGCAGCCCGCGCAGGCGCTCCAGCGGGGTGAACCGCCATTCCTCCTCGCGGCCGTGCGGGACGGGGAAGTCCGCGACGTCGAAGGACGGGGGCGCGCTCATGCGCGTGGCGACGGTCGACTCGGCGGCCACCGCGATGGCGCCGGCGGTGGTGGAGCCCACCGGGGAGTTCTGAGCCTCAGCCATGGCTGTCGTAGTGCTCGCTTTCTGAAAAACGTGTCGTGGTGGGTCGGGCGCCTCGGGTCAGCCGACCGCGCCTTCCATCTGCAGCTCGATCAGCCGGTTGAGCTCCAGCGCGTACTCCATCGGCAGTTCCTTGGCGATGGGCTCGACGAAGCCGCGCACGATCATGGCCATCGCCTCGAACTCGGACAGACCGCGGCTCATCAGGTAGAAGAGCTGGTCCTCGGAGACCTTGGAGACGGTCGCCTCGTGGCCCATGGACACGTCGTCCTCGCGGACGTCGACGTAGGGGTAGGTGTCCGAGCGGGAGATGGTGTCGACGAGCAGCGCGTCGCACAGCACGTTCGACTTGGATCCGGCCGCGCCCTCGCCGATCTCGACCAGACCGCGGTAGGAGGTACGGCCGCCGCCGCGCGCCACCGACTTGGAGACGATGTTGGACGACGTGTTCGGCGCCATGTGGACCATCTTGGAGCCGGCGTCCTGGTGCTGGCCCTCGCCCGCGAAGGCGATGGAGAGGGTCTCGCCCTTGGCGTGCTCGCCCATCAGGTAGACGGCCGGGTACTTCATCGTCACCTTGGAACCGATGTTGCCGTCGATCCACTCCATGGTGGCGCCCTCGTAGGCGACGGCACGCTTGGTGACCAGGTTGTAGACGTTGTTCGACCAGTTCTGGATGGTCGTGTAGCGGCAGCGCGCGTTCTTCTTGACGATGATCTCGACGACCGCGGAGTGCAGCGAGTCCGACTTGTAGATCGGGGCGGTGCAGCCCTCGACGTAGTGCACGTAGGCACCCTCGTCGACGATGATCAGGGTCCGCTCGAACTGGCCCATGTTCTCGGTGTTGATCCGGAAGTAGGCCTGCAGCGGGATCTCGACGTGCACGCCCTTCGGCACGTAGATGAAGGAGCCGCCCGACCACACGGCGGTGTTCAGCGAGGCGAACTTGTTGTCACCGACCGGGATGACCGTGCCGAAGTACTCCTTGAAGAGCTCCGGGTGCTCCTTCAGAGCGGTGTCGGTGTCCAGGAAGATGACGCCCTGCTCCTCCAGGTCCTCGCGGATCTGGTGGTAGACGACCTCGGACTCGTACTGGGCGGCGACACCGGCGACCAGGCGCTGCTTCTCCGCCTCCGGGATGCCCAGCTTGTCGTAGGTGTTCTTGATGTCCTCGGGCAGGTCCTCCCAGGACTCCGCCTGCTTCTCCGTGGAACGCACGAAGTACTTGATGTTGTCGAAGTCGATCCCCGACAGGTCGGAACCCCAGTTCGGCATCGGCTTCTTCTCGAAGAGGCGCAGGCCCTTGAGGCGGAGCTTGGTCATCCACTCCGGCTCGGACTTCTTCGCGGAGATGTCCCGGACGACGTCCTCGTTGATGCCGCGCTTGGCGGAGGCGCCGGCGGTGTCGGAGTCGGCCCAGCCGTATTCGTACTTGCCCAGGCCCTCGAGTTCGGGGTGGGCAGTCTCCGTGGGGAGAGTCATGCGGGGTTCCTCCCGGCCGTGCTAGCAGATGCGTCAGTGGAAATCTTGGGGATGAACGTCGTGCAGACGCCGTCGCCGTGCGCGATGGTCGCCAGCCGCTGGACGTGCGTTCCGAGCAGCTCGGCGAAGATCTCCGTCTCCGCCTCGCACAGCTGGGGGAACTGCTCCGCGACATGGGCGACCGGGCAGTGGTGCTGGCACAGCTGCTCGCCCTTCTGCGGAGGGGGCGCGCTGCGCGCCGTTGCAGCGTACCCGTCCCGGCTCAGGGCCTTGGCCAGCGCTTCCGTGCGGTCGTCGGGGCTCACGGACTCGATCGCCTTGCGGTAGGCGCCCGCCTGTGCGGCGATGCGGGCCCGCGCGAAGGCTGCGACCGCCTCCTGGCCGCCGCCCTGCTGGGCGATCCAGCGCAGCGCGTCGGCGGCGAGGGTGTCGTACGACTGGTCGAAGGCGTCGCGGCCGCAGTCGGTGAGGGCGAAGACCTTGGCGGGCCGGCCGCGCGTCCGCGCGCCGTAGACCCGCTGCTCGCGGGGGGCCACGACGTCGTCGGCGACCAGGGCGTCCAGGTGCCGGCGTACGGCCGCCGGGGTCAGGCCCAGGCGTCCGGCCAGCTCGGTGACGGTCGACGGGCCGTGGTCCAGGATCGACCGCGCGACCCGGTTGCGCGTCGAGCGCTCACCGGTCGCGAGTTCCTCCTGCGGGGTCCCCGTGGGGGTCTCCCGAGCCTCGCCGACGTTTTTCACAACGCCATTGTTGCGTAATTCCTCAGGGCCAGGCAAGCGCCGTCCGAGCGGCCGGACGGTGCCCTGCGTCACTTAGGCTTACCTAATCTGACCTGCGCAAACGATCTTTGATCGATCATCCCCCAGACGGTCCGGTGGCGTCCCGCGGCCCCGTCCGCCAGACTCCACCACCATGCCCACACCCCCTCCGACCGGCCCTCTTGTCACTCGCGGCACCCTCGTCGAAGACCTTCGGCGGCTCGGTGTCAGGACCGGCGAGACCCTCCTCGCGCACACCTCGCTCCGTTCCCTCGGCTGGGTGAACGGAGGCGCCGTCACGGTCGTCGAAAGTCTTCTGGAAACGCTCGGTCCCGACGGCACGCTGGTGGTTCCCGCCCAGACCGGCGACCTCTCGGACCCGGCGCTCTGGCGGGACCCGCCGGTGCCCGAGCACTGGTGGGCGGAGATCCGGGCCACCATGCCGGCGTACGACCCGCGGATCACGCCCACGCGCGGGGTCGGCGTGATCCCGGAGACCGTGCGGACCTGGCCGGGCGCGCTGCGCAGCGCGCACCCGCAGACCTCCTTCGCCGCCGTCGGGCCCCGGGCCGCCGTCATCGTCGAGGGCCACGCCCGCGACTGCCGGCTCGGCGAGCGCAGCCCGCTGGCCCGCCTGGAGGACCTGGACGCGCGCGTGCTGATGCTCGGCACCGGATACGCCACCTGCACCGGCTTCCACCTGGCCGAGTACCGCGTACCGGCACCGCGCGTCCCGGTCGGCCGGCCCGCTCCCGGCGGCGGCTGGGAGGTGGTGACCGAGGTGTCGGTCACCTCCGACCGCTTCGGCGAACTGGGCCACGACTTCGAACGCGACCGGCCGGTCGTCCTCGGCGGTCCGGTCGGCGCGGCGAGGGCGCGGCTCTTCCCGCTGCGTGAGGCGGTGGCCTATGCCGAGCGATGGCTGCCCGTACACCGACCCCGTGAGGAGGAGTTCTAGTACCCGGCCGTCCGGGTGACGGCGGCCGTACCTAGACTCTGTCCTCATGCGAAGTGAGCCCGTGGTCCAGGTGCGGGACCTGGTGAAGCGGTACGGCACGAAAACCGCCGTGGACGGCCTGGATCTGGCGGCCCACCCGGGTGTGACCGCCGTACTCGGCCCCAACGGAGCGGGCAAGACGACGACGATCGAGACCTGCGAGGGGTACCGCAGACCGGATTCCGGCTCGGTGCGCGTCCTGGGCCTCGATCCCGTCCGCCAGTCCGCCGAGCTGCGCCCCCGGGTGGGCGTGATGCTCCAGTCCGGCGGCGTCTACTCGGGCGCCCGCGCGGACGAGATGCTGCGGCACGTGGCGCGCCTGCACGCGCACCCGCTGGACGTCGACGCGCTGATCGAGCGGCTGGGCCTCGGCGGCTGCGGCCGTACGTCCTACCGCCGGCTCTCGGGCGGCCAGCAGCAGCGCCTCGCCCTCGCCATGGCCGTGGTCGGCCGCCCGGAACTGGTCTTCCTCGACGAACCGACCGCCGGCCTCGACCCGCAGGCCCGCCGGGCCACCTGGGACCTGGTGCGGGACCTGCGCGCCGACGGCGTCTCCGTCATCCTCACCACCCATCACATGGACGAGGCCGAGCAGCTCGCCGACGACGTCGCCGTCATCGACGCCGGCCGGGTGATCGCCCAGGGCTCCCCCGAGGAGCTGTGCAGGGGCGGCGCCGAGAACACCCTGCGCTTCTCCGGCCGGCCCGGCCTCGACGTGGGCTCGCTCCTCAAGGCGCTCCCCACCGACTCCTCGGCGGCCGAGCTGACGCCGGGCTCCTACCGGGTCATGGGCAAGGTCGATCCCCAGCTGCTGGCCACGGTGACCTCGTGGTGCGCCCAGCACGGGGTGATGCCCGACCGGATCTCGGTGGAACGGCACACGCTGGAGGACGTCTTCCTGGAGCTGACCGGCAAGGAGCTGCGCTCATGACCACCGCGACGGGCACCTACACCCCGAAGCCGGGTGCCGCCCCGCTGCCCCGCATGATCGCGGCGCAGGCGGCCCTGGAGACCAGGATGCTGCTCCGCAACGGCGAGCAGCTGCTGCTGACGGTCGTGATCCCGACCCTGCTGCTCGTCCTGTTCAGCTCGGTGGACATCGTGGACACGGGCAGCGGCAGCTCGGTCGACTTCCTGGCCCCCGGCGTCCTCGCCCTCGCGGTCATGTCCACGGCCTTCACCGGCCAGGCGATCGCGACCGGCTTCGAGCGCCGCTACGGCGTCCTGAAGCGGCTCGCCTCCTCGCCGCTGCCCCGCTGGGGCCTGATGGCGGCGAAGACGGCGTCGGTCCTGGTCACCGAGGTCCTCCAGGTGATCCTGCTGGCCGCGATCGCCCTGGCCCTCGGCTGGTCCCCGCACGGCGACCCGCTCTCCGTCCTGCTCCTGCTGGTCCTCGGCACGGCCGCGTTCTCCGGCCTCGGCCTGCTGATGGCGGGCACCCTCAAGGCGGAGGCGACGCTCGCCGCCGCCAACCTGGTGTTCCTGCTGCTGCTCGTGGGCGGCGGGGTCATCGTCCCGCTGGACAGGTTCGGGGGCGCTCAGGACGTGCTCGCGCTGCTGCCGATCTCGGCCCTGTCGGACGGTCTGCGGGAGGTCCTCGCGCACGGCGCCGGCACGCCGTGGCGGGACCTCGGGATCCTCGCGGTGTGGGCGGTGCTGGGGCTGGGCGCGGCGGGGCGGTTCTTCCGCTGGGAGTAGGCCGGGAACGCCTCCGCGCACCGGCGTCCGCCCGGTCCGCGGGCCGCCGTGGCCGCACGGCACGGACGCCGGACCACCGACCCACGTGAATTCATGCACAAGCGTCCCCCTACGATGGTGACCGTGCCAAAGCTGACCCCCGCCGACGCCGTCGCGGCCGTGCGCAACCCGCTCGCCTTCATCGCCGCCCACTGGACACCGGATCCCCGGACCGTCCGGCGCGCCGCCCTCGCCGCTCTCGTGATGTCGGTGGTCATCGTGGTCACCGGGGGCGCGGTGCGGCTCACCGGCTCCGGCCTCGGCTGCCCGACCTGGCCCGAGTGCACCGACGGCTCGCTGACCCCGACGAACGCGCTGAGCTACCACAGCGCCATCGAGTTCACGAACCGCATGCTGACCTACGTGCTGTGTGCCGCGGTCGGCTGGGCGATCATCGCCGCCCGCTCGGAGAAGCCGCACCGGCGCAGCCTGACCCGGCTGGGGTGGGCGCAGTTCTGGATCGTGATGGGCAACGCGATCCTCGGCGGCATCGTGGTGCTCGTCGGCCTGAACCCGTACACCGTCGCCGCGCACTTCCTGCTGGCGACGGCCCTGATCACGGTCGCCGCCGTGATGTGGCAGCGCACCCGCGAGGGCGACGGCCGGCCGCGGCTCCTGGTCGGCAAGGCCGTGCAGCAGCTGGTGTGGGCCCTGGTGGCGGTGTCGTTGCTGCTCATCGCCGCGGGCACGGTGGTGACCGGCGCCGGACCGCACCCCGGTGACTCCGGCGAGGTGGAACGCATCGACGTCAGCTGGTCGGGCGTCGCCGAGCTGCACGCGGTGTTCGCCTGGATCGTGGTGTCGCTGACCTTCGCGCTGTGGTTCTTCCTCAAGGGCGTCGGCGCTCCCCAGGGCCCGCGGGACCGCGTCCGCGACCTGTTCCTGATCCTGCTCGGCCAGGGCGTGATCGGATACGTCCAGTACTTCACGCATCTGCCCACCGTCCTGGTGGGGCTCCACATGTTCGGCTCCTGCCTGGTGTGGATCGGCGTGCTGCGCGTGCTGCTCTCGCTGCGCGAGCGCGCCGAGGTGAGCGCCGACGTGCCCGTTCAGTCGTACGACGCGGTGAGCGCGTCGATCGCCGGGCCCAAGTAGTCGCGGGTCAGCCGGGCCCTGCGCGCCGTCCACTCCTCGGTGCGCGGGCGCGGCCCGGCGTAGCGGCGGCCGCGGATGTCCTCGACGACCTCGGCGGGCGCCCCGAGACCGGGCAGCAGGTCCAGCGCCTCGCGTTTGGAGATCAGCCGTCCCTCGCGCACGGTGACGGTGGCCCGGGCGAAGGTGATCATGCCCAGGTCGACCCAGACGTCCCTGCTCCACAGCCGGGCGTCGGCGAGGGCGGGCCGGTAGAAGTCCCGCTGGTCGCGGACGACGTAGTCGCGCAGCTCCCGGTCCGCGACCGGAGGCAGCAGGTCGGCGGGCGCCCTCCCGTGCAGCACCCGCCCGAAGGCGTGCAGCTCGCGCCGGGTCACCGGGCTGACCGGCCGCCGGAACAACTCCTCGTGCGCCCAGGTCAGATGACGGCGGGCGGTGTCGTGCACGGTGTCCGGGGTCAGGTAGGTGCAGTGCAGCCCGGCGGCGAGCGGCAGCGCGCGCAGCCGGGCGTGGATCACGGCCACCCGCCACACGGCGGCCGGGGTCACCGGGCCCGGCAGCACCGCGATCAGGTCCAGGTCGCTGCGGCCCTCCTGGTAGTCGCCGGCGGCGAGCGAGCCGTGCGCCCAGACGGCGACCGGATCCAGCGCCGCCAGCTCACCTGTGAACCGGTCCAGCAGGGTCTCGGTGTCCATGCGCCCAGTCTGTACGGTCACTCCAGCCCGTACACCCGTTTCGCGTTCTCCGCCGCGATCAGCCCGGCCACCCGCTGCGCGTCGGCCGGCGACCAGGCGTCCTCGGCGACCCAGCCGCCGAGCACCCGGGCGAGGGACTCGCGGAAGAGGCGGGCGCCGACCACGTGCAGCTCGGGCAGGGCGTGGGCACCGCTGGAGAAGAGGATCTTGCCGAAGGGGGCCAGTTCCAGGATCTCGGCGAGGATCGTCGCGGCGCGGGCGCCGGTGCGCACCAGGGCCGCGCCCGAGTCGGCGTACACGTGCGGGAAGACGCCGGCGAGGTGGGCGGCGTGGCGGTGGTACGGGTAGCCGTGCAGCAGGATCAGGTCGGTGCCGAGGCCGGCGGTGGCGCGCACGAAGTCGGTCAGCAGGACCGGGTCGGTGCGGTCGATCCGGGTGCCGGGCTCGCCGAGGCCCGCGTGCAGCTGGAGCGGGAGGCCGGAGGCCACCGCGATCCACAGCAGGTGCCGCAGCAGCACCGGGTCCGTCAGCTCGCCGCCGACCCGGCGGCCCGCCAGCCAGCGGCCCGCGGCGCCCCGCACCTCGCCGGGTCCCGGCGGTTCGGGCGCGAGGGCCAGGCCGTGCCGGAGTCCGGCGACGGAGGTGAAGGCGACCGCGGTCGCCGCGGCGCCGTGCACCGACTCGGCGAGGTTGGCGAGGAACGACTCGACGGTGCCCGAGGTGTCGGCGACCTGTTCGGCCAGGAGTTCCAGGCGGACGATCTCGCGCGCCTCCGCGTCCCCGGT
This sequence comes from Streptomyces sp. NPDC091282, assembly GCF_044757385.1. NCBI lineage: Bacteria > Bacillati > Actinomycetota > Actinomycetes > Kitasatosporales > Streptomycetaceae > Streptomyces > Streptomyces sp. NPDC091282. Next base: position 150,367 of record NZ_JBIVUX010000001.1, read on the forward strand.
GGAGGCCATCTCGGTGGTGCCGGTGAGGTCGCCGGGCAGGCCGGTGTCGACGAGGTAGGTGGTGATGCCGCTGCCGCGCAGCAGCCGGCGGCCCGCCTCCAGGACGCCGAGTTCACGGCGCCGGGCGAGGTAGCGGGCGGGCGGGCAGTGCGGTTCCAGGCCGAGCAGCGGGGGGCACCAGCGGCGGACGGCGAAACCGGTCTGGGTGTCGAAGAGGGTGGTGCCGGGGGCCGGGGGGCCTTCGGTGCGGGCGAGCTGGGCCTCGAAGGTGCCGAGGCCCAGTTCCGTACGGAGGACGCCGTGGCAGTACTGGTCCACCAAGGACGGCGTTTCGATCATCCGGGCTCCCCGTGGACGACGGTTGCTTGACCGTCTTAACGGGGGAACGGGGAAGGAGGTCGCGGTCCGGCGGCGGGTACCGGCCGATCGGAGGCCGCGGGCCGCACGTCCTGGCCCGCGCGGGTGCCCGCGCCCGCGAGGGGCGGAGTTCAGCCGCCGATCTGGATGCCGGCCATGCGCTTCCACTCGTAGGACCCGGTCGTCACCTTCGCCGCGAACTCGCCGTCGAAGGACTCGTGGACCGTGATGCCGGACTTCGCCACCGCCTGCTCGGCGATCTCGTAGGTCGGGGCCACCAGGTCGCCCCAGCCGCCGTCCTCGCCGACCAGGACGATGCGGGCACCGCGTTCGCCGATGTAGGCCACCTGACCCTCGGCACCGCCGTGGGCCTTGGCGAAGGCGCCGATCTGCTTCGCGAGGCGCGCGGCCCTGCGCTCGGCCTTCTGGTCCACCTCAACCTGCTGCGTGTCTGCCATGGACAGGATGCTACTCACCGGTAGATCGACTGGCGAGGGCAGGGCGGTGTGAGCTGTGTCAGCGCAGGAAGGGGTCGACGGCCACGGCCACGAACAGCAGCGACACGTAGGTGATGGACCAGTGGAACAGCCGCATCTCCTTGAGCTTGCCGCCCGTCACCTCGGACTTCGCGCGGTTCTGGAGCGCGTGCGCCTCCCAGAGCCACCAGCCGCCCGCCGCCAGCGCGACCGCCGTGTAGAACCAGCCCGTGTAGCCGAGCGGGGTCAGCAGGAGCGAGACCACGACCATCACCCAGCTATAGATGACGATCTGCTTGGCGACCACCTTGTTGGAGGCGATGACCGGGAGCATGGGCACGCCCACGCGCGCGTAGTCGTCCTTCACCTTCATGGACAGCGGCCAGTAGTGCGGCGGCGTCCAGAAGAAGATGACGAGGAAGAGGATGAGCGGCGCCCAGGAGAGCGAGTCCGTCACGGCCGACCAGCCGATCAGCACCGGCATGCAGCCGGCGATGCCGCCCCACACGATGTTCTGCGAGGTACGGCGCTTGAGGATCATCGTGTAGACGACGACGTAGAAAAGCAGCGCTCCGAGTGACAGCCAGGCACTCAGCCAGTTGACGGTCAGACCGAACAGCAGGGTGGAGACCACGGCCAGGGTCACGCCGAAGGCGAGGCACTCGCGCGGGCTGACCATGCCGGTCACCAGGGGCCGCTGCGAGGTGCGGTCCATCAGCGCGTCGATGTCCCGGTCGATGTACATGTTGAGCGCGTTGGCGCCGCCCGCGGAGAGGTAACCGCCGACGCAGGTGAGCAGGACCAGCGTCATGTCGGGTACACCCCGCTGCGCCAGGAACATCACCGGAACGGTGGTGATCAGCAGCAGCTCGATGATCCGCGGCTTGGTCAGCGCCACGAAAGCCTTGACACGGGCCCCGATCGGCGGCCGGTGACTCGGGCTCTCGCTCGCACCGAGCACCCCGGCTGGACGGGATTCGACGGCCGTCACGCACACCCCTGACAGAGACTCCCAGCGAGCCCCGCCGTGTGAACTCACGGTGAAGGCTCGCGCGTACCACGCCACTTTAGACGTTGCCCATACCCCGACCTTCGCGGGGGTGGGGTCGTGTTGGCGGGCGTCTCGGAAGAGGGGCGGGGTGACTCGATTGAGCAGTCAGATGAGCGGTTCCGTATTCATCTGGATTCACGTGCCGACATGGCTTCCCGGCCAGTCGGGAGGCGGATCCCCGCAAGGCCCGGCAGTCTGGAAACACTCGAAAAAACGCACGTCCTTACGGGGGTAGGCTCGACAGCGGCCGGTGGGCACCCAGTGCACCGGCAGCCGGTGCGGGCGTGTGCCCGTGGACCGGTAACCGAACATGTGGAGAGGAGCCCTGACCCAGGGTGAGCACCAAGCCGACCACCACAGACCTCGACTGGACCGAGCTGGACCAGCGGGCCGTAGACACCGCCCGCGTCCTGGCCGCCGACGCCGTACAGAAAGTCGGCAACGGCCATCCGGGTACGGCGATGAGCCTGGCGCCGGCCGCCTACACCCTCTTCCAGAAGGTGATGCGGCACGACCCGTCCGACCCCGACTGGGTGGGCCGCGACCGTTTCGTGCTGTCCGCCGGTCACTCGTCGCTGACCCTCTACACGCAGCTCTACCTGGCCGGCTTCGGTCTGGAGCTGGAGGACCTGGAGGCCTTCCGCACCTGGGGCTCGAAGACCCCGGGCCACCCGGAGTACGGCCACACCAAGGGCGTGGAGACCACCACGGGACCGCTCGGCCAGGGTGTCGCCAACGCGGTGGGCATGGCCATGGCCTCCCGCTACGAGCGCGGCCTGTTCGACCCGGACGCCCCGCAGGGCGAATCCCCCTTCGACCACTTCGTCTACTGCATCGCCGGTGACGGCTGCCTCCAGGAGGGCATCTCCGCCGAGGCCTCCTCGATGGCCGGCCACCAGAAGCTCGGCAACCTGATCCTGCTGTGGGACGACAACCACATCTCGATCGAGGGCGACACCGAGACCGCCGTCTCCGAGGACACCGTCAAGCGGTTCGAGGCCTACGGCTGGCACGTCCAGCGCATCGCCCCGAAGCCGGACGGCGACCTGGACCCGCACGCGATCTACAACGCGATCGAGGCCGCGAAGAAGGTGACGGACAAGCCGTCCTTCATCGCGATGCGCTCGATCATCGCCTGGCCCGCCCCGCACGCGCAGAACACCGAGGCCGCCCACGGCTCGGCGCTCGGCGAGGACGAGGTGGCGGCCACCAAGCGCGTCCTCGGCTTCGACCCGGAGAAGCACTTCGACGTCGCCGAGGAGGTCATCGCCCACACCCGGCAGGCCGGGGAGCGCGGCGCGGCGGCGAAGGCCGAGTGGGAGAAGTCGTTCCAGCAGTGGCGTGACAGCAACGCCGAGCGGGCCGCGGACTTCGACCGGATCGCCGCGGGCGAGCTGCCCACGGGCTGGGAGGAGAAGATCCCGGTCTTCGAGCCCGGCAAGGGCGTCGCCACCCGCGCCGCCTCCGGCAAGGTGCTGCAGGCCCTCGGCGCGGTCATCCCCGAGCTGTGGGGCGGCTCCGCCGACCTCGCCGGGTCGAACAACACGACCATCGACAAGGACAGCTCGTTCCTGCCGGCGGACAACCCGCTGCCGGGTGCGAACCCCTACGGCCGCACCATCCACTTCGGTATCCGCGAGCACTCCATGGCCGCGGAGATGAACGGCATCACCCTGCACGGCAACACCCGTGTCTACGGCGGTACGTTCCTCGTCTTCTCCGACTACATGCGCAACTCCGTGCGGCTGTCGGCGCTGATGCACCTGCCGGTGACGTACGTGTGGACGCACGACTCCATCGGTCTCGGCGAGGACGGCCCGACCCACCAGCCGGTCGAGCACCTGGCCTCGCTGCGCGCCATCCCCGGCCTGAACGTGGTCCGCCCGGCCGACGCCAACGAGACGGCGATCGCCTGGCGCCAGATCCTCAAGCGCTACACCAAGGAGTTCGGCAAGGGTGCCCCGCACGGCCTCGCGCTGACCCGCCAGGGCGTGCCGGTGTACGAGTCCAACGAGGACACCGTCAAGGGCGGTTACGTCCTCTTCGAGGCGTCGAACGGGACGCCCGAGGTCATCCTGATCGCCACCGGTTCCGAGGTGCACGTCGCCGTCGAGGCGCGCGAGCAGCTGGAGGCCGACGGTGTGCCCACCCGGGTCGTCTCCATGCCGTGCGTGGAGTGGTTCGAGGAGCAGGACCAGGGGTACCGGGACAGCGTCCTGCCGCCGTCGGTCCGGGCGCGGGTGTCGGTCGAGGCGGGCATCGGCCTCACCTGGCACAAGTACGTCGGGGACGCCGGCCGCATCGTTTCCCTGGAGCACTTCGGTGCTTCCGCCGACGGCAAGGTGCTCTTCCGGGAGTTCGGCTTCACCGCCGAGAACGTGGCCGCCAAGGCCCGGGAATCCATCGCCGCCGCGCAGCGCTGACGCTCACATACGACACGTAGGAGATGTAATTCCATGACAGACGCACTCAAGCGCCTCTCCGAGGAGGGCGTCGCGATCTGGCTGGACGACCTGTCGCGCAAGCGGATCACGTCCGGCAACCTCGCCGAGCTGATCGACCAGCAGCACGTCGTGGGCGTCACCACCAACCCGACGATCTTCCAGAAGGCGATCTCGTCCGGTGACGGCTACCAGCAGCAGGTCTCGGACCTCGCGGCCCGCAAGGTCACCGTCGAAGAGGCCATCCGCATGATCACCACGGCGGACGTCCGCGACGCCGCCGACATCCTGCGCCCGGTGTTCGACGCGACCGACGGCCAGGACGGCCGGGTGTCGATCGAGGTCGACCCGCGCCTGGCGCACAACACGAAGGCGACCGTCGCCGAGGCCAAGCAGCTGGCCTGGCTGGTGGACCGTCCCAACACGCTCATCAAGATCCCGGCCACCGAGGCGGGTCTGCCGGCGATCGCCGAGGTCATCGGCCTGGGCATCAGCGTCAACGTCACGCTGATCTTCTCGCTGGAGCGCTACCGCAAGGTCATGGACGCCTACCTGACCGGCCTGGAGAAGGCCAAGGAGCGCGGCCTGGACCTCTCGCTCATCCGTTCGGTGGCGTCGTTCTTCGTGTCCCGCGTGGACACCGAGATCGACAAGCGCCTGAACGACCTGGGCACCGACGAGGCCAAGGCGCTGCGCGGCAAGTCCGCCGTCGCCAACGCCCGGCTCGCCTACCAGGCGTACGAGGAGGTCTTCTCCTCCGACCGCTGGCAGGCGCTGGAGAACGCGGGCGCCCGCAAGCAGCGCCCGCTGTGGGCCTCCACCGGCGTGAAGGACCCGGCGTACAAGGACACCCTGTACGTCGACGACCTGGTCGCGCCGAACACGGTCAACACCATGCCGGAGGCCACCCTCCTCGCGGTCGAGGACCACGGCGGCATCACCGGCGACACGATCACCGGCACCTACGAGCAGGCCCGCGCCGACCTCGACGCCGTCGAGCGGCTGGGCATCTCGTACGACGATGTGGTCCAGGTTCTGGAGGACGAGGGCGTCGAGAAGTTCGAGGCCTCCTGGAACGACCTGCTCAAGTCGACCCAGGCGGAGCTGGAGCGCCTGGCCCCTTCGGAGGGCTAAATTGTCGAGCAGCAACCCGCTGCGTGACCCCGCAGACCGACGGCTCCCGCGCATCGCGGGACCGTCGGGTCTGGTGATCTTCGGCGTCACGGGCGACCTCTCCCGCAAGAAGCTCATGCCCGCGGTCTACGACCTCGCCAACCGTGGTCTGCTGCCGCCGGGCTTCTCCCTGGTCGGCTTCGCCCGCCGCGAGTGGGCCAACGAGGACTTCGCCGCCGAGGTCCACGACGCCGTCAAGGAACACGCCCGCACCCCGTTCCGCGAGGAGGTCTGGCAGCAGCTCATCCAGGGGATGCGCTTCGTCCAGGGCACCTTCGACGACGACGACGCCTTCGAGCGGCTCCGCTCCACCATCGAGGAGCTGGACAAGGCGCAGGGCACCGGCGGCAACTTCGCCTTCTACCTGTCCGTCCCGCCGCGCTCCTTCCCTGTCGTCATCCAGCAGCTGAAGAAGCACGGGCTGGCGGACCAGAGCGGCGGCTCCTGGCGGCGCGCGGTCATCGAGAAGCCCTTCGGCCACGACCTGAAGTCGGCCGAGGAGCTGAACAAGGTCGTGCACGAGGTGTTCGAACCGGACCAGGTGTTCCGGATCGACCACTACCTCGGCAAGGAGACCGTCCAGAACATCCTGGCGCTGCGCTTCGCCAACACCATGTTCGAGCCGATCTGGAACCGGTCCTTCGTGGACCACGTGCAGATCACCATGGCCGAGGACATCGGCATCGGCGGCCGGGCCGGCTACTACGACGGCATCGGCGCCGCCCGTGACGTCATCCAGAACCACCTGCTCCAGCTGATGGCGCTGACCGCGATGGAGGAGCCCGCCTCCTTCGACGCGGACGCGCTGGCCGCCGAGAAGGAGAAGGTGCTCGGCGCGGTACGGCTGCCGGACGACCTGGGCAAGCACACCGTGCGCGGCCAGTACGCGGCCGGCTGGCAGGGCGGCGAGAAGGTCACCGGGTACCTCGAAGAGGACGGCATCGACCCCAAGTCGAAGACCGACACCTACGCCGCCGTGCGGGTCGAGATCGACAACCGCCGCTGGGCGGGCGTCCCCTTCTACCTGCGCACCGGCAAGCGGCTGGGCCGCCGGGTCACCGAGATCGCGGTGGTCTTCCAGCGCGCTCCGCACTCTCCGTTCGACCACACCGCCACCGAGGAACTCGGGCAGAACGCGATCGTCATCCGCGTCCAGCCCGACGAGGGCATCACGGTCCGCTTCGGTTCCAAGGTGCCGGGCACGTCGATGGAGATCCGGGACGTGTCGATGGACTTCGCCTACGGCGAGTCGTTCACCGAGTCGTCCCCGGAGGCCTACGAGCGGCTGATCCTGGACGTGCTGCTGGGCGACGCCAACCTCTTCCCGCGCACGGAGGAGGTCGAGCTGTCCTGGAAGATCCTCGACCCGATCGAGACGTACTGGGACCAGCACGGCAGGCCCGCACAGTACAAGTCGGGCACCTGGGGTCCCGTCGAGGCCGACGAGATGCTCGCACGAGACGGACGGAGCTGGCGCCGGCCATGAAGATAGACCTCACGGACACCACGGCCGGCAAGGTCAACAAGGCGCTGGTGCAGGGCCGCCGGGCCATCGGCACGCCCGCCGTGGGCATGGTGCTCACCCTCGTCATCGTCACCGACGAGGAGAACGCCTACGACGCCCTCAAGGCCGCCGAGGAGGCCTCGCACGAGCACCCCTCGCGCACCCTGGTCGTCATCAAGCGCGTCTCCCGCTCCCCCCGCGACCGTACGGCGTCCCGCCTGGACGCCGAGGTCCGGGTGGGCGCGGACGCGGGCTCCGGCGAGACGGTGCTGCTGCGGCTGCACGGCGAGGTCGCCGACCACGCCGACTCGGTCGTCCTGCCGCTGCTGCTGCCGGACGCGCCGGTCGTCGTCTGGTGGCCGGTCAACGCCCCGCTGGACCCGGCGAAGGACCCGCTGGGCGCCCTCGCCCAGCGCCGGGTCACCGACACCTACTCCTCCGAGCAGCCGGTACGGGAGCTGTCCGCCCGCGCGGACACCTACACGCCCGGCGACACGGACCTGTCCTGGACCCGGATCACGCCCTGGCGCTCCATGCTGGCGGCGGCCCTGGACCAGGTGGTCTGCGAGGTCAAGGCCGTCGAGGTGGAGGGCGAGGAGTTCAACCCGAGCTGTGAGCTGCTGGCGATGTGGCTCGCGGACCGGCTGGACGTCCCGGTCAGGCGCTCCCTGTCGTCCGGCCCGGGTCTGACCGCGGTCCGGATGGCGACCAGCCACGGCGCGATCGCGCTGGACCGGGCGGACGGCTCCCTCGCCACCCTGTCCATCGACGGCCAGCCGGACCGGGCGGTGGCGCTGAAGCGGCGGGAGACGGCCGAGCTGATCGCCGAGGAACTGCGCCGGCTCGACCCGGACGACACGTACGCGTCGGCGCTGCGCTTCGGCGTGGACCGGCTGAACGCGTCGACGGCACCCGAGGCTGCCGCCCCCGAGGCTCCGGCCCCGCGGGCTCAGGCCTCCGAGGACCTCGCGGCGCAGGACGGCGCGGCTGCGGAGGAACCGGCCAAAGGAGAACCGGCCACCCGGCCGGCAGCGGCCCCCGACGCCGCTGCCGAGGCTCCCACGACAGAAGCGGCGCCCCAGGAACGGCCGCCGCTGACGAAGAGGGCGAAGGCGACATGAGCACTCCCCAGCTGGTCGTGCATCACGACAAGGAGCTGATGGCGCAGGCCGCCGCGGCCCGCCTGATCACGAAGATCGTGGACGCCCAGGCCTCCCGGGGCGAGGCGTCCGTGGTCCTCACGGGCGGCCGCAACGGCAACGGGCTGCTCGCGGCCCTGGCCGCGGCTCCGGCCCGCGACGCCATCGACTGGAGCCGGCTCGACCTGTGGTGGGGTGACGAACGCTTCCTGCCCACGGGCGACCCGGAGCGCAACGACACCCAGGCCCGCGAGGCCCTGCTCGACCAGGTACCGGTGGACCCGAAGCGCGTGCACGCCATGCCCGCAACGGACGGCCCCTGGGGCACCGACGTGGACGCGGCGGCCGAGTCCTACGCGGCGGAACTGGCCCGTGCGGCCGGTCCCGAGAACCACGGTGCGGTGCCCACCTTCGACGTCCTGATGCTGGGCGTCGGCCCGGACACCCACGTGGCCTCGCTCTTCCCCGAGCTGCCCGCGGTCCGGGAGACCGAACGGACCGTGGTGGGCGTGCACGGCTCTCCCAAGCCGCCGCCGACCCGCGTCTCCCTCACCCTGCCCGCCATCCGCTCGGCCCGTGAGGTCTGGCTGCTGGCGGCGGGCGAGGACAAGGCCGAGGCCGTCGCCATCGCCCTGTCGGGCGCGGGCGAGATCCAGGCCCCGGCGGCGGGTGCCCGGGGGCGCAGCCGCACCCTGTGGCTCCTGGACGCGGCGGCGGCCGCCCAGCTGCCCCGCGCGCTGTACCCGCCGGCTTCCCCGTGACCGAGCGGTGAGTCGGACCCCGTGAGGAACCCGTACGGCCCCGCGGCCGTACGGGTTCCTTCATGTGCGGGCCTAACGCCCGCGCAGCTCGCGGTACTTGGCCACCAGCGCCGTGGTCGACGGGTCCAGGCCCGGTACCTCGGCGCCCTCCGTCAGGGCCGGTTCCACGCGCTTGGCGAGGACCTTGCCGAGTTCCACGCCCCACTGGTCGAAGGAGTCGATGTTCCAGACGGCGCCCTGCGTGAACACCTTGTGCTCGTAGAGGGCGACGAGCTGGCCGAGGACCGACGGGGTCAGCTCGCGGGCCAGGACGGTGGTCGTCGGCCGGTTGCCCTGGAACGTCTTGTGCGGGACGAGTTCCTCAGGGACGCCCTCCGCGCGGACCTCCTCGGCCGTCTTGCCGAAGGCCAGCGCCTGCGTCTGGGCGAAGAAGTTGGCCATCAGCAGGTCGTGCTGGGCCTTGAGTTCACCGCTCAGCTCGGCGACCGGCTCGGCGAAGCCGATGAAGTCCGCCGGGATCAGCTTCGTGCCCTGGTGGATCAACTGGTAGTACGCGTGCTGCCCGTTGGTGCCGGGCGTGCCCCAGACGACCGGGCCGGTGGTCCACTCGACCTCCTTGCCGTCCCGCGCCACGTGCTTGCCGTTGGACTCCATGTCGAGCTGCTGGAGGTAGGCCGTGAACTTGGAGAGGTAGTGCGAGTACGGCAGTACCGCGTGCGACTGGGCGTCGTGGAAGTTGCCGTACCAGATGCCCAGCAGGCCCAGCAGCAGCGGGACGTTGGCCTCGGCCGGCGCGGTGCGGAAGTGCTCGTCGACCAGGTGGAAGCCGTCGAGCATCTCCCGGAAGCGGTCCGGGCCGATCGCGATCATCAGCGAGAGGCCGATCGCCGAGTCGTAGGAGTAGCGGCCGCCGACCCAGTCCCAGAACTCGAACATGTTCTCCGTGTCGATGCCGAAGTCGGCGACCTTCTCGGAGTTGGTGGACAGGGCCACGAAGTGCCGGGCGACGGCGTCCTCGCCGGCCTTCAGCTCGCCGAGCAGCCAGTTGCGGGCCGAGGTGGCGTTGGTGATCGTCTCGATGGTGGTGAAGGTCTTCGAGGCGACGATGAACAGCGTCTCGGCCGCGTCCAGGCCACGGGTCGCCTCGTGCAGGTCGGCGCCGTCCACGTTGGAGACGAAACGGACGGTGAGGTCGCGGTCGGTGAAGCTGCGCAGCACCTCGTAGGCCATGGCGGGACCGAGGTCGGAGCCGCCGATGCCGATGTTGACGACGTTCCTGATGCGCTTGCCGGTGTGACCGGTCCACTCGCCCGAGCGGACGCGGTCGGCGAAGCCGCTCATCTTGTCCAGGACCGCGTGCACCTGCGGGACGACGTTCTCGCCGTCGACCTCGACGACCGCGTCCCGCGGCGCGCGCAGCGCCGTGTGCAGGACCGCCCGCCGCTCGGTGACGTTGATCCTCTCGCCGCGGAACATCGCGTCCCGCAGCCCGAACACGTCGGTCGCGGCGGCCAGCTCGCGCAGCAGCCGCAGCGTCTCGTCGGTGACCAGGTGCTTGCTGTAGTCGATGTGGAGGTCACCGACCTGGAGGGTGTAGCCCGTACCGCGCGCCGGGTCGGCCGCGAACAGGTCCCGCAGATGGGTGTCGGCGAGCTCCTCCCGGTGCCGGGCGAGCGCGGTCCACTCGGGCGTCTGGTTGAGCCTGGTACGGCCGTCTGCGTTCATGTACGACTTCAGCCTTCTTCCTTGCACCTGTCCTGTTGCCCCTGCGCCACTGCTGTCCCAACCTAGTTGATCAGCAGGGGAGGCGGCCCGACGTCGCGCCGTCCCGCGGCGCAACAACAGGTACGTCCGGCCGGCGCACCGGTGTCAACGAGATGACGGCAGGACTCGGCGGAAGGGCGGTGCACGGCGTGCGGCAGGACCGGCGCGGCGCGGCGGCGGTGACCGGTGCGCGCATGCCGGTGCGGCGGCCGGGTTCCGGCCGCCGGGACGACTCCGGCCAGGCGCCCTCGGGCACCCGGCCGGTTCAACTCCTAGATCTCGCCGCGCAGTTTGGCGAGCGCCTCGGCGAGGATCGCCTCGCCGTCCGCGTCGCTGCGCCGCTCCCGTACGTACGCGAGGTGCGTCTTGTACGGCTCGGTGCGCGGCGGGTCCGGCGGGTTGTCCCGGTCCTGACCGGCCGGGAAGCCACAGCGCGGGCAGTCCCAGGTCTCGGGCACCTGCGCGTCGCTGGCGAAGCTCGGCTGCGTCTCGTGCCCGTTGGAGCACCAGAAGGAGATGCGCAGACGCGGCGCGGACTCGCCGCGCTCGGCCTCGCCCATCGGCCCCGCCCCGACCCGGCTACCTCGGATCGCGTTGCCACTTGCCACGGTCGTAACTCCCTGCGTGATGGTGCCGCGAAGCGAGTCGGCGTGTCGCTTCGTTGCGAGCGCCTCAGTCTACGTAAGGCCCAACGCGCGTCCAGTGTTGGGAGTTACCGCCCCCGCACCTAGACGCAAGCCCCATGATAGGCCGCGCTCAGGTGCGCGTACCGAACATGGGGCCTTACGTGCGGATTGTGCGTGTGTGCGTGTCGCGGATCAGCTGTTCGTCTTCATCAGCATGCCGAGGACGATGATGCACGCGAACCACAGCAGACCGATCACCACGGTGATCCGGTCCAGGTTCCGCTCGGCGACCGAGGAGCCGCCGACGGAGGACTGCATGCCGCCACCGAACATGTCGGAGAGGCCGCCGCCCTTGCCCTTGTGCATCAGCACCAGCAGCATCAGCAGCAGGCTGAAGACGATCAGGGCGATCGAGAACCCCAAAACCACGGCTGGACCAACTTCCTCGGATACGGATGGACTGCGGGGCCGGAACCGGGACCGGAGCGCCGGACGCGCTCCTGGTAACAGTTTCGGCCCCGCAAGGGTACGACGGATCGCCGCTACCGCCTACTCGCGGGTGCGCTCACTGGTCGCGGAAGCGCACGATCTTGACGAATTCGTCGGCGTCCAGCGAGGCGCCGCCCACCAGCGCGCCGTCGATGTCGGCCTGCGCCATGATCTCGGCCACGTTGCCGGCCTTGACGGAGCCGCCGTACTGGATGCGGACCTGGTCGGCCAGCTCCTGGCCGTACAGCTCGGCGAGCTTGGCGCGGATCGCGGCGCAGACCTCCTGGGCGTCCGCGGCGCCGCAGACCTTGCCGGTGCCGATGGCCCAGACGGGCTCGTAGGCGATCACGACGGACTCGGCCTGCTCGGCCGGGACGTCCTTGAGACCGCCCTCGACCTGGGCGAGGGTGTGGGAGACGTGGTTGCCCGCCTCGCGGACCTCCAGCTCCTCGCCGACGCACAGGATCGGGGTCAGACCGTGCTTGTAGGCGGCCTTGACCTTGGCGTTCACGACCTCGTCGGTCTCGGCGTGGTACTGCCGGCGCTCGGAGTGGCCGACGACCACGTACGTGCACTTCAGCTTGGCCAGCATGGGGCCGGAGATCTCGCCGGTGTAGGCGCCGGAGTCGTGCGCCGACAGGTCCTGGGAACCGTACTTGATCTTGAGCTTGTCGCCGTCGACCAGGGTCTGCACGGAACGCAGGTCGGTGAAGGGCGGCAGGACGGCGACCTCGACGGCCTCGTAGTCCTTGTCGGCCAGGGCGAAGGCGAGCTTCTGGACGTGCGCGATGGCCTCGAGGTGGTTGAGGTTCATCTTCCAGTTGCCCGCCATGATCGGCGTGCGAGTGGTCATGCGGGGTCAGTCCTCCAGTGCGGCGAGGCCGGGGAGCGTCTTGCCCTCGAGGTATTCGAGGGAGGCGCCGCCACCGGTCGAGATGTGTCCGAACGCGTTCTCGTCGAAGCCGAGGATGCGCACGGCGGCTGCGGAGTCACCGCCGCCGACGACGGTGAAGCCGTCGGACTCGACGAGGGCCTGGGCGACGGCCCGGGTGCCCGCGGCGTAGTCGGGGTGCTCGAAGACGCCCATGGGGCCGTTCCAGAAGACGGTGGCGGCGTCGGCGAGCTTCGAGGCGTACAGCTTGCTGGTCTCCGGGCCGATGTCCAGGCCCATCTGGCCGGCCGGCATGGCGTCCGCGGCGACCGTGCTCGGCTGGGACGGGGTCTTGCCCGACAGGTCGGGGAACTCGGGAGCGACCAGGGTGTCGACGGGCAGGACGATCTCCACGCCGGTCTTCTCCGCGCGCTCCAGGTACTCGGTGACGGTGGCGAGCTGGTCCTCCTGGAGGAGGGAGCTGCCGACCTCGTACCCCTTGGCCTTCAGGAAGGTGTAGACCATCCCGCCGCCGACCAGGATCCGGTCCGCCTTGCCGAGCAGCTCGTCGATGACGGCGAGCTTGTCGGAGACCTTGGCGCCGCCGAGGACCACCACGTAGGGGCGCTTGACGTCCTCGGTGAGCTTCTTCAGGACGCCGACCTCGGTGGCGATCAGGTAGCCGGCGTAGTGCGGCAGCCGGGCCGGGAGGTCGTAGACGGAGGCGTGCTTGCGGTGCACGGCGCCGAAGCCGTCGCCGACGTAGACGTCCGCGAGGGCGGCCAGCCGGTCGGCGAACTCGCCGCGCTCGGCGTCGTCCTTCGAGGTCTCACCGGCGTTGAAGCGCAGGTTCTCGATGACGGCGACCTGGCCGGGCTGCAGGCCGTTCACCGCGTCGTGGGCGGCGGGGCCGACGGTGTCCTGGGCGAAGGCGACCGGCGCGCCGAGGAGTTCGGCGAGCCGCTCGGCGGCCTGGAGCAGGGAGAACTTGGGGTCCGGGGCACCCTTGGGGCGGCCCAGGTGGGAGGCGACGACCACCTTGGCGCCCGCGTCGGCGAGGGCCTTGACGGTGGGCAGGACGGCGCGGATACGGCCGTCGTCGGTGATGAGTCCTTCGGACATCGGCACGTTGAGGTCGGCGCGGACGAAGACCCGCTTGCCGTCGACCCCTTCGGCGAGGAGTTCGTCGATCGTCTTCATGGTGTTGGGGACTCCTCCAGGAGGGCTCGTGATCGTACGAGGGCTGATCGAACCGTAGCCGCCGGGTCGATCCTTACGCGCGTCAGGGCTCGGGCGGCGCGACCTTGCGCTGCCCGAGCCCTGCTACCGCATCGAGGTGCCTGCTCGGCCGATCAGAGCTGGTTGCCGACGAAGACCGTGAGGTCGACGAGGCGGTTGGAGTAGCCCCACTCGTTGTCGTACCAGCCGAGGATCTTCACCGTGTTGCCCTCCTGGACCATGGTCAGGGAGGAGTCGAAGGTGCAGGAGGCCGGGTCGCCGACGATGTCCGAGGAGACGATCTCGTCCTCGGTGTACGCCAGGTAGCCCGCCAGGTCGCCGTCCTCGGAGGCCTTCTTGAACGCGGCGTTGACCTCGTCCTTGGTGACCTCGCGCTGCAGCGTCACGACCAGGTCGGTGGCCGAGCCGGTCGGGACCGGGACGCGCATCGCGATGCCGTCGAGCTTGCCCTTGAGCTGCGGCAGGACCAGCGCGGTGGCCTTGGCGGCACCCGTGGTGGTCGGGATGATGTTCTCGGCGGCGGCACGCGCGCGGCGCAGGTCCTTGTGCGGGAAGTCCAGGATCCGCTGGTCGTTCGTGTACGCGTGCACCGTGGTCATCAGACCCTTGACGATGCCGAAGTTCTCGTCGAGGACCTTCGCCATCGGCGCCACGCAGTTGGTGGTGCAGGAGGCGTTGGAGATGACGTGGTGCTGCGCCGGGTCGTACTTGTCCTGGTTGACGCCCATCACGATGGTGATGTCCTCGTCCTTGGCCGGAGCCGAGATGAGGACCTTCTTGGCGCCGCCGGCGATGTGCTTGGCGGCGTCGTCCTTCTTGGTGAAGATGCCGGTCGACTCGATGACGATGTCGACGCCCAGCTCGCCCCACGGGATGTCGGAGGGGTTGCGCTCGGACAGGACCTTGATGGTGTGGCCGTCGACCGTGATGGTGTCGGCGGTGTGCGACACCTCGGCCTTCAGACGCCCAAGGATCGTGTCGTACTTGAGCAGGTGGGCGGTGGTCGCGGTGTCACCCAGGTCGTTGACAGCCACGATCTCGATGTCAGCACCCTGCTCCAGCAGAGCGCGGAAGTAGTTGCGACCAATACGGCCGAAGCCGTTGATGCCTACGCGGATCGTCACGAACCGATCTCCTCGTTGGTACGCCGGCCATGCGGTGCCGGCGAGCTGTATTTGGGATGTCCCCGACCACCCACGACCCTACCTCCCTGAGGCTCTCGTGGTGACATCCAGATGCCTCATACACGGCGAGGCGGTCCGTACCCGCCAGTAGGGGTACGGACCGTCTCGGATCGGGGCCCGTATCACGCCGTTTTGCCACGGAATGGTGACCGCGTTTCAGGCCGTTGTCACTCGTTCGTGAGCGGGTCGGCTCACATGTCGAGGGCGGACGGGGTCAGTTGTCGAGTGCTGTCAACGCCTTCTTCACCAAGGCGGCACGATCGGCGGCCGAGGTGACCTGTTCCAGACCGAAACCGAGCAGCACCGTGCGGTCGGTGGAGACGGCTCCGTACGTCTGGAACAAGGCGCCGGTGCGCTCCCAGTCCTTGAGGACGGCCGGGCTGCCCGGCGGCGGCCCGCTGACGGTCCAGGGGCCGAAGGAGGTCTCGAAACCTTCGGTCTGGGTGGCCGTGGAGCCCTTCAGGAGCGCGGTGTCGTCGACGAGGACGCCGTGTCCGCCGCTGCTCGGGTCGGTGATGTAGGCGAGGGAGACCTGGACGGTGCGCCCGGCGTAGGCGCTCAGGTCGAACTTGACCGGCTGCCACCCCGGGGAGCTGCCGGTGAAGCTGTGCCAGGAGCCGGTGGTGCCGCTCGCGGTGCACTGGTTGCCGCCGATGGTCAGGTAGTGCTTGAGCCACGGGTGCTCGGCGATCAGGAACCCGGCGCCGCACTCGCTCGGCACGGTGTCGCGGGTGGCGCCGCCCGCCTCGGGCAGCGTCGTCCAGTCGTCGGCGCCCACGGTGTGCGCCTCCAGCACCGCGTGGTCGTAGCCGGGCTCGGTGTCCCACAGCAGCCGGGCGCTGAGGGCCGGCTGGTCGGCGGCGGTGACACCGGTGAGGTCGATGGTGCGGGTGAGTCGCTTGTAGGAGTCGTCGGTGTGGACCGCGGCGGCCATGTACGACCCCGTGTACGGCCCGTAGGGGTTGACGGTGCCCGCGAACCGGCCCGCGCCCGCGCTGGCGAACTGCGGGTAGGTGTCGGCGGGGAGCTCGTCGGAGGTGACCGCGTAGGTGCCGGCCTTGTCGAGGGGGTTGGCGGAGGTGCCGCTGAGGGCGCCGCCGGAGCCGGCCAGCGCGCCGGAGCCGGTGAAGCCGGTGGCGCCGGGGGTGGAGGAGCGGGAGTAGGCGCCCAGGTAGTACTGGCTGAAGTCGTTGGACGGGGTGCCGTCGCCGAGGTCGACGCTGCCGCCGGCCAGTTCGCCGGCCTCGATCAGCTTGCCGCCCTCGTTGAGGTAGGCGCGCAGCTGGAGCTGGGTGTCGTTGCCCGGGCCGCTCGTGCCCGAGTAGTGCACGACCGTCCTGAAGTGCTTCAGCACGCCGAGCGCGTCGGGCACGCCCTGGGTGGCGACGTCCCAGACGACCGCCTTGCGGCCGGCGGCCCGCAGCGCGTCGACGTAGGTCTGCGCCTGCGCGGCCTTGGCGCCCTCCTCGGCGACCACCAGGGTGTCCGCCCCGGGCAGCCGGGCCACGGTGTAGGTGAAGTGCGAGCTGGAGACCTTCTTGCCGTTCCCGGCCTCCCCGGTGAACCACACCTCGACCTTGTCGCCCGGGTCGCCGCCCTTCACCCTGGCCCGGTACTCGTCGAAGTAGAGGTCGTCCTCACCGCCGTAGGTGTCGCCGCCCTTCCAGTGCCGGAGCGAGGTGACGTGCGTGCGGCCGCCGTCGACGCGGTACCTCAGCTCCTTGTCGCGGACCGCCTTGCGGACGACGACGGAGACCTCCTGGTCGGCGCCGCGCGCGTACGACGTGGAGAACGCGGCCGGGGTGAAGTCGGCGGCGCTCAGGCCGACCGAGGAGACCGGCCGGTCGGGGTGGGCGGCGGTCTCGGCGACGGAGAGCGCGAAGGGGACGTTCTTCACGAACTCGTCCTGGATCAGCTTCTCGTCGTCGGGGAAGTTGAAGACCGACTGGCAGTCGGCGGCGTTCCAGGCGTCGTTCGGGTCGATGTCCGAGGCGGTCTGGCAGGTCGACATCTCGGGGGTGAACATCGCCATGCCGTTGACGTTCGACGCGTGGCCGTCCGCCTCGCCGTTGGTGGTGTACAGCTCCGAGGAGACCTGCGAGTGGTAGCCGGGGATCGCCGGGTTGTCCGGGGTGCCGGCCAGTGCCTTGTAGAGGACGTCGTCCGGGGTCGGCGTGGCCACCTGCCAGCCGACCCCGTAGAGCAGGAGTTCGGCGGCGGAGTGGTAGTTGATGCCGTACGTGAACCCGACGCGCTTCTCGAAGTCGTCCAGCGCCTTGGTCTCGGGCTCGGACTCGGGGCTCGCGCCGCGGTAGGTCTCGCTGGTGGGGTTGGGCGAGGAACCCTCGTCGTCGTAGCCCCACTTGTAGCCGAAGTTGCGGTTGAGGTCGACGCCGTCACCCGTGCTGATGACACCGTCGCCGTTGACGTCCCGCAGGTTCTTGCGCCACAGGCGGGTGTCGGAGTTCTGGAAGGTGTAGTCGTAGCCGTCGGGGTTGGCGGACGGCACGAACCACAGCTCGGTCGAGTCGATGATCTTCTTGATGCGCTTGTCGGTGCGGTAGTTGTCCAGGTAGTAGTGCATCAGCCGGCGGGTCATCTCCGGCGTGATCCACTCGCGCGCGTGCTGGTTGGACACGTACAGCACGGACGGCTTCGACCCGTCCTTGGAGCTCTTGGCACCCTTGGTCAGTTTGAGCGCGAGGATGTCCTGGCCGTCGATCGTCCGGCCGATGGACTCGACCTTGGTGAGGCCGGGGTTGGCCTGCGCGGTCCGCAGGATCTCCTCCTTGAGCCCGCCACTGCCGCCGTAGGGGCGGAACACGCCCTGGGAGGCGTCGGCGACCCGCGTCTCGGCCCTGGCCGACAGCGTGTGCTCGGTGAGGCCGACGCCCTGCTTCTGCAGCGTGCGGGCCTGCCCGTCGGTGAGGTAGAGCTCGACCTGGGTCCTGCCGGATCCGGTGACCTGGTCGCCGAGCTCGTGGCCGTCCTGGCCGGCCTTGAGCAGCAGGGGAATCTGCTTCTTGGTGACGTCGGCGCGGAAGACCTTGACCTCGTCGGGGTCGGGCCTGGCCGAACTCCCGGTCTGCGCCTGGGCCACGGGCGCGAGTGCGGCTCCGCCGATCAGGAGCGCGCCGACAGCGAGGATCGATCTCGCTCTGTGTCTCATGAACCCCCCTAGCACTGGTCCGCCACGTCGGCGGGCATCTGCCAGGCTCATGACACTCCATGATCGAGTCAAGGGCGCCTCACAGACAGTTCACGGTGGCCTAAAAAGGATGCAAACCCCGGTGCCGACGACCGTGCGGCCGTCGGCACCGGGCTGCTGACGGTGATTCAGCCTGCGAGGTTGTCGGCCAGCTCGTCGCTGAGGTTGGCCTCGGTGCCCGGGATGCCCAGATCGGACGCGCGCTTGTCGGCCATCGCCAGCAGGCGGCGGATGCGGCCCGCGACGGCGTCCTTGGTGAGCGGCGGGTCGGCGAGCGCGCCCAGCTCCTCCAGGGAGGCCTGCTTGTGCTCCATCCGCAGCCGGCCGGCCGCGGCCAGGTGCTCGGGCACCTCGTCGGCGAGGATCTCCAGGGCCCGCTGGACCCGGGCGCCGGCGGCGACGGCCGCGCGCGCCGAGCGGCGCAGGTTGGCGTCGTCGAAGTTGGCGAGGCGGTTCGCGGTGGCCCGCACCTCGCGGCGCATCCGCCGCTCCTCCCAGGCCAGCACGGACTCGTGCGCGCCGAGGCGGGTCAGCAGGGCGCCGATCGCGTCACCGTCCCGGACGACCACCCGGTCCACCCCGCGCACCTCACGGGCCTTCGCGGCGATGGACAGCCTGCGGGCCGCGCCGACCAGCGCGAGCGCGGCCTCCGGTCCGGGGCAGGTCACCTCCAGGGAGGAGGACCGGCCGGGCTCGGTCAGGGAGCCGTGCGCCAGGAAGGCGCCGCGCCAGGCCGCCTCCGCGTCACAGGTCGCCCCGGAGACCACCTGCGGGGGCAGGCCCCGGATCGGGCGCCCCCGCCCGTCCACCAGACCGGTCTGGCGGGCCAGCTGGTCACCGCCCGCGACCACGCGCACCACGTACCGCGAGCCGCGGCGCAGCCCGCCGGGAGCCATCACGATCAGTTCGGAACTGTGCCCGAAGATCTCCAGGATGTCCCGCTTGAGGCGCCGGGCCGCCATCGCGGTGTCCAGCTCCGCCTCGATCACGATGCGCCCGCTCACCAGGTGGAGGCCGCCCGCGAACCGCAGAATGGCGGAGACCTCGGCCTTCCGGCAGCAGGTCCGGGTGACGGGTAGCCGGGAGATCTCGTCCTTCACCGCTGCCGTCATCGCCATGGGCCGATCCTTCCATGCATCCGAAAAATACGGTCGTACGCGGCGGCCAACAGCTCCGGATCATGCCGGGGTGATCCGTCGGTCCGGGCCACGGGGCCCAGCTCGACCGCGGCTCCCAGCCGCTTTGCGGCTTCGGTGAGCGAGTCGCGGTCGGGCACGGCGGCCTCGTCGGCCAGCACCACGTCCAGGGCGAGTTTAGGGGCGTGTCGGCCCAAAACCTCCAAATGACGCTGCGGGGAGAAGCCTTCGGTTTCACCCGGCTGCGGCGCGAGGTTCAGCGACAGGACCTTGCGGGCCTTGGTCTCGGTGAGCGCGTCGAGGAGATCGGGCACCAGCAGGTGCGGGATCACCGAGGAGAACCACGACCCCGGGCCCAGCACCACCCAGTCCGCGTCCAGCACCGCGGCGACGGCCTCCGGCACGGCCGGCGGGCCGTGCGGCACCAGGTGCACGGACTGCACCTCGCCGGGGGTCAGCGCCACCGTGGCCTGTCCCCGGACGATGTCCACCTCCTCCGGCCGCTCCGGATCATGCCCCTTGACCAGGGCCTGCAGCTCCAGCGGCACGGCGGACATGGGCAGCACCCGCCCGTGCGCGCCGAGCAGCTTGCCGACCAGGTCCAGCGCCTGGACGTGGTCGCCGAGCTGTTCCCACAGGGCGACGATCAGCAGATTGCCGACGGCGTGCTCGTGCAGGTCGCCCTTGGACTGGAAGCGGTGCTGGATGACCCGGGCCCAGGTCTGGCCCCAGTCGTCGTCACCGCACAGCGCGGCGAGGGCCTTGCGCAGATCACCCGGAGGAAGCACACCGAGTTCGTCGCGCAGGCGCCCGCTGGAGCCGCCGTCGTCGGCCACGGTGACGACGGCGGTGAGGTCGCCGGTGATCCGGCGCAGCGCGGCGAGCGAGGCGGACAGGCCCATGCCGCCGCCCAGCGCGACCACCTTGGGCTGGGCGCCGCGGCGGCGCGGCCGGGCACCGCGGGCCTCGACGGGGCGGCCCGAGCGGGACTCGGGCACGACCCGCCGCAGCCTCGTCAGCCGGGGAGAACGTCCGGTCACTCGCGCCCCATGTCCCGGTGCACGACTACGGTCTCCACTCCCTCGGCGGCCAGACGGGCGGCGAGTTTCTCGGAGACGGCGACCGAGCGGTGCTTGCCGCCCGTGCAGCCGATGGCGATGGTCACATAACGCTTGCCCTCGCGCCGGTAGCCGGTCGCGATCAGCCGCAGCAGCTCGGCGTACCGGTCGAGGAACTCCTTGGCACCCGGCTGGTTGAAGACGTACGCCGACACCTCCTCGTTGAGGCCGGTGTACGGGCGCAGCTCCGGCACCCAGTGCGGGTTGGGCAGGAACCGCATGTCGGCGACCAGGTCGGCGTCGACGGGCAGCCCGTACTTGAAGCCGAACGACATCACGGTGGCCCGCAGCTCGGGCTCCTCGTCGCCGGCGAACTGGGCGTCCATCTTCGCGCGCAGCTCGTGCACGTTCAGGCTGGAGGTGTCGATCACCAGGTCGGCGTCGCCGCGCAGCTCGCGCAGCAGTTCGCGTTCGGCGGCGATGCCGTCCACGATCCGGCCGTCGCCCTGGAGGGGGTGCGGGCGGCGCACCGACTCGAAGCGGCGGACCAGCGCGTCGTCCGAGGACTCCAGGAAGACGATCCGGCGGGTGACGCCCCGGCTGTCGAGGTCGGCGAGGGACTCGCGCAGGTTGTCGAAGAAGCGCCGGCCGCGCACGTCGACGACGACCGCGATCCGGGCCACGTTGCCCTGGGAACGGGCGCCCAGCTCGACCATGGTGGGGATGAGGGCCGGCGGGAGGTTGTCCACGACGAACCAGCCGAGGTCCTCCAGACACTTGGCCGCCGTCGACCGGCCCGCTCCCGACATGCCGGAGATGATCACCAGCTCGGGGATGGCCGCCTCCGGCACCCCGGCCGGTGTGGCATCCGTACTCACTTCTGCTCCGTTTTCCTGGACCGCTTCCGCCTGCTGCGGCTGATCCTGACCCGCTTCATTGTGCGCTGCCCCGGTGGGGCCCTGCGTCTGGCCGGACGCCGGATCTCGCCGGGCCGTGTGGTCTGCGTCGCGCTCGGTCATCTCTCCTGCCCCCGATCGTCCGGGGCGCCCGCGGCTACGGGCTCCCCCGAGGCGTCCGCCGTCGTCCCGGGCGCCTCGTCCTCGCTGTCATCCATGATCTCTCCCGTGGCCGTGTTCACGGCGGGCGCGGCCGGGGCCGCCTGGGCGAGGGCCGCGGCAATGGTCTCGGCCGTCTTGCGGCCTATCCCGGGCACCTCCTGGATCTGCTCGATTGTGGCGGACCGCAGCTTCTTCACCGAGCCGAAATGCTTGATCAACGCCTGTTTGCGTGTCTCACCGAGGCCGGGCACGTCGTCCAGCGGCCCGGAACGGAACCGCTTGGCCCGCTTGGTGCGCTGGTAGCTGATGGCGAAGCGGTGCGCCTCGTCACGGACGCGCTGGAGCAGGTAGAGGCCCTCGCTGCTGCGGGGCAGCACCACGGGGTCGTCGTCCTCGGGCAGCCAGACCTCTTCGAGGCGCTTGGCGAGGCCGCAGACGGCGATGTCGTCGATCCCCAGCTCGTCGAGCGCCCGCTTGGCCGCCGCGACCTGGGGCCGGCCGCCGTCCACGACCACGAGCTGGGGCGGGTAGGCGAACTTCCGGGGACGGCCGTCGTCGTCCTTGAACCCGTTGACCTGGCCGTCGTCGGCGTCACCGTCGGGGGCGGCAACGATTGGGGCGGCGGGCGGGGCGGCGGCGGGCATGGTGGCGGGGCCGGCCGTACCGGGGGCCGTGAGCGGGCTTGCGGTGCCGTCCTCCTCGGGCCATTCGCCGGTCCTCTCCTTCTCGGCGAGGTAGCGGCGGAAGCGGCGGGTGATCACCTCGTGCATGGAGCGCACGTCGTCCTGGCCGGCGAAGCCCTTGATCTGGAAGCGGCGGTACTCGCTCTTGCGCACCAGGCCGTCCTCGAAGACGACCATGGAGGCCACGACGTCGTCGCCCTGCAGGTGCGAGATGTCGTAGCACTCGATGCGCAGCGGGGCGCTGTCCAGGTCCAGGGCGTCGGCGATCTCCTCCAGGGCCCGGGAGCGGGTGGTGAGGTCGGAGGCGCGCTTCGTCTTGTGCAGGGCGAGCGCCTGCTGGGCGTTGCGCTGCACGGTCTCCATCAGCGCCTTCTTGTCGCCGCGCTGCGGGATGCGCAGCGAGACGTTCGACCCGCGGCGGCCGGTGAGCCACTCCTGGACCGGCTCGACCGGCTCGGGCAGGGCCGGGACCAGCACCTCCTTGGGCACGGCGTCGCCGCTCTCCTCGCCGTAGAGCTGCTGGAGGGCGTGCTCGACGAGCGCCGCGGTCGTCACGTCCTCCACCTTGTCCGTCACCCAGCCGCGCTGGCCGCGCACCCGTCCGCCGCGCACGTGGAAGATCTGCAGGGCCGCTTCGAGCTCGTCCTCGGCGACCGCGATCAGGTCGGCGTCGGTCGCGTCCGCGAGCACGACCGCGTTCTTCTCCATGGCCTTCTTCAGGGCCTCGATGTCGTCGCGCAGCCGGGCGGCCCGCTCGTACTCCATCTCCTCGGCCGCCTCCGTCATCTGCTTCTCCAGACGGCGGAGGTAGGTGCCGGTGCGGCCGGCCATGAAGTCGCAGAAGTCCTCGGCGAGGTCGCGGTGGTCCTCGGGGGAGATCCGGTCGACGCAGGGGGCGGAGCACTTGCCGATGTAGCCGAGCAGACAGGGGCGGCCGGTGCGGGTGGCGTTCTTGAACACCCCGGCGGAGCAGGTGCGCACCGGGAACACGCGCAGCAGCAGGTCCACGGTGTCCCGGATGGCCCACGCATGGCCGTACGGCCCGAAGTAGCGGACACCCTTCTTCTTGTGACCGCGCATCACCTGGACGCGCGGGAACTCCTCGTTCATCGTCACCGCGAGGTAGGGGTAGCTCTTGTCGTCGCGGTACTTGACGTTGAACCGGGGGTCGTACTCCTTGATCCAGGAGTACTCCAGCTGGAGCGCCTCGACCTCCGTGGACACCACGGTCCACTCCACGGACGCTGCGGTGGTGACCATCGTCCGGGTCCGGGGGTGCAGGCCGGCGAGGTCCTGGAAGTAGTTCGCCAGGCGCTGGCGCAGGCTCTTCGCCTTTCCGACGTAGATCACCCGGCGGTGCTCGTCGCGGAACCTGTACACCCCGGGAGAGTCCGGGATCTGTCCCGGCTTGGGGCGGTAGCTGGAGGGGTCGGCCATGTCTCACACCCTACTGGCGCAGGCCGACACCGCGACGAGCCTGTGGACAAGCCCAGAGGGGCGGCGGGACCGGCGGCGGGCGGCTCCTCCGCCCCTCGGCCTCCGGCCGCCGCGGCGCCCTGCGCGTGGCTCTCCGCCGTCGGAGCGAGGCGGATCGCGGAATCGGCCACCTCGGTCGCGTCGGGCGCCGTGCCGGCACCCCGCCGGTGCGGGTGCCGCCCGCGCCCGCCCGGTACCCGCACGGGACCGCGGCACCGGTCGCGGCGGACCTTGCGCGGCTTCCTCCCCAAATCGGCGCCCCTCGTGCGCCCGCCCACGGCTCCCCCGGGCGGCCGCGGCGCCCTCTCCCCCGCATGATCCGTCCGGCGCCGGGGTCACGCCTCGGCCAGGTGAGCGTCCTCGGCGGCGCGAAGGTGTTGTCGGGGATTGGTCAACACGCTTCAATGCGGGGGAACTCGGGGCCGTGAGCAGCGGCCTGCGGACGCGGCGTACCCAGGTGTGGCCGCCCCGACGCCGACGGGGTGGCCCCGGACCCGCGCCACCGGCCTGACCAGCCGTGGTGAACCCCCAAGAGAAAGGCCCTCCTGCATGCGGCACGGCACACAGCACGCGGACGTCGCCACCGCGGAACTGGACTCGGCCCTGCGCGGCGGCCCCTTCCATGTGGCCCTGCGCGCCGCGATCGCCGCCCGTGGGCTGCCGCTCCAGCGGGTGCAGCACCACCTCTCGCGCTACGGGGTCAAAGTGGGTGTCACCAGCCTGAGCTACTGGCAGCAGGGAGCCCGCCGCCCGCAGCGCCCGGAGTCGCTGCGGGCGGTCCGCGCGCTGGAGGAGATACTCCAGCTGCCGGACGAGTCCCTGATCCGGCTGCTCGCCGACGCCGACCAGGGTGCCGCCGAGCGCCGTCCGGCCGCCCGCTCCTACCGCTCCCTCATCGAGGCCTCCGACGTCCTGGACCGGCTGCAGGCCGAGCTCGGCTGGTCCCTCGACGGCGGTCTGCACACCCTGGGACACCACGAGCGGGTGCGGATCGGCGCCCACCGCGAGCTGGCGTCCCGCGAGTCGCAGCACATCGTGCGCGCGCACCGGGACGGCGTCGACCGCTTCGTGGCCGTGCACCACGGCGACCCCGGCTGCGCCCCGCAGCACATGACCGTGCGTGCCCTGGAGAACTGCCGTACCGGACGCGTCCGTTCGGATCCGGAGACCGGCCTGCTCGTCGCCGAACTCCTCTTCGGCACCCGCCTGCGGTCCGGCGACACCTTCCTCTTCCGCTACGCCGTGGAGGACGGCACGGCCGGCGTCTCCCGCGAGTACACCCGGGACTTCGGCTTTCCCGGCGGCCAGTACACCCTTCAGGTGCGGTTCACCGCCGAGGCGCTGCCCGCACACTGCCACCGGTTCGCGCAGCACTCCGCCGCGGCACCGCGCAGTGGCCGGCAGGCCCTTCCGCTGAGCGGGCTGCACCGCTCGGTGCACCTGGTCGAGCCCAGGGTGCGGCCGGGGCTGCTCGGGATCGGCTGGGACTGGGAATGACCCGGCGGCGGGCCGGTTCCCGGTTCAGGCGTCCGGCCCCGCCACGATCCGGCCCTTCGCGGCCTTGACCGGCAGTTCGTTCAACGGCTCGGTGGCCGGGGCCTGCACCACCTTCCCGGTGAGCGCGTCGAACTGGCTGCCGTGACAGGGGCAGACCAGTGTCGTGCCCTGGAGTTTGTTGATCGCGCATCCCGCGTGCGTGCAGATCGTGCTGTAGGCCTTCAGGGCACCGTCGGCGGACCTGCTCACGACGACGTTGTGGTCCCGGTAGAGCTTCGCGCCGCCCTTGGCGACCTCGCTCTCGGCTCCGAGGTCCACCGGGGCCGTCGGCGTGGCGTCCGCGGAGGATCCGCCGCCGGGAGCCGAGCAGGCGGCCAGCCCGAGCCCGGCGACCGGTGTGACCGCCGCTCCCCACAGGACGGTACGGCGGCTGGCGGAGGGGCGGGCGGCTGACATCGGAGGCTCCAGGGGTGGTGGGAGTGCCGGTTGCGGTGAGGCAGAGGCCGTGCGGCGACAGCAGGGCAGAGCGACGATACCGGGGCGGATCATCCCGCTTCGGGGCGGGTCGGGATACGGCGGTGAAGATGCGGCGGACATGTCCGGGGAGGCACCGGATCTTCGCGCGTAAACGCTTGCGCAAGCGTTTACGCGGCGGCTTCGATGGAGTAGCTTCCCGGCCGGGGCCGCCCGCAGGGGAACCGAGGGCCCTGTTCACGCCGACGGCGAGCGGAGGGAAGGAGGACCCATGCCCACCATGGCCGACGTCGCCCGTAGTGCCGGGGTCTCCGTGGCGACCGTCTCCCACGTGCTGAACGAGACCCGACCGGTGCTGCCCCACACACGCCAGGCGGTGCTCGACGCCGTCGAGGAGCTGGGCTACACGCCCAACACCCTCGCCCGCTCCCTGGTGACCTCCCGCACCCGCTCCATCGGGCTCGCGGTGTCGGCGATCAGCAACCCCTACTTCACGGAGATCCTCCAAGGCGTCGAGGCCGCTGCCCTGGAGCAGGGTTACGGCCTGCTCATCGCCGATCCGCACGACGATCCCGAGCACGAACGCAAGGTCGTCCGGCTCCTGCACGAGCGCCGCGTCGACGGCATGATCGTCGCCCCCTCCGCCGATCCGGGCGCGCTGCTCGCCTACCTCGGCCGGCACGCCGTACCGGCCGTCCTCCTGGACCGGGTGGTCGACGACCCCGCGGACGGTCCCCCGCGCTTCGACCAGGTCTGCGCAGAGAACACCGGGCCGACGGCACGGCTCGTCACCCATCTCGCCGGTCTCGGGCACCGCCGGATCGGCCTGGTGGCGGGGCTGTCCGGGCTCAGCACCACCGATGAACGGATCACCGGCTACCGGCAGGGACTCGCCGCCGCCGGGCTCCCCCTCGACGACGCGCTGGTCGTCCCCGGGAACTCCGAGTCGGCCGGAGCCGAGCGGGCCACCGCCGCCCTGATGTCGCTCACCCCGCCGCCCACGGCGCTCGTCACGGCCAACAACGCGATGACCATCGGCGCTCTGCGCGCCCTGCGCGCACACGGTCTCCGTGTGCCGGACGACATCGCGCTGTGCTGCTTCGACGACTTCGCCTGGGCCGATCTGTTCTCGCCCCGCCTCACCGCCGTCGCCCAGCCCAGCAGGGAGATCGGCGCCGAGGCGGTCCGCGTGCTCCTGGAACGGCTGGCCGCGCCCGGCCGGGCCGCGCGGACCGTGCGGCTTCCCTGCGCCTTCGTGCACCGGACGTCGTGCGGCTGCCCCGAGACGGACGGCGAGGCGACGGCCGCCGCACGGACCACCGACGGGGCACGGCATGCCGGACGCCCCGCCCACTCCGCACCTCCAGAGGAAGGGACCCTCTCGTGATCGTCGTCGCCGGTGAGGCACTGATCGACCTGGTACCACAGGGCGCGGGCGCCCTCGCGCCCCTGCAGCCGGCGCTCGGCGGCGGCCCGTACAACACGGCCGTGGCCCTCGGCCGCCTGGGCTCCCCCACCGCGTTCTGCTCCCGCGCCTCGCACGACGCCTTCGGCGAGGCGCTGCTGGACGGGCTGCGGGGCGCGGGAGTCGACGTCTCCCTGGTGGAACGCGGCACGGAGCCGACGACCCTGGCGGCCGCCACGATCGACGCGCGCGGGTCCGCCTCCTACTCCTTCTATGTCGACGGCACCGCCGACCGTCTGTTCACCGCACCCGCCGCTCTTCCGGCCGCCACCCGCGCCCTGTCCTTCGGCACGCTCTCGCTCGTCCTGGAACCGGGCGCGAGCGCGTACGAGGAGTTGTTGCGCCGCGCGGCCGGGCAGGGTCTGTTCACCGCGCTCGACCCGAACATCCGGGCAGGCCTGATCACCGATCCCGACGCCTACCGGGCGCGGTTCAAGAGCTGGCTGCCCTCGGTGACCCTGCTCAAGCTCTCGGAGGAGGACGCGCTGTGGCTGGGCGGCACCCCGCGCGAATGGCTGTCGGCCGGGCCTTCGGCCGTGGTGATCACCCACGGCGGTGAGGGGCTGAGCACCTTCACCCCGGACGGCACCGTGTACGCCGTGCCCGGTGAGGAGGTCGACGTCGTGGACACGATCGGCGCCGGTGACACGGTGAACGCGGCTCTGCTGCACGGGCTCGCCGCCCAGGACGCGCTGTCCGCCGAGGCGCTCGCGGGACTGGGCGCCGACGGCTGGACCAGGCTGCTGCGCTTCGCGGCGCGCGCTGCCGCGATCACTTGTTCCCGGGCGGGTGCGGAGCCGCCGTACGCCTCCGAACTCGGCTCGTTGTAGCGGCCGTTCGGCCTGTCTCGCCGATGCGACGGTCCGCTCGTACCGGTGTTTCCCCCGGATCTGACTGATTCCGATGGTTCGCTGATTTCGCTGTTGATGAGTCAAGGTTCGTCGTCGCCGCGGAGATCGGGCGGCTGATGGGAGAACGAGCGGTGCCCCGCGGGAAGTTCCCGCGGGACACCGTACTTTTCTGGATTTGTCCGGGCCGACCGCCCGGCGGCCTCAGGCCTTGCGGGCCCGGGTCGTCTTCTTCGCGGGCGCCGCCTTCTTGGCCGCCGGCTTGGCCGCGGCCGTCTTCTTCGCCGCGGTCTTCTTCGCCGCCGGCTTGCGCGGGGCCTTCACCGAGCTGGCGTCGCTGACGCGGTCGGCGCCGAGGATCTCGCGCAGGAACTTGCCGGTGTGGCTGGCCGGGACGGCGGCGATCTCCTCGGGCGTTCCCTCCGCGACGACGAGTCCGCCGCCGGCACCGCCTTCCGGACCCATGTCGACGACCCAGTCGGCCGTCTTGATCACGTCGAGGTTGTGCTCGATGACGATGACCGTGTTGCCCTTGTCCACGAGCCCGGCGAGGACCTTCAGCAGCTTGCTGATGTCTTCGAAGTGCAGGCCGGTGGTCGGCTCGTCCAGGACGTAGACCGTGCGTCCGGTGGAGCGCTTCTGCAGTTCGCTGGCGAGCTTCACACGCTGTGCCTCACCGCCGGACAGGGTGGTGGCGGACTGGCCGAGCCGGACGTAGCCGAGCCCGACGTCGTTCAGCGTCGTGAGGTGGCGGTTGATCGCCGGGACGGCCTCGAAGAAGTTCATGGCCTCTTCGATGGGCATGTTCAGGACCTCGGCGATGGACTTGCCCTTGTAGTGGACCTCCAGGGTCTCCCGGTTGTACCGGGCGCCGTGGCAGACCTCGCACGGGACGTAGACGTCCGGGAGGAAGTTCATCTCGATCTTGATGGTGCCGTCGCCCGCGCAGTTCTCGCAGCGGCCGCCCTTGACGTTGAAGGAGAAGCGCCCGGGAAGATAGCCGCGGACCTTCGCCTCGGTGGTCTCGGCGAACAGCTTGCGGACGTGGTCGAAGACGCCCGTGTACGTCGCCGGGTTCGACCGCGGGGTGCGGCCGATGGGTGACTGGTCGACGTGCACGACCTTGTCGACCTGGTCGTCGCCGTCGACCCGCGTGTGCCGGCCCGGGACGTTCCGAGCGCCGTTCAGCTCGCGCGCGAGGTGCGTGTACAGGATGTCGTTGACCAGCGTCGACTTGCCGGATCCCGACACGCCCGTGACGGCCGTGAACACGCCCAGCGGGAAGGAGACGTCGATGTCCTGGAGGTTGTTCTCGCGGGCGCCGTGCACCGTGAGCCGGCGGGACGGGTCCTGCGGGCGGCGGATGTCGGGCAGCGGGATGGCCTTCTTGCCGGACAGGTACTGACCGGTCTGCGACTCCTCGTTGGCCAGCAGTTCCTTGAGGGAGCCGCTGTGCACGACCTTGCCGCCGTGCTCGCCGGCGCCGGGGCCGATGTCGACGACCCAGTCGGCGACCTTGATGGTGTCCTCGTCGTGCTCGACGACGATGAGCGTGTTGCCCATGTCGCGGAGCCGTACCAGGGTCTCGATCAGCCGGTGGTTGTCGCGCTGGTGCAGGCCGATCGACGGTTCGTCCAGCACGTACAGGACGCCGACCAGGCCGGAGCCGATCTGGGTGGCCAGGCGGATGCGCTGGGCCTCGCCGCCGGAGAGCGTGCCGGCCGCGCGGTTCAGCGAGAGGTAGTCCAGGCCCACGTCGACCAGGAACCGCAGCCGCTCGTTGACCTCCTTCAGGACGCGCTCGGCGATCTTCTTGTCGCGATTGTTGAGCTTGAGTTCGCCCAGGAACTCGGCGCAGTCGCTGATGGACATCGCCGAGACCTCGGCGATCGACTTGTCCATGACCGTGACGGCCAGGACGATCGGCTTCAGGCGCGTGCCCTGGCAGGTGGGGCAGGGCACCTCGCGCATGTAGCCCTCGAAGCGCTCGCGGCTGGCGTCGCTCTCGGACTCGCTGTGCCGGCGCTTGACGAAGGGCACCGCGCCCTCGAAGGGCGTGGTGTAGACGCGCTCGCGCCCGTACCGGTTGCGGTAGCGGACCTCGATCTGTGTCTTGTGGCCGTAGAGCAGGGCCTTGCGGGCGCGCTGCGGCAGGCCGGCGAAGGGGATGTCGGTGCGGAATCCCAGCGCGTCCGCGAGGGCGCCGATCAGCCGGCTGAAGTAGTCCTTGGTGTGCCCGTGCGACCAGGGGTGGATGGCGCCCTCGTCGAGGGACTTGTCCTCGTCCGGGACGATCAGCTCCGGGTCGACCTCCATGCGCGTGCCGATGCCGGTGCATTCGGGGCAGGCGCCGAAGGGCGAGTTGAAGGAGAAGGAACGGGGCTCCAGTTCCTCGAAGGACAGGTCGTCGTACGGGCAGTACAGGTGCTCCGAGTACATGCGCTCGCGCTCGGGGTCGTCCTCGGGGAGGTCGACGAAGTCGAGCACGACCATGCCGCCGGACAGGCCGAGCGCGGTCTCCACCGAGTCGGTGAGGCGGCGCTTGGCGGTGTCCTTCACCGTGAGACGGTCGACGACCACCTCGATGGTGTGCTTCTCCTGCTTCTTCAGCGTCGGCGGTTCGGAGAGCTGGACGGTCTCGCCGTCCACGCGCGCGCGGGAGTAGCCCTTGGTCTGGAGGTCGGCGAACAGGTCGACGAACTCGCCCTTGCGCTCGCGCACCAGCGGCGAGAGCACCTGGAAACGGCTGCCCTCGGGCAGCTCCAGCACCTTGTCCACGATGGCCTGCGGCGACTGGCGCGAGATGGGGCGGCCGCACTCCGGGCAGTGCGGCTTGCCGATGCGCGCGAAGAGCAGCCGCAGGTAGTCGTAGACCTCGGTGATGGTGCCGACCGTCGAGCGCGGGTTGCGCGAGGTCGACTTCTGGTCGATGGACACCGCCGGGGACAGGCCCTCGATGAAGTCCACGTCCGGCTTGTCCATCTGCCCGAGGAACTGGCGGGCGTACGAGGAGAGCGACTCCACATAGCGGCGTTGGCCTTCGGCGAAGATCGTGTCGAAGGCCAGGGAGGACTTGCCCGACCCGGACAGCCCCGTGAAGACGATGAGCGAGTCACGAGGCAGGTCGAGCGAGACGTTCTTCAGATTGTGCTCGCGCGCGCCACGGACGATGAGACGGTCGGCCACAGCCGGTCCGCACCTTTCTTGAGAGAAGTGACAGGGGCAGGGCCCCGTGCTTCTTCAGACTAGGGGGAGCCACTGACAACGCCGGTTGGATTCCTGGATGCGTAAACAATCCCGGACCATCCAGCATGCCCGACGCCGCCACCGACGATATAGCACGCGCATTCGATTTACGGACCACGTGCGAAACCTTCACCCGAAGGTGTGACGCAGCTACTGTCAGCCCCATGATTGATCACGCTCATGACCTGGCGTCTGTACAGGAGGCGACGGACCGGCTCCTCACCGCAGTCGCCGGACTGGACAACGCGTCCGTGACGCGACCGTCACGGCTTCCCGGTTGGACGGTCGGTCACGTCCTGGCCCATCTCGCCCGCAACGCGGACGCGCTCACGAACGTCCTCGACGGGCGTCCCATGTACGTCTCCGGCGAGGCGCGGGACGCCGACATCGCGCGCGACGCCCCGCGCCCGCTCGGCGCCCAGCTCGCCGACCTGCGCGAGAGCGGCGTCCGCTTCCAGGACCGCGGGGCGCGGCCCGCCGACTGGACACGCACGGTGGAGCTGCGCAACGGGGTCACCGACAGCGCGGCCCGGGTGCCGTTCCGGCGCTGGGCCGAGGTCGAGCTGCACCACGTCGACCTGGGGATCGGGTACGACCTGGAGGACCTTCCGAAGGAGTTCACGGAACGGGAGATCGACTTCCTGGCGGAGCGCTTCGGCGGCCACCGGGACATCCCCTCGACCGGACTGCGCAGCGACGGCGGCCGTGTCTGGACGACGGGCGGCGGCGCCCAGGGGGCACCGGTCGGCGTCGAGGGCAGCGCCGCGGATCTGCTGGGCTGGCTCGCCGGCCGCCGGGACGGCTCGGCCCTGACGGTGCGGGGCGGCACGCTGCCCGCGCTGCCTCCGCTGTAGCGCACGGCACCTCCGCGGCCACTCCCCGCTATAGGCTGATCGCCATGACGTACAGCGGAGAGGTGACGGTCGGCGGACCGGCGGACGTGCACGAGCTCAAGGACCTGATGATCACCAAGATCGCGGTCGGGCCCATGGACAACAACGCCTATCTGCTGCGCTGCCGCGCCACGGACGAGCAACTGCTGATCGACGCGGCCAGCGACGCGGAGACGCTCCTCGGCATGATCGGTGACGACGGCATCGCGTCCGTCGTCACCACGCACCGGCACGGCGACCACTGGCAGGCGCTGGCCGAGGTCGTGGCCGCCACGGGCGCGCGGACGTACGCGGGCCGCGAGGACGCCGCCGGCATCCCGGTCACCACCGACGTCGCCGTCGACGACGGCGACGTCATCCGCGTCGGCCAGGTGGAACTGACCGCCCGCCACCTCGTCGGCCACACCCCCGGCTCCATCGCCCTGGTCTACGACGATCCGCACGGCCACCCGCACGTCTTCACCGGGGACTGCCTCTTCCCGGGCGGCGTGGGCAACACGCGCAAGGACGCCGAGGCCTTCGCGAGCCTGATCCACGACGTCGAGACGAAGATCTTCGACGCGCTCCCGGACGAGACCTGGGTGTATCCGGGACACGGCAACGACACCACGCTCGGCACCGAGCGCCCGCACCTGCCGGAGTGGCACGCGCGCGGGTGGTGAGCACGCGGGCACGCACGCGCGGGTGGTGAGCACGGAGCCGGGCACCCGTGCGTGCGACGGGCGTGGCGGGGGTCCGTCCGGCGCGCGCCCCTCAACTCGCGCCCCGCGCACGCCTCTTCGCTCGCGCCCCGCGCGCACTACCGCACGCGCCTCGCGCGGATTCATCGCGCGCCCCGTGTGAACAGTTCGCACGCGCCGGGGGCAAGCGCACGCTCCCCGCGCGCGCCGTCGCGCGGTCAACTGGTCGCAGCCCCGCGCAGGATGACGGCTCCTGGGCGGTACGGGCCGCCGGTCATCATTCCCCGCCCTCGACCGGCGGCCCCGGCGTGTCTCCGTCGCAACCCGCGGCGGGCAACGTTCACAAGACCGCAACACCGGTTCCCAGCATGCGGACAGATAGCCGCTTGACCTGGACATACGCGGCTTTCGCTGTCACTCTCCCGCCATGCATCCTGCCCCGCGCGCGCTGCGCCGCGCTGTCGCCGCCGCCACCATAGCCCTGCTCGCCACCGCTGTCGGGTGTGCTCCGCAGCCGGACGACAAGGCGTCGGGCGGATCCTCCTCGTCGGCCGCGACCACCTGCGCCAAGGGCAAGCTCGCCACCCGGACGTCCGGCAAGCTGACGATCGCCACCGACGAACCGGCGTACGAGCCGTGGTTCAAGGACGACAAGCCGGCCGACGGCGAGGGCTTCGAGTCGGCGGTCGCGTACGCCGTGGCGAAGCAGCTGGGGTACGACAAGAGCGCGGTCGTCTGGCAGAGCGTCCCGTTCAACAAGGCGTTCGCGCCCGGCGCGAAGACCTTCGACTTCGACATCAACCAGGTGTCCATCAGCGCGGAGCGCAAGAAGGCCGTCGACTTCTCCTCGGGCTACTACGACGTCCGCCAGGCGGTCATCGCGCTCAAGGGCAGCAAGGCCGCCCGGGCCACCGGTGTCGCGGATCTGAAGAAGCTGAAGCTGGGCGCCCAGGTCGGCACCACCAGCCTCGACTACATCACCGACGTCGTGAAGCCCTCGCAGCAGCCCGCCGTGTACGCCAAGAACGACCAGGCCAAGTCGGCGCTGAAGAACGGCCAGGTGGACGCGATCGTGGTCGACCTGCCGACCGCCTTCTACATCACCTCGGCCGAGGTGACGGACGCGAAGATCGTCGGCCAGTTCGAGAACCAGGGCGGCACGGCCGAGCAGTTCGGCCTGGTCCTCGACAAGGGCAGCGCGCTCACCCCGTGCGTCACCACCGCGGTCGACGCGCTGCGCAAGGACGGCACTCTGGCGAAGATCGAGCAGCAGTGGCTGTCCGACGCCGTCGACGCGCCGGTGCTCAAGTGACCGTCGTCGCGGACGGCCCCGGAAAGGACGGCACGGACGGCATACCCGCGCGCGGGGACGACGACTACACGCCGTCCGCACGGAGGCTGGAACGGGAGCGCGACCGACGGGTCCGCGCCCGCCGTGCCACCGCGATCGCCGCGCTCTCGACGCTGGTCACGGCGGCCGTGCTCTACCTGATCGTCGTCAACGCGCCCGGCTGGCCGCGCACCAGGGAGACGTTCTTCAACGGGCAGTACGCGCGCGAGGCGTTGCCGAAGGTCCTCGAAGGGCTGTGGCTGAACGTCCGGCTGCTGCTCGTCTGCGGCGTCGCCGTCCTGGTCCTCGGCATGCTGATCGCCATCGCGCGCACGCTGCGCGGGCCGGTGTTCTTCCCGCTGCGCGTGCTCGCGGCGGCGTACACCGACTTCTTCCGCGGGCTGCCGCTGCTGATCAATCTGATGATCGTGGTGCTGGGTGTCCCGGCGCTGCGGCTGCAGGGCGTGACGGTCGATCCGGTGCTGCTGGGCGGTACCGCGCTGACGCTGACGTACTCCGCGTACGTGGCCGAGGTGTTCCGCGCCGGCATCGAGTCGGTCCACCCCTCCCAGCGCGCCGCGGCCCGCTCGCTGGGCCTCACCAACCGGCAGGCCCTGCGGCACGTGATCCTGCCGCAGGCCGTACGCCGTCAGGTGCCGCCGCTCCTGAACGACCTGGTCTCCCTGCAGAAGGACACCGGTCTCGTGTCGATCGGCGGTGCCATCGACGCCGTGCGCGCGGCCGACATCATCGTGGGCCGCAGCCTCAACTACACGCCGTACATCGTCGCCGGGCTGGTCTTCGTGGCGCTGACCATTCCGATGACCCGGTTCACGGACTGGGTGACGGCGCGGATGGACCGGCAGCGGGCCCAGGGAGGATCCATATGAGTGAGACGCCTGTCCTGCGCATGGAGTCCGTCCGCAAGACCTTCGGCGGTTCGGTGGTGCTGCGGGACGTCGACCTGGAGGTCGCCCCGCACACGGTGACCGCGCTGATCGGCGCGTCCGGCTCCGGCAAGTCGACGCTGCTGCGCTGCGCCAACCTGCTGGAGGAGATCGACGACGGCGCGATCTGGCTGGACGGCGAGGAGATCACCGCGCCGCGCACCGACCAGGACGCGGTTCGCCGGCGGATCGGCGTGGTCTTCCAGTCGTACAACCTGTTCCCGCACATGACCGTGCTGGACAACATCACCCTGGCACCGCGCCGGGTGCACGGCGTCCCGCGCGCGGAGGCCGAGGAACGGGCCCGGGAGCTGCTGGAGCGCCTCGGGCTGGGTGACCGGACGGGCGCCTACCCGGACCGGCTGAGCGGCGGTCAGCAGCAACGGGTGGCGATCGTGCGCGCCCTCGCGGTGCGTCCCCGGCTGCTGCTGCTCGACGAGGTCACCGCCGCCCTCGACCCGGAGCTGGTGGGCGAGGTGCTCGCCGTAGTCCGTGACCTGAAGGACGAGGGCATGACCATGGTGCTGGCGACCCACGAGATGGGCTTCGCCCGGGACGTCGCCGACCAGGTCTGCTTCCTCGACGGCGGGGTCGTACTCGAACGCGGCAGCGCGGAGCAGGTGTTCGGCGATCCGCGGCAGGAGCGCACCCGGCGCTTCCTGCGGCGGATCGTGGAGGCCGGACGGCTCTGAGGCGTCAGGCGTCGGCGGTGCCGGAGCCGGCCAGCGCCGCCACCCGCTCCACGCCGAACACGTAGCCCTGCGCGCCGCAGCCGGCGATCACGCCGTCGGCACGCAGGGAGACGTAGGAGTGATGGCGGAACGACTCGCGCTGGTGGATGTTGGAGATGTGGACCTCCAGCACGGGCATCCCGTCGCAGGTGTTCAGGGCGTCCAGGATGGCGACCGAGGTGTGCGAGTAGGCGCCCGGGTTGATGACGATCCCGCAGTGGCCGAGGCGTGCCTCGTGGATCCAGTCGACCAGTTCGCCCTCGTGGTTGGACTGCCGGAAGTCCACGGTGCCGCCGTGCGCGGCCGCCGCCTCGACGCACAGTGCCTCGATGTCGGCGAGCGTGTCGAAGCCGTAGATCTCGGGCTGGCGCCGGCCGAGCAGGTTCAGGTTGGGCCCGTTGAGGATCATGATCGGGGCGTTGGCCAGGGTGCGGGGCACGCTTCCTCCGGTCCGTCTGTGCGGTGGGCGGCCCTGGGCGGACCGCGGGTCAGACCGGTGTATCACGGTGCGCCGAGGCGCCCGCGAAGGGCACCGTGCGCCCCCGTAACGGATGGTCACCCTGGGTAGTTGACGCGGCATGCACGATGTACGCACCGTAAGGGTTCCCTCGATGCTGCGGCTGGCGGCCGCCTCGCTCGCCGGGACCGCCATCGAGTTCTACGACTTCTTCGTCTACGGCACGGCCGCGGCCCTGGTCCTGGGACCGCTGTTCTTCCCGACGTTCTCACCGCTCGCGGGCACGCTGGCGGCGTTCGGGACGTTCGGTGTGGGGTTCGTGGCCCGGCCGCTGGGCTCGGTGCTGTTCGGGCACTTCGGGGACCGGCGGGGCCGGCGTCCGGTCCTGGTCGCGTCGCTGCTGCTGACCGGCGCCTCGACGGTCGCGGTCGGCTGTCTGCCGACGTACGGCACGATCGGCGTCGCCGCACCCGTCCTGCTGCTCGTGCTGCGCTTCCTGCAGGGGCTCGGGCTCGGCGGGGAGTGGGGCGGGGCGGTGCTGCTGACCGCGGAGCACGCGCCTGCCGGGCGGCGCGCCCTGTGGTCGAGCTTTCCGCAGATCGGTCCGGCCGTCGGCTTCCTGCTCGCCAACGGGGTGATGCTGGCGCTGTCCGCGTCCCTGTCCGAGGCGCAGTTCGCCCAGTGGGGGTGGCGGGTGCCGTTCTGGGCGGCGGGTGTGCTGGCGCTGAGCGGACTGTGGCTGCGTTCGTCGCTCACCGAGAGCCCGCGGTTCCTGGAACTCGACGACCACGCGCGCGTGCCGATCGCCGAGGTCGTACGCCATCACTGGCGGCTGGTGCTGCTGACGGCGGGGGCGCTCGCGATCGGATACGCGGTGTTCTACGCGGTCACCACCTGGTCGCTGGCGTACGGGACGGAGCGGCTCGGGGTGAGGCGGACGGACATGCTCGTCTGCATCATGGCCGCCGTGGTGGTGAAGGGCTCGCTCACGCCGGTGATGGCGCTGCTGGGCGACCGCTACGGGCGGCGGCCGCTGTGTCTGGCGGGGTGCACAGCCTCGGCGCTGTGGATGTTCCCGATGGTGGCGCTGCTGGCGACGGGCGAGCCCGTGCTGATGTTCCTCGGGTTCACGGGCGCGCTGATCGCCTTCATCGCCATGTTCTCGGTCATCGCCGCCTATCTTCCGGAACTGTACGAGCCCCGGGTGCGCTGCACCGGTGCCGCCGTCGGCTACAACCTCGGCGGTGTGCTCGGGGGCGCGCTCACGCCGATCGTCGCCACGGCGCTGGCGGAGCACAGCGGGCGGGTGCCGTGGGCCGTGGGGACCTATCTGACCGTGGTCGCGCTGCTGAGCCTCGGCTGTTTCGCGCTGCTGCCGGAGACGCGTCCTGTGCCGGTGGCCGTGGCCGAGCCCGTCACCGGGTGACCCGTGCGGCCACCGCCGCCGCTACGGATTGATCGCCAGCTCCAGATAGGCGGCGAACAGCACCAGGTGGACGCCGCCCTGGAGGGGGGTGGCCCGGCCCGGCACGACGGTGAGGGAGCTGACCACCACGGTGAGCGCGAGCAGCACCATGTGCGTGGAGCTGAGGCCCAGGACGAGGGGCCCGGAGAGCCAGATGGAGGCCAGGGCGACGGCGGGTATGGTCAGCCCGATGCTGGCCATGGCGGAGCCCAGCGCCAGGTTGAGGCTGGTCTGCACACGGTCGCGGCGGGCGGAGCGCAGGGCCGCGATGGTCTCCGGAAGCAGCACCAGCAGGGCGATGATCACACCGACGACGGCCTGGTGCAGGCCGGCCGCCTGTACGCCGGACTCGATCGTCGGCGACACGCCCTTGGCCAGTCCGACGACGCCGATCAGGGCGAGCCCCAGCAGCCCGAGGCTGATCCAGGCCGTGCGCGCGGAGGGCGCCTCGGCGTGGTCGTCGCCGTCGATGACCTCGCCCAGTCGGGTGATCGGCAGGAAGTAGTCGCGGTGCCGCACGGTCTGGGTGGCGACGAAGAGGCCGTACAGGATCAGTGAGGACAGGGCCGCGAAGGTGAGTTGGACGCCGGAGAACTCCGGGCCCGGCTTGCTGGTCGTGAAGGTCGGCAGCACCAGGCTGAGCGTGGCCAGGGTCGCCACGGTCGCCAGGGCGGCGCCGGTGCCCTCGGGGTTGAAGACCGCGGTGCCGTGGCGCAGGGAGGCGACCAGGAGGCAGAGCCCGACGATGCCGTTGCACGTGATCATCACGGCGGCGAACACGGTGTCCCGGGCCAGCGTGGAACTCTTGTCGCCGCCGTCGACCATGAGGGTGACGATCAGGGCCACTTCGATGATCGTGACGGCGATGGCGAGGACCAGGGAGCCGAACGGCTCACCGACCCGGTGGGCGACGACCTCGGCGTGGTGGACGGCGGCGAGGACGGATCCGGCGAGAATCACGGTCACCAGGGCGACGAGCGCGACGGGCAGACTGCGGCCCCAGGTGAACAGGAGCAGGACGACCGCGAGCACCGGCACGAGGAACGTCCACTGGGTGGTGAGCGACCTGAGCCGAGTGATCATGCAGCGATGGTGGCAGAGGCGTACGGGGTTCGCATTCCGGTCCTTTCGGATGCCGGGGGCCCGTCGCCGGCGAGGCAGGCCCCCGGGTCGTACGTGTGGTCAGACGTCGATGCTGTCCTTCGACGCGCCTTCGCTCCGGCCCTGCGCCGCCTCGGCCGCCGCCTGCTTCCTGGAGGCCCGCAGGCTGGT
This sequence comes from Streptomyces sp. NPDC091282, assembly GCF_044757385.1. Lineage (NCBI taxonomy): Bacteria > Bacillati > Actinomycetota > Actinomycetes > Kitasatosporales > Streptomycetaceae > Streptomyces > Streptomyces sp. NPDC091282. Next base: position 189,366 of record NZ_JBIVUX010000001.1, read on the forward strand.
GATCGTGGTGACGATCAGGACACCGCAGATGACGCCGAGCGAGACCGGGATGCTGATCTCCGGGACATGGACGCCGGACTCGTGCAGCGCGTGCAGCACGAGCTTGACGCCGATGAAGCCGAGGATGATCGACAGGCCGTAGGACAGGTGGACCAGCTTCCTCAGCAGTCCGCCGATGAGGAAGTACAGCTGCCGCAGACCCATCAGCGCGAACGCGTTGGCCGTGAAGACGATGTACGGGTCCTGCGTCAGGCCGAAGATCGCGGGGATGGAGTCCAGCGCGAACAGGACGTCGGTCGTACCGATCGCGAGCATCACGACCAGCATCGGGGTCATGACCCGCTTGCCGTTCTGCTGGATCCACAGCTTGGTGCCGTGGTAGCGGTCGGCCACGCCGAACCGGCGTTCCGCGGCCTTGAGCAGCTTGTTCTCCTCGAACTCCTCGTCCTCCTCGCCGGAACGGGCCTCCTGGATCAGCTTCCAGGCGGTCCAGATCAGGAAGGCGCCGAAGAGGTAGAACACCCACGAGAAGCTGGCGAGGATCGCGGCGCCCGCGGCGATGAAGACGGCCCGCAGGACCAGCGCTATGAGGACGCCGACGAGCAGCACCCGCTGCTGGTACTGCGAGGGCACCGCGAACTTCGCCATGATCAGGACGAAGACGAAGAGGTTGTCGACGCTCAGGGACTTCTCGGTGATGAAGCCCGCGAAGAACTCGCCGGCGGGCTGGCCGCCGCCGAAGACGAGCAGGCCGACGCCGAACAGTCCGGCCAGGGCGATCCAGACGACGGTCCAGATGCCGGCTTCCTTGATGGATACGTCGTGCGGCTTGCGGCCGATGAAGAAGTCGACCGCGATCAGGGCGGCCAGACCCAGGATGGTGAGGACCCAAAGGGTCACGGATACATCCACTGTGCCTCCGGTTCGTGAATGGCAAAGGGTCAGCGTTGTCGCTGCCGGAGGTCTCTTCCACCCGAGACGGGCCGACGCCCCGGGATCCGGTCGGATCCGTATTGACGGGTGCGCCGCAGCAGACAGGGAGTACTCCCCTCCGTGAGGAAAACAGTACCTCAATCACCAAGGAAAGGTAAAGCGCTGGGTAAAAGAAGAACCAAGACGCCTGGTCAGAGGACTTTACGAACGCTTGGTACGAGCGATCGCCACCTGCCGGAGCACCTCCTGGAGCACCCGGCTGCCGGGCGGCACGAGGCAGGGCTCGTACGTCCAGGCGTGCCCCACCCAGGGGTCGGCGAGGTGATCGTCCGGCACCGGTGTGAGTCGCATCAGTGAACGCCACAGCGGATCGAGCAACGGCCCGTAGGCGGCGGCGTCCTCACGGTCGGCGACCAGCAGGAGATGGACCCCGACGGACGGCCCCTCGTCCGCGAGATAGCGCAGCCGGGTGACGGCCCGGTCGTCGAAACCGTGCGGGAACTCGTTGACGATCAGCAGGTGCCGCGAGAGGTCCAGGCCGGGCGGCAGGGCGTCGGCCGCGCCGCCGCGCACGGCCATCTGCACCAGGTCGACGCGCTCGGTCAGCCGGCCCAGCACGTCCGCCACACCGGCCGCGCCGGTCGCGGGCGGCCCGGCCAGTACGCCGGCTTCCGTCAGCGGAGCCAGCGCCGGGGCACCGGAACCGGCCGGATCGATCACCTGCACACCGAACTCACCGGCCGGATGCGCGGCGAGCAGCCGGGCCGCGAGCAGCACCGCCGTGTGCGGCGCGAGGCGGCGCAGCTCCGCGGTGTCCGGAAGGCCGCCGTCGGAGGTCGGTACGGGACCGCTGTCGATCCACAGGCCCCGCTCCAGGGGCAGCCGGGCCAGCAGCGGGACGCGCAGCGGATCGCTCTCCGGAAGGTGCAGGTCACCCAGTCGTACGGCCAGCGGTGGTTCCGTCGGTACCCGGTAGGCGTGCCAGACGGGGTTGTCCCAGCGGGCGTACGCCGGTGGCAGGGCGGGCTCGACGACCTCGGACTCGGCGGTGAGCTGGGCGAGGTCGCGGTCGAGAACGGCCTGAGCCTGCTCGACCAGCTGGGCGCGGCGGGCGCGGGCCGCCTCGCGGGCGACGTCACCGGCCGAGCCCAGGCGGCTGCGCGGATCGGCGAGGACCTGGTCGAGCTCCTTCTCCATGCGGGACTCGGCGAAGTCGACGGCGCTGCGGTACGCGGCGGTGGAGCGGGCCAGGTCCTCGAACATGCCCCAGACCTGGTTGTACAGCCGCTCGTCCATGGACCAGCCGACCGCGTCACCCGCGACGGGCGCAACCGGTCCGGTGGCCGGGGCGGGCGCGGGCGGTGCCGCCTGGCGACGCCTGGGGTGGGTGTAGTCGACGGGGCCGCCGGGAGAAGCGGCGGCGGGGTCCTCGGAGACCGCGGGGCGGACCTCGTCGGGCGCCGCCTCCGGTCCGCCGGACCGGACCGGCCGGTCGGTGGCGTCGCCGGGTGCCTGGACGTCGTACGGGGATCCGGCGGCGGTGCTGCCCGCGGGTTCGGGGCCGCCGACCGGGGCGGCCGTACGGCGGGTGCGGCCGGCGTCGGTGGGCACCGGGACGGCCCGGGCCGCGCCGCGGGCCACGGCCGCCTCGATCTCGCCGGCGAGTTCGGCGGCCCGCGGCAGGCCCTGGTCGGTCAGGAGCGCGGTGAGACCGTCCGCGTAGCCCTGGCCCACCGCGCGGATCTTCCAGGCGCCCTGCCGGCGGTAGAGCTCCAGGGCCACGACCGCCGTCTCGGCGTCCAGGCCGACGAGGGTGTACCCGGCGACCTCGGTGCCGTCGAGGCCGGTGACCGCGGCGCGCGGCGCGGTGACCGCGCCGAAGCGGTGCGGGCCGCCGGGTGCCACAGGCAGGGCGATCAGGACGCTGACCCGGTGCACGGCCTCGGGCAGGGCGTCGAGGTCGACGGCGAGCCGGTGTTCGGCGGCCGCCTGCCGGGAGACCTCGATGCCGGGCAGGGTGGGTGCGCCGGGATGGACCACCCGGCCGGCGTCCCGCACCAGGCCGGCGTCGTCGGCGAGGGTGGCTCCGGCCGTCACCGGCACCCCGGCCGAGATCCGGATCTCGATCCGGTTGTGCGGGAGCGGGTGGTTCTGCCCGCGCTTCAGCTCGGCCGCCATCGCCCGTGTCCCCCCCTGTGTGGTGTCGTCGTGCGGGTCCTAGAGGACCGGCAGGATCGTGGGCACCAGGTCCTGGAAGGTGCGGCCCTTGGCCGGGACGCCCAGGGCCGTCAGCGTCCAGCCCGCGCCGGACCGGTGCACCTTCGCCATGATCTGGGCGGTGTACTCGCCACCGCCGTCGAGCGTGTAGCGGGCGAGTTCCTGGCCGTTGGTCTCGTCGACCAGCCGGCAGAAGGCGTTCTGCACTTCCTGGAAGGTCTGGCCGGTGAAGGAGTTGACGGTGAAGACGATCTGGTCGATGTGGACCGGGACGCGCGCGAGGTCGACGAGGATGGCCTCGTCGTCGCCGCCCTGCCCCGCGCCGCCGACGAGGTTGTCGCCGGTGTGCCGGACGGAGCCGTCGTCACTCACCAGGTGGCGGAAGAAGACCACGTCGACGGGCTGCTTGTCGGCGAACAGCACCGCGGAGGCGTCCAGGTCGATCTCCCGGGTGCGCGAGCCGAACAGTCCGCGCCGGGGTGCCGCCTTCCAGCCGAGGCCCATGCGGACCGCGCTCAGGGAGCCGCCGTCGTTCTTCTCCAGGCTGATGGCCTGACCCTTGGTCATGTTGACGGTCACGGCTGCTGTCCCCTCGTCGGATGTCCCCGGTTGCCGCTCAGTGCGCGGTTGCCCAAAACCCTATGCAGCACCACTGACAGTGCCGAACCCCGGCCCGCGGTTTGTGTCGGTGTTGCAACACTTCGCGCCCTGGCCGGGGTCCGACGACGGCCCGGGGGTCAGGCCAGGCCCGCCTCCCTCATCTGGCGCAGCTCCTTCTTCATCTCGGAGACCTCGTCACGCAGCCGGGCCGCGATCTCGAACTGCAGGTCCGCGGCGGCGGCACGCATGCGCTCCGTCATCTCCTCGATCTGCTCGGCGAGTTCGGCCGCGGGACGGTCGGTCGGGACCGTCTCCTTCGCCTTGCCCTTGGCCGCCTTGCCGGCCTTCGCGCCCTTCGCCGCCTTCTGGCCCAGTGCCGGAACGGGGGCCTTGCCCGCCTTGCCGTCCTTCTGGTTGCGGTAGCCCGAGCCCAGCAGCTGCTCGGTGTCCACCTCCTCGCGGGCGATCTGCGCGACGATGTCGTTGATCTTCTTGCGCAGCGGCTGCGGGTCGATGCCGTTGGCCGTGTTGTAGGCGACCTGCTTCTCCCGGCGGCGGTTGGTCTCGTCGATGGCCCGCTCCATCGCCGGGGTGATCTTGTCGGCGTACATGTGGACCTCGCCGGAGACGTTGCGCGCCGCGCGGCCGATCGTCTGGATCAGCGAGGTGCCGGAGCGCAGGAAGCCTTCCTTGTCGGCGTCGAGGATGGCCACCAGGGACACCTCGGGCAGGTCGAGGCCCTCGCGCAGCAGATTGATGCCGACCAGGACGTCGTACTCGCCGGAGCGCAGCTCGCGCAGCAGCTCGACGCGGCGCAGCGTGTCGACGTCGCTGTGCAGGTAGCGCACCTGGATGCCGAGTTCGAGGAAGTAGTCGGTGAGGTCCTCGGCCATCTTCTTGGTGAGGGTGGTGACCAGGACCCGCTCGTCCTTCTCGGTGCGCTTGCGGATCTCGTGCACCAGGTCGTCGATCTGGCCCTCGGTGGGCTTGACGACGACCTCCGGGTCGACGAGACCGGTGGGACGGATGATCTGCTCGACGACTCCGTCCCCGCGGGACAGCTCATAGGTGCCGGGCGTCGCGGACAGGTACACGGCCTGTCCGATGCGCTCCTGGAACTCCTCCCACTTCAGCGGGCGGTTGTCCAGGGCGGAGGGCAGCCGGAAGCCGTGGTCGACGAGGGTGCGCTTGCGGGAGGCGTCGCCCTCGTACATGGCACCGATCTGGGGCACGGTGACGTGCGACTCGTCGATGACCAGGAGGAAGTCGTCCGGGAAGTAGTCGAGCAGGGTGTTGGGCGGCGAGCCCGGCGAGCGGCCGTCGAAGTGCATCGAGTAGTTCTCCACGCCGGAGCAGGTGCCGATCTGGCGGAGCATCTCGATGTCGTACGTGGTGCGCATGCGCAGCCGCTGGGCCTCCAGGAGCCTGCCCTGCTTCTCCAGCTCGGCCAGGCGCTCGGTCAGCTCCTTCTCAATGTCGTTGACCGCCCGCTCCAGGCGCTCGGGACCCGCGATGTAGTGGGAGGCCGGGAAGACGTACAGCTGCTGGTCGTCGCTGATGATCTCGCCGGTCAGCGGGTGCAGCGTGGACAGGGCCTCGATCTCGTCGCCGAACATCTCGATGCGGACGGCGAGCTCCTCGTAGACCGGGAAGATCTCGATGGTGTCGCCGCGGACCCGGAAGGTGCCGCGGGTGAACGCCAGGTCGTTGCGCGTGTACTGGATGTCCACGAAGCGGCGCAGCAGCAGGTCGCGGTCGATCTCGTCGCCGACCCGCAGCGGGACCATCCGGTCGACGTACTCCTGCGGTGTGCCGAGACCGTAGATGCAGGACACGGAGGCGACCACGATCACGTCGCGGCGGGTGAGCAGGGAGTTGGTGGCGGAGTGCCGCAGCCGCTCGACCTCCTCGTTGATCGAGGAGTCCTTCTCGATGTAGGTGTCCGACTGCGGGACGTACGCCTCGGGCTGGTAGTAGTCGTAGTACGAGACGAAGTACTCGACGGCGTTGTTCGGGAGGAGCTCGCGGAACTCGTTGGCCAGCTGGGCGGCCAGCGTCTTGTTCGGCGCCATGACCAGGGTGGGGCGCTGGAGCTGCTCGATCATCCACGCGGTGGTGGCGGACTTGCCGGTGCCGGTCGCGCCGAGGAGGACGACGTCCTTCTCACCGGCCCCGACGCGCTTGGCCAGCTCGGCGATGGCCGCCGGCTGGTCGCCGCTGGGCTGGTACGGGCTGACGACCTCGAAGGGCGCCACCGTGCGTTCGATGTGGGATACGGGCCGCATGGCATCAACCGTACGACCCCCCACTGACAACCGGCTCTGATCAGCGATTCTGCGGAGTGCGGGCGCGGTGGTGGCTCGGCCTGCCGCCGACGCGGGGCAGCGGGCGGCGGCTCGGGTGGTGGGTGACCTCGTCGGCCGGGACGCCGGGCTTGTGCTCGGCGGGGAGCCGGCCGGGCCTGCCGAGGAACATCATGGGGTCGAAGACGACGACGGCGGCGGCGAGGCAGAGGAAGGCCAGCGGGCCGACCAGCATGGGGGCGAGCAGGGAGGCGGGCGAGTCGCCGGGGAGCGTGCCGCCGGCGTGGTGGAGGTGGACGGTCATGGCGGCCATGCCGGTGTAGTGCATCCCGCTGACGGCGAGTCCCATCACGAGGCTCGCGCCGACGCTCCAGAGGAATCCGCGGACCCGCCCGGCCGCCCAGAGGGCCGAGGTGGCGGCCACGACCCCGATGACGACCGAGGCGCCCACGGTGAGCGTGTTGTACTGCAGGGTCCCGTTGAGGCGCAGGCCCGCCATGCCGAGATAGTGCATCGAGGCGATGCCCAGCCCGGTGATCGTGCCTCCTGTGAAGAGCGCGGTCCCGGTGGCGCCCCGGTAGCCGACGATGAAGATCCCGACACCCACCATGACGACGGCGAGGCCGAGGCTCGCGAAGGTGATCGCCCTGTCGTAGTGGACCGGTGTCTCCTTGACGCTGAAGCCCATCATGGCGACGAAGTGCATGGTCCATATGCCGGAGCCGATCGCGGCCGAGCCCAGGGCGAGCCAGGCGGGGCGCCAGGACTGTGCCACCAGCATCGCGCGGGTCGTGCAGCGCAGCCCGAGGGCACCACCGAGGCAGGCCATCAGATAGGCCACCAGCGGGGTGACCACCCCGTAGCTGAATCCGTCGACCGTGCCCTGCATACGTGGCTGCCCTTCACCCTTTGCGTCCCGGAATATTTGGAATGCGCCCCCGTCCCAGGACCGCCCGCGCGGTCAGGGTTGACGCAGAGAGTATGACCCGCACCGGAATGGTCGAACGATTTTCCGGCAAAGAAACACGGCCCTGTCGCAGTTGTGCGCCAACGGTGAGCGGACTTGGGAAACTCCATTCAATCTGTGGTCATCCCGTACCCGGCCAACGGCTACTCCTTGCTGTCAGTCTTGTGCTGTCCGTGTTCCCCGACGAGAGGAGTACGCATGCACGCGCGTGCCGTCGCCGCCACGACCACCGCGCTGCTGGGCACCGCCGCGCTGCTCAGCCCCGTACCCGCCGCCCGGGCCGGTGACGCGCGCGAGCCCACGGTGCTCGCGCACCGGGGCGCCTCCGCCTATGCGCCGGAGAACACGCTCGCCGCCGTCGACAGGGCGGCCGCACTGGGTTTCACCTGGGTCGAGAACGACGTCCAGCGCACCAGGGACGGCCGGCTGGTGGTCCTCCACGACGACAGCCTCGCGCGCACCACCGACGTGGAGCAGGTCTTCCCCGGCCGGGCGCCCTGGAAGGTGAAGGACTTCACGGCCGCGGAGATCGCCCGGCTGGACGCGGGCAGCTGGTTCTCCTCCTCGTACACGGGGACGCGCGTGCCCACGCTGACGCAGTACATGCGCAGGATCGAGCACAACCACGAGAAACTGCTGCTGGAGATCAAGAACCCCGAGCTCTACCCGGGCATCGAACGGCAGATCGTCACGCTGCTGGGGAACGAGGGCTGGCTGGACAGCGGGCACCTGCCCCGGCTCGTGGTGCAGAGCTTCAGCGCGGACAGCCTGCGCATCGTGCACGGCCTCAGGCCCGCCGTGACCACCGGCTACCTCGGCACCCCGCCCGTGTCGGACCTGCGCCGGTACGCGGGCTTCACCGACCTCGTCAATCCGTCGGTGGACTCGATCTCCGCCGGATACGTCTCCTCCGTGCACGCGCTGGACGGTCCGCACGGCAAGCCGCTGCGCGTCTTCACCTGGACGGTGGACGACGCGGCCACCACCTGGAAGGCCGTCGGCTACGGCGTCGACGGGATCATCACCAACAGGCCGGACGTGGTGCGGGCCGCGCTGCGCGCGAGCTGAGCGCGAGCGGGCGGGCGTTGTCAGTGGCGGGCCGTACGGTGGGGCGCATGGACAGCGAACGGCAGGACGGGCAGCGGGTGGTGTGGGCCGTCGTGGGCACCGACATCGGTCCGCTGCTGCTGGCGGCGACCCGTGAGGGCCTGGTCACCGTGGTGTTCCACGCCACGGACGCGGTACGCGAGCGGGCTCTGGAGCGGCTGGCGGCCCGGCTGGGTGCCGAGCCCGTCGAGGACGCTACGGCGCCGGTGCTGGCCGAGGCGATACGTCAGCTGCGGGCGTACTTCGCGGGCGACCGGCACGACTTCGAGCTGCCGCTGGACTGGTCGCTGATCTCCGGCTTCAACCGGCAGGTGCTGCGCGAGCTGGCCGCCGGCGTGCCCTACGGCTCCGTGGTCGGCTACGGCGACCTGGCCGGGCGGGTGGGGCAGCCCGGCGGGGCGCAGGCGGTGGGCACGGCGATGGGCGCCAATCCGCTGCCGGTCGTCGTGCCGTGCCACCGGGTGGTGGAGAGCGACGGCGGCATCGGCGGGTTCGGCGGCGGCCTGGAGACCAAGCGGAAGCTGCTCGCCCTGGAGGGCGTCCTGCCGGAGCCGCTGTTCTGAGGCGCCCCGGCGCACGCGGCGGTCAGTCGTAGTGCCGGGCCTCGACGACGTTGCCGTCGGGGTCGCTGAAGTAGAAGGTGCGCGGGGCCTTCCCGCGGGCGCCGAAGGAGTCGTGGCCGATGTCGGTCATGGGGACGGCGTGTTCGGCGAGGCGGGCACGCAGCGCGTCGAACGCCTCGGACGGCAGGGACAGACAGATGTGGTTCACGGGGTGGCCCGCCGAGCCGGGGAGCGCCGGCATGCGCGGGGCGAGGGTGTGCGGCGCGAGGTCGAGGATCGTCTCCTCGTTGAGACGTACGGAGGGGAAGGCCACCTCTCCCGCGGTGAACTCGGCGAGCCGGAGCGGCTCCAGGCCGAGCGTCCGTTCGTAGAAGCCGGCCGCGGCGGCCGGATCGGCGACCCAGAGGACGACATGGTCCAGACGTGCCGTGTGATGCGTCATGCGGCTCAGGCTGGTGGCGTCCGGCACGGGTCGCAAGCGTTTATCCGGGCGTGCCGCCCGCCAGAGATGAGGGAAGACCGACGGACAGGAGGCAGGCGCGTGGTGCTGGTGATGTCGGAAGAGGTCCGTGAGGCGCTCGGGGCGGGCCGGGCGGTGGTGGCACTGGAGTCCACGATCATCGCGCACGGGCTGCCGCGCCCGCGCAATCTCCAGGTGGCGCTGGAGCTGGAGGAGGCGGTACGGCACGAGGGCGCCGTGCCCGCGACCATCGCGGTGCTCGACGGACGGCCCCATGTGGGCCTGGCCAAGGACCAGTTGGAACGGGTCGCCAACGAGGACGGGATCCGCAAGCTGGGCCACCGCGATCTGCCGCTCGCCGTGGCGGCGGGGGCGAGCGGCGCGACCACCGTGTCGGCGACGGCGCAGCTGGCGGCGCTGGCCGGCATCCGGGTGTTCGCGACCGGCGGTCTCGGCGGGGTGCACCGGGAGTGGACGGTGACCCAGGACGAGTCCGCCGACCTCGGGCTGCTGGCGCGGACCAGGATCACGGTGGTGTGCGCGGGCGTGAAGTCGATCCTGGACGTGCCGGCGACCCTGCAGCGTCTGGAGACCCTGGGGGTGGCGGTCGCCGGGTACGGCACGGACCGCTTCCCCGGCTTCTACCTGTCCGACTCCGGTCATCCGGTGGAGTGGACGCTGGAGACGCCGGCGCAGGTCGCCGCGGTCATGCGGGCGCAGGACGCGCTCGACGCGGCGGACACGGCCCTGATCGTCGCCCGTCCGGTCCCCGAGGCGGAGCAGCTCGATCCGGAGCTGCACGCGCGGGTGCTCGCCGACGCGCTGCGCGCGTGCGACCGGGAGGGGATCAGCGGCCAGCGGGTCACGCCGTTCCTGCTCGACCATCTGGTCCGGCACACGGGCGGCGCCTCGCTGGAGGCCAACCTGGCGGCCGTGCGCGGAAACGTACGGCTCGCGGCGCGGATCGCCTCGGCCTGGACCGAGGGGTGACGCCTGCCGGGGAGGGCGCGCTGCTGGTCGTCGGGGATGTCGTCACCGACGTCGTCGCGCGGCACCGGGGGCCGCTGGCCACCGGCACGGACACCGCTGCGGTGATCCGGACCGTGCCGGGCGGGGCCGGTGCGAACGTGGCCTGCTGGGCGGCCCGTTCGGGCTGCGCGGACGTCCGGCTGCTGGGGCGGGTCGGTACGGACGCGGCCGAGTGGCACCGGCGGGAACTGGTCGCGGCCGGGGTGCGGCCACGGCTCGTGGTGGACCCCGAGGCCGCGACGGGGACGGTCGTGTGCCTGGTGGACGGCGGCGACTCGGCCGAGCGCACCTTCCTCACGGACAGCGGGGCGTCGCTGCGGCTGGAGCCCGCCGACTGGTCGGACGGGCTGCTCGACGGGGTCGCCCGGCTACACCTGTCGGGCTATCTGCTGTTCTCCGAGCGGAGCCGGGCGCTGGTGGCGGTGGCCTTGGCTTCGGCACGCGCGCGTGGCGTGCCGGTGAGTCTGGATCCGGCGTCGGCCGGGTTCCTCGCGACGCTGGGCGTGGACCGTTTCCTGGCGCTCGTCGAGGGGGTGGACGTGCTGCTGCCGAGCCGGGACGAGGCCTGTCTGCTGACGGGACTGGCCGATCCGGCCGACGCGGCTGCCGCGTTGAGCCGCCGTGTGCCGCTGGTGGTGGTCAAGGCGGGGGCGGACGGCGCGCTGCTCGCCGAGGCGGGGAGTGTGCCCGAGCGCGTGCCGGCCGAACCGGCGACGCCCCGGGACACCACGGGCGCCGGTGACGCTTTCACCGGGGCGTTCCTCGCCGCGCTGGTCGCGGGCGCGGATCCCGGGCCGGCGGCGGCGTTGGGCTGCCGGGCGGGCGCGAGGGCGGTGGAACGCGTGGGCGCCAGACCGCCCGTCCACGGCTGACACGGGACCGCCGACGGGGTCTACTCCTTGCGGCCCCACGCCGAGATCATCGGGGCGGTGACGAGGTCCATGGCGCCCTCCGCCACGTTGGCGAGGTGCTGGTCGATCTCCTCGTCGGTGGCCAGGCCCGCGGTGACGAGCCGGTCGCGGATCTGCCGGACGGTCGCGGACTCCAGGGCGGTGCAGGCGGGCGAGGCGACGGGGAAGTAGGCGTCGGCTTCGACCTGGTGCAGCCCGGCCTCGCGGAGCAGGTGCGGGAGCTTGCGCCCGTACGACAGGTCGGCGCCGCGTTCGGCGAGGAGGCTGCGGAAGCCCTGGCGCAGCCGGTTGGCGAGCCGCTGCTCCGGGCCGTACTCGTAGGGGCAGGTCAGGGGCTGGAGGGCGGGGTCGGCGTCCTCGATCAGCAGCACTCCGCCGGGGCGCAGAGCCTTGATCATGGAACGTAGGGCGTGTTCCCGGTCCGGGACATGGACCAGGACGAGCCGGGCGTGCACGAGGTCGAAGCCCTCCCCCGGCGGTTCCTCGGTGCCGACGTCGTGGGTGCGGACCTCGACCGGAGCGTGGGCGGCGGTGGCGAGCAGCGAGGTGTCGATGTCGGTGGCGACGACCCGGCCGGCCGGTCCGACCTTCTCGGCCAGCCAGGACACCACCGACGTGCCGCCGGCCCCGACCTCCCAGCAGCTGAAGCCCGGTGCGAGACCCAGGGCCTCCAGGTGCCGGAAGGTGGTGGGGTCGAAAAGGGCGGCGAAGGCGCCGAAGCGCTGCGCGGCCTCGCTCTGGCGGTTGTCGAGGAGGTATCCGTCGGCCTGTGTCATGAAGCGATCATCCCAGTCGTCCGGGTTGCCGCAGCGGTCGACGCCCGGTGGCGCGGCCGGCGCTCGGCGAGGCGCGGCGTACGGCCGCCGGACGCGGGAACTCGTCGACAGGGGGCGGGAAAAGGCCTCGGGAGGCGGGTTGTGCACAGGCGGGAACCAACCGGAACCGGCCGTTCCCACAGCCTTACCCCAGTTTCACGCGAGGCTGGCAGACTTGCCCGCCAGGGCGCGAAAGCGCTGCACGAAGGGATCCACGCAAGGAGATCCGGATGACGATGGCAGGGAATCTGCGGAAGGTCACGGGCCTGGGCAGGGCCGGCGGCCTGCGCCGGGTGGCGCGACTGGCCCGGCGGCGGCCCCGCGTCGACCTGAACCATCACGCGCGGTCCCCGCTGGGTTCCTCGGTGGTCAACTGCGTGACGTACGAGGACGGGGTCCGGGTCCCCGAATGCAATGACCTCTACTCGGCGGTGGAGCGGGTCCGCAAGAAGGGCGAGGGGTTCGTCTGGCTGGGCCTGCACGAGCCGACGGACAGCGAGTTCGCGGGCATCGCCGAGCTGTTCGACCTGCACCCGCTGGCCGTGGAGGACGCGGTGGAGGCCCATCAGCGCCCCAAGGTGGAGCGGTACGGCGAGACGCTGTTCGCGGTGTTCAAGACGGTCTGCTACGTCGAGCACGAGAAGCTGACGGCGACCAGCGAGGTGGTGAACACCGGCGAGATCATGCTGTTCGTCGGCGCGGACTTCGTGATCACGGTGCGGCACGGCCGGCACGGCTCGCTCGGGCCGCTGCGCGAGGAGCTGGAGGCGACGCCGCATCAGCTCGCCAAGGGACCGGCGGCGGTGCTGCACGCGATCGCGGACCATGTGGTCGACGACTATCTGGACGTCACGGACGCGGTGCAGGCCGACATCGACCAGGTCGAGGCCGACGTGTTCGCGGAGAACGGCGCGCGGGCCGACCCCGGGCGGATCTACCAGATGAAGCGTGAACTCCTTGAGCTGAAGCGGGCGGTGGTGCCGCTGGGCAGGCCCATGGAGGAGCTGACCACCCGGCCCGCGCGGCTGATCGCACCGGAGATACAGGCCTATTTCCGGGACGTGCTCGACCACCTGATGCGGGCCAAGGAGCAGATCGCGTCCTTCGACGAACTGCTCAACTCCATTCTGCAGGCGCATCTGGCGCAGGTGACGGTCGCGCAGAACGAGGACATGCGGAAGATCACCGCCTGGGCCGCGGTGATCGCGGTGCCGACGATGGTCTGCGGGGTCTACGGCATGAACTTCGATCACATGCCGGAGCTGCACTGGCGGTTCGGCTATCCGCTCGTCATCGGCGTCATATCCGCGGCCTGCCTGGTGCTCTACCGGGGCTTCCGGCGCAACGGCTGGCTCTGAGGGACCGCGGCCGGCGGTACCGGGGACCGGAAACGGGTGGCTCGCACGGTGGTCAGCCGTTCCACGCCGGATGCCTCGGGTCGTCGGCGCGGACCAGTACGTCGGCCGAGCCGGCGGGATCGCTCTCGGCTTCGTAGCGCTCGAAGGCGGGCAGCGTCCAGTGTTCCGGCTCGGGGGTGCGGCGGCGCAGCGCGCCGGGAGACAGCAGGAGGTGGACGGTCAGGTCGAACGGGAACCAGTGCCGCAGGAGCAGCGGCCCGTGCAGCAACAGGACGCCGCCGGGAGGGAGTTGCGCGTAGGGACTGCGGGTGGCGCGGTCGGTCGCCGGGTCCCACAGGTCGGGCAGGACCCGTCCGGTGCCGCCGGGATCGAGGGGGCCGAAGACCTCCCGCCACAGGGCGTTGGTGTCGAACCAGCCTCCGTAGTAGGACTCGGCGTCGCGGCGGCCGTGTTCCAGACGCAGTGAGGCGGGACGCAGGAAGCCTTCCGTGCCGACGACGAGCGAGGGCCGGCCCCGCAGGCGCAACGCCTCCGCGACGCGCTCCGCGAGGTCCCCGGGCCGGGCGGCCGGGGCCCCGTCGAGGGCGACACGCGGCCAGGCACCTCCGTCGGCGGGCGTCAGCCCGGCCAGCCGCTCGGCGAGGCGTTCGGCGAGCCGGTCCCAGGTGATCGCTTCGAGTCGCACCCGATCATGATGCCGGGTGGCCGGGGCGGTGGACGTGCCGGGGCCGGGGCACCGCGCGGAGGGTCGTCAGGATGTCCGGCGCGCCCGTCGCCGCACGAACGTGGGATCCCGCGTCCTGAGGGGGAATGAACCGCGTATGACTCGTCTGGCAACTCCCCCTCACCACGGCGGACTTCTGGTGGTGCAGCCGCTCCGGCACAAGCGGTGTGCGGCCTGCAGGCGGGGGCCGCTGTCGATGCTGGTGCTGGAGGACGGGGCGCCGCGGTGTCTGGTGTGTGCCGATCTCGCGCACCTGGTGTTCCTGCCGCGCGGGGACACCGCGCTGACCCGGCGCTCCCGGGAGGAGAGCGCGCTGTCCGTGGTGGTGGTGCGGTTCAACCGGCGAAGGAGCCGGTACGAACGGCAGGGCGTCCTCGTCGAGGAGGACGCGCTGGCCAGAGCCGAGGCGCGGTGTCTGGCCGACGGCGAGGCGCGGCGGCGGCGCCGGGCGCGGGACGCGAGGCGGCGGGCGCAGGAGGACGTGCGGTTCACGGCGGCCTTCGCGGCGGAGATCCTGCGCCTGTTCCCGGGCTGTCCGGCGGAGCGGGCCCTGGCGATCGCGGCGCACGCGTCGGTGCGGGGCAGCGGCCGGGTGGGGCGGACCGCGGCCGGGCGGGCGCTCACGGAGGGAGCGGTGGTCTCGGCGGTGGTGGCGGGGGTACGGCATGTGGACACGCCCTACGACCAGCTGCTGATGAACGGGGTGCCCCGGTACGAGGCGCGGCGGCGGATCGCGCGGACGGTGGAGGCGGTGCTGCGGGACTGGGAGGCAGGGGTGGAGATCCGCCTGACCGGCTGACGCCGGGAGCGGGGCGGGCGTGGGTGCGGAGTCGAGGGGCGACGGTGTCCGAGGCGAGTGGCGAGAGTGAGTGTGGTGGTCGTGATCGACGGACCGTACGCAGTGCTGGTCCTGCTGGGAATCCTGGGGACCGGGCTGACGGCGGGGGTGTTCTTCGGGTTCTCGGCCTTCGTGATGCGCGGGCTGGCCGCGTTGCCCGCGGCGCAGGGGGTCGCGGCGATGAACGCGATCAACCGGGCGGCGGTGACGCCCGCCTTCATGCTGGTGTTCGCCGGGTCGGCGGTGCTGTGCGTGATCATCGCGGTGGTGACGTTCGTGGTGTGACCGGACGACGGGAAGACCGAGCTGCTGCTGGGCAGCGCGCTGTATCTGTGCGGTGCGTTCGGGATCACCGCGGTGGCGAACGTGCCCCGGAACGAGGCGCTGGCCGCACTGGAGCCGGACACTCCGGAGGCCGCCGCCCACTGGCCGGTGTACGTGCGCGAGTGGACGCGGTGGAACCATGTGCGCACCCTCGCGTCGGCCGCGGCGGCGGTCATATACGTACTCGCCCTGCCCTGAGAGCGCCTGCTGCCCCTGTTCCTGGGGCGGCCCCGCGGAGAGCCCGCGGCCGCCCGGATCGCTCCCGGATCCCGGGCCCGGGAGAGGTCGCTCAGAGCGCTGTCAGCCGCTCTGCGGGTCCGGCCGAGCGGACGTATCGTGGCCGCAAGGGTGCCGCTCCATGACGCATGGCCTGGGCCATCGCACGCGAGGAAGTCGACCATGGCCGATCCCAAGGGTTTCATGACCACGCCGCGGGAGGAGTGGCCCCGGCGGCCGGTCGAGGAGCGGGTCCGGGACTGGGACGAGGTGTACGTCCCCGGCGCGCTGCTGCCGATCATCAGCAAGCAGGCGGACCGCTGCATGGACTGCGGGGTGCCGTTCTGCCACGACGCGTGTCCGCTGGGGAACCTCATCCCGGAGTGGAACGACCTGGTGTCGCGGGAGGACTGGCGGGCGGCGGCCGACCGGCTGCACGCGACGAACAACTTCCCCGAGTTCACCGGGCGGCTGTGCCCGGCGCCGTGCGAGGCGGGGTGTGTGCTCGCCATCAACCAGCCGGCCGTCACGATCAAGAACGTCGAGTGTGCCATCGCCGACCGGGCCTGGGCGGACGGGCTCGCCTCGCCGCGGCCGCCGGAGCGGCTGTCCGGGCGGACGGTGGCGGTGATCGGGTCCGGTCCGACCGGTCTCGCGGCGGCGCAGCAGCTGACCCGGGCCGGTCACACCGTCGCCGTGTACGAGAAGGACGACCGGCTGGGCGGGCTGATGCGGTACGGCATCCCCGCCTTCAAGATGGAGAAGCACCATCTCGAACGGCGGCTCGGGCAGATGCGGGCGGAGGGCACGAAGTTCCGTACGTCGGTGACGGTGGGACGGGACATCGGGGCGGCGGAGCTGCGGACGCGGTACGACGCGGTGGTGATCGCGACGGGTGCGACGGCGTGGCGGGAACTTCCGGTGCCGGGGCGGGAGCTGGCGGGGATCCACCAGGCGATGGAGTACCTGCCGCTGTCCAACCGGGTGGGTGAGGGGGATCTGGAGCGGTCGCCGCTGTCGGCGGCCGGCCGGCATGTGGTGATCGTGGGCGGGGGCGACACGGGGGCGGACTGCCTGGGGACGGCGGTGCGGGAGCGGGCCGCGTCGGTGACGCAGCTGGACATCTACGCGCAGCCGGGCGCGGAGCGGGACGAGGACATCGAACCGTGGCCGACGTATCCGAAGATCTACCGGCTGTCGGCGGCGCACGAGGAGGCGCGGGACCTGGAGACGGCGCCCGACGCGCACGCGGACGCCCGGCTGTTCGCGGCGTCCACGCTCCGCTTCACCGGTGACGGGAGCGGGCGGGTGCGGGCGCTGCACCTGACGGAGGTGGACGCGGCGCGTCGGCCGCTGCAGGGCACCGGCCGGGAGCTGCCCGCCGACATGGTGCTGCTCGCGCTCGGTTTCTCGGGGCCCACCGCGGAGGACGGGCTCGTCGACCAGCTGGGGGTGGCGATGGAGCCGCGGGGGACGATCGCCAGGGGCGCGGAGTTCGCCACGAACGTGCCCGGTGTGTTCGCGGCCGGGGACGCGGCGCGCGGGCAGTCGCTCATCGTCTGGGCGATCGCGGAGGGCCGGGCGGTGGCGGCGGCCGTCGACCGCTACCTGACGGGGAGTTCGCAGCTGCCGTCGCCGATCTCACCGTACGACCGGCCGATGACCGTGTAGATACGCCTGAGAGGTGACCGCCGTCCCGGCTCGCCGGAGCCGGTGAGCCGGGAGGGGCGGCGGGTCACGGCTTGCGGCCCACCGCCGCGTAGCCGGGGATCACCCCGTCGTCCTGGCCGGGCACCGGCTCGCCCAGTTCCGGATGCCAGTGGTGGACCACGCGGACGCCGGGTTCGACCAGTTCCAGGCCGTCGAAGAAGCGGCCGAACGCCTCCTCGGAGCGCAGTGCCAGGGTGACGCCGGCCGCCTTGAGTTTCGCGGTGGCCGCCGCCGACTCCTGTGGAGTGAAGTCGGCGGTGGCGTGGGTCATCGTCAGGTAGCTGCCGGACGGCAGTTCGGCGAGGAGCCTGCCGACCAGTTCGTGCGCGCCGTCCTCGTCGGGGACGAAGTGGAGCAGGGCGACCAGCGACAGCGCGACCGGGCGGTCGAGGTCCAGGATCTTGCGCGCGCCGGCAACGATCGCCGCCGGGTCGCGCACGTCGGCCTGGAGGTACTCGGTCGCGCCCTCGGGCGTGCTGCGCAGCAGGGCGGACGCGTGGGCCAGCACGATCGGGTCGTTGTCGCAGTACACGACCCGGGCGTCGGGCGCGACGCCCTGGGCGATCTGGTGCAGGTTGGGCTCGGTCGGTATGCCCGTGCCGATGTCCAGGAACTGCCGCACGCCCCGCTCGGCGAGCCAGCGGGTGGCGCGGTGCATGAAGGCCCGGTTGACGCGGGCCATCACCGGCACCCGGGGGTCGAGGGCCAGCATCTGCCGGCCCATCTCCTCGTCGACCGGGTAGTTGTCCTTGCCGCCGAGATACCAGTCGTACATGCGTGCCGGGTGCGGCTTGCTGGTGTCGATCACGAGGCTCTCCGTAAGCGTCGGACAGGGTTGACGATCAATTCAGCACCATTACAAAGAAGTTGAACAAGACAAAGGGAACAGCTTCAGGAGAGCAGGAAGTCGGCCTCCCCCGCCTTGGCGCCCTCGATGAAGGCCGTCATCTCGTCCGTGGTGTAGATCAGCGCCGGTCCGTCGGGGTCGGTCGACTGGCGGACGGCGATCCGGCCGTCGGCCAGCTTCATCGCTTCCAGGCAGTTGCCGCCGTTGCCGCCGCTCCACGGCTTGTGCCAGCCCTCACTGCCCAGGTCCCGGGCGGGCATGCCGTTGTAGATCCGCTCGGTGCGGTTCCGCGGCCCGGACTGGGGTTTGATGCGATCCATTCACAGCTCCTTGCGGAGATCCCGGAGGATCTCCTTCGTGCGTTGTGCCGTAGCGGCCTGCGCCGCCATGCGGTCCATGACCTCCAGGTGGCTCGCCACCTCGGCGCGCGCGTCGAGGTAGACGGCGCCGGTCATGTACTCGCTGTAGACCATGTCCGGCAGTTCGGGCATGGCGAATCGGAACAGCACGAAGGGCCCGTACGTCCCGGGGTGCGGCCCGCTCGCGAACGGGGCGACCTGGAGCGTCACGTTGGGCAGCTTCGTGACCTCTAGCAGCCGGTCGATCTGGGCGCGCATCACCTCCGGACCGCCGACCGGGCGGCGCAGGACGGTCTCGTCCATCACGGCCCAGAAACGGGGGGCGTCGTCACGGGTGAGCAGATCCTGGCGCTGCATGCGCAGGGCGACATGGCGCTCGATCTCCTCGGGCTGGGTCTGGCCGACCGCGCCCGACCTCAGCACCCCGCGCGCGTACTCCTCGGTCTGCAGGAGGCCGGGCACGAAGTGCGGTTCGTAGGAGCGGATCAGGCTCGCCGCGCCCTCCAGGCTGACGTACATGGAGAACCAGCCGGGGAGGATGTCGTGGAACCGCTGCCACCAGCCGGGCCGGTTGGCGTCCTCGGCGAGCCGGACGAAGAGGTCGGCCTCCTCGTCGCCGACCCCGTAGGCCTTCAGGAGCAGTTGGAGGTACGGGATCTTGAGGGCGACCTCGGCCATCTCCATGCGCCGGACGGTGGCGGGGGCCACGCGGAGCACGTGGGCGGCCTCCTCGCGCTTGAGTCCGGCGCGTTCCCGCAGGTCGAGGAGGCGCCGTCCGAGGACCACCTGGCCCACGGTCGGCGCGGACCGCGGCTCGCTCACGCTCCACCTCCACGAAGTTCCCCGGGCGGGCCGTCACTTGTGCCCGCCGGCGGTATGGCCGGCGCCACATACAGGTGTCACCCGGCTCTGGACGTCAGCGGCACGCTGACAGCCCAGCGGCGCCATTCGAAGACTCGTCCGTGGGTCCGACGGGGTCACCGAACCGGACGGTATGACCGAATTGACCGTAACGGCCGAAAACTTCCCACTTCGATCGCATCCATCACTTTGGCCGGATCGGTCCGCCGGATCCTCACTGATCCCAACTGGCGCCGCTCGACATGCTGTTGCGAGCAGTGTGCCATGGCGTCCCACCGCGTCACACAGCACTCTGCATTTTTCAGAGTGACTCTTGCCAAGTGTTCACGGCGGGGCGATAGTGGCAAGCGTGATTCCGTCCCCGCCCTTAGGAACAGACGCCGCCGCGGACCGTCCCGGTCTCGGCGCCTCCGCGGTTGTCGCCCCTGGTGGGGGCGTTGCCGAGCGCCGGTTCCGGTTCGAGCTGGCCGCTCATCCGGGTTCCCCCGCACAGGCGAGACGCCTGGTGCGCGCCCGGCTGACCGGCTGGTCGGTCTGCGCGGACACCTGTGACACCGCCCTGCTCGTCATCTCCGAGCTGGTCACCAACGCGATCGTGCACACCGCGACCAGTCGCGTCGTGTGCGAGGTGCGGGACCACGACGGCACGGTGCGCATCGCCGTGCAGGACGAGGGCTGTGCACCGGATGAGCCCCACCCGTCCCCACAGCGTCCTGAGGAGGAGCACGGGAGGGGGTTGCTCCTCGTCGAGGCGCTGTGCCGGGCATGGGGAGCTCAGGAGCACGGTTCCGGGCTGCTGGTCTGGGCGGAGCTGCCGCACCGGTCCGCCGCCCAGGACTCCGCCGAGCCCCGCGACGACCTGGGATGGGGCGCCCGCCCCGACCCGGGCCCGTCGCGCGGCTCGTCCCGGGGACCCTCGCGCGACCCGTCGCACGGGCCCGCGCACAGCCCGGTCCACCGTCCCTCGCCCGGTTCCGGGGAGGAGGGGCAGTCGGACGCGGCGCTGCGCCCGGTGCCCGGGCGGAGGCGGGCGTGAACGGCATCCCCGGTTCCGGCCGGTCACTGGGCCTGGACACCCTGGTCCGGCTGCAGCGCGGCCGGCCCTCGGCCGCCGCCGACGGTGACCGCAGGCACCCGGTGCCGGAGGGCATGACGACCCCGCTGGGCTGCGACGCCGTGGCCGTACCGGCCCGTCTCGGGCCGCTGGTGATCCCCCGGCTGCCGCGGGTCGGATGCGTGTACGCCGACGGTACGCGCTGGTGGTGGATCGTCCCGTCCGACTCCGACTACGCGCTCAGCTGGCCCGCCCCGGCCCACTACAGTCCGGGCGCCCCGCTCCCCGGCGCCGCCCGGCTGATCCACCGCTCCGCGGGCACGGTGCCGTACACCCCGCCGATACCGCTCTACCTCGCCCTGTGCCGGGTGACGGGGACGACACCGGAGTGGTCCCGCCCCCTGAGCGCCTGACCCGCGCACGGTCCCGGCCGACGGCGGCGCGGGACACGCTGCCCCGGGACCCGCCGCCGCAGGGCCCGCTGCCCAGGACCCGCCGCCGCGGGGAACCGGCCGCCGTGCGCGACGGCCGCGGCCGGGACCGCGCGTCGGGGACGACGGCCCGGGAGAAGCCGCCGTGCCGGACACCGGCCCCGCCTCCGCACCCCCGCCGCACTCCCCCGTGCCCCGCGAGCCCCGCCGTACGCCCTGCCCGGGTGCCGCCGAGGCCGCGATAGTGGCCGTTCGTCCACGGCCCTGGGGAGGAACGCGGTGACGAAGAGGCGGGACACGGCGGCGTCCGAGGTGTCGGAGTCGGAGCGGCTGCTGTTCGGGGGGCCGCTCCGCTACGACATGGGCTGGAACCAGCACCGGGACGCCTTCCTGGAGCTGGACCTGCGGGCGATGCTGACCCGCCTGCCGGGAATGCTCATGTCCAGCCTGCGGCTTGCCCGCCAGGCGGATCCGGGTGCCGCGCGCGTGGTGCTGGCCGCGCAGGTGGCCATCGGCGTGACCCAGGCGGTCAGCCTGCTGGCCGTCAACAGCGTGCTGGGCCGGCTGATCGGCGGCGGATCCATCGAGGAACGGCTGCGCGGCGCCGCCCCGGCCCTGGTGACCATGGCCTCCGTGCTGTTCGTGGCCGCCGTGCTGCGCGCCGCCTCCACCTACGCCACCGGCCGCCTGGAACCCAAGGTCGAGCGGGTGGCGACCGAGATGTACCTGGAGCGCGCGGCGGCCGTCGAACTCGCCGCGATCGAGGACCACGCCTTCCACAAGCTGCTGGACACCGCGCAGTACGGCGCCTCCTCCGCCCGGCGCATGATCATGTACGGCACGCGCGTGGTGAACGCGATGATCTCGCTGATCGCCGCGGCCGGCGTGCTGACCGTGCTGCACCCGGCGCTGCTGCCGCTGCTGATCACGATGACCATCCCGAGCGCGTGGGGCGCGCTGACCAACGCCCGGCGCCGCTACGAGTCGTTCCACACCTGGGTGCAGCACGCCCGCGCCGGTCAGCTGATCAGCTCGCTGCTCACCGAGCCGGAGGCGGCGCCGGAGATCCGGGTGCACGGGGTCGGCCCGTTCCTGCTGCGACACTTCCGGGCGATGTCGGAGACGGCGGAGGCGGAGCAGGCCCGGCTGGCCCGGCTCGCGGCGCGCACCGGCCTGATCGCGGCGGCCTGGACGGGGCTGGCGACGGTCGCCACGTACGCGACGCTGGGCGGGCTGCTGCTGAGCGGGGCGATGGCCCTGTCGGTGGCCGGTACCGCGGTGATCGCGATCCGGACCGGTTCGGCGAGCCTCAACACGCTGGTGCTGGAGGTCAACACGCTGCACGAGGAGGCGCTGTTCGTCGGCGACCTGGAGCGGCTGTACGTCGAGGCCGCCGAGCGGGCCATCCCGACCGGCGGTGACACGCTGCCGGACGACCCGCGGGAGATCCGCTTCGAGAAGGTCACGTTCACCTACCCCGGCGACGCCACCCGTCCCGCCCTGGACGACGTCTCCCTCACGCTCCCGCTCGGCCGGATCGTCGCGCTGGTCGGCGAGAACGGCTCCGGGAAGACCACCCTGGTCAAGCTGCTGGCCGGGCTGTACCAGCCGGACCGGGGCCGGATCCTGTGGGACGGCGTCGACGCGGCCCGCGCCGACCGGCACCGGCTGGCCGAGCGCATCGCGATGGTGGCCCAGGACTTCAAGCGCTGGCCCTTCACCGCCAAGGTCAACGTGGCCGTCGGCCGCTCGTCGGCGCCGCTCACCGAGGAGCGGCTGACCCGGTCGGTGTCGGAGGCGGGCGCCGAGGAGGTGGTCGAGGACCTGCCGCGCGGCCTGGACACCCTGCTGGCCCGCAACTTCAGCGGCGGGCACGAGCTGTCCGGCGGTCAGTGGCAGCGCCTCGGCATCGCGCGGGCCGCCTACCGGCGCGGGCACATCCTGATCGTGGACGAGCCGACGGCCGCCCTGGACGCCCGGGCCGAGCTGGAGGTCTTCGAGAAGATCCGCGCGCTGGCGGGCGGCGGGCAGACCGTCGTCCTGATCACCCACCGCCTGGCGTCGGTGCGCCACGCCGATCTGGTCCACGTCCTCGACCAGGGCCGGGTCGTGGAGTCCGGGACCCCGGACGAACTCCTGGCGAGCGGCGGCGTCTACGCGGAGCTGTACGCGCTCCAGGCGGACCAGTTCACGGCCGCGGTGCCCGCCCGCAACACGCCCTAGCCCTGGGCTCCGTCGCCGCCGCGCACGATGACCAGGAACGTGTCCGTCGCCAGGTCCATCACGACCTCCGCGGGCATGCCTTCGAGCCGCCGCGCGTGCGCGAACTCCTCCGCCGGCCATGATCCCCGCGGCCCGCCTGCGGGAAAGCCTTCGAGCACGGTTCGCCCGTTCACCATCCTGCGCCTCCAACAAGTGCGTCGTACTTGTTGAAGTCAACGCTCCGGAGAACGCGAACGGCTCGGCCGGTGACGGTACTGAGACATAGCCGACACGCCTTCGGCGCGGAGGGTGAGAGTCCGTTGACTTTCGGCCACCTTCGTGACCGTTCGTGTCAGTCTTCGTACTCGTCGTGATAGCGCACCCGGTCACTGCCCGCCGGCAGCCGGCCGAGCGCCGTCAGGTCGAGCAGGGAGTCGGTCGAGCCGATTGCGTCGAGAGCGCGGCCGTGGGCCGAGTAGGTGTGGAAGACGCGGTCGTGCTCGCGCAGGAAGCAGCTGATCCCGGGCCGTTCGACCGGGTCGTCGTCGACCACCAGGGTCGCCCCGAAGTCGCGGTTGAAGTCGCTGTGGCGCGAGGAGTACCAGGGCAGCGTCCAGCCCATCCGCGCCTTGAACGGCAGGATCCGGGTGAACGGGGCCCGGGACACCACCGCGAACGAGGTGCCGCGGGCCCGCAGATGGGCGAGGTGGCCGATCTGGTCGAGGAACGCGGAGCAGTTGGGGCAGCCCGCCTCCCACTCCGGGGCGAACATGAAGTGGTAGACGATCAGTTGGGCGCGTCCCTCGAAGAGGTCGAGCAGGGTGGCCTTGCCGTCGCCGCCTTCGAGGACGTACTCGGGGTCGACCTCGACCATCGGGAGCCGGCGCCGTTCGGCGTTGAGCGCGTCCCGCGCGCGTGTGAGCGCCTCTTCCTTGAGCAGTAACTCCTCACGCGCGGCACGCCACCGCTCGCGCGAGACGATCTCCGGAAGCGACATGGGCCCTCCTGTACGACGGTCGGTTCCGGGTGCTGACCGCCGCGGGACGCGGAACTCATCGCCGCCGCCGAATATTTTTTCCGCGCGGCCGGAGCGCGGCGTTCCGCGGGCCCCGGCGGCGGGGGACGCTCACCGCCTCGACGTACCGCCCGGTCCTCGGGGCGGGCGAGCCGGACCGCGCATCCTGTCCTGGCCCTGTCGCACACCGGCCGGGACGAGGACGCTGGCCGCACCACCTCCTGGAAGGAGCCGGGCATGCTCCTCGGCACCTGGAACCTAGAGAACCTCTACCGACCCGGCAGCCCCTACGGCCCCAAGGACAAGTCCGCGTACGAGGCGAAGCTCGCCGCCCTCGCGTCCGTGATCACCGCACTCGACCCGGCGCTGCTCGGCGTCCAGGAGGTCGGGGACCCCGACGCCCTGCGGGATCTGACGGACCTGCTGGACGGCGACTGGCACACGGCCCTCTCCTCGCATCCCGACGGCCGGGGCATCCGCGTCGGTTTCCTGGCGCGCGCCGAACCGGCGGTGGTCGCCGACACGGCGGCGCTCCCGGCCCAGCTGGACCCGGTGCAGACCGACGATTCGGGCGCGACCGCCACCGCGGCCGGGCGCGGGTTCCTGGCCGTCACGGTCCCGACCCCGGCCGGTCCGCTGACGGCGGCGGTCGCCCATCTCAAGTCGAAGCTGCTCGGCTATCCCGGCGGCCGCTTCGCACCGCGTGACGAGGGCGAACGCGCGCGCTACGGGGCGTACGCCCTCTTCCGGCGCGCCGCCGAGGCGACGGCCCTGCGGGCGCTGGCGGACGAACTCCTGGACGGCCGGGGCACCACCAGGGACGTGGTGGTGCTCGGCGACCTCAACGACGAGGTGCAGGCGGCCACCACGCAGATCCTGCTCGGGCCGCCCGGCTCGGAGATCGGCACCGCCGGCTACGACCGCGCGGACCGGGGCGACGCCGTACGGCTGTGGGACACGGCGCCGCGGATACCGGCCGAACAGCGCTACTCACGCGTCGACTCGGGCCGCCGCGAACTGATCGACCACCTCCTCCTCAGCCACCGCCTGGTGCACCGTCTGACGGCGGCGGGCACGGGTCTGCCGGGTGCCGCGGCCCCGCCGGACCTGCCGTCGGTGGGCGAGGACCCGGCGGTGCGCCGCGGGGCGCCAGGGTCGGACCACGCTCCGGTGTGGGCGCGCTTCGGGGACTGAGACCGGGCGGCCCGGCCGCCTACGCGGCGGCCGGCATCCTCGGCACCCTGAGTCCGAGCCGCCGTCCGCCGTGCTCCAGTCGGGCCGCCAGGTCCTCCAGTTGCCGGATGTGCCGGGCGGTGAGGTGTCCGGTCTCGTCGAGGTGCACGGCGCACGCGGTGGTCGTGTCCACGAGCCGTTCGAGCACCGCGGCCACCGCGTCGGTGCCCTCGGAGTGCCGGGCCAGGGCGGGGAGTTCCGCGGCGGCGAGGGCGATGGCGGTGCGGGCCTCGGCGAGGGTGCGGTAGGCCTCGCGGCGCAGGGCCCAGCGTTCGCCGCGGTCGGCGGACTCGCCCAGGACGTGGCCGAGGTAGGCGTGCGCGGCCCGCCCGGCGGCCGCGAGCCGGGCCCGCACCCCGCCGCCCCGCTTCCCGGCCATCGGCAGATGCCCCACGACCAGCACGATCGCGCAGGCCAGCAGCGTCTCGCCGATGCGGCCGGCGGAGGCCTGCGGTTCGCCGCCGGCCATGACCAGGGCGAGCACGAGGACGGTGGCGGCGGCGGTCTGGGCGGCGAAGTGCCGGGTGGCCACCGGCAGGACCGCGCCGCAGACGGCGACCAGCGCGACCAGCCCCGCGGGCCGGGGCAGTACGGCGGCGAGGGCCGCGAAGACGAGGGCGCCGAGAATGGTCCCGGCGGCCCGGCACAGCACCCGGGAGGCGAGCGGTCCGAGGTCGGGCTTGACGAGGAAGACGGCGGTGGCGGGCAGCCAGTACCAGTGCTGGTGCTCGCCGTACCAGCGGGCGTGGTGCAGGGCCTGGGCGAGGCCGGCGGCGGCCCCGAAGCAGAGGGCGACGCGCAGCCCGTACTCCCGGCCGCCGCTGCCGAGCGCGGCCCGCAGGACCTCCTTCGGGCCGCGGCGCCGGACGGGCGGCCGGTGCCCGCCGTCACCGGCGCGGTCGAAGGCCTCGGCGGCGCGCAGCAGGGCGTCGTCCAGGGCGCGCAGGGCGGGTGCCGACCGGGACGGCGCGGGCAGCGGTCCGCTGCCGCGGCCGTCGCGGACCGCGGTGGCGAGCCGCCGCGGGCCCTCGGCGGCCCGGTCGGAGATCCGTTCCGCCGCCCAGGCCAGCGCGGTGGCCGCCTCGGCGAGGGGCAGCGCGGCGGCGTACTGCGCGTGCAGCCGGCGCTCGGCGGCGGAACTTGCGTGGCGCCGCAGCCGGGGCCCGGTGAGCGCGTCCTGGGCGTGGTCGAGTGCGGCGGTGAGCGCTCCGCGCCGTTCCAGGGCGGTCTCGGTGCCGACGGCGGTGAGCAGGTCGGCGACGGCGTCGTACACGGCGGCGACGGCGTGCCGTTCGCCGTCGAAGCGGTAGTCGCCGGCGAGTGCGCCGGGGGTGGGCAGGGCGAGGCGCAGCGCCAGCAGCCAGCCGGCTCCGGCGAGGAAGGCGAGGGCGCGCTGCCAGCCCGCTTCGGGCACCGGCATTCCGGCGCCGACGGCGGCGGCGACCAGGAACTGCGTCCCGGCCCCGGAGGCGACCGGCCCGGCGGCGCTCGTGGCGCCCGCGACCAGGCCGAGCACGGTGAGCAGCAGGGTCAGGGGCAGGGCGGTGAGGTGGGCGCCGCCGTAGGTTCCGGCGAGCAGTCCCGCGGCGCCGGCGGCTGCGGGCGCCCCGAGCCGGCGCACGGCGGCCCGCCTGCTGCCGGGCCGGTCGTTGATCCCGGCGAGCATCGCGGCGATGGCGGCGATCACGCCGAGGGAGGTGTGGTGGAGGACGACCGAGGCGAGCAGGAGCGGCCCGGCAGCCAGCGCCCCTCTCGTCACGGCGCTCCAGGGCACGGGCCCGCGCTGTGCGCGCAGGGCGTGGGCGAGCCAGGGCGGCGGGGCGACACGAGGGGACACGGGGCTCCTGTCCGGGCGAGGGCGGGGTGTGCCTTCGGACGACGGTGGCCGGGCTGTCGGCTTCGGTGTTCCCAGGGTAGGCGGTGTTCCCGTACGGAAAGGTCCCGCCGTATGTCGGAGGTGTGACAAGAGGGACGGAGAGCCGTGTTCTTCATGAACGCAAGGTCAGGGGAACGGGAGCGGGCCCGGGGGCGTAGCCTGCCCCCGGGCCCCGGAGAGCCGCCCATCGTCACACGCCGGCACACTTGAGAACCCGGGTCAGTCGTGAGGTCGCCGCGTCCTTCCTTTGGACCACCACGCATCGAGCTGCGCGGGCAGGACTTGAACCTGCATTTCGACGTGCTGGGGCCCGGGCCCGTTCGATCCGGCGATCGGCGGCGAATGCTGAGTCTGGAGCGAGAGTCTGAGATTCAACGCGGTCCGCCCCGTGTTCTGTGGGGTACGACCGCTCGTCACGACAAGGCTCAGCTTCAGCTTTGCGCTCCTCGCGCACCCCGGCCGCACAGGGCCGGGGAGTCTGGAATCGGTTATCCGAAGAGATAGCCGAACACGGCGTCACCGACCCGCTGGTCGACGACGTCGGCGCCGTTCGCCTCCTCGCGGGCGAATTTGACGGCCTGCTGCAACTTCTCGACCCGGTCGAGAAGTTCGTTGATACGCCGGGCGGGCAGGGCACCGGAGAACTTGACGGTGGTCCAATATCCCACCGGAATGTCCTCGTAGTAGACCTCGACCTGCGCCGGGTGTTTCTCGGTCGCCTCGGCCTTCACGTGGTTGCGGGGGACCTTCTTGGTCCGCAGGGTCCGCACCGGCTCGGTCTTCCAGGCGTCGGTGGAGGGGTCCTGCACCCACGACTCGGACGCGTCGAGCACGGGCAGCTTCCGCACGAAGGTGTTGAGGTCGACGAGCTGCTTCTCCAGGAACAGCAGGTAGGCGACGGGTACGCCGGCGACGAGTACCCGGCCGTCCACGGTCACGTCGGCCGTGGCCTCGCAGTTGGCCCAGTCCTTGGTGGCGGTCACGTCGAAGAGCCGCGTCAGCGTGGCCGAGGTCTCCCGCAGCACGTCCTCGGCCTTGACCTGGACCCGCGTGGACTCGGGCGGCAACTGCTCGCCCTCCTCGTCCTTCGGCTGATAGGTCCGCGAGATACCGGCCAGCAAAGCGGGCTTCTGCAACCCGTGATGAGCTGCCGTCAGGTCCTGATGCGCCTTGGACTTGATGCCCTTCTCGACCGCGATGATCTGATTGAGTTTCGCCACGTGGAGGAAGGTAGCAGCGCCGACTCGGCTGTTTCCAACGGATTTTCGAGCGGCGAAGGGATGTGCTGCGCGAGGCCGGTCGAATACCGTCCGCGAGACGTTCTCACAACTCCCTGATATTGCGGTGCCGGTGCCGGGTCGGCGGATGGTCCAGTTCCTCCGCGACGCGGAGCAGGGCGTCGGGCGGAGCCGCCCGCAGCCGTTTGCGGGCCTCGGTGCGAAAGGCCCGCAGCGCGGCCCTGGCCGTCGACTCGTACGGCCCCTGGGGCCGGGCGTTGAAGGCCCGCGGGTAGGTGTACGCGGTGAAGGCCCGCACGACGGGCACCGGCACGGGACGGCGGCCGGCGGTGCGCCGGAGGGACGACTCCGCTGCCGAGTAGCGGAGTTCGGTGAGCGCGTGGAAGGTGAAGGGGCCCGGCAGGCCGTGCGGCCAGTACGCCGGGCCGGTGCGGTGCCTGCTGGGGACGTGGTGGACGGTGCGTGAGATGGCGGCCTCCGAGATGTCGCCGGCGAGCGCGGTCCGGGCCGCGCACGGTCCGGACCCGGGCGGTGCCCCCGCACGTACCGTCTCCGCGGGCGCGCCGTGTCCGCGGGCCCAAGGCTGACGGCCGAAAGCCGCTCCGTCCAACGGATATCGGGGTGCGCTCGGGGTCCGGTGTCCGGATGATCGGGACGCCGCCCGTCGTCTGCCCGAGGAACCGCCGTGATCCGTCGTGTCATCACCCCCGCCCTCTTCCCGCCCCCCGGCTACGCGCACGTCTCCGTCGTCGAGGCCGGTACGCGGCTCGCGTTTCTCGCCGGGGCCGTGCCGCTCGACGCCGACGGGCGGCTGGCTCCGGGTGATCCGGTGCGGCAGGCCCGGCAGGCCATCGCCAATCTCGGTGAGCAACTGCGGTCCGTGGGCAGCGATCTGGAGCACGTGGTGGCGACCGACGTGTACGTCGTGAGCGGTGATCCGGCCGAACTGTCCGCCGTCTGGCAGGTGGTCAGGGCTTCCGGGATCGGTGCGGGGCCGCATTCCTCGACCCTGCTCGGTGTGGCCTGCCTCGGGTACACCGGGCAGCTGGTGGAGATCACGGCCACGGCCGTGGTGCCCGCGGAGCCGGTGCTGCGCCGGGCCGCGGGAGCGGACGCCGGTGCCGTCGCCGACGTCTGGCTGCGGTCGTTCTCCGCCGCCCTGCCCACCGTCGTCCGGCCCCGTGCCGACGACGAGGTACGGGCGTACTTCCGGGACGTGGTGGTGCCGGAGCGGGAGACCTGGCTCGCGGAGGCGGACGGCCGGGTGGTGGGCGTGATGGTGCTCGACGGGGAGCTGCTGTCCCAGTTGTACCTGGACCCCGGGTGGCGGGGGCGGGGTCTCGGCGACCGGTTCGTCGCGCTGGCCAAGGAGCGCTCGCCGCAGGGGCTCACGCTCTGGACGTTCCAGGTCAACAAGCCCGCCCACCGGTTCTACGAGCGGAACGGCTTCGTCGCCGTCGAGCGCACGGACGGCAGCGGCAACGAGGAACGGGAGCCGGACGTGCGCTACGTCTGGCGGCCCTGAGGCGCGGCGCCGGATCCGGCCGCGCCCCACACCCGGCGCTTGGGCAGCGGCTTCGCCCAACTGCCCGCCCGGCTGGTGGTGAGCCCCAGCGTCACCAGTGATTCCGCCAGTTTCACCGCCGCGCCGACACCGTCGACGACCGGGAGCCCGAGCTTCTCCCCCACCGTCCTTTGCAGCCCGGTCATCCCGGCGCAGCCGAGGACCAGGACCTCGGCGCCGGCGTCCCGGGCGCGTTCGGCCGCCGCGAGGAACGCGGCCTCCGTGCGCCCGGGGTCGCCTCCGAGGTCGAGGACGCCCAGTCCGGTGCTGGTCACCGCTGCGCAGTTGCGGGCCACGCCGGCCGTCTCCAGGCTGTCCTCGATCTGCCCGCGCGAGCGGTCCAGGGTCGTGACGACGCCGTACCGGCGTCCCAGCAGACACGCCAGGTGCGCGGCGGCCTCGGTGATGTCCACGACCGGCACGTCGACCAGTTCCCGTACGCCCTCGCGGCCGTGCTCCCCGAAACCGGCCATGACCACCGCGTCGTACGGCGGGCCGTGGTACGTCCGCAGCGCGTCGAGGACCGCCGCAGCCGAGAGGTAGCTGTCGAGCCAGCCCTCCGCGGATTCCGGGCCCCAGTGGGGGGTCAGACCGGTCACGGTGGTGCCCGGGCCTGCGGCGGCCCGGGCACCTTCCACGATCTCCTCGGTCATCCCGCGTGTGGTGTTGCAGTTGGTGACGACGATCCGCACGGTCGTCAGACCTCCTGCGGCGCGGCGGCCCGTTCGGCGCGGCAGAGCGCCGCGTACAGCCCGGCGCCCAGGGCCGTGCCGATGAACCAGGAGTACGGCGCCACGTCGCCGAACGTCTTCACCAGCGCGAGAACCGCCGCGACCGCCGCCGACGGCAGGAACGCCCACAGGGCCTTGGGGTTGACGCCCCCGCGGTAGTGGTACGGCGATCCCGGCGTCGCGTCGAACAGCTTCCCGACGTCCACGCGGCCGCGTTTGACCCAGTAGTAGTCGACCATGATCACGCCGAACAGCGGGCCGAGGAACGCGCCGAGGCCGCCCAGGAAGTAGTTGACGACGGTGGGGTTGGAGAAGAGGTTCCAGGGCGTGACGACCAGGGCGGCGACGGTGCTGATCATGCCGCCGACCTTGAAGCTGATCTTCTGCGGCCAGACGTTGGCCAGGTCGTACGCCGGTGAGACGAAGTTGGCGACGATGTTGACGCCCATGGTGGCGACCGCGAAGGTCAGTGCCGCCACCACCAGGACCCAGGTGTTGCCGACCTTGGCGACCAGTTCGGCGGGGTCGGTGATGGCCTCGCCGAAGACCTCCAGCGAGCCGGCGGTGACGATCACGGAGACGACCACGAAGGCCGTGGAGTTGACGGGCAGGCCCCAGAAGTTGCCGCGGCGGACGGTGCGGTAGTCGGGTGCGAAGCGCGAGAAGTCGCAGAAGTTGAGCATCAGCGTGCCGTAGGTGGCCAGGATCAGGCCGATCGCGCCGAACCACTGCCGCCACTGTTCGCCGGCGGAGACCGGGTGCGGGGTGGAGGTGAGCGAGATGGTCCAGTGCGCCCTGGCCAGGATCCAGACCGCGAGGGCGATCATCACCAGCCAGATCGCGGGGCCGCAGAAGTCCTGGAACTTCCGGATGGTCTCCATCCCCCGGCTGATGATCGCCGCCTGGATCAGCCAGAGCGAGACGAAGGAGATCCAGCCGAGCGCGTCCAGGCCGAGGAAGGAGTGGCGGGTCCAGGATTCCAGGCCGGGCCAGGCCGCCAGCAGCATCACGTTGACGGCGACGGACGCCAGGTAGGTCTGGATGCCGTACCACATGATGGCGATCACGGCCCGGATGAGTGCCGGGACGTTGGCGCCCCAGACGCCGAAGCTGATCCGGCTGACCACCGGGAACGGCACGCCGTGGCGCTGGCCGATCCGGCCCATCCGGTTCATGCCGACGTAGATGAGCACGAAGCCGGCGAGGAGGGAGGTGAAGACCTGCCACACGTTCATGCCGAGGACCAGCAGACCGGCGGCGAAGGTGTAGTTGCCGAGGTTGTGGACGTCGGACATCCACATGGCGAAGAGGTCGAAGACCTTCCAGTTCCGCTTCTCGGCGGGGGCGAGGTCCTCGTTGGTGAGGCGGGGATCGGGGCGGAACGCGGGTGCGCCGGTGGCTTCGGCGCGGTCGGCCAGGGACACGGGGCCTCCAGGGACTACGAGGGCTGCGGGGAGGGTGTGGAGGGTGGCTGCCGGGCAAGTGGTGCGCGCGTTTGGTATACCAAACTGCCGTCATGGTCCTCCCGTCAAGCGTTGCGACCGATGTCCGTCCCGTTACGGCTCCGTAAAAGCCCCCGCGGTCGGCGAAGATGGCCCCATGGGATCCCCCTCGACGAAGACCGAGCCCCTGGGCGCGGTGCGCGAACGCGTCCTCGCGACCCTGCGGCAGGACATCATCGCGGGGCGGCTGGGCCCGGGCGACCGGCTGGTCGAGCGCGAACTGGCCGAGCGGTTCGGGGTGTCCCGGGTGCCGGTGCGCGAGGCGATCCGGGCCCTGGTCGCCGAGGGCTTCGTCCTCTTCGAGTCGGCCCGCCGGACCGTCGTGCGCCGGCTGACCCCCGCCGACGTCCGGGAACTCTTCGAGCTGCGCGAGGCACTGGAGGTCTACGCGGCCGGGCTCGCGGCGGCACGGGCGACCCCGGGGGCACTGGCCGAGCTGCGGGAACTCCTCGACCGGGCGGCCGCCGCGACGCGGGCCGGGGACGCCGAGACGATCACCGACATCAACACCCGCTTCCACGACCGGATCCTGGCCCTGGCCGGCAACAGCCTGCTCATCTCGGTGATGGAACCGGTCGACGGCCGGCTGCGCTGGCTCACCCGGCGCAACGAGGAGTGGCCGCACCTGCTCGCCGAACACCGCGAGCTGTACGACGCGATCGCCTCCGGCGACCCGGACCGCGCCCGCGCGAGCGCCCTCGGCCACGTGCGGGCCAACCACCGGTCGACGGTACGGCACCTGTTCGGCGAGGAGGCCGAGCAGCGGCTCTGACCCGGGACCGCCGCTCCACCGGCGGCCGACGGGCGGCGGCGCCGCAGGGGCGGGCCGTCCGGGTCAGAGTCCGGCCGCCTCGGCCGCCGTGCGCAGGACGTCGCGGAGCATCTCGGGGGTGAGGCGGCCGGTGAAGGTGTTGCGCTGGCTCACGTGGAAGCAGCCGAACAGGTCCAGGCCGCCGAGGCCGACCCGGGTGCCGTGGGCGAAGGCCGGCCGGGGCCGGGGCACGTTCCAGCCGGCCGCGGCCAGCGCGGGCAGTGCCGCCTGCCAGCCGAAGGCGCCGAGCACGACGGCCGCGCGTGCGGTCGGCCGCAGCAGCGTCAGCTCCTCGACCAGCCAGGACCGGCAGGTGTCGCGCTCCGCGGGAGTCGGCTTGTTGTCGGGCGGGGCGCAGTGCACGGGCGCCGTGATGCGCACGCCGTACAGCTCCAGGCCGTCGCCGATGCGCTCCGCCGTCGGCTGCGAGGCGAGCCCGACGTCGTACAGCGCCTGGTACAGCACGTCGCCGGAGCGGTCGCCGGTGAACATCCGGCCGGTGCGGTTGGCGCCGTGCGCGGCCGGTGCGAGCCCGATGATCAGCAGCGGCGCGTCGGCCGGTCCGAAGCCGGGCACGGGCCGCCCCCAGTACGTCCAGTCGGCGAACGCGGCGCGCTTGGTGCGGGCCACCTCCTCGCGCCAGGCGACCAGGCGCGGGCAGGCCCGGCACTCGCTGATCCGCTGGTCGAGGAGGGCGAGAGGGGCGGGCGAGGAGTCGGGCGGGCGGGGCACGAGGTCAACGGTAGAGCCACGGGGCCCGGTGCGGGCGGGAGGTGCCCGGT
The DNA here is from genome assembly GCF_044757385.1 of Streptomyces sp. NPDC091282. Taxonomy (NCBI): domain Bacteria; kingdom Bacillati; phylum Actinomycetota; class Actinomycetes; order Kitasatosporales; family Streptomycetaceae; genus Streptomyces; species Streptomyces sp. NPDC091282. Next base: position 222,947 of record NZ_JBIVUX010000001.1, read on the forward strand.
CGGCGGCCGTGCCGCACCGGCGTCCGGGAAATCGGCTCCGTGTCTCCCGGCCCGGCGGGCTAAGGTCGGGGCATGGCTTCTGAGGACGCGGGCTCGAGCACCGGGCACGACAGCGGTGGGACGGCGCGTCCCGCCCCGGCCGAGCCTGCCGGCGGCACCGCGGCTCCCGCCGCGCAGGCCGCCGGTTCCGCCCCCGCACCCGATCCGGCCGCTGTCGCCGCGGCCGTCGCCGCCGCCGAGGCCGCGGGTCCGGCTCCCGGTGAGAACGTGCGGATCGACAGCTGGATCTGGGCCGTGCGCCTGGTCAAGACGCGTTCGATGGGTGCCACCGCCTGCCGGGGCGGGCATGTCCAGGTGAACGGCGAGCGGGTCAAGCCCGCCCACTCCGTGCGCGTCGGCGACGAGGTACGGGTGCGTCAGGAGGGACGGGAGCGGATCGTCGTCGTGAAGCGTCTGATCCGCAAGCGGGTCGGCGCCCCGGTGGCGGCGCAGTGCTACGTCGACAACTCCCCGCCGCCCCCGCCCCGCGAGGCCTTCGTCCCCATCGGCCTGCGCGACCGCGGCGCCGGCCGCCCCACCAAGCGCGACCGGCGCGATCTGGAACGGCTGCGCGGCCTCGGCGGGACGGGCGGCGCGGGTGGACCCGGCGGCGCGGGCGGACCGGGCCGGCCGGGCGGCGGACGCTGATCCGGCGGCTCCCGGCTCGGCCCTCCGCCCCGTGGTGCGCGCGGGCGTCAGGCCCGTGACCGGAGCAGGCCCCACAGTCGGGCGTTCTGGCCGCGCCGGGCCCAGGCGATCAGCGCCAGCGGGACGATCAGCACGAGCGGGGTCGCCGCGTTCTGGCCGTCGAAGACGGTGAGCTGGACGATGAACGCGCCCACCATGAGCGCGCTCAGCGCCGTCGCCGCCACCGACTGCAGCACCGGGACCAGCAGGGCGACCGCACCGGCGAGTTCGAGCGCTCCGATGGTGTACATGCCGGCGCTGCCCCAGCCGATCCTGTCGAAGGACTCGACGGCCGTCGGGTGCGCGATCAGCTTGGGCAGCGCGCTCGCGCCGGCGTAGAAGAGGGCCAGCAGCACCTGCACCGTGCGCAGGGCCGCGCGGGCCGCCCGGCGGCCACGGGCGGTCGCCGGACCGGCGGCCACGGAGGCGGGAGCGGTGAGAGCGGCGGAGGCGGCGGACTCGGTCATGGGGTTCTCCTGGGGAAGCGGTCCCTGATGCTGTCACCGGGGTAGACCCGCGACCCGCGGAGAACTCATCGGCCGCCGGGGGCCGTTGCCGGCCGGCGTCACCGGCGGCGCCCACCGTGCGTCCGTGCCCGGCGTGCCGCCGCTTCCGGCTACGCCGCCGGTACCGCCTTCACCCACGTGCCGTCCTCGGTCAGGTACTCGGCGACCCGCAGGCCCGCCTCGGCGAGCGCCTCCTCGAACTGCTCACGGGTGAGCGGCCGGGCCAGGAACGTCTGCGTCCAGGCCGCGTCCGGGAACTCGTACTCCACACGCACCGAGTTCACCCCGTCCCCGACCGGATCCGCGGCCACCACCCGCACCGTGTAGCCGGCGGGGTCGCGCCGCTCTCTCGGGACGTCCGCGTGGTAGCCGGCGCCCTCCCGCTGGACGAGGACGCAGCCGTCGTCGGCGACATGCGCCGCGCAGGTGCGCAGCAGGCCCCGGCGCACCTCCGCGTCCCCGGCGTGCACCAGGAAGGAGGCGAGCATCACCACGTCGAACTTCTCGGCGAGGTCGAGCCCTTCGATGGTGCTGTGCACCGTGCGCGCGCCGCGGACGCGCTCCAGCATCTGCGCCGACTCGTCCACCGCGGTGACCGTGAAGCCGCGTGCCACCAGCGGGTGGGTCATCCGGCCGACGCCGCTGCCCAGTTCCAGGATGGAGGCGCCGGCCGGGACCGCCGCCTCGACGATGTCCGGCTCGCCGCCGACGGACAGGCGCGCGTAGAGCTCGACCGCGCAGCCGTCCGGGGTGATCGCACCGGGGCCCGTCCCCTCGTACCCGTCACGCATCTCGACCGTCATGCCCGTTCAACGGCTCACCCCGGTCGGGACGTTCCCGCTCCGGCGTCACCCTTCCCAGGGAAACCAGCCGTGTCCGAGGTACCAGTGGCCGCCGGACCGCAGGTGGTCGCCGACCGCCCGCTCCACCGACGTGCGCCGGGGCAGGTCCGCCACCGGCAGGTCCGGGGCGCCGAAGACGAACTGCACGACGGTGGCGTCCACCGGTTCGGTGTCCTCGCGGCCGGGCCGGAAACGGTCCTGGAAGCGGACGATGTTCGAGTCCGCGCGCAGGTGGCGCCTCAGCTGCGGGTCGAGCAGCCAGGAGTGACAGGTCGCGGTCTCGTACCGCTCCTCGGGGAAGTGGCGGGGGAAGAACTCCCGCGCCAGGGCCAGGGAGCGGTCGCAGGCGGCGGGGGTCAGCGGACCGCGGTGGTCGGGGATGTGCAGGTTCAGGCAGGGCCGGCCGGGAGCCGCGGATCCGGCCGGGCCCGCCGGTGCGGCGCTGATCGCCCGGGCCGTGCGCTCGCCGAGCCGGGCCCGCTCGTACTGCAGCCGGCCCAGCTGGAACAGGTCGCCGCGGAAGTGCCGGACGAGCCACGCCGCCTGGACCGCCGACAGCCCTCCCCTGCCGTACCTCCCGCGGTGCAGCGCCATGGTGCGCCCGAGGTCGGCGAGCGTGTGCCGGGACACGTCGGCGGGGACGCCCCGGGCCCGGTGGCGGGCGCGGGCGTGGGGCAGCGCGGCGACGAAGGCGTGGACGAGGAGGTACCCGTCCAGTGTGGCCGGAGCGGCGGCGGCGAGTTCACCGAACCTGGACTCCTCGTCCGGGCTCTGGGCGGCGGCCGTGGCGCCGGTGATCTGCTCGGTGCAGGCGGTGAGCAGCCGCAGCACTCCGGGATCGGCGGTCACGGCCCGCCGCAGGCCCACGACCGTGTTGATGTCCTCGTGCGGCACGGCGAGGTCGATGAGCAGGTCGGGCAGGTCGTCGGCGTCCGGCAGCACGGCGGTGTCCCCCTTGGTGAACGTCCTGGTCGAAGAGTACGTTGCAAGGAGGAGTGGTGATCCATGGTGCGTACGGGCAGTGAACCGGCGACCGCGCGCAGTGCGCTGCGGGCCCGGTTGTGGCTGAGCGTGTGGGGCGTGGCCTGGGCGATCTTCGGGACGGCGGCGTTCGCGCTGGTCGGCCGGCCCGGCTGGGCGGCCGCCTGCGGCGTGCTGTGGCTGGTGGCCACCGCCGACATGGTCATGATCCTCCGGCACATCCGGCAGGGCCCGCACTACCAGCCGGGCCGGGACGTGCCGCCTTACCCGCCCGCGGACGGCGGTCCGCGGCGCCTGCGGCAGCACGGTCATCCGTGAGCGGCCGGCCGCTCACCCGGCGTCGTCGAAGCGCGCCGCCTTGAGGTACTCCGGGTTGGGGTCCAGGGCGGCGGCCAGCCGGAAGTGGCGTATCGCGAGGTCGGCGCGGCCCTGGCGCTGGTAGGTGCGGGCGAGCGCGAAGTGCGCGAACGCGTTGTCCGGCTCGCGCTCCAGGACGATGGTGAACTCCAGCTCGGCGGGGCGCAGTTGCGCGGCGGCGAAGAAGGCACGCGCGCGCAGCAGCCGGGCGGCGGTGTTCTCGGGGTGGGCGGCGATCACTCCGTCGAGCAGTTTCACCGCACCCCGCGGGTCCCGCGCGTTGAGCAGTTGCTCCGCGGCACGGAAGTCGATGACGTGCGTCTCCGGGGTACGTCCGGTCGAACCGCTGGTCTCGGGCACGGCAGAGTCCTTCCCTCACTGAAGCGGTTCAACGCCCGGACGGGTGTCCGCTATTTCGAGGACGCGTGACGGCTACTGAGGCCGCCGTCCCGGGCCCTGCGCGCGAGGTCGGCCCACACTTGCGTGACCCGCCGTTCGAGGACGTCCAGGGGGACGTCGTTGTCGATCACGATGTCGGCGATCTCCAGGCGCTCGTCGCGTGTGGCCTGGGCGGCCATGCGGGCCCGCGCGTCCTCCTCGGACATGCCGCGGAGCCTGGTCAGCCGGTCGCGCTGGGTCTCGGGGGCGACGTCCACGACGACCACGACGTCGTAGAACGGTGCGAGGCCGTTCTCCGTGAGGAGCGGGACGTCGTTGACCACGACGGCGTCGGGCGCGGCCGCGTCCTCCAGCTCGCGGGACCGGGCACCGACCAGGGGGTGCACGATCGAGTTCAGGACGGCGAGCCGGTCGGGGTCGGCGAAGACGATCGAGCCCAGCTTCGGCCGGTCCAGGGCGCCGTCGGCACCGAGCACGTCCGGCCCGAAGGCCTCGACGACGGCCGCGAGGCCGTCCGTGCCGGGCGCGACGACCTCCCGCGCGATGCGGTCCGCGTCGACCAGCACCGCGCCGTGCCCGACGAGCAGCCGCGACACCTCGCTCTTGCCGGCGCCGATCCCGCCGGTGAGGCCTACTTTCAGCATGTCCCGAAGCTTAGGGCCTGCCGCCGGGACCGCCTCTGACGGGATCTAGTTCTCGCCCTCCCGCTCCGCGAGGAAGCGTTCGAACTCCAGGCCGATCTCGTCCGCCGAGGGGATCTCGACCGGCTCGGCGAGCATGTTGCCGCGGGTCTCGGCGCCCGCCGCCGCGTCGTACTGGTGCTCGAGGCCCTGCACGAGGGCGGTGAGTTCCTCGTCGCCCTCCTGGACCTGGCGGTCGATCTCCGTCTGCGTGCGGTGCGCGTCCGTGCGCAGGCCGTGCGCGATGCCCGGCAGCACCAGTCCGGTGGCGCCCGTGACGGCCTCCAGCACGGTCAGGGCCGCGTCGGGGTAGGCGGAGCGGGCGATGTAGTGCGGGACGTGCGCGGCGACGCCGAGGACGTCGTGGCCGGCCTCCATGAGGCGGTACTCGACGAGCGCCGCGGCGCTGCCGGGCACCTGGGCCTCGTCGAAGGGGCTGCTGTGGCCCGGGACGAGGTCGGTGCGGTTGCCGTGCGGCGTGAGGCCCACGGGACGGGTGTGCGGGACACCCATGGGGATGCCGTGGAAGTTCACGGACAGCCGGACACCGAGCCGTTCCACGATCTGGCGTACGGCGGCGGCGAAGCGCTCCCACTCGACGTCCGGCTCGGGACCGGACAGCAGCAGGAACGGCGCGCCCGTGGCGTCCTGGACCAGCCGGACCTCGATCCCGGGCTCCTCGTACTCCGTCCAGCGGTCCCGCTTGAAGGTCAGCAGCGGGCGGCGCGCCCGGTAGTCCACGAGCCGGTCGTGGTCGAAGCGGGCGACGACCTGGTGGGGCAGCGAGTCGAGGAGCCGGTCGACGATCTGGTCGCCGGTCTCACCCGCGTCGATGTATCCGTCGAAGTGGTAGAGCATGACAAGACCGGCCGACTCCTGGGCCAGCGCCATGTCCACCACGGCGAGGCCCTTCGGCTCCCATGCGTACAAACCCTGCGGATCAAGCACTGTGACCGCTCCTCCTCGTGTTCGTACGGGACAACAGAGCGTGGACGGCGGGCATTCCCGTCCGGCCCGGATCCGGTGATCACGCGCCGGCTTCCGGACCCGGAGCACGGTGCCGACCGCCCCTGCCCATGCACGCCGGCGCCGCCGTCCGCGAACGGGGCTGCGGGCGGGCCGAGTTCGGGGCGGAGCCGACGGATCGCTCCAGGGGGCCCGTTCCTGGCGGCGAGGCCGTGCGTGACGCACCGTCCCGTCCGTACACACCTGGGCGCCGGGAAACGCCGAAGGGCCGTACCTCGGAAGGTACGGCCCCTCGGTCACCGGCTGTGCCCGGTGGCTAGCTGTTCAGCCCGACGGCTGTTCAGCTCTGGCCACCCGCGAGCTTCTCGCGGAGTGCGGCCAGCGCCTCGTCGGAGGCCAGCGCACCGGAGGTGTCCGCACCCTCGGAGGAGTACGAACCGCCACCCGAAGCGGCCGGAGCGGCAGCCTCGCCACCCTCGGCGGCAGCGGCAGCGTCGGCCTCGCGGCTCTTGATGACCTGCTGCTGGTGCTGCTCGAACCGCTGCTGCGCCTCGGCGTACTGGTGCTCCCACGCCTCGCGCTGGGTCTCGTAGCCCTCGAGCCAGTCGTTGGTCTCGGGGTCGAAGCCCTCGGGGTAGATGTAGTTGCCCTGGTCGTCGTACGACGCGGCCATGCCGTACAGGGTCGGGTCGAACTCGACCGAGGCCGGGTCGGCACCGAAGGACTCGTTGGCCTGCTTGAGGGACAGCGAGATCCGGCGACGCTCCAGGTCGATGTCGATGACCTTGACGAAGATCTCGTCGTTGACCTGGACGACCTGCTCCGGGATCTCCACGTGGCGCTCGGCCAGCTCGGAGATGTGGACCAGACCCTCGATGCCCTCGTCCACGCGGACGAACGCACCGAACGGAACCAGCTTGGTGACCTTACCCGGGACGACCTGGCCGATCTGGTGGGTCCGGGCGAACTGCTGCCACGGGTCTTCCTGGGTCGCCTTCAGCGACAGGGAGACACGCTCGCGGTCCATGTCGACGTCGAGGACCTCGACGGTGACTTCCTGACCGACCTCGACGACCTCGGACGGGTGGTCGATGTGCTTCCAGGACAGCTCGGAGACGTGGACCAGACCGTCGACGCCACCCAGGTCCACGAAGGCACCGAAGTTGACGATCGAGGAGACCACGCCGGAGCGGACCTGACCCTTCTGGAGGGTCGTGAGGAACGTCTGGCGGACCTCGGACTGGGTCTGCTCCAGCCAGGCACGGCGGGACAGGACCACGTTGTTGCGGTTCTTGTCCAGCTCGATGATCTTGGCCTCGAGCTCCTTGCCCACGTAGGGCTGGAGGTCGCGGACGCGGCGCATCTCGACCAGGGAGGCCGGGAGGAAGCCACGGAGGCCGATGTCGAGGATGAGACCACCCTTGACGACCTCGATGACGGTACCGGTGACGATCCCGTCCTCTTCCTTGATCTTCTCGATGGTGCCCCAGGCACGCTCGTACTGGGCGCGCTTCTTCGAGAGGATCAGGCGGCCTTCCTTGTCCTCCTTCTGGAGAACAAGGGCCTCGATCTCGTCACCGACGGCGACGACCTCGTTGGGGTCGACGTCGTGCTTGATGGAGAGTTCGCGGCTCGGGATGACGCCTTCGGTCTTGTAACCGATGTCGAGCAGGACCTCGTCCCGGTCGACCTTCACGATGACGCCGTCGACGATGTCGCCGTCGTTGAAGTACTTGATCGTCTCGTCGATCGCGGCGAGGAAGGCTTCCTCGTTACCGATGTCGTTGACCGCTACCTGCGGGGTGGTGGCGGTGGTCTCGGTGCTGCTCGTCATGTGGGAAAGGGCTCCGGTACGGACATTGAAGTCGTAGGTACTGCTTACGCCGGGAGCCCGTTTCGCTCTGATGAAGCCGGACAGCCAAGGAAGCGCCACACAAAACCGCTGGTGGCGCCTCGACAACCGAGGGGACATACAACAGATGCGAGCGCAGCCTGCTACGTCTGAGGTGCGCAGGCCCGCAGCGCAACTTGTAGCATACGGGGGCAGCCAGGCAGGGTCAATGCGCGAAGGCGCACACCCGGGGCGGATCGCCGCATACCCGGCACAAAAGCCGTCCCAGGAGGCCACGCAGGCCTGACCGACCTCCTCCGTGCCACCCCCCTGAACGGGTTGCACGGAAGAGTACGACGAGGGAGCCGATCATCCAAGAGCCCGATTCGTTCGACTTGCGAGAGGCCAGGTCGCAGACCGGCACCGAGGCCGAACCCGAAGCCACCCGGCGCGCCGCCGGGGTCACGGAGAGCAGCCGGGCCAACCGGGGCTGGTGGGACCGCAACGCCGACGAGTACCAGGTCGAGCACGGCACCTTCCTCGGCGACGACCGTTTCGTGTGGGGCCCGGAGGGTCTCGACGAGGTGGAAGCGGAGCTGCTCGGCCCGCCGGAGGACCTCAAGGGCAAGGACGTCCTGGAGATCGGCGCCGGCGCGGCCCAGTGCTCGCGCTGGCTGGCCGCCCAGGGCGCCCGCCCGGTCGCCCTTGACCTCTCGCACCGCCAGCTCCAGCACGCGCTGGGCATCGGCGGATCGTTCCCGCTGGTCTGTGCCGACGCCGGCGCGCTGCCGTTCGCCGACGGCTCCTTCGACCTGGTCTGCTCGGCGTACGGCGCGCTGCCCTTCGTCGCCGACCCGCGCCTGGTGCTGCGCGAGGCACGGCGGGTGCTGCGGCCGGGCGGCCGTCTCGTCTTCTCCGTGACGCACCCGGTCCGCTGGGCCTTCCCGGACGAGCCGGGCCCGGAGGGGCTCACGGTCTCCTCGTCCTACTTCGACCGCACGCCGTACGTCGAGCAGGACGAGGACGGCGACGCGGTCTACGTCGAGCATCACCGCACGATCGGCGACCGGGTGCGGGACATCGTCTCCTCGGGCCTGCGGCTGACCGATCTGGTGGAGCCGGAGTGGCCGGCCTGGAACACCTCCGAGTGGGGCGGCTGGTCGCCGCTGCGGGGCGGCCTCCTCCCCGGGACGGCGATCTTCGTGTGCGAGCGGGACTGACGTACCGGCCGCCCGGACGCGGGCACGCGCGCGGGCGCGTCTTGCCGGCGTTCCGGTCTATGCCGTCCTGGCTGGGGCTCGGGCACGCGCGCGGGCGCGTCCGGGCGCCCGCGGGACTAGGGCGTGTTGCGAAAGTCCCGTCGTTCGCCCGGAGGGCGGGCCGCGCGGCGTCAGGTGCGTGCTCTCGGCGTGCCGGGCGGAAGTCCTCGTACTGGGCGTACTCGGGCTTTCGCCCGGTGCGGCGAGAGTGCGTGCATGGCGTCGCGCGGCAGACGGGACTTTCGCAACACGCCCTAAGGGGTCCGGCGCCCGTAAGACACTGGGTGGCGTGATCCGTGACGACGCCCTGAACGCGCTGCCCGTACGACAGGCCCTGCCCGGTCTGGACGACGCCCTGGCCGGGCACGGCACCGCGGTCCTGGTGGCGCCGCCCGGCACCGGCAAGACGACGCTGGTGCCACTGGCGCTGGCCGGGCTGCTGGACGAGGGGCGGCCTGCGCGGCGGGTGGTGGTGGCCGAGCCCCGCCGGATCGCGGCCCGCGCGGCGGCCCGCCGGATGGCCTGGCTGCTCGGCGAGCAGGTGGGCCGGAGCGTCGGCTACACGGTCCGCGGGGAGCGGGTGGTGGGCCCACGCGCGCGCGTGGAGGTCGTCACGACCGGTGTGCTGCTGCAGCGGCTCCAGCGCGACGCTGAGCTGTCGGGCGTGGACGTCGTCGTGCTCGACGAGTGCCACGAGCGTCATCTGGACGCGGACACGGCGGCGGCCTTCCTGTGGGACGTCCGCGAGACGCTCCGTCCGGAGCTGCGGCTGGTGGCCGCGTCGGCGACGACGGACGCGCAGGGGTGGGCGGGGCTGCTGGGCGGTGCGCCGGTGGTCGAGGCGGACGGCGTGTCGTACCCGGTGGAGGTGGTCTGGGCGCCGCCGGCGCGGCCGGTGCGGCCGCCGCACGGGATGCGGGTGGACCCGGCGCTGCTGACGCACGTGGCGTCGGTGGTGCGGCGGGCCCTGGCCGAGCGGCCGGGGGACGTGCTGTGCTTCCTGCCGGGCGTGGGCGAGATCGCGCGGGTGGCGGGGCTGCTGGGCGACCTCGGCGAGGTGGCGGTGGTCCAGGTCCACGGCCGGGCGCCGGCGGCCGTCCAGGACGCGGTGCTGACGCCCGCGCGGCGGCGCCGGGTGGTGCTGGCCACGGCGGTCGCCGAGTCCTCGCTGACCGTCCCCGGGGTCCGGGTGGCCGTCGACTCCGGGCTGGCGCGGGAGCCCCGGGTCGACCACGCGCGCGCTCTGAGCGCGCTGGCGACGGTCCGCGCGTCCCGGGCGGCCGGCCGGCAGCGGGCGGGCCGTGCCGGGCGGGAGGCGCCGGGTGCCGTGTACCGCTGCTGGTCCGAGGCCGAGGACGCCCGCCTGACGGCCTTTCCGGCACCGGAGATCAAGGTCGCCGACCTGACCGCGTTCGCCCTCCAGTCGGCGTGCTGGGGCGATCCCGGGGCGGCCGGGCTGGCGCTCCTTGACCGACCGCCGGCCGGGGCGATGGCGGCCGCGCGGGAGGTGCTGACGGCGATCGGGGCGGTCGACGCGGCCGGGCGCGCCACGGAGCGGGGGCTGCGGCTGGCCCGGCTGGGGGTGCATCCGCGGCTGGGGCGGGCGCTGCTGGACGGGCCCGGCGGGAGCGCCGAGGTGGTCGCGCTGCTGAGCGAGGAGCCGCCGCGGGAGTACGGGGACGACCTGGCGGGCGCGCTGCGGGCGGCCCGGCGCGGCGGCGACGCCTACGCCGGCCGGTGGCCCGCGGAGGTGCGCCGGCTGCGGGCGGGCGCCCAGGGCACGCCGGACGGCACCGCGGACGACCGCACGGTCGGGCTCGTCGCCGCGCTCGCCTTCCCCGAGCGGGTGGCGAAGGCGGACGGCGGCTCGTACCTGATGGCCTCCGGTACCCGTGCCGAGCTCGCCGCGGGCAGCCCGCTGCGCGGTGCCCCGTGGCTCGCGGTGGCGGTCGCGGACCGTCCGGTGGGCGCGGGGCACGCGCGCGTGCGGCTGGCGGCGGCGGTGGACGAGGCCACGGCGAGGTCGGCGGCGGCCGCGCTGTACGCGCGCGTGGAGGAGGTCCGCTGGGCCGGCGGGGACGTGGTGGCGCGGCGCGTGGAGCGGCTCGGCGCGATCGAGCTGGTGGTGCGGCCGCTGCGGGACGCCGATCCGGCCCTGGTGCGCGCGGCGCTCCTGGACGGGCTGCGGCAGGAGGGCCTCGGTCTGCTGCGGTGGACGCCCGACGCGGCCGTGCTGCGGCAGCGGCTGGCGTTCCTGCGGCTGCATCTCGGGGAGCCGTGGCCCGACGTCGGCGACGAGGCGCTGTACGCGCGCGTGGACGAGTGGCTGGAGCCGGAGCTGGGCCGGGCCGGGCGCCGGGCCGATCTCGGGCGGATCGACGCCGGGGAGGGGCTGCGGCGGCTGCTGCCGTGGGCGGGCGGGGAGGCGGGGCGGCTCGACGAGCTGGCGCCCGAGCGGATCGCCGTACCGAGCGGGTCGCGGATCCGGGTCGACTACACGCATCCCGAGCGGCCCGTGCTCGCCGTGAAGCTGCAGGAGATGTTCGGGGCGCAGGAGTCGCCGGCCGTGGCCGGGGTGCCGGTGCTGGTGCATCTGCTGTCGCCGGCCGGGCGGCCCGCCGCCGTGACCGCCGACCTCGCCTCGTTCTGGCGGGACGGGTACCGGGGGGTGCGGGCCGAACTGCGCGGCCGCTATCCGAAGCATCCCTGGCCCGAGGATCCCGGGACCGCCGAGCCGACCCGGCACACCAACGCGCGGCTCAGGCGCTGACCGGTTCCGCCGCCCCGGCCGGTGCGGGACGCGGGTCGGCCGGGCGGCGTCCGAGGGCCTCCAGCCAGAGGGCGAGGGCGAGCAGTGCGATGCCGAGGGCCAGGAAGCCCCAGGGGAGGTAGGAGGTGAGCATCAGGACGAGGGTGCGGTTCTGCTTGACCAGCGCGACGGTGTGCTCGATGTAGTCCTCGCGCATCTTCACGTCGCCGGCGAAGGCGGTGACCTTGGCGCGGCCGCCCAGCAGGGTGCCGCCGCGCAGCTCCTCCTTGTGGATCTCCTCGCCGTAGACGGGTGCGCCGGTGACGGGTTCGACCCAGAACCTGCGGACCGTGGTGTACCAGCGGGTGGTGCCGGTCTTGGCGACGCTCTCGGGGGTGATGCCCTGGACCGGCATCTTCTTGGGCAGGGGGACCTTGGTCCAGGGGACGGTCTGCTCGAAGTAGTAGACCTTCACGCCGCGGAACGTCTGCGTCCCCTTGTAGTGGATGGGGTTGGTGGTGCGGGTCTGCGCGTCGAAGTACTCGTAGTCCCGTTTCTCGGTCAGGAACGGCCACTTGAACTCGATGCCCTCGCGTTTCACCGGGTCCCCGTCGACCATCTCGCCGGTGGCGTGGACGGGTTCCTGGCTGTGGGCGTCGAAGATGTAGCGCTCGGGGATCTCGGAGACCATCTTGCCGTCGGGGCCCTGGACGTAGGACAGGCCGTCCCAGACGACGACGTCCCGTCCCGCCGCCCTCTCGATCTTCTCCGCGGCCGCCACGTCGCCCTTGAGGGTCTGCACGACGGTGACGCGGGGGACCTTCTTCGCCTTCATGGTGCCGTAGTCGAGGAGGGTGGCGTCCTTCGCCACCAGGACCATGTCCTGGTACTGGTTGGCGGGGATCTTGGCCAGGCGCGGGAAGGCGTACCAGCGCAGCAGCGGGGACAGCGCCGCGAAGAACACGGCGCAGGCGAGCAGGACCAGACTGGCCGTGCGGCGCATCTCGGCCTCCCGGGGCGGCGGTCACGGATGTGAGGGCACCGTCGTGAGCAGCGGTTCGGGGGACGTCCGGCCGGCCGGTGAGCCGATGGCGCCGACCGTGACGACCAGGGCGATCGCGAGGGCGAGACCGGTCGCGGCGGCGATCAGGGCGCGCATGCGGGCCTCCCGGGGGACGACTGCTTGCGGACGGTGCTCCTGATGGAGCGTCAGGTCCGGGCATGGTAGCAACGGGAGGGTGAGATGAGAACAGGTCGTACGACGCCGAAGGGCGCCGTCCCGCGTCGGCGGGAGGGCGCCCCTCGGCGGTGCGGCGGTGTGGATCAGGGGGTGGCGGAGGCGCTCGGCGAGGCGGAGGCCGACGCGGAACCCGACGGGGACGGGCTCGGTGACGGGCTCGACGAGGGGTCGGCCGCGGCGACCGTCAGCTCGACGGTGAGGGTGGCGCCGCCGGTGGTGGTGATCCGGAGCAGGAACGTGCCGGAGATGTCGTCCGCGTACAGCTTGGGCAGCGTCAGCAGGCCGTTCGCGTCCGTCGTGAGAGCGGAGAGGGTGCGGACGGGGTTGCCGTTCGCGTCCTTGAAGTACGGTCCCTTGTCGTTCTCACCGCTGTCGTCGGCCGACTTGACGAGTGTGGCGGTCGCGGCGACCCCGTCGGCGGCCGCGCCCTGGTAGGTGGCCTTGACCTGCACCTGGTCGGCGAACTCGGCGCCGGGCGCGCCGGTCGGCGCGGTGGCGTTGACGAGCGCGAGGGTGTCGGCGGCGCGCGCGGTGACGGTCGCCGCGTAGTCGACGCCCTTGACCGTGCGGCCGACCACGCTGGAGCGGACCGTGAAGTCACCGGTCTTCTCGCCGGCCCTGAGGGCGGGCGCGAGGGCGATGCCCTTGCTGTCGGTGGTGACCGTCGCGACCTTCTCGCCGCCGGCGAAGGTCGTGTCCGTGTCCCCGACGACGGTGAACCGGACCCGGACCTTGGCGACGGTGCGGCCCGCCTTGGTCTCCGCGCGCGTGCTGATCCGCTTGTCGAACGCGTCGCCCGCCATGGCGGTGAGCTTGGCGGTGCCCGCGTCCTCCAGGTGGTCCACGGTGTCGGTGGCCGTGGGCGGCACGGTCGGGGTCGTGGTGGGGCCGCCGGGCTTCGGGTTGCCGGGCTTCGGGGAGCCGGGCGCACCGGGCTTCGGGGAGCCGCCGGATCCGGAGCCGGAGCCGGAGCCGCCTGGCTTGTCGTCGCTGCGGTGGCCGGGCACGGAACCGGTGCCGTCGGGGATCGAGTGGGTGCCCTTGCGGTAGAACTCGTACCAGGACAGCACCAGGTTCAGGTACTCCTGCGATCCGTTGTAGCTGAGGATCGCGCGGTTCATGTCGGCCTGGACGGACAGGTCCCAGTCGTAGCGGCACAGGTAGTGGCCGGCGGCGAGCGCCGCGTCGTAGACGTTGTTGGGGTCCTTGACGCCGTCGCCGTTGCCGTCGCGGCCGGCCCACGCCCAGGTCGACGGGATGAACTGCATGGGGCCGACGGCCTGGTCGTACTGGCTGTTGCCGTCGTACTGGCCGCCGTCGGTGTCCTTGATGAGCGCGAAGCCGTTGCCGTCGAGCTGCGGGCCCAGGATCCGGTGCAGGGTGGTGCCCTCGGCGTCGACGTCACCGCCGCGGGCCTGCCCGGACTCGACCTTGCCGATGGCGGCGAGCAGTTGCCAGGGCAGGTTGCAGCCCGGCTTGGAGTCGCGCAGCTCGGCCTCGGCCCTCTTGTAGGCGTCCAGCACGGTGGCCGGTATGCCGGCCTCGGCCGCGCCGCGGGAGACGGCGGTGCCGATGCTCGACGAGGAGGCGGTGGGGCTGGAACTGGGGCTGGGGTTGGGGCTGTTGAGCGGCGGCAGGTCCGTGTAGTACGGCGAGTCGCCGGTGGCGCCGTCGGTCGTGCCGGCCTCGTCGGACGCGGAGGTGCTGGCGCCGGCGTTCGTCTGCCGGCCCGTGTCACCGCCCGTCGCGCCCGGTGCCTGGGACGCGGACAGAGCCGCCACCGCCAACGCGGCCGCGGCGGTCGTCGCCGCTCCCTTGCGCAGCCGCCTGCCGAATTGCGCCGCCATAAGGTGAACCCCTCCCATGGGCGCCTTCCGAGCGCCCGTCTCCGTCTGTCTGCTCGCCCCTGGTGTGACGGTCGACCTGGTGCTGTGGTTGCCCCCCGTTACCTCTTTCGCGTGCTGAGGTGGCGCATCGGCGGTGCACGCCGGGGCGGCGACCCAGGCGACACTACGACAACTTCCATGCCGCGGACACCCGGCGGTGACCGATTTTCACCAGTTGGCCATTCCTCGTCGAACGATGGTGGTGTCGCGGATACTTGCCGTACGCGATCACTTGTTCGGCGCTTCGGCCGACGACTGCTCCAGGGAGACCGGGTGCCGTTCACTCTCAGCCACGCCGCCGCCGTGCTGCCCGCCGTGCGCCGGGACGGGACCGGGCGCGCGGGGCTGGTCCCGGCGGTGCTCGTCGCGGGCTCCTTCTCGCCCGACCTCACCTTCTACGCGGCGAGCGCGGTGCCGGACGCCATGGAGTTCGGCACGTTCACGCACTCCTTCACCGGAGTCCTCACCGTGGACGTGCTCTTCTCCTGGGCGCTGGTGGCGCTGTGGGTGCTGGTACGGGAGCCGCTCGTGGCCCTGGTGCCGGGGAACCGGCAGGGCCGGCCGGCGGTGCTGCTGGGCTGCGGGCGGCCACGCGCGCGTGCCGGTGTGCCGGCCGCGGCCCGGTGGTACGCCTCCGCCGTGCTCGGCGCGCTCACCCATGTCGTGTGGGACGCGTTCACGCACCACGACCGGTGGGGGACCCGGCTGGTCCCGGCGATCGGCCGGGACGTCGCAGGCGTGCCGCTCTACACCCTGCTCCAGTACGGCACTTCGGCGGTGGCGGCGATCGTGCTCGCCGTGTTCGTGCTCCGCGCGCTGCGGCGGACCCCGGCCGGTGAGCCGGCGGGGGTGCCGCGGCTGTCCGCGCGGGACCGGTGGTGGGCCTGGGCCGGGATCGCCGGCTGCGCGCTGGTCGCCGCGGTGCAGCGGGCCACGCGCTGGTGGGCCTACTGGGGTTCGACGGCGAAGCCCTGGGAGCTGCTGCCCGCCGTGCTCTTCGGGGCGGGCGCGGGCCTGCTGCTCGGGGTGGTGGGGTACGCCGTGCTGGTCAGGGTGTGGCGTCCGGTTCCGGTGGCCGGTGAGGTGCGCCGGAACGCCTCGGCCGTTCGCTGAGGGTCGCCACGAACACGGTCAGGGTGCGGTGCCGGCGGGGACCGGGGAGGGCGCCGCGGAACCGCACGAGACGGCCGTGGGCGATTTCGAGCCACTGCCGGGCCGAGGGGCGGGTGCGGAGCCGTCGCCTGAGGCGGGTGACCGCCGCGCCCACGGTGACGGCGAGGTCGGTGGGGATGCGGGCGGAGGCGGCGTCGGGTGCCATGGCCGGGGCCGACGGGGCGGCCGGGGCCTGCGCCGCGGCGGAGCGGGCCTTGGCCGGCGGCCTGGTCTGCGGCGTCCGGCCGTGAAGCATGCGTATACCCATGCCCGCATCCTTGCCGCTGGCGGGAGCGGGGGCGTTCCGGCGGGGTCCAGCTGAGTGACGACGCCGCCCTCCCGGCAGCCGGGGCCGCCGGGAGGAGACGCCGACACGCGCTAGTGCGCCGCCGACTCCCAGTCGCGGCCCACGCCGACCGAGACGTCCAGGGGGGCGCGGAGCCGGACCGCGTCGGCCATCTCGCGGCGCAGGATCGCCTCGACCTCGGTGCTCTCGCCGGGGGCGATCTCCAGGACGATCTCGTCGTGCACCTGGAGGAGCATCCGGGACTTCAGGTCCGCCGCGCGCAGGGCACCGTCCACCTTGAGCATGGCCATCTTGACGATGTCCGCCGCGGTGCCCTGGATGGGCGCGTTGAGCGCCATCCGCTCGGCCGCCTCGCGGCGCTGGCGGTTGTCGCTGTTGAGGTCGGGCAGGTAGCGGCGGCGCCCGAAGAGCGTCGCGGTGTAGCCGGTCGCCCGCGCCTCGTCCACGACCCGGCGCAGGTAGTCGCGGACGCCGCCGAACCGCTCGAAGTAGGTGTCCATCAGAGCCCGGGCCTCGCCCGCGTCGATGTTCAGCTGCTGGGAGAGGCCGAACGCGGAGAGTCCGTAGGCGAGGCCGTAGGACATCGCCTTGATCTTGCGGCGCATCTCCGCGTCGACGGCCGCACGGTCGACGGAGAACACCTGCGAGGCGACCGTGGTGTGCAGGTCCTCGCCGGAGGTGAACGCCTCGATCAGGCCCTCGTCCTCGGAGAGGTGGGCCATCACCCGCAGTTCGATCTGGCTGTAGTCGGCCGTCATCAGGGACTCGAAGCCCTCGCCGACCACGAAGCCCCGGCGGATCGCCCGGCCCTCGTCGGTACGGACCGGGATGTTCTGCAGGTTCGGGTCCGTGGAGGACAGGCGGCCGGTCGCGGCCACCGTCTGGTTGAACGTGGTGTGGATCCGGCCGTCCGCGGCCACCGTCTTGATCAGGCCCTCGACCGTCACCCGCAGCTTGGCCTGCTCGCGGTGGCGGAGCATGATCACCGGCAGTTCGTTCTCGGTCTGGCCGGCCAGCCAGGCGAGCGCGTCGGCGTCGGTGGTGTATCCGGTCTTGGTCTTCTTGGTCTTGGGCAGGGCCAGCTCGCCGAAGAGGACCTCCTGGAGCTGCTTGGGCGAGCCGAGGTTGAACTCGTGTCCGGCCGCCGCGTGCGCCTCCTTCACGGCCTGCTGGACCGCGCCCGCGAACATCTGCTCCATCGCCTCCAGGTGCGCGCGGTCGGCCGCGATGCCGTGCCGCTCCATGCGGGCGAGCAGGATGGAGGTGGGCAGCTCCATGTCACGGAGCAGGTCCGCGGCGCCGACCTCCTGGAGCCGTCCCTCGAAGGCCTCGCCGAGGTCGAGGATGGCGCGGGCCTGGATCATCAGGGCCTCGGCCTCGGCGCCGTCGTCCGCGCCGAACGCCAGCTGGCCGTCGGCCGTGGCGGCCGGGGCCAGCTCGCGGTGCAGGTACTCCAGGGACAGCGCGTCCAGGTCGAAGGAGCGGCGGCCGGGCTTGACCAGGTAGGCGGCGAGCGCGGTGTCCATGGTGACGCCGTCGATGCTCCAGCCGTGCTCGGCGAAGACCCGCATGGCGCCCTTGGCGTTGTGGAAGACCTTGGGCCGTGCGGCGTCGGCCAGCCAGGCCGTCCACGCCCTCTCGTCGGCCTCGTCCAGCTCGGCGGGGTCGAAGGAGGCGGCCGCTCCGCCGCCCGCGGCCAGCGCGACCTCGGCGACCGAGCCGGTGCCCAGCGCCCAGGTGCCGACGGTGGCGACGCCGAGCGGGCCGGTGCCGTGCTCGGCCAGCCAGCCGGACAGTTCCCCGGTGCCGAGGACGGTGCCGTCCACCGCCACGCCCGCCTCGGGGGCCGGCGCGGCCTCGGCCTCCTCGGCGCCGGGGTCGACGGCGTACAGCCGCTCGCGCAGCGACGGATTGCGGATCTCCAGGGTGTCCAGGATCATCGCGACGTTCGTGCGGTCGTACGGCGCGCGCTCCAGGTCGGCGACCGTCCTCGGCAGCTCGACCCGGCGCTCCAGCTCGGTGAGCCGGCGGTTGAGCTTGACCGCCTCCAGGTGGTCGCGGAGGTTCTGGCCGGCCTTGCCCTTCACCTCGTCGACGCGCTCCACCAGCTCGGCGAAGGAGCCGAACTGGTTGATCCACTTCGCGGCCGTCTTCTCGCCGACGCCCGGGATGCCGGGAAGGTTGTCGGACGGGTCGCCGCGCAGGGCCGCGAAGTCGGGGTACTGGGCGGGCGTCAAGCCGTACTTCTCGAAAACCTTCTCCGGGGTGAACCGGGTCAGCTCGGAGACGCCCTTCGTCGGGTACAGCACCGTGGTGTGCTCGGTCACCAGCTGGAAGGAGTCGCGGTCGCCGGTGACGATCAGCACGTCGAAGCCCGCTTCCTCGGCCTGGGTGGCGAGGGTGGCGATGATGTCGTCGGCCTCGAAGCCGTCGACGGCGAAGCGCTGCGCGTGCATGGCGTCGAGCAGCTCGCCGATCAGCTCGACCTGGCCCTTGAACTCGTCCGGGGTCTTGGAGCGGTTCGCCTTGTACTCGGTGAACTCCGCCGAGCGCCAGGTCTTGCGGGAGACGTCGAAGGCCACCGCGAAGTGCGTGGGCGCCTCGTCACGCAGGGTGTTGGCCAGCATCGACGCGAAGCCGTAGATCGCGTTCGTCGGCTGGCCCGTCGCGGTGGTGAAGTTCTCCGCGGGCAGCGCGAAGAACGCGCGGTACGCCAGTGAGTGCCCGTCCATGAGCATCAGCCGGGGACGGGTCCCGCCGGGGGTCTGGTCGGTCTTCTTCGCTGCTGTCTCTGCCACGCCCCCGATCCTGCCACGCCGCACTGACACCGCGGGCCGACGGGAGGCCGCGGGCCGGTGCGGCGGCCCACCCTCGATCGGTACCGGCCGCGCGTGCGAGGATCGGAGTACAGGGCAGTGGTGCCGGTGCAGAGGGAGAGCGTGCAATGGCTGCGAAGTCGCCCAAGGAGGATCCGGTCCAGGACGCGCCGCGGGTGGCGGAGCCCCAGCACGCGGCCGCGGGGCTGCCGGCCATCGGGCACACCCTGCGCATCGCCCAGCAGCAGATGGGTGTGAAGCGCACCGCGCTGACGCTGCTCCGGGTCAACCAGAAGGACGGCTTCGACTGCCCCGGCTGCGCCTGGCCGGAGCCCGATCACCGGCACGCCGCCGAGTTCTGCGAGAACGGCGCGAAGGCGGTGGCCGAGGAGGCCACCCTGCGGCGGGTGACGCCCGCCTTCTTCGCCGAGCACTCCGTCGCCGACCTGCACCACCGCAGCGGCTACTGGCTCGGCCAGCAGGGCCGGCTCACCCACCCCATGTACCTGGCCGAGGGCGCGGACCACTACGAGCCGGTCGGCTGGGAGCGCGCCTTCGACATCATCGGCGAGGAGATAGCCGCCCTCTCCTCCCCCGACGAGGCCGTCTTCTACACCTCGGGCCGCACCAGCAACGAGGCCGCGTTCCTCTACCAGCTGTTCGCGCGCGAGCTGGGCACCAACAACCTGCCGGACTGCTCCAACATGTGCCACGAGTCGTCGGGCTCGGCGCTCGGCGAGACCATCGGCATCGGCAAGGGCAGCGTCCTGCTGGAAGACCTCTACAAGGCCGATCTGATCATCGTGGCCGGGCAGAACCCGGGCACCAACCACCCCCGGATGCTGTCGGCGCTGGAGAAGGCCAAGGGGAACGGCGCGAGGATCATCAGCGTCAATCCGCTCCCGGAGGCCGGCCTGGAGCGGTTCAAGAACCCGCAGACCCCGCAGGGCATGCTCAAGGGCGCCGCGCTCACCGACCTGTTCCTGCAGATCCGCATCGGGGGCGACCAGGCCCTGTTCCGTCTCCTCAACCGGCTGGTCCTGGAGACCGAGGGCGCGGTCGACGAGGAGTTCGTCCGCGAGCACACCCACGGGTACGAGGAGTTCGCCGCGGCCGCCCGCGCCGCCGACTGGGACGAGACGCTCGCCGCCACCGGGCTCTCCCGCGCGGAGATCGAGGAGGCGCTGCGCATGGTGCTCGCCTCCGAGCGCACGATCGTCTGCTGGGCGATGGGCCTGACCCAGCACAAGCACTCGGTGCCGACGATCCGCGAGGTCGTCAACTTCCTGCTGCTGCGAGGCAACATCGGCCGCCCGGGAGCGGGCGTCTGCCCGGTCCGCGGCCACTCGAACGTGCAGGGCGACCGCACGATGGGCATATTCGAGCGCCCGGCCCCCGCCTTCCTGGACGCCCTGGAGAAGGAGTTCGGGTTCGCGCCCCCGCGCGAGCACGGCTTCGACGTCGTCCGGGCCATCCGCGCGCTGCGCGACGGCGAGGCGAAGGTCTTCTTCGCGATGGGCGGCAACTTCGTCTCCGCGACCCCGGACACGGAGGTCACCGAGGCGGCGATGCGGCGGGCGCGGCTGACCGTGCACGTGTCGACGAAGCTCAACCGCTCGCACGTGGTGACGGGAGCGCGGGCGCTGATCCTGCCGACGCTCGGCCGCACCGAGCGTGATCTCCAGGGCGGCGGCGAGCAGTTCGTGACCGTCGAGGACTCGATGGGCATGGTGCACGCCTCGCGCGGGCGTCTGGCGCCCGCCGGTCCGCACCTGCTGTCGGAACCGGCGATCGTGTGCCGGCTGGCCCGCCGGGTGCTGGGCGCCGGGAGCGCCACGCCCTGGGAGGAGTTCGAGAAGGACTACGCGTCGATCCGCGACCGCATAGCGCGCGTGATCCCCGGCTTCGAGGACTTCAACGCGCGCGTGGCCGAGCCGGGCGGCTTCGCGCTGCCGCACGCCCCGCGCGACGAGCGCCGCTTCCCGACCGCCACCGGCAAGGCGAACTTCACGGCCGCGCCCGTCGAGTACCCCGCGCTGCCCGAGGGCCGGCTGCTGCTGCAGACGCTGCGCTCGCACGACCAGTACAACACCACGATCTACGGTCTGGACGACCGCTACCGGGGCATCAGGAACGGCCGCCGGGTGGTCCTGGTGAACCCGGAGGACGCGCGGGCGCTGGGGGTCGCCGACGGGTCGTACGTCGACCTGGTCAGCGAGTGGAAGGACGGTGTGGAGCGGCGGGCGCCGGGTTTCCGGGTGGTGCACTACCCGACGGCCAGGGGCTGCGCGGCCGCCTACTACCCGGAGACCAACGTGCTGGTGCCGCTGGACGCGACCGCCGACACCAGCAACACCCCGGCCAGCAAGTCCGTCGTGATCCGGCTGGTCGGCGGTGTGCCGTCGCCGACCGCCGCCCTCTGAGCGGACGCCGGGTCCTTCTGGAACAATCGGCCGCCTACTGAGCGTTTGCTCAGGCGAGAGTCAGCCGTACGAGATCGGAGCCGTCCCATGGGCGAGCAGCAGCGTGTGAAGTTCCCGCAGGAGGTCATCGACGAGTACGCCGCGCTCGGTGTCGACCTGCCCGCCCTGTTCTCGGCGGGCCACCTCGGCAACCGGATGGGCGTGCAGATCGTCGAGGCCTCGGCGGACCGCGTGGTCGGCACCATGCCGGTGGAGGGCAACACCCAGCCCTACGGACTGCTGCACGGCGGCGCCAGCGCGGTGCTGGCGGAGACCCTCGGGTCGGTCGGGTCGATGCTGCACGGCGGCAGCTCGAAGATCGCGGTCGGCGTCGACCTGAACTGCACGCACCACCGCGGGGTCCGCTCCGGCCTGGTCACCGGCGTGGCCACCCCCGTCCACCGGGGACGCTCCACCGCGACGTACGAGGTCGTGATCAGCGACGAGGAGGGCCGGCGGGTGTGCACCGCCCGCCTGACCTGCCTGCTGCGCGATCTGCCGGGCGACTCGCTCCCCGCCGCCGACCGGGGCTGACCCCGGACCGGGACCGTCGGTGACGGGACCGTTGCCCCCCCGCCGTCCCCGCCCTTACCGTCGGCGCATGGGACGGCGAGGAGGCACCCTGCCGGGCGGAGCGGCCGCACTGGCGCTCGGACTCGCCCTGCTGACCGGCTGCGGCACCACCGGCACCGCCACGCGTCCCACCACGCGCCCCGCGGCCCTCCCGGCGTCACCCTCGGCGACCTCCGACGCGCGGCTGTGCGCCGCGATCGTCGCGCACTGGTCACGCGAGGTGCTCGACAGCGGCACCTACGGCGACTACCAGTCGATGGGACTGTCCAACGGCCAGTACGAGATCCTCCGGGACGTCGTGGACGCCGCACGCGCCGTGAGAGACCGTCAGGGAGCCGCCGCCGCGGGCCGGTTGATCGACCGCCGGGCGCAGGCGGCCTGCACCGAGCGCTACCGCGGCGGCGCACCGACGGGAGGCCCCTGGCAGTGAGCGGAACGACCGGCATCGGCCCCGTCGAACCCGGCGAGGGCACCCACGGCCAGGACCTCCCGGACCCCGCAGCCGCTCCTCACGCGCGCCCCGGCCGCCGCCGCGCCGCCCTCGCCCTGGCCGTGACCGCCGCCGTGCTGGCCGGCGGCGGCTACCTCTACGCGACCCGCCCGCACGACCCGCCGCCGCCCGAAGTCCCTTATCCCGCACAGACGGTGGCGTTCGCCTTCCTGGGCGACCGGCTCACGCCGCCCGGCGGACCGACCCGCAGCTTCAGCTTCGCGGTGCGCATGAGCGTGCTCGGCGGACCGCCGGTCACCGTGGACCGCGTCACCCAGCCCTACGCCGGCCTCACGCTGACCGAGAGACCCGGCGCGCCCTTCCGGACGAAGGCGGGCACACCGCGCGACATCACCATAACCATGCATGTGACCGACTGCGCGACGGTTCCGAAGGACGCCGGACTTCCTTTCCTGGACGTAACTCTGCGTAATACGCGCGCAATACAAGTACAGAGTTTCATCCTGGGGTCCCGCTACGCACAACACCTGTCACGCGCCCTGAAAGTAGCCTGCAGCAACGGCACGTAAGCGTTTCCCGTAATCACCAAAAAGGCTGAGACACCTGATCGGATTTCGACGGGTCCTGCGGGTTCTCAGCATGCGGACGGAGCGAATCGGCCTGAATTCCACTCTTCTCGACACCATGTACCGCTCTGCATTACCTCGTGTCATAACAAGAGCGTCACAGCATCGGTCAGACCCTCCTCCACCTTCCCCAAGCCCGCCTAGAGTCACGGCCAGTCACGGCGCCGTCGGAATCTTCACTTCGACAGGTCGCGCGACTCGACCGTTTCCACGGGGATGCGGTTGTTCAGGGGAAAGGACTGATCGTGCGTCAACGTTCGCTCATCGCCATCACCGCAGCTCTGGCAGCGGGAGCACTCACCCTCACGGCCTGCGGTTCGCGCGACAGCGGCGACAAGGGCTCCGACTCGGGCAGCGGTGGCACCACGGTCACCATCGGCGTCGACGCCCCGCTGACCGGCGACCTGTCCGCCCTCGGCCTGGGTATCAAGAACTCCGTTGACCTGGCGGTCAAGCAGGCCAACAAGAAGAAGTACGTCGACGGCGTCACCTTCAAGGTCGCGGCCAAGGACGACCAGGCCCAGCCCTCCTCCGGCCAGGCCAACGCCACCGCCTTCGTCAGCGACAACAGCGTCTACGGCGTGGTCGGTCCGCTGAACTCCTCGGTCGCCCAGTCGATGCAGAAGGTCTTCGACGACGCGAAGCTGGTGGAGGTCTCCCCGGCCAACACCAACCCGGCGCTGACCCAGGGCGACAACTGGCAGACCTCGAAGACGCGTCCGTTCAAGTCGTACTTCCGTACCGCGACCACGGACGCCATCCAGGGCCCCTACGCCGCCCAGTACGTCTACAACACGGCGAAGCTGACCAAGGCCTTCATCATCGACGACAAGAAGACCTACGGCGCCGGCCTCGCCGCCACCTTCTCCGACGAGTTCAAGAAGCTCGGCGGCAAGGTGGTCGGCACCGAGCACATCAACCCGGACTCCAAGGACTACTCCGCGGTCGCCACCAAGGTGAAGAACTCCGGTGCCACCGTGGTCTACTACGGCGGCGAGTACCCGCAGGCCGGTCCGCTGAGCAAGCAGATCAAGGCCGCGGGCGCCAAGATCCCGCTGGTCGGCGGCGACGGCATCTACGCCGACGACTTCCTGAAGCTGGCCGGCACCGCCGCCACCGGCGACATGGCCACCTCCGTCGGCGCGCCCGTCGAGACCCTCGACTCCGCCAAGGAGTTCGTCGCCAACTACAAGGCCGGCGGCTACAAGGAGGCCTACGGCGCCTACGGCGGCTACTCCTACGACTCCGCCTGGTCGATCATCGAGGCCGTCAAGAAGGTCGTCGACGACAACGGCGGCAAGCTGCCCTCCGACGCCCGCGCGAAGATCACCGCAGCGGTGCAGAACGTCTCCTTCGACGGTGTGACCGGCAAGGTCTCCTTCGACGAGTACGGTGACGCGACCAACAAGCAGCTCACCGTCTACAAGGTCGACGGCGGGGCCTGGAAGGCCGCTACCTCGGGCACGTACACGCCGAGCAGCTGACCCACACCCGCACGCAGCACCGAGCCGCGCGGGGCGCTGTTCCACGGGCGCCCCGCGCGGACTCGCATCCGGCCTCATCCGTCGAACTTTCCGAACGTCTCGGAGGACATGCGGTGAACGAACTGCCGCAGCAGCTGGTCAACGGCCTGCTACTGGGATCCATGTACGGGCTGGTCGCCATCGGCTACACGATGGTCTATGGCATCGTCCAGCTCATCAACTTCGCCCACGGCGAGATCTTCATGACCGGCGCCTTCGGCGCGCTCACGGTCTACGCGTACGTACTGCCCGGCGGCACCTCGATGTGGATAGCGCTGCCGCTGATGCTGCTCGGCGCCATCATCGTCGCCACCCTCGTCGCCGTGGGAGCGGAACGGTTCGCCTACCGCCCGCTGCGCACCGCCCCGCGCCTCGCGCCCCTCATCACCGCCATCGGCCTCTCGCTGGCCCTCCAGCAGGCGGTGTGGGCCTGGTACCCCGAGGCCAAGTCCGCCCGGACCTTCCCCACCATCCCCGGCGGCCCCTTCAACATCGGCAACGTCACGATCCAGACCGGTGACATCTTCCTCGTCGTCGTCGCGCCGCTCAGCATGGCGTTCCTCGCCTACTTCGTGATGCGCACCCGCACCGGCCGCGGCATGCAGGCCACCGCCCAGGATCCGGACACGGCGAAGCTGATGGGCGTCAACACCGACCGCATCATCGTCATCGCGTTCGCCCTCGGCGCCACCTTCGCCGCCGTCGGCGGCGTCGCCTACGGCCTCAAGTACGGCCAGATCGACTTCAAGATGGGCTTCCTGCTCGGCCTGAAGGCCTTCACCGCGGCCGTCCTCGGCGGCATCGGCAACATCTACGGCGCCATGCTCGGCGGCCTCGTCCTCGGCGTCGCCGAGGCCCTGTCGACCGCCTACATCTCCGACATCCCCGGCATGGGCCAGTTCGGCAGCCAGTCCTGGGCCGACGTCTGGGCGTTCGTACTCCTCATCCTCGTACTGCTGTTCAGGCCACAGGGTCTGCTCGGCGAACGCGTCGCGGACAGGGCGTGACACCGATGACCACAGAGACCACCGCATCCGAGACCCCCGAGACGCCCCGGTCCCCCGAGACCGGGATCCCCGCCGCACCCGCCGCGACCGGCCTCATCGGCCTGCCCGCCCCGCTCGGCCGGGCCCTCGCCACCGGCGGCGGCGCCCTCGCCGTCGTCTCCACCTTCATGTCCTGGACCTGGACCTCCGCCTTCCCCGGTGACCTCACCGTCTACGGCTACCCGGGCGGCCTGCAGGTCCTCGTCCTCATCGGCGGCATCCTCACCACCCTCTTCGGCCTCGCCTCCTACGGCGTGCGAGGCCTCACCGCACTGACGCCCGGCAGCGCCGACAGCGCGCTCAAGATGGCCGCGCTCGGCACCTTCGGCACCGCCTGGTACACCGTCATCGCGATCAGCGACGAACTCGGCGGCGTGGTCAACCTCGACCCCGGCGGCTTCGTCGTCGCCGTCGCCACCCTCGCCGCCCTCGTCGGCGCGATGTCGCTGCCCTTCGAACGGCCCGAGCCCGACCCGGTCGACCCGGACGACACCGGCTGGGAGCTGTTCAAGCACCAGAACCGCCAGCGGTGGAGCACCTTCCGCGCGTCCTTCGCCGCCAAGGCCCCGGCACCGGGCCGCCCGATGGCCGCCTGGGCCGAGATCCTCGTGATCGTCGCCGCCATGGCCGTCGGCCTGTTCGTCTTCAGCTACGGCGTCGGCACCTCCTACGACGAGCTGTTCGTCGGCTTCCTCATCATGGCCGGCTTCGGTTTCGCCGCCCTCTCCAAGGCCGGGATCGTGGCCCGGGTCTCGGCGATCACCGCGAAGCACCGCAACATCACCATGACCGGCGCCTTCCTGGCCGCCGCGGCCTTCCCGTTCACCCAGTCCAACGACCAGTACGCGACCATCGGCGTCTACATCCTGATCTTCGCCACCGTCGCCCTGGGCCTGAACATCGTCGTCGGCCTCGCCGGCCTGCTCGACCTCGGCTACGTCGCCTTCCTCGGCGTCGGCGCCTACACCGCCGCCCTGGTCTCCGGCTCGCCCTCCTCCCCGCTGCACGTGCAGTGGCCGTTCTGGGCCTCCGCCCTGCTCGGCGCCGCCGTCGCGATGGTCTTCGGCGTCATCATCGGCGCCCCGACCCTCCGGCTGCGCGGCGACTACCTGGCCATCGTGACCCTCGGCTTCGGTGAGATCTTCCGCATCACCGTCCTCAACCTGGACGGCACCTCCGGCCCCGACGTCACCAACGGCTCCAACGGCATCTCGTCGATCCCGAACCTCGACATCCTCGGCTTCGACTTCGGCGCCGAGCACCAGATCCTCGGCTCCACGATCGGCCGCTTCGCCAACTACCTGCTCCTGATGCTGATCATCACGCTCATCGTGGTCATCGTCTTCCGGCGCAGCAGCGACTCCCGCATCGGCCGCGCCTGGGTCGCCATCCGCGAGGACGAGACCGCCGCGCTCGCCATGGGCATCAACGGCTTCCGGGTCAAGCTCATCGCGTTCGCCCTCGGCGCCTGCCTCGCCGGCCTCTCCGGCTCGGTCCAGGCACACGTCACCTACACGGTCACCCCGGAGCAGTACCAGTTCGCCTACGTCGTACCGCCCAACTCGGCCTTCCTGCTGGCCGCGGTGGTCCTCGGCGGCATGGGCACCATCTCCGGCCCGCTGGTCGGCGCCTCCCTGCTCTACCTGATCCCGGCCAAGCTCCAGTTCCTCGGCGACTACCAGCTCTTCGCCTTCGGCGTGGCGCTCATCCTGCTGATGCGCTTCCGTCCGGAGGGCCTCATCCCCAACCGGCGCCGCCAGCTCGAATTCCACGAAGAGGCCGAAGCGCCCGCCGTCCTCACCAAGGCAGGGGCGTGACCACGATGACCACCGACACCACCGTCCAGGGCGCCGCGTCCGGCGCCACCGACCCGGGCGAGACCGTCCTCGACGCACGCGGCGTCACCATGCGCTTCGGCGGTCTCACCGCCGTACGCGGCGTCGACCTCACCGTCAACAGCGGCGAGATCGTCGGCCTGATCGGCCCCAACGGAGCCGGCAAGACCACCTTCTTCAACTGCCTGACCGGTCTCTACATCCCCACCGAGGGCGAGGTCCGCTACCGCGGCCAGGTCCTGCCGCCGAAGTCCTTCAAGGTCACCGCCGCCGGCATCGCCCGCACCTTCCAGAACATCCGGCTGTTCGCAAACATGTCGGTCCTGGAGAACGTGCTGGTCGGGCGGCACACCCGCACCAAGGAAGGCCTGTGGTCCGCGCTGCTGCGCGGCCCCGGCTTCCATCGCGCCGAAGCCGCCTCCCGGGCCCGCGCCATGGAACTCCTCGCCTTCGTCGGCCTGGAGAACAAGGCCGAGCACCTGGCCCGCAATCTGCCCTACGGCGAGCAGCGGAAGCTGGAGATCGCGCGCGCCCTCGCCAGCGAGCCGGGACTGCTCCTGCTCGACGAGCCGACGGCCGGCATGAACCCGCAGGAGACCCGGACCACCGAGGAACTGGTCTTCAAGATCCGTGACCAGGGCATCGCCGTCCTCGTCATCGAGCACGACATGCGCTTCATCTTCAACCTCTGCGACCGCGTCGCCGTCCTGGTCCAGGGCGAGAAGCTCATCGAGGGCGACAGCGCCACCGTGCAGGGCGACGACCGCGTCATCGCCGCCTACCTCGGCGAGCCGTTCGAGAACGCGCCCGGTGACGCGGAGGCCGCCGAGGTCGAGGCGGCCGAGGCGAACGCCGAGTCCCCGACCGACTCCGCGTCCGGCAAGGAGAACGACCGATGACCGCACTGCTCGAAGTAGAGGACCTGCGGGTCGCCTACGGCAAGATCGAGGCCGTCAAGGGCATCTCCTTCACGGTCGAGGCCGGCCAGGTCGTCACCCTGATCGGCACCAACGGCGCCGGCAAGACGACGACCCTGCGCACGCTGTCCGGGCTCCTGAAGCCGGTCGGCGGCCAGATCCGGTTCAACGGCAGGTCCCTGAAGAAGATCCCGGCGCACGACATCGTCGCGCTGGGCCTGGCCCACTCCCCCGAGGGCCGGCACATCTTCCCGCGCATGGCCATCGAGGACAACCTGCGCCTCGGCGCGTTCCTGCGCAACGACAGGCCGGGCATCGAGAAGGACATCCAGCGGGCGTACGACCTGTTCCCGATCCTCGGCGAACGGCGCAAGCAGGCCGCAGGCACCCTCTCCGGCGGCGAGCAGCAGATGCTCGCGATGGGCCGGGCGCTGATGTCCCAGCCCAAGCTGCTGATGCTCGACGAACCGTCCATGGGACTGTCGCCGATCATGATGCAGAAGATCATGGCGACCATCGCCGAGCTGAAGGCCCAGGGCACCACGATCCTGCTGGTCGAGCAGAACGCGCAGGCGGCGCTGTCGCTGGCCGACCAGGGCCACGTCATGGAGGTCGGCAACATCGTCCTGTCGGGCACCGGCCAGGACCTGCTGCACGACGAGTCGGTCCGCAAGGCCTACCTGGGCGAGGACTGACACCGGGGTTCGAAAGGCCGAGGCCCGCGCTCCCTCTCGGGGAGCGCGGGCCTCGGTGTGTCCACGACTGCGGGTCAGCCCTTGGCGGACTTCTTCTCGTCGCTGTCCGCGATGACCGCCTCCGCGACCTGCTGCATCGACATCCGGCGGTCCATCGACGTCTTCTGGATCCAGCGGAACGCGGCCGGCTCGCTCAGGCCGTACTCGGTCTGCAGCACGGACTTCGCGCGGTCGACCAGCTTGCGGGTCTCCAGGCGCAGCGTGAGGTCGGCGACCTCCTTCTCCAGCTGCTTCAGCTCGGTGAAGCGGGAGACGGCCATCTCGATCGCCGGGACCACGTCGCTCTTGCTGAACGGCTTGACGAGGTACGCCATCGCGCCGGCGTCCCGGGCCCGTTCGACCAGGTCGCGCTGCGAGAACGCGGTGAGCATGAGGACCGGGGCGATGGACTCCTCGGCGATCTTCTCGGCCGCGGAGATGCCGTCCAGCTTGGGCATCTTGACGTCGAGGATGACGAGGTCGGGGCGGTGCTCGCGGGCGAGCTCGACGGCCTCCTCGCCGTCACCGGCCTCGCCGACGACGGAGTACCCCTCCTCCTCCAGCATCTCCTTGAGGTCGAGCCGGATCAGGGCCTCGTCCTCGGCGATGACGACACGGGTCGTCAGCGGAGGCACGTGCGACTTGTCGTCGTCGGGTACGTCGACTGGCTTGGGCGACTCGGCGGCGGTCACGGGGGCTCCTCGTTCAGGGCAGGGCTACTGCTGACAAGAGCCTACCTAGCTGCGGTAAGGTGGTGGCGCGAGGGGTTGGGTAACTCCTTCTTTTCCAAGGCCCCAGTACTCCAACCGGTTAGAGAGGCCGCTCTCAAACAGCGGACAGTGTGGGTTCGAATCCCACCTGGGGCACTTTTCCTTCACATCGAAGGTTAGACCAAGAGGCGGATGTTCCCGTTCAGGTGAACATCCGCTTTTCGCTGCGTGTCGCGACTCCATCGGCCGGGACGGCCTGGCCGCACCGGGTACTGACAGGGCCTCACCCGTACTACTTGGGACTGTCGTCCTCGCCGATGTGGTGGACGCGGACCATGTTGGTCGAGCCGGAGACGCCGGGCGGGGAGCCCGCCGTGATGACGACGACGTCGCCCTTTCGGCAGCGGCCGTACTTCAGCAGCAGTTCGTCCACCTGGTCGACCATCTTGTCCGTGGAGTCGACGTGCGGCCCGAGGAAGGTCTCGACGCCCCAGGTCAGGTTGAGCTGGGAGCGGGTGGCCGGTTCCGGGGTGAAGGCGAGCAGCGGGATCGGCGAGCGGTAGCGGGAGAGCCGCCGGACGGTGTCCCCGGACTGGGTGAAGGCGACCAGGAACTTCGCGCCGAGGAAGTCGCCCATCTCGGCGGCGGCGCGGGCGACGGCGCCGCCCTGGGTGCGCGGCTTGTTGCTCTCGGTGAGCGGCGGCAGCCCCTTGGCGAGGATGTCCTCCTCGGCGGCTTCGACGATCTTCGCCATGGTCCGGACGGTCTCGACCGGGTACTTGCCGACGCTGGTCTCGCCGGAGAGCATCACCGCGTCGGTGCCGTCGATGACCGCGTTGGCGACGTCGGAGGCCTCGGCGCGGGTGGGCCGGGAGTTCTCGATCATCGAGTCGAGCATCTGGGTGGCGACGATGACCGGCTTGGCGTTGCGCCTGGCCAGTTTCACGGCGCGCTTCTGGACGATCGGCACCTGCTCCAGCGGCATCTCGACGCCGAGGTCGCCGCGGGCGACCATGATGCCGTCGAAGGCGGCCACGATGGAGTCGATGTTCTCGACGGCCTGCGGCTTCTCCACCTTGGCGATCACCGGGAGGCGGCGGCCCTCCTCGGCCATGATGCGGTGGACGTCCTCGACGTCGCTCCCGGTGCGGACGAAGGACAGCGCGATCACGTCGAACCCGGTGCGCAGGGCCCATCGCAGGTCGGCCTCGTCCTTGTCGGACAGGGCCGGGACGGAGACGGCGACGCCGGGGAGGTTGAGGCCCTTGTGGTCGGAGATCACTCCGCCCTCGACGACGGTGGTGTACACGCGGGGGCCGTCGACGTGGGTGACCTCCAGGCAGACCTTGCCGTCGTCGACGAGAACGCGCTCACCGGGGGTGACGTCGTCGGCGAGGCCGGCGTAGGTGGTGCCGCACTGTCCGCGGTCGCCCTGGGCGCCTTCCTCGACGGTGATGACGAAGGTGTCACCGCGTTCGAGGAGTACCGGGCCTTCGGTGAAGTGGCCGAGGCGGATCTTCGGGCCTTGAAGGTCGGCGAGCATGCCGACGCTGCGGCCGGTTTCGTCGGAGGCCTTGCGGACGCGCTGGTAGCGCTCCTCGTGCTCGGCGTAGCTGCCGTGGCTGAGGTTGAATCGGGCGACGTCCATTCCGGCCTCGACCAGTGCCTTGATCTGGTCGTACGAGTCGGTGGCGGGCCCCAGAGTACAGACGATCTTTGCTCGGCGCATGCTTCGAGCCTAGGCCTTACCGGCGGGTAGAGAATTGGTCGCACATGACGACCCAACAACCTTTGCGTGAAGGCCTATTGACAAGTGTTGAATTGTGCGGCGATCCGCTCCGATGAGCATCCCGCATATCTTGAACGCGGGAATCCCGGCGTCCGGTTATTCGGGACACCGAACGCCCGCTTCCGGGTCACAGCCGGGGCGGTGCCATCGTGAAATGCGCGCTGACCTCGGCGGTCACGCGCAGTTGCGGGGGTTCGAGATCGAGGGGCTCCGCGGGGTCGGCGATCTCGGCGGCCGCCGCCATGCGGCGGACCCCGCCGCCGAAGCCGGGGCGGCGCGGCTGGGGGGCCTGGGTGCCGGTGTCGGCGAGTTCGACGAGGGCGGCCAGGGAGGTGCCGAGGGCGTCGGCGTACTCGCGGGCACGCTGGACGGCTTCGGCGACCGCCCGCCGCCTGGCCTCGCCGTGCACGGGTGAGTCGGGGCGCAGCGACCACCAGGGGCCGTCAACCTGGGTGAGTTCCAAGTCGGCGAGCCTGGCGGTGAGTTCGCCGAGGACGGTGAAGTCGGTGAGTTCGGCGGTGAGCTGGACCCGGCCCTGGTAGCTGCGGACGCGCTCGCCCCGGCCGCGGTCGGCGAATTCGGGGGCGATGGAGAAGGTGCCGGTCGACAGCCGGGCGACCGCGTCGCCGTAGGACTTGACGAGGTCGAGGGCGGCGGTGTTGCGGCGGGTGAGGTCGTCCAGGGTGGAGCGGCGGTCGCGGCCGCGGGCGTTCACGGTGACGCCGATCCGGACCAGCTCGGGTTCGACCTGGAGTTCGGCTTCGCCGCGGACGGCGAGGAGCGGGGCGTCGGGCGTGCCGGCCGGCCGGCGGTCCTCGGGTGCCGTTGTCATACGTCCCACTCTGTCACGTCATCCCCGTGTGTGCGCACCGCAGTTCACCCTCCGGGTCACCGGATCGCAACCTCCTGGATCTGTTGCCGTCGGCCGTGGCCGCGGCAGAATCTACGCGCGTCGTTGACCATTTCCCGAGGAGATCAAGACATGCCCTTGAACCGCCGGAAGTTCCTGACGAAGTCCGCCGCCACCGGGGCGGGGGTCGCGGTCGCCACGGCGGCAGCGGCTCCGGCGCAGGCCGCCGGCGCCTCCCGGAAGCCCGCCGGGCACCCGAAGCGGTACTCGCTGACCGTCATGGGCACCACCGACCTGCACGGGAACGTCTTCAACTGGGACTACTTCAAGGACGCGGAGTA
The DNA here is from genome assembly GCF_044757385.1 of Streptomyces sp. NPDC091282. NCBI lineage: Bacteria > Bacillati > Actinomycetota > Actinomycetes > Kitasatosporales > Streptomycetaceae > Streptomyces > Streptomyces sp. NPDC091282. Next base: position 255,501 of record NZ_JBIVUX010000001.1, read on the forward strand.
CACCGACGCCAAGGGCAACGCCATGGGCCTGGCGCGCGTGTCGACCCTGGTGAACCAGGTGCGCGAGGAGAAGGGCCGCCGCAACACGCTGCTGCTGGACGCCGGTGACACCATCCAGGGCACTCCGCTGACGTACTACTACGCCAAGGTCGACCCGATCACCGCCAAGGGCGGCCCGGTGCACCCGATGGCGCAGGCCATGAACGCGATCGGGTACGACGCGGCGGCGCTCGGCAACCACGAGTTCAACTACGGCATCGAGACGCTGCGCAGGTTCGAGGAGCAGCTGCGCTTTCCGCTGCTGGGCGCCAACGCGGTCGACGCGAAGACCCTGAAGCCGGCCTTCCCGCCGTACTTCGTGAAGAAGTTCCACGTGCCCGGCGCGCCGCCGGTGAAGGTCGCCGTGCTCGGCCTGACCAATCCGGGCATCGCGATCTGGGACAAGGCCTACGTGCAGGGCAGGCTGGCGTTCCCGGGGCTGGAGGAGCAGGCCGCGAAGTGGGTGCCCAGGCTGAAGGCGCTGGGTGCGGACGTGGTCGTGGTCTCGGCCCACTCCGGGACCTCGGGCACCTCGTCGTACGGCGACCAGGTGCCCTACGTCGAGAACGCGGCCGCGAACGTGGCCAGGCGGGTGCCGGGCATCGACGCGATCCTGGTCGGCCACGCGCACGTGGAGATCCCGGAGCTGAAGGTCGTCAACGAGACGACCGGGCGGACCGTGGTGCTCTCCGAGCCGCTGTGCTGGGCCGAGCGGCTCACCGTCTTCGACATCGAGCTGGTCTTCGCCAGGGGCCGGTGGGAGGTGGAGTCGGTGGCGGCCTCGCTGCGCAACTCCAACACCGTCGCCGACGACCCGAAGATCACGCGGCTGCTGCGGGACGAGCACGCCAAGGTCGTGGCGTACGTCAACCAGGTCGTCGGTTCCGCCACCGAGACCCTCACCACGGTCGAGGCCCGCTACCGGGACGCCCCGATCATCGACCTGATCACGAAGGTCCAGGAGGACGTGGTCAAGGCGGCGCTGGCGGGCACCGAGTACGCGGCGCTGCCGGTGCTCGCGCAGGCCTCGCCGTTCTCCCGGACCTCGCAGATCCCGGCGGGCGAGGTCACCGTCCGGGACCTGTCCGGCCTGTACGTGTACGACAACACGCTGGTCGCCAAGGTGATGACGGGTGCTCAGATCCGTGCCTACCTGGAGTACTCGGCGGAGTACTTCGTGCAGACGGCGGCGGGTGCGCCCGTCGACGTGGAGAAGCTGACGAACGCGGGCGGCCGGCCGGACTACAACTACGACTACGTCTCGGGTCTGCGGTACGAGATCGACATCGCGCAGCCGGCCGGGTCCCGGATCAGGAACCTGACCCGGGAGGGTGCGGCCCTCGACGACACGGCGCGGTTCGTGCTCGCGGTGAACAACTACCGTGCCAACGGCGGCGGCGCCTTTCCGCACGTGGCCTCGGCCCAGGAGGTGTGGTCGGAGTCGACGGAGATCCGCACCCGGATCGCGGAGTGGGTGACCGCCAAGGGGGTGCTGGACCCGCGGGACTTCGCGTCGGCGGACTGGCTGCTGACCCGCGAGGGGACGCCGGTGTTCTGACGGGCCGCCGGGCGCCGGTCCCTCGGACCGGCGCCCGGGTGTCTCAGTCGGCCAGGGGGGTGAGCTGGCGGGGCCGCTGTCCGGTCTGCGAGGGGACCCTCTCCTCGGACCGCTCCAGCCCGAAGGTGGTGAAGGCCGTGCGGGCGGGCAGCGGGTAGGGCTCCTTGCCGGTCAGGGAGTTGAGGATGGCGGCGCTGCGCCAGGCGGCCAGCCCGAGGTCGGGGGCGCCGACGCCGTGGGTGTGCAGCTCGGCGTTCTGCACGTACGCCGATCCGGTGACCGACGGGTCGAGGACGAGCCGGAACCGCTCGTCCACGCGGGGGCGTTCGCTGTTGTCCCGGCGTAGGTAGGGGTCGAGTCCGGCGAGCAGGCGGCCCAGGGGGCGTTCGCGGTAGCCGGTGGCGAGCACCACGGCGTCGGTGGCGAGCCGGGTGCGGCTGCCCTGCTGGAGGTGCTCCAGGTGCAGTTCGATCTTGGTGGTGGCGATGCGTCCGGCCGTGCGGACCTGGACGCCGGGGGTGAGGACGGCGTCGGGCCAGCCGCCGTGCAGGGTGCGGCGGTAGAGCTCGTCGTGGATGGCGGCGATGGTGTCGCTGTCGATGCCCCGGTGCAGCCGTCCCTGGGAGGCGATCAGCCGGTCGCGGACGGGCTCGGTCAGCGCGTGGAAGTAGCGGGTGTGGTCGGGGGTGAAGTGCTCCAGGCCGAGCTTGGAGTACTCCATGGGGGTGAAGGCCTCGCTGCGGCCGATCCAGTGCAGCTTCTCGCGGCCGGCGGGGCGGTGCCGCAGCAGGTCGAGGAAGACCTCGGCGCCGGACTGTCCGGAGCCGACGACGGTGACGTGTCCGGCGGCGAGGAAGGCCTCGCGGTGGTCGAGGTAGTCGGCCGCGTGGACGACGGGCACGCCGGGCGCCTCCACCAGGGGCCTGAGCGGGTCCGGGACGTGGGGCACCGTGCCGACGCCGAGCACGACGTTCCTGGTGTAGGTGCGGCCCAGGGACTCGGCTTCCCCGTCGGCGTCGAGCCGGGTGAAGTCGACCTCGAACAGGTCGCGTTCGGAGTTCCAGCGGACCGCGTCGACCTGGTGGGAGAAGCGCAGTCCTGGCAGGCTCCCGGCGACCCAGCGGCAGTACGCGTCGTACTCGGCGCGCCGGATGTGGAAGCGCTCGGCGAAGTAGAACGGGAAGAGCCGGTCGCGGGACTTGAGGTAGTTCAGGAAGGACCAGGGGCTGGCGGGATCGGCGAGGGTCACCAGGTCGGCGAGGAAGGGGACCTGGATGGTGGCGTCGTCGATCAGCAGTCCGGAGTGCCAGTCGAAGCCGGGACGCTGCTCGTAGAAGACGGCGTCGAGTTCGGCGAGCGGGTGGGCGAGGGCGGCGAGGGAGAGGTTGAACGGTCCGACGCCGATGCCGACCAGGTCGCGGGGTGCTTCCGGTTCCTGGTGTGGGGGGTTGGGCAGCGAGCTCATTGGGGCGTCGTTCCTTCCACGAGTTTGAGGAGGACGGCCAGTTCGTCCGGCCGGGTGTGGGGGTTGAGGAGGGTGGCCTTGAGCCAGAGCCGGCCGTCGAGCCGGGCCCGGCCGAGGACGGCACGGCCGTCGTGCAGCAGGCTGCGCCGTATGCCGGCGACGTCGTCGTCGGTGGCTCCGGCGGGGCGGAAGAGCACCGTGCTGATCTCCGGCGGGCCGTGGAGCTCGAATCCGGGGTGCTCCCGGACCTGGGCGGCGAATTCCCGGGCCCGTGCGCACACCTGGTCGACCAGTGCGCCGAGTCCGGAGCGGCCCAGGGTCCTGAGGGTGACCGCGATCTTGAGGACGTCGGGGCGCCGGGTGGTGCGCAGGGAACGGCCGAGCAGGTCGGGGAAGCCGGCCTCGGTGTCGTCGTCGGCGTTGAGGTAGTCGGCGCGGTGGTGGAGCACGCCGAGTTCGGCCGGGCGGGCGACCGCGAGGAGACCGGCCGCGACCGGCTGCCAGCCGAGTTTGTGCAGGTCGAGGGTGACGGTGTGGGCGCGTTCCAGACCGGCCAGCTTGTCGCGGTGGCGGTCGCTGAACACGAGGCCGCCCCCGTAGGCGGCGTCGACGTGCAGGCGGGCCCCGTGGGCCGCGCACAGGCCGGCGATCTCGGGGAGCGGGTCGATGAGACCGGCGTCGGTGGTGCCGGCGGTGGCGGCCACGACGAACGGTTTCGGCAGCCGGGTGAGGACGGCGTGCAGGGCGGCCGGGTCGAGGACGCCGCCGGGTGCCGGGACGACGACGGGGTCGGGCAGGCCGAGCAGCCAGGCGGCCCGGGGCAGCGAGTGGTGGGCGTTGGCCCCGCAGATCAGGCGTGCTCTGCCGCCCAGGGCCTCGCGGGCGAGGAGCAGGGCGACCTGGTTGGACTCGGTGCCGCCGCTGGTGACCACGGCGTCGGCGAGGCCGAGGGCGTGGGCGAGGGCGCGGGTGACCATGGCTTCCAGGGCGGAGGCGGCGGGGGCCTGGTCCCAGGAGTCGAGCGAGGGGTTGAGGGCGCTCGCGGCGAGGTCGGCGGCGGTGGCGACGGCCAGCGGTGGGCCGTGCAGGTGCCCCGCGCACAGCGGGTCGGCGGGGTCGGCCGCGCCCGCCGCGAGGACGGTCACCAGGGTGCGCAGGGCCTCGGGGTCGCCGTGGTCGGGGAGTACGTCCCCGACGGCGTCCGCGACCCGTTCGGCCACCGTCTCGGGGCCGCCGGTGGGCAGCGGGCCGCCGCGGGCGCGGTTGCCGTCGCGCAGCGCGTCGAGGACGGTGTCGAGCAGCGGCCGCAGGGCGTCGGGGCCCTGGGGTCCGGAGGCGAGGGGCGGCGTACTCATGGGTCTCCTCGGGGCGCCGGCCGAAAGGGGTTGTCCGCGGGGGGAGTTCCAGCTTGTACGGAATCGGGTCTGCGCGTCCTCGAAGCTCAACGATCGGAACCCGAAAGTGGGTACTGCCGTACGGGGAAAACGTGTCGGGGCGGGCCGGGACGGGGCGTTGAGACGGATGAGGAGCGGGGTTAACGTCGGTCGGGTGGTTGACGCGTGGATGATCGACGTGCCCGGTGAACGGGTGCTGGTACGGGAGCCGCTGCCCTCGGACGAGGCGCCGCTGCTCGACCTGTTCGAGGCGTGCGAGGACTGGTTCGTGGCGGCGACGGGGCTGCCGTCGGGGCCGGGCGACGTGCAGAGCCTGTTCTACGGCCTGCCCGAGGGCGCCGACCCGGACGACAAGGTGCTGCTCGTGCTGGAGCGGGACGGGGTCGTCACCGGCCTGGTGGACGCGGTGCGCAACCATCCGGGGCCCGGGGCGGTCGCGGTGGGCCTGTTCCTGCTGGCGCCGTGGGCGCGGGGCCGGGGCCTGGGGCGGGCGCTGGCCGAGTCGCTGCTCGCGCACGCCGAGGGGGTGTCGCTGGTGACGGCGAGCGTCCCGCCGGGCTGGCGGTCCGGTGAGTGTTTCCTGGAGCGCCTCGGCTTCACGCTGGGCGCGGAGGTGCCGGCCGCGGCCGAGGTGGGCAACCGCCGCGCGGGGCCGAGGGAGGGCGGCGTGCGGCGGGCGGAGCTGCGGCCGGCGGCGGGCTGAGGGTCCGGGTCAGGACCGGAAGTCGGCCGCGTGGTCGGCGGCCCACCGCGGGAACGCGCGGGCCGGGCGGCCGGTGACCTCCTCGACCGTGGCGGTGATCTCGGGAGCGACGCCGACGGTGTCCGCGAAGGTCTTCAGCAGGCCCCTGACCACGTCCGGCGGCGTCCGCGGGAAGAGCAGCGGACCGGCCTCCTCGGGCCCCACCTCGACGAAGGCCAGGTCCCGGCCGACGGCCCGCCCGATGGCGGCGATCTGGTCGGTGTTGGTGGTGGCCGCGGGGCCGGTGAGGCGGTGCACGGCGCCTTCGTGGCCGTCGTCGAGGAGGGCGCGTTCGGCGACCGCGGCGATGTCGTCCTCGTGGATGGGTGCCGTCAGCATGTCGGCGAAGACACCGCGGACGGTGTCGCCGGACCGGATCTGCGGCGCCCACTGGAGGGCGTTGGCCGCGAAGGCGTTGGGGCGCAGGAACGTCCAGGCGAGGCCGCTGTCGCGGATCTGCCGTTCGGCGCCGGCGTGCATGGCGTGGATCGGGTGGGTCTCGTCGGCGCCGTCCTGGATGATCCCGGAGGAGAGCAGCACGGCCTGCCGAACCCCGGCGGCGCGGGCCGCGGCCAGCAGCTCGGGCATCCGGCCGCCGGCGCCCTGGACGTACAGGAAGACCTTGTCCACGCCGTCGAACAGGCCGTCCAGGTCGTCCGGCCGGAACCGCACCACCTCGGCCCCGTCGGGCAGTCCGGCCCGTTCCGGGGCGCGGGTGAGGGCCCGTACGGGCCGTCCGGCGGCGACCAGCCGGCCGACGAGCGCTCGGCCGACGTTGCCGGTGGCACCGGTCACTGCGATCACAGGTCTCTCCTCGGGCTGTGGCCGTCCTGGAGGACCGAGCGTAGATCGCGGCGGCCGGTCCCCGCATCGTCGTCGGGGACCAGCCGTGGCCGTGTCGTCCTGCGTCGGTGGTCCTACGCCTCGCGGACCCGCAGCGCCCGTGCCAGGTCGTCGAGTTCGTCGGTCAGGCGGCGGCGCAGGGCGGTGACCGGGCCGGCGTCGCGCAGGCAGGCCCGGCCCAGGGCGAGGCTGTCGGCGTCGACGAAGTGGGCCGGGAAGGCCTCCCGGCCGGCGGCGACCGCGATGGCGGGGCCGCGCCGGGCGGCGACGGCGACCGCGTCCTGGTAGTAGCGCGGCACGTACTCCCGGACCAGATCGGCCTGTTCGGGGTGCCAGAAGCCCTGGGCGGTGGCGGTGAACAGGTAGTTGGACAGGTCGTCGCCGCCGAACATCGCCTCCCAGGCCCTGGCCTTGGCCGCGGGGTCGGGCAGCGCCGCCCGGCAGCGGGCGGCGCCCTCCTGGCCGCTGGCGCTGGGGTCGCGGGCCAGCTCGGCGGCGATCTGCGCCTCGTCGGTGGCGCCGAGGACGGCGAGCCGGCTCAGGATGCGCCAGCGCAGTTCGGGGTCGAGCTCGGGGCCGCCGGGCACGGTGCCGTCGGCGAGCCAGGCGGCGATGGTGTCGGGCTGGGCGGCGGCCCGGATGAAGTGCCGTACGGCGATGAGCCGCAGGCCGGGGTTGTCGCCGTCCTCGGTGCGGCGGATGAGGTCGCGGCACAGGGCGGAGACGGTGGCGAGGGCGGCCGGGCGGTCCTCGGGCCGGAGGTAGCGGTCGGCGACGTGGACCGTGGTGAAGGCGAGCACGCCCTGCACGAGGGCGAGGTCGGTCTCGCGCGGCAGGTGGACGCGGGCGGTCTCCAGGTAGTCGGCGGCCGGGAGTTCGCCGTCGCGGACCGCGTCCCGCAGGGCGTTCCAGACCACGGCCCGGGTGAGCGGGTCGGGCAGACCGGACAGGTCGGCGCGGACGGCCTTCGCGGAGTCGGCGTCGAAGCGGACCTTGGTGTAGGTGAGGTCCCCGTCGTTGAGCAGGAGCAGCGCGGGGCGTTTGCCGAGGGTCTGCGGGGCGGTCTGCGGGATGTCGAGGTCGACGCGCTCGCGCAGGGTGAGGCCGCCCGCGTCGGTGAGGTCGCGGTCGTAGACGCCGACGCGGATGCGGTGCGGGCGGCTGCCGGCGCATTCGACGGTGAGGGTGCGGGCGCCGTCGGGGGCGGTGGCGAGGACCGGGGTGAGGGTGTCGACGCCGGTGGTGCGCAGCCAGGCGTCGGCCCAGGCGTGCACGTCGCGTTCGGTGGCGGCGGCGAGGGAGTCGATGAAGTCGGCCAGGGTGGCGTTGCCGAACCGGTGGCGCCGGAAGTGGATGTTGATGCCGGCGAGGAAGTCCTTCTCGCCCATCCAGGCGACCAGCTGGCGCAGTGCGGAGGCGCCCTTGGCGTAGGAGATGCCGTCGAAGTTGAGGAGGGCGGCGGCGGTGTCGTCGACGGCCTCGGGGGCGACGGGGTGGGTGGAGGGGCGCTGGTCGGCGTCGTAGCCCCAGGCCTTGCGGGCCACGCCGAAGTCGACCCAGGTGTCGGTGAAGCGGGTGGCCTCGGTGAGGGTCTGGTAGCCCATGTACTCGGCGAACGACTCGTTCAGCCAGATGTCGTCCCACCACCGGAGGGTGACGAGGTCGCCGAACCACATGTGGGCCATCTCGTGGGCGATGACCATGGCGCGGGTCTGCCGCTCGGTGTCGGTGACGGCGGAGCGGTAGACGAACTCGTCGCGGAAGGTGACCAGGCCGGGGTTCTCCATGGCGCCGGCGTTGAACTCGGGGACGAACGCCTGGTCGTAGGAGTCGAAGGGGTAGGGCTCCTCGAACTTCTCGTGGTACCGGTCGTAGCAGGCGCGCGTGATGTCGAGGATCTCCTCGGCGTCGGCGTCCAGGTGCGGGGCGAGCGAGCGGCGGCAGTGGATGCCGAAGGGCAGGCCGCGGTGCTCGGTGCGCACCGAGTGCCAGGGTCCGGCGGCGACGGCGACCAGGTAGGTGGAGATCAACGGGGTGGCGGCGGCCCGCCAGCGGCCCTCGCCGAGGTCCTCGGTGACGCCGTTGGCGAGGACGGTCCAGTCCTCGGGGGCCTTGACGGTCAGCTCGAAGACGGCCTTGAGGTCGGGCTGGTCGAAGGCGGCGAAGATGCGCTGGACGTCGTCCAGGAAGAGCTGCGTGTAGACGTAGGTCTCGTCGTCCGTGGGGTCCGTGAAGCGGTGCATGCCCTCGCCGGTGCGGGAGTAGCGCATCGTGGCGTCGACGCGCAGCTCGTGCTCGCCCGCGGTGAGGTTCTTCAGCGGCAGCCGGTCCTGGTCCAGCGCACCGGGGTCGAGCGGCTGTCCGTCGAGACTGACGGACCGCAGTTCGACGGGCTTCATCTCGACGAAGGTGTCGCCCTCGGACCGGGCCGTGAACCTGATCACCGTGCGGGAGTCGAAGGTCTCGTCCCCGGTGGTCAGGTCGAGGTCGATCGTGTAGCGGTGGACGTCGAGGAGCTCGGCGCGGCTCTGCGCTTCGTCGCGAGTCAGTACGGACATGCGGGCCATGCTGCCCGATGACACCGGCGACGCACAGAGGCGGGGGTGGTACGCGGCTTATGTCCGGCCCTGGGGCGGGTCGCGGAGGGGACGGTGCTGGTGGGGCGCGGTGCGGCGCGGCGCGGTCGGCGGAAGAGCCGCCGGGGCGCCCCGCGGGGCGCGCGCCCGGGTCAGTGCGCCTGCGCCGCCCCCTCGCCGGCGGTGTCCTCGGCGATGGACTCGTGGTGCCTGATCACCTCGGCGATGATGAAGTTCAGAAATTTCTCCGCGAAGGCCGGGTCGAGCTTGGCGTTCTCGGCGAGGGCGCGCAGCCGGGCGATCTGGCGGGCCTCGCGGGCCGGGTCGGCCGGGGGCAGCCGGTGGACGGCCTTGAGGTGGCCGACCTGCTGGGTGGCCTTGAAGCGTTCGGCGAGCATGTGGACGACGGCCGCGTCGATGTTGTCGATGCTGTCGCGCAGCCGGCCGAGCTCGGCGCGGACGGCGGGGTCGACGTCACCGTTGCCGGTGTTGCTGGAGGTCATGGGCGTCCACCCTAAGGGGACGGCGGCGTGATCACTAAGGGCCTCGGCACGGCCCGCGTGATCGGGCCCGCGGGCGCACGGGTGCCGTGGGGCGCAGGCCCGCCTACAGTGGAGGAAACTCCGGCGGCGTCGGTGGGGGTAACGGACGTGGCGAACGGCGGCCCGGTGGAACACGGCTACCCGCACCTGGACACCGTGCGGGCGGCCGTCACGGCGCTGTACCGGCGCCTGTCGTACGACACCGTCCACACCTTCGACACCAGCGTGCTCCCCGCGGACGTCGCGTTCTGCGACACCGACGACCTCCATCTCGGGGCCCAGCGGATCGCCCACGAGCTGGTCCGGCACTTCCGGCTGCCGGACGCCCGGATGATCGTCGGCTTCCGGGAGATGACCCATGCGGCGAACGTCGAACTCACCGCGGGGCCCGAGTACTTCATCGAGCTGAACGACCGGTTCCGCACGCACCGCAGGGACATCGGCGCGGCCCTCGCCCACGAGGTCATGCACGTCTACCTGCACCGCCTCGGCCTGTCCTTCCCGAGCATCCCGGAGAACGAGATCCTCACGGACACCGCGACCGCCTACCTGGGCGCGGGCTGGCTGCTGCTGGACGCCTACCGGGAGCACGGCGAGGCGTCCCAGAAGCTCGGCTACCTCACCCCGGAGGAGTTCGGGTACGTGCTGGCGAAGCGGGCGTCGGTCTTCCACGAGGACCCGTCGGTCTGGTTCACCAGCCCGCAGGCGTACACGGCGTACGAGAAGGGCGTGGCCCGCGCCCGCCGGGACGCGGAGCAGCCGCCGCTGACCGCGGCGGGCTGGGCGGGCCGCCGCCGGTATGCCAGGGACCGCCGGCACGCCCCTGCGGGCCCGGCCCCGCAGTCCGGCGCCCTGTACGCCTTCACGCCCGACGACGGCGGCCGGCTGCGGGTCTCGTTCCCGTGCCCCACCTGCCACCAGCGGATCAGGGTGCCGGTACGGGGCCGGGTCAGGGCCCGGTGCTCACTGTGCCGGACGGTACTGGAGTGCGACACCTAGGGCCTGTCCGGCGGATCGGGGCGCGGCAGGCCGGCAGGCCGGCGGGGCCTCGCCGGTGCCGGTGACCGGGGTCCGGCGCAGTGCCGGTGACCGGGGTCTGGCGCGTTCGGCCGCGCGGCGGAGGAGGGCGGCGTCCGGCGTCCGGCGTCCGGCAGGGTCCGCCGGGCCCTGGACCGGCGGGGCCGCGCCGGGTCGGGTTCGCCGGTCAGGCGCCGTAGGCCGGGCCCGGCGCGGGGGCGCGGGTCAGCAGGTCCCGTGCCGTCTCCCCCGCCTCGGCCGGGGTGCGGCGGGCGCCGCTGTCGGCGGTGGGCCCCGCCCGCCAGCCCTCCATGACGGTGATCCGGCCGCCCTCGGTCTCGAACACCCGGCCGGTGACGCCGGCGCTCGCGGCGGAGCCCAGCCAGACCACCAGCGGGGAGACGTTCCCGGGTGCCATGGCGTCGAACCCGGCGTCCGGGGCGGCCATGGCCGCGGCGAACGCCCGCTCCGTCATGCGGGTGCGGGCGGCCGGGGCGACGGCGTTGACCTGGACGCCGTAGCGGGCGAGTTCGGCGGCGGCGACCAGGGTGAGGCCGACGATGCCGGCCTTGGCGGCGCTGTAGTTGCCCTGTCCGACCGAGCCCAGCAGGCCTGCTCCGCTGCTGGTGTTGACGATCCGGGCCACCGGGGCGCGGCCCGCCTTGGCCTCGGCCCGCCAGTACGCGGCCGCGTGCCGCAGCGGCAGGAAGTGTCCCTTGAGGTGCACCCGCACGACCGCGTCCCAGTCGTCCTCGTCGAGGTTGACGAGCATGCGGTCGCGCAGGAACCCGGCGTTGTTCACGAGGGTGTCGAGCCGGCCGTAGGTCCGCACGGCCGTGTCGATCAGCGAGGCGGCCCCGGCGGAGGTCGCGATGTCACCGCCGTGCGCGACCGCCTCGCCGCCGGCCGCGCGGATCTCCGCCACGACGGCCGCGGCGGGGCTGCCGGGGCCCGGCGCGCCGTCGAGGCCGACACCGAGGTCGTTGACGACGACCCGGGCGCCCTCGGCGGCGAAGGCCAGCACGTGCGCCCGGCCGAGCCCGCGCCCGGCGCCGGTGACGGCCACGACCCGGTCCGCGCAGATTCCGCTCATCTCAGTCCTCCTGTCATCTCAGTCCTCCTGGCCGGACGGCCCGCCGGCCGTCGCGGCGTCGAGAAAGGCAGGGCGTTCCCCGCCGCCGTGCACGAGCAGGCTCGCCCCGCTGATGTAGGCGGCCGCGTCGGAGGCGAGGAAGAGGGCCGCGGCCCCGACGTCGGACGGTGCGGCCAGGCGGCCGAGCGGGACGGTGCGGGAGACGGCGTCGACGCCGTCCCGGCCGCCGTAGTGCAGGTGGGCCAGTTCGGTGCGGACCATGCCGACGACCAGCGTGTTGACCCGGACCTCCGGGGCCCACTCGGCGGCCATGGACCGGGCGAGGCTCTCCAGTCCCGCCTTGGCCGCTCCGTAGGCGGCCGAGCCCGGCGAGGGACGGCCGCCGCTGACGCTGCCGATCATCACCACGGATCCCCGGGCCCGGCGCAGGTGCGCGTAGGCGGCGAGGGAGGCGGTCAGCGGGGTGAGCAGGTTCAGTTCGATGACCCGGGCGTGCCGCTCGGCGTCCGCTTCGGCGAGCCGCCGGTGGGGGGTGCCGCCGGCGTTGTTGACGAGCACGTCGAGCCGGGGCAGGGCGTCGAAGAAGGCGCGTACGGCGGGCGGGTCGCGCAGGTCGAGCGGGGTGAAGTCGACGCCGTCCAGGGGCCGCTCGGGCGGACGGCGGGCACAGGCCGTCACGTGCGCGCCGGCGTCGGCGAAGGCCCGGGCGATGCCCGCTCCCACGCCCCGGGTGCCGCCGGTGACCACGACGGTACGGCCGCGCAGCGAGCCGTCCGCCGTGCCTCGCGCCAGGTTTTCCACAGGGCCTCCCGCTCGCTCGCACCGGCTGCTAGCTTCGAAGCCTCACACCTAACAAATGTTTGGTGGAAAGGTTGTTGAGTGCGAAGGTAGCTGATGCGTCCATGGGTGTCTCCACCTCGTTTCCGGAAAAAGGCGTCGCGCAGGTCACCGTCGATCACCCGCCGGTGAACGCGCTGCCGGTGCGCGGCTGGTTCGAGCTGGCGCAGGCGGTGCGCGCGGCGGGCCGCGACCCCGGGACCCGGTGCGTGGTGCTGGCCGCGCGGGGCCGCGGGTTCAACGCGGGCGTGGACATCAAGGAGATACAGGCGGACGGGCACGAGGCACTGCTCGGCGCCAACCGGGGCTGCGCGGAGGCCTTCGCGGCGGTCTACGAGTGCGAGACCCCGGTGGTGGCGGCCGTGCAGGGCTTCTGCCTGGGCGGCGGGATAGGCCTGGTGGGCAACGCGGACGCGATCGTGGCGAGCGAGGACGCCGTGTTCGGGCTGCCCGAGCTGGACCGCGGCGCCCTGGGCGCGGCCACCCACCTGGCGCGGCTGGTCCCGCCGCACCTGATGCGGACGCTGTACTACACCTCGCGCACGGCGACCGCGGCGCAGTTGCACGCGCACGGCTCGGTGTGGCGGGTGGTGCCGCGCGGCGCACTGCCCGAGGCGGCGCTGGACCTGGCGCGGGAGATCGCCGCGAAGGACGGCCGGCTGCTGCGCCTGGCCAAGGCAGCCATCAACGGCATCGACCCCGTCGACGTGCGGCGCAGCTACCGGCTGGAACAGGGCTTCACCTTCGAGGCCGCCCTCAGCGGGGTGGCCGACCGGGTCCGTGACACCTTCGGGAAGGAGGGTGCGGGCAGTGACTGACAAGACGATGACCGCCGACGAGGCCGTCTCCCGGCTGGCCAGCGGCATGACCGTGGGCATCGGCGGGTGGGGTGCGCGGCGCAAGCCGATGGCCCTGGTCAGGGCGGTGCTGCGGAGCGGGATCGACGACCTGACGGTGGTCTCCTACGGCGGCCCGGACGTCGGGATGCTGGCGGCGGCCGGCCGGATCCGCAAGCTGGTGACGGCCTTCGTGACCCTCGACTCCGTCCCGCTGGAACCGCACTACCGGGCGGCACGCGAGCGCGGGGCCTTCGAGCTGGCGGAGGTGGACGAGGGCATGTTCATGTGGGGCCTGCGCGCGGCCGCCGACCGGCTGCCGTTCCTGCCGGTGCGCGCGGGGCTCGGCTCGGACGTCATGCGGGTCAACCCGGGCCTGCGGACGGTGACGTCGCCGTACGACGACGGGGAGACGCTCGTGGCGATGCCGGCCCTGCGCCTGGACGCGGCCCTGGTCCACGTCAACCGCGCCGACCGGCTGGGCAACGGGCAGTATCTGGGCCCGGACCCGTACTTCGACGACCTGTTCTGCGCGGCGGCGGACACCGCCTACGTCTCCTGCGAGCAGATCGTGGACACGGCCGAGCTGACGAAGGCCGCGGCCGTCCAGTCGCTGCTGCTGAAGCGGCTGTACGTGACGGGGGTGGTGGAGGCGCCGGGCGGTGCGCACTTCACCTCCTGCGCGCCCGACCACGGGCGGGACGAGGACTTCCAGCGGCTGTACGCGAGGACCCCGTGGCCGGAGTTCGCCGAGCGGTTCCTGTCCGGGGACGAGCAGGCCTACCGGTCCGCGGTGCGCGACTGGCGTGAGGAGCGGGGCTGATGGACGTTCTGCGTGCCGACTACTGCGTCATCGCCTGCGCCGAGGCCTGGCGCGGCTCCGGCGAGATCCTGGCCAGTCCGATGGGACTGATCCCCTCCCTGGGCGCCCGGCTGGCCCGGCTCACCTTCGCGCCCGACCTGCTGCTGACCGACGGCGAGGCGCTGCTGGTCGGTCCGGACGGCACCCCCGAGGGCTGGCTGCCCTACCGCCAGCACCTCGCGCTGGTCGCCGGGGGCCGCCGGCACGTGATGATGGGCGCCAGCCAGCTCGACCGGTTCGGCAACCAGAACATCTCGGCCATCGGCGACTGGTCCCGGCCCCGCCGCCAACTGCTCGGGGTGCGCGGAGCGCCCCTGAACACGCTGAACAACCCGACCAGTTACTGGGTGCCGAAGCACTCGCGGCGGGTGTTCGTGGCCAAGGTCGACATGGTGTGCGGGGTGGGGTACGACCGGGTGGCCCGGCACCCGGGCACGGAGCGCTTCCACCGCATCCCGCGGGTCGTCACCGACCTCGGCGTCCTCGACTTCGAGACGCCGGACCGCTCGATGCGGCTGGCCGCGCTCCATCCGGGGGTGACCGTCGATCAGGTGCGGGAGGCCACCGGCTTCGCGCTCGCCGTTCCTGACGAGGTGCCGCGCACCCGGGAACCGGACGCGGAGGAGCTGCGGCTGCTCCGCGAGGTGCTGGATCCGGCCGGCACGCGGGCGAAGGAGGTCGCGGGCTGATGGAGACCGCGCTCACCCGGCTGGTCGGGGTCCGGCATCCGGTGGTGCAGACGGGGATGGGCTGGGTGGCGGGCCCCCGCCTGGTCTCCGCGGCGGCCAACGCCGGCGCCCTGGGCATCCTGGCCTCCGCCACGATGACCCTCGACCAGTTGCGGGCCGCGATCGCCGAGGTGCGGTGCCGTACGGACGCCCCGTTCGGGGTGAACCTGCGGGCGGACGCGGCCGACGCCGGCGACCGGGTGCGGCTGATCGTCGACGGGGGTGTGCGGGTGGCGTCCTTCGCGCTCGCCCCCTCCCCCGGGCTGATCGCCGAACTGAAGGCGGCGGGCGTGCTGGTGATCCCCTCCGTGGGGGCGCGGCGGCACGCCGAGAAGGTCGCGGCCTGGGGCGCGGACGCGGTGATCGTGCAGGGCGGTGAGGGCGGCGGCCACACCGGCGAGGTGGCGACGAGCGTGCTGCTGCCGCAGGTGGTGGACGCGGTGCGGATACCGGTGGTGGCCGCCGGAGGGTTCTTCGACGGGCGGGGGCTGGTGGCGGCGCTGGCCTACGGGGCGGCGGGGGTGGCGATGGGCACCCGGTTCCTGCTCACCTCGGACTCGACGGTGCCGGACGCGGTGAAGGCGAGGTATCTGGCGGCGACGGTCAAGGACGTCACGGTGACCAGGGCGGTGGACGGCCTGCCGCACCGGATGCTGCGCACCCCGCTGGTCGACTCCCTGGAGAACACCGGCCGGACGCGGCGACTGCTGCGGGCCGTCCGCCACGCGGCCGTCTTCCGCCGCCTCTCCGGCCTGACCTGGCGGCAGCTGACCCGCGACGGACTCGCCCTGCGGCACGGCAAGGACCTCTCCTGGAGCCAGCTGCTGCTCGCCGCCAACACCCCGATGCTGCTCAGATCGGCGATGGTGGACGGCCGCACGGACCTCGGGGTGATGGCGTCCGGGCAGGTCGCCGGGGTGATCGACGACCTGCCGTCGTGCGCGGAGCTGGTGGCGCGTGTCATGGAGGAGGCGGACGAGGTGGTGCGGGAGCTGACGGGCCTCAGAGCCGTTCGATGATCGTCACGTTCGCCTGGCCGCCGCCCTCGCACATCGTCTGGAGTCCGAACCGGCCGCCGGTGCGCTCCAGTTCGTGCAGGAGGGTGGTCATCAGCCGGACGCCGGTGGCGCCGAGCGGGTGGCCGAGGGCGATCGCGCCGCCGTTGACGTTGACCCTGGCGGGGTCGGCGCCGGTCTCCTTGAGCCAGGCGAGGACGACCGGGGCGAAGGCCTCGTTGATCTCGACGAGGTCGACGGCGTCGATGGTGAGGCCGGTCCTCTTCAGGGCGTGCGCGGTGGCCGGGATGGGCGCGGACAGCATCCGGATGGGGTCCTCGCCGCGGGCGGAGAGGTGGTGGACGCGGGCGCGGGGGCGCAGTCCGTGGGCGCGGACGGCCCGTTCGGAGGCGAGCAGCAGCGCGGCGGCGCCGTCGGAGACCTGGGAGGAGCAGGCGGCGGTGATGGTGCCGCCGTCGACGACGGGGTTCAGGGCGGCCATCTTCTCCAGGGAGGTGTCGCGGCGCGGGCCCTCGTCCACGGCGACCGAGCGGTAGGGCACGATCTCGCGTTCGAAGCGGCCCTCGTCGATGGCGCGCAGCGCCCTGCGGTGGGAGTTCAGGGCGAACTCCTCCTGGTCGCGGCGGCTGATGCCCCACGTGGCGGCGATCATCTCGGCGCCGGCGAACTGGTTGACGGGCTGCCGGCCGTACCGGGCGCGCCAGCCCTCGCTGCCGAGGAAGGGGCCCTCGGTGAGCCCGAGCGGCTCGGCGGCCTGCCGGGAGGCGAAGGCGATCGGGATCTGGGACATGTTCTGGACACCGCCGGCGACCACCAGGTCCTGGGTGCCGGAGAGCACGGCCTGCGCGGCGAAGTGCACGGCCTGCTGCGAGGAACCGCACTGCCGGTCGACGGTGACGCCCGGCACCTCCTCGGGCAGTCCGGCCGCCAGCCAGCAGGTGCGGGCGATGTCACCGGCCTGCGGTCCGACCGCGTCGAGGCAGCCGAAGACGACGTCCTCGACGGCGGCCGGGTCGATGCCCGACCGCTCGACCAGCGCGGTCAGCACATGGGCGCCGAGGTCGGCCGGGTGGACCCCGCTCAGTCCGCCCCGGCGGCGCCCGACGGGTGTGCGGACCGCTTCGACTATGTAGGCCTCGGCCATATCGGCGACTCCCTCGGCAGAAAGGGGCTTTCAGCGAATGGGTGGGCTATGTGCGGACGGCGATCCCGTCCAGGACCATGGACAGGTACTGCCGGGCGATCTCCTCCGGGCTGTGCTGTCCGCCGGGCCGGTACCAGGAGGCGGCGACCCACACGGTGTCGCGCACGAACCGGTAGGTGAGGCGGACGTCGAGGTCGGCGCGGAAGACGCGCGCGGCGACCCCGTGCTCCAGCGTGGCCAGCCACGCCTTCTCGAACTTGCGCTGGGACTCGGCGAGGAAGGCGAACCTCTCCTGCGCGACCAGCTGTCTGCTCTCCTTCTGGTAGATCGCCACGGCGGCGCGGTGCCGGTCGATCTCCCGGAAGGACTCGGTGACCAGGGCTTCGAGGGTCTCGCGGGGACCGAGCCCGGCGTCCAGGACGGTGTCGTAGCCGTCCCACAGCTCGTCGAGGAAGGTCCGCAGGATCTCCTCCAGCATCGATTCCTTGGAGTCGAAGTGGTAGTAGAGGCTGCCCGCGAGCATGCCCGCGTGGTCCGCGATCTTGCGCACGGTGGTGGCGTTGTAGCCCTGTTCGGCGAAGACCTCGGCGGCGGTCTCGAGGAGTTCGCGGCGCCGGGCGGGGGCGGCGGTCACCTGGGGCTTCTTCTTGGTCGGCACGGGTCCATTCTGGTCCTACGGGTGCTGGCTGCTGACGGAGACGACCTCTCCGGTGAGGTACGAGGAGTAGCCGGACGCCAGGAAGACGATCGTGTTGGCCACCTCCCAGGGCTCGGCGTACCGCCCGAAGGCCTCGCGCGCGGTCAGCTCCGCGAGCAGGCCGGCGGAGGTCACCTTCACCAGGTGCGGGTGCATGGCGAGGCTGGGCGCCACGGCGTTGACCCGCACGCCGTACGCGGCCGCCTCGACCGCCGCGCACCGGGTCAGTGCCATCACGCCGGCCTTGGCGGCGGCATAGTGGGCCTGTCCGGCCTGGGCGCGCCAGCCGACGACGGAGGAGTTGTTGACGACGACGCCGCCTCGGCCGCTGTCGCGGAAGTGCCGCAGGGCGGCGCGCAGGCAGCGGAAGGTGCCGTTGAGCGTGACGTCCAGGACTTTCGACCACTGTGCGTCGTCCATGTCGACCAGGGCCGAAGTGCCGCCCAGTCCGGCGTTGTTGACGACGATGTCGAGCCGGCCGTGGTCCCGTACGGCGGTCTCGAACAGGGCGCGCACCTGCCGTTCGTCGGTCACGTCGCAGGGCACGGCGGTGACCGCGCCCGGATGCGTGACGGACAGTTCGGCCTCGTACTCCTTCAGGCGGCGCGCGTGCGCGTCGCTGATCAGGACGCGCGCGCCCTCCTCCAGGAAGCGGCGCGCGGTGGCACCGCCGATCCCGGCCCCGGCCGCCGCGGTCACGACGGCGGTGCGCCCCGTCAGCAGCCCGTGCGCGGGCACGTACTCCGGACTCTCGACGCCTGTCATGGGCCCACGCTAACCTACCAAACACTTGTTAGGGAAGGATGGTGACGGCGACCGTGGACCTCACCCACACCCCGGCCGACGAGGAGTTCCGCGCCGAGGCCCGCGCCTGGCTCGCGCGGCACGTGCCCGACCCCGCGCCGCCCTCCCTGGAGACCGCGGAGGGCTTCGCGGCGCACCGCGCCTGGGAGGCCGAACTGGCCGCGGACCGCTGGTCGGTGGTGAACTGGCCGGAGCGGTACGGCGGCCGGGACGCGGGGCTGGTCCGCTGGCTGGTCTTCGAGGAGGAGTACCACGCGGCGGGCGCGCCGGGCCGGGTCGGGCAGAACGGCGTCAGCCTGCTCGCACCGGTCCTCTTCGCCCACGGCACCGAGGAGCAGCGGGCGCGGGTGCTGCCGCCGATGGCCACCGGCGAGGTGGTCTGGGCGCAGGCCTGGTCCGAGCCCGAAGCCGGTTCCGACCTGGCCTCCCTCACCTCCAGGGCGGTGCGCACGGACGGCGGCTGGCTGCTGAGCGGCCTCAAGACCTGGTCGTCGCGGGCCGCGTTCGCGGACCGCGCGTTCGGCCTGTTCCGCAGCGATCCCGACGCGCCGAAGCGTCATCAGGGGCTCACCTACCTGATGTTCGACCTGCGCGCCCCGGGGGTGACGGTCCGTCCGATCGGCCGCCTCGACGGGAAACCGGCGTTCGCGGAGCTGTTCCTGGACGAGGTGTTCGTCCCCGACGAGGACGTGCTCGGCCGCCCCGGCCAGGGCTGGCGGATCGCGATGTCGACGGCCGCCAACGAACGGGGGCTGACGCTGCGGTCCCCCGGCCGGTTCCTGGCCGCCGCCGACCGGCTGCAAGACCTGTGGCGGGCGCGCGGCGAACCGGAGGCGGCCGCGGCCGCGGTGGCCGACGCCGTCGTCGGTGCCCGCGCCTACCAGCTCTTCACCTACGCGGCCGCCGCCCGCTTCCTGGACGGCGAGGAACTCGGCCCGGAGTCCAGCCTGAACAAGGTGTTCTGGTCCGAGCTGGACCTGGCGCTGCACGAGACGGCGCTGGACCTGCTCGGCGCGGAGGGCGAGTCGGCGGACACCCCGTGGTCCGAGGGATACGTCTTCTCCCTCGCCGGGCCCGTCTACGCGGGCACCAACGAGATCCAGCGGGACATCATCGCCGAGCGGCTGCTCGGCCTGCCGAAGGGACGCCGTTGACATGCGCTTCCGCCTCGACACCGAGCAGCGGGACTTCGCCGGCGCCCTGCGCGGGCTGCTGACGGCGGCGGACACCCCGGCGGTGGTACGCGACTGGAGCCGCGGCGAGCGGACGGGCGGGCGGGCGCTGTGGAGCCGGCTCGGCGCGGCCGGGGTGTTCGGGCTCGCGGTGCCGGAGGAATACGGCGGGGCGGGCCACCGGCCCGTCGAACTCGCCCTGGCCTTCGTCGAGCTGGGGCGGTTCGCGGTGCCGGGGCCGCTGGCGGAGACGGTGGCGGCCGCGGTGCTGCTCGACGACGGCGCGGGCCTCGCCCGGCGGTTCCTGCCCGGGATCGCCTCGGGCGGGACGGTGGCGACGGTGGCGTTCGAGCAGCACGGGTACGGACCCGCGCTGGACGGGGACGCGGCCGACGTACGGCTCGCGGCGGCGCCGGAGGGCATGCGGCTGTCCACCGGCGCCGGGGCGGTACGCAGGTCCCTGGACCCGGCCCGCCGGCTCGCCCCGCTGCTGCCGGTCGGCGAGCTGCTGCGCGCGGACCCGCCGTGGGCCCTGGCGGGGACCTGGGCCCGGCTGGCGACGGCCGCGCAGGCGCTGGGGGTCGGACTGGCGCTGCTCGACACGACGGTGGCGTACGTCGGGCAGCGGACCCAGTTCGGCGTGCCCGTCGGGTCGTTCCAGGCGGTGAAGCACCGGCTGGCCGACGTGAAGATCGCGCTGGAGTTCGCCCGGCCGATGGTCCTCGGGGCGGCGGTCACGATGACCGCGCGGGACGTGGCCGCGGCGAAGCTGACGGCGTGCGAGGCGGCGTACGCGAGTGCGCGGGCCGCGCTGCACCTGCACGGGGCGATCGGCTACACCGCGGAGTACGACCTGTCGTTGTGGCTGACGAAGGCGCGGGCGCTGCGGGGGGCCTGGGGGACGCCGCGGGAGTGCCGGGCGGACGTCCTGGGAGGCGGTGGCCGAGCCGGGGGCCGCGCTAGTGGTGGTCCCCGCTCGTGAGCTCCTTGTACTCCTCCCGCGTCGGCTTCGGGATGTGGGTGTCCGGGCCGTACATGCCCTTGGCCAGGCTCGCGCGCATCCGCTGGAGGAGGGTGACCTTGCGGCGCACCCCGTTCGCGTCCTCCTGCGGGCCGATCTCGTACGGCGGGTTCTGCTCGTGCTGGGTGAGGACGAACAGGCTGCCCTGGCTGAGGGGTTCGTGGACCTCGATGTACTCGCCGTGCGGCAGCAGCTTGATGAGGCCGGTCTCCCTGCCGTGCAGCACCTTGTCGCGGTCCCGGCGCTGCAGGCCGAGGCAGATCCGTTTGGTGGTGACGAAGGCGAGGACGGGCACGACGAAGACGGAGATCCGGACGAACCAGGTGATCGCGTTGATGGAGAGGTGGAGATGGGTGGCGACGACGTCGTTGCCGCCGCCGATCAGCAGCACGAAGTACACGCTGAGCCAGGCCACGCCGAGGCCGGTGCGGACGGGGGTGTTGCGCGGCCGGTCGAGGATGTGGTGCTCGCGTCTGTCGCCGGTGATCCACGCCTCGATGAACGGGTAGACGCCGATGGCCAGCAGGAAGAGCGGGAAGACCGAGAAGGGGATGAAGACGCCCAGTTCCAGGGTGTGGCCCCAGGCGTTGATCTCCCAGCCGGGCATGACACGGATCAGGCCCTCGGAGAAGCCGAGGTACCAGTCGGGCTGCGCGCCGGTGGTCACCAGGTCCGGCCGGTAGGGCCCGAAGGCCCACACCGGGTTGATGGTGGCGACGGCGCCGATGATCGCGAGGATGCCGAAGGTGAGGAAGAAGAAGCCGCCGGCCTTGGCCATGTAGACCGGCAGGAACGGCATGCCGACGACGCTCTTCTGGTCGTGTCCGGGCCCGGGGTACTGGGTGTGCTTGTGGTAGAAGACCAGGATCAGGTGGGCCACCACCAGGCCCAGCATGATCCCGGGCAGCAGCAGGACGTGGATCGGGAAGAACCGGGAGATGATGTCGTGGCCCGGGAACTCGCCGCCGAACAGGAAGAACGAGATGTACGAGCCGACGATCGGGATCGACAGGATCGCGCCGTCGGCGAACCGGACGCCGGTGCCGGAGAGCAGGTCGTCCGGGAGCGAGTAGCCGGTCAGGCCCGTGAGGATGGCGAGGAACAGCAGCGTCCAGCCGAACAGCCAGTTGACCTCGCGCGGCTTGCGGAAGGCGCCGGTGAAGAACACCCGCATCATGTGGACGAGCATGCCGGCGACGAAGACCAGCGCCGCCCAGTGGTGGATCTGCCGGATCAGCAGTCCGCCGCGCACGTCGAAGCTGATGTGCAGCGTCGACTCGTACGCCTTGGTCATGATGATGCCGTTCATCGGCTCGTAGGAGCCGTGGTAGACGACCTCGGCGCCGCTGGGCTCGAAGAACAGGGTGAGGTAGATGCCCGTGAGGATCAGGATGAGGAAGCTGTAGAGGCAGACCTCACCGAGCATGAAGGACCAGTGGTCCGGGAACACCTTGCGCATGTTGGCCTTGGCCAGGCCGTATATCCCGAGCCGTCCGTCGGCCCAGTCCGCGAGCCGCTCGCCGTTGCCCGGCGGGTTCGCCCTGTCGGCCGAACTTCCCACCCGTACCGAGCCGTTCACCGTTCGTGCCGCGTCGTCCATACGTCGCGTCGCCTCCCCGCCGGATCACCCCTCAGGGTGGCACGCCGGAGCGCTACAGCCAACGGGGCGACGTAAAGTCAGCCGGGCCGGTCCGGGCTCAGCCGCCCCGCACGATGCCGGCCGACCGCGCCGCCGCCAGCCACTGCGGGAACTCCGCGACGAGACGGTCGCACAGCTCGCCGTCCGGGACCTTCCCCGGGTCCGAACCGGCGTGGAAGAAACCCGCGTTGTCCACCACGCGCTTTCCCGGCACCGCCAGTTCGTCGAGCTTGCGCAGGAAGTCGAACTGTCTGCTGTGCGGATCGCCGAAGCCGACGAACTGCCAGAACAGCGGCAGCCGGGCCGCCTTGCACAGATAGCGTTCGGCGGCGGGCTTGCTCACCGGGCCGCCGTCGGTCTGGAAGACGACCAGGGCGGGTTCGGTGGCGCCGCTGTCCAGGTAGTGGTCGATGACGGCGTCCATGGCCAGGTGGTAGCTGGTCTTCCCCATGTGCCCGAGCCCGGCCGCGATCTTCCCGATCCGGCCCTGGTGCGCGGCGAGTTCGATGTCGGCGACCGCGTCGACGTCGGTGGAGAAGAAGACCACGGGCACCCGGCCGTCGTCGTCCAGGTGCGCGGAGAGCCCGAGGACCCGGTCGGCGAGGGCCTGCACGCTGCCGTCGTCGTAGTACGGCTTCATGGAACCGGAGTAGTCGACGACGAGGTACACGGCGGCACGCAGCCCGTCGAGTCCGTGCTTGGTGAGGGAGATCCCGGCGGAGCGGTAGGCGCCGACCAGCGCGGGCGCGGTCTCCTCCACCTTGCTGAGACTGATCGCGGCCATGCCCTGCTCCCCCTCGCCCTGGTTCAGGAGGCCGAGGCTACTCGACCGCGGAAATGCGGCGGCGCCTGCCCATTCGTCCGGTCGGGGACTGTGGGGCAGGCGCCGTCACTGTTCCGTACGCCTTTGTACGGGAGTCTCTTCGGGTGGGTCAGACCAGCAGGGAGCGGTCCGTCGGGCGGATCGGGGCCGGGAGGTCGCTCGCTCCGGTCAGGAAGCGGTCGACGCCCTTGGCGGCCGAGCGGCCCTCCGCGATCGCCCAGACGATCAGGGACTGGCCGCGGCCCGCGTCACCGGCGACGAAGACGCCGGGCACGTTGGTCTGGAAGTCGGCGTCGCGGGCGACGTTGCCGCGCTCGTCGAGGTCGAGACCGAACTGCTCGACCAGGCCGTTGGCCCGGTCGGTGCCGGTGAAGCCCATGGCGAGGGTGACCAGCTGGGCCGGGATCCGGCGCTCGGTGCCCGGCGTCGGGGTCAGCTTGCCGTCGATGAACTCCACCTCGGTCAGGTGCAGCCACTGGACGTTGCCGTCCTCGTCGCCCTCGAAGTGGGTGGTGGAGACGGCGTAGACCCGCTCGCCGCCCTCCTCGTGCGCCGAGGTGACCTTGTAGAGCATCGGGAAGGTCGGCCACGGCTGGTGCGGCGCGCGGTCCTCGCCCGGCCGGGGCATGATCTCCAGCTGGGTGACCGAGGCCGCGCCCTGGCGGTGGGCGGTGCCCACGCAGTCGGCGCCGGTGTCGCCGCCGCCGATGACGACGACGTGCTTGCCCTCGGCCGAGATGGGCGAGACCACGTAGTCGCCCTCCTGGACCTTGTTGGACAGCGGCAGGTACTCCATCGCCTGGTGGACGCCGTTCAGCTCCCGCCCGGGGACCGGCAGGTCACGGGCGGTCGTGGCACCGGCGGCGATCACGACCGCGTCGTACCGCTTCCTCAGGTCGGTCGCCTTGAGGTCGACGCCGATCTCGACGCCGGTGCGGAAGCGGGTGCCCTCCGCGCGCATCTGCTCGATACGCCGGTTGATGTGCCGCTTCTCCATCTTGAACTCGGGGATGCCGTAGCGGAGCAGGCCGCCGACGCGGTCGGCGCGCTCGTAGACGGCGACCGTGTGGCCGGCCCGGGTCAGCTGCTGGGCGGCGGCGAGGCCCGCCGGGCCCGAGCCGATCACGGCGACGGTCTTGCCGGACAGGCGCTCGGGGGCCTGCGGGGCGACGGTGCCCGCGTCCCACGCCTTGTCGATGATCGAGACCTCGACGTTCTTGATGGTGACGGCCGGCTGGTTGATGCCGAGCACGCACGCCGACTCGCACGGCGCCGGGCACAGCCGGCCGGTGAACTCCGGGAAGTTGTTGGTGGCGTGCAGGCGCTCGGAGGCGGCCGTCCAGTCCTCGCGGTAGGCGAAGTCGTTCCACTCGGGGATCAGGTTCCCGAGCGGACAGCCGTTGTGGCAGAACGGGATGCCGCAGTCCATGCACCGGCTGGCCTGCTTGCTGATGATCGGCAGCAGCGAGCCGGGGACGTAGACCTCGTTCCAGTCCTGGACGCGCTCGGTGACGGGACGGGTCCGGGCGACCTCACGGCCGTGGTTCAGGAAGCCCTTCGGGTCAGCCATTGGTCGCCGCCTCCATCATCTTCTCGGTGATCTCGGTCTCGGAGAGACCCGCTCGCTCGGCGGCGTCCTTGGCGGCGAGCACTGCCTTGTACGTGCTGGGGATGATCTTGCTGAACCGCCGGGCGGCCGCGTCCCAGTCGGCGATCAGCTTCTCGGCGACGGTGGAGCCGGTCTCCTCGGCGTGCCGGCGCACCACGTCGTGCAGCCACTGCCGGTCCGCGTCGTCCAGGGCCTCGACGGCGTCCACGTTGCCCACGTTGACGTTGTCCCGGTCGAGGTCGATGACGTAGGCGATGCCGCCGGACATGCCGGCCGCGAAGTTGCGGCCCGTCTCGCCGAGAACCACCGCGTGGCCGCCGGTCATGTACTCGCAGCCGTGGTCGCCGACGCCCTCGGAGACCACCAGCGCACCGGAGTTGCGGACGCAGAACCGCTCGCCGGTCCGGCCGCGCAGGAACAGCTCGCCGCCGGTCGCGCCGTAGGCGATGGTGTTCCCGGCGATCGTGGAGTACTCGGCGAGGTGGTCGGCTTCGCGGTCGGGCCGCACGATGATCCGGCCGCCGGACAGGCCCTTGCCGACGTAGTCGTTGGCGTCGCCCTCCAGGCGGAGGGTGACACCGCGCGGCAGGAACGCGCCGAAGGACTGGCCGGCCGAGCCCGTGAAGGTGATGTCGATGGTGTCGTCGGGCAGACCGGCGCCGCCGAACTTCTTCGTCACCTCGTGGCCGAGCATGGTGCCGACCGTCCGGTTGATGTTGCGGACCTTGATCTGGGCGCGCACCGGCTGGGCGTCGGTGGCGCTGGAGGCGGCCAGGGCGTCCGAGGCGAGCTTGATCAGCTCGTTGTCCAGGGCCTTCTCCAGGCCGTGGTCCTGGGCGACGGTCCGGTGCAGGGCGGCGCCCTCGGGCAGCTCGGGCACGTGGAAGAGCGGGGTCAGGTCCAGGCCCTGCGCCTTCCAGTGGTTCACGGCACGGGTGACGTCGAGCGTCTCGGCGTGGCCGACGGCCTCCTCGATGGAGCGGAAGCCCAGCTCGGCGAGGATCTCGCGGACCTCCTCGGCGATGAACCGGAAGAAGTTCACGATGTACTCGGCCTTGCCGGAGAAGCGGTCGCGCAGCACCGGGTTCTGGGTGGCGACGCCGACCGGACAGGTGTCGAGGTGGCAGACGCGCATCATGATGCAGCCGGAGACGACGAGCGGCGCGGTGGCGAAACCGAACTCCTCGGCGCCGAGCAGCGCGGCGATCACGACGTCCCGGCCGGTCTTCAGCTGGCCGTCGGTCTGCACCACGATCCGGTCCCGCAGGCCGTTGAGGAGCAGGGTCTGCTGGGTCTCGGCGAGGCCCAGCTCCCAGGGACCGCCGGCGTGCTTCAGCGACGTCAGCGGCGAGGCGCCGGTGCCGCCGTCGTGGCCGGAGATGAGCACGACGTCCGCGTGGGCCTTGGAGACGCCCGCGGCGACCGTGCCGACGCCGACCTCCGAGACCAGCTTGACGTGGATCCGCGCCTGCGGATTCGCGTTCTTGAGGTCGTGGATCAGCTGGGCCAGGTCCTCGATGGAGTAGATGTCGTGGTGCGGCGGCGGCGAGATGAGGCCGACGCCCGGGGTGGAGTGCCGGGTCTTGGCGACCCACGGGTAGACCTTGTGGCCGGGCAGCTGGCCGCCCTCGCCGGGCTTGGCGCCCTGGGCCATCTTGATCTGGATGTCGTCGGCGTTGACCAGGTACTCGGAGGTCACGCCGAAGCGGCCGGAGGCGACCTGCTTGATGGCGCTGCGCCGGGCCGGGTCGTACAGCCGCTCCGGGTCCTCGCCGCCCTCGCCGGTGTTGGACTTGCCGCCCAGCTGGTTCATGGCGATGGCGAGGGTCTCGTGGGCCTCGCGCGAGATGGAGCCGTAGGACATGGCACCGGTGGAGAACCGCTTGACGATCTCGGAGACCGGCTCGACCTCGTCGACGGGGATCGACGGGCGGTCGCTCGTGAAGCCGAAGAGGCCGCGGAGCGTCATCAGCCGCTCGGACTGCTCGTTCACGCGGTCCGTGTACTTCTTGAAGATGTCGTAGCGGTTGGCGCGGGTCGAGTGCTGGAGGCGGAAGACCGTCTCCGGGTCGAACAGGTGCGGCTCGCCCTCGCGGCGCCACTGGTACTCGCCGCCTATGTCCAGGGTGCGGTGGGCCGGCGCGATGCCGGAGGCCGGGTAGGCCTTGGCGTGGCGGGCGGCCACCTCCTTGGCGATGACGTCGATGCCGACGCCGCCGATCTTGGTTGCGGTGCCGTTGAAGTACTTCTCGACGAAGGCGGTGTCGAGGCCGACGGCCTCGAAGACCTGAGCGCCGCGGTAGGAGGCGACGGTGGAGATGCCCATCTTGGACATGACCTTCAGGACGCCCTTGCCGAGGGCGTAGATCAGGTTGCGGATGGCCTGCTCGGACTCCATGCCCGGCAGGAAGGTGCCCGCGCGGGTCAGGTCCTCGACGGACTCCATGGCCAGGTACGGGTTGACGGCGGCGGCGCCGAACCCGATCAGCAGGGCCACGTGGTGGACCTCGCGGACGTCACCGGCCTCGACGAGCAGGCCCACGTGGGTGCGCTGCTTGGTGCGGATGAGGTGGTGGTGGACGGCCGCGGTGAGCAGCAGCGAGGGGATCGGGGCGTGCTCGGCGTCCGAGTGCCGGTCCGACAGGACGATCAGCCGGGCGCCGTTGCCGATGGCCGCGTCGGCCTCGGCGCAGATCTCCTCGATCCGCGCGGCGAGCGAGTCGCCGCCGCCGGAGACCCGGTACAGGCCGGACAGGGTCGCGGCCTTGAAGCCGGGCATGTCGCCGTCGGCGTTGATGTGGATGAGCTTGGCCAGCTCGTCGTTGTCGATCACCGGGAAGGGCAGCACGACCGAGCGGCAGGAGGCGGCGTTCGGGTCGAGCAGGTTGCCGGCCGGGCCGAGGGAGGAGCGCAGCGAGGTGACGAGCTCTTCCCGGATCGCGTCCAGCGGCGGGTTGGTGACCTGCGCGAACAGCTGGGTGAAGTAGTCGAAGAGCAGGCGCGGGCGCTCGCTCAGCGCGGCGATGGGCGAGTCGGTGCCCATGGAGCCGATCGGCTCGGCGCCGGCCTTGGCCATGGGCGCCAGGAGGACGCGCAGCTCCTCCTCGGTGTAGCCGAAGGTCTGCTGGCGGCGGGTGACCGAGGCGTGGGTGTGCACGATGTGCTCGCGCTCGGGCAGGTCGCCCAGCTCGATCTCGCCGGCTTCCAGCCACTCCTCGTAGGGCTGGGCGGCGGCGAGGCCGGCCTTGATCTCGTCGTCCTCGATGATGCGGTGCTCGACGGTGTCGACGAGGAACATCCGGCCGGGCTGCAGCCGGCCCTTGCGGACCACCTTGGCGGGGTCGATGTCCAGGACGCCGACCTCGGAGCCGAGGACGACCAGGCCGTCGTCGGTGACCCAGTAGCGTCCGGGCCGCAGACCGTTGCGGTCGAGAACGGCGCCGACCTGGGAGCCGTCGGTGAAGGTGACGCAGGCGGGGCCGTCCCAGGGCTCCATCATCGTGGAGTGGTAGCCGTAGAAGGCGCGCCGGGCCGGGTCCATGGAGTCGTGGTTCTCCCACGCCTCCGGGATCATCATCAGCACGGAGTGCGGCAGCGAGCGCCCGCCGAGGTGCAGGAGTTCCAGCACCTCGTCGAAGGAGGCCGAGTCGGAGGCGTCGGGCGTGCAGATCGGGAAGACCCGGTCCAGCTTCTCCTGGGGGCCGAACAGGTCGGAGACGAGCTGCGACTCGCGGGCCCGCATCCAGTTGCGGTTGCCCTTGACGGTGTTGATCTCACCGTTGTGCGCGACGAACCGGTAGGGGTGGGCGAGCGGCCACGACGGGAAGGTGTTCGTGGAGAACCGGGAGTGCACGAGCGCGATCGCGGATGCGAAGCGACGGTCGGACAGGTCCGGGAAGAAGGGCTCCAGCTGGCCGGTGGTCAGCATGCCCTTGTAGACGATCGTCCGGGCGGACAGCGACGGGAAGTAGACGCCCGCCTCGCGCTCGGCGCGCTTGCGCAGCACGAACGCCCTGCGGTCCAGCGCGATGCCCTCGCTGGCGTGGTCGGTGACGAAGACCTGCCGGAAGACCGGCATGGTGGAGCGGGCGGTGGCGCCGAGCAGGCCCGGGGCGACCGGGACCTCGCGCCAGCCGAGGACGGTCAGGCCCTCCTCCGCCGCGATCGTCTCGATCCGTGAGACGGCGTCCTCGGTGTCGTCCTCGGGCAGGAAGGCGATTCCGACGGCGTAGGAACCGGCCGCCGGCAGCTCGAATCCGGCCACCTCGCGGAAGAAGGCGTCGGGCACCTGGGAGAGCAGGCCCGCACCGTCGCCGGAGTCCGGCTCGGAGCCGGTCGCGCCGCGGTGCTCCAGGTTGCGCAGAACCGTGAGCGCCTGCTCGACCAGCGCGTGGCTCGCCTCGCCGGTGAGGGTGGCCACGAAGCCGACGCCGCAGGCGTCGTGCTCGTCGCGGGGGTCGTACATACCCTGCGCAGCAGGGCGAGCATCCATGAACGACCAGTTCAGGCCATTCGTGGAGTGCTGGGACGGCTGGCGCGGCGTACGCATCGGCTCTCCCGTCGTCGTCAGTGGCATATAGCAGGTGCCGAGGGACGACGCTGGCCCTCTGCGTTTTTGTAGCGAAATTTCACGCAGGTTACATGATGAAGCGGTTCTCGGGAACTGGATACATCGTTCCAACATGCGGACGCCGTAGGGGTTTACGGCGAGGTACCGCTCACGCGGTGAAGGTGATGGGGGACCGATCCGGACAGATCCGTGTCCATAGGTCCGCAGGGGCGGGGGTGAGCGTCGCCGACACCCCACAGGTACACGTCAGGCTCCCTTGCCTGCGGTGCTTACGGCTCATGCCCAGTGGTTAAGCATTCGAAACCAGCGAGTAACGGCTACTTATGCAAGCCAGTGCATAAGTAGCGGTCCACCTATCCTACGGCCGTCCCGAACAGGCTGCCCAGGGCATAGGTCACACCGGCCGCGGCACCGCCGAGCGCCAGCTGCCGCAGACCGCTGAACCACCAGGTCCGCGCGGTCACCTTGGCCACCACGGCACCGCAGCCGAACAGCCCCACGAAGGCGAGCAGCAGGGCGGGCCACAGAGCGGTGGCGCCGAGCAGGTACGGAAGCACCGGCAGCAGCGCGCCGAGCGCGAACGAGCCGAACGAGGACACCGCGGCGACCAGGGGCGACGGCAGGTCGCCGGGGTCGATGCCGAGCTCCTCGCGGGCGTGTATCTCCAGCGCCTGCTCCGGGTCGGCGGACAGCTGCCGGGCGACCTCCCTGGCGAGCGGCGCCTCGACCCCCCGCGCCTCGTACAGCGCGGCCAGTTCGGCCTCCTCGTCCTGCGGGTGCCTGCGCAGCTCCCTGCGCTCCACGTCCAGCTCCGCCTCGACCAGTTCGCGCTGGGAGGCGACGGAGGTGTACTCGCCGGCGGCCATGGAGAAGGCTCCGGCGGCCAGGCCCGCGAGCCCCGTGATGACGATGGTCTGATGACTGACGGCTCCGCCGGCGACACCGGTGATCAGGGCGAGGTTGGAGACGAGCCCGTCCATGGCACCGAAGACGGCGGGCCTCAGCCATCCTCCGTTCACGTCCCGGTGCGTGTGGTTGTCGCGGTGCGCCTCGTGCAGCGTCGCCTGGGTCTCGATGACGGCCATGCGGATCCCCCAAAGATCTCGAAACAGGTCTGGAACGGCCTCGAATAAGCTGAGGCAAAGCTAAGTCTGGACTGATTCCATCTTTTGACAACATCAACAGTACGCCCCGGCATTCCCCGCCGCCAGCAAGGAAAGGCTCGGCTAACCTGCGGCTTTACGTTTCTACGCTCACCTGTGCGATAGGCCGCACAAATGTCGACCGGGTGATGTGAGGCCTTTGAGGCTGCGGTCAACCGCCGTTGGTGGGACACATCCGCAAACGGTTCCGCGCCCCGGCGCGGAACCCCTCCCGGAGAGGTCCGCCCATGTCATCGATCGTCTGCACCCCGCCGGTCCCCGCCCCCGAAGAGCGCCCCTCACCCCTGCACGACCGGGGCCGGGGCGCACTGCTGGGCCTGGCCGTGGGCGACGCGCTGGGGGCGCCGGCGGAGAACATGAAGCCCTCCGAGATCCGCGCCCGCTGGGGCCGCATCACGGGATACGTCACCGACACCCCGGCCGGCACCGACGACACCGAGTACGCGATCTTCTCCGGTCTGCTGCTCGCCCGCCACGGCTCGGCCCTCACCACCGCGCACGTCGAAGCGGCCTGGCACGAGTGGATCGCCGACCGCGCCGAGGGACCCTTCAAGGGCGCCGGCTTCAGCGAGCGCGGCACCCTGGAGAACCTCCGCCGCGGCCTAGCCGCCCCGATCTCCGCCCAGCACCGGCACGCCTGGAGCGACGGCCTGGCCATGCGGGCGGCGCCGTTCGGCGTCTTCGCGGCGGGCCGTCCCGCCGAGGCGGCCCGGCTGGTCGCGATCGACGGTTCGGTGAGCCACGAGGGCGAGGGCATCTACGGCGGCCAGGCGGTGGCCGCGGGCGTGGCGGCGGCCATGGCGGGCGCACCGCCGACCGCGGTGGTGGCGGCCGCGCTGGCGGTGGTGCCGGACGACTCGTGGACGGCCCGCTCCCTGCGCCGGGCGGTCTCGGTCGCCCACCGGGGTGAACGGGCGGTCCGCTCGGCGGTCGTCATCGGCGGCTACCCGTGGACGGACCTGGCCCCGGAGGCGGTGGCCCTGGCCTTCGGCGCCTACGCGGCGGCGGACGGCGACTTCCGGGACGCGGTGCTGACCGCCGTCAACATGGGCCGCGACGCGGACACCACCGCGGCGGTGGCCGGGGCGCTGGCGGGAGCGACCCAGGGAGCGGCGGCGATCCCCGGGGACTGGGCCGCGGCCATCGGCCCGGCCCGCGGCAGCTGCCTCCCCTCGATGGCGGGACAGCACGTGCTGGAGGTCGCGGACCTGCTCACCGGCGCGGCGCGCACCCGCCCCGCGGCACCGCAGCTCCCGCCGGCCGGGGCCCGCCCCACGGCCCCGGCGGCACCCACCGGCGCCGCCTCGCTCCCGGCGGACCCCTTCACCGAGCCGCACCCCGCCGTGACCCCCGCCCCGGCGCCCGAGCCGCACCCCGTGGCGCCGGCGTCACCTCCCGGCACCGCCCTGCTCCCGGCCGGCCCGTCCGCCGAGCCCCTGCCCGCCGTGGCCGCGGCTCCGGCCGCCGAGTCGCCCGGCGGCTGGGCGAAGGACTGGGGTGTGACGGGCCCGAGCCCCCTGGAGGACGAGAGCCGCGAGGGACAGCGGTGAAGCGGCGCCGTATCGAGGGGCTGCTGCTGGGGCTTGCCGCGGGAGACGCCGCCGGCTGGCCCGCCGCCCGCCACCGCGCCGCCCGGATGCCGGAGTGGACCCGCCGCCTCACCAGGGAACTCGACACCTTCGCCGAACAGAACGCGACCACCACCCTGCCCGTCCCCATCGCCCTGAACCAGCCTCCCGAGCCGCTGCGCCTCGGCCCCTCCGACGACGCCGAGTGGGCGGCCTTCGCCGCGGAGGCCGTCCTGCGCGCCGGTGACGACACCGCCCTCGCCGACCTCAGCCGGGAGCTGCGCACCCGCGCCGCCATCGACCTCACCTGGACCGCCGTCGCCTCCGAGGTCGCCGCCGCGGCCGAACGCGCCCCGGAGATCGAGTCGGCGGTGCTGCCGCTGCGGGCCCGGATCTCCGTCCGCGCCGGCCTCGGCAACCTCGCCACCGGCCTGCGCCCGCCCGCCACCGGCCACGACAACCCGCACTACTTCGACGACGCCGCCTGCGTCCGGGCCTGCGCGCTCGCGGTCGCCCACCCCGGCGACCCCCGGCGCGCCGCCGACCTCGCCGAGTTCGACGCCCGCTACACCCAGGACGGCGACGGCGTGCACGGCGCCCGCGCGATGGCGGCGGCCGTCGCGCTCGCGCTGGCCGGCGCCGAGGTGGAGACCTGCGTGGCGGCCGCGCTCGGCGAACTTCCCGAGGCCACCGAGATCGGCCGCAACGCCCGGCACGCGCTGGCCCTCACCGGCACCGCCGACACCGCGTTCGCCCTCGTACCGCTCCTCGAACACCAGATCGTCGACCACGTCTACAGCTACGGCATCGCCGCCGCCGAGACCGTCCCGGTCGCCCTCGCCCTCGCCACCGCCGCGCGCGGCCGGATCGCCGAGGCCGTCCCCGCCGCCGCCTGCCTCTCCCGGGTCGCCGACTCGGCCCCCGCCCTGGCCGGTGCGCTCACCGGCGCGCTCGGCGGCGGCGATGCGATCCCGGCGCCCTGGCGGGACGCCTGCCGCACCCTCTCCGGCTGCGCCCTCCCCCGGCTCACCGGCACCGACCTGGTGGAACTCGCCGGACTCCTGGAAGCCACACAACCGGCCCATCCGGGGGGATGATTCGGTACATGACGCCCAAAACACAACAAAGCACCGGAGCTTCGCTGGACGAACGGATCACCGGAGCCCTCGTCGGGGCCGCCGTCGGCGACGCCCTCGGCGGACCCGTCGAGGGCTACTCCCCGGACCAGATCCTGGAACGCCACGGCGGCCGCGTGCACGGTGTCGTCGGCCCCTGGAACGGCGACGCCTGGCGCACCGCCCGCCCCATCGCCCCGTACCACAAGGGCGACGGGCACGTCACCGACGACACCTTGATGACCCACGCGCTGATCCGGGTCTACGACCGCGTCCGCGACCACCTCGACGCCTACGCGATCGCCGAGCACCTGGTCCCCGACCTGATGACCGGCCCCCGCTGGATCCCGGAGCTGGAGGCCGAGACCATCCTGCTGCACCGGGTCTTCCTCGCCGAGAAGTGGCTGGCGGCCCGGCTGCACTACGGCCACGTCGACCCCCGCGAGGCCGGCACCGGCAACATCGTCAACTGCGGCGCGGCGATGTACATGGCCCCGGTCGGCCTGGTCAACGCGGCGAACCCGCGGGCCGCGTACGCCGAGGCGCTGGACGTCGCGGGCGCCCACCAGTCGTCCTACGGCAGGGAGGCGGCCGGCGTCTTCGCGGCGGCGGTGGCGGCCGCCGCCACTCCGGGGGCGACACCGGACTCCGTCGTCACCGCGTGCCTGTCGCTGGCGAAGGACGGCACGCGGGCGGCGATCGAGGCGGTCTGCGAAGCGGCCGCGCGCCACGGCGACTTCGAGTCCGCTCTCACCCCGCTCCGGCAGGCGGTCGCCCCCTACGACACGGTCGGCCCCGACTACCGCTCCCCCTCGCTCGGCGCCCGCCGTCCCTCCCGCCTCCACGCGATCGAGGAACTCCCCGTCGCCCTCGGCATGTTGCTGGTGGCCGGCGGCGACTACCGGCACGCCGTGCTCGGTTCCGTCAACTACGGCCGGGACTGCGACTCGATCGCGACGATGGCGGGCGCGATCGCCGGAGCACTGGGCTCCGCCGTACCCGAGGAATGGTCGAAGCAGGTCGCCGAGGCGAGCCGCCTGGACCTGTGGGAGCCGCCGCGCACCCTCGCCGCCGTGACCGCGGAGATCTTCGCCCGCGACACGGCGCACCGGCGCGCCCACGAGGAGTCCTTCGCCCGCCTCGGAGGCCCGAGTTGCTCCGCCTGACCTGGGTCCAGCCTGAGGACCTGCTGGGCCACGAGATCCGCCAGGCCCGGCAGGACGGCCGGGAGCCCGGCGCCGTCGAGGCACGCTGGCGGGCGGCGGGCGGCGCGGACGCCCCGGACCGGGCGGGCGCCTCGCCGGACCGGGCCTCCCGCTACCTGCGCCGCCTGGCGGAGGACCTCCTGGACGAACTCGCGGACCTGCCGAGCGGGTTGGACGAGCCGACGGATCTCGAAGCCATCCGGGCGCTGTGCCCGCAGTGGCCGTCGTACGGCCGCGCCCCGGCGGGGACCGACCGCTCGGCTCCCCGCGACCCCGGCGGGGCGCTGCCCAGCCGCGTCCCGCACACCCAGCCGCGGGCAGACGTGCCGCAGGGCGGCACGGACGGGCGCAGCGGCACGCTTCCGGCGCGGGTGAGCGCCCCCGCCCCCCGCGCCTACCAGGCCGCCTGGCTCGGCCGGGCCGTCGGATGCCTGCTCGGCAAACCCGTCGAGAAGCTCCCGCTGCACGCGATCCGCGAACTCGCCCGCGCCACCGGCAACTGGCCCCTGAACCACTACTTCACCGCCCGCGGGGTCCCCGCCGCGCTGCTCGCCGCGCATCCCTGGAACCGCCGCTCCGCGGCCACCTCCCTCGCCGAGAACATCGACGGCATGCCCGAGGACGACGACCTCAACTACCCCCTCCTCGGCCTCCTGCTGCTCCAGCGCCACGGCCGCGGCTTCACCACCTCCGACGTGGCCGCCCTGTGGCTCGACGAACTCCCCGCCGGACGCACCTTCACCGCCGAGCGCATCGCCTACCGCAACCTCCTCACCGGCGTCGAACCCCCGCACACCGCCCGCCACCGCAACCCCTTCCGCGAGTGGATCGGCGCGCTGATCCGCGCCGACGTGCACGGCTGGACCAACCCCGGCGACCCGGCCGCCGCGGCCGAGCAGGCCCACCGCGACGCCACCCTCACCCACACGGCCAACGGCGTCTACGCGGCGATGTTCACGGCGGCCGTCATCGCCACCGCCGCCGGCGGCACCCGCGACGTGCACGCCTGCCTGCGCGCGGGCCTGACGGTGGTCCCGCCCCGGTCCCGCCTGGCCCGCGCGGTCGACCGGGCGATCCGGCTGGCCGGCACCCACGACGACTTCGAGACGGTCGTGGACGAACTCCACCTCACCCACTCCCCCACCCACCACTGGGTGCACGCCGTCCCCAACACCGCGCTGATCGCCGCCGCCCTCACCCACGCGGACGGCGACTTCACCGGATCCGTCTGCCGTGCGGTGAGCGGCGGCTGGGACACCGACTCGAACGGCGCGACCGCGGGTTCCGTCGCCGGACTGCTCGCCGGCGACCCCGGCGCCCTCCCCGACCGCTGGACGGCCCCGCTCAAGAACCGGCTCGCCACCTCCGTCGGCGGCTTCGACGGCACCGACTTCGACACCCTCGCCCACCTCACCCACCTGGAGGCGACCCGCCCATGACCCAGATCGCCGTACTCGGCAGCACGAACATGGACCTCGTCGCGTACGTCGAGAGGGCCCCGCAGCTCGGCGAGACCGTGACCGGACGGGAGTTCCGCACCGTCCCCGGCGGCAAGGGCGCCAACCAGGCGATCGCCGCCGCCCGCGCCGGCGCCACCGTCTCGATGATCGGCGCCGTCGGCCACGACGCCTACGGCGTGCGGATGCGGGAGACCCTCGAACACTCCGGTGTGGACACCGACTCGCTGCGCACGATCGAGTGCCCCTCCGGCACCGCGCACATCGTCGTGGACGACGAGGGCGGCAACGCGATCGTGGTGATCCCCGGCGCGAACGGCACCGTCGACCATCTCGCCCCCGGCGACGAAGGGGTCATCGCCTCCGCCGACGCGCTCCTGCTCCAGCTGGAGATCCCGCTGCCCGCGGTCGTCGCCGGCGCCGAGGCCGCCCGCAGGCACGGCGTCCGGACCATCCTCACCCCCTCCCCCACCCGCACCCTGCCCTCCGAACTCCTCGACAACATCGACCTGCTGGTGGCCAACGAGCGGGAGGCCGCCGCGCTCGCCGACCGTGCCGACCCGCGCGACGCGGCCGCGGACCTGCTCGGCCTGGTGCCCCAGGTCGTCGTCACCCTGGGCGCGGCCGGCAGCCTCTACCTCACCCGTGACGCCGGGCCCCTGGTCATCCCGGCGCCCCGGGTGAGAGCCGTCGACTCCACGGGCGCGGGCGACACCTTCGTCGGCGCCCTCGCGGTCGCCCTGGCCGAGGAGAAACCGATCCGGGAGGCCCTGTCCTGGGCGGCGGCCGCGGCCGCGCTCGCCGTGCAACGGGAAGGCGCGTCCACGTCCATGCCCTACCGTCCGGAGATCGAGGCCCAGTACACCGCATGACTACGACACCACAGCCCCAGCCGCTCGCCGGCCTGCGCGTCCTGGACCTCGCCACCCTCTTCGCCGGCCCCCTCGCCGCGACCCTGCTCGGTGACTTCGGCGCCGAGGTCGTCAAGGTCGAGCACCCCGCCAAACCCGACCCCTCGCGCGGACACGGTCCCGCCAAGCAGGGCGTCGGCCTGTGGTGGAAGCTGCTCGGCCGCAACAAGCGGACCATCACCCTGGACCTGTCCAAGCCGGGGGGCCGCGCCACCCTGCTCCGGCTCGCCGCAGGCGCCGACGTGATCGTGGAGAACTTCCGGCCCGGCACCCTGGAGAAATGGGACCTCGGCTGGGAGGAGCTCTCCGCCGCGAACCCCCGGCTGATCCTGACCCGGGTCACCGCCTTCGGACAGTTCGGCCCCTACGCCCACCGCCCCGGATTCGGCACCCTCGCCGAGGCGATGAGCGGGTTCGCGGCGATCACCGGCGATCCGGACGCCCCGCCCACTCTGCCGCCGTTCGGGCTCGCCGACTCCATCGC
The DNA here is from genome assembly GCF_044757385.1 of Streptomyces sp. NPDC091282. Classification (NCBI taxonomy): domain Bacteria; kingdom Bacillati; phylum Actinomycetota; class Actinomycetes; order Kitasatosporales; family Streptomycetaceae; genus Streptomyces; species Streptomyces sp. NPDC091282. The sequence goes on from NZ_JBIVUX010000001.1 coordinate 292,431, forward strand.
GGCTCTGGCGACCGCGTACGCGGTACTGACCGCGCTGGCCGCCCGGGACCGCACCGGCGAGGGCCAGGTCGTCGACATGGCGATCATCGAACCGATCCTCACCGTCCTCGGCCCGCAGCCCACCTGGTACGACCAGCTCGGCTACGTCCAGGAGCGCACCGGCAACCGCTCGGCGAACAACGCCCCGCGCAACACCTACCGGACGGCGGACGGCACCTGGGTCGCCGTCTCCACCTCGGCCCAGTCGATCGCGGAACGCGTGATGCGGCTGGTCGGACGCCCGGACCTGATCGACCAGCCGTGGTTCGCGACCGGCGCCGACCGGGCGGCGCACTCCGACGTCCTCGACGCGGCCGTCGGCGACTGGATCGCCGTCCGCTCGCGCGCCGAGGTGCTCGCCGAGTTCGAGAAGGCGGAGGCGGCGGTGGCGCCCGTCCAGGACGTGCGGGACGTGATGGAGGACCCGCAGTACCTGGCGCTGGACACCGTCACCACCGTCCCCGACCCCGAACTGGGACCGCTGCGCATGCAGAACGTCCTCTTCCGGCTCTCCTCGACCCCCGGCGCGATCCGCTGGACGGGCCGGCCGCACGGCGCCGACACCGACGAGGTCCTCACCGAGCTGGGCCTGACCCCGGCCCAGCTGCGCGCGCTGCGCGAGGAGGGCGCCGTATGACCCCCGCGCCCTTCCCGCTGACCTGGCTGTACGTTCCCGGTGACCGGCCGCACGTGGTCGCCAAGGCGCTGGTCAGCGGGGCGGACGTGGTGGTGGTCGACCTGGAGGACGCCGTCGCCCCGGACCGCAAGGACTGCGGCCGCGCCGCCACCGCGGAACTCCTCGGCCACCCCCAGCCGGTCCCCGTGCACGTCCGGATCAACGGCCTGGACACCCCCTGGGCCGCGGCCGACCTCCAGGCCCTGCTGGGCCTGCCCGGCCTCGCCGGGCTGCGCCTGCCCAAGGTGTCAGGACCCGGTGACATCCACCAGGTCGCGGCCCGGACCGCGGCCCTCCCGCTCTACGCACTCCTGGAATCGGCCCTCGGCATCGAGCACGCCTACGCCATCGCCACCGCGCACCCGAACCTGCGGGGCGTCTCGCTCGGGGAGGCGGATCTCCAGGCCGACCTGGGGGTGTACGACGACACCGGGCTCGACTGGTCGCGGTCCCGGATCGTGGTCGCCGCACGGGCCGCCGGCCTCGCCCCGCCGCCCCAGTCGGTCCACCCGGACACCCGCGACCTCAAGGGCCTCGCCGCCTCCTGCGCCCGGGGCCGCGCCATGGGCTTCCTGGGCCGCGCCGCCATCCACCCCCGTCAGCTCCCGATCATCGAACGTGCCTACCTCCCCACCCACGCCGAACTGGAACAGGCCGAGAAGATCATCAAGGCGGCCACCACGGAGCAGGGCGCCCAGGCCCTCCCGGACGGCAGTTTCATCGACGCCGCGGTGGTGGCGACGGCGCGCAGGACCCTGTCCCTGCTGAACCGGCGCTGACCCCGGCCGGCGACCGTCGCCGGCTCGCACGCGAAGAGGGCGCCCGGTCCGTTCCGGGCGCCCTCTTCGTCGTGTCGCGCAGGTCAGCTCTTCTTGGCCGCCGACCCGGCCTCGTCCTTGGCGTCTGCCTCGGCGTCTTCCTCGGCGTCTTCCTCGGCCTCGGCCTTCCTGCCGTCGTCGGCCGCGGCGGACTCCGCCCGCGGAGCCGGATCGGTCTTCTCGGCCTCGGCGGTGTCACCGGCCTCACCGGACTCGGCGGTCTCGCCCGCGCCGGACTCGCCGGACTCACCGGCGGCGTCCGCCTCGGCCGTCCCGTCGGCAACACCCGGCTCGACCACCGCTTCCCGGCCCGGCCGCTTCTTCGTGGACAGCACGATGTACAGCACCGCGAGCAGGAACACGAGCATCGCGGTCCAGTCGTTGAGCCGCAGGCCGAGGAAGTGGTGGGCGTCGTCGACGCGCATGTACTCGATCCAGCCGCGGCCGACGCAGTACGCGGCGACGTACAGCGCGAACGCCCGGCCGTGGCCCAGCTTGAAGCGGCGGTCGGCCCAGATGACCAGGAACCCGACCCCGATGCACCACAGCGACTCGTAGAGGAAGGTCGGGTGGTAGTAGCCCGGCACCCGGCCGCCCTCGGACGAGGTGATGTGCAGGGCCCACGGCACATGGGTCTCGCGGCCGTACAGCTCCTGGTTGAACCAGTTGCCCCAGCGGCCGATCGCCTGGGCGAAGGCGATGCCGGGGGCGATGGCGTCGGCGTAGGCCGGCAGCGGGATGCCCCGGCGCCGACAGCCGATCCAGGCGCCCACCGCGCCGAGCGCGATCGCGCCCCAGATGCCGAGGCCGCCCTGCCACACCTTGAAGGCGTCGACCCAGTCACGGCCCTCGCTGAAGTACAGCTCGTAGTCCGTGATCACGTGGTAGAGGCGCCCGCCGACCAGGCCGAACGGTACGGCCCAGACGGCGATGTCGGCCACGGTGCCGGTCCGCCCGCCCCGGGCGATCCAGCGCCTGTTTCCGAGCCAGACGGCTACGAAGACACCGATGATGATGCAGAAGGCGTAGCCGCGCAGCGGAATGGGACCGAGATGGATCACTCCGCGCGAAGGGCTGGGAATGTAGGCAAGATATTCCATGGCAGGGTCGACGCTACCGTGCCGGACCGGGCCGACGGCAATCAGCCCGGCTACGGCTCCATAACAGGGACGTGAGAATTTCCCGCGCCGCTCACGCCTTGTTGGCGTCCTCCACGAGCTGCGTGAGCTTGGCCGGGGTCATCGTCTGGTCCTGGTAGATGTTCTTGCCGTCGAGCAGCACGGTCGGGGTGCCGCCGAACTTGGCCGCCCGGAAGGCCTCGTTGGACTTCACGACCCAGGAGTTGTGCGTGCCGTCCTCGACACACTTGCGGAACGCCGGCGTATTCAGTCCGTCGACCTTGCCGGCCAGCTCGATCAGCTTGGCGTTGCCGGCGAAGGCGTCGTCGGTCTCCTTGGGCTGGTTCTCGTACAGCACGTCGTGGAAGTCGCGGAACTTCCCGGCGTCCTGGGCACAGGCCGCCGCGTTCGCCGCGTTCCGGGAGCCGGTGCCGCCGAGGTTGCCGTCGATGAGCGTGACCAGGTGGTACTCGATCCGGAGCTTGCCGGCGTCGGTCAGCTCGTGGAGCGTCGACCGGTACGCCGCCTCGAAGGCCTGGCAGGCCGGGCAGCGGAAGTCCTCCCAGACGGTGAGCGTGGCCTTGGCGCCGTCCTTGCCGACCGGGACCGCGAGGCTGTCCTTGCCCTGCGCGCCCGAGGGCGCCACGACCGGACCCGCGCTCTCGCCGCCCTTGTCCTTGCCCGCGTTCGCCGCGACCACGCCGATCACCGCGGCCAGGCCCAGCACGCAGACCACGCTCGCGCCGACGATCAGCGCGCGCCGCCGCTTCTCCGCGGCCTTCTGCTTCTCGCGGTCGGCGGCCAGCCGCTCGCGGGCCGTCCGCTTTCCGTCACGATTCTTCTCGCTCACACCACCAGAACGAACCGGGGAGGCGCACCGCGCCTCCCCGGTCCCAGGTCCACCCGTTCGGGTGACCGCATGGTGCGTGGTGTCCGTTACGCCTGTCCGCGCACGCCCTTGGCCAGGTCGGCGGCGAGTTCCCGGACGGCCGACACACCGGCGGCCGCGTCCGGCGCGTCCAGCATCCGCTTCACGAAGGCCGAGCCGACGATCACACCGTCGGCGAAGCCGGCGACCTCGGCCGCCTGGGCCGCGTCGGAGACGCCGAGGCCGACGCAGACGGGCAGTCCCGTACCGGTGGCGCGGGTGCGTTCCACCAGGTCCTGGGCCTGCGCGCCGACCGACGCGCGGGTGCCGGTGACGCCCATCAGGGAAGCGGCGTAGACGAAGCCGCTGCCCGCCGCGGTGATCCGCGCGAGCCGCTCGTCCCTGCTGCTCGGCGCGACGACGAAGACCGTCGCCAGGCCGTGCTTCTCGGCGTGCTCCCGCCACAGGGCGGACTCCTGGACGGGCAGGTCGGGCAGGATGCAGCCCGCGCCGCCCGCCTCGGCCAGTTCGGCGGTGAACCGCTCGACGCCGTAGCGGTCGATGGGGTTCCAGTACGTCATGACGAGGACCGGCTTGCCGGTGGCCGCGGAGGCCTCCCGCACCGTGCGCATGACGTCCGCGATCCTGACGCCGCCGCGCAGGGCGATGTCGTCGGCGGTCTGGATGACCGGGCCGTCAAGGACCGGGTCGCTGTGCGGCAGCCCGACCTCGACCACGTCGGCGCCGCCGTCGAACACGGCCTTGATGGCCTCGATGCCGCCGTCCACGGTCGGGAACCCGGCCGGGAGGTAGGCGATGAGCGCGGCCCGGCCCTCGGCCCTGGCACCCGCGAGGGTGTCCGACAGCAGTTGGATGTTCCCGCTCACTTGGCGTCCCCCTCGATCTCGGCGGTGTCGGCGGCGTCGGCCGCGACCTCGGCGTCCGTGTCGTACAGCCCGAAGTAGCGTGCGGCGGTGTCCATGTCCTTGTCGCCGCGGCCGGACAGGTTGACGACGATCAGCCCGTCCGGGCCGAGTTCCCGGCCGACCTCCAGGGCGCCGGCCAGGGCGTGGGCGCTCTCGATGGCCGGGATGATGCCCTCGGTGCGGGACAGCAGGCGCAGGGCCTGCATGGCCGCGTCGTCGGTGACCGCGCGGTACTCGCCGCGCCCGGAGTCCTTCAGGTAGGAGTGCTCCGGTCCGATGCCCGGGTAGTCCAGGCCGGCGGAGATCGAGTACGGCTCGGTGATCTGGCCCTCGTCGTCCTGGAGGACGTAGGACCGGGAGCCGTGCAGGATGCCGGGCTCGCCTGCGGTGAGGGTGGCGGCGTGCTCGCCGGTCTCGATGCCGTGGCCGGCGGGCTCGCAGCCGATGAGGCGGACACCGGCGTCGGGGATGAAGGCGTGGAAGAGGCCGATGGCGTTGGAGCCGCCGCCGACGCAGGCGATCGCCGCGTCGGGGAGGCGGCCGGCACGCTCCAGGAGCTGGCGGCGGGCCTCGACGCCGATGACCCGGTGGAAGTCGCGGACCATGGCCGGGAACGGGTGCGGGCCGGCGACCGTGCCGAACAGGTAGTGGGTGCGGTCGACGTTGGCGACCCAGTCCCGGAACGCCTCGTTGATGGCGTCCTTCAGGGTGCGGCTGCCGGACTTCACGGCGATGACCTCGGCGCCGAGCATCCGCATCCGGGCCACGTTCAGGGCCTGGCGCCGGGTGTCGACCTCGCCCATGTAGATGGTGCAGTCGAGGCCGAAGAGGGCGCAGGCCGTGGCCGTGGCCACGCCGTGCTGGCCGGCGCCGGTCTCGGCGATCACCCGGGTCTTGCCCATCCGCTTGGTGAGCAGGGCCTGCCCGAGCACGTTGTTGATCTTGTGCGAGCCGGTGTGGTTGAGGTCCTCGCGCTTGAGGAAGATCCGGGCGCCGCCGGCGTGTTCCGCGAAGCGGGGGACCTCGGTGAGGGAGCTGGGGCGGCCGGTGTAGTGGACGAGCAGGTCGTCGAGTTCGCGGGCGAACTCGGGGTCGCTCTTGGCCTTGTCGTACTCGACGGCGACCTCGTCCACGGCGGCCACCAGGGCCTCCGGGATGAACTTGCCGCCGAAGGCGCCGAAGTAGCCCTCGACGCTGGGCACCTGACCGGTGGGGTCAGGGAAGAAGAAATCGCTGGGCATGCCAGAAACCTCACGGTGAGTGCGTGTGAAAAGACACTGTTCGCCGTGGGGGCGGGGATATGGCCGATGGCTGCGGGCCGTCAGTGGCCTGTCGCACCCGCGCGGCGGTGGCCGCACATCACATACTGCCCCGCGCCCCTGACGGGGCGCTGCCATCGGCGTCCGTTGACCTGCCCGGGTTCGTCACCGATGACGTACCGCACGCGGCGGCCGTGGACACGCCTCGCGGGGGCTCGGCAGCCCCTGGGGCGGCAGCCGCGCGCGAGGCGGGCGTACCGGTCCACGGTCGTCACGGTGAGAGTCATCGGTGTCAGCCTAGCGGGTGATCAGGGCCTGCCGTGGCGCAGCGCGGGGTGTTCGCCAGCCGCCACCAGGTCGGCCACCGCGGCCTTGGGGTCGCGGCCGGTCACCAGGGACTCGCCGACCAGGACGGCGTCGGCGCCCGCGTTGGCGTAGGCGATCAGGTCGTGCGGGCCGCGGACGCCGGACTCGGCGACCTTGACGACGGTGTCGGGGATCTCCGGGGCGACCCGCTCGAAGGTGGCGCGGTCGACCTCCAGGGTCTTCAGGTTGCGCGCGTTGACACCGATCACCTTGGCGCCTGCGTCCACCGCGCGCTCGATCTCGTCCTCGTCGTGCACCTCGACGAGCGGGGTGAGGCCGATGGAGACCGCGCGCTCGATCAGCGACTCCAGGGCCGGCTGGTCGAGGGCCGCGACGATCAGCAGCGCGAGGTCGGCGCCGTACGCGCGGGCCTCCCACAGCTGGTACGACGTGACGATGAAGTCCTTGCGCAGGACCGGGATGTCCACGCGGGCCCGGACCGCCTCCAGGTCGGCCAGCGAGCCGCCGAAGCGGCGCTGCTCGGTGAGGACCGAGATGACGGCCGCACCGCCCGCCTCGTAGTCCGCGGCGAGCCCGGCCGGGTCGGCGATCGCGGCCAGCGCGCCCTTGGACGGGCTGGAGCGCTTGACCTCGCAGATCACCTTGACGCCGTCGCCGCGCAGCGCGGCCACGCCGTCCTTGGCGGCGGGTGCCTTCGCCGCGCGTTCCTTGAGCTCGTCGAGGCTGACGCGCGCCTGCCGCTCCGCGAGGTCGGCACGGACTCCGTCGATGATCTCGTCGAGCACACTCACGCGAGCGGTCCCCTTCCGGTTCCGGGCGGTTCTTCCGAGCGGGTCGAAACCCCTGCGGGTCAAAACCCATGGTCATACCGATGGTATCCGCAGGAGGGCGCCGACCTCGCATCCGGCCGACGGCGGCCCCCTCTACCTGGACGTTCGCCGGTCGATCAAGGATGCAACCAGTCGGCGAACGGCAGGTTCCGGACAACGGTGAAGACCAGCAGCAGCGCGCCGAGCGTCCACATCGGCACCGGCCGCAGTTCGATCCGCACGGAGCGGCCGCGGGCCGCGCGCACCACCCAGACGGTCCACACCACGGCGAAGGCCAGGTAGGCGGCCACGCCGGCGGCGTTGTCCCGCAGCGCGGCGAGGAGGTCGCCGTGGACGAACGCGTGCGCGCTGCGCAGGCCGCCGCAGCCGGGGCAGTACAGGCCGGTGAGCCGGTACAGGGGGCAGACCGGGTAGTGGCCGGGCTGGTTGGGGTCGACCGTGCCGACGTAGGCGAAGGCCCCGAGGACGGCGGCCATCACCCCCGCGGGCACGGCCAGGCGTCCCCGCAGGGAGGGCGCCGCCGGGGCGGCCGCGCTGGAGGTGTCGGCGTTCACGCCTCGCATTGTGCCCCCTACGGTCGGCACACGCGCGCGAGGGGCGTCCCGACGGCTCGGGACGCCCCTCGCAGGACTGTGCCGGTCAGCTCTCGGCGGCGACCGGCTCGCGGTGGGCGGCGGCCGGGGCGGTGCGCGTCACGAGGGCGTTCTGCTTCGGCATGCCGAGGCCCATGGCACGCATGATCATGCCGACCACGCCGCCCAGGACCACGATCACCATGCCGGCCCAGAAGCCCACCGGCTGGGCCATCACCATGAAGGCGCCCGAGACGCAGAAACCGATGAAGGCGATGGTGACGCCCGTCCACGCGGCCGGGGTGTGACCGTGGCTGCTGCCCGCCATGACTTGCTCCTCGTTAGCTGGTGCGTGTCGTACGTGCCGTCCGTGGCCGCGCGCGTACGGGTCCGTTGCGGACGCTCTTGCTCCATTGTCCCGTACGCGCACGCGTGCCGGGAGCAGGGGTGGCGTCTGATGCGCCACATCGGGTACGGCTCCGGCGGGCTCAGGCTCCGGTCGGGTCCTCGCCGCGGTCGAGCGCCTTCCAGATGTCCTCGGGACGGTCCGGGTCCACCGGCTTGGGCGCGCGGCGCGGCCGCTGGGCGCCCGTGCCGCGCTCGTAGCGGCCGGACATGGCGGGCCACAGGCGGCCGTAGCGGAGCGCGAGCAGTCCGGCGATCAGGATCAGCGCGCCGCCGGCCGCGGCCACGTAGGGCCAGCCGGTGTGGCTGAGGGCGGCGACCGTGGCGGAGGTGTCGCCGCTGGCCTCGGCGGCCCGCTCGTCCAGGGCGGAGCCGTCGGAGGCGCCCGCCAGGGCGGCGACGACGATGCCGGCGCCGGACAGGGCGAGCAGCCCGGAGACCAGGAAGCGGCCGGCCCTGCGGACGGCGAAGACGGCGACGAGCGCGGCGAGGCCCACTATGGCGAGGGCCGCGGGAACGCCCGTGACGTCGCTGCCCTTGGCGGTCAGCGGGAAGGCGCCGCCGGCCACCGTCGCGGTGCCCTCCGCCCAGCGCTGGCGGCTGGACAGCAGGGCCACGGCCGCGCCGAGCGCGCCGAACAACAGCGCCACGGCGAGGCTGCGGCGGCCGGACCCGCTGTGCGCGGCGGCCTCGGAACGGGGGTGAGGAACAGCAGTCACGTACTCCACTATGGCTTGAACCGGGGGCGAACGGTCACCCGGGGTTGGGTGATAAGCGCCCTACTCGCCCAGTCTGTTGGCCGTGTGCACCGCGCGCAGCACCGCCGCGGCCTTGTTGCGGCACTCCTGGTCCTCCGCGGCCGGGTCGGAGTCGGCGACGATGCCGGCGCCCGCCTGGACGTAGGCGGTGCCGTCCCGCAGCAGCGCGGTACGGATGGCGATGGCGGTGTCGGAGTCGCCCGCGAAGTCGAGGTAGCCGACGCAGCCGCCGTACAACCCCCTTCTGGACGGCTCCAGTTCGTCGATGATCTGCATCGCCCGGGGCTTGGGGGCGCCGGAGAGGGTGCCGGCCGGGAAACAGGCGGTGAGGACGTCGAAGGCGGTGCGGCCCTCGGCGACCTTGCCGGTGACCGTCGAGACGATGTGCATGACGTGCGAGTACCGCTCGACGGACATGAAGTCGACGACCTCGACGGAGCCCGGTTCGCAGACCCGGCCCAGGTCGTTGCGGCCGAGGTCGACGAGCATCAGGTGCTCGGCGCGCTCCTTGGGGTCGGCCAGCAGCTCGTCGGCGAGGTCCTGGTCCTCGCGCGGGGTGGCCCCGCGCGGCCGGGTGCCGGCGATGGGGTGGACCATGGCCCGGCCGTCCTCGACCTTGACCAGGGCCTCCGGGCTGGACCCGACGACGTCGAAGCCCTCGAAGCGGAACAGGTACATGTACGGCGAGGGGTTGGTGGCCCGCAGGACCCGGTAGACGTCCAGCGCGGCGGCCGTGCACGGCGTCTCGAAACGCTGCGAGGGCACCACCTGGAAGGCCTCGCCCGCGCGGATGCGCTCCTTGATGTCCTCGACCGCGGCCCGGAAGTCGGGGCCGCCCCACAGGGCGGTGTACTCGGGGAGTTCGGAGGGCGGCAGCGCGGCCGGGGGCTGGGCGACCGGGCGGGAGAGGTCGGCCTCCATGGCGTCCAGGCGGGCGATCGCGTCGTGGTAGGCCTCGTCGACGCCCGTGTCGAGGTCGTTGTGGTTGATCGCGTTGGCGATCAGCAGGACCGAGCCCTCCCAGTGGTCCATCACCGCGAGGTCGCTGGTGAGCAGCATGGTCAGCTCGGGCAGCCCGAGGTCGTCCCGCTCGCCGGGGCCGATCTTCTCCAGGCGGCGCACGATGTCGTAGCCGAGGTAGCCGACCATGCCGCCGGTGAACGGCGGCAGGTCCTCGGTGTGCGGGGTGTGCAGGGCCTCGATGGTGGCGCGCAGGGCGGCCAGCGGGTCGCCGTCGACGGGCACGCCGACCGGCGGGGTGCCGAGCCAGTGGGCCCGGCCGTCGCGGGCGGTGAGGGTGGCCGCGGAGCGCACGCCCACGAAGGAGTAGCGAGACCACTGGTACGCCGTGCGGCCGTTCTCGGCGGACTCCAGCAGGAAGGTGCCGGGGCGTTCGGCGGCGAGCTTGCGGTAGAGCGCGACCGGGGTGTCACCGTCGGCGAGGAGCTTGCGGGTGACCGGGATGACGCGGCGGTCGGTCGCCAGCTTGCGGAAGGTCTCCAGTTCCATGGCGGCAGACCTTACCGACCGGAGCCCGGCACGCCGGAATCGGCGCCGTCCGCGAGGAGCACGTCGGCGTCGAAGCAGGTGCGGTCGCCGGTGTGGCAGGCGGCGCCCGTCTGGTCGACCTTGACCAGCAGGGTGTCGGCGTCGCAGTCGAGGGCGACGGACCTGACCCGCTGGACGTGGCCGGAGGTGTCGCCCTTGACCCAGTACTCCTGGCGGCTGCGCGACCAGTAGGTGCAGCGGCCGGTGGTGAGGGTGCGGTGCAGCGCCTCGTCGTCCATCCAGCCGAGCATCAGTACCTCGCCCGTGTCGTACTGCTGGGCGATCGCGGGCAGGAGGCCGTCGGCGCTGCGCTTGAGGCGGGCGGCGATCTCCGGCGCGAGGTTGCTGGACGGGGGCGTACCGGTCGTACTGGTCATGGGTGCCATTGTGCCGCGCGGCGCCGGCCGCCACGGCCCGTGTCCACTGTCCGGACCGTGCGCAGGGCCTTAGGCTGGCGTCATGTCGACCTTCGCCAAGCGTGAACGGCTTCTGCTCGCCGACCTCTTGGAGACCGCCGGTCCCGAGGCCCCGACCCTGTGCGAGGGCTGGGTGACCCGCGATCTGGCCGCGCACGTGGTGGTGCGCGAGCGCCGGCCGGACGCGGCCGGCGGCGCGCTGCTCAAGCAGCTCGCGCCCCGCCTGGAGAGGGTGACGGCCGAGTTCGCCGCGAAGCCGTACGAGGAGCTGATCCAGCTGATCCGTACCGGCCCGCCGCGGTTCTCCCCGTTCCAGCTCAAGCAGGTGGACGAGGCGGCGAACACGGTGGAGTTCTACGTCCACACCGAGGACGTGCGCCGGGCCCAGCCGGACTGGGCGCCGCGCGAGCTGGACCCCGTCTTCCAGGACGCCCTGTGGTCCCGGCTGGAGCGCACCGCCCGGCTGCTGGGCAGGGGCGTGCCGACGGGGCTGGTGCTGCGCCGTCCGGACGGGCAGACGGCCGTCGCGCACCGCGGCACGCCGGTGGTGACGGTGACCGGCGAGCCCTCCGAGCTGCTGATGTTCGGCTTCGGCCGGCAGAACGCGGCGAAGGTCGCGGTGGACGGCGACGAGACCGCGATCGCCACCCTCCACGACTCCAAGCAGCTGGGCATCTGAGGAGCCTGCGATGATCAAGGTCGCGATGACCGGCGTCTACGTCGAGGACGTGGTCAGGGCGCACGCCTTCTACACCGACGTCCTCGGTTTCGAGACCCGCACCCGGCTGGACCTCGGCGGGGGCGTCCTGTTCGTCACGGTGGGCGCGCCCGGCGGCGCCCAGCCGGACCTCCAGCTGCTCCTGGAGCCCGGCCAGGGCCCCATCGCGGAGCCGTACCGCAAGGCCGTGTACGAGGCGGGGCTGCCCGCCATCGTCTTCTCGGTCGAGGACGTCCGGGCGGAGTACGACCGGCTGCGCGCCCTCGGCGTCCGCTTCGTGCACGAGCCGCAGGAGCAGGGCCCGGTGATCGCGGCCGTCCTCGACGACACGGTCGGCAACCTGATCCAGCTGGCCCAGCCGAAGGACTGACGGGTCCCCCGGCCGGACCGCCCCGCGGGTCAGCGGACGGGGTGTCCGGCGCCGCGCAGGGCCTGCTTCACCTCGCCGATGCGCAGGTCGCCGAAGTGGAAGACGGAGGCGGCGAGGACGGCGTCCGCGCCCGCTTTGACGGCCGGGGCGAAGTCGGCCAGCCGGCCGGCGCCGCCGGAGGCGATGACCGGGACGGTGACGTGCGCCCGTACCGCGGTGATCATCTCCAGGTCGTAGCCGTCCTTGGTGCCGTCGGCGTCCATCGAGTTCAGCAGGATCTCGCCGGCGCCCAGCTCGGCGGCCCGGTGCGCCCACTCGACCGCGTCGATGCCGGTGCCGCGGCGGCCGCCGTGGGTGGTGACCTCGAAGGTGCCGCCGGGCGTGCGGCGGGCGTCCACCGACAGGACCAGGACCTGCCGGCCGAAGCGCTCCGCGATCTCCCGGATCAGGTCCGGGCGGGCGATGGCCGCCGTGTTGACGCCGACCTTGTCGGCGCCCGCCCGCAGCAGCTTGTCGACGTCCTCGGCGGTGCGTACGCCGCCGCCGACGGTCAGCGGGATGAAGACCTGTTCGGCGGTGCGGCGGACCACGTCGTAGGTGGTCTCCCGGTCGCCGGAGGAGGCGGTGATGTCCAGGAAGGTCAGCTCGTCGGCGCCCTCGGCGTCGTACACCTTGGCCATCTCGACGGGGTCGCCCGCGTCGCGCAGGTTCTGGAAGTTGACGCCCTTGACGACCCGGCCGCCGTCCACGTCCAGGCAGGGGATGACTCGGACCGCCAGGGTCATGCCGTCGCCTCCCGCCGGAAGGCCTCGACCTCGACCTCGACGACCAGGCTGGGGTCGACGAAACCGGAGACGATGATCATGGACGCGGCGGGGCGGACGGCGTCGAACAGCTCCTTGTGGGCGCGCCCCACCTCGTCGACGTCCCGGGCGTGGGTGACGTACATCCGGGTCCGCACCACGTCGTCACGGCCGAGGCCCAGCTGCGCCAGCGCCTCGAAGGCGACGTTGAAGGCGTTGACCGTCTGCTCGTGGGGGCCGCCCCCGGCGATCTCGCCGTCCACTGTCGAGGTGCAGCCGGAGACCAGTACCAGGCCGTTGGGCAGCTCCACGGCACGGGAGTACCCGAAGGCCTCCTCCCAGGGCGCGCCCGTCACGACTCGTCGCAGTTCACTCACGGGGCCACTGCCTCCAGTGCTTCTTCCAGGGTGAACGCCTCGGCGTACAGGGCCTTGCCGACGATGGCGCCCTCGACGCCGAGGGGTACCAGGGCGGCCAGGGCCCTGAGGTCGTCCAGGGACGACACGCCGCCGGAGGCCACCACCGGCCGGTCGGTCGCCGCGCAGACGTTCTTCAGGAGTTCCAGGTTCGGGCCCTGGAGGGTGCCGTCCTTGGCGATGTCGGTGACGACGTAGCGCGCGCAGCCCTCCCGGTCCAGGCGGGCCAGCGTCTCGTAGAGGTCGCCGCCGTCGCGGGTCCAGCCGCGGCCGCGCAGGGTCGTGCCCTTGACGTCCAGGCCCACCGCGATCTGGTCGCCGTGCTCGGCGATGACCTTGGCGACCCACTCCGGGGTCTCCAGGGCGGCCGTGCCGAGGTTGACCCGGCGGCAGCCGGTGGCCAGGGCGGCCGCCAGCGAGGCGTCGTCCCTGATCCCGCCGGACAGCTCGACCTTGATGTCCATCGCGCGGGCGACCTCGGAGATCAGCTCGCGGTTGTCGCCGGTGCCGAAGGCGGCGTCCAGGTCGACCAGGTGCAGCCATTCGGCGCCGGACCGCTGCCAGGCGAGGGCGGCCTCCAGGGGGGAGCCGTAGGAGGTCTCGGTTCCCGACTCGCCGTGCACGAGGCGGACGGCCTGGCCGTCGCGGACGTCGACGGCGGGGAGGAGTTCGAGCGTGCTCACAGTGTTCCGATCCAGTTGGTGAGGAGCTGGGCGCCGGCGTCGCCGGACTTCTCGGGGTGGAACTGGGTGGCCCACAGGGCGCCGTTCTCCACGGCGGCCACGAACGGCTTGCCGTGCGTCGACCAGGTCACGAGCGGGGCCCGCAGGGAGGGGTTGTGCGTCTCCAGCGACCAGTCCTGGACGGCGTAGGAGTGCACGAAGTAGAAGCGGGCGTCGGCGTCCAGGCCGGCGAACAGCCGGGAGCCGGCCGGCGCGTCCACGGTGTTCCAGCCCATGTGGGGCACGACCTCGGCCTGCAGCGGCTCGACCGAGCCGGGCCACTCGTCCAGGCCCTCGGTCTGGACGCCGTGCTCGATGCCGCGCGCGAACAGGATCTGCATGCCGACGCAGATGCCCATGACCGGGCGCCCGCCGGACAGCCGGCGGTCGATGATCCAGTCGCCGCGGGCGTCGCGCAGGCCCCGCATGCAGGCGGCGAAGGCGCCGACGCCGGGCACCAGCAGTCCGTCGGCGTTCATCGCCCTGTCGAAGTCACGGGTGATCTCGACGTCGGCCCCGGCACGGGCGAGGGCGCGTTCGGCGGACCGGACGTTGCCGAAGCCGTAGTCGAAGACGACGACCTTCCTGGCGGATCCGCTCAATTCCACACCTCCAGCCGCACGACGCCCGCCACCAGGCACATGGCGGCGCCGATCGAGAGCAGCACGATCAGGCTGGTGGGCATCTTCTGCTTGACGAAGGAGATGATTCCGCCGACCAGGAAGAGGCCGACGACGATCAGTACGGTGGACAGCCCGGTCATGGCTTTACAGCGCGCCCTTCGTCGAGGGGAGGATGCCGGCCGCGCGCGGGTCGCGCTCGGAGGCGTAACGCAGCGCCCTGGCGAGCGCCTTGAACTGGCATTCCACGATGTGGTGCGCGTTGCGCCCGTAGGGCACGTGCACGTGGAGTGCGACCTGGGCCTGGGCCACGAAGGACTCCAGGATGTGCCGGGTCATGGTGGTGTCGTACTCGCCGATCATCGGGGCCATGCGCTCCGGCTCGGTGTGCACGAGGTACGGGCGGCCGGACAGGTCCACCGTGACCTGGGCGAGGGACTCGTCCAGCGGGACCGTGCAGTTGCCGAAGCGGTAGATGCCGACCTTGTCGCCGAGCGCCTGCTTGAAGGCGGCGCCGAGGGCGAGGGCGGTGTCCTCGATGGTGTGGTGCGAGTCGATGTGCAGATCGCCGTCGGTCTTCACGGTGAGGTCGAACAGACCGTGCCGGCCGAGCTGGTCGAGCATGTGGTCGTAGAAGCCGACGCCGGTGGCGATGTCGGTCTTCCCGGTGCCGTCGAGGTCGATCTCGACCAGGACCGAGGTCTCCTTGGTGGTGCGCTCCACGCGCCCTACGCGGGTCATGCGTCCAGCTCCTTCTTGACTTCACGTACCGCGTCGAGAAACGCGTCGTTCTCCTCGGGGGTTCCGGCGGACACCCGCAGGAAGCCGGGCACGCCGTTGTCCCGGACCAGGACCCCCCGGTCGAGGATCCTGCGCCACACGCCGTGCGGGTCCTCGAACCGCCCGAACTGCACGAAGTTGGCGTCCGACTCGGTGACCTCCAGGCCCAGCGCCCGCATCTCGGCGACCAGCCGGTCCCGTTCGGTCTTCAGCTGCTCGACGTAGCCGAGCAGCGTGTCGGTGTGCTCCAGGGCGGCCAGCGCGGTCGCCTGGGTGACGGCGGAGAGGTGGTACGGCAGCCGTACGAGCTGTACGGCGTCGACCACCGCGGGGTGCGCGGCCAGGTAGCCGAGGCGCAGGCCGGCCGCGCCGAAGGCCTTCGACATGGTCCGGGAGACGACGAGATTCGGCCGACCTTCGAGCAGCGGCAGCAGTGAGGCGCCGTGGCTGAACTCGACGTAGGCCTCGTCGACGATCACCATGGACGGCCGGGCCGCCTGGGCCGCCTCGTACAGCGCGAGGACGGTCTCGGCGGGCACCGCGTTGCCCGTGGGGTTGTTGGGGGTCGTGATGAACACGACGTCGGGCCGGTGCTCGGCGATCGCGCGGCGGGCGGCCTCGGCGTCGAGGGTGAAGTCGGCCCGGCGCGGACCGGCGATCCAGCCGGTGCCGGTGGAGCGCGCGATCAGCGAGTGCATCGAGTACGACGGCTCGAAGCCGATCGCGGTGCGGCCGGGACCGCCGAAGGTCTGCAGCAGCTGCTGGATGACCTCGTTGGAGCCGTTGGCCGCCCAGACGTTCTCGATGCCGAGCGGGTGGTGCCCGGTCCTGGTCAGGTAGCGGGCCAGCTCGGTGCGGAGCTGGACCGCGTCCCGGTCGGGATAGCGGTTCAGGTCACGGGCGGCCTCGCGCACCCGCTCGGCGATCCGCTCGACCAGCGGCTCGGGCAGCGGGTAGGGGTTCTCGTTGGTGTTCAGCCGGACGGCGACGTCCAGCTGCGGCGCGCCGTAGGGGGACTTGCCGCGCAGCTCGTCCCGGACGGGGAGATCGTCGATGCCTGTCACTTGCCCTCGGGTACCTTCCAGCCGAACCTCGCCTTGATCGCCGCGCCGTGCGCCGGGAGGTCCTCCGCCTCCGCGAGCGTGACCACGTGGTGCGCGACGTCGGCCAGCGCGTCCTCGGTGTAGTCGACGATGTGGATGCCGCGCAGGAAGGACTGCACGGACAGCCCGGAGGAGTGGCAGGCGCAGCCGCCGGTGGGCAGCACGTGGTTGGATCCGGCCGCGTAGTCGCCGAGGGAGACCGGCGCCCAGGGACCCACGAAGACCGCTCCGGCGTTGCGGACCCGGTCGGCGACCGCGGCGGCGTGGGCGGTCTGGATCTCCAGGTGCTCGGCGCCGTACGCGTCGACGACGCGCAGTCCCTCGTCGATGCCGTCGACCAGGACGATCGCGGACTGCCGTCCCCGCAGGGCGGGGACGATGCGGTCCTCGATGTGCTTGGTGGCCGCGACCTGCGGTTCCAGCTCCTTGGCCACCGCGTCCGCGAGTTCGGCGGAGTCGGTGACCAGGACGGCCGCGGCCAGCGGGTCGTGCTCGGCCTGGCTGATCAGGTCGGCGGCGACGTGCACCGGGTCGGCCGTCGCGTCCGCGAGGACCGCGATCTCGGTGGGGCCGGCCTCGGCGTCGATGCCGATCCTGCCGGTGAAGTAGCGCTTGGCGGCGGCGACCCAGATGTTGCCGGGGCCGGTGACCATGGTGGCGGCCGGGCAGGACTCGGTGCCGTAGGCGAACATCGCGACGGCGGTGGCGCCGCCGGCCGCGTAGACCTCGTCGACGCCGAGCAGGGCGCAGGCGGCGAGGATCGTCGGGTGCGGCAGGCCGCCGAACTCGGCCTGGGCCGGGGAGGCGAGCGCGACGGACGGGACGCCGGCCTCCTGGGCGGGCACCACGTTCATGATCACGGAGGACGGGTAGACCGACCGGCCGCCGGGCGCGTAGAGCCCGACCCGGTCCACCGGCACCCACTTCTCGGTGACCGAGCCGCCGGGCACGACCTGCGTGGTGCGGGTGGTCCGGCGCTGCTCGCGGTGGACGAGGCGGGCGCGCCTGATGGACTCCTCCAGGGCCGCGCGCACGGCCGGGTCCAGCTCCTGAAGCGCCTTGGCGAGGGCCTCGGCCGGGACCCGCACCTGCTCCAGGACGACCCCGTCGAACTTCTCGGCGAAGTCGATCAGCGCCGCGTCGCCCCGATGATGCACGGCCTCGCAGATCGGACGCACCTTCTCCAGGGCGGCCGAGACGTCGAAGTCGGCTCGGGGCAGCAGGTCGCGCAGGGCGGGGCCCTCGGGGAGGGCGTCGCCGCGCAGGTCGATTCGGGAGATCACATGCTCAATTCTCTCAGACGGCACTCGGGGCCCGTCCGCGCGTATCAATGGCTGATACAGAACGCGGACCGGCGGCCGCTGCCTAGCCTGGCCGGAACCCGGAAGATCACCTTCACGTGTTGTGTTCGACGGGTGACGGACCGGGCATCACCGCTGGGCGAAGAACTGACCGACGAGTAGCCGAGGAAGAGGGAAACACCGTGACCGAGGGGGTCCGGGACGGGGAGCTGCCGGACGATCTGACCGCGGCCGAGGCCGGCATGTGGCAGGCCTTCCGCAACGGCAGCCTGTACGACCTGAGCAGCGGCGACGCGCAGGTCGACGATCCGCACGGCGGGCACCCCTGGGGGCCCGAGCGGACCGTACGGGCGCGGATCGTGTGCTGGCTGCTGCTCGACGGGCCGCCGGCGCTCGCGGGCCGGGTGCCCGCGCTGAAGCTGGCCGGCCTCAGGATCACCGGCACCCTGGACCTGGCGGGCGGCACGGTCACCCCGTACGTGGAGCTGCGCGGCTGCCGGTTCGACGACGAGGTCCTGCTGCCGGAGGCGCACTTCACGACCGTGCGCCTGGTCGACTGCGCGGTGCCGCGCCTGGAGGCGGCCCGGGTGAACACGGAGGGCGACCTGCATCTGCCGCGCTGCCGCTTCCTCGGCGGGGTCCGGCTGACCGACGCGCACATCGGCACCGACCTGCTGCTGAACCAGGCGGTGGTCTACCGCGACCGCAGCGGCCGGTCGATCGCGGCGGACGGCATGACCGTCGGCCAGGACCTGCAGGCCGAGCTCCTGGAGTCCTACGGGGAGCTGAGCCTGCGCAGCGCCAAGGTGGGCGTCTCGCTGAGCCTGCGCGGGGCCCGGCTGCGCAATCCCAACGGGCGGTTCGCGCTGAACGCCCCGCAGCTGACCGTCGGCCGCACCCTGTACCTGACCCCGGCCGGGGTGGGCGGCCCCTGGCTGAGCGGCACCACCCCGGCGCGCGGGACGCGGATCCAGCGGTTCGAGTGCCAGGGCGGGGTGCGGCTGGACGACGGGCGGTTCGGGGACGCCGTCGACCTGGAGCGGGCGTCCCTGACCTTCACGGACGACCACGAGCTGTCGCTGCGCCGGGTGCAGGCTCCCGAGCTGCGGTTCCTCGGGGAGGAGCCGCAGCGCGGGCGGGTGATCCTCTCGGGTGCCCGGACGGTGAACCTGGTCGACCGGGCGACCAGCTGGCCGGGTCCGGGGCGGCTGCACATGGGCGGCTTCGCCTACGAGAACCTGGTCCCGCAGGGCCCGTTCCCGCTGACCCGGCGGCTGGACTGGGTGGCGGCGGCGACCGCCGAGTACAACCCGGAGCCGTACGAACGGCTCGCGACCGTGCTGCGGGCCGCCGGCGAGGACGAGGACGCGCGCGAGGTGCAGCTCGCCAAGCAGCGCAGGCGGCGCGAGACGCTGCCGGTCGCCGCGAAGCTCTGGGGGTACGCGCAGGACCTGACCGTGGCGTACGGCTACCGGCCGGGCCGGGCGGCGGTGTGGATGGCGGTGCTGTGGGCCGCGGGCACGCTCGCCTTCGCGCACGCGCCGCACCCGCCGATGGACTCCGGCGGGCATCCGGTCTGGGACCCGGCCCTGTTCGTCCTCGACCTGCTGCTGCCGGTGATCGACCTGGGCCAGGTCGGCCAGTGGCGGCTGAGCGGCGGCTGGCAGTGGGCGGCGGCCGTGATGATCCTGCTGGGCTGGATCCTGGCGACGACGGTGGCGGCGGGGGCCACGCGGCTGCTGAGACGCGTGTAGGTGCGGCCGGCGGGGGCGGGTACGGCGGGATCGCGGCATACTGCTGACAGGTGCCTGACAGGTGAGCGACGGTCACCTTTTACCTGCCCTTGACCTGAAGCCCTACAACTTTCACGGAGTTGGCCTGGTGGTCTGGCGCGCGCTCGGTCGGTCGACTTTCAATGGCGGAACCATGGCTTCACTGCGTGCGCTGTTCCGCTCCGCACGGACGGCGAGAACCTCCCCGCTCCCCGTCCCCGGCCCGCTCCCGTCCGACGACGAGGTGTTCCTCGACGCGCCCGACGAGCGGCTGGCCCCCGTGCTGGTCGCGGTCGGCCGGGGCGAGTACGCGCCGGCCGCCCGGCTGCTGGCCGGCACCCGGGCCGCCGCCGAGTGGGAGGCACGGGACCGGTACGTGCACCGGCTCGCCCTCTTCGCGCGCTGCCGGGCCGAGTGGCTGGGCGACTGGGCGGCGGCCGCCCCGGACGATCCCGACCTGCTCCTGGTCCGCGCCCAGCTCGCGGTGGACCAGGCCTGGCCCTCCCCGGCCCGAACCGAACTGCTACGCGCGGTGAGTCCCCTGATCACCGCCGCCGCACGCGGCGACGCCCGCGATCCGGTGCCGTGGCGGGTGGCGCTGGACCACGCCCGCGGCTCGGACGCCGGCCACAAGTACTTCGAGGAGCTGTGGGAGGCGGCGGTCCGCCGGGCCCCGCACCACTACGGCTGCCACGTGGCGGCCCTGCGCTATCTCGGCACGTACTGGCACGGCTCGCACGGCGAGTGCTTCGACTTCGCCGACCTGGCCGCCCAGGACGCCCCGGCCGACTCGCTGGTCCAGGCGCTCCCGGCCCGGGCCGCCTTCGCCTACCTCGCCGACGGCTGCGGCCCCACGGTGCCGCGCGCCCGCCTGGACGCGGCGGCCGACCGGGCGATCGCGCTTTCCGCCCGGTTCCCGGCGGCCGACCCCTGGCCCGCCGAGATCCGCAACAACCTGATGTACCTTCTGGTCCGGCTGGAGCGCCGGGAGGCCGCCCGCGCCCAGCTGGACCTGATCGGCCCGTGCGTCACCTCGTTCCCCTGGGACCGCCTGTCCGACGACCCGCTGGGCCACTTCACGGGGCTGCGCGCGCACCTGCTGGCCGGTACCGCACCGCCTCCCGAGACCGGCCCGCCGCCCTCCCCGAGGAGCGCGGGACGCCCACGGGCCGAGCACGGCGGACACGTTCCCGCCGATGACCATTAGGCTGTGGCGCCGTGACCACCGTCCGTCTTCCCCTCTTTCCGCTGAACTCGGTGCTGTTCCCGGGGCTCGTGCTGCCGCTGAACATCTTCGAGGAGCGCTATCGCGCCATGATGCGTGATCTCCTGAAGACCTCCGAGGAGGAATCCCGCCGGTTCGCCGTCGTGGCGATCCGCGACGGCCACGAGGTGGCACCGAGCGCGCCGGGCATGCCGGATCCGACCTCACGGCCCGACCTGGGCCCGGCGGCCGGCTTCGGGCCGGACCCGCTCAAGTCCTTCCACCGGGTGGGCTGCGTGGCGGACGCGGCGACGATCCGGGAGCGCGAGAACGGCACGTTCGAGGTGCTGGCGACCGGGACCAACCGGGTGCGGCTGCTGTCCGTCGACACGTCGGGGCCGTTCCTGACGGCGGAGCTGGAGGAGCTGCCGGAGGAACAGGGCGACGAGGCGGGCGCGCTCGCGGAGGGGGTGCTGCGGGCCTTCCGGCAGTACCAGAAGCGGCTGGCGGGGGCCCGGGAGCGTTCGCTGTCGACGGGGGTCGAGCTGCCCGACGAACCGTCCGTGGTGTCCTACCTGGTCGCCGCGGCGATGATGCACGACATCCCCACCAAGCAGCGGCTGCTCCAGGCCCCGGACACCGCGTCCCGGCTGCGCGACGAGCTGAAACTGCTGCGCTCCGAGACGGCGATCATCCGCAACCTGCCGTCACTGCCCGCGGCCGAGCTGACCCGGTCGCCCACCAGCCTGAACTGAGCCGGGATCCCTGCCATGCCGAAGAAGCCCAGCAAGAAGCAGCCCTCCGCGGGGACGCCGGCGACGGTGGCCCTGACCGCGGCGGGCGTGGACTTCACCGTCCACTCCTACGACCACGACCCCTCCCATCCGTCCTACGGCGAGGAGGCGGCCGAGGCCATGGGCGTCTCCCCCGACCGGGTCTTCAAGACCCTGGTCGCGGACGTGGACGGCGCGCTCACCGTCGCGGTGGTGCCGGTGGCCGGCAGCCTGGACCTGAAGGCCCTGGCGACGGCGGTCGGCGGCAAGCGAGCGGCGATGGCGGACCCGGCCCTGGCCGAGCGCACGACGGGCTACGTCCGCGGCGGCATCTCCCCGCTGGGCCAGCGCAAGCGGCTCCCCACGGTCCTGGACGCGTCCGCGTCGGCGCACGCCACGATCTGCGTCTCGGCGGGACGCCGCGGCCTGGAGGTCGAACTCTCCCCGGCCTCCCTGGCAGACCTGACGAACGCGACCCTCGCACCCATCGGCCGCGCGTGACCGCCCGAGGTCCGGCGCCCGGCGCCGCGGGGCACGGGGACGGCCCCGCCTAGGCGGGCGGAGCGGCGTAGGGGCCGTCCTCGTACGGGGGCTCCGGGTCGCGCGGCCCGAACAGGGCGGTGAGGCCCAGGTGGACCAGCAGGGCCGCCAGCGGCCAGGCGAGCAGCGCGCCCCGCGCCCCCAGCTTCAGCGGCGCCTGGAAGGTGACGCCCTTGCCCACGGCCTTCGCGTGCGCGATCACGTCGTGCTCCGGCCCCAGCCACACGCCCAGCCGCCACGCCAGCAGCGAGCCGAGCAGGCCGCCGACGCCCAGCGCCACCACCAGGGGCACGCCGCCGCGCCGCTGCCACAGGAAGGCCGCCACCGCGCTCACCGCACCGAACGCCAGCGCCAGCAGCGTGAACGTCCCGTCCACCCCCACCGCCTGCTCCCCCTCGGTGTCCTGGAGGTAGACCACCCAGCCCTTGTCGGAGTGGTCCCCGACCAGCGGGACGTGCGGTGTCAGCCACAGCCAGAGCAGCCCGAGCAGCACGCCGCCCACCACCAGGGCGAGCACGGTCACTGCGGCCCGCAGCAGTTCGGTCCTCGTCCCGGGACCGTCCTGTCCGTACCCCGCCGCGGACGTCCCGGCGGGCGGCGGCGCCTGCCAGGCCTGGTGCGAGGACTGGTCGTGCGGCTGCGGAGGGGGCGTCAACGGTGCGGTCACCCTGCCATCGTGCCAGGTCGCCCTGTGCGCCGCGTCACCGGACGGCGGCCCGGCGGTACGCCCAGGTGGCGACGGCCAGCGAGACGACCCCCACCCCGGCGCACACGCCCAGGTCAGCGAGGACGACGGCCCAGTCGGGCCGCGCGCCGAAGGTCCGGGCATAGGCCTCCACGCCGTACGTGGAGGGCAGCAGATCGCGCGCGAACTGGATGATCCCCGGCATCCGGTCGGGCGGCAGCACGCCCAGCAGCAGCGCCGCCGACATGCCCAACTGCCCAAGCAGCGTGGCGAGTTCGGGGCGCGGCGCGAGGAGCCCGCAGGCGGCGCCGAGCCCGGACAGGGCAGCGCCCGCCAGCGGGATCACCGCCAGCAGGATCCACAGGTTGCTCAACGGAAGCCCGAACAGCACGCACCCGAAGACGGCCGTCACCAGCGTCCCCGGCACCGTGAAGGAGGCGTAGGCGGCGGCCGCGCCGAGCACCACGGAGGCCGGCGGCACCGGCAGCGTGGCGTAGTGGTCGAGGCCGCCGCTCGCCCGCAGCTGCCCGAAGTACTGCGCGAGCAGGTTCAGGGCCACGTAGGCGACCACGACCACCGACGAGCCCGCCACGACGGACTGGGCCTCGCCGCGGCTGTCCACCACCCCGCGCATCATGATCATGATGCCGACGGACTGGAAGGTCGCGACGAACAGCAGCGGGATCCGCGCCACCCGGGCACGGGAGAGCTGCGCCCGGTAGACGGCCACGAGCGAGGGCCACAGGCGCGCACGCGGGCCCAGCTCGGCCGGCGCGTGCGGCGCCGCCTCCTCCAGGGCCAGGGATCCGCCCGGCAGAACCTCCGCGGGTACGACACTCACGTCGCGCAGCTCCTCTTCCCAACGGCATCCGCGGCACGTACGGCCGCCGCGCCTTCCCGTACGGGTCCGGTCGTCCCGGCGTTCACGCTCACGCCTTGACCAGCCCCTGCCGTGCGGCGCCGCCCAGCGCCAGATAGACGTCCTCCAGGCTGGGCGTGGCGAGGGTGAAGTCGTCCAGGGCGGCGAACGCGGCCCCGCCGGTCACCGTGGCCACGACGGCACGCGCCTCCTCGGGCGCGAGCCGCAGCGTCCAGCGGCGGCCCGACTCGACCGCGCGCTCCCGCAGGACGGCCACCTCGGGCACGTCCAGCGGGGCCCGCTCCCGCCACACCAGTTCCACCCGTACCTCGCCGGCGACCCGTTCCTTGAGCCCGGCGGGGGTGTCACAGGCGATGACCCGTCCCTGGTCGAGCACGGCGACCCGGTCGAGCACCGTCTCGGCCTCGATCACGTTGTGGGTGACCAGGACGACGGTCGCGCCGTGCTCGGCCCGCCGCCGGTCGACGGCGGCCCACACGGCCCTACGGGCCACCGGGTCCATCCCGGTCGTGGGTTCGTCCAGCACCAGCAGCGGCCGCCGTCCCACCAGGGCCGCGGCGAAACAGGCCAGCCGCCGCTGCCCGCCGGAGAGTTTCTTGATCGCCCGTCCGGCCAGCGGCCCGAGCCCCAGCTCCTCCAGCACCGCGTCCCGCTCGGCGCGGGCCTGCCGTACGTCCAGGCCGCGCAGCCGACCGGTGGTCTCGGCGGCCAGGGAGACGGTCAGCTCGTCCAGGGCGCTGGACTCCTGGCCGAGGTAGGCGAGGATCCGCGCGGCCCGCTCCGGGTGCCGCACGATGTCGTGCCCGAGGATCTCGACGGTGCCGTCGTCCGGCCGCAGCAGCCCGGTGAGCTGGCGCACCAGGGTCGACTTGCCGGCGCCGTTCGGCCCGAGCAGCCCGAAGATCTCCCCGCGCCGGACGTCGAGGTCCACCCGGTCGGTGGCCCGGACCTCGGACACCGCCGGGGTGCCGCGCCGCCCTTTGACCGCAGCGTAGGTCTTGGTCAGCCCACGCACGGCACACACCACGTCGCTCTGCTGCCGAAGTGCCCGACCCACGCCCGTACTCACAAGGGACGAGACTACGGGGTCGGCCCCGTTTACTCGCCTTTGGGGCCGCCGGCCGCACCGCACCGGGGCTCGCTCATTCGGCCGGCGCCTGCTCCGCCGCGCCCGCCGGCACGTCGATCTCCCGCCAGAAGCCCGCCCGAATGGCGTACCGGTCGTGCTCGTCGATCTGGTCGTCCTTGTGCGCGAGCAGGCCGAACCTGGCCGCGTACCGCAGCAGCTCGCCGTCGATCCGGTGCGGGATCCGCGGGTACATGCCGGACAGCTTCTGCACGTGGTGCTGGTCGCCGAGCCGGGCGATCCATCGCCGGGCGAACACCTGTCCGACCTCGAAGGGGTCCCCGCCGACGGTCGTGATGTCCTCCTCCCGGTCGGCCCACCGCTGCTCCGCGGTCGTCAGCTGCGCGAGCGTCGGCATGGAGGCGGCCTCGGCCGGTTCCGCGACGGCGCCCGGCCGGTCCACCCAGCCCTTGTCGGAGGACCAGCGCAGGGTCGCGGTGGCCGGATGGTGCACCGGCTGCGCGCCCGGCGCCCGCAGCGCGGCGAGATCCTTCGGCGTGGGCACGCCCTTGGGCGCGGGCAGCCGCTCGGCCGTGCCGTTCTCGGCCGCGCCCGCCACCGGCGCCCGCTCGGCCTCCTCGGCCCCCGGCTCGGCGGCGGCCGCCAGTCCCGACTCGGGCAGCGGCGCGGAGAGGATCGCGGCGATCTCCGGCCGGGGCGCGGGCGGCGGCGCGCAGACCCCGGTCAGCTCCTTGGCCCGGACCGCCTGGGTGATCCACGCGCGGTCCAGGACCCGCCGCTCGTCGGCCTCGGCGACCAGGTCCTCGGACTGGTTGTAGTCCCCGTCGGCGGCCTGCACGGCCCACAGGTGGACGGCGACCCCGTGTTCCTTCGCGGCCATCATGCCGGGCAGCAGATCGCCGTCCCCGGTCACCAGCACCACGTCCGAGCAGGCGCGGTTGCGGGCCAGTTCGGTCAGCTCGGCGTGCATGGCCGCGTCCACGCCCTTCTGCGCCCAGCGGCCGTCACTGCGGGTCAGCGCACCGAGCCGGACGGTCACCCGGGGCATCACGCGCAGCCGGCGGTGCTCGGGCTGCGGGACGCGGTCGGGGGCGCCGTCGAACCAGTAGATGCGCAGGAGAGGACGCTCGGTGTCGGATTCCGCGCGGTCGCGCAGCGCCTGGATGAGCGCGGCGTGGTCGACGGTGATCCGGGATCGGGAGGGCTCACCGGCGAGGAGACTGGCGGCGGCACCCAGCAGATACCCGGCGTCCACCAGGACAATGCAGCGGTCCACGCGACTCACCCTCTTTCCGGGAGGTTTGCTTTCGGGGCTTCCTTCGAGTCTGCCCGACGGCACGGGGGTTAACGGCCCGAACTCGATCTTCGGCGTGGCGTTTCGGCGCTCCGCTCTCCGACAAACCCTGTCACACACGGTAATTATCCGACATGCGTCTGTTGTCAGCCTATGTGAATCTGAATTCGGCCCCTAGATCCCCCCCAGGAGGCAGATCACCATGGCCAAGAACAAGAACCGCAAGCAGGGTGGCTCCCAGAACCGCGCGGCGCAGACCGAGCAGGGTCACGAGCACGCGCAGCGCACGCCGTCGGAGTCCCACGACTCCCCGGTGTCGCACATCCAGGGCAGCCCCGCGGATGTTGCTCGTAAGAAGCAGAAGAGCTTCGGCCACAACTGACCGGACTCCCGAGGTCCGTCAGGGCGGTTGAAGCCCAGCACGAAGGAGGGGCGCACCCGATACGGGTGCGCCCCTCCTTCGTGTCGGTGCCCGAGCGGCCCGGAACCCGGGCCTATCCGGCCAGGCAGGACGGGCCGAGCAGGACCTTCAGGTCGCCGAAGAGCGCCGGATCGGGCTTCACCCGGTGCCGGTCCAGGCGCAGCACGGTCGTCTTCGTCGGGCCCTGGAGCTTGATCCGGACCTCGCTGTCGCCCTTGTGGTGGCTGAGGATCTCGCCGAGGCGGCTGACCATCGGCGGGGTGATCCGGGTGGCGGGGATGGTGAGCACCACGGGTGCGTTGGCGCCCGCGGCGGACAGGTCCGGGATCGCCATCTCCATGGCCACCAGGCGTGGCACGTCCTCGCGCTTGTCGAGGCGGCCCTTGACGAACACGACGGCGTCCTCGACGAGTTGGGTCGAGATGAGCTGGTAGGTCGCCGGGAAGAACATGCACTCGATGGAGCCCGCGAGGTCCTCGACGGTGGCGATCGCCCAGGCGTTGCCCTGCTTGGTCATCTTGCGCTGGAGACCGGAGATGATGCCGCCGATGGTGACCACCGCGCCGTCGGCGTGCTCGCCGCCGGTCAGCTGTGCGATGCCGGCGTCGGCCTTGTCGGAGAGCACGTGCTCCAGGCCGAAGAGCGGGTGGTCGGAGACGTAGAGACCGAGCATCTCCCGCTCCTGGGCGAGCAGATAGGTCTTGTCCCACTCGTCGGTGGTGAACTCCACGTCGAGGCCGAACCCGGGCTCGCTGTTGTCCTCCTCGCCCATCCCGCCGAAGAGGTCGAACTGTCCTTCGGCCTCCTTGCGCTTGACCTGCACCACGTTGTCGATCATCGGTTCGTACTGGGCGGTGAGGCCCTTGCGGGTGTGCCCGAGGGCGTCGAAGGCGCCCGCCTTGATGAGGGACTCCGTGGTCCGCTTGTTGCAGGCGGTGGCGTCGACCTTGTCCAGGTAGTCGGGGAAGGAGGCGAACTTCCCCTTCGCCTTGCGGGCCTTGATGATCGACTCGACGACGCCGGTGCCGACGTTGCGCACGGCCTCCAGGCCGAAGAGGATCACGTCGTCGCCCTGGGCGGCGAAGTTGTGCACCGACTCGTTGACGTTCGGCGGGAGCACCTTGATGCCCATGCGGCGGCACTCGTTGAGGTAGACGGCCGACTTGTCCTTGTCGTCCTTCACCGAGGTGAGCAGTCCGGCCATGTACTCGGCGGGGTGGTTCGCCTTGAGGTAGGCGGTCCAGTACGAGACCAGGCCGTACGCGGCGGAGTGCGCCTTGTTGAACGCGTATCCGGCGAAGGGGACCAGCACGTCCCACAGGGCCTGGATGGCCTCGTCGCTGAAGCCCTTGTCGCGGGCGCCCTTCTGGAAGAGGACGAAGTTCTTCGCCAGCTCGTCGGGCTTCTTCTTGCCCATCACGCGGCGCAGGATGTCGGCCTCGCCGAGCGAGTAGCCGGCGATGATCTGCGCGGCCTTCTGCACCTGCTCCTGGTAGACGATCAGGCCGTAGGTGACGGCCAGGACCTCTTCGAGGGGCTCCTCCAGCTCCTTGTGGATCGGGGTGATCTCCTGGAGCTTGTTCTTGCGCAGCGCGTAGTTGGTGTGCGAGTCCATGCCCATCGGGCCGGGACGGTAGAGCGCGGAGACGGCGGAGATGTCCTCGAAGTTGTCGGGCTTCATCAGGCGCAGCAGGGAGCGCATGGGGCCGCCGTCGAACTGGAAGACGCCGAGGGTGTCGCCGCGCTGGAGGAGTTCGAAGGTCTTCGGGTCGTCCAGCGGCAGGGCCAGCAGGTCGAGGTCGATGCCCTTGTTGGACTTCACCATCTTGACGGCGTCGTCCATGATCGTCAGGTTGCGCAGGCCGAGGAAGTCCATCTTCAGCAGGCCGAGCGACTCGCACTGCGGGTAGTCCCACTGCGTGATGGTCACGCCGTCGGTGTGGCGTACCCAGATCGGGGCGTGGTCGACGATCGGCTCGCTGGACATGATCACGCCGGCCGCGTGCACGCCCATCTGCCGGACCAGGCCCTCGACGCCCTTGGCGGTGTCGATGACCTTCTTGACGTCCGCCTCGTTCTCGTACATCCCGCGGATCTCGCCCGCCTCGTTGTACCGCGGGTGCGAGGGGTTGGTGATGCCGTCCAGGTCGATGCCCTTGCCGAGGACGTCGGCGGGCATCGCCTTGGTGAGGCGGTCGCCCATCGCGTACGGGTAGCCCAGCACGCGCGCGGAGTCCTTGATGGCGTTCTTGGCCTTGATCTTGCCGTAGGTGCCGATCATGGCGACCTTGTCGGCGCCGTACTTCTCGGTCACGTACCTGATCACCTCGACGCGCCGGCGCTCGTCGAAGTCGATGTCGACATCGGGCATGGAGACGCGCTCGGGGTTGAGGAACCGCTCGAAGATCAGGCCGTGCGGGATCGGGTCGAGGTCGGTGATGCCCATGGCGTACGCGACGATCGAACCGGCCGCGGAGCCTCGGCCGGGGCCGACCGCGATGCCGTTGTTCTTGGCCCACATGATGAAGTCGGCGACCACGAGGAAGTAGCCGGGGAACCCCATCTGGATGATGACGTCCAGTTCGTACTCGACCTGCTTCTGGCGGTCGTCCGGGACGCCGCCGGGGAAGCGGCGCTCCATGCCCCGGCGGACCTCCTCCTTGAACCAGGTCACCTCGGTGTAGCCGTCGGGGATGTCGAACTTCGGCATGAGGTTCTTGGCCTCGAACATGCCGGTGGTGTCGACCATCTCGGCGACGAGGAGGGTGTTGGCGCAGCCCTGCTGCCAGGCGTCCGAGGAGTCGACGGCGTACATCTCGTCCGTGGACTTCAGGTAGTAGCCGGTGCCGTCGAACTTGAAGCGGTCCGGGTCGGAGAGGTTCTTGCCGGTCTGGATGCACAGCAGGGCGTCGTGGGCGGTCGCCTCGTGCGCGTACGTGTAGTGCGAGTCGTTGGTGACCAGCGGCGGGATGCCGAGCTTCTTGCCGATCTCCAGGAGGCCGTCGCGGACCCGGTGCTCGATCTCGATGCCGTGGTCCATCAGCTCCAGGAAGTAGCGGTCCTTGCCGAAGATGTCCTGGTAGTCGGCGGCCGCCTTCAGGGCTTCGTCGTACTGCCCGAGGCGGAGCCTGGTCTGGAGCTCGCCGGAGGGGCAGCCGGTGGAGGCGACGATCCCCTCGGACCACTGGGAGATGGTCTCCTTGTCCATCCGGGGCCACTTCTGCAGCCAGCCCTCGGCGTAGGCGTCGGAGGAGAGCCGGAAGAGGTTGTGCAGGCCGGTCTTGTTCACCGCCCACATCGTCTTGTGCGTGTAACCGCCGGAACCGGAGACGTCGTCCCGCTTCTGGTGCGGCTGGCCCCACTGGATCTTGCGCTTGTTGCGCCGGGACTCGGGGGCGACGTACGCCTCGATCCCGATGATCGGGGTGACGCCTGCCTTCTTGGCGGTGTGGAAGAAGTCGTACGCCCCGTGCAGGTTGCCGTGGTCGGACATGGCGATGTGCGTCATGCCCATCTCATTGCAGGCGTTGAACATGTCCTTCAGCCGCGCGGCACCGTCCAGCAGCGAGTACTGGGTGTGGACGTGCAGGTGCGTGAACGGCGGCTTTGACACGGTTTCGGCCTCCAGAGGAAACAGGCGTCGACGATCTCCCTACCGACCGCGGACAGTCTGGTGGGACGGCGAAATCCTATGCCTCGGCACTGACAATCCGCCCACCGCCCCGCGTACCTTCGGGCGAGGAGAGCGGGCACTCCCCCGGGATCTCGCACGTTGGTCCGAAGGAGAGATCCGTCCCACATGTCACGCATCACCCGTACCAGGAGGCACCCAGCGATGTCGGTCCCCCAGCTCAACGACGAGCAGCGCGGCGAGGAGATCCTCGCCGTCTTCGACACCGCCTTCGGCGAGCTCCTGGCCGCCGACCCGGCCGCGTTCCGCGTGAAGTTCCGGAAGATGGCGGCCTCGGCCTTCGCCTTCTACCGGGGCTCGGCGGCGCTCTTCTACCACGACGTGGACGCCGAGACCGCCGGGCGGGGCGGCGGGATGCCGTACAGCGGGCCGTTCCTTGACGAGCGCACCTCGCGCGTGTGGATCCACGGCGACCTGCACGCGGAGAACTTCGGCACGTACATGGACTCCAACGGCCGCCTGGTCTTCAACGTCAACGACTTCGACGAGGCCTACGTAGGCCCCTTCACCTGGGACCTGAAGCGCTTCGCCGCCTCCGTCGCGCTGATCGGGTACGCGAAGGCGCTCAGCGACGAGCAGATCACCGAGCTGGTCGAGGTGTACGCGGGCGCGTACCGGGAGCGGATCCACGCGCTGGCCACCGGCGCCAAGAGCGACGAGGTGCCGCCGTTCACCCTGGACAGCGCGGACGGCCCGCTGCTCGGCGCGCTGCGCGCGGCCCGCTCGCTGACCCGCTTCGAGCTGCTGGACTCGATGACGGAGATCCGTGACTGGGAGCGCCGCTTCGCCTCCGGCGGCGGCTCCATCGAGCTGGACGCCGCCACCCGCTACAAGGTCCTCGCGGCCTTCGACGGCTACCTGGAGACGCTTCCGGAGGCGTCGCTGTCCCGCCCGGACTCCTACCGCGTCAAGGACGTCGTCGGACGCCGCGGCATCGGCATCGGCTCGGCCGGTCTGCCGTCGTACAACATCCTCCTGGAGGGCGCCACGGACGCCCTGGAGAACGACGTCGTGATCTACATCAAGCAGGCCCAGACCCCGGCCGTCTCCCGGCACATCACCGACCCGGCGATCCGGGACTACTTCCTGCACGAGGGCCACCGCACGGTGATCTCCCAGCGCGCCCTGCAGGCGCACGCCGACCCGTGGCTGGGCTGGACCGAGCTGGACGGCTCCGGGCAGCTGGTCGCCGAGGTCTCGCCGTACGCGGTGGACCTGGACTGGAGCGACATCGACGACCCGGAGGAGATCGCCGCGGTGGTCGCGGACCTCGGCCGGTCCACGGCGTCCATGCACTCGGCGGCCGACGACACCTCCGGCGAGTCGCTGGTGCCGTTCTCCACCGAGCGGGCCATCGACGCGGCGATCGCGGCGGACGAGGAGGGCTTCGCGCCCCTGCTGGCCGACTTCGCGCACAGCTACGGCGCACGCGCGCGGGCCGACCACCAGATCTTCGTCGACCTGTTCCGCAACGGCCGGATTCCAGGCCTGTAACCTTCGCGGATTCACAGAGACCTTTTAGGGGTCCCCTACATGAGTACGTGACAGACTCTCCACCGCTATGGACATATCCGGGACCCAGCTCAGAGCCGTGCGCGCGGCGCTGTTCACGGCCTTCGTCGTGACGCTCAGCACCGCGTCGCACGTGCTGCTGTCCCGGGCCCCGCTGCCGCTCACCACGGTGGCCGCGGTCGCCGCCGGCGTGTTCGCCACGGCGTACGCGCTGGCGGGCCGCGAGCGCGGCTTCGGCCGGATCGCGGCCCTGCTGGTCCCGCTGGAGCTGGCCGCCGACACGGTCTTCACCACCGGCCAGCACGCCTGCTACGGCCGGGCGGGCGGCCCCATCGCGGGCCCGCTGCGCGCGGTCGGCTTCGACGTGCTGTGCCACGGCGGCGCCGTCGGCACCCCGCTGGCCCGGATGACCGACGGTTCCCGGGCCGCCGCGGCGCTCGCCCACACCGACCCGGCGGCGGCCTGGCTGCTGCTCGCCGCGCACGTCGGGGTCGGCCTGCTGGCCGCGGCCTGGCTGCGGCGCGGCGAGCGCGCCCTGACCCAGCTGCTGCGGGCCGTGTCCGCCACCACCTTCCGCCCGCTGCTCCTGGCCGCCGCCGCGGGCACGGTCCGGCCGGCCCCGGTACGACGACTGCCGCGTCCGGCGCCGCGTACCGCCGCCGCCCGCGACCTGGTCCTCGTGCACTCCCTGGGACGGCGTGGACCGCCGTGCTCCCGGGCGCTCGCGCCGTCCTTCGGCTGAGCGCCCTCCGGCGCGAGCACACCCCTCGTTCGAGCACGACGAGTCCCCCACACGTATCCCGCGTACGTCACGTGCGCGTCCCCTATGGAGATCACCGACATGAGCAAGCGGAACAGCGCGGCCGCCAAGAACGCGGCCCGGGAGCGACTGCGCGTCGAGCGCGAGAAGCAGGCCAAGCGCGCCAAGGTCAAGCGGCAGGTCATCGTGGCCTGCTCGGTCGTGGCCGTGCTGGCCGCGGCGGGCGGCATAGGCTACGCCGTGGTCCAGGCCAACAAGCCGGGCTACTGGGAGGACGAGAAGTCCGCCAAGGTGGTCGCCCCGGCCAACACCACGGGCACGAACGGCACCACGGTCGTGATCGGCAAGTCCACCGCCGCGAAGACCCTCAAGGTCTACGAGGACCCGCGCTGCCCGATCTGCGCCCAGTTCGAGCAGACCGTCGGCCCGACGGTGAAGAAGGACATCGACGACGGCAAGTTCAAGATCCAGTACATCGGCGGCACGTTCATCGACGGCGACTCGCTCGGCAAGGGTCAGATCGGCTCGCGCGGCGAGGGCTCCAAGAACGCGATGAGCGCCATGGGCGCCGCGCTGAACGTCAGCACCGAGGCGTTCCTGGAGTACAAGACGGCCCTCTACTCGACGAAGTGGCACCCCGAGGAGACGGACGACAAGTTCAAGAAGGACAGCTACCTGATCCAGGTCGCCGACACCGTCCCGGCGCTGAAGGGCAACAAGGCCTTCCAGGACGCGGTGAAGTCCGGCAAGTACGACGCCTGGGCGCTGGCCATGTCCAAGACCTTCGACACCAACAAGGACGGCGTGACGGGCACTCCGAGCTTCGTCATGAACGGCAAGGTGCTCACGGCCGACGCCAACGGCAACCCGCCGATGACGGTCGACGCCTTCAACTCCGTGGTGGACGCGGCCCTCAAGGCGTGAGCCGGGCGCTGTGCACAGGCACGGCGCCGGTTCCAGGTGAAGAGCAGGCGAACTTTCCCCGGTTCGCCTGCTCTTGTTCATACTGGTCAGTAACCTGATCGCCCGTGACCAGTCGATACAGATCAACTCAGGCTTCCGAGGGTGCCGGCACCCTCTCCCCCCGCCGCCGTACGGTCGTCAAGGCCGCGGCGGCGACGGCTGTCCTGGCCGCCCCGCTCGCCGCCGCGCTGCCGGCCCGGGCCGCCTCCGACGCCCCCGCCTTCCTGCACGGCATCGCCTCCGGCGACCCGCTGCCCGACGGCGTCCTGCTGTGGACCCGGGTGACCCCGAGCGCCGACGCCACCCCGGGCTCCGGTGCGGGCGCCGACACCGAGGTCAGCTGGGTCGTCGCCACCGACAAGGCGCTCACCCACGTGGTCTCCCGCGGCTCCGTCACCGCGACCGCCGCCTCCGACCACACCGTCAAGGCCGACATCCGCGGCCTCGCACCCGCCACCGACTACTGGTTCCGGTTCTCGGCCGGCGGCACCGACACCGCCGTCGCGCGCACCCGCACCGCACCGGCCGCCGACGCCGCCGTCTCCGGCCTGCGCTTCGGAGTCGTCTCCTGCGCCAACTGGGAGGCCGGCTACTTCGCCTCCTACCGTCACCTGGCGGCCCGCGGCGACCTGGACGCGTGGCTGCACCTCGGCGACTACATCTACGAGTACGGCACCGGCGAGTACGGCACCCGCGACACCGTGGTGCGCCCGCACGCGCCGACCCACGAGATCATCACCCTCGCCGACTACCGCATACGCCACGGCAAGTACAAGACCGACACCGACCTGCAGGCCCTGCACGCCAAGGCGCCGGTCATCGCGATCTGGGACGACCACGAGTTCGCCAACGACTCCTGGTCCGGCGGCGCCGAGAACCACACCGAGGGCGCCGAGGGGACCTGGACGGCCCGTCAGGCCGCCGCCAAGCAGGCCTACTTCGAGTGGATGCCGGTCCGCCCGGCCATCGCCGGCACCACCTACCGCCGGCTGCGCTTCGGCAAGCTCGCCGACCTCTCCCTGCTCGACCTGCGCTCGTTCCGCTCCCAGCAGGTCTCCACCGGCAGCGGTTCGGTCGACGACCCGGACCGCACCATCACCGGCCGCGCCCAGCTCGACTGGCTGAAGGCCGGCCTGAAGGCCTCCGACACCACCTGGCGGCTGGTCGGCAACTCGGTGATGATCTCGCCGTTCGCCATCGGCTCGCTCTCCGCCGACCTGTTCAAGCCGCTCGCCAAGCTGCTCGGCCTGCCGCAGGACGGCCTCGCCCTGAACACCGACCAGTGGGACGGCTACACCGACGACCGCCGCGAACTGCTGGCCCACCTGCGGTCCAACGCGATCGGCAACACGGTGTTCCTGACCGGCGACATCCACATGGCGTGGGCCAACGACGTACCGGTGGACGCCGGCACCTACCCGCTCTCCGCCTCCGCGGCCACCGAGTTCGTGGTCACCTCGGTGACCTCCGACAACCTGGACGACATCCTCAAGGTCTCCCCGGGTGTCGTCTCCACCGTCGCCGCACCGGTCATCCAGCTGGCCAACCGCCATGTGCACTGGGTCGACACCGACCGGCACGGCTACGGCATCCTGGACATCACCGCCGCGCGGGCGCAGATGGACTACTACGTCCTCTCCGACAAGACGAAGGCCGACGCGACCTCGTCCTGGGCGCGTTCCTACCGCACCCGCAGCGGCACCCAGAAGGTCGAGCGCACCTACGACCCGGTGTAGCCGCCGCCTACAGCGTGTCGAGGAAGCCGAGCGCCACCCGCCAGGTGGCCTCGGCGGCCTCCTCGTCGTAGTCGGGCAGCCCGGGGTCGGTGTAGAGGTGTCCCGCCCCCGGGTACCGGTAGACCTCCACGTCGGCGCCGGCCCGGCCCATCTGCAGGTACCAGGCGCTCAGCCAGTCGTCCGTCTCGAAGGCGTCCGGCTCGGCCACGTGCAGCTGGACGGGCAGCTCGTCCACCGCGGCGTTCGGCGCGATGTCCGAGGTGCCGTGCAGGAGCAGCAGCCCGCGCGCCCGCTCGTCGCCCAGCGCCAGCGTCTGCGCGACCGAGGCGCCCAGCGAGAACCCCGCGTACACCAGCCCGCGCTCCGAGTAGGGGGCCGCGGCCAGCACGGCCCGCTTCAGCAGCTCGTCCTTGCCGATCGACTCGTTGAACTCCATGCCCTCCTCGACCGTGTCGAACGTGCGCCCCTCGAAGAGGTCGGGCGTCCACACCTCGTGCCCGGCGGCACGCAGCCGGTCCGCGGCCTCGCGCACCGCGGGCCTGAGGCCGTAGGTCGAGTGAAAGAGCATGATGTTCATGTGCCCATGGTGCCAGCCGCGTCCGCGGCACCTGTGACGTCCTCTACACGGGTCCGCATGTTCAGGACCGCCCGGAACGGGTTACGTTCCGACCCATGGACATGGAGAACGTACTCCGCCCGCTGATCGTGGTCGGCGGCGCCGTCGTCCTCACCCTGCTGATCGGCTGGGCGACCGACCTGCTGCTGCGCAAGGCCGACGAGCGCCACACCGAGACACCGCTGTGGGGCCTGCTGCGCCGCGCCCGCATCCCCTACCAGCTGGTCCTGTGCGCGGCCCTGCTCAGAGGCTCCTACGACAAGGCGGAGCTGCTCCTGGGCCACCGGGTCGCCGTCGGCCGGCTGCTGACCCTGGTGCTGATCGGATCGGCGGCCTGGCTGATCGTGCGGATAGCTGCGGCGATCGTCGACACCTCGTACCACCGCTACGCCCGCGGCCACACCGACGCCGCCCGGGTCCGCCGGGTGCGCACCCAGGTGTCGCTGATCATGCGCGTGGTCACCGCGGTCGTCGGCGTGATGGCCTCGGCGGCGATGCTGCTGACCTTCCCCGCGATGCGCGCGGCCGGCGCCTCCCTGCTGGCCTCCGCCGGAATCCTCGGCATCGTCGCCGGTGTGGCCGCCCAGTCCACGCTGTCGAACCTGTTCGCGGGGCTGCAGATCGCCTTCGGCGACATGGTGCGCCTGGGCGACACGGTGGTGGTGGACGGCGAATGGGGCACGGTCGAGGAGATCACCCTGACCTTTCTGACGGTACGGACCTGGGACGAGCGCCGGATCACCATGCCGGTGTCGTACTTCACCTCCAAGCCCTTCGAGAACTGGTCGCGGGGCACCCCGCAGATGACCGGGGTCGTCTACTGGCACCTCGACCACTGCGCGCCGATCGAGTCGATGCGCGAGCGGCTCCGGGACATCCTGCGCGAGTGCCCCGCCTGGGACGGGCGGGACTACAGCCTGGTCGTCACCGACTCGACGCCGAACACCATCCAGGTGCGGGCGCTGGTGACCGCCAAGGACTCGGACGACGTCTGGAAGGTCCGGGTCGCCGTGCGCGAGCAGATGATCACCTGGCTGACCGCCGAGCACGCCTACGCGCTGCCCCGGGTGAACACGGCCGACGCGGCCCTGCCGCCGGGCGGGATCATCCCGTCCCAGGACGGCGTGGCCGCCCGGCGGCTGCACGAGCCGCCGCGCACCGGCCGCGGCGCCTGACCGCGCCCGCCCCGGTCAGTGGCCGCGTTCGGCGCCGCCGTTGACCTGGATGATCTGAGAGGTGATGTGTCCGGCGGCCGGCGAGGCCAGCCAGTGCAGGGTGGCGGCGACGTCACCCGGTGTGCCGGCCCGCCCGGTCGCCGTCTCGGCCACGAGCCGCGCCCGGCGCTCCTCCTCGACCGGGCCGCCGAAGAACTCGGTGTCCTCGACGTACCCCGGCGCGACCACGTTCACGGTGACGCCGCGCGGGCCGAGCTGCCGGGCCAGGTCGTGCGCGTAGGGATGCAGGGCCGCCTTGGCGGCGGCGTAGGAGCCGGTCCCCGAGCCCCGGTGGGCGGCGATGGAGCTGAGGAACAGCACCCGTCCGCCGGGGTCGGCGAGCCGGTCTTTGAGCGCCTCCGTGAGCAGGACGGCGCTGAGCGTGTTCTGCCGGAAGTTGCCCGTCCAGGTACGGGCGACGGCGTCCAGCGGGTCCCCGGCCTCCGCGTCCGGCGCGAACGCCGCGTTGCCCCCGGCGCTGTGGACGAGCACGTCCACGGTGCCGATCTCCTCGGCGACCCGGCGTGCCACGCGCCGGACGTCGCCGGGCTCGGTCAGGTCGGCGGCGATCCGGACCGCTCCCGGCACCACGGCCCGCTCCAGCACCTCTCTGCGCCGCCCGAGCAGCAGCACGCGGTCCCCGTCCGCGGCGAACACCCGTGCCGCGGCGAGCCCGATCCCTGTTCCTCCACCACTGATCACAATGTTCCGAGCCATGATCCGAGACTACGAGCGCCCCGCCGCCCGCGCCTTCGGATATCCACAACGGCCGTCATCTCGTACGACCGCGCCGGGCGTGCGGACGGTCAGCGCAGGCTCCGTACGTCCAGGTGGCGCAGCACCCGGTCCACGATCTCCGGATCGGCCCCGGGCTCGCTGCGCGCCGCCAGCACCTCGTGGCGCGCCGCGCTGAGCATCTCCTGCTGGATCCGCCGCAGCCGCTTCAGCCGCTTCGCCCGCTTGTCGTGGCCCTCGCGCCGCTCGTCCTCCGCCACCTCGGGGCTGATCCGGAACCCGATCTCGAAGGCCCGCCGCAGCATCTGCTCCGTCAGGTCCTCCGGCAGGTCCTCGACCTGCTCGATCTCCTTGAGCCGCCGCCGTGCCGCCTTCGCCGCCCGGACCGCCAGCTCCTTCTCGAACTCCTTCTCCTGCTCGGTGTCGGCCCGTACCCCCAGCCGCTTCACGAGCCACGGCAGGGTCAGTCCCTGGAGCACCAGCGTCGCCATGATCACGCCGAACGCGATGAAGACGATCTCGTCCCGGTCCGGGAACGGGGACCCGTCGTCGGTCCGCAGCGGAACGGCCAGGGCCAGCGCCACCGACGCCACCCCGCGCATCCCGGACCACCACATGACGACGGTCTCCCGCCAGCTGGTCGGGATCTCCTCGTCGTAGTCCCGGCGGGCGTGCAGCCGCTTGGTCAGCCAGGTGGCGGGCAGCAGCCACGCCAGTCGGACCACGACCACGACGCCCACGACCGCGGCCGCCCAGCCGAGCAGTTCGCCCCAGCGGCCGGAGGCCGTACGGATCGCGTTGTGCAGCTCCAGGCCGATCAGCCCGAACGCGACCCCGGTGACGAGCGTGTCGACGATGTCCCAGAAGGTGTAGCCGGCGAGCCGGGTCATCACGTCGTCGGCGTCGGTGGCGTACTCGGAGATGAACAGCGCGGTGGTCAGCACCGCGAGCACCCCGGAGCCGTGCAGTTCCTCGGCGAGGACGTAGGAGGCGTACGGCACCAGCAGGGTCAGGCCGATCTGCAGGGTCGCGTCGCCGAGGACGTCCATCAGCTTGTTCGCGCCCCAGCCGAGCACCAGCCCGATCGCGACCGCGACCACGGCGGAGAGCAGGAAGTCCAGTCCGGCCCGCCAGGGCGAGAAGGTGCCGCTGACCACGGCCGCGATCGCCACGTGGTACAGCACGATGGCCGTGACGTCGTTGAAGAGGCCCTCGCCCTCCAGGATGGAGACCAGCCGGCGCGGCAGGCCGAGCTGCCCGGCCACGGCGGTCGCGGCGACCGGGTCGGGCGGCGCGACCAGCGCGCCCAGTGCCACGGCGGCGGCGATCGGCAGTCCGGGCACGATCGCGTTGGCGACGACCGCCACGCACAGCGTGGTGACGAACACCAGGGCCACGGCCAGCAGGAAGATCGGCCGGACGTTGGCCGCGAACTGCCGCCAGGAGGTCCGCCGCACGGCGGCGTAGAGCAGCGGCGGCAGCAGGGCGGGCAGGATCAGCTCGGGCGGGATGTTCACGTCCGGCACGAAGTCGGTGATCGCCAGGACGATCCCGAACAGGGTCACCAGCACCGGAGCCGGCAGCCCCAGCCGGTCGCCCAGCGGGACGCTCACCAGGGCCCCGAGCAGCAGGACGAACAACAGGGCCAACTGATCCACGGCCAGCACTCCGGGAGTCGATGATCACACGGCGGGCCTCAAGCCTGCCATGCCGTCCACCGGCCGGGCCCGCGCTACAGGGCGCGCCGCATCCCCCGGTGCGGGATGCCCGCCTCCTCGTACTCCGGCCCGTAGGGCTCGTAGCCCAGGCGCTCGTAGAAGCCCAGCGCGTGCGTCTGCGCGTGCAGGTCCACCGTGCTCAGGCCACGCGCGCGTGCCGCGTCCTCGATGGCCCGGACCAGGGCCACGCCGATGCCGAGGCCGCGGGCCTCCTCGGAGACCGCGAGCCGGCCGAGCGAGCCGAGGGACGGGTCGCCGCCGGTCTTCTCCGCGGCCTTCTCGCCGTACAGCAGGCGGCCGGTGCCGAGCGGCACGCCGTCCTCGCGGATGGCCAGCACGTGCAGGGCGACCGGGTCGTACGCGTCGTACTCGATGTCCTCGGGGACGCCCTGTTCGACGACGAAGACCTGCTTGCGCACGGCGAAGCACGCCTCCAGGTCGGCGGGGTCCTCGGCGACCCGCACGTCGTACGCGCGCGTGCTCATCCGTACGTCTCCTCACGGACCTGGTCCAGCGCCGTGCTCAGGTCCTCGGGGTACTCGCTCTCGAACTCGACCCAGTCGCCGGTGCCGGGGTGCTCGAACCCGAGGCGGACCGCGTGCAGCCACTGCCGGGTCAGGTGGAGGCGCTTGGCGAGGGTCGGGTCGGCGCCGTAGGTGAGGTCGCCGACGCAGGGGTGGCGGTGGGCGGCCATGTGGACCCGGATCTGGTGGGTGCGCCCGGTCTCCAGCTTCACGTCCAGCAGGGAGGCCGCGCGGAACGCCTCGATGAGGTCGTAGTGGGTCACGGAGGGCTTGCCGTCGGCCGTGACGGCCCACTTGTAGTCGTGCTGGGGGTGGCGGCCGATGGGGGCGTCGATAGTGCCGCTGGTCGGGTCCGGGTGGCCCTGCACGAGCGTGTGGTAGCGCTTGTCGACCGTGCGTTCCTTGAACTGGCGCTTGAGCGAGGTGTACGCGCGCTCCGACTTGGCCACCACCATCAGGCCGGAGGTGCCGACGTCGAGCCGGTGCACGATGCCCTGGCGTTCGGCGGCGCCGGAGGTGGAGATGCGGTAGCCGGCGGCCGCCAGACCGCCGATGACGGTCGGGCCGGTCCAGCCGGGGCTCGGGTGGGCGGCCACGCCGACCGGCTTGACGATGACGACCACGTCATCGTCGTCGTACACGATCTCCATGCCCTCGACGGGCTCGGCGACGATCTGTACGGGCGCGGGCGCCCCCGGCATCTCGACCTCCAGCCAGGACCCGCCGCTCACCCGCTCGGACTTGCCGACCACCGCGCCGTCGACCTGGACCTTGCCCGCCGCGGCCAGCTCGGCCGCCTTGGTGCGGGAGAAGCCGAACATGCGGGAGATGGCGGCGTCGACGCGCTCGCCCTCCAGGCCGTCGGGCACGGGCAGGGTTCGGATCTCGGGAATCGTGCTCACCCCGTCGAGTATGCCGGACCGCGCCGGCACCGCCGTACGCGCGCCCGCCGGGCCCGCCCCGCGGCCCCGGTCAGTCCTTGTGGACGGTGCCGTCGGGGTCCAGGCCGCGGAAGGAGAGCAGGACGATGAGGATGCCGCCGCAGACGATCGCCGAGTCGGCGAGGTTGAACACCGCGAACCCCTTGGGCGCGATGAAGTCGACGACCTGGCCCTCGAAGACGCCGGGCGCGCGGAAGATCCGGTCGGTGAGGTTGCCGAGCGCGCCGCCGAGGAGCAGACCGAGGGCGACCGCCCAGGGGAAGCTGTAGAGCTTGCGGGCCAGCCGGAAGATCACGACGATCACGGCCGCCGCGATCACCGTGAAGATGATCGTGAAGGCGCCGCCGAACCCGAAGGCCGCGCCCGGGTTGCGGATCGCGTGGAACTCCAGCCAGTCACCGATGACCTCGAT
The DNA here is from genome assembly GCF_044757385.1 of Streptomyces sp. NPDC091282. Lineage (NCBI taxonomy): Bacteria > Bacillati > Actinomycetota > Actinomycetes > Kitasatosporales > Streptomycetaceae > Streptomyces > Streptomyces sp. NPDC091282. The sequence continues at coordinate 333,302 of NZ_JBIVUX010000001.1, forward strand.
CGGCGCGTGGTGCTCCAGCTTCGCGACCACGATCATCTTGCTGATCAGGTCGAGGGCGTACGCGAAGGCGGCCACCGCGAAGAGCACCGCGATCCGGCGCCCGCGCCCGGGCCGCCGTTCCTCGCCGGTCCGCCGCTGGTCCGCGCCGGACACGCCGGGTGCCGCCTCCGTCGTCTCCTCACCGCCGTCGTCCGGAGTGTCCGGCGTACCGATGATGCGCTCCGCCTCTGCCACGTGAGTCCCTCAACCTAGGTGCCTGCCTCGGGACGAGAGTACGGCACGGTCCACGCGGCCCCGATGCTCAGGAGCGGCGTTCCTGCTTCTGCTTGCACTCGACGCACAGGGTCGCCCGCGGGAAGGCCTGCATCCTGGCCTTGCCGATGGGGTTCCCGCAGTTCTCGCAGAGGCCGTAGGTGCCCGCGTCGAGCTTCTCCAGGGCCCGCTCGGTCTGCTCCAGCATCTCGCGCGCGTTGGCGGCGAGCGCCAGCTCGTGCTCGCGGGTGATGTTCTTGCTGCCGGTGTCGGCCTCGTCGTCGCCGGCGCCGTCCCCGGAGTCCCGCATCAGACCGGCCAGGGCGCTGTCGGAGGCGTCCAGCTCGGCGCGCAGCCGCAGGGCCTCGGTCATCAGCTCGGTGCGCGCCTCCTCGACCTCCTCGGGCGTCCACGGGTCCTCGCCGGGGCGCACCGCGAGTTCGCCGGGAGCCACCGCGGCCACCCGCGCCTTGGGGACGGCGGTCTCCGCCGCCGCGGCGGCCGTACCAGGGGTCTTCTTCGCAACCACCGTCGTGGCTCCCGTCTGCTTCGCGGCCCGCGCCGCGCCCGCCTTCTTGGCCGTGCTCTTCCTGGCCGTGCCCTTGGCCGCCGCGGTCTTCGTCGCCGCGTCCCCGGACGCGCTCTTCTCCGACTTCCCCGCGGGGCCCTCGGCAGCCGCGGCCGTCTTCTTCGCCGCCGCCTTCGTCGCGGTGGCTCTCTTCCCGTCCGCTCTCTTCCCGTCCAGCTTCTTGCCGTCGGCCGGCTTCCCGCCGTCGGCCGCCTTCTTGCCGTCGGCCTTGCGCACCGGTGTCACCGGTGCGGCCGATTTCCCGGCGGAAACCTTCTCACCTGCAGTTCTGTCCACCATGGTGGTCTCTCCCGCGTGCGTGCCCCGCTTTCCGCCGCTCTCCTTGGCGTCACCGCCGGAGGCGGCCGCGGCCCTGGACCGGCCGGACGCCGACTGCTGTACGGCGGTCTTCTTCGCCACCATGGCCGCGGCCCCTTCACATATTGTGATTTCGCACGCAAATCGTGCTGGGACGATAAATCGACCTGAGTCCCGCGGCAACGGGGCACGCCGCCCGATCCGCCTGCCCCGCACCCCCCACGCAGCCGGTATGCATCCGTTGTGCCCAGCTCCCCGCGCGGTAATCCGCCGAGCCGGACATCCCAGGATGCGAACACGCGTACCTCGCCATTCGGGTCATCCCGGCGGCCGGACGGCACGGCGCCGGCGGCGCCGGGAAAACGGGTCGGCCGCTGTCCGTGCGGCGCCGTACACTGGGCGGAGCGAGAAGCGTGGATGGGGACGAGTAGCGGCGTACGCAGCCCAGAGCGACCCGGGGACGGTGGGAGCCCGGGGGCCGGCGCGACGTGAAGATCACCCCGGAGCCGCCGGAAGAAAGCCGCAGCCGTGGGGCCGGGGCGAGTAGAACCGGTTTCGCGACCCCAATGAGGGGGCTCACCGGCGCGTACGGCGACCGGAGGGCCAAGGAGGGTGGTACCGCGGGAGCGCGCCGCACACGGCGTCCGGAAGACACAGCTCTCGTCCCTCCGACGGAAGGCAGCAAGTCCGTTGGAGGAAGCTCGCAGATGACAGCGCCGACGTACCGCCAGGTGCCCGCACAGGTCGACCTGCCCGCCCTCGAGCACGCCGTGCTCGACTTCTGGCGCGAGCAGAAGATCTTCGCCAAGACCCTGGAGCAGTCCGAGGGCCGCCCCGAGTGGGTGTTCTACGAGGGCCCGCCCACCGCCAACGGCATGCCCGGCGCCCACCACATCGAGGCGCGCGTCTTCAAGGACGTCTTCCCCCGCTTCCGCACCATGCGCGGCTACCACGTGGCCCGCAAGGCCGGCTGGGACTGCCACGGCCTGCCCGTGGAGCTGGCGGTCGAGAAGGAGCTGGGCTTCAGCGGCAAGCCCGACATCGAGGCGTACGGCGTCGCCGAGTTCAATGCCAAGTGCCGCGAGTCGGTGCTGCGGCACACCGACGCCTTCGCCGAGCTGACGACCCGCATGGGCTACTGGGTCGACCTCGACGACGCCTACGTGACCATGGACCCCGAGTACATCGAGTCGGTCTGGTGGTCGCTCAAGGAAATCTACGACAAGGGGCTGCTGGTCCAGGACCACCGCGTCGCCCCCTGGTGCCCGCGCTGCGGCACCGGCCTGTCCGACCACGAGCTGGCGCAGGGCTACGAGACGGTCGTCGACCCCTCCGTGTACGTCCGTTTCCCGCTCACCTCCGGTCCGCTCGCCGGCCAGGCCTCGCTCCTGGTGTGGACGACCACCCCGTGGACCCTGGTGTCCAACACGGCGGTCGCCGCGCACCCGGAGGTCACCTACGTGGTGGCCACCGACGGCCGGGAGCGGCTCGTCGTCGCCGAGCAGCTGGTCGCCAAGGCGCTCGGTGAGGGCTGGGAGACCACGGGCGAGACCTTCACCGGCGCCGAGATGGAGCGCTGGACCTATCAACGTCCGTTCGAGCTCGTGGAGTTCCCGGAACCGGCGCACTACGTCGTCAACGCGGAGTACGTCACGACCGAGGACGGTACGGGTCTGGTCCACCAGTCCCCCGCCTTCGGTGAGGAGGACCTCAAGGTCTGCCGCGCCTACGGCCTGCCGGTGGTGAACCCGGTCCGCCCCGACGGCACCTTCGAGGAGGACGTCCCGCTGGTCGGCGGCGTCTTCTTCAAGAAGGCCGACGAACGTCTCACCGAGGACCTGGCGCAGCGCGGCCTCCTCTTCAAGCACCTGCCGTACGAGCACAGCTACCCACACTGCTGGCGCTGCCACACCGCGCTGCTCTACTACGCGCAGCCGTCCTGGTACATCCGCACCACGGAGATCAAGGACCGGCTCCTCCAGGAGAACGAGAAGACGAACTGGTTCCCGGAGACCGTCAAGCACGGCCGCTACGGGGACTGGCTGAACAACAACATCGACTGGGCGCTGTCCCGCAACCGCTACTGGGGCACCCCGCTGCCGATCTGGCGCTGCGCGGACGACCACCTCACGGTGGTCGGCTCCCGCGCGGAGCTGACCGAGCTGACCGGCACCGACCAGTCGGCCCTGGACCCGCACCGCCCGTTCATCGACGACGTCACCTTCGCGTGCCCGCAGTGCGCGCAGCAGGCCACGCGCGTGCCGGAGGTCATCGACGCCTGGTACGACTCGGGCTCGATGCCGTTCGCGCAGTGGGGCTACCCGTACAAGAACAAGGAGCTGTTCGAGAGCCGCTACCCGGCCCAGTTCATCTCCGAGGCGATCGACCAGACCCGCGGGTGGTTCTACACCCTCATGGCGGTCGGCACGCTGGTCTTCGACAAGTCGTCGTACGAGAACGTGGTCTGCCTCGGCCACATCCTCGCCGAGGACGGCCGCAAGATGTCCAAGCACCTGGGCAACATCCTGCAGCCGATCCCGCTCATGGACCAGCACGGCGCGGACGCGGTGCGCTGGTTCATGGCGGCCGGCGGCTCCCCGTGGGCGGCCCGCCGGGTCGGCCACGGCACCATCCAGGAGGTCGTGCGCAAGACCCTGCTCACCTACTGGAACACGGTCGCCTTCCAGGCCCTGTACGCCCGTACGTCGAACTGGGCGCCGAGCGCGGCGGACCCGGCTCCGGCCGACCGCCCGCTCCTTGACCGCTGGCTGCTCTCCGAGCTGCACGCGCTCACCGACCAGGTCACCCAGGCCCTGGAGGCCTACGACACCCAGCGCGCCGGCAAGCTGCTGTCCGCGTTCGTCGACGACCTGTCCAACTGGTACGTGCGCCGCTCGCGCCGCCGCTTCTGGCAGGGCGACAAGGCCGCGCTGCGCACGCTGCACGAGGTCGTGGAGACCGTCACCCGGCTGATGGCGCCGCTGACCCCGTTCATCACCGAGCGGGTCTGGCAGGACCTGGTGGTGCCGGTCACCCCGGGCGCCCCCGAGTCGGTGCACCTGACCTCCTGGCCGGAGGCGGACCTGTCCGCGATCGACCCGGAGCTGTCCCGCCAGATGGTCCTGGTACGGCGCCTCGTGGAGCTGGGACGGGCCACGCGCGCGGAGTCGGGTGTCAAGACCCGCCAGCCGCTGTCCAGGGCTCTGGTCGCCGCCGTGGGCTTCGACGCGCTCGACCCGGAGCTGCACGCGCAGATCACCGACGAGCTGAACGTCTCGTCGCTGGCGTCGCTGTCCGAGGTGGGCGGCTCCCTGGTCGACACCACGGCCAAGGCCAACTTCCGGGCGCTGGGCAAGCGGTTCGGCAAGCGGGTGCAGGACGTGGCGAAGGCAGTCGCCGCGGCGGACGCGGCCGCGCTGTCGCTGGCGCTGCGCGAGGGCACGGCGTCGGTGGAGGTCGGCGGCGAGACGGTGACGCTGGCGCCCGACGAGGTGATCATCACGGAGACGCCCCGTGAGGGCTGGTCGGTGGCGTCGGACTCCGGTGCGACCGTCGCGCTCGACCTGGAGATCACCGAGGAGCTGCGCCGGGCGGGGCTCGCCCGGGACGCGATCCGGCTGATCCAGGAGGCGCGCAAGAACAGCGGGCTGGACGTGGCCGACCGGATCGCGCTGCGGTGGGTGTCGACCGATCCGGCGGTGATCGCGGCGCTCGCGGAGCATGCGGAGCTGATCGCCGATGAGGTGTTGGCGACGGACTTCGCGCAGGGTGAGGGGTCGGACGGGTACGGGGCGGCGTTCGTGGACGAGGGGTTGTCGCTGACGTTCCGGCTGCGCAAGGCGTAGGCGTCGGCGCCGGCGCCGGTTGTCTGAGAAGGGTCCGGTTCCCCGTGGCGGGGGGCCGGGCCCTTTTCCGTGCGTGCGGGGCGGTCCACGTTCCGTGGGGGCCTCTTTTCGGGCTCGGGCCGGGCCGGTACCGTGCGCGGTTCCCCGCGCCCCTGTGAAGCGGGCCTCTGCTTCATCGGTGCGGTCGGGGCGGTGCCGTGCGCGGTTCCTCGCGCCCCTGCAGGGCTAGACCCTGCTTCATCGGTGGGGTCGGGGCGGTGCCGTGCGCGGTTCCTCGCGCCCCTGCAGGGGTGTGCAACGCGCATAAACAGGGCGGGCCCCGGATGGGGATCCGGGGCCCGCTCTGTCATGCCTGCCGACGGGTGGCGCGCTACGCGCCCGCCGTCAGTTGTCGTCCTCGTCGATGAGGAAGCCGCGCATCGGGGACGGCGCCTGGCCCATCGGGGAGGGGCCCTGCGGACGTACCGGTGCCATCGGCTGGGTCATCGCCGGCGTCATCTGCTGCTGGCCGCCGTAGGACGGCGGAGCCGGGGACGGACCGCCCATGGGCTGGTTGCCGCCGTAGGACGGGGCGCTCGCGCCGGCCGGGGCCATGGAGGGCGCCGGGGACGGCGGCAGGGAGGCCGTGGCGGGCGTACGCGGCGGCGCCAGGGAGTCGTCGGCCTGGGTCTCCAGCTGACGCAGCTGCGACTCCAGGTACGACTTCAGACGCGTGCGGTACTCGCGCTCGAAGCCGCGCAGGTCCTCGACCTTGCGCTCCAGCGTGGCGCGGGCGGACTCCAGGGAGCCCATCGCGACGCGGTGCTTCTCCTGCGCGTCCCGCTCCAGGGCGTCCGCCTTGGCACGGGCGTCACGCTCCAGACCCTCGGCGCGGCTGCGGGCCTCGCCGACGATCTTGTTGGCCTCGGAGCGGGCCTCGGCGATCGCCTGGTCGGCGGTCTGCTGGGCCAGCGAGAGGACTCGGGCGGCGCTGTCGCCACCGGGGCCCTGACCGGGGCCGCCCATCGGACCGCCCATGGGGCCGCCCATCGGGCCACCCATCTGCTGCTGCATCGGGGGCTGGCCGCCCATCGGGCCCTGGCCCATGCCCTGGCCCATCGGACCCTGGCCCATCGGACCGCCCTGACCCATCGGGCCGCCCTGGCCCATGGGGCCCTGGCCCATCGGACCCTGACCCATCGGACCGCCCTGGCCCATGGGGCCCTGGCCCATCGGACCCTGACCCATCGGGCCGGGACCCTGCGGACCGCCCTGCCCGCTGGGGCCGGCCGGCAGCTGCGGGGCACCGCTCGGCAGCTGCGGGGGACCGCCCATGGGGCCACCCATCTGCTGCTGCGGCGGGCCCGATATGCCGGCGGGTACCGGAGCGCCGGGTCCTCGCATGCCCTGCTGGGGCATACCGCCCTGGGGCATGCCACCCTGCTGCGGCATACCGCCCTGGGGCATGCCGCCCTGCTGGTCCTGCGGCTCCGGAGGCTTGCGCATGTTCTGCTGGTTCTGCGCGGCCGCGCGCGTGGCGGCGGCCAGCTTGGCGCGCAGGTCCTCGTTCTCGCGCAGGAGGCGCGTCAGTTCGGCTTCGACCTCATCGAGGAAGGCATCGACCTCGTCCTCGTCATAGCCTTCTCGGAGGCGGACGGTCGTGAACTGCTTGTTCCGCACGTCCTCGGGGGTCAACGGCATCTCTTCACCTCAACGTAGTCGTCGGCATCGGCAAGACGGTAGGTCACATCGCTCATCACAGCCGACCAACGATCGCGATCAGGATGTAGACGATGATCATCAGTACGAAGAAGGACAGGTCGAGCGCCACGCCCCCGAGACGCAGCGGCGGAATGAACCGCCGCAGAAGCTTGAGCGGTGGATCGGTGACAGTGTAGGTGGCCTCAAGTACGACCACCATCGCCTTGCCGGGTTGCCATGAGCGGGCGAACTGGAACACGTAGTCCATGACCAACCGGAAGATGAGCACGATGAGGAAGCACATCAGCGCGATGTAGATCACATCAAGGAACACGCTCATGATCCGTGCTTCCCTCTCCCCTGTTCCGTGCTTCGTACCGGTGCCGTGTCTCAGCTCTGGTTGAAGAACCCGCCCTCTGCGATGCGGGCCTTGTCCTCCGCCGTGACATCGACGTTAGCAGGCGACAACAGGAACACCTTCTGCGTCACCCGCTCGATGCTGCCGTGAAGACCAAACACCAAACCGGCCGCAAAGTCGACAAGTCGCTTCGCGTCTGTGTCATCCATCTCAGTCAGATTCATGATCACCGGGGTGCCCTCACGGAAGTGTTCCCCGATGGTACGGGCCTCGTTGTAGGTCCGGGGGTGGAGCGTGGTGATCCGGTAAGGCTCTCGTTCCGACACGACCTTGGGCATGATCACCGGTGCGTTCTTCTCCAGGCTCGCGCGTTCTTGTGTGATGGACGCCACGGGGGCGATACGCGCCGGGCGGCCCGATTCCGCGGACAGCGAGGCGGAATGCGACACCGGTTCGCGAGGTGCCGACGGTTGCACCACTCGTACCGAATCGTCCCTTTGGGACTGGTGTGGCGTGTGGGGCTGGTGTGACGGCTCGTGCCGTCGGTGGTCCCGTTCGGGCTCCGGGTCCAGTTCGGGCTCGAAGTCGTCGTCAGGGTCGAATCCGCGGCCGTCGTACCCATCGTCCTCCACGAGGCCGAGGTAGACCGCCATCTTGCGCATCGCGCCGGCCATGCTCTGAGTCCTCCGCTCTGTGGTGGATCGGTGACGACTGCCAAGTCCCGCGATCCACGAGGCCGTTGTGCCCGTTCTGGGCCACATTGACCATATTTTCTGCTGTGGTCCGACTTCTTGGCGACGTTACCCGAGCCTGGGGCGGACGCCGAGTACCGCGGTGCCGACGCGCACATGTGTCGCACCGGCGGCCACGGCTTCCTCCAGGTCCGCACTCATCCCTGCGGAGACCATGTTCGCAGCCGGATGGGCTCGGCGCAGGTCGGTCGACAAATCCATCAACCGCTCGAACGCCGCCCTTTGGCGCCCCGCGTACTCCCCGGCGAGCGGAGCGACGGTCATCAGTCCGCCGAGCCGCAGCCCGGGTGCGGCCGCGATCAGACCGGCCAACTCCGCGATGCCGCCCGGTGCCACGCCGCCCCGCTCGCCCCGCCCGCTCGCGGCGGCGTCGAGCGCGACCTGGACGAGGCATCCCACCTCGCGCCCGGTCCGCACCGCCTCCCTGGACAGCGCCTCCACCAGCCGGGGGCGGTCGACGGACTGCACGAAGTCCGCGTAACCCGTGACGGAGCGCACCTTGTTGGTCTGCAGCTGACCGACGAAGTGCCAGGTGAGGGGGAGGTCGGCGGATGCGGCGGCCTTGGGGGCGGCGTCCTGGTCCCGGTTCTCGGCGACGTCGCGCACGCCCAGTTCCGACAGGATCCGCACGTCGCTCGCCGGATACGTCTTGGTGACCACGATCAGGGTCACCTCGGCCCGGTCGCGCCCGGCCGCCGCACACGCGGCCGCGATGCGCTCCTCCACTGTCGCCAGGTTCTCGGCGAGTTCGGTCCTACGGTCCGTCATGCCCCATCAGTCCAGCCACACATAGCCCGCGAGCCGCCCGGTGGTGCGGTCACGGCGGTACGAAAAATGATCATCTGACTCCAGCGTGCACACCGGCGACTGTGCCCGGTCGAGCACCCCGGCGCGCGCGAGCTGCGCGTGCACACCGGCGGCCACGTCGACCGCCGGAGTGCCCCAGCTGGTCTCGGCGTGCGCCGCCGGTTCGACGGCGGCCACGTCGGCGCGCATCGCCTCCGGCACCTCGTAGCACCGCCCGCAGACGGCCGGGCCGGTACGGGCGACGATCCGGGCCGGGTCGGCGCCGAGCGAGACCATGGCCTCGATCGCGGCCGGCACGATCCCCTTCACCATGCCGGGCCGCCCCGCGTGGGCGGCGGCGACCACACCGGCCGCCGGATCGGCCAGCAGCACCGGCACGCAGTCGGCGGTCAGCACGGCGAGGGCGAGACCCCCGGCCGTGGTCACCAGTGCGTCGACCTCGGGTGAGGGTCCGGGGGGCCACGGTCCTTCGACCTCGGCCACCTCGTTGCCGTGCACCTGGTTCATCCAGACCACGCGGCCGGGGTCCAGGCCGAGCGACTTGGCGGCGATCTCCCGGTTGGTGCGTACCACGCCGGGGTCGTCGCCGACCGCCCCGCCCAGGTTGAGCTGCTCGTACGGAACGGCGCTCACCCCGCCCCACCTGTCGGTGAAGGCGAAGTGCGCGCCGCTCACGGTTTCGCGCTGTGCTGTCACGTCAGAAGGATCACTTGAGGAAGTCCGGTACGTCCAGTTCCTCGGCCGCGCTGTCCGTGTAGGAGCGCGACGGCGGGACGGGCGGGGCGACCGGGATGTCGGCCACCGGCTCGGGCGCCGGCTCCGGCTCCTCCTTCGGGGTCACGCTGCCGAGCGAGCCGAAGGACGGGCGGGACTCGGGCTGCCGGGCCGGAGCGGGCTCCTCGCGGCGGGCCGAGGACGAGGCCGAGGACGAGCCCAGCACGTTGTCCCGGCGGGCCGGGGGCTGGCCCCCGTCGAAGCCGGCCGCAATGACCGTGACCCGGACCTCGTCGCCGAGGGCGTCGTCGATGACCGCACCGAAGATGATGTTGGCCTCGGGGTGGGCGGCCTCGCTGACCAGCTGGGCGGCCTCGTTGATCTCGAACAGGCCGAGGTCGGAGCCGCCGGAGATGGAGAGCAGCACGCCGCGGGCGCCGTCGATGGAGGCCTCCAGGAGCGGCGAGGAGATCGCCATCTCCGCGGCGGCCACCGCGCGGTCGTCGCCGCGGGCCGAGCCGATGCCCATGAGGGCCGAACCGGCCTCGGACATGACGGACTTGACGTCGGCGAAGTCGAGGTTGATCAGACCGGGCGTGGTGATCAGGTCGGTGATGCCCTGGACACCGGAGAGCAGGACCTGGTCGGCCGACTTGAAGGCGTCGAGGACCGAGACCTGGCGGTCGGAGATGGAGAGCAGCCGGTCGTTCGGGATGACGATGAGGGTGTCGACCTCTTCGCGGAGTTCCGCGATGCCGTCCTCGGCCTGGTTGGCGCGGCGCCGGCCCTCGAAGGTGAAGGGGCGGGTGACCACGCCGATGGTGAGGGCGCCCAGCGAGCGGGCGATGTTGGCCACGACGGGGGCGCCGCCGGTGCCGGTGCCGCCGCCTTCGCCGGCCGTCACGAAGACCATGTCGGCCCCCTTGAGGACCTCCTCGATCTCCTCACGGTGGTCCTCGGCGGCCTTGCGGCCGACGGCCGGGTTGGCGCCGGCGCCGAGTCCACGGGTGAGTTCACGGCCGACGTCGAGCTTGACGTCGGCGTCGCTCATCAACAGCGCCTGTGCGTCGGTGTTGATGGCGATGAACTCGACGCCCTTGAGACCGACCTCGATCATCCGGTTGATGGCATTGACACCACCGCCGCCGACACCGATGACCTTGATGACTGCGAGGTAGTTCTGCGGTGCTGCCACGTCGAAGGCCTCTCGCCTCGAATTACGTTGCCGTCGCCGTGCGATGCCCGCGCGGGACGGCGGATGCCGATTGGGACGGTCCGTAGCGCCGACCCGAACCCTAACGTTGAAGTTTAGGGTTACCAGTGTGTCTGTTCCCTGGAGTCTTCTGAACAGGACACTAAGTCGACAAGTGGCGCCCGTTCAACGAACACGCCGAACCTCCCGTTTTTCTTTTCACCCTATGTGATCAGCCGTAGCGGTGCCCAACCAGGGTGCTGGCCTGCGCTTATGTGCGTCAACTCGCCGCTGACGCAGGGGCGGTGGGAACACTCACGTCGAAGTACCGCGCGCCGGAGGCGGCTTTCATGAGAGCGGTGAGCGTACGGGCCTTGGCGGCGCCGTTCTCCGCACTGCCCCACTCGACCGTCCGCCCGCCGCTCAGTTCCAGCGTGATGTCGTCGTAGGAACGGACCTTGAGGGTCCGGGTGTCCCGGCGGACGGCGGCCGGAATGTCCCCCGCGACGGCCACCGCCTCCCGCACCAGCCGGTCGGTGCCGAAGCGGCGCAGGCTCGCGGTGGCCGAACCCGACCTGGCCAGGCTCAGTTCCAGTGACGGAGCACCGTGGGGCGCCCGCGAGACCGTCGCGAACCGGACGCCCTTCTTGTCGACTTCGGTGAACTTTCCGTCCTTTTCGATGAGCAGGACGGGCGTTCGCTCGGTCACTTTCAGCCCGATTCCGCGGGGCCAGGAACGGACCACGTCGATCTCGTCGATGCGGGGCAGTTTCCGGCGCAGCCGGGCCTCGATGCCGTCGGTGTCGACGGAGACCAGCGGCGCCCCGACCGGGACGTCGGCCGCCTCCAGCACCTCCTCGGGCGTGAGAACGGCCGTACCGGAGACGGACACGTGCCGTACGCGCAGCCACGGGGAGCCGTACAGCAGCCAGACGGAGCCGGACCCCAGGAGCACAACTGCCAGAGCCAGAATGACGATCGTACGAAAGCGGCGGTTCTTCCACCGCCGGGCGGGCGGCGGGCCGGACGACTCCTGCTGGCGTTGACCGCGCTCGGCGGTGGTCGGTCCGGCCACGCTGCTCACTTGCCTTTCGTCATACGGCCTAGCGGCCGGCGGCGATCGCCTCGTACACCATCCCGACGAGCAGGTCGTCGGCGTCCCGGCGGCCGAACTCGCTTGCCGCACGGGACATCTCGTACAAGCGGTGCGGATCGGCGAGCACGGGCAGGACGTTCTGCTGCACCCACTCGGGGGTGAGTTCCGCGTCGTCGACCAGCAGGCCGCCGCCGGCCTTGACCACCGGCTGGGCGTTCAGCCGCTGTTCGCCGTTGCCGATGGGCAGCGGGACGTAGGCGGCCGGGAGTCCGACGGCGGAGAGTTCGGCGACGGTCATCGCGCCCGCGCGGCAGAGCATCATGTCGGCCGCGGCGTACGCGAGGTCCATCCGGTCCAGGTAACTTACCGGGACATACGGCGGCATCCCCGGCATCTGGTGCACCTGCGGCAGTTCGTTCTTCGGCCCGACCGCGTGCAGGATCTGGATGCCCGCCTGCTGGAGGTAGGGCGCGACCTGCTGGACGACCTCGTTGAGGCGGCGGGCGCCCTGGGAGCCGCCGGAGACCAGCAGCGTGGGCAGGTTGGGGTCGAGACCGAAGCGGTGCCGGCCCTCGGGGCGGGCGGCGGCGCGGTCCAGGAGGGAGATGGAGCGGCGCAGCGGGATGCCGATGTACCGGGCGTCGCGCAGCTTGCTGTCCGGCGTGGAGACCGCGACCCGGGCGGCATACCGGGAGCCGATCTTGTTGGCGAGGCCGGGCCTGGCGTTGGCCTCGTGGATCACGATCGGCACGCCGAGCCGCTTGGCGGCGAGGTAGCCGGGCAGGGCGACGTAGCCGCCGAAACCGACCACGCAGTCCGCCTTGGTGCGCTCCAGGATCTGCTCGGCCGCCTTGATGGTGCCGCGCAGCCGGCCCGGCACGGTGATCAGTTCGGGGGTGGGCTTGCGGGGCAGCGGCACCGCCGGGATCAGGGCCAGCTCGTAACCGCGCTCGGGCACCAGCTTGGTCTCCAGGCCGCGCTCCGTGCCCAGGGCCGTGATCCCCACGGTGGGGTCCTGCCTGCGCAGGGCGTCCGCGAGGGCGAGCGCGGGCTCGATGTGGCCGGCGGTCCCCCCACCAGCGAGTACGACATGCACCGAAATTCACCGCTCTCCGGACGAGCGCGCCACCGGGGCGCGCCGTCGCATCGTGTTCCATCTCCGAGGCCCCGCAGGGCTCCCGGCCCCCCGCTTTCTACCAAAGCGAGGTTGCCGCCGCGCAAGCGCCGCCCGCGCAGCGGGCTCGTCGCGCGCGAAGGCGATCAGCAGCCCGATGGCGAACATGGTCGGCAGCAGGGCGGAGCCCCCGTAGGAGAACAGCGGGAGAGGGACGCCGGCGATCGGCAGCAGGCCGAGCACCGCACCGATGTTGATCACCGCCTGTGCGGTGATCCAGGTGGTCACGCCTCCCGCGGCATACCTCACGAAGGGGTCCTCCGTGCGTCCGGCCACGCGGATACCCGCATAGCCTAGAGCCGCGAAGAGGGCCAGTACCGACAGCGTCCCCGACAGGCCCAGTTCCTCACCGGTGACGGCGAAGATGAAGTCGGTGTGGGCTTCGGGCAGTTGGCCCCATTTTTCCACACTCGCGCCGAGTCCGGAGCCGAACAGCCCGCCGGAGGCCAGGGCGTAGATGCCGTGCACCGCCTGCCAGCAGTCGGCGACGCCGGTCTTCGGCTCGGTGGCGCCGATGCAGGCGAGCCGCGCCATCCGGTTGGGGCTGGTCTTGATGAGGATCACACCGAGCACGCCGGCGATCGACAGCACTCCGGCGAACAGCCGGGTCGGCGCTCCCGCCAGCCACAGCAGGCCGAACAGGATCGCGGTCAGGATGATCGCCGTACCCATGTCGCCGCCGAGCATGATCAGGCCGAGCAGCAGGAAGCTGACCGGGACCAGCGGCACCAGCATGTGCTTCCACTGGGTCAGCAGCCGCTTCTCCTGTTTGCGTGCCATCAGGTCGGCGCCCCAGAGCACCAGGGCGAGCTTGCCGAACTCGCTGGGCTGGATCTGGAAGGAGCCGCCCAGCGAGATCCAGTTCTGGTTGCCGTTGACCGACATCCCTATCCCCGGGACCTGCACCAGGGCCATCAGGAAGACGGCGCCGGCCAGGATCGGGTAGGCGAGCGCCCGGTGCAGTTTCACCGGCATGCGGGACGCCACGAACAGCAGCACGCCCCCGATGCAGGCGGCCAGGAACTGTTTGCGGAAGAAGAACGAACCCGGCAGCGACATCTGCAGCGCGGTGATCTGGGAGGCCGAGTAGACCATCACCAGACCCAGCACGATGATCAGCAGACTGCCGCCGAGGATCAGGTAGTACGCGGTCAGCGGCCGGTCCCAGGCCCGGTTCAGGCGCGTGTGCAGCCGCCGCAGCGGGTTCTCCCGCGACGTGCGGGGGGCGGCGGGCCTGCGGACCGCTCGCTGTACGGGCGGGCGGCCGGTGCGGCTACCGGGCATCAGCGCCTCCGCTGAACGTCGACCGTCCCACGCGTCCCTCCCAAGGTCGCCCGGCTGGCGGCCGGGTCAGGCGCCGAGTTCGCGAACAGCCTGAGCGAACGCGTCACCGCGCTGGTTGTAGTTGGCGAACATGTCCATGGAGGCACAGGCGGGGGCGAGGAGCACCGTGTCGCCTTCGACCGCCAGCCGCCGCGCCTCCCGGACCGCCGCGAGCATCGCCCCAGTGTCGGTCCGGTCGAGGTCGACGACGGGTACTTCCGGCGCGTGTCGCGCGAGGGCCTCCCGGATGAGGGCGCGATCGGCGCCGATCAGCACCGCGCCGCGAAGCCGCCCGGCCGACCTGGCGACCAGTTCGTCGAAGGTGGCGCCCTTCGCCAGGCCGCCGGCAATCCATACGATCGACTCATATGACGCCAACGAGGCTTCCGCCGCGTGGGTGTTGGTCGCCTTGGAGTCGTCGACGTACGCGACCCCGTCCACGTCGGCCACGTGCGCGATGCGGTGGGCGTCCGGGGTGAAGTTCCGCAGCCCGTCCCGTACGGCCGTGGCGGGCACCCCGAAGGCGCGCGCGAGGGCCGCCGCGGCAAGGGCGTTGGCGATGTTGTGCGGGGCGGACGGGACGACGTCGGAGACCTCGGCCAGTTCCTGGGCGTTCTGCTGCCGGTTCTCGACGAAGGCGCGGTCGACCAGGATGCCTTCCACCACGCCGAGTTGGGAGGGGCCCGGGGTGCCGAGGGTGAAGCCGACGGCCCGGCAGCCCTCCTCGACGTCGGCCTCCCGCACCAGGTCCTCGGTGAGCTTGTCGGCCACGTTGTAGACGCAGGCGACGCGGTTGCCCTCGTAGATGCGGCCCTTGTCCCTGGCGTACGCCTCCATGGAGCCGTGCCAGTCCAGGTGGTCGGGGGCGAGGTTGAGCACCGCGGCGGAGTGGGCGCGCAGCGAGGGCGCCCAGTGCAGCTGGTAGCTCGACAGCTCGACGGCCAGGACGTCGTACTCCTCGTCGCCGAGGACCGCGTCCAGCAGGGAGACACCGATGTTGCCGACGGCGGCCGTGCGCAGGCCCGCGGCCGTCAGGATCGACGCCAGCATCTGGACGGTGGTGGTCTTGCCGTTGGTGCCGGTGACGGCCAGCCAGGGCGCCGCGTCGGGGCCGCGCAGCCGCCAGGCCAGCTCCACGTCGCCCCAGATGTCCACACCGGCCGCGCGGGCCGCCTGGAACAGCGGCTTGTCCGGCTTCCAGCCGGGCGCGGTGACGATCAGTTCGGTGCCCTCGGGCAGGGTGGCGCCGTCACCGAGCCGGACCGTGACGCCCAGGGCCTCCAGTTCGGCGGCCTGTTCGCGCGCGCGTGCGTCGTCGCCGTCGTTGACGACGGTGACGACCGCCCCGCGCGCGTGCAGCGCGCGGGCCGCCGGGACACCGGAGACGCCGAGTCCGGCGACGGTGACGTGCCTGCCCTGCCAGTCGGTCACTTGTCCGCTGCCCATCCTGCGTAGAAGAGGCCGAGTCCGACGATCACACAGATGCCCTGGATGATCCAGAAGCGGACCACCACAAGGACTTCGGACCAGCCCTTGAGTTCGAAGTGGTGCTGCAGTGGCGCCATCCGGAAGACGCGCCGCCCGGTGAGCCGGAAGGAACCGACCTGGATGACCACCGACATGGTGATGAGGACGAACAGGCCGCCCATGAGGGCCACCAGCAGTTCGGTGCGGGAGAGGATCGCCAGGCCCGTCAGGACGCCGCCGAGCGCCAGCGAACCGGTGTCACCCATGAAGATCTTGGCCGGCGAGGTGTTCCACCACAGGAAGCCGAGGCAGGAACCCATCAGCGCGGAGGCGATGACCGCGAGGTCCAGCGGATCGCGGACCGTGTAGCAGGCGTTGGGGTTGGTCAGGGTCATCGCGTTGGCGCAGGACTCCTGGAACTGCCAGACGCCGATGAACGTGTAGGCGCCGAAGACCAGCACGGAGGCGCCGGTGGCGAGACCGTCCAGACCGTCCGTCAGGTTCACGCCGTTGGACATCGCGAGAATCATGAACAGCGCCCAGACCACGAACAGCACCGGGCCGATGGTCCAGCCGAAGTCCGTGATGAAGGACAGCTTGGTGGACGCCGGGGTGTTGCCGATGGCGTCCGGGAACTGCAGCGAGAGCACCGCGAAGGAGATGCCGACGATCAGCTGGCCGGCCATCTTCGCCTTGGCCCGCAGGCCCAGCGAACGCCGCTTGACGATCTTGATGTAGTCGTCCAGGAAGCCGACCAGGCCCATGCCGCACATCAGGCCCAGCACCAGCAGGCCCGAGTAGGTGGGCGCGTAGCCGGTGATCACCTTGGACAGGAAGTAGGCGGCGACCGTCGCCAGGATGAAGGCGATACCGCCCATCGTCGGCGTACCGCGCTTGCTGGCGTGCTCGCGCGGGCCGTCGTCACGGATGTACTGGCCGTAGCCCTTGCGTGCGAGGAGCTTGATCAGCAGCGGGGTGCCGATCAGCGTCAGGAACAGACCGATGACGCCCGAGAAGAGGATCTGCTTCATCATCGGGCATCAACACCCTCGGCACCGGACTCCAGGAGCGCCTGGGCAACGCTCTCCAGCCCCACCGACCGTGACGCCTTCACGAGGACGACGTCCCCCGGGCGCAACTCGCTGCGCAACAGGTCGACCGCCGCCTGTGCGTCGGACACGTGCACCGACTCCTCACCCCACGAACCCTCGTTATATGCGCCCAGTTGCAGCCAGGAGGCTTCTACTCCCCCGACCGCGACGAGCTTGCCGACATTGAGCCGGACGGCGAGCCGTCCGACCGCGTCGTGCTCGGCGAGCGCCTCGTCCCCCAGCTCGGCCATCTTGCCGAGCACCGCCCACGTGCGTCCCCCCGCCGCCTGTGCGGCTGTGCCCATTGCCGCGAGCGCGCGCAGCGCGGCTCGCATGGACTCGGGGTTGGCGTTGTAGGCGTCGTTGACGATGGTCACGCCGTCCGGGCGCTCGGTGACCTCCATACGCCATCGGGAGAGGGAGCCAGCATCGGAGAGCGCGGTGGCGATCTCTTCCGCGGACATGCCCAGCTCATGGGCGACGGCGGCCGCGGCGAGCGCGTTCGACACGTGGTGCTCACCGTACAGGCGCATGGTCACATCGCTTGCACCGGAGGGTGTGTGAAGGCTGAACGCGGGCTGTCCCGTGTCCGTGAGTCGTACGTTCTCGGCGCGTACGTCCGCTTCGGCCGACTCTCCGAAAAGGACCACCTTCGCCTTGGTACGGGATGCCATGGCCCGTACCAGGGGGTCGTCCGCGTTGAGGACCGCGACGCCGCCGTCCTCGGCCGCGGGCAGGGCCTCCACCAACTCGCCCTTCGCCTGGGCGATCTGCTCACGGCCGCCGAACTCGCCGATGTGGGCGGTGCCGACGTTCAGGACGAGGCCGATCCTCGGAGGCGTCAGATCCGTCAGGTAGCGGATGTGGCCGATGCCCCGGGCGCCCATCTCCAGCACCAGGAACTTCGTCTCCTCGGTGGCGGACAGGGCGGTCAGCGGCAGCCCGATCTCGTTGTTGAACGAGCCCGGGGTGAACACGGTGGGCGCCTTGGTGCGCAGCACCTGGGCGATGAGGTCCTTGGTGCTGGTCTTGCCGGCCGAGCCGGTGAGGGCCACCAGGGTCGCGCCGAGCCGCCGTACGACGTGGCGGGCGAGGGCGCCGAGGGCCGTCTGGACGTCGGCCACGACGATCGCGGGCACGCCGACGGGGCGCGACGCCAGTACGGCGGCCGCGCCCTGTGCGACCACCTGGGCGGCGAAGTCGTGGCCGTCCACGCGCTCGCCCACGAAGGCGGCGAACAGGCTGCCGGGACCGGCCTCGCGGGAGTCCCGGACCACCTCTCCGGTGACCTGGACGGACGGATCCGGTATGTCGTGCGTCTGCCCGCCGACGACTGCTGCGATCTCGGCGAGGGAGAGGGCGATCACAAGTTCATCCCTGGGTCTTCTGGATAGCTTCGCGAAGCACCTGGCGGTCGTCGAAGGGACGGACCACACCGGCGATGTCCTGGCCCTGCTCGTGGCCCTTGCCCGCGACCAGCACGGTGTCGCCGGGGTGGGCGCGGGCGACGGCCGCGGCGATCGCGGCGGCCCGCTCCTCGAAGAGGAGCACCTCGCCGCGCTCGTGGGCGGGCACCGTGGCGGCGCCTTCGAGCATGGCCGCGAGGATGGCGAGCGGGTCCTCGGAGCGGGGGTTGTCGGAGGTCAGTACGGCCGTGTCGGCGAGCCGGGCCGCGGCGGCGCCCATCGGGGCCCGCTTGGTCGTGTCCCGGTCGCCGCCGCAGCCGAGGACGATGTGCAGCCGGCCCTTGGTGACCTTGCGCAGCGCCTTGAGGACCGATTCGACGGCGTCCGTCTTGTGCGCGTAGTCGACGACCGCGAGGTAGGGCTGTCCGGCGTCCACCCGCTCCAGGCGGCCCGGCACGCCCGGTACGGCGGCGACGCCGTCGGCCGCGGTCTGCGGGTCCAGGCCCGCCGCGGCCAGGGCGACGATCGCGGCGAGGGTGTTGGCCACGTTGAAGGGGCCCGGCAGCGGCGACTTGGCGGCGACCCGGACGCCCTCGGGGCCGAGGACGGTGAACGTCGAGTCCATCGGGCCGATGTGGACGTCCGCGGCCCGCCAGTCGGCGTCGGGGTGGCCCTCGGCGGAGTAGGTGACGACCGGGACGCCGGCCTCGCGGGCGAGCCTGCGGCCGTACTCGTCGTCGACGTTGACCACGCCCCGTTTGCTGCGCCGCGGGGTGAAGAGCTGCGCCTTGGCCTGGAAGTAGTCCTCCATGCCGGAGTGGAACTCCATGTGTTCCGGGCTGAGGTTGGTGAAGACGGCGATGTCGAAGACGCAGCCGTCGACCCGGCCGAGGACCAGGGCGTGGCTGGAGACCTCCATGGCGACCGCCTCGACCCCGCGCTCGCGCATGACGGCGAACAGCGCCTGGAGGTCGGTGGCCTCGGGGGTGGTGCGCTCGGACTTGATGCGCTCGTCACCGATGCGCATCTCGACGGTGCCGATGAGCCCGGTGCTGCGCGCGCTCCTGAGCCCGCCCTCCACCAGGTAGGCGGTGGTGGTCTTGCCGGAGGTGCCGGTGATGCCGATCTGGAGCAGGTCGCGGCCCGGATGTCCGTAGATGGTGGCGGCGAGTTCGCCCATCCGCGCGCGCGGGTCGTCGACGACCAGGACCGGCAGGCCGGTCGCGGCGGCGCGTTCGGCGCCCGCCGGGTCGGTCAGCACGACGGCCGCGCCGAGGCCGGCGGCCTGGGCGACGAAGTCGGCACCGTGCAGCCGGGCGCCCGGCAGGGCGGCGTACACGTCACCGGGGCGGACCGCGCGGGAGTCATGGGTGATGCCCGTGACCGCCACGGTGTCCGCCGCGGTGTCAGGGACGGCGACGCCCAGCTGATCGGCGAGCTCCGCAAGGGGTGTGGCGGAGACCTGAACCGGCCTGGGCGGCCCCGGATATGTCACGGAAGCGCCCTTCTGGGTGGTTTGGGACTGATCAGCGTGTGGCACGGCGGTGAGCGTACCGGGCGTACCCGCTCCGGAGCGAAGCGAGGGCTCTGCGGCCCGGCGGTTCCCGGGATCTGGGGTGATCGTTGTCACGGGCTCGTTCCTGGTGGTCTTTCCGAAAAGCTGGGGCGCTGATCAGGGCTTGTAGTCGACGGGCAGGTTCGCCGCCTTGGCGCCGGTCGGCGGGATCTGCAGGGTCTTGAGGGCGAACTCCATCACCTGCTTGTAGATCGGGCCGCAGATCTGGCCGCCGAAGTAGCTGCCGGCGGTGGCGTTCTGGATGGCGCAGTAGACGGTGATGCGGGGCTTGTCGGCGGGCGCGAAGCCGGCGAACGACGAGGTGTAGCCGCGGTATCTGCCGGTGGCCGGATCCACTCGGTTGGCGGTTCCGGTCTTGCCCGCGACGTTGTAGCCGGGGATGGCCGCCTTGACGCCGGTGCCCTGCTCGTCGTCCACCACGGACTCCAGCATCTCGGCGAGCGTCCGGGCGGTCTTCTCACTGACCACGCGGTTCTTCTTGGGCTGCGCGGCCGGGGTGAAGCGGCCGTCGGCGCCCTTGGAGCCCCGCACCAGGGTCGGGTCGACCCGGACCCCGCCGTTGGCGATCGTCGAGTAGACGGAGGCCGCCTGCATGGCGTTGATGGAGAAGCCCTGGCCGAAAGGGATCGTGTACTGCTGCGAGGTGGACCACTTGGCCGGGGCGGCGAGGATGCCCCGGGTCTCGCCGGGGAAGCCGAGCCCGGTGTAGCCGCCGATGCCGAACTTGCGCAGGTAGGAGTAGAGGACCTGGTTGGCCTGCTCCTGGGTCCTGCCGAGCTGTCCGGTGGCGAGGATGGTGCCGATGTTGCTGGACTTGGCGAGCACGCCGTTGAGCGTGAGGTGCCAGGTCTCGTGGTCGATGTCGTCCTTGAAGAGCCGGTCGCCGCGGTGCAGCCGGTTGGGCACCACCACATGGGTGAGCGGGGTGGCCGCGTTCTCCTGGAGGACGGCCGCCATCGACATCACCTTGGCGGTGGAGCCGGGCTCGTAGGCGTCCTGGAGCGCCGCGTTGCCCATCGCGGCCGCGTCCGCCGTCGACAGGTCGTTCGGGTCGAAGCCGGGCGAGTTGGCCATCGCCAGGATCTGCCCGGTCCTGGTGTCCTGCACGACCACGTAACCGCGGTCCGCCCGGGACTTCTTGACCTGCTCCGAGATGGCGTTCTGCGCGGCCCACTGGATGTCACGGTCGATGGTCAGCTCGACGTCCGCGCCGGGCACCGCCGGGGTCTCCGTGGAGCCCGCGGTGGGCACCTCGCGGCCGCCGGACTGGGCGTAGCGGATCTTGCCGTCCTTGCCGGTCAGCTCCTTGTCGAGCTGCTGCTCGATACCGCCGCCGCCCTTGCCGTCGGCGTTGACCCAGCCCAGTATCCCGGCGGCCAGGTCGCCGTTCGGGTACACGCGCTGGCTGCTGGGGTCGGCGAAGACGCCCGCGAGCACGTTGACGGTGGCGTGGTCGGTCGCGGCCTTGTTGGTGAGCGCGGTCTTCAGGTCCTTGATCTGCTTCCAGACCTGCGGGGTCTGCCGGGCGGCGAGCCGCACGTAGCGCAGGTCCCGGTTCTGCGGCCGCAGCAGCTTGACCAGGTCGGCCTGGTCCTTGCCGAGGATCGGGGCGAGCAGCGCGGCGGCCTGCTCGGGACCGTCGTTCACCTTGAGCTGCTTGGCGGCGAACATCGTCGGGTCGGCGGTGATGTCGTACGCGTCCTCGCTGATCGCCAGCGCCACGCCGTTGCGGTCGGTGATCCCGCCGCGCTCGGCGGCCAGGGTGTGCACCACGTACCGGTTCTGCTCGGCCTTCGCGGCGTACGCGCCGGCGTCGACGGCCTGCACCTGGAGCAGGCGCCCGACGAAGATCATCAGCACCAGGGTGAGGGCGAAGCCGACCATGCGCAGCCGGGGCCGGGGGCTGCCGAGCCGCAGCGGGCGCTGGGCGGGAGGGCGCGGTGCGCTCGGGCGGCGGGCCGGGCGGGCGCCGGGGCCGGGGCCGCGCCGGACCGCGCCCCGGGGCTCCCGGGGACGGGGCGGCCCGGCGGGGCCGGGCACGCGGCGGCGCGGTGCCTGCCTGTCTCCAGAGGTGTCTGGCACGTCCGTCACCTGCCGGGGGTCGTGGTCGGGGTCGTCACGGGCGTGAGGGCCGGCGTCGGCGTCGGCACCGCGGTGGCGGCCGGCGCGGACTCCGGCGGGGTCTGCGCGGCGGAGCCGCCGGGCGCCGTGGGCAGGGCGTCGGACGGCGTGCCGATGGCCTCGGGGGCGGGCGGCCTGGGGCTCCCCCGGAGCGCGGCGGTGGAGGGGACGCCCTTGACGGTGCCGTCGGAGCCGAGGAAGACGGGGTCGCCGCCGGGGACCATGCCGAGTTCGCGGGCCCGGCGCTGGAGGGCGTCGGGCGCGGAGTAGGCGTCGATGTCCCGCTGCAGGGCCTGTTCCTCGTCGGTGAGGTTCTTGGTCTGCTTCTGCAGGTCGTCGAGTCTGAACGAGCCCTCGCTGAGCGCCGAGTTCAGCACCAGCAGGCAGATCAGGCCGCCGCCGAGCAGCAGGACGACCAGCAGGACGAACGGGGTGCGGGCGGCCTGGTTGGCCCGGCCGACCGGGAAGAGCCGGGCGAGCCGCGCGGCCCGCCCTTTCAGCTCGGGTTTCCTACTCACGTGTCCTCCGGTGGGTCCGGAAACCCAGCGTGCTCGCGCCGCTCATTCAATGGACTCCCTGATGCGCTGGGCCCCTCGAAGACGCGCGGGCGCGGCCCGGCGGTTCTCGGCGACCTCTTCCTCGGTGGGAAGTTCGGCACCACGGGTGAGCAGCTTGAGCCGGGGCTGGTACTGCTCGGGCACGACGGGCAGTCCGGGCGGGGCGGTGGTGGCGGCTCCGGCCGCGAACACCTGCTTGACGAGGCGGTCTTCGAGCGAGTGGTACGACAGCACCGCGATCCGGCCGCCGACCGCGAGGGCCGCCACCGCCGCCGGGATCGCCCGCTCCAGGACCGCGAGTTCGCCGTTGACCTCGATGCGCAGTGCCTGGAAGGTGCGCTTGGCCGGGTTGCCGCCGGTGCGCTTGGCGGCCTGCGGCAGGGAGTCCCGGATCAGCTCGACCAGCCGGGCGCTGTTACTGAACGGCTCCTTCTCGCGCTCCCGGACGATCGCCGAGACGATCCGCTTGGCCTGCTTCTCCTCGCCGTACGCGTACAGGATGCGCACCAGCTCACCGGCCGGATAGGTGTTGAGCACCTCGGCGGCGCCGATGCCGGTGGTCTGGTCCATGCGCATGTCGAGGGGCGCGTCCTGGGCGTAGGCGAAGCCGCGGTCGGCCTCGTCGAGCTGCATCGAGGAGACACCGAGGTCGAACAGCACGCCCTGCACGCGCGCGATGCCGAGGCGTTCGAGCACGTCGGGCAGCTCGTCGTAGACGGCGTGGACCAGCGTGGCGCGGTCGCCGAAGGGGGCCAGGCGCTCACCCGACAGGCGCAGGGCCTCCTTGTCGCGGTCCAGGGCGACCAGCCGGACCTCGGGGAAACGGGTCAGCAGCGCCTCGCTGTGGCCGCCGAGGCCGAGGGTGCAGTCGACGACCACGCCGCCGGGCGCCTCCAGGGCGGGTGCCAGCAGGTCCAGGCACCGCTGGAGCATCACCGGGACGTGTCGACTCTGGCTCAAGGGGGCCTCTCAGGTCCGCGCGGGAGATACGCACCGCCGGGTCCCCGCCCGCTCGGTACGCGCGCCGCGCACGTGGGGAGACGGTCCGGGCGCCGTGCCGGGGTCTCCAGGGGATTTCACCAGCGGGGAGAGTCTCGCCTCCCGCTTCGCGTCACTTTAGTCCACCGTGTCGCCCGGTCAATCAACCGGCCTGCACGGCGCGTACGGCAGGCCGGCGGGCGCCGGGATCGACGGGGAATCACCCGGACGGACCAGGTTTGCGCTGCGTGTGGGTTAGCTCACAACAAGCCACGATGGCGTTCTTTGTGTCCTCTCACAGCAGGCCCTGACCGCCCGTGACCAGTAACGTCGTCTCCATGACGACTTCCGCAGCAGCTCCCACTGGATCCGAAGGCGCCATAACCGATGGCGGCACCGTGACGGACCGCCTGGTCGACGCCAACCGTACCTACGCGTCCGCCTTCACCGACCCGGGCATGGACGCCCGGCCCGTCCTGCACGTGGCCGTGGTGTCGTGCATGGACGCCCGTATCGACCTGCACAAGGCGCTCGGCCTGCAGCTGGGCGACTGCCACACCATCCGCAACGCCGGCGGTGTGGTCACCGACGACGTGATCCGTTCCCTCACCATCAGCCAGCGCAAGCTCGGCACCCGCAGCGTGGTCCTCATCCACCACACCGGCTGCGGCCTGGAGGCCCTCACTGAGGAATTCCGGTCCGAGCTGGAGATGGAGGTCGGCCAGCGCCCAGCATGGGCGGTGGAGTCCTTCCGGGACGTCGACCAGGACGTACGGCAGTCCATGGCACGGGTGCGCACCTCGCCGTTCATGCTGCACACCGACGACGTGCGCGGCTTCGTCTTCGACGTCCGCACCGGCCTGCTCCGCGAGGTCGACCCCGCCTGAGACCGCTCGCAGGCGGACCGCCCGCCCCGAAAACCGCCGCCGTACCCTGTCAGGGCGCTGTCGAATACACGACCGAAAGGCCGCAAGGCCGACATAGTGCGGGCAGTTGTCCACAGGCGAGTGACACGAATCGGTAACGGCAGCAAGAATGCGGTGTGGGACGTCACGCGGAACCATTCACGCGTGGTGTCCGTGTTTCGGGGTGGGCCGGTTCCGCTGACAGAGCGCCGGTCCGGGCAATAAGGGGCCGAGGAGGGCCGGGTGACGACCTATGACGATCGAGCGAGCCTTGTTGATCTGACCGCCACTGTGGAGCGTGTGCGCAGTTCGGTGGAGAGCGTGATCGAGGGCAAGCCGGAGGTCGTACGGCTCTCGCTGACCGTGTTGCTGGCCGAGGGACATCTTCTGATCGAGGACGTCCCGGGTGTCGGCAAGACGATGCTGGCGAAGGCCCTGGCGCGGTCCATCGACTGTTCGGTGCGCCGCATCCAGTTCACGCCCGACCTGCTGCCGTCGGACATCACCGGTGTGTCCATCTGGGACCAGCAGCGCCGGGACTTCGAGTTCAAGCCGGGCGCCATCTTCGCCCAGATCGTGATCGGCGACGAGATCAACCGCGCCTCGCCCAAGACCCAGTCCGCGCTGCTGGAGTCGATGGAGGAGCGGCAGGTCACCATCGACGGCCAGTCCTATGAACTGCCCAGCCCGTTCATGGTGGTGGCGACCCAGAACCCGGTCGAGATGGAGGGCACCTACCCGCTCCCGGAGGCCCAGCGCGACCGCTTCATGGCCCGCGTCTCGGTCGGCTACCCGAGCGTGGAGGCCGAGTTGCAGATGCTCGACGTCCACGGCGGCGCGAACCCCCTGGAGGACCTCCAGCCGGTGGCGCACGCGCACGACATGGTCAAGCTCGTCGAGACCGTGCGGGGCGTCCACGTCGCCGAGCCGGTCAGGCGGTACGCGGTGGATCTGGTCTCGGCCACCCGCACCCACCCCGACCTCAGACTCGGCGCCTCCCCGCGCGCGACGCTGCACCTGCTGCGCGCGGCGAAGGCGTCCGCGGCCCTGAGCGGCCGGGAGTACGCGCTGCCGGACGACGTGCAGGCGCTCGCCGTGGCGGTCCTCGCCCACCGGCTGCTGCCCACCGCCCAGGCCCAGCTCAACCGGCGCACCGCGGAGCAGGTCGTCCAGGAGATCCTGCAGCAGACCCCGGTGCCCGCGGCCCCGCAGCAGCAGACCGGCTTCGGCGGCCTCGGCCGGGGCGTGCCGGCCTATCCCCAGCAGCCCCCGCGGAGTCGGTGATGGGCGCCCCGGCGGAGGCCGACCGCGAGGAGGCGGGCGGTGTCCGCACGGCCCTGGCCGGGCTGACCACCCGCGGCCGTTCCTTCCTGGCGGCCGGCATCGCCGCGGTGGTCTGCGCCTACATACTCGGCCAGAGCGATCTGCGCCGGGTCGGGCTGCTGCTCGCCGTGCTGCCGCTGATCTGCGCGGCCGTGCTCTACCGCACCCGCTACCGGGTGGCCGGCAGCCGCCGGCTCTCCCCCTCGCGGGTGCCCGCCGGCAGCGAGGCCCGGGTCCACCTGCGGATGGACAACGTCTCGCGGCTGCCCACCGGTCTGCTGATGCTCCAGGACCGGGTGCCCTACGTCCTCGGACCGCGCCCGCGCTTCGTCCTGGACCGGGTCGAGCCGGGCGGCCGCCGGGAGGTCTCCTACCGGGTCCGCTCGGACCTGCGCGGCCGCTATCCGCTGGGCCCGCTCCAGCTGCGCCTGACCGACCCGTTCGGCATGTGCGAACTGACCCGGTCCTTCTCGACCTTCGACACCCTGACCGTCATCCCGAAGGTGGAGCCGCTGACGCCGATCAGGCTCAGCGGCGAGGCCAAGGGGTACGGCGACGGACGGCAGCGCTCGCTGGCCCTGGCCGGCGAGGACGACGTGATCCCGCGCGGCTACCGCTACGGCGACGACCTGCGCCGGGTGCACTGGCGCTCCACCGCCCGCTACGGCGAGCTGATGGTGCGCCGCGAGGAGCAGCCGCAGCGGGCCCGCTGCACGGTACTGCTGGACACCCGGGGCATCGCCTACGAGGGCGCGGGCCCCGACTCGGCCTTCGAGTGGGCGGTCTCCGGCGCCGCATCGGTCCTGGTCCACATGCTCGAACGCGGCTTCTCGGTCCGGCTGTTGACGGACACCGGCAGCGCGGTGCCCAGTGAGGGTGCCGACGGGTTCGCCGGCTCCGGCCAGGACTCGGCGGACGCGGCCGGGCTGATGATGGACACCCTGGCCGTGATCGACCACTCGGACGGCACCGGCCTGTCCCGCGCCTACGACGTCCTGCGCGGCGGGAACGAGGGACTCCTCGTGGCCTTCCTCGGCGACCTCGACGAGGAACAGGCCGCGGTGGCCGCGAGCATGCGCCGGCGCAGCGGCGGCGCCGTCGCCTTCCTCCTGGACCCCGGCACCTGGGTGCGGGAGCCCACCGACGTGCCCGCGCCGGGTGACGCGCACGAGGAGCGGCTGCGGATGCTGCGCGAGTCCGGCTGGACCGCGCTCGGCGTCCAGCGCGGCGCCCCGCTGGCGGAGTTGTGGCGGCAGGCCGACCGGGAGCGGCTGTCGGTGGCCGCGGCCGGCGGGGAGGCCCGGTGATGAGCGGACGGGCCAGGCTGGCCCTCACCGCGGCGGCGGCCACGCTGATGGCGTCCTGCGCCCTGCTGCCCCTGGTCTCCCCGATGACCTGGCTGTTCCAGGCCGCGTTCCTGGTGGCCGTCCAGACCGGCGTGGGCGCGGCCGCGCGGCGGGTGCCGCTGGCCCGGCCGCTGACCGTGGCCGCGCAGGCCCTGGTCACGCTGGTGATGCTGACGCTGGTCTTCGCCCGCGGCCACGCGATCGCCGGGCTGATCCCGGGCCCGGACACCTTCCGGTACTTCGCCGACCTGCTCCAGCAGGGCTCCGAGGACATCAGCCGGTACGCCATACCCGCACCGCTGTCGGACGGCATCCGGCTGATGGTGATCGGCGGGGTCCTGATCGTCGGGCTGATCGTGGACGTCCTCGCGGTGACCTTCCGCAGCGCCGCGCCGGCCGGACTGCCGCTGCTGGCGCTGTACTCGGTGGCGGCGGGCCTGTCCGACGGGCCGACCGACTGGCTCTGGTTCCTGGTGGCGGCCGCGGGCTATCTGCTGCTGCTGCTCGCCGAGGGCCGGGACCGGCTCTCGCAGTGGGGCCGGGTGTTCGGCGGGGTCCCGCGCACCCCGGGCGGCCAGGAGAGCGGTGCGGTGGCCCCGGTGCGCACCGGGCGGCGGATCGGCTTCGCGGTGCTGAGCGTCGCCCTGTTCGTGCCGTTCGTGATGCCCTCGATCCAGGGCGGCCTGCTGGACGGCACCGGGAACGGCGTCGGCGTGGGCAACGGGAACGGCGGCACGATCTCCGCGGTCAACCCCCTGGTGTCGCTGCGGGACAGCCTCAACGTGGACGAGGACCGGCAGGTGCTGTCCGTGCGGACCACCACCGCGGACCTCTCCGACCTGTACCTGCGGATCGTCTCCCTGGACGACTTCGACGGCACCACCTGGAAGCCGGCCCAGCGGCACATCACCGGCGTCCCGAACACCTTCCCGACCCCGGCCGGCCTCGGCGGCGACGTCAAGCGGGAGACCGTGCGGACCACGATCTCGGCCGCCGACTGGTACGCCCAGGACTGGCTGCCGATGCCGTACCCGCCGAGCGGGGTGCGGGTAGCCGGCACCTGGCGGTACGAGCCGGTCGGGATGACCCTGGTCGGCGACCACGGGCAGAACACCCGCGGTGAGACCTACCAGGTCACCAGCCTGGCCGTGCAGCCGACGGCGGATCAGCTGGCCGCGGCGCCGGAGCCGTCGGCGGCCATGAAGAAGGAGTACACCAAGGTGCCCGCCTCGCTGCCGAGGGTGGTGGCGCAGACGGCCCAGGAGGTCACCGCCGGCTCGTCGAACCACTACGAGGAGGCGGTCAAGCTCCAGGACTACTTCGCGGTCGACGGCGGCTTCGAGTACGACACCCAGGTGCAGGTCGGCCGAGGCGAGGGCGCGATCGCGAACTTCCTGAAGCAGCGGCGCGGTTTCTGCGTGCACTTCTCCTTCGCGATGGCCGCGATGGCCCGGACGCTGGGCATCCCGGCCCGGGTCGCGGTGGGCTTCGCGCCCGGCACCCCGCAGGCCGACGGCTCGGTCTCGGTGGGGCTGAAGGACGCGCACGCCTGGCCGGAGCTGTACTTCGAGGGCGTGGGCTGGACCCGCTTCGAGCCGACCCCGACCCGGGGCACGACACCGTCGTACACCGTCTCGGACACCCCGGGCTCCTCGGTGCCGGACGAGACGCTGCCGTCCAAGGGCGCGTCGGCGGCGCCGTCGGCGTCGGCCTCGGCGAGCGAGAGCTGCTCGGCGCAGCTGCGCAAGCAGGACGTGTGCGCGAGCCCGCCGGCGGCGAGCGCGGTGCGGCCGGGCGACGGCGGGCCGCCGTGGTGGCAGCTGGCGTTGTGGGTGCTGGGCGGGGTCGCCGTGCTGGCGGTACCGCTGTCACCGATGCTCTACCGGCTGCGGGTGCGGGCCGGCCGGCTCGGGGCCCATGACCGTACCCCCGGCGGCGCGGCGGCGCACACGCTGGCGGTCTGGCAGGAACTGATCGACACGGCCTGGGACTTCGGCGTCCCGCCGGACGACTCGCTGAGCCCGCGGGGCGCGGCCGACCGGATCGTCCGGCTCGGCGGCCTCGACCCGGTCGCCGCCGCCTCGGTGCACCGGGTCGCGGACGCGGTCGAACAGGTGCTGTACGCGCCGCGGCCGCGGCTGACGGCGGGTCTCGCCGACGACGTCCGCCGGGTGTCGGACGCCTTCAACGGCCGGGCGGGCGTTCCCACCAGGCTGCGGGCGCTGTTCGCCCCGCGGTCGGCGGTGCGGCTGCTGTGGGCGGCGTCGGCCGGATGGGCACGGCTGCGGGAGCGGGCGGCCGCGGCCCGGCCGGCCCTGCGCAGGCCGTCGGGACAGCGGACCTGACCGGACAGCCGGGCTGAGCCGACAGCCCGGCTGCCGCCGATGGGCCGGGCACCGCCAGGCTGAGCCAGCAGCCCGGCTGCCGCCGGGGGCCGAGCAGCAGCCGGGCCGAGCGTGCAGCTGAACAGCAGCCGGGCCGTGCGGCAGTGCGGCTGAACAGCAGCCAGGCCAAGCGGCAGTGCGGCTGAACACCAGTCGGGCCGGGCGGCACTGCGGCTGAACGGCAGTTGGGCCTGGCACCGGCCCGGCTGGGGCAGAACCGGGCCCTGGGCGGTGGGCCTGAGGGGCGGTCGGGCCGAGTGGCAGTGGGTACGGCTGAGGGGTGACCACCCGGTGGGTGGTCACCCCTCAGTCACGCTCTGTTCCGCCCGTGCGGCGAGGGCTCAGTGGCCCTGCTCGTCGCGGCGGCGCTGCCAGCGCTCCTCGATGCGGTCCATCATCGAACGCTTCGGCCTGACCTGGCGACGGGCCTGCGGGGCTCCCGCGGGCTGCTCTCCGGGCTTGGGAGCCTTGCGCCAGCCGGTGACGGCGAGGACCGCGCAGCCCAGCATGACGAGGAAGCCCACCACGCTGACCCAGATCTGCTTCGCCACCATGCCGGCCATGAGGAGCGCGATACCGACGAGGAAGCCGGCGGCCGCCTGGTAGACCCGTCGCCGGGTGTACGACCGCAGCCCGCTTCCCTCAAGCGCTGTCGCGAACTTGGGGTCTTCGGCGTACAGCGCTCGCTCCATCTGCTCAAGCATTCGCTGCTCGTGCTCCGAGAGCGGCACGGCGTCCTCCTCATCGTGCAGTCGCCGGGGCGACCCGGGGGGTCCCTTCAGGATAGGCAGGGAATCGCCCCCGTGAAACCCGCCCCTCTAGGCCAATTGGCCAACCGGAATCCGACATGGGCGTACCGGCTCGCTGAGGCTTCCATTCCCCGGCGGCCGACCCGTCATGCCGAGCGGTCTCCCTCGATCATACGGCGCAAACCCCTCGATCGGGGGGCCTGTGGCGTACTCCATCCGCTGCCGAGTCCCTGATCAGCGGGCTCGTCCCAGGAGGATCTCAGGTCCCGGCCGCACCCGGAGTCTCGCCGAGCACATGGAGCTGGGTGGCGACGGCGTGGAAGGCCGGAAGCTCGGCCGCGGCGGCCTCCAGCTTCAGCAGCGCGTCGAGGGCGCCGGGCTCGGTGTCCACCAGGACGCCGGGGACGAGGTCGGCGAAGACCCGCACGCCGTGCACGGCGGCGACGGACAGCCCCGCCTCCTCGACCAGCCCGGTCAGCTGCTCGGCGGTGAAGCGGCGCGGCATGGGGTCGCCGCTGCCCCAGCGGCCGTCGGGGTCGCCGAGGGCCTGCCGGGCCTCCTTGAAGTGCCCCGCGAGGGCGCGTGCGAGCACGGCTCCGCCGAGTCCGGCGGCGAGCAGGCTGAGAACGCCCTCGGAGCGCAGCGCGGCCACGGTGTTGCGGACGCCCGCGGCCGGGTCGTCGACGTGCTCCAGGACACCGTGGCAGAGCACCGCGTCGTGGCCGCCGCGCTCGACCACGTCGAAGAGCCCGAGGACGTCGCCCTGGACGCCCTTGACCCGGTCGGCGACACCCGCCTCGGCGGCGCGCCGCTCCAGCGCGAACAGGGCGTTGGGGCTGGGGTCGACGACGGTGACGCGGTGCCCGAGGCGGGCCAGGGGCACGGCGAAGTTGCCGCTGCCGCCGCCGGTGTCGAGGACGTCCAGCACGTCCCGGCCGGTGGCCTTGACCCGGCGGTCGAGGGCCTCCTGGAGTACCTCCCAGACCACGGCGGTACGGAGAGAAGCGCGGGGTCGTGTGGGGTCCGGCACGGCAGTTGACTCCTCGGCGCGGCACCGCCTGTTGCCCGGCGGCGCGAACTCGGTGCCTTCCCGGCCCGGAGTGCGGGAGGAGGGAAGGCTTCAGGCGTTCTCCACCCTATTGCCTCCGCCGCCCCGCGATACTCCCCGGCGCCCGGCCCCGGTCCTCCCGCGCCGGGCGTCCGGCCCCAGGTCACCCCGCGTCGGGCAGCCCCCTGTCCGCGGAGCCGTCCGACGGCTCGCCGTCCTGTCGGCGGGGCTGCGGCAGCACCGGCTGGAGGATGAGCATCCGCTCGACCAGGCGGAGGAACATCTCCACGTCACGTATCAGGTCGTCGGCGTCGCGGCGGCCCGCGGCGCCCTGGATGCCCGCCACGGCGCGGGCCCGGCGGCCGGCGCCGGAGGCGAACAGGGCGCTCCACTCGGTGAGCTCGGGCGCCACCTCGGGCAGCACCTCCCAGGCGCTGCGGATGCGGGCCCGGCGCCGGGGCGAGGTCTCGGGGCGGGCGCGGGCCGCGAGGACGGCGGCCGCGGTGCGCAGGGCCGCCAGGTGGGCGGTCGCGTAGCGCTCGTTGGGGGTGTCGAGGAGGACGGCCTCGTCGAGGGCGGCGTGGGCCTGGGTGAGCAGGTCGAGGGCGGCGGGCGGGGCCGTGGCCCGGCGGAGCACGGGGTGTACGTCGCTCGCCGGGCCGGTCAGTGAGGGGGCAGGGCCGGTGGGGCGGCGCCGGTGGGCGGCGGCCGCTGAGGAGTTGGCCATGACGAACCTCCTGTCGTCTGGGTGACGGTTCCCTTACTCGGGGTGCCGTATGTGCCCATCGTGCGGTATGGCACTGACAATCCGTTCTGACCTGCGGTTTTGCTTCGCTCGCGAGTTCGGGCTACTTTTTGCACTGACCAGTCAGTTCAAATAGAGGCCGCTCCGGACGCCGCTCCGGCGCGGACACCACCGCGAGGAACAGGGGGGACCTGTGGACGGCGTACCCGTCACGGCCGAGGGGTTCGGGCTCAAGGGCCCACGCGGCTGGGCGTTCCAGGGGATCTCGCTGGACGCCGGGCCCGGCGCGCTGATCGCGGTGGAGGGGCCGTCCGGCTCCGGCCGCACCTGCCTGCTGCTCGCGCTCACCGGCCGGATGAAGGCCACCGAGGGCACCGCGGCGGTCGGCGAGGCCCGGCTGCCCCGGCGGTCGGCGGCCGTGCGGCGGATCAGCGCGGTGGCCAACGTCGCCGGGGTCACCGACCTCGAACCCGCCCTGACCGTGGGCGAGCACCTGCGGGAACGGGTCCTGCTGCAGCGCCGGTTCGGCGACTCGCTGCGTGATCTGGTGCGGCCGCGGGGCGAGCGGACCGCGCGCGCGGAGCGGCTCACCGGCGACGCGCTCGCCGCGGCCGGGCTCGACCTGGAGTCGCTGCCGAAGGGCGCGAGGACCGCCGTGCGGGATCTGGAGCGGATCGAGGCGCTGCGGCTGTCGGTGGCGCTGGCCCTGGTCGGCCGGCCGCGGCTGCTGGCCGTGGACGACGCCGACCTGAAGCTGTCGGCGGCCGAACGGGCCGAGGTGCGGGCGCTGTTGGCGGCGATCGCCGAGGCAGGCACGACCGTGGTCGCGGTGTGCGGCGAGGCCCTGGACGGGGCCGTCGTGGTGCGCACGGGAACCGTGCGCGAGAAGGGGACCGGGATGCCCGAGGGCCCCGCGACCGGGGAGGAGACCGGCGATGCGCTCGCCACGACTGGCCGCTCTTGAGCTCAGGCGCTTCGGACGCGGGAGGCTGCCGCGCGCGGCCCTGGTGGCCCTGCTGGTGCTGCCGCTGCTGTACGGCGCGCTCTACCTGTGGTCGTTCTGGGATCCGTACGGGCGGCTGGACCGCATCCCGGTGGCGCTCGTGAACGACGACAAGGGGGCGAGCGCCGACGGGCAGAAGATCACCGCGGGTGCCGACATCGTCGACGGGCTGCGGGACAGCAGGACGTTCGACTGGCACCGGGTGAGCGCGGCCGAGGCCCGGCGGGGTGTCGAGAACGGCACCTACTACCTGTCGCTGACCATGCCCGCCGACTTCAGCTCGCGGATCGCCTCCAGCGCCGGCGACTCCCCGGAGACCGGCGCGCTCCAGGTGCGCACGAACGACGCGAACAACTACATCGTCGGCCAGATCTCCCGCACGGTCTTCAACGAGGTGCGCTCGGCCGCCTCCGCCAAGGCCTCCCGGTCCTTCCTGGACCGCATCTTCATCTCGTTCGCCGACATCCACGGGCAGACCGTCAAGGCCGCCGAGGGCGCCGACACGCTCACCGGTGGCATCGGGAAGGCCGAGAAGGGCTCGAAGGACCTCGCCGACGGACTGAAGGACGCCCAGTCCGGCAGCGGGAAGCTCGTCAAGGGGATCAAGAAGCTGGACACCGGCTCGGGGACCCTCAAGGACGGTTCCCGGCAGGTCGCGGACGGCACCCGGACCCTCGCGGACCAGGTCGACGGGGTGTACGGCAAGGTCGGCCCGTATCTGGCGGACAACGAGAAGACCATCGGGGACACGGCACGCCTGGTCGCCGACTCGGCGCGGACCGTCCGCGGCAACCTGGACGTCCTGGTGAAGGCCGCCCCGGTGGCCGCGAAGTCCGCGCACACGGCCGCCGCCACGCTGGACGAGGTCTACCGGGCCCGCTGCTCGGCCGGGCTGCTCGACGACCCCGTCTGCCCCGATCTGAAGAAGGCCAGGGACGCGGCCGACGACGTGGCCGCCGTCGCCGACGACCTCGACACCCTGATCGCGGACCAGCACGACGACCTGAAGACGCTCGACGCCGACCTCGGCGTCCTGCAGAAGCAGGCCGACGCCCTCGCCGACCGGGCCCCGCACCTCTCCGAGGACGTCGCCGACGCCGTCAAGAAGATCGACAAGCTGAACGACGGCGCGGCGCGGGTGGCCGCGGGCGCCGCCCGGCTGCACTCCGGTCTCGGCACCGCGCTGACCGGCGCGACCGGCCTGGACTCGGGTCTCGGCAAGCTCAGGATCGGCGCCGACGACCTGAGCGGCGGGATGTACAAGCTGGTCGACGGCTCCGGCCGGCTGGCCGGCGGCCTGCACGACGGCGCGGCGCGGATCCCCGACTACGGCACGCAGGACCGCGACCGGCGCACCGGCGTGATGGCCGATCCGGTCCAGCTCGCCTCCAGGGACCTGCACAAGGCGCCCAACTACGGCACCGGGTTCGCCCCGTACTTCATCCCGCTGTCCCTGTGGGTCGGCGCGATGGTGGCCTACATGCTGATCCAGCCGCTCAACCGGCGGGCCCTGGCGGCGGGTTCGTCGGCCTGGCGGATCGCGCTCGCGGGCTGGCTGCCGGTGGTCGCGATCGGGGTGCTCCAGACGGCCGCCCTGATGGCCGTCCTGCACTGGGCGATCGGCCTGGAGATGGTCCACGCGGCCGGGACGGTCGGGTTCCTGTTCCTGGTGACGGCGTGCTTCGCCGCGATCGTGCAGTGGCTGAACGCGCGCTTCGGGGCGGCCGGACGGATCCTGGTGCTGGCGCTGCTGATGCTCCAGCTCACCTCGGCGGGCGGTACGTATCCGGTGCAGACCAGCCCCGGCTTCTTCAACGCGATCCACCCGTTCCTGCCGATGAGCTACATCGTGGAGGCCCTGCGGAGGCTGATCACGGGCGGCGGACAGGGCCCGGTGTGGCAGGCCTGCGCGGTCCTGACGGCGTTCACGGCGGGCGCCCTGGCGCTCACCGCCCTGTCGGCCCGGCGCCGCCAGGTGTGGACGCTGGACCGGCTGCATCCGGAGCTGACCCTGTGAGGAGACCGAGGTCCGCCCCCGCGGTGTCCGCGGGGCCCGCCGTTCCTGTGAGAATCGGGGCCATGGAAAGCAGCAGCACCACGGGCGGCAGCACGCGCCGTGAAGCCACCCGGCAGAAGCTCTACGAGGCGGCCGTCACCCTCATCGCCGAGCAGGGCTTCTCCGCCACCACCGTGGACGAGATCGCCGAGCGTGCCGGGGTCGCGAAGGGCACGGTCTACTACAACTTCGCGAGCAAGTCGGTCCTCTTCGAGGAGCTGCTGCGGCACGGCGTGGGCCTGCTCACCGCGTCCCTGAAGGAGGCCGCCGAGCGGACCGCGCGCGAGGGCGGCAGCCGGGTCGACGCCCTGGACGCCATGATCCGCGCGGGTCTGGTCTTCATCGACCGCTATCCGGCCTTCACCCAGCTCTACGTGGCCGAGCTGTGGCGCACCAACCGGGCCTGGCAGTCCACGCTGATGGTGGTCAGGCAGCAGGCGGTCGCGGTCGTCGAGGGCGTGCTGCGGGAGGGCGTCGACAACGGCGAGTTCAGCGACGAGATCGACGTCCAGCTGACGGCGGCCGCGCTGGTCGGCATGGTGCTGGTGGCCGCGCTGGACTGGAAGTCCTTCCAGCCGGAGCGCTCCCTGGACGACGTCCACGCGGCGCTCTCCCGGCTGCTGCAGGGGCGGGTCAGCGGGAGGGGCTGAGCCCGGCGCCGGGCCGCCGTGGCCGCGTCCCCCGCGGGCCGCCGCCGGACCGGCGCCTTGCGTGCATCCCCGTGTCTCGCTTCCGCCGACGATTCGGCGGAAGGAGCGGTCGAGGGCGCCGGCGCCGTTCCGCCGCCCCGTGTCGGCGGTACCGGTCCCGGCGCCCTTCTCCGTGCCTCCACTGTCTCGTTCGCGCAGGTCGCGGCCCATCCGCGCGCGTACTCATCTCACCGCATGAGTAGCCGTACTCAGTTCCAGGCGCCCGGGCCCACGACGCGCGGGCGCGAACTGGCTACGATCGCGTCCGTGTCCGTACTCCCCTTGGTCTTCACCAGCGGCTGGGCCAGCGGAATCAACGCCTACGCGGTGGTGCTGCTGCTCGGCCTGTTCGGCGCGACGGGCCTGAGCGACGACGTCCCCGCGACGCTCCAGCGTCCCGAGGTGCTGATCGTCGCGGGCGTGCTGTTCCTGTGCGAGTCGGTCGCCGACAAGATCCCGTACGTCGACTCGGTGTGGGACTCCGTGCACACGGTGGTCCGCCCGGTGGCGGGCGCCTGGGTCGGCGCCCTGCTCGCCGGGCAGAGCGGCTCCCTGTCGGACGTGGCCGCCGGGCTGATCGGCGGCTCGACGGCGCTGGCCAGCCACACCGTCAAGGCCGGGACCCGGATGGCGGTGAACACCTCGCCGGAGCCGTTCAGCAACATCGTGCTGAGCTTCGCCGAGGACCTCGGGGTCGGCGCGATCGTGTCGTTCGCGATGTTCCACCCGCTGGCGGCGGCGATCGTCGCCGCGGTGCTGCTGGCCACCGGCCTGATCGTGCTGGTGTTCCTGATCTCCCGGATCCGCCGTTTCCGGCGCCGCCGCGCCCAGCGCCGGGAGGAACGCCGGCTCGCGGCCCAGGGGGGCCGGCCGCCGGACTGACGGGCCGCCGGGCCGGGCTGTCGGTGCCGGTCGATACAGTCGCGGTCATGGGACGGATTGCGGTGATCGGCGCCGGGATGGGCGCCATGGCGGCGGCCGCCCGGCTGGCCGTCGCGGGCCACCGGGTGACGGTGTACGAGCGCACGGAGACGTACGGCGGCGCGGTGCGCCGGTTCGAGCGCGACGGGTTCGCCTTCGACACCGGCCCGGGGCTGCTGCCGCTGCCCGCCGTCTACCGCGACCTGTTCGTCAAGACCGGCAAGGAGCCGCTGGAGGACGTGGTCGAGCTGGTCCAGGTCGACCCGTCGGCCCGGCACGTCTTCGCGGACGGCACCGAGGTCGCGCTGCCGAACGCGTCCCGCGCGGGCGTCGTCACCGCATTGGACGAGGCGCTCGGGGCGGGCGCAGGACAGCGCTGGGGCGACTTCCTGGTGCGGGCCCGGGAGGCCTGGGACCGCACCCGGCGTCCGCTCCTGGAGGAGCCGCTGTGGCCGAACTGGCAGGTGCTGGCCGAGCGCGAGCCCTATCCGTCGGTGCCGCACAAGAAGCTGCTGCGCACCCGCCGGGCGGGCACGCTGGCCGAGATCGGCGCCTGGGAGCTGCGTGATCCGCGGCTCGCCGCCCTCCTGGACAGCCACGCGCTCGCGTACGGCCTCGATCCCAGGGTCACCCCGGCGAGCGCGGCGGTGCTGCCGTACCTGGAGCACGCCTTCGGCACCTGGTACGTGCGCGGCGGCCTGCGGGAGCTGGCGCGGGCGGTGCACGAGCGGTGCGTGCGGCGGCGGGTGGAGTTCGTGTTCGGCGCCGAGGCCACCGCGGTCCTGGAGAAGGACGGCCGGGCGGCGGGGGTGGAGTTCGCCGACGGGTCGACGGCCGAGGCCGATGTCGTGGTGGCCGGTGTGGCCCCCGAGGCGCTGCGCCGGCCCCCGGCCGCGGCCGACCCGGTGCCCCGGACGGGGCTGCCGAGCCGGCTCACCGTGCTGCTGGCGCTGCGCGGCGGGCGGCCGGAGGGGACCGCGCACCGGACGGTGGTGCACGCGGCGGACGCGGGCGCGGAGCTGGACGGCCTGTTCGGCTCGGGGCCCGCGGCTCCCGGGACGGTGACGGTGCTGCGGCCCGACGACCCGGCCCTGGTCCCGGACGCCGGGCACGAGGCGGTCGCGCTGGTCTCGGCGGTGCCCGCCGGGAGCGACGGCCGGGACCTGGCGGAGCAGGCGGTCACGGCCGCCGAGCGGGCCGTGCCGGGGCTGCGGGAGCGCATCCTGTGGCAGGAGGTGCGCACCCCCGCGGACGTCGCGGCGGAGACCGGCGCGCCCGGCGGGGCGGTCCCGGCACCGGCCCTGGCGGCGGGCGCCGGTGCGCTGCTCCGGCCGGGCAACACCACGGGGCTGTCAGGTCTGTTCAGCGCCGGGGGCTGGGCGCATCCCGGTGGCGGGCTGCCGCACGCCGGCATGTCCGGGGCGCTGGTGGCCGGGCTGGTCGTGGAGGGGCCGGAGTTCCGCGGCTCGCAGTGAGGCGCGGCCCGCGCCGGGCGGCGCGGCGGCCTCAGAAACGGTACTGCTCGTCGTACCCGGTGCCCTGCCGGTCCTGCTGCCGGCCCTGTCCGTCGCCGCCCTGGTAGGGGTACTGCTGCTCCTGCGGGAGTTCGCCGCCGTAGTTCTCGTCGGCGCGCTGCTGCGGGACCCAGACGCCGCCCGCGGGGGTCTCGCCGTAGCCGCCGTTGCCGTACTGGTCCTGGGTGTAGCCCTGCTGGTCGTACTGCTGGGTGCCGTAGGACTGGTCGTACCCCGCGCCGCCGTAGGTCTGGTTGCCGATGTACGGGTCGGAGTAGTTGGCGTACTGCTGCTGGGCGCCGGTGTCGTAGCCGTACTGCTGCTGGCCGTACCCGGAGTAGTCGTAGGCGTAGTTCTGGTCGGTGCCCTGGGCGGCGTACGGCTGCTCCTGGCCGGGGGCGGCCGCGTAGGCCGGGTCGTCGTACACGCCGTAGGAGCCGGTGTCGTCGGGCATCGGCTGCGGCTCGTAGACCGCCGTGGACTCGGCGGCCGTGGACTCGGCGGCGCGGTTCGGCGAGAAGACGTCGTCGCGGTCGTAGTCGTCGCCGTAGGACGCGTCGCCGCCGGTGATGTACGCGGCGCGCTGGGCGCCGTCGGCCTCGTCCGGGGCGTCGGCCTGCGGATCGCGGCCCTCGTCCGGCTCACCGCGGCGGCGCTTGACCGGGCGGCCGTCCTCGCCGTCCGCGCCGGGCCGCTTGACCGCCCAGCCGGACTCGAACCCGCGGCGGAACGACAGCGTGACGTAGGTCTGGCCGACCGCGAAGGCGATCGCGCCGATCCCGATGACGATCACCGACGGGATCAGGACACCGAACACGACGCCGACGAAGCCGCCGAAGGCGAGCAGCCGCCAGCGCAGCCGCGCCTTGTACTGCAGCAGCACCTCGCCCAGCAGCCACAGCGCGACGATGCCGAA
Source organism: Streptomyces sp. NPDC091282 (assembly GCF_044757385.1). NCBI lineage: Bacteria > Bacillati > Actinomycetota > Actinomycetes > Kitasatosporales > Streptomycetaceae > Streptomyces > Streptomyces sp. NPDC091282. The sequence continues at coordinate 372,176 of NZ_JBIVUX010000001.1, forward strand.
CGCTACGTAGAGGACCGTCCAGCCCATGTACGCCCCTCTCCCAATGACCGTTACGCAGTGTGTCGTACTCCGGTGCGACCGGTCTAGGCCCGCGGGGGTTGGTGCAGGCCCAGGTTCTCGTGGATTTCCAGCGTCGCCGTGGAGCTGTTGAGCGTGATGAAGTGCAGTCCGGGGACGCCCTCGGCCAGCAGCCGTGCGCAGAACTCCGTGGCGAACTCGATACCGATGGAGCGTACCGCCGCCGGATCGTCTTTGGCTGTGAGGATCCGCTCTTTCAGGGCGTCCGGGACGGAGGCGTTGCTGAGTTTGGGCAGTCGTTCCAACATCTTCACACTGGTGACGGGCAGGATTTCCGGAATCACCGGGGTCTCGCAGCCGGCCGCGGCGACCCGGTCGCGGAGGCGAAGATAGGACTCGGGGCGGAAGAACATCTGCGTGATGGCGTAGTCGGCGCCCGCGCGGCACTTGTCGACGAAGTGCCGGACGTCGGTGTCCCAGTCGCCGGAGCGCGGGTGCATCTCGGGGAAGGCGGCCACGCCCACGCAGAAGTCGCCCGACTCCTTGATGAGGCGGACCAGTTCGGCCGCGTAGGTCAGGCCCCGCGGGTGCGCGACCCACTCCCCCATCGGGTCGCCGGGCGGGTCGCCGCGCACCGCGAGCATGTTGCGGATCCCGGCGTCCGCGTACTGCCCGATGATGTTGCGCAGTTCGGCCAGGGAGTGGTCGACCGCGGTGAGGTGGGCGACCGGGGTGAGCGTGGTGTCGGCGACGATCTGCTGGGTCTCCTTGACCGTGCCCGCGCGGGTGGAGCCGCCGGCACCGTAGGTCACGGAGACGAAGTCGGGGGCGACCGCCTCGACCCGCCGGAGCGCGCTCCACAGGTTCCGCTCGCCCTTGGGGGTTTTCGGCGCAGAGAACTCGAACGAGTACGTGGTCTTGCCGGAGGCGAGCATGTCACGCACAGTGCGTGCGCGGTCAGTCCTGGTGGATGCGGTTCCAAGGGCCATACCCGCAGGTTAGCCAGGGCCGGACGGTCACCCAACCGGACTCGGGGGATTCGTCCGGGATTGTCGGTCCCGTGTCCGGATACTGGACATGTTTCCGGACGGCCGGGCCGGGCCGCTACGCCGACCGCAGCCGCTTCGCGAACTCGGCCGCGGCGGCGCCCGGGTCCTTCGCCTCGGTGAGCGCGCGGACCACGACCACCCGGCGGGCGCCCGCGTCCAGCACCTGGTCCAGGTTGCCCAGGTCGATGCCGCCGATGGCGAACCAGGGGCGGTCCGTGTCCAGGGCGGCGGTGTACCGCACCAGGTCGAGGCCGGGCGCGTGGCGGCCGGGCTTGGTGGGGGTGGGCCAGCAGGGACCGGTGCAGAAGTAGTCCACGCCGTCCTGGACGGCGGCCGCCGCGGCCTCGGCGGCGGCGTGCGTGGAGCGGCCGATCAGGACGTCGGGGCCGAGGACCGCCCGGGCGGCGGGCACCGGCAGGTCCCCCTGGCCGAGGTGGAGCACGTCGGCGCCGGCCGCGTGGGCGACGTCCGCGCGGTCGTTGACCGCGAGCAGCCTGCCGTGCCGGGCGCAGGCGTCGGCGAAAACGGCGAGGTGGTCCAGCTCCTCGGCGGCCTCCATGCCCTTGTCGCGCAGCTGCACGATGTCGACACCGCCCGCCAGCACCGCGTCCAGGAACGCGGCGAGGTCGCCCTGCTCCTTACGGGCGTCGGTGCACAGGTAGAGCCGGGCGTCGGCCAGCCGGGCGCGGGCGGTGTCGGTCATGCGGTGTCCCCCGTGGTGTCGGTACTGCCTGCCTCAGACGGCGAGCGCCTGGGCGCGGCGCTTCACCTCCGTGCCACGATTCTCGCTGAGTGCCTGCGCGGGGGTGCCGGGCAGGGTCTCGTCGGGCGTGAAAAGCCACTCCAGCATCTCTTCGTCCGTGAAGCCGTCGTCCCGCAGCAGCGTCAGGGTCCCGGACAGGCCCTTGACCACCTTGTCCCCGTCGATGAAGGCGGCGGGGACGTGCAGCGCCCGGTTCTCACCACGGCGGACGGCGATGAGCTGGCCCTCCTTGACCAGCTGCCGCACGCGCACCACATCGATGCCGAGCATCTCTGCGATGTCGGGGACGGTGAGCCAGGCGGGGACGAGAGCATCGGTCTTTGCGTCAATCTCGGTCACGGGGTCAAGGGTAGGCGTTTCGGCGGGCGGGGTGCGATCGGTGGTCGCCCGGACGCGGCGGCGCCGTGCATCGGCGCGCCGCTCCTCCCCCGCCGCCCCTAGACCGGTTCCGCGGTCGCGTTCTTCAGAGGGCGGGCCGGGTCGGCCAGCGCCTCGGCGTCCATCCGGCGTCCCGCCTCGATCAGGCGGCGGCCCTGCGCCAGGTCGCGCGGACGGCCCACCGCCAGCAGGGCGACCAGGCGGTCCTCGCGCAGCCAGCAGACGCTCCAGGACGGGCCCGCCGGATCGCCGCGCCACACCAGCCGGTCGGCCGCCGCGTGGTGCCCGGCGTACTGCACGAAGCGGCCGAACTGCTCCGACCAGAAGTACGGCACCGGGTCGTAGACCGCGTCGGACTCGCCGAGGATGTTGGCGGCCACCGTGCGCGGGCCCTGCAGGGCGTTGTCCCAGTGGTGGACCAGCAGGCGCTCGCCGTAGCGGCCGGACGGGAAGGAGGCGCAGTCGCCGACCGCGTAGACGTCCGGGACGCCGGTGCGCAGCCGGTCGTCGGCGAGCACGTCGCCGTGCCGGCCCAGGCCGATGCCGGAGCCGGCCAGCCAGGCGGTCGCGGGACGGGCGCCGATGCCGACCACGACGGCGCCCGCGGGCACCCGCGAGCCGTCGTCGAGCACCACGGCGCCGGGTTCGACGCGTGCCACGCGCGTGTGCGTGCGCAGGTCGGCCCCGCTGTCGGCGTACCAGGCGGCCATCGGCGCGGCCACCTCGGCCGGGAGCGCTCCCGCGAGCGGGCGGTCGGCGGCCTCCACGACGGTCACCGCGCAGCCCGCCTCGCGGGCCGCGGTGGCGAACTCGGCGCCGATCCAGCCCGCGCCGACCACCACGATGTCGTGCTGCCGGGCGAGCACGGGCCGCAGCCGCTCGGCGTCGTCCAGGGTGCGCAGCAGGTGGACGCCGGGCACGCCCTCGGTGCCGGGCAGCGTGACCGGTTCGGCGCCGGTGGCGAGCACCAGGACGTCGTACGGCACCGGGCCTGCCTCGGTGTCCAGCTCGCGGTCGGCGAGGCGCACGCCGAGCGCGTCGCGGCCCAGCGCCAGCTCGATGCCGAGCGTCTCGAAGTCCACCTCGAAGGCGGAGCCCTCCGCCTTGCCGAGCAGCACCGCCTTGGAGAGCGGCGGCCGGTCGTAGGGCTGGTGCGGCTCGGCGCCGATCAGGGTCACCGTGCCGGTGAAGCCCTGTTCGCGCAGGGCCACGGCGGTCTGCACGCCGGCCATGCCCGCGCCGACGACGACCACGCGCCGCGTCTGTGACGTGCTCCGTCGCTGCGTCTGCTCGCTCACGTGATCACCATAGACACGAACGATAGACAACTGACAAAGAGTCAGTCAGCGGGCGTGCTGAGTGACCTGTTCCACACCGCCCGGGCAGGCCGTCTTACGGGGGCGCGGCGGCGCGGGCTAGGGTGGCCGGGAAGCACACGCGGGAGCCCGGACGCACCGGGCTGAGAGGGAGGCTGGCGGCCTCCGACCGTACGAACCTGATCCGGGTCATGCCGGCGAAGGGAGGGGCTGGACGCCCATGTCCGCACATACGTCCGACGTCCTCGTCATCGGGGGCGGCATCATCGGCCTGGTCACGGCCTGGCGGTCCGCGCAGCGCGGGCTCGCCACCGCTGTCGCCGACCCCGAACCCGGCGGCGGGGCCGCGCAGGTGGCGGCGGGGATGCTGGCCGCGGTCACCGAACTGCACCACGGCGAGCAGACCCTGCTCGGGCTCAACCTGGCCTCCGCCCGCCGCTATCCCGGCTTCGCCGCCGAACTCACCGAGCTGACCGGCCACGACCTCGGCTACCGGCGCTGCGGCACGCTCGCGGTCGCGCTGGACGCCGACGACCGCGCGCACCTGCGCGACCTGCACGCCCTCCAGCAGCGGTCGGGGCTGGACTCGGCCTGGCTGTCCGGACGGGAGTGCCGGCGCCTGGAGCCGATGCTGGCGCCGGGTGTGCGCGGCGGGCTGCGGGTGGACGGCGACCACCAGATCGACCCGCGCCGGCTGGCGGCCGCGCTGGTGACCGCGTGCGAGCGGGCCGGGGTGGTCTTCCACCGCGACTGGGCCGAGCGCCTGGAGGTGGTGCGGGAGCGGGCCACCGGCGCCGTCACCCGCGCGGGGCAACGGCTGGCCGCGGACCGGGTGGTGCTCGCCGGCGGCAGCCTGAGCGGGCGGCTGGCGGGCGTGCCCGAGGACGTGCTGCCGCCGGTGCGGCCGGTGAAGGGGCAGGTGCTGCGGCTGACGGTGCCCGCCCGGTACGCGCCGTTCCTCAGCCGGACCGTGCGGGCCGTGGTGCGCGGCGGCCACCTGTACCTGGTGCCCCGGGAGAACGGCGAGCTGGTCGTCGGCGCGACCAGCGAGGAGCTGGGCTGGGACACCACGGTCACCGCGGGCGGCGTGTACGAGCTGCTGCGCGACGCCCACGAGCTGGTGCCCGGCATCACCGAGCTGCCGCTGACCGAGACCCGGGCCGGGCTGCGCCCCGGCTCCCCCGACAACGCGCCGCTGCTCGGGCCGACCCGCCTGGACGGGCTGCTGCTGGCCACCGGGCACCACCGCAACGGGGTGCTGCTCACGCCCGTCACGGGAGACGTGATGGCGGAGCTGCTGACCGGCGGGGAGCCGCCGGAAGAGGCCCGCCCGTTCACGCCGAAGCGTTTCGGCCCCGTCCCCGGCGCACTCCTGGAGCAGACCGCATGAACATCTCCGTCAACGGGGAGCGCCGGGTGATCGACCCGGGCACCGCTCTCGACACGCTCGTCAGGTCCCTGACGGCCGCGCCGTCCGGGGTGGCCGCGGCGGTCAACGAGACCGTCGTACCGCGCGGCGAGTGGCCGGGCACGGCGCTCGCCGAGGGTGACCGCGTGGAAGTCCTGACCGCCGTACAGGGAGGCTGAGCCATGGCCGACGACCCGTTCGTGCTCGCAGGGACGGCCTTCTCGTCCCGGCTGATCATGGGAACCGGGGGTGCGCCCAGCCTGGAGGTGCTGGAGCGGGCCCTGGTCGCGTCCGGGACCGAGCTGACGACCGTCGCGATGCGGCGGGTGGACCCGGGCGTGCGGGGATCCGTGCTGTCGGTCCTGGAGCGGCTGGGGATCCGGGTGCTGCCGAACACGGCGGGGTGCTTCACCGCCGGGGAGGCCGTGCTGACGGCCCGGCTGGCCCGGGAGGCGCTGGGGACCTCGCTGGTCAAGCTGGAGGTCATCGCCGACGAGCGGACGCTGCTGCCGGATCCGATCGAGCTCCTCGACGCGGCGGAGACGCTGGTGGACGACGGGTTCACGGTGCTGCCGTACACCAACGACGACCCGGTGCTGGCCCGGAAGCTGGAGGACGTCGGGTGCGCGGCGGTGATGCCGCTGGGGTCGCCGATCGGGTCGGGGCTCGGGATCCGCAACCCGCACAACTTCCGGCTGATCGTCGAGCACGCGCGCGTGCCGGTGATCCTGGACGCGGGGGCCGGCACCGCCTCCGACGTGGCGCTCGCGATGGAGCTGGGCTGCGCGGGCGTGATGCTGGCGTCGGCGGTGACCCGGGCGCAGGACCCGGAGCTGATGGCGTCCGCCATGCGGGCAGGGGTGGAGGCGGGACGGCTGGCCCGGCGGGCCGGCCGGATCCCCTTCCGGCACTTCGCCGAGGCGTCGTCACCCGCCGAGGGCCGGGCCGTCCTGGACCCCGAGCGGCCGGCCTTCTGAACCGCCGGCCCGTGCCGGGTGCGTCACAGCTGCGCTGCAAGTCCATGGGGAAATCTGTCTCACCTGTGGGGGTTTCGGCCGGGGCTCGTACACTCGCGGGGTGGATACGACGCTTCAGGACCCCCTGGTCGGGCAGGTGCTCGACGGCCGTTACCGCGTCGACGCGCGGATCGCCGTCGGCGGGATGGCCACGGTCTACCGGGCCCTGGACGTCCGGCTGGACCGGGTGCTCGCGCTGAAGGTGATGCATCCGGCGCTCGCCGCCGACGGCTCCTTCGTGGAGAGATTCATCCGGGAGGCCAAGTCGGTCGCCCGGCTGGCCCATCCCAATGTGGTCCAGGTCTTCGACCAGGGCACCGACGGGCCGTACGTCTATCTCGCCATGGAGTACGTCGCCGGCTGCACCCTGCGTGACGTGCTGCGCGAGCGCGGCGCGCTCCAGCCGCGGGCCGCGCTGGACATCCTGGAGCCGGTGCTGGCCGCGCTGGGCGCCGCGCACCGCGCCGGTTTCGTGCACCGGGACATGAAGCCCGAGAACGTGCTGATAGGGGACGACGGGCGGGTCAAGGTCGCCGACTTCGGGCTGGTGCGGTCCGTGAACACCGTCACGAGCAGCACCGGCGCCGTGCTGGGGACCGTGGCGTACCTGGCGCCCGAACAGGTCGAGAACGGCGCCGCCGATCCCCGCGTCGACGTCTACGCGTGCGGGGTCGTCCTGTACGAGATGCTCACCGGGGAGAAGCCGCACGACTCGGACTCGCCCGCGGTGATCCTCTACAAGCACCTCCACGAGGACGTGCCGCCGCCGTCCGCCGCGGTGCCCGGCCTGGCGTACGAGCTGGACGAGCTGGTCGCCCACGGCACCGCCCGCGATCCCGGGGCCAGGCCCTACGACGCCGTCGCGCTGCTGGCGCTGGTCCGCCGGGCGCGGGCCGCCCTGCGGGACGACCAGCTGGACGCCGTACCGCCGCAGGCGCTCGCCGCCGCGCACGACATAGCCGAGGACCGGACGAGCGTCATCCCCCGTTCGCTCACGGTGCCGGCGCCGCTGCCGGTCGGCGAGCCGGACGACCGGACCCTGACGACCAGCCGCTTCGAGGCACCGCCGGTCCCCGAGGGCCGGCACGGGACCCGCCGAAGGTCCCGGCGCGGGGTGGTGACCCTCGTCGTCGCCGTCCTGCTCCTCCTCGGCGCCGGCACCGGGATCTGGTACATCAACTCCGGGCAGTTCACGAAGGTCCCGCCGCTGCTGTCGAAGACCGAGGCACAGGCCTCCGCGCGGCTGAAGGACGCCGGGCTCGACATCGGGAAGGTCGAGCACGCCTACAGCGACACGGTGCGGCGGGGCACGGTGATCAGCAGCGACCCGGCGCCCGGCCGGCGCATCCGCAGCAACGACTCGGTGACGCTCACCATCTCGGACGGCCCGGAGTCGGTGGCCGTGCCCGACGTGCAGGGCCGCACGCAGGCCCGCGCCCGGGAGCTGCTGAAGGCCGCCGGGCTGGAACCGGGCATGGTGACACGGGAGTTCAGCGACGACGTGCCCAGGGGTTCGGTGATCTCCACCGATCCCGGGGCCGGAAGCAAGCGGCACGCGGGGACGGCGATCGCGCTCGTCGTCAGCAAGGGTTCGCAGGTCGACGTGCCCGACGTCACCGGCGACGACCTCGACGAAGCCCGGCAGGAGCTGCAGGACGCCGGACTGAAGGTGACCGTGTCGGCCACCGAGGTCACCTCCGAGTACGACCAGGGGCAGGTGGCCCGCCAGACCCCGGCCGGCGACGCGAAGGCCGCCGAGGGCGACACGGTGACGCTGACGCTCTCCAAGGGCCCGGAGATGGTCGAGGTGCCGAACGTGGTCGGGGCGAGCGTCGACGACGCGACCAAGCTGCTGAAGCAGTCCGGCTTCGAGGTCAAGGAGGACCGCGGGCTGCTCGGGCTGTTCGGCGACACCGTGAAGGGACAGTCGGTGGACGCCGGGCAGCAGGCGCCGAAGGGATCGACGATCACCATCACCATCCGGTGACCGCCGCCGGCGCGCGGCGTGACACCCTTGACGGGTGAACAGCCTCCCGTCCCCGCTCCCCCGCAACCCCGTCGGCGGTCACGTCCCGGTCGCCGGCGGCCTGCACTCGGTCGGGCTGTCCTACGCCCGTGAGCTGAAGGCCGAGACCGTGCAGGTCTTCGTCGCCAACCCGCGCGGCTGGGCCACTCCGGCGGGCAGCCCGAAGCAGGACGAGGCGTTCCGCGAGGCCTGCGCCGCGGAGTCGGTCCCGGCCTACGTGCACGCTCCGTACCTGATCAACTTCGGCTCGCACACCGAGGCGACCGCCGAGCGGTCGGTCCAGTCGCTGCGGCACTCGCTGCGGCGCGGGCGGGAGATCGGCGCGCTCGGCGTCGTGGTGCACACCGGCAGCGCGACCGGCGGGCGGTCCCGGGAGGTGGCGCTCAAGCAGGTACGGGCGTACCTGCTGCCGCTCCTGGAGGAGCTGACCCACGACGACGACCCGTTCCTGCTGCTGGAGTCCACCGCCGGGCAGGGCGCCTCGCTCTGCTCGCGCACCTGGGACTTCGGGCCGTACTTCGAGGCGCTGGACGCCCACCCGAAGCTGGGCGTCTGCCTGGACACCTGCCACGTCTTCGCCGCCGGCCACGACCTGACCGGGCCGAGCGGGATGCACCAGACGCTGGACCTGCTGGTCTCGACGGTCGGCGAGGGACGGCTGAAGCTGATCCACGCCAACGACTCCAAGGACGTCGTGGGCGCGCACAAGGACCGGCACGAGAACATCGGCTCCGGGCACATCGGCGAGGATCCGTTCCGCGCGCTGATGACCCATCCGGCGACCGAGGGCGTGCCGCTGATCATCGAGACGCCCGGCGGCAAGGAGGGGCACGCCGCGGACGTCGAGCGCCTCAAGCGGCTGCGCGAGGGCTGACGGCGCCCGCTCAGCCCAGCGCCAGCGGCACCGCCGCCAGCAGCAGTCCCGCCCCGAGCAGCGCCATCGACCCGCGCAGCCACCGGTACTTCGCCGAGAGGATGACGCTGACGTCCTGGAACTGGGTGAGCAGCCAGCCCACCCGGTCCGCGCCGGCCGCGGCGGCGGCGCCGCGCAGCGCCTCCGTGTCGGCGGCGAGGGCGTCGGCGTAGAACGTCGGGCCCGGTGCCGAACGCAGGGTGCGGGTGCGCGGCACGATCACCGCGAGCAGCAGCAGGGTGCCCGCCGCCCACAGCACCGCGCCCGCCGCGAGGAACACCGCGGCGGGCCCGGAGACGCCGGGCGTCCCGCGCCCGAGGACGAGGGCGGGGACCGCCACGGCGCCGGAGAGCAGGACGGACGCCTTCACGTCCGCCCTGCCCACGTCCTCGCGCACGGTCAGCAGCAGCCGTTCGGCGACGTAGTGCGCGGCCGCGTCGGGATCGGTGGGTGTCACCGGCGTGCCTCGGGGCTGGCGTCGTCCTCCACCCCCGTGCCCTCTCCCGGGACCGCGTCCACCGGCGGCAGCGGCGGGACCGGCGGCGCGCCGGCCGCGAGCATCGGCGGCGCGGGCGGCATGGGCGGCATCGGCAGCGAGGTCGGGGCCTGCGGCAGGCCGTTCGGGAAGACGCCGGTGGAGACCGTGCGGCTGAAGTCGATGAGGGCCTGGACCTGGTCGTCGATCTGGTGGCGCTGTACGACGCCCTGGTTGATCAGGTTGGTCAGGTAGTCCAGGGCGCCCTGGCGCTGTTCGCGGGCCTGCTGCTGGAGCACGCCGAGGATCTCGTGCGCCCGGCTCGGGTCCGAGGCGAGCATGTGGGCGTACTGGACGGTCTCACCGGCCGTGATCAGCTTCTGCGCGTCGTCCATGTTGGCGGCGATCCGCGCCTTGGTGACGTTGTCGATGGCCTCCTGGACGACGCTGCCCTTCTCCACCGCGACCATCTGCGCCTGGTGGTCGGCGGCCGCCTGGCCGAGGTCGATCCGGACGAACACCTGGGTGGCGAGGCCGAGATCGGCGCCGAAGTCGCTCCACCGGCCGCTGGCCAGCTCGTCCTGGATCGCCTCGTCGACCTGCTGCGCGGAGTCCAGGCTGTGGCGGCGGCTGAGGCCGCGCAGCCGGGCCTCCAGCGACGGGCGCAGCATCCGCTCGACGTCGACGACCCGCTTCTCGGCGGCCTGGTAGAAGTCGTGCACCTCCCAGTTGACGTCGGCGCCGGCCCGGAACCGGGAGCGGTCGCCGTAGGTGGGCAGCTCCAGCTGGAAGGAGACCTGGTGCTGGCCGCGGGCGATCCAGCACACCGAGGTGGGCTTGCCCATCAGCGGCTTGTTGTGGTGCTCGGCCCCGCGGACCGTGAGGACGCTGTGCCCGCCGTTCTTGTAGTAGAGCACCGAGGCCACCTGGCTGTTGCGGTGCCGGTAGGCGGCCTGCGGGGCGAACTCGCGGACGAAGGGGCCTCTGAGGTCGTGCGGAAGGACGAACTCCTCGTCCTGGGGCGGCCACGGCTGCCCCCACTGGTTGTGCGTCATGGTGTACTCGCTCCCTGGACCGCGCCCCACAGGCGGCGGACCTGCTGGTCGTTGAGTGGTTGGTCGGGGTCTTCGGTCAGTTCCTTGATCAGGCCGAGCAGCCGGTTGCGGTCGTCGTGGCCGTGCACGAGCAGCGGCAGGAACCGCTCCAGCGCTCCGGCCCAGGGCTGGTCGGCGGAGTCCCGCAGCCAGTCGGAGACGGTCTCGACCGCCGCCTCGTAGGACCGAGAGGTCTGCAGCGCGGTCCACAGGAGCCCGGCGAGTTCCGCGGCGAGGGCGGGCCGGACGTCGGCCAGGGCCAGCATCAGCGGCCAGTCGCCGTGCGCCTCCAGGTCCTCGTGGCGGCTCCACAGGTCGACGACGGAGACGCCGGCGAGGTAGACCGTGCTCTGCAGGCCGAGGTCCTGGTGGGTGCGGCGCTCGTCGGAGAGCCAGGCGCGGATCCGGCGCAGGACCGGGGCCTCGGGGTGGGCGCCGGCGAAGTGGGCGACCTGGAGGGCGGCGGCCGAGCGCAGCGTGCCCTCGTTCCAGACGCCGATCCCGCCGAGCAGGTCGAGCGACTCGCGGACGGTGTCCGTGGCCCGGCCCCGGCCGAGCACCGCGCCGGCGGTCCAGCGCAGTTGCTCGTCGCCGTGGAGCGCCCAGGAGCCGGTCAGGGCGCGGACGGCGCTGCCGACCTCCGGGGTGCGCGCGGCGACGTCGAGCACGGTCGCGGCGAACAGCCGGCGCGGCGCCCGCTCGGACTGGGCCATGGGCCCGACCAGTTCGTGCACGGTGTGCGAGAGGTCGAAGCGGCACAGCTGTCCGGCGGCGACCGCGGCCCGCACCCAGACCTGCGGGCGGGTGTCCTCGCAGAGTCCGGCGAGCCAGCGCAGCACGGGTCCGCGGGCGTTGTGCCGGTGCTCCCAGAGGTGGCCGAGGACGGCCGGGGCCAGTGCCTCGCCGCCGAACCGGACGGTGCGGACCTGGACCTCCTCGGTGCCGACCTCCTCGGTGCCCAGGGCGGCGACCGCGCGGGCGGAGGCCAGCCGGGCGTCGACGCCGTCGCTGAACAGCGGCCGTCCGGGAGTGGCCTCCGGGTCGACGGTGACGGCCAGTTCCCAGGCGAGTTCCTCGGCGGCCTCGGCGACGGCGCTGAGGGAGGCTCCCTGCAGGACGGCGACGGAGATCCGGTAGGCCGCGTCCCGCAGCCGTTCGGGGGTCTCGGAGCGGACTCCCCCGGCGAACCATTCGGCGGCCTGGCGCGTGGCGAACTTCCGGCATTCGGCGAGGAGTCCGTCGTGGGTCAGCTCGTCCCTGCTGTGCCGGGCGAGGAGTTCCGCGAAGCGGGCGGCCTCCGCCGGCCGTAACTCGTCCAGGCCGCGCGCCTCCAGGACGTCCGGGTCGAGGGCGGTCGCGCGGGCCCGTTCGTACAGCTCGGGTTCCGAGGCGGCCAGTTCGAGTCCGAGGTGGCCTTCGAGCACGGCCGCCGGGGCGGCCGGGGCGTGGGCGCGGTGGTAGCGGCCGCCGCGGGAGAGGACGTCACCGGCCTCGGGAGTGGCCAGCAGGACGGCGTACGCCTCCTTCCTGCCGAGCAGTTCGCAGAGCCGGTCGAGGCCGGTCTCGTCCGGCAGGCCCGCGGCGCTCGGTTCCAGGGCGTAGCCGTGGCCGTCGTGGATCTGGTCGTCGTCCAGCCGGTCCAGGTCGGTGCGCGGGTCGAGCCGGGAGACCTGGCCGCGGGTGAGGTCGTCGAGCAGGGACAGGGCGGTGTAGGCGCGGCCGGTGCCGGGCTGGCCGTAGAGCACCAGGAGGCGGCCGGCGCGCAGTTGCTCGCGGTGCCCGCCGTAGTCGGCCGGTTCCTGGAAGACGCGGCGCAGGCGGCGCAGTTCGTCCTCCGGGAGCGGGCCGGCCAGCAGGCGCTCGGCGGTCTGCCGGCCGTAGAAGTTCATGGTGCCGACGGACTCGGAGCTGATGAGGGTGCCGGACCCGTGCTGGCTCAGGGTGGAGCGGTAGATCCGGGAGGCGGCGGCCGCGGCGCCGGGCAGCGCCTCGTCGCCGAGCGGGTTGGCGGCGGAGCCGCCGATGACGTCGGCCCTGTCCTCGGACGCGCCGCCGGAGTCGGCACCGCCGGCCGGCCGGTCCGGCTCGGCCTTCTGCTGCGGCTGCGGCTGCTTGGGCTGCGGCTGGGCCTTCGCGCCGCCCGGCGGCGGCGCGGGGTTCTGTGCGTTCACCGGCCACCGCCGCGGCGGTCGATGTTGACGGTCTCGATCCGTTCGGGGGCGAAGACGTCGCCGTCGCCGTGCTGGTGGATCTGCACGAGGCGGCCGACGCCCGTGGTCTCCGCCGAGGTCCGCGGCCGGGAGGGCTGCTGCGGCGCCGCGTCGTCCGCGGTGTCCCGGCCGCGGTCCCGCGCCTGTCGCGCCGGGGGCGCCGGCTCCTCGCGGGAGGTGTCGGGCTCGGGCGGCCGGGATCGTCCGGGGACCATGAACCAGGCGGTGGTGCGGCCTTCCTTCAGCTCGACGTCGTGGCGCCGGTAGTGCTCGGGGTCCACCCAGCGCCCGCCGGGCAGGACGAAGTCCTCGTGCACCCGGTCGGAGGCGGCCACCACCAGGGGTGCGCCGTCCGCGGCCTTGAGGATCGCCTTCGCCACAGCGCAGTCGGCCAGCCGGCAGGCGAGGTCGACGGCGCGTCCCGAGCGGCCGTGGGCGTCGGCCGTGACCCGCCCGATGTGCAGGCCGACGCGCAGCCGCAGCGGTTTCCTGACGTGCCGGTTGCTCTCCCGCAGGTTCTGGTAAAGGTGCTCCACCCATTCCCCGAGGACCCGGACGGGCGGCACGTCGGGTGCCAGCACGCCGAGGATGCCGTCGCCGCGGTCCTCCTGGTAAAGGCGCGGCGGGCGGATGCCGGCCTGTTCGAAGGCGGTGCCCGTGACCTCGTACAGTCTGCGCCGCATCTCGGGTTTCTCGGTGTCGGACAACAGGCCCGAGCCCTGTGCGTCCACGTTGACGATGAAGCCGTAGGCGGCTTCCCCCTCCATCGTTCTCTCCTCCCTGCCGTCCCGCCGGGACACCGGCGCCCGCGATGCGATGCTCGCGGACCCGGCCGGTCACCGCTGTAGCCGTTTACACAGCGCGGGAAGTCGGCGGTTGTCAGGTCTGCGTGCCGTGCGGCTGTCCGGCGGCGAGCAGCCGCAGCGGGTCCAGGTCGGCGACGGCCAGGGTGCCGGGGCCGGTGCGGACCAGCCCCTGCTCGCGCAGCAGGCGCAGGGCCTTGGCGACGGCCTCGCGGGTGGAGCCCACGGAGGCGGCCAGTTCGTGCTGGGCGAGGGGCAGGCGTATGGTCACGGCCTCGTTCTCCGGCCGGCCGGTGCGGTCGGCGAGTTCGACGAGGCGTTCGGCGAGCCGCTGCAGCACGGTCATGGAGGCCAGGGCCCGGCGCTCGTGGTCCGCGCTGCGCAGCCGCTCGGCCAGCTGGATCGTCATCAGCGCGTTGGCCCGCGGCCGGGCGGCCAGGAACCGCCGGAACCGCTCGCCGGGCACGACCAGGCCGGTGACCGGGCCGAGGGTGCTCACCGAGGCGCTGCGCGGGCGGCCGTCCAGCGCCGCCATGTCACCGACGACCTCGCCGGCCCGTCGCAGCGCCAGGATCAGCCGGCCGCCGCGTTCGGTGGGTGTCCACACCGTGCACCAGCCGCTGAGCAGGACCACCGCGAACGTGGTCCGGTCGCCCTCCGCGAGGACCGTGTCGTCGGGCGGGTACTCGTGCCGGGTGCCGAGTCCGGCCAGTGCCTCCCGGTCCCCCGGACCGAGTCCGCCCATGAAGGTATGCCGCTCTCCGAACAGCCCCACCGTCGTCCCCCGACCGCTCGCCCCCGAACCGGATCGCAAGCGGAACACCATGGGCCCCGTGGATCCGTGTCCGCCCGGTGCGTCTCCCCGCCAGGCGGTGATCTCAGCGTAGCGCTCTGGGCACGGAATGTGCCGCCCGTTACCGGAACGAGCCCCGAACCCCTTCAGGAATACCCCCAGGGGGTATATATGTTGGGGGTAGGAGAGATCCGCACCTGACACCGGGGGTCAGCCATGGACCACGACCACACTCTTCACGAGCACCATGAACATCACGAGCACCACGACGCGCACGGCGCGCACGGCCCGGCCGGCGCGTCCTGGGCCATGGCCGCCCAGGCGACCCTGCACTGCCTCACCGGCTGCGCGATCGGCGAGGTGCTGGGCATGGTCGTCGGCACGGCCCTCGGCTGGGGCAACCTGCCGACCACGCTGCTGGCGATCGTGCTGGCGTTCTTCTTCGGCTACTCGCTCACCATGCGCGGAGTCCTGAGGGCCGGCGTCGACCTGCGCACCGCGGTGCGCGTGGCGCTGGCCGCGGACACCCTGTCGATCGCCGTGATGGAGCTGATCGACAACGGCACGATCCTGGTCTGGCCGGCCGCGATGGACGCCCACCTGGGCGACGCGCTGTTCTGGATCTCACTGGCCGTCTCGCTGGTGATCGCCTTCGTGGTGACGACCCCGGTCAACAAGTGGACGATCGGCCGCGGCAAGGGGCACGCGGTGGTGCACCGGTACCACCACTGACCCCGCCCGGCGGACGTCAGAGTTCCGGACCGTCCCCCGGCCCCTCCTGGTAGGAGTAGCGCTGCTCCTTCCAGGGGTCGCCGAGGTTGTGGTAGCCGCGCTCCTCCCAGAAGCCGCGGCGGTCGGCGGTCATGTACTCGATGCCGCGGACCCACTTGGGGCCCTTCCAGGCGTACAGCTGGGGGACTACCAGGCGCACCGGGAAGCCGTGTTCGGCGGTGAGGAGTTCACCGTCCCGGTGGGTGGCGAAGATCGTGCGGTCGGTGGCGAAGTCCGCGAGGCGCAGGTTGGAGCTGAAGCCGTACTCGGCCCACACCATCACATGGGTGACGTCGGCGGCGGGCGGAGCGAGTTCCAGGACGGTTCGCGCCGGGATCCCGCCCCACTCGGCGCCCAGCATGCTGAACTTCGTCACGCAGTGCAGGTCGGCCACCACGGTGGCGTAGGGCAGGGCCGTGAACCGCTCGTGGTCCCAGACGTGCGGGCCCGCACCGGCGGTGGCTCCGAAGACCCTGAACTCCCAGCGCTCGGGACGGAACTTGGGGACGGGTCCGTAGTGGGTGACCGGCCAGCCGCGCTGCAGCCGCTGTCCCGGCGGAAGCCCGGCTCCCGCGGCTCGACTCGACGCGTGTTCCACCGGATGACCCATGCCTTCCATCCTGACAGACCGGGAGCGGTGCATCCGACCGGACGGAACCCCTATAGATCATCAAATCGGTCAACTGATGCCAAGTGCGGCCCTACTTACTAAGTCCGCACTTACTGGACGATCTTCTGCGCCGGTGCAATCATGCGCCGCACACACCCACTGCGTCCCCACGCAACCCATGCGGAAGGAGCCTCTGCGATGCAGGGCGACCCCGAGGTCATCGAATTCCTCAACGAGCAGCTCACGGGTGAGCTCACCGCGATCAACCAGTACTTCCTGCACGCGAAGATGCAGGAGAACTTCGGCTGGTACAAGCTCGCCAAGTACACCCGGCACGAGTCGTTCGACGAGATGAAGCACGCCGAGGTGCTGACCGACCGGATCCTGTTCCTGGAGGGGCTGCCGAACTACCAGCGGCTCTTCCACGTGCGGGTCGGCCAGACCGTCAAGGAGATGTTCGAGGCCGACAAGCAGGTCGAGGTGGAGGCCATCGACCGCCTCAAGCGCGGGATCAAGGTGATGCGCGAGAAGGGCGACATCACGTCCGCGAACATCTTCGAGTCCATCCTGGAGGACGAGGAGCACCACATCGACTACCTCGACACCCAGCTGGACCTGGTGGACAAGCTCGGCGAGGCGCTCTACATCTCGCAGATCATCAACCAGCCCGAGAGCAGCTGAGCGGCCGGTCCGCGCCGGCCGGTCTAGGCCGCCTCGTCCAGCGCGTCGAGTCCGTCGAGCCCGTTCGGCGCGCCGGTGCCGGCGAGCAGCGGACGGCCCTGGTCGGCCTCCTCGCGGCGGGGGCAGGCGCCCCGGCCGAGGATCGCCTGGATCCGGCGGACGCACGATCCGCAGTCCGTCCCGGCCTTGCAGGCGGACGCGATCTGGCGGGGAGTGCAGGCGCCGTCCTCCGCGTGCCGCTTGACCTGGGCCTCGGTCACTCCGAAACAGCTGCAGACGTACACGCGGATTCACCTCCCGCCGGGATCGATCAGTGGTGCCGTCCCGAGTGGTCGGTGAGGCAAACCTAACCTTACCCATAGCGGGCGGACCGCAAAAGTGCGGTGGGGCGCGGATCGCATGTGATCCGCGCCCCACTTCAGCGCGTCGCGGCAGGTGGACGCCTCACTGGTCCCGGTACATCTCCGCGACCAGGAACGCCAGGTCCAGGGACTGGCTGCGGTTCAGCCGCGGGTCGCAGGCCGTCTCGTAGCGCTGGTGCAGGTCGTCGACGAAGATCTCGTCGCCGCCGCCCACGCACTCGGTGACGTCGTCACCGGTGAGCTCGACGTGGATGCCGCCGGGGTGGGTGCCGAGCGTCTTGTGGACCTCGAAGAAGCCCTTGACCTCGTCGAGCACGTCGTCGAAGCGGCGGGTCTTGTGGCCCGAGGCCGCCTCGAAGGTGTTGCCGTGCATCGGGTCGGTCACCCAGGCCACGGTGGCGCCCGAGGCGGTGACCTTCTCGACCAGCTCCGGGAGCTTGTCGCGGACCTTGTCCGCGCCCATCCGGACCACGAAGGTCAGCCGGCCCGGCTCGCGGTCCGGGTCGAGGCGGTCGATGTACCGCAGCGCCTCCTCGGCCGTGGTCGTCGGGCCGAGCTTGAGGCCGAGCGGGTTGCGGATCCGGGAGGCGAACTCGATGTGCGCGCCGTCCAGCTGCCGGGTGCGCTCACCGATCCACACCATGTGCCCGGAGACGTCGTACAGCTTGCCGGTGCGGGAGTCGACCCTGGTCAGGGCGGACTCGTAGTCCAGCAGCAGCGCCTCGTGGGAGGAGAAGAACTCGACCGTCTTGAACTCCTCGGGCTCCGCGCCGCAGGCCCGCATGAAGTTCAGCGCGTTGTCGATCTCGCGGGCGAGCTGCTCGTAGCGCTGGCCCGACGGGGACGACTTCACGAAGTCCTGGTTCCAGGCGTGCACCTGCCGCAGGTCCGCGTAGCCGCCGGTGGTGAAGGCACGCACCAGGTTCAGCGTGGAGGCGGACGCGTTGTACATCCGCTTCAGCCGCTCGGGGTCCGGGACGCGGGAGGCCTCGTCGAACGCGAAGCCGTTGACGGAGTCGCCCCGGTAGGTCGGCAGCGTCACCCCGTCACGGGTCTCGGTCGGCTTGGAGCGCGGCTTGGAGTACTGGCCGGCGATCCGGCCCACCTTCACCACGGGCACCGACGCCGCGTACGTCAGCACGGCACCCATCTGGAGGAGGGTCTTGAGCTTGTTGCGGATCTGGTCGGCCGACACCGCGTCGAAGGCCTCGGCGCAGTCGCCGCCCTGGAGGAGGAACGCCTCTCCCTTGGCGACGGCCGCCATCCGGGCGCGCAGCTGGTCGCACTCGCCCGCGAAGACGAGCGGCGGATACGACTCCAGCTCCGCAACGACTGCGCGCAGAGCCTCGGGGTCGGGGTACTCGGGCTGCTGCGCCGCGGGCAGGTCTCGCCAGGTGTTGCCAGCGCTCGGGCTGGTCTTAGCGTTCACGGTCACCCCGTAAACACTACGGGGTCGTGTCGCCTGATTTTTCCCTGGCTCGACTGATGAGACGGAGTGATTGTCCTGTGGACACCGGGCCGGGTGCGATATGGTTCCGGCATGCTCGCGCTTTCGAACCAGACCTGCCAGAACTGGTGGTGGACCGCTTCTCCGGCGGCCCACTGACTGCGCGTACGCACCACTTCGCGAAGGCCGCCCGAGGGGCGGCCTTCGGCGTTTCCGGGGCCGTTCCTCCTCCCACCTGCAAGGGATCCCGAGGACCATGGACCTGACCCGGCTGCTCCACGACGACCGCCCGTTCGCCCTGCTCCGCCGCCGCGCCCCCGGCCACGACGAGAACATCGTCGAGGTGCTGCTCGGCCCCGTCACCGCGCGTGACCGGCTGGCCGACCTGCCCGAGGAGGGCCTCGCGCTGGTCCCCTACCGTCAGATCCGCGAGCGCGGCTTCGACGTGCACGACGACGGCACGCCCCTGCTGGTGCTCACCCCCGAGGAGACCCACAGCCTGCCGCTCGCGGACGCCCTGGCCCAGCTGCCCGCGCACGCCGTGCGCGTCGAGGACGGCGGCTTCGACGTCGACGACGAGGAGTACGCGGAGATCGTCGGCCGGGTGCTGCGGGAGGAGATCGGGCGCGGCGAGGGCGCGAACTTCGTGATCCGGCGGACGTACCGGGGCCGGATCCCGGGCTTCGGCCGGGCCGACGCGCTCGCGCTGTTCCGGCGGCTGCTGGAGGGCGAGCGGGGTGCGTACTGGACGTTCGTGGTGCACACCGGGGACCGCACCCTGGTCGGCGCCAGTCCTGAGGTGCATGTGCGGATGACCGGCGGCACGGTGGTCATGAACCCGATCAGCGGCACCTACCGGTACCCGGCCGAGGGGCCCACCCCGGAGCACCTGCTCGGCTTCCTCGCCGACGGCAAGGAGATCGAGGAGCTGTCGATGGTCGTCGACGAGGAGCTCAAGATGATGTGCACGGTGGGCGACATGGGGGGCGTGGTGGTCGGGCCCCGGCTCAAGGAGATGGCCCATCTCGCGCACACCGAGTACGAGCTGCGCGGCCGGTCCTCGCTGGACGTGCGGGAGGTCCTGAAGGAGACCATGTTCGCGGCGACCGTCACGGGCTCGCCGGTGCAGAACGCCTGCCGGGTGATCGAGCGCCACGAGCCCCTCGGGCCGGACGGCGTGGGGCGCGGCTACTACGCGGGCGCGCTGGCCCTGCTCGGCCGGGACTCCGGCGGCGCCCAGACCCTGGACTCCCCGATCCTGATCCGCACCGCGGACATCGACGCGGACGGCGGGCTGCGGGTCCCGGTCGGCGCCACCCTGGTGCGCGGCTCGGATCCGGCGGGCGAGGTCGCGGAGACGCACGCGAAGGCGGCGGGGGTCCTCGCGGCCCTCGGGGTGCGGCCGGGCCGCCCGCGCGGGCAGGAGACGCGCCCGGGACTGGCCGACGACCCGCGGGTGCGGGCGGCGCTGGACGGGCGCCGGGCCGCGCTGGCGCCGTTCTGGCTGCGGATGCAGGAGCGGACCGGCGAGCTGGCCGGGCACGCGCTGGTGGTGGACGGCGAGGACACGTTCACCGCGATGCTCGCGCACGTACTGCGGGCTGCCGGGCTCGACGTGACCGTCCGGCGCTACGACGAGCCGGGGCTGCGGGCGGCGGTGCTCGCCCACGAGGGTCCGGTGGTGCTGGGTCCGGGACCCGGTGACCCGTCCGACCTGGACGATCCGAAGATGCGGTTCCTGCGGGACCTCGCGGCGACCGTGGTCCGGGAGCACCGGCACGGCGTGCTGGGCGTGTGCCTGGGACACGAGCTGATCGCGGCCGAGCTGGGCCTGGACATCGTGCGCAAGCAGGTGCCGTACCAGGGGGCGCAGACCACCGTGGACCTGTTCGGGCGGCCGGAGACGGTCGGCTTCTACAACAGCTTCGTGGCCCGCTGCGACGAGGACGCGGCCCGGGAGCTGGCGGCGCACGGCGTGGAGGTGAGCCGGGCGGCCGACGGCGAGGTGCACGCGGTACGGGGGCCTGGCTTCGCCGGGGTGCAGTTCCACCCCGAGTCGGTGCTGTCCCTGAACGGCGCCGCCGTGGTGCGGGAGCTGATCGGCCAGGTCCGCGCGGCGGGCAGGTCCGCCGAGCGGCGCCCGGCCCGCTAGCGGCGGAGCCGGGGATGCCGTCCGGGCTGCGGTGCGGGGCCCGGACGGACGGGCCCGGCGCCGTGCGGCGCGGGCCCGCCGGGACGCGGCCGCGGGATCAGCCGAAGAACACCCCGACCTCTTCGTAGAGCTTCGGGTCGACGGTCTTGAGCTTCGCCGTGGCCTGCGCGATCGGCACCCGCACGATGTCGGTGCCGCGCAGCGCGACCATCTTGCCGAAGTCCCCGTCGCGCACCGCGTCGATGGCGTGCAGACCGAAGCGGGTGGCCAGCCAGCGGTCGAAGGCGCTGGGCGTGCCGCCGCGCTGGATGTGCCCGAGGACGGTGGTACGGGCCTCCTTCCCGGTGCGCTTCTCGATCTCCTTGGCCAGCCATTCGCCGACGCCGGAGAGCCGGACGTGCCCGAAGGAGTCCAGCGACTGGTCCTTGAGCACCATCTCGCCGTCCTTGGGCATGGCCCCCTCGGCGACGACGACGATCGGGGCGTACGACGCCTTGAACCGGGACGTGATCCAGGCGCAGACCTGGTCGACGTCGAAGCGCTGTTCCGGGATGAGGATGACGTTGGCACCGCCGGCCAGGCCGGAGTGCAGGGCGATCCAGCCGGCGTGCCGGCCCATCACCTCGCAGACCAGGACCCGCATGTGCGACTCGGCGGTGGTGTGCAGCCGGTCGATGGCCTCGGTGGCGATGCCGACGGCGGTGTCGAATCCGAAGGTGTAGTCGGTGGCGGACAGGTCGTTGTCGATGGTCTTGGGCACGCCGACGACGGGCACGCCGTACTCGTCGGTGAGCCGGGCGGCCACGCCGAGGGTGTCCTCGCCGCCGATCGCGACGAGCGCCTCGACCTCCAGCTTGGCGAGGTTGTCCTTGATGCGCCGGATCCCGTCCTCCTGCTTCAGCGGATTGGTCCGCGAGGAGCCGAGGATGGTGCCGCCGCGGGGCAGGATGCCGCGCACGGCGGGGATGTCGAGGCGGACGGTGTCGCCTTCGAGCGGTCCGCGCCAGCCGTCCCGGAAGCCGACGAAGTCGTAGCCGTACTCCTGCACGCCCTTGCGCACGATGCCCCGGATGACGGCGTTGAGCCCGGGGCAGTCGCCGCCTCCGGTCAGTACTCCGACCCGCATGGAAATGTCCCTTCGCCGCGGTTGCCTGTGGGACTCACGCTAATGGTGATCCAGCTCACACAGGGATGGGCGCGGAAGGGCAATTCCGGTGAATTGTCGGGCGGTTGGTTTACGTCCGGGCCGCGAAGATCAGATCAGCCGCCTTCCGGACCGTCGTCCAGCCCCCGCTCTATCGCGTAGCGGACCAGCTCCACCCGGTTGTGCAACTGGAGCTTGCCGAGGGTGTTCTGCACGTGGTTCTGGACGGTGCGGTGCGAGATGACCAGGCGCTCGGCGATCTGCTTGTAGCTCAGGCCCTTGGCGACCAGCCGCAGCACCTCGGTCTCGCGGTCGGTGAGCCGGGGCGCGTCGGGGCCGCCCGCCTCCGCGGCCGGCGCCGGCTCGGAGGCCAGCCGGCGGTACTCGCCGAGCACCAGGCCGGCCAGGCCCGGCGTGAACACCGGGTCCCCCACGGCCGTCCGGCGGACCGCGTCCAGCAGTTCCTCGGTCGAGGCCGACTTCAGGAGGTAGCCGGTCGCGCCGGACTTCACCGCCTCCAGGACGTCGGCGTGCTCGCCGCTCGCCGAGAGCACCAGCACCCGCAACGCCGGGTTGTGGCCCACGAGTTCCTTGCAGACCTGCACGCCGGGCTTGGCCGGCAGATTGAGGTCGAGGACGAGCACGTCGGGCGCGGCGGCCTTGGCGCGGCGCACCGCCTGCTCGCCGTCGCCCGCGGTGGCGACCACCTCCAGGCCGGACTCGGCCAGGTCACGGGCGACCGCGTCGCGCCACATCGGGTGGTCGTCGACCACCATCACCTTGATGCTCATCGCCGCTCCGCCTTCTCCAGGGAGTCCTTCGGTACCTTCAGTTCGACTTCCGTGCCCTGCCCGGGAGTCGAGAACAGCTGGGCGCTGCCGCCGAGGTCGCGCAGCCGGCCCCGGATCGACTGGGCCACCCCGAGCCGCCCCTCCCCCTCGGCCTGGGCGAGCCGGCCCTCCGGGATGCCGGGGCCGTCGTCCCGCACGGTCACCACGATCTCGCCGGGCTCGTCCTCGACCAGGATCCAGGCCCGCGCCCCCTCCCCGGCGTGGCTGCGCACGTTGTCCAGGGCGGCGCCGACGGCCGCCGCCAGCTCCCGCGCGGGACCCGGCGCCAGCCGCACCGGCGCGCCGGGCTCGGCCAGGCTCACCCGGGCCGCGGCGTACGGCGCGAGCAGCGCCCGCAGGTCGACCGGGCCGCCGTCGTCCGGCTCGTCGACCAGGCGTACCACCGCGCCGTCGGCCGCGTCCTCGGAGGCCCGGGAGAGCGGCACCAGGCCGCCGGAGACCAGGGTGCGCAACGCCACCTCCTGCTCGCCGGCCATCCGGCCCAGCTCGGCCGCCTCGCCGCCGAGGACCGCGCCGCGCCGCTGCACCATGGCCAGGACCTGGAGCACGCCGTCGTGGATGTCCCGGGCCAGCCGCTCCCGCTCCCGGGTGGCCGCCTCGATCTCCAGGGCGCGGGCCAGGGTGCGCTCGGAGGCGCGGGCCACCTCCACGACGTACCCGATGGCGATGGAGGCGACCCAGACCAGGATCACGCTGTGGACGGTGTCGCGGGCCGGGTGGCCGCGCTCGACCAGGTTGGCGGCGGCGACCGGCGTGGAGGCGAACGCCGCCCAGCGCCAGCCGCCCTTGAGCGCCCAGGCCAGCACCGCGCCTGCGGTCCATATCGACGGCAGGGTCGGGCCGCCGCGGTCGATGTGGCCCTGGGTGACGACCCAGGGCGTGAGCACGATGCCGGTGACCGCGATCGCGAGGTCGACGGCGAGGAAGCGCCGGGTGCAGGCGGCCGCGTTCTGGACGCGGGGCAGGGTCGCCAGCGTCCAGACGGCCAGCACGGCGTAGTAGGCGATCGCGACACCCGGACGGTCGTAGTCGTCGTAGGCGGACGCGAACAGGCCCGTCGCATACAGCAGCGTCAGCACGCGGAAGCCGGTGAGGGCACGCCACAGGGGCTGCTCGACCGACATCCGTACGACGCGTTCCCGCTTCGTCATCTCCCCCGGCTCCCCCGGTACCCGTCCGCGCGACCCCCCGGCCCCGCGGCCCCCGTGCCGCCGGTCTAGGGCCTGTCCGACAATTCCCGTCGTCGCGCGGCAGACGGGAATTGTCAGGCAGGTCCTAAGACTCGGCGGCCTTCTTCTCGGCCTTCGCGGCTTCCTTCCCGGCCTTGGCCGCCTCCGCGATCTGCCGCTTGGCGGCGGTCGCGTAGATGTCGACGTACTCCTGGCCGGAGAGCTTCATGATCTCGTACATGACCTCGTCGGTCACCGCGCGCAGCACGAACCGGTCGTGTTCCATGCCCTGGTAGCGGCCGAAGTCCATCGGCGTGCCGATCCGGATGCCCGGACGCATCAGCTTGGGCATCACCTGTCCGGGCGGCTGGATCTTCTCCGTGTCGATCATGGCGACCGGGATCACCGGGGCGCCCGTCGCCAGCGCCACGCGCGCGAGGCCGCCGGGCTTGCCCCGGTAGAGACGGCCGTCGGGCGAGCGGGTGCCCTCCGGGTAGATGCCGAACAGCTCGCCGCGCTCCAGCACGTCCATGCCGCTGCGCACCGCCGCCTCGCCGGCGCCGCGTCCGCCGGAGCGGTCCACCGGCAGCTGGCCGACGCCCTTGAAGAAGGCGGCCGTCAGGCGGCCCTTCACGCCGGGCGTGGTGAAGTACTCGGCCTTCGCGATGAAGGTGACCTTGCGGTCCAGCACCGCGGGCAGGAAGAACGAGTCCGAGAAGGACAGGTGGTTACTCGCCAGGATCGCCGGGCCCTCGGCCGGGACGTTCTCCAGACCCTCCACCCAGGGCCTGAAGGCGACCTTCAGCGGTCCCCCGATGGCGACCTTCATCGCGCCGTACAACAACCGAGTGCCTCCTGTTTCCGTCGATGAGACCTTAACCCGCAGCGCCGGGAATGGCCCCGACGACCCTGGTCGGTGTCAGTGCCGTCGCGTACGGTGAAGCACATCCGAAGTCGTCTTTCGGGCCTCTCTCAGTTCCTGCCCGCTCTCATGAAGTGGAGACCGAAGGTGCCGGTTCTTCCCGGAGCCGAGCCGTACCGCCACGACGGCGGGGAGGTCGGTGTCCTGCTCTGTCATGGTTTCACCGGTTCACCGCAGTCGCTGCGCCCCTGGGCGGAGCACCACGCCGCACACGGCCTGACCGTGTCCCTGCCCCTGCTGCCCGGACACGGCACCCGCTGGGAGGACATGCAGGTCACCGGCTGGCAGGACTGGTACGCGGAGGTCGACCGCGAGCTGCGGCTGCTGCGCGAGCGCTGCTCGCAGGTGTTCGTGGCGGGCCTGTCCATGGGCGGCACGCTGGCCCTGCGGCTGGCCGCGAAGAACGGGACGGGGGTGGACGGCGTGGTGGTCGTCAACCCCGCGAACAAGGTGCACGGCCTGTCCGCGTACGCCCTTCCGGTGGCCCGCCACCTCGTCCGTACGACGCCGGGCATCGCCAGTGACATCGCCCTGCCGGGCTCCGCCGAGGTGGGGTACGACCGGGTGCCGCTGCACGCCGCGCACTCGCTGCGGAACTTCTTCCGCCGGGTGGACGGCGAGCTTCCGCAGGTCACCCAGCCGCTGCTGCTGCTGCGCAGCACCCAGGACCACGTCGTTCCCGCGGTCGACTCGGCCCGGATCCTGAGCCGGGTGTCCTCCACGGACGTAACCGAGGTAGTGCTGGAACAGAGTTACCACGTGGCGACGTTGGACTTCGATGCGGACCGGATCTTCGAGGGGAGCCTCGCCTTCATCGGCCGGCTCGCACCCAGTGTCGGCAAGGAAGGGACGGCCGCAGTTGGCTGAGCACGACTCCGACCGCGAGGACCGCGAGCCGGACGAGAAGGGGGTGCCCTTCGACGAGGCCGCCGCCTGGGCGGCGATCGTCGCGGGGTACGGCGATGAGCCGCCGGACCCGCCGGGCGCCAAGCCCTACAAGCCGGTGGAGGACCTCGCGCTGCCTCCGGCCGAGGAGGACGCCGAGGAACCCGGGGCGGCCGAGGAGCAGCGGCCCGCGCAGCCGCTCGGCAGCTCGGTCTCCTTCGCGCCCGGTGTCGGGCCGCGGGACTACCGGGCCCCGGAGTCGTCCGAGGACGACTTCGACGAGGACGACGAGGGGCACTTCGTGCCGCCCGAGCCGCCGCCGCTGCCGGCGGCCGACACGACCGCCAGGTTCGCCTGGCTGGGCGTGGTGGGCGGGCCGGTGCTGCTCCTGCTCGCCGTGCTGCTCGGCTGGGACATGACCTGGTGGCTGGCGACGCTGGGCATCGGCGGGTTCCTCGGCGGCTTCGCCACGCTGGTGACCCGGATGAAGACGGACGACGACGAGCACGACGACCCGGGACGCGGTGCCGTGGTCTGAGCCGGTCGCAGCCACCCGCGAGGACGCCGGCGCCGGGCTCCCGGGACCGGCGGGCGTGCGGTGCCCTCGGCGGGTTCAGGCCGCGGGCACCCGGAGCACGGCCAGGACCGGCAGGTGGTCCGTCGCCCCGGCGAGGTCGGCGCCGGTCACGCCCGGCAGGTCCTGCGGCACCCCGCAGCCGAGCACCTCGATGCCCTTGGTCGCGAAGATCGCGTCGATGCGCTGGTGCGGGTCGGCGGACCCGGACGTGAACTCGCCGCCCCAGGGCGCGGTGGCCCGGCAGTCCTGGAAGGCGTCGGCCAGGCGGCGGAAGGTCCGGCCGTCGGGGCGGTCGTTCAGGTCGCCGCCGGCGACGGCGTGCTCCACACCCATGCCCGCGATCCGGTCGAGGAGCATGCCGCCCTGCTCGTAGCGCTCCTCCTGCTGGAGGCTGAGGTGGAAGCTGGTGACGCCGAGGCGGGCACCGCCGAACCGGACGACGGCGGTGGCGAGGCCGCGGCGGTGCAGGCCGGGCGTGAGGGGCAGCAGCACGTCCTCGGTGCGTTCCACGGTGGCGCGGAGATCGCAGAGGACGGCGGGACCGGCCGCGGTCCCCCCGCCGGTGAGGATCACCAGGTCGCAGGCGGCGGCCAGGCGCGCGAGCTTCTTGCGCCAGCGGAAGAAGCGGGGGGCCTCCTGCACCAGGACCAGGTCCGGGGCGCAGGCCCGGATGACGCGGGCCAGGGCCTCGGTGTCGTCCCGCAGCGAGCGGACGTTGTAGCTGAGGACGCGGATGACGGCGGAACCGTCGGGCTCGGTGTGGGAGTTGGGGAGCGGCGCCATGTGGATCAATGTACGCCGGGTGGCGGGGCCGTGCGTCCGCCGGGGGTGTGGGGCGCGAGGTCCGTGCGCGGCCGCCAAACCGTCGTGGCCGGCCGCGCCGTTCCTCGCACCCCCGGGGCACTACATGATCGGGTCGGGCTCCCGGGCCAGGTCCGCGGCGCCCACCAGGCCCGCCTCGTTGCCCAGCTGGGCGGCGATCACCTCGGCCACCGGACGCCAGTTGCCGCCCACCAGCCAGCGCTTGTAGGACTTGCGGATCGGGTCCAGGACCAGTTCGCCCTCGTCGGAGAGGCCGCCGCCGACGATGAAGGCGGACGGGTCGAAGAGGGAGGCCAGGTCGGCGAGACCGGCGCCGGCCCAGCGGGCCAGCTCGCGGTAGGAGTCGACGGCGACCGGGTCGCCCTGGCGGGCGGCCATGGAGATGTGCTTGCCCTCGATGCCGTCGGGGCTGCCGTCGCCGAGCGCGAGCAGCAGCTCGGCCGCCTCCGGGGTGGCGTTGGCCCGCTGCTTGGCGTAGCGGACGAGGGCGCGGCCGGAGGCGTACTGCTCCCAGCAGCCCTGCGAACCGCAGCCGCACAGCAGCCCGTCCGGGACCATGCGGATGTGGCCGAACTCGGCGGCGACGCCGAAGTGGCCGCGGCGCAGCTTGTTGCCGATGATGATGCCGCCGCCGAGGCCGGTGCCGAGGGTGATGCAGATGACGTTGCGGTGGCCCTTGCCGGCGCCGAACCTGTACTCGCCCCAGGCCGCCGCGTTGGCGTCGTTCTCCACGACCACGGGGAGGCCGACGCGGGCCTCGACCTTCTCCTTCAACGGCTCCTGGCGCCAGTCGATGTTCGGCGCGAAGTAGACCGTGGAGCGCTGCCGGTTCACGTAGCCGGCGGCGCCGATGCCCACGCCGACGATCTCGTGTCCGGCGCGCGCACCCTCTACGGCGGAAGCAATGGCGTCCACGATGCCCTCGGGCGTGCCCGGGGTCGGCACCTTGTGGGTCGAGAGGATGTTGCCTTCCTCATCGACCACGCCGGCCGCGATCTTCGTGCCGCCGATGTCGACGCCGATGGTGAGTCCCATGAATCCCTCAGTTTCGGTCGAACCCCGCTACGGCCAACCGTACCCGAGGCCAACCCGACGGCAGGGCCTTCAGGGGGCTGTCAGTCGAGGTCGATGCGTTCGCCGGGGCCGGGGTCGTCGCCTTTGTCGTGGTCGCCGGCGGTCCAGCGGGTCTCCTGGGCCTGGACCGCGGAGCGGTAGGCGGCGAGCAGCTCGCTGCCGGCCGCGGCCAGGTGGTCGAAGACGTCGGGGTTGCGCTCTATGACGGGCTCGACGGCGTTCTTCGCCTGCTGCACGACCTGCCGGACCACCTGCTGGGCGGCGGGCCCGGCGACCGCTCCGAGGAGCGGGCTCTGGATGCCGGACAGCTTGTCGGCGACGGCGTCGACGAGTTTGCGCAGTTCCTCGGCGGCCGACCCGGCGGGCGGCCCGTACTGGGTGCGGCGGCGGGCCTTCTCCGCCTCCAGGTCCTCGGCACAGGCCGTGGCCCAGGCGTCGGCGTCGGAGACCCGTGCGTCGTCCGCGGCCTCGGAGGCGTCGTTCGTGGGGCGCTCTTCGCTCATGACGGACTCCTGCCTACGGTTCGTCCCTACGACGTTACCCGAACGGGCGTACCGGATTCATCGTCAGCGCGGCCACAGATCCGGGTCCGGGGCGAAGCGCAGCCGCAGCTCGCCCTCGCGCAGCGCGGCCCCGGCGACGGTGCAGCGGCGCAGGGCGGACGGCAGCGCGACGATCCGGCGGAAGCCGCCGACGGTGATGACGAGTTCGTCGCCGCGCCGCACGAGGTCCAGGCCGTCCCGTATCGCGCCGGGCAGCGGGATGCGCCAGACCAGGACGCCGTCCTCCTCGATGTGGTCGGTGACGGGCCACTCGACCGGTGCGGGCGCGGTGTTGACGCCGGGCACGGCGAGCGCGGCGAGGTCCTCGGCGCCGCGCGGGTCGTGCCCGAGGTGCGGCACGGCGGTGACGTCGAAGGCCTGCGTCCAGTCCGCGAGGGCCTTGCGCTGCTGGGCGGCCAGGCCGTGCAGCGGGAGGTCGTCGGGCAGGACGCGGTTGGCGATCAGGGTCTCGGTGCGCAGGCCGCGCAGGGCGAGGCCGAGGCGGGTGTCGCGGACGGCGTCGGCGCCGGCCGGGCCGGGCTCGGCGACCAGGCGTACGGCGGTGTCGCGGTCGGCGAGGACGGCCTCCACGGCGGCCAGCTCGACGTCCCAGCGGGCGGCCGTCTCGTAGAGCCAGTCGGCGGGCATGGGCACGCCGGCCAGCCGGCCGAGGACGGGGCGCAGGGCGCGGGCCGCCTGCCGTTCGGGCGGCAGCAGCCGGCGCAGGTAGCGGCGCAGTTCCTCGGGGAGGGCGAGCAGGTCCAGGGCGCGCGGGGCGGCCGGGAGGTCCACGACGAGCAGCTCGTACCGCTCGGAGAGGGTCGCGTCGCGCAGGGCGCGCAGCAGGGAGAGTTCCTCGGCGCCGGGCAGCGGAGTGAGTTCCTCGGCGTCCAGGCGGGCGGCGCCCAGCAGGTCGAGGACGCCCGCGGCGCGGGTCTGGAAGGCGGTGAGGTCCTCCCGGAAGCGGGCGCCCGCGTCCGGGCGCCAGGCGGTGAGGGCGGCGGTGACACGGGTCGGCGCGGGTCCTGTCGCCGTGCCCAGGGCGGCGCCGAGGGTGTCGGTGCGGTCGGCGCCGAGGACGAGGGTCGAAACGCCCTCGGCCGCGGCGCGCAGGGCGGTGGCCGCGGCGACGGTGGTACGGCCGCTGCCGCCGGGTCCGGTGATCAGGATGGTGCGCATGGGGGTGAACCGTAACGGAAGCGGGGCCCGCTCGACGGTGCCGGGAGCCGGGGCCGGGGGCGGGGACGCTCACCGGAGGCGGCCGTGTGCCGCCCGCGCCCGTCCGCGGGCAGGAGGGCGGCGCGAGCGCGGCGCCCGTCGAGAGGTGCGGGGAACCGCGCGGGCAGCCGCTGCCGAACCGGAGCCGAACCGCCCGGCCTTTCGCCCACCGGCGGCCGAAAGGCCGGAACGCGCGGCCGGAAAGCCGGGCGCGCTGCCCGGCCGGAGGCCCGGCCGAGGGTTACGCGCCCGACTCGACCCGCTTCTTCAGTCCCGCCAGCGCCCGGTCGATGATGACCTTCTCCGCCTTGCGCTTGATCATCCCCAGCATCGGGATCTTCACGTCCACGGTCAGCGAGTAGGTGACCTCGGTCGCCCCGGCGCCGGCCGGCTTCAGCAGGTAGGAGCCGTCCAGCGAGCGCAGCATCTGGGACTTCACCAGCGTCCAGGCCACCTCGTTGTCCCCGGTCCAGGTGTAGCCGAGGGTCTGGTCGTCCTTGATCGCACCCGCGTCCATGACGAGGCGGACCTGCTCGGCGCGGCCGCGCGCGTCGGTCTTGAGCACCTCGGCCTCCTTCACCTCACCGGTCCAGTCCGGGTAGCGGGCGAAGTCGGCGATCACCGCCATGACGTCGGCCGGGGCCGCCTCGATCGTGATGCTCGAGCTGGTGTGTTCCGCCATCGCCGTGGCTCCTCCAGATGCGGGCCGGTGAGACCGGTACAAGGGGTCTCCGTGCGCGGGCGTGCGCACGCGTGTGCAGCGTGAAGGCTACCGCGCGCCGACCAGGCGACTTCACCCCCGGTCCGGGGCCGCCGTCACCATTCCAGCGCCCAGGGGCGGCCGGTGCCGGCGAAGTGTCCGACGTTCACGCACTCGGTGGCTCCGATCCGCATCCGCTTCACCAGCGGCTGGTGGACATGTCCGAAGAGCGAATAACGCGGCCTGGTGCGCCGGATGGCGTCGAGCAGGGCCCGGCTGCCCCGTTCGAAACGGCGCGCCACCGTGTCGTACACCAGCTCCGGCACCTCCGGCGGGATGTGCGTGCACAGCACGTCGACCTCGCCGAGCGCCTCGATCTTGGCCGCGTACTCCTCGTCGGAGATCTCGTAGGGGGTGCGCATCGGCGTGCGCAGTCCGCCGCCCACGAAGCCGAAGACACGGCCGCCGATCTCCACCCTCTGCCCGTCCAGGACGGTGGTGCCCGCTCCGGCGTACTCCGGCCACAGCGGGGGGATGTCGACGTTGCCGTAGGTGGCGTACGTCGGGGTGGGGAAGGCCGCGAACATCTCGGCGTACTGCTTGCGGACCGCCTTCTCGATGGCGGTCGCCCGGTCCATGCCGATGCCGCCCCACAGCCGGGCGCCCAGTTCCCGTGCCTCCTCGAAGCGGCGGGCGGTGCGCAGTTCGACGAGGCGGTCGGCGTTCTCGACGCCGAACAGGTCGGGGAAGATGCCGCGCGAGTGGTCGGCGTAGTCGAGGAAGAGGACGAGGTCGCCGAGGCAGATCAGGGCGTCGGCGCCGTCGCCGGCCCGGGCCAGGTCACGGGTGTTGCCGTGCACGTCGCTGACCACGTGGACGCGGGTCCTGCGGTTGCCTGAGGGTGTGGCTGCCATGGTGATCAAGCGTAGGCCTGTGCGGCAAACGTGAACAGGCAGTGGCCGGACCTGCGGTTACTGGTCAGTCACTAAAGCGGTGGACTACCGTACGCGAAGGAACACCCAATCTGTGTGACGCACCGAACATCTCGCCGGGACCCCCTGTCCTAGAAGCCATACCGGCGGGTAACGTCCGGGCAGTCCAGTCGTGCTCAGGAATTCAACCAACGGATCATGTGGCCCGTGGCGAAGCCCTGAGCACCTGCCCGAGCCTTGGACCGCACCGTCGCATCGCACAACGTCGTGGCGCCGGCGCCCTATGAGGAGCAGCAGTCTTGCGCGAGTTCAGCCTTCCGGCTTTGTACGAGGTCCCCGCGGACGGCAATCTGACCGACATCGTCCGCAGAAACGCCGCGCAGCACCCGGATGTCGCCGTCATGGCCCGCAAGGTCGGGGGTGTCTGGCAGGACGTGACCGCGACCGCCTTCCTGACGGAGGTGCACGCGGCCGCCAAGGGACTCATCGCCTCCGGCGTGCAGCCGGGCGACCGGGTCGGCCTGATGTCCCGCACCCGCTACGAGTGGACGCTCCTCGACTTCGCGATCTGGTGCGCCGGCGCGGTCACCGTGCCGGTCTACGAGACCAGCTCGCCCGAGCAGGTGCAGTGGATCCTCAGCGACTCCGGCGCGACCGCGTGCGTCGTCGAACTCGACAGCCACGCGGCCGCCGTCGAGTCGGTGCGCGAGACGCTGCCGGCCCTCAAGCAGGTGTGGCAGATCGAGGCCGGCGGCCTGGAGGAGCTGGGCAGGCTCGGCCAGGGCGTCACGGACGCGACCGTCGAGGAACGCAGCTCGCAGGCGAAGGCCGACGACCCGGCGACCATCGTCTACACCTCGGGGACGACGGGCCGTCCCAAGGGCTGCGTCCTGACGCACCGCAACTTCTTCGCCGAGTGCGGCAACATCGTGGAGCGGCTGCGCCCGCTGTTCCGCACCGGCGAGTGCAGCGTCCTGCTCTTCCTCCCGCTCGCCCACGTCTTCGGGCGGCTCGTGCAGATCGCCCCGATGATGGCGCCGATCAAGCTGGGCTGCGTCCCGGACATCAAGAACCTCACCGACGAACTGGCCTCCTTCCGGCCGACGCTGGTCCTCGGCGTCCCGCGGGTCTTCGAGAAGGTCTACAACTCGGCGCGCGCCAAGGCGCAGGCGGACGGCAAGGGCAAGATCTTCGACAAGGCCGCGGACACCGCGATCGCGTACAGCAAGGCGCTGGACACGCCGTCGGGCGCGTCGCTGGGCCTGCGGATCAAGCACCGGACCTTCGACAAGCTCGTCTACAGCAAGCTGCGCGCGGTGCTCGGCGGCCGGGGCGAGTACGCCATCTCCGGCGGCGCCCCGCTCGGCGAGCGCCTCGGCCACTTCTTCCGCGGCATCGGCTTCACGGTCCTGGAGGGCTACGGCCTGACCGAGTCCTGTGCCGCGACCGCGTTCAACCCCTGGGACCGGCAGAAGATCGGCACGGTCGGGCAGCCGCTGCCCGGCTCGGTGGTCCGCATCGCGGACGACGGCGAGGTGCTGCTGCACGGCGAGCACCTGTTCAAGGAGTACTGGAACAACCCCGGCGCCACCGCCGAGGCGCTCGCCGACGGCTGGTTCCACACCGGCGACATCGGCACCCTGGACGAGGACGGCTACCTCAGGATCACCGGCCGCAAGAAGGAGATCATCGTCACCGCGGGCGGCAAGAACGTCGCTCCGGCCGTGATCGAGGACCGCATCCGCGCGCACGCGCTGGTCGCGGAGTGCATGGTGGTGGGCGACGGGCGGCCGTTCGTGGGCGCGCTGGTCACCGTCGACGACGAGTTCCTCGGCCGCTGGGCGGCCGACCACGGCAAGCCGGCGGGTTCCACCGCGGCGTCGCTGCGTGACGACCCGGACCTGGTCGCGGCGATCCAGGACGCGGTCGACGACGGCAACGCCGCGGTGTCGAAGGCGGAATCGGTGCGGAAGTTCCGCATTCTGTCCTCCCAGTTCTCGGAGGAGTCGGGCCACCTGACGCCGTCCCTGAAGCTCAAGCGCAACGTGGTGGCGAAGGACTACGCGGACGAGATCGAGGCCATCTACGCGAAGTAGGGGCTCACATGTCCTCGGCGAGGACCCGGTCCATCGTCCGCTCGGCGAGCGCGGTGATGGTCACGAACGGGTTCACGCCGATGTTCCCGGGCACCAGTGAGCCGTCCGTGACGTACAGCCTGGGATAGCCCTTCACCCGGCCCCAGTCGTCGGTCGCCCGGCCCAGCACGCAGCCGCCCAGCGGGTGGTAGCAGAAGTCGTCCGCGAACACCTTGCTGCCCGACCCGAACAGGTCGTACCGGTAGATCGTGGCGTTGGCCAGGTTGATCCGGTCGAAGAGCTTCTTGGCCATGGCGACCGAGACCGCGCTCTGGGCCGCGGTCCAGCCGAGTTTCACGCCGTCGCTCGCCGCGTCGTAGGTGAAGGACGCCCGTTGCGGGTTCTTGGTGATCGCCAGGTACAGGCTCACCCAGGTCTCGAAGCCGATGGGCAGCGGGGCGATCTCCGCGAAGACCGGGTTGGATGTGTTGGCCCAGTCGTCGATGCCCATCACCGGCATGGTCGCCTGGTTGGCGCCGGTGGTGTCCCAGATGTGGTTGGCCCGTCCGACCATCGTGTTGCCGTTGGTGCTCCACCCGGCGCCGACACCGGGGTCGAGCGCGGGCAGGGCCCCGGTGTCCCGGGCGCGTACGAGGAGTTCGCTGGTGCCGAGGCTCCCGCCGCCGAGGAACAGGTAGGCGCAGCTGTACTGCTTGGTCTCGACGACGGCTCCGGTCGCGTCGATCCGGTCGACGCCGAGCAGCCAGCTCCCGTCGGCCGCGCGGCTGATGGTCCGCACCTTCTCCAGGGTGTGGAGGGTGAGGTTGCCGGTGCCGAGGGCGGCGGCGAGGTAGGTCTTGTCGAGGCTCTTCTTGCCGTGGTTGTTGCCGTAGATGACCTCCTGCGCGAGCGCGGACTTCGCGGCGGTGCCGGCGGCCTCCTGCTGCATGTACCCGAAGTCGTAGACGTTGGGCACGAAGGTGGTCCTGAGACCGGCGTTGGCGGCGGCCTTCCTGGAGGTCCGGGTGAACCGGTACCACTCCGTCGACTCGAACCAGGCGGGGTCGACGGTGTTGACGCCGAGCATGGCGCGGGCGCGCGGGTAGTACGTGCCGTACATCGCGTTCACGTCCACGGTCGGGAACTGCTCGGCGAAGTACGACTGGAGCGGGGTGACCGCCATCCCTCCGTTGACCAGCGAGCCCCCGCCGACGCCGCGCCCGACGTAGACGGACATGTTGTCGTAGTGCACCCGGTCGAGGACTCCGGGGTAGGGGGTGATGTCCTTGTTGACGACGTCCAGCCACAGGAAGCTGGCCAGCGGGGCCTCGGTGCGGGTCTTGAACCACATGGACCGCTTGTCCGGGGCGGCGGTGGAGCAGAAGACCTTGCCGTCGGAGCCGGCCGTGTTCCACAGCTGCCCCATCTCGATCATCAGGGTCCGCACCCCGGCCTGGCCGAGCCGGAGTGCGGCCACGGCCCCGCCGTAGCCGGAACCGACCACGATCGCGGGCGCGTTGTCGACGGCGGGCGCCTCCTCGGCGGCCTGCGCGGACCGGAGCTGGACGCGGGTGAGACCGGCCGCGGCGGCGGTCTGGAGGGCGATCATGCCCAGGATATGACGTCTCGTCAGCTGACGCTGCATCAGTTTTGCTGTCATGCGCGCAGCATGGGCGGATTTTCCGGTTCCGCCTAGACCTGCGGCCGAGTTGGTGACAACCGGCGGGCGCGTATCTCTAGAGCAGTTCCTTCAGGCGCTCCGCGAGGAGGTCCCACCGCCACTTCTCCTCGACCCACCGCCGCCCGCGCTCCCCCATCCGCCGCCGCAGTTCGGGATCGCCCAGGAGCGCCACGACGCGCTCGGCGGTCTCCTCGGGGGAGCCGCCCCGCACCACCCAGCCGGTCTCCCCGTCGAGCACCGCGTCCGGCGCGCCGCCCGAGTCGCCGGCCACCACCGGCAGTCCGGTCGCCGAGGCCTCCAGGTAGACGATGCCGAGCCCTTCCACGTCCAGGCCGCCGCGCCGGGTCCGGCAGGGCATCGCGAAGACGTCGCCTGCGCCGTAGTGCGCGGGCAGCTCGGCCCACGGCACGGCGCCGGTGAACCGCACCGACGCCTCGACGCCCGTCTCCCTGGCCAGCCGCCGCAGTTCCTTCTCGTACGGGCCGCCGCCCACGATCAGCAGCACCGCGTCCGGCTCGGCGGCCAGGATCAGCGGCAGCGCGAGGATCAGCGTGTCCTGCCCCTTGCGCGGCACCAGCCGCGACACGCAGACGACCACCGGCCGGTCGGTCAGCCCGAGCCGCGCCCGCACCTCGGCACCTCCGGACCCCGGGTGGAAGGTCTTCTCGTCCACGCCGGGCGGCAGCTGGACCATCCGGGCGGCCGCGGCCGGACGGAGCGCGGTGGCGATCCGCGAGCGCGTGTACTCGCCGAGGTAGGTGATCGTGTCGGTCGTCTCGCCGATCCTCCCGAGCAGCTGACGGGCGGCGGGCAGCTGGGCCCAGCCGGCCTCGTGGCCGTGGGTGGTGGCGACCAGCCGCCGGGCGCCCGCGGCGCGCAGCGCCGGTGCCATCAGGCCGAGCGGCGCCGCCGCCCCGAACCACACGGAGGTGCACCCGTGCTCCCGGAGCAGCCGCACCGCCGTCCGGGTCGCCCCCGGCGTGGGCAGCAGCATCGTCGTACGGTCCCGTACGACGGTGAAGGGCTGTTCCGCGTCGAAGGCGGCGGTGGCCTCGACACCCTCCCGGCCCCGCTT
This sequence comes from Streptomyces sp. NPDC091282, assembly GCF_044757385.1. Classification (NCBI taxonomy): domain Bacteria; kingdom Bacillati; phylum Actinomycetota; class Actinomycetes; order Kitasatosporales; family Streptomycetaceae; genus Streptomyces; species Streptomyces sp. NPDC091282. The sequence continues at coordinate 408,128 of NZ_JBIVUX010000001.1, forward strand.
CCAGGTGGACGCGTAGACCACCAGCCGCTCCGGGTCCAGCCGCAGGGCCATGTTGTGCAGGAAGGCCTGGATGCCGCCGGGCCGGGGCGGGAAGTCGTTCGTCACGATGAGGGTCCTGTGCATCGCGGCCGACCTTACCCGCCCCGCGTGTCCGGCCGTGCCTCATGGCCCCCGCACAGGCCGCCGGGAGATCATGTGGCGCGTTCCAGGCACGGCGGAGGACAGGGGCTCGGATGGACAGGACCGGCGCGAGGGGTGCCCTGGCGTTGCCGTCGGCCGTGTGGGCCGCGACCCGGCTGACGCTGCTGCTGTTCGTGCTGAAGGTGTTCGTGTTCCCGGGCGCCGACGTCACGTCCGACGTGTCGGTGATCTACCAGGGGTGGTACGAGGTCCTGCGGCACGGAACGTTTCCCCTGGACGACGTCACCTGGCAGTACCCGCCCGCGGCCGCCCTGGCGGTCCTCTCCCCCGGGCTGCTGCCCTTCCTGGACTACTCCACCGCCTTCTTCGTGCTGGTCCTGCTGGCCGACGCCGCGGTGCTGGCCCTGCTCCTGCGCACCGGCCTGCGGCCCGGCCGGACCCTGCGCGGCGCCTGGGTCTGGGTGGCGGGCGTACCGCTGCTCGGCCCGACCGTCTACGCCCGCTACGACCTGATGGTCACCGCCGTCGCCGTGGCCGCCCTGCTCGCCGGGGCCCGGCGTCCGCGGCTGGCCGGGGCGCTGGCGGGGCTCGGCGCGATGGTCAAGGTGTGGCCCGCGCTGCTCCTGGTGGGCGCCTCCGTCCGGGGCGGCACTCCGGGACGGCGGGCCTGGGTGTCGGCGGCGGTCACGGCGGGCGTGGTCGGGGCGCTGTTCGCGGTGACCATGCCGGGCGCGTTCGCGTTCCTGACCTTCCAGCGGGACCGCGGCACGGAGGTGGAGTCGCTGGGCGCGCTGGTCCTCCATGTCGCCCGGCACCACGGCTGGCACGGCGAGGTGCTGCTGAACTACGGCTCGATCGAGTTCCTCGGCCCGCAGGTGAAGGCGGTGAGCGCGGCGGCCCTGCTGCTGAGCGCGGGCGCCTTCGGCTGGCTGCTGCTGTGGCGGCTGCGCGCGGCCCGCTTCCGGTCCCACACGCTCGCGGACGCCGCGTTCACGGCCGTCCTGATGTTCACCGTCACCAGCCGGGTGATCAGTCCGCAGTACCTGGTGTGGCTGGTGGGCCTGGCCGCCGTCTGCCTCTGCTTCCGGGCCGGGCGGATGACGCCGCCGGCGCTCCTGGTCCTCCTGGCCGCCTTCGTGACGGTCCTGGAGTTCCCGGTCGGCTTCTCGCACGTCGTGGTGAGCGACTGGTACGGCATCACGCTGCTGTTCCTGCGCAACGGCCTGCTGCTCGCGGCGGCGGTCACGGCGGCCCGGCGGCTGTGGCGCTCCACGGCGGCCGCGGACCCGGCCGCCGCGCCGCCCGCCCCGGCCGCCCGTCCGGCGAGGGCCCCGGTCCGCTCGTGAGCGCGGTCCGCGTCAGCCGCCGAGCTGGTCGCTCAGGTAGGCGCGCCAGCGGGCGGTGAAGTCCGGCAGGGTGGTGGCGAGTTCCGTGCGCAGCGCGTCCTCGACGGCGCCGGTGCGGCCCCGGTGGGCGCCGACGGCGCGGTAGAAGGCGTCGAGCCGGTCCCGGCCCCAGTGCGCGGCGATCATCCGGCAGGCCAGCCAGCCGCCCTCGTAGGCCTCGGCCAGCCGGGTGGGGTCGTCGGTGAAGCCGAAGTCCTGGTCCGCCGGCAGGTCCTCGGGCAGGTCGCCGTCGGTGACGGCGCGGGCCAGTTCCGGTGCGGTCTCGGTGGGGGTGCGGCCGGTGCCGAGATAGCCGATCCAGTCCGCGTACCCCTCGGAGAGCCACAGCGGGGTGGCGGGCGAGGTGTGGGCGCGGGTGGCGACGTGGGTCGTCTCGTGGGTGAGCACGACCTGCTTGCCGAGCGGGCCGAGGACGGCGTACGCCTCGGGGTTCAGGATGACCCGGTCCGCCGGACCGCGGCCGGAGCCTCCCGCCTCACCGGTGGTGACGGCGGCGATGCCGCGGTAGTTGGAGGCCGGGGCGCCGAGCAGGCCCGCCATGCCGTCCAGCGAGGCGGGCACCTCCAGCACCACCCGCCGGGTCCACTGCGTGCCCCAGGCCCTGGAGACCGCGGGTACCGCGGTGTCGGCGAGCCCGGCGTAGTCCCGCAGCGTGTCCGCGGACTGGCCGACGCCGAGCACCAGGCTGTGGGTGCCCTCGACGGCCGTGACGGTGCCCTGGTCCCAGAGCTGCTGTCCGGCCTTCGGGGCGGGCTTGTCGGCGGCGACGTACCACCGGCCGTCCGCGGTGCGGCTGAGGGTCAGGGCCCGGTCGGTGGTGACCGGGGCCTGGTCGTAGCCCCGGACGCGGTAGCTGAGCCGGGCCTCGGCGGTGGCCTCGGCGCCGTCCGGGTGGAGCGCGGTCAGCCGGTAGCTCCACTCCGCGAGGGGTACCGCCCGCAGGTCCGCGTAGGAGGCCCGGGTCCCGGTCTCGGCGTAGGCCCGCTCGTCATGGCCGAGGACGGCGGCCGCGCGCCGGTCCAGGACCTGCTGCACCTCCGCCATCGCCGACCCGGTCGCCGCCTGCCCGCCGCCGCATCCCGTCAGCGGCAGGAGCAGCAGGCACAGCCCCGCCGCTGCCGCGCGCCACGCCCGTCTGCCACCAGCCACTTTCCGATCGTACGGGCCCGGGCCCGGAAGTCAGGGCCGGGTGACGGAGGAGATGGGCATCATCCCGACCGGGTCGTAGCGCACCGGTGCGCCCGGGTAGGGGGCGTGGATGACCTGTCCGTTGCCGACGTACATCCCCACATGGCTGGCGTCGGAGCGGTAGACGACCAGGTCACCGGGTTGCGCCTGGGAGAGCGGGACCTGGCGGCCGGCGCCGCGCTGCTCCTGCGAGGTGCGCGGCAGGTGGATGCCCGCCTGCGCGTACGACCACTGCATGAGGCCCGAGCAGTCGAAGCCGGAGGGGCCGTTGGCGCCCCACACGTACGGCCTGCCCAGGGCGGCGCGGGCGGCGGCCACCGCGGCGGCGGCCCGGGCGTCGGGGGCGGTGGCGCCGGAGAGGAGGGGCAGGTCGGCGCGGGCGTCGCCCCGGGAGGCGCGCGCGAAGTCGGCGCGGTCGGCCGCGGGCAGCGCGCCGAGCAGCCGCCGGGCCTCGGCGAGCTTCCTCTCCACGGCGGCCTTGTGGGAGGCGACCGCGGTCCGGCTGCGCTCCAGCTCGGCGAGGCGCCCGGCCGCCTCGTCGCGCTCCTGGGCGAGTTCGCGCATCGCCGAGCGCAGCTCCTTGAGCTGTCCGGCCTGGCGGACGTCGATGCGGTCGATCAGGGACGCCCGGTCGAGGTACTCCTGCGGGTCGTCGGAGAACAGCAGGGCGACGGTGGGGTCGATGCCGCCGGAGCGGTACTGGGCGCCGGCCAGCGAACCGAGCGCCTCCCGCAGGGTGTTGACGCTCTGCTGCCGGCGGGCGATGCGGTCCTGGGAGTCGTTCACCTCGCGGCGCAGCACCCCGGCCCGCTCGTCGGCCTTGTTGTAGGCCTCGGTGGCCTCCTCGGCCTGCTGGTACAGCCGGTCCACCTCGGCGCGGGTGGGTCCCTTCGGGGCCGCGTGCGCGGGGACGGCGCCGAGCGCGGCCGCCGCGGCGGACAGCGCGCACAGGGCGGCACCGGCGCCACGGTTGAACCCGGACGGTGCGAGACGGCGGTGAAACCCCACGGTGGTCCTTCTGCCGGCGGACGGGTACCGCTTCCCCCGGTGTCGGGGACGGGGATGCCCCGCACCGGAGGAAACGCGCCAGACAGTAGCCGTGCGACCGCACCCCGGCCAAAGACCCCGGCCGCCACGCACGGTGACGCCCCGCCGCTGACGCAGGTCAACGGCGGGGCGTGAAGTCATCCGGGGTCGCCGGGATTCGCCCGTTCGGGCGCTGCGGCGGGTCGTCTCTGGGCCGTACGGGTGTCGCCGTGACCCTCGGGGGTCAGATCCGGACGCCGAACTCGAACGTCATGTCGCCGATCGCCTCGTAGCGCACCACCGCGCCGGTGTGCGGGGCGTGCAGCACCTGGCCGTTGCCCGCGTAGAGGCCGACGTGGTGGAAGTCGCCGTAGAAGATGACCAGGTCGCCGACCTTGAGGTCGCTCTGGCTGTAGATCCGGGTGCCGGCGTTGGCCTGGGCCTCGGAGGTGCGCGGGATGGTGACGCCGGCCTGGGCGTAGGCCCAGGAGGTCAGGCCCGAGCAGTCGAAGGAGGACGGTCCGGAGGCGCCGTAGACGTACGGCGAGCCGATCACGGACTGGGCGGCGGAGAAGGCGGCGCCGGCGCGGCCGGAGGCGGAGCCGGTGTTGCCGAGGTTCACGCGGGAGGAGGCGCGGCTGGCGGCCTGGGCCTGCTCGGCGTCGAGGGCGGCCTTCTCCTTGGCCGTCAGGGTGTTCAGGAGCTTCTGCGCGTCGGCGAGCTTGGACTGGACGGCGCTCTTCTGCTTGGCCAGCTCGGTGCGGGTGGCGGAGAGGTCCTTGAGCTTGTCCGTGGCCTCTGCCCGCTCCTGGGCGAGTTCGCGCTGTTTGTCCTGGATCTTCTTCAGGGCCTCGACCTGCTGGCCGCTCAGCTGGTCGAGCGTGGACGCCTTGTCGAGGTAGTCGTCCGGGTCGGACGAGAGGAAGAGCTGGACCGAGGGGTCTATGCCGCCGGAGCGGTACTGCGCGGTGGCCAGCGAACCGAGACTGTCCCGCAGCTTGTTGAGGTCCTCCTGCCCACGAGCCACGTTGTCCTGGATCGTGGAGATCTCCTTCTGCAGCTTCTGCTGCTTGTCCTTGGCTCCGTCCAGCTTCTCGGTGGCCTGCTCGGCCTCCTCGTAGAGCTTGTCGACCTTTGCCTTGACCTCGTCCTTGTTCAGCTTCTCGCTGGGTGCCGCGTTGGCGGCATTGGCGCTGAGAACGACGGCAGCGGCGGCTGCGGTGGTCAGCACGGTCACGCGCGCGCGACTGGGCTGCCTGGGTCGACGATGGGACGCCACGGAGACGGGCTCCTTCGTTTGAGTGATCACCCGTGTGGAGGTTCGAGGCCTGACCCTAGTGACCTCCCCGTGATCAGTTCAAACCCAACAGCGAAAAAACTGGTCACGCAACGCACTCTTTGCACATAACTCACGTGCCGTGATGCTCGATTGACACTACGTTGCGTCACTGTTCGGTCAATTCGGGCATTGCATATGTCCGTTGAATGTTCAGGACAGTCGCTTCAGAAGCATCGCAGAAGCCACCGGACGGGCACCCGCCTTCGCGACCCCGTCGGCGACCTCGCGGTCGGTCGAGGCGACGATCACCGGCCGCCCCGGCGGCTCGGCGCGGACCAGCTGGCGGATCAGCTCGTCCGCGGTGACACCGGGCTTGGAGAACAGCACCCGGACCCCGCGCGGCGGGGCGAGCAGCACCGGCGCGGCCAGTTCGGCGCCGTCGAAGACACAGGTGACCTCGGCGCCGGTCTGCGCGGCGAGCTGGGAGAGCTGGCCGAGCAGCCGCAGCCGCTGCTTCTCCAGCGGCATCTGCGGATAGCCGGTCTTGGTCACGTTGTAGCCGTCCACGACCAGGTGCGCCTGCGGCAGCGCGAGCAGCTGGTCGAGGATGGCCGGGTCGTTCTCGGAGAGCGCCCGGGCCGCGATGTCCTTCGGGGTCATCCGTCCCGGTTCGACCGCGTCCACCGTCTCGGCGGGCCGCACGGACACCGGCGGCAGGGCGAGTTCGCGGCGCAGCCCCTGGGCCGCGTCCAGGACCGTGTCGAGCAGCAGCCGCACCCGCATGTCCTCGACGCTGCGTCCCTCGCGGGCGGCCCTGCGGCTGGCCTCCAGGGCCGCCTCGACCTCGCCGAGCCGGGCCTTGAGGCGCCGGCCCTCGCTCTCGGCAGCGGACACCTGGGCCTGCCCGTCGGCGCGCACCGACTCCAGCTCCGCGTGCAGCTTGCGCAGCGCGGCCTCGCCGCGCTTGACGTCGCTGTGGGCCGCGCGCAGCTTGCGGTGAAGCGATTCCGCTTCCTTGCGCGCCGCGTCCAGCTCCGCGCGCAGCCGCTCGGTCTCGGCACGGGTCTGCTCCCGGGCCCGGTCCAGCTCCGCGCGCAGCCGCTCCAGCTCGGCGCGGCTCTCCTCGTCGGCCCGCTCGGCGTCGGCCCGCTGGGCCTCCTCGCCGGCCGCCGCCACCAGCTTCACCCAGCCCGTGGGGCGCAGTACGTAGGCCGCGGCCGCCACGTCGAGCGGGTCCGCGGCCGGGGGCGGTGAGCCGGCGTCGAGGGCGCCGGCGAGTTCCGGCTGCGCCTCTCTCAGCTTCTCCCCGATCCGCTGCCGGAAGAGGGTGTCCGTCTCCAGCGCGGTCGCCATGGCGTTGCCGGCGAACTTGGCCCGCCGGTTCGGCGCGAACCGGGCGTACTGCCGTAGCTGGGCGGGGAGTTCGGCGACGGTCAGACCGCCGAAGCCGTCCGACACGATCTGCACGACCCGCCGTCGCACGCCGTCGGGCAGCGGACGGTCAAGCACCTCGGCGGTGCCGTCGCCCGGCCCTCCGCCTGTGGTCTCCACCATCCGTCACACCCCATCACCTGTGCGGGGCCGCCTCCCGGTCTCAGGAGTCGGCGCCCGGCCTGTCCACGAGTTCCACCTGGTCCACCGCGTTGCACCAGCGGCAGCGCACCGACTCGATGGTCTCACTGACCACCTCGCGTTCCTCGACCTTGGGCTCACCGGCCAGGTCGAGGTGGACGTACTCCACGACCTTCGACGAGCGGGTCACGTCGAAGCGCGTGAGGTTGCCGCAGAGGGTGCAGCGCCACCGCGTCGTGGCGGTCGGCAGGGGAACCGTCATCGTGACTGTTCGCTTCCTTCTAGTGTCCGTGACGCGCCGTCCCGACGCGTGTGGCTCGTTACCCTACGGCCTGGCGCGTACTCGACGCGGCCCCGTCCGTGGCGGCGAGGCGATCTGCACCAGTGCGTCCGGTTACGCCATGCTCTATGTCCATGATCGGCAACTGGAACCCGACGGCCGTGCGGACCCTGCGGAGCCTGAGGGGCACCTCGGCCCCCATGACGTACACCCTGATCGCCGTGTGCTGCCTGATCTTCCTGCTCGGCCCGGCGTCCGGCTTCAACCACTCCTACGGCACCGGGGACGCCCTGGCGGCCGCCCAGCGCGCGTACTTCCGGCGCTGGGGAGTGGTCCCGGCCGACCTGTTCGACGGCCCGGCACGGGAGCTGCTGACCCCGGCCACGGCGCTGTTCATCCACGGCAGCTGGGTGCACCTCCTGGGCAACATGCTCTTCCTCTTCGTCTTCGGGACGATGACCGAGGAGCGGATGGGCCGCGTGGAGTTCACCCTCTTCTACCTCGTCTGCGGCTACCTCGCGCTGCTCGGCTACGCCGCCGCCAACGCCTCGTCCCAGCAGTCGCTGGTCGGGGCGTCCGGAGCGATCTCAGGAGTCCTCGGAGCGTTCCTCTACCTGTTCCCCAGCGCCCGTGTGACCAGTCTTCTGCCGTTCCTCTTCTTCCTCCCGCTGCGGTTCCCGGCCTGGGTGGTGCTCCCCTTCTGGGCGGCCCTGCAGTGGCTCGCCCTGAACCAGGCGCCCTCCGGTCCCGGCGTGGCCTATCTCGCCCACGTGGTCGGCTTCGGGCTCGGCCTCGGCTACGCGTGGGTGCGGTACGGGCGTGCGACTAAAGTGAAGGCCGCCCCAGCTCCGGCTCCCGAGGGAGAGAACCAGCCGTGATCACCGCGATCGTCCTCATCAAGACCAGCGTGGACCGGATCCCCGAGATCGCGGAACAGATCGCCGCGCTGGACAGCGTCAGCGAGGTCTTCTCCGTCACCGGTACGTACGACCTGATCGCCATGGTCCGGGTGCGCGAGCACGAGGACCTGGCCGAGGTGATCCCGGGCCGGATCAGCAAGATCCAGGGCGTGGAGGGCACGGACACGCACGTGGCGTTCCGCACGTACTCCCAGCACGACCTGGAGGCCGCGTTCGCGATCGGCCTGGACAGCTAGGGCCTGTCTGACAATTCCCGTCGTCGCCCGGAGGGCGGCCGCGCGGCGTCAGGTGCGTGCTCTCGGCGTGCCGGGCGCAGACCCTCGTACTGGACGTACTCGGGTCTGCGCCCGGTGCGGCGAGAGTGCGTGCATGGCGTCGCGCGGCAGACGGGAATTGTCAGACAGGTCCTAGGCCCCGTCAGGGCGCTGGGGGCGCCCCCGGCCGAAGGCTGGGGGAGGAAGCGCGCGAGAGGCCACGGCACACCCGCGGTGGACCACCCTGCGGGCCGGTGGGGGCTTGTCGCGCAGTTCCCCGCGCCCCCGAGGGGGCGCTGATCAGACCGCCGGGACGCAGCGGCCGTCCTCTGTGCGGTACGACCACTTCGCGCCGTCGGCGACCAGTTCACGGACCGCCGTGACGAAGCGCTCCACGTGCTCGTCGGGCGTGCCCGCGCCGAAGCTGACCCGGATCGCGTTCAGGGACTTCTCGCCCGGCGCCGCCTCCGGCGCCCCGCACTCGCCCTGGGTTCCGGGGTCGGAGCCCAGCAGGGTCCGCACCAGCGGGTGGGCGCAGAAGAGGCCGTCGCGGACGCCGATGCCGTACTCGGCGGAGAGGGCCGCGGCGAAGTGGGAGCTGTTCCAGCCCTCGACGACGAAGGAGAGCACGCCCACGCGCGGGGCGTCGTCGCCGAAGAGGGACAGGACGCGGACCTCGGGGACCTCGGCGAGGCCCTCGCGGACCTTGGCGATCAGGTGCCGCTCGCGGGCCACCAGCGTCTCGAAGCCCGCCTCGGTGAGCGCCTTGCAGGCCGCGGCGATCGCATAGGCCCCGATGACGTTCGGGGAGCCCGCCTCGTGACGGGCGGCGCTGTCGTGCCACTCCACGGCCACTCCCCCGTCCTCGCGCCGGGTCACCCTGCGGCTGGCGCCGCCGCCCGCGAGGTACGGCTCGGCCGCCCGCAGCCAGTCGGCGCGGCCGGCCAGGACGCCGGAGCCGAACGGCGCGTACAGCTTGTGGCCGGAGAAGGCGATCCAGTCGACGTCCAGGTCGCGGACGCTCACCGGGTGGTGCGGCGCCAGCTGGGCCGCGTCCAGCACGATCCTGGCCCCGTGCGCGTGCGCGACGGCCGCCAGCTCCCGTACCGGCCACAGCTCACCGGTGACGTTCGAGGCGCCGGTGACGCAGACCAGGGCCGGGCCGTGCGGGTCACGCTCGGCGAGGGCGCGCTCCAGGGTCCGGACGGCCTGGCCCGGGGTGCGCGGGGCGTCGAGGTAGCTGACCCGGGCGTCCTGCCAGGGCAGCAGGCTCGCGTGGTGCTCGGTCTCGAAGACGAAGACCTGGCAGCCGGCGGGCAGGGCGCGGGCCAGGAGGTTCAGGGAGTCCGTGGTCGAACGGGTGAAGACCAGCTGGTCGTCGGGGCGGCAGCCGAGGAACTCCGCGACGGTCCTGCGGGCGTTCTCGAAGAGGTCCGTGGAGAGCTGGGAGAGGTAGCCGGCGCCGCGGTGGACGCTGCCGTAGTAGGGCGCGTACGCGGCCACGTCGTCCCAGACCCGCTGGAGCGCGGGGGCGCTGGCCGCGTAGTCGAGGGCGGCGTAGGCGACTTCGCCGCCGGTGACGAGCGGGACGGTGACATCACGCCCCAGAACGGGCAGCGGGGCACAAACCGACTGGGCGGAGACAGCGGTGGAGACGGACATGGCGGAACTCCCGTGAGAGGAAAGAAGAAGGCGAAAAGGGGTGCGGGAAGGTGCGCGGAAGGGGGGCTCGGCGCCCTAGCGCATTCGCTTGCTCACGGGAGACTCCCTCGATGACCAGGATCCCTGGTGTCAGAGGGATCCGCGCTTGCCGCGGACCTCGCTGCCCACGGCCTGGTCTTCACCCGGGGCACCCCGCCACGGACGGAGGGTTGCCGGACAGTCGGCCGGGGCCTCTTGACTGTCACTCATGACCTGAAGGGAAAAGTAGAGGAGATGATCGCCGGCGCGCAACTTCTGTCCGGATGACGGGACGGAAGCGGCGGCGCCGGCGTGTGGTCTCCGGCCGGCCGGGTGCTACCGGTGGGTCGCCGCCGCCCAGCGCTCCAGCACCCGCTTGGCCGCACCCGAGTCGACCGACTCCGCGGCCCTGTCCATGCCGGCGCGGATCTGCCCGGCCAGCGTCCCGGTGCCCGGGTCCAGGGCGACCAGCGCCGCGGCCGAGTTCAGCAGGACCGCGTCGCGGACCGGGCCCGACTCGCCGTCCAGGAGCCGGCGGGCGACCTCCGCGTTGTACGACGGGTCGCCGCCCCGCAGCGCCTCGACCGGGACCAGGCCGATGCCGACGTCCCTCGGGTCGAAGCTCTCCTCGGTGACGGTGCCGTCGCGGACGATCCAGACCCGGGAGGTGGCGGTGGTCGTCAGCTCGTCGAGGCCGTCGTCGCCGCGGAAGACCAGCGAGGAGTTGCCGCGTTCGGCGAAGACGCCCGCGACGACCGGCGCCATGCGCGGGTCCGCGACGCCGACCGCCTGGGCCCGCACCTGCGCGGGGTTGGTCAGCGGGCCGAGGATGTTGAAGACCGTGCGGATGCCCAGCTGGCCGCGGGCCGCGCCGGCGTACCGCAGCGCCGGGTGGAACTTGACCGCGAAGCAGAAGGTGATGCCGGCCTCCTCGGCGACCTCGGCGACCCGCCGCGGGGTCAGGTCGAGGTTGACGCCGAGCTTCTCCAGCACGTCCGAGGCGCCGGACGCGGAGGACGCGGCCCGGTTGCCGTGCTTGACGACCTTCGCCCCGGTGCCGGCCACCACCAGCGCCGACATCGTGGAGATGTTCACCGTCTTGGCGCCGTCGCCGCCGGTGCCGACGATGTCGACCGTGCGTCCCGGCACCTCGATGACGTTGGCGTGCGCGTACATCGTGCGGACCAGGCCGTTGATCTCGTCGACGGTCTCGCCCTTGGCGCGCAGGGCGACGACGAAGCCGGCGATCTGGGCGTCGGTCGCCTGGCCGCGCATGATCTGGTCCATCGCCCAGGCCGTCGCGTCCGCGCTCTGGTCCTGGCCGTAGAGCAGCGCGTTCAGCACCTCGGGCCAGGAACGGCCCGCCGCGGTGTCGCCTCCAGCGGGGGTCACAGCGCTCATGAAGCCGCTCCTGATCGTCGTCCGGGGAAAAGGGTTCTCGGGGCCTACCCTATCCAGCTCCGGACACGGCGAAGGGCCCCCGTCCGTACCCCGGACGGGGGCCCTTCGGCCGTCGTGTGGCGACGCGGTCGATCAGTGGTGGCCGTGGCCGCTCGTGATCTCCTTGTACTCCTCGACGGTGGGCTTCGGGATCTGGTTGTCCTCGCCGTAGTAGGCGTTGCTCAGCTTGGCGCGGAGCTTCTCGGACCCCTTGATCTTCCGCTCGACACCGTTCTCGTCGACCCCCGCGCCGATCTCGGCCGGCTCGTACTGGTGGTGGGCCGTGAGGGTGTGCAGCTGCTCCTGGCTGAGCGGCTCGTGCACCTCGATGAACTCACCGTGCGGCAGCCGCTTGATGATGCCGGTCTCGCGACCGTGCAGCACCTTCTCGCGGTCCCGGCGCTGCAGGCCGAGGCAGATCCGCTTGGTGGCGATGAACGCGATCACCGGTCCGGCGAAGAAGAAGATCCGGACGAACCAGGTCACGTCGTTGATCGACAGGTGGAAGTGGGTGGCGATGAGGTCGTTGCCACCACCGATCAGGCCGATCATGTACACGGTCACCCAGGCGACACCGAACCCGGTACGGGTCGGGGCGTTGCGCGGCCGGTCCAGGATGTGGTGCTCGCTCTTGTCGCCGGTGACCCAGGACTCGATGAACGGGTAGACCGCGATCACGCCGAGCACCAGGCCGAACAGGACCAGCGGGATGAAGACGCCCAGGACCAGCGTGTGGCCCCAGAAGTTGATCTCCCAGCCCGGCATGTAACGGATCAGGCCCTCGGCGAAGCCCATGTACCAGTCGGGCTGGGCGCCGGTGGACACCTGGTCCGGACGGTAGGGGCCGATGGCCCAGACCGGGTTGATCTGGGTGGTCGCCGCGATGGCCGCGATGACACCGAAGACCAGGAAGAAGAAGCCTCCGGCCTTGGCCATGTAGACCGGCAGCAGCGGCATGCCGACGACGTTCTTCTCGGTCTTTCCGGGACCCGCGAACTGCGTGTGCTTGTGGTAGAAGACCAGGATCAGGTGGCCCACCATCAGGCCGAGCATGATGCCCGGCAGCAGCAGGATGTGGATCGAGTAGAACCGCGCCACGAAGTCGTGGCCCGGGAACTCGCCGCCGAAGAGGAAGTACGAGATGTACGTGCCGACGATCGGCATCGACAGGATGGCGCCCTCGGTGAAGCGGACGCCGGTACCGGAGAGCAGGTCGTCCGGGAGCGAGTAGCCGGTGAAGCCGGTGAACATGCCGAGGACGAACAGCAGGAAGCCGAACATCCAGTTGATCTCACGCGGCTTGCGGAACGCGCCCGTGAAGAACACGCGCATCATGTGCACGAACATGCCCGCGAGGAAGATCAGCGCGGCCCAGTGGTGGATCTGCCGGATGAGCAGGCCACCGCGCACGTCGAAGGAGATGTGCAGGGTCGAGTTGAACGCCTCCGACATCATCTGCCCCTGGAGCGGGACATAGCTGCCGTGGTACGTCACCTCGTTCATCGACGGGTGGAAGAACAGTGTCAGATAGACACCCGTCAGGATGATGATGATGAAGCTGTACATGCACACTTCGCCCAGCATGAACGACCAGTGGTCGGGGAAGATCTTGCGCATGTTGGACTTGGCGAGGGAGTAGATCCCGAGCCGTCCGTCGGCCCAGTCGGCGACACGCTCGCCGGCCGGTGCCTTCCCGCGTGCGCGGGTCTCGTCGTTCGTCGTAGTGCTCATCCGCGCTCCCAGAATGCAGGACCGACGGGCTCCTCGAAGTCGCCGAGCGCCTGGAGGTAGCCCTCCTCGCTCACACCGATGCGCAGCTGCGGCAGGGCGTGACCGGCCGGGCCGAAGATCACTCGGGCACCGTCGGAGAGGTCGAAGGTGGACTGGTGGCACGGGCAGAGCACGTGGTGGGTCTGCTGCTCGTACAGCGAGATCGGGCAGCCCACGTGGGTGCAGATCTTCGAGTAGGCCACGATGCCCTCGTGGGACCACTCCAGCTCGCGCTTGTCCTTGATGTTGTCCGGCTGCAGCCGGATGATCATCAGGGCCGCCTTCGCCATCACGTTCTGGAAGTCCTCCTGGGACTCCTCGACGCCCTCGGGCTTGGCGAAGGTCAGCGAACCGACGGCGACGTCGGAGGGACGCAGCGGCTCGTTGGTGTTCATGTTGACGAGCAGCTTGCCCTTCGACCACGCCGTGTGTCGCAGCGAGGTGCCGGGCAGCGGGCCGAGGTCGCGCAGCAGCACGACGCCGGAGAGCGGGACCAGGGTCAGCGCGCCGAACATGGTGTTGCGGATCAGCTTGCGCCGGCCGAGCGCCGACTCCTTGGCGCCCTCCTTGAAGTCCGCGTGGACCTTCGCGCGGACCTCGGGGCTCGCCTCGATCGCGTGCCGCTCGTCGGCGACCTCCACGTCGGACATCAGGGTGCGGGCCCAGTGGACCGCGCCCGCGCCGATGCAGAACAGCGCCACACCGAGGGTCAGGCCCAGCGCGAAGTTCAGCGCGCTGATGTGACCGAGCGGGAAGACGAAGATCGACTTGTCCTTCGGGATCGTCACGTAGGACGCGATGAACCCGACGGTGGCCAGCATCGACACCGTGAACAGCAGGGCGACGACGCGCTCGGACCGCTTGGCGGCCCGCTCGTCGATGTCCTGGATCCGGTGCTCGTGGGGCGGCAGACCGGGGTCGGCGAACGGGTCCTTCTCGTCCGCGACGCTCACGGCACCGTGCGCGTGTCCCTGCTCAGCGGGCAGGTTCTCTTCTGGAATCTCTTGGCTACTCATGACTTCTTGGCCTTTGCGGTCCGAGCGGCGACCCAGACGGCGACGGCGATCAGGGCGCCGAGACCGAAGATCCAGGCGAACAGACCCTCACTGACCGGCCCGAGGCCGCCCAGGTCGAGACCGCCGGGGTTCGTCGTCTTGGAGCTGTTGACCGCGTCGAGGTACGCGATGATGTCCTTCTTGTTCTTCTCGGACAGCGTCGTGTCGGGGAAGGACGGCATGTTCTGCGGGCCCGTCTGCATGGCCTCGTAGATGTGCTTCGGGGCGACGTCCTGCAGGGTCGGCGCGAACTTGCCCTTGGTCAGCGCGCCACCCGCACCCACGAAGTTGTGGCACTGCGCGCAGTTGGTGCGGAACAGCTCGCCACCGGCGGCGATGTCGGCGCCACCCGGGCCGTACTGCTCCTTGGTGGGCACCTCGGGACCGGCGCCCAGCGAGGCGATGTACGCCGCGAGCTGGTCGATCTGGGCCTGGCTGTAGATGTTCTTCTTCTTGACGACCTGCGGGCCCTGCGAGGTGGCGGCCGGCATACGGCCGGTGCCGACCTGGAAGTCGACCGCCGCGGCGCCCACGCCGACCAGGCTGGGGCCGTCGGACGAACCCTGACCGCCGGTGCCGTGGCAGCTGGCACAGCCGACCGAGTAGAGCTTCTTGCCCTCCTCAATGGTCAGGGACTGGGAGGTCTCATCGGCCTGCGCCCGGCCCGCGGGCGCGAACGCGGCGTACAGCCCCCCAGTGGCCGCCAGCGCAAAGAGTAGGACGACGACCGCCGCCAGCGGATGGCGTCGTCGTGCGGAGAGCTTTTTCACGGATTACCCCGGTGTCAGGATCTTCTGCGTCGATGCTTCTGGGTTGTGCGCTTCTGCAGCGCGTGGAGCCGGCCCGGCTACTTGATCAGATAGATCGTGGCGAAGAGGCCGATCCAGACGACATCGACGAAGTGCCAGTAGTAGGACACGACGATGGCCGCGGTCGCCTGCTCGTGCGTGAAGCGCTTCGCCGCGTAGGTGCGGCCGAGAACGAACAGGAAGGCGATGAGGCCGCCCGTCACGTGCATGCCGTGGAAGCCGGTGGTCAGGTAGAACACCGAGCCGTACGGGTCGGAGGAGAGCGAGATGCCGTCCTCCTTCACCAGGTTGGTGTACTCGTAGATCTGACCGCCGATGAAGATCGCGCCCATCACGAAGGTGATGATGAACCAGCCCCGGAGCTTCTTCACGTCCCCGCGCTCGGCGGCGAACACGCCGAGCTGGCAGGTCAGGGAGGAGAGCACCAGGATCGTCGTGTTGGTCGCGGAGAACGGAATGTTGAGATGGCTCGCCATCTCCTTCCAGTGATCCGGACCGGTCACCGATCGCAGGGTGAAGTACATCGCGAAGAGGGCCGCGAAGAACATCAGCTCGGAACTCAGCCAGATGATGGTTCCGACGCTGGTGAGGTTCGGCCGATTGACCGACGGGTGCGCGTGCCCGGTTTCTACTGTCGTTGCTGTCGCCACGACCGACATTATGTCGGTCGCTTATCTCGCGCTCACTCCGGGGGGTGCCGTTCGGGGTGTCCGCACCGTGTGTACTGCCCGGATGGCCCATCGAAGCGGTGTTCCAACAGGTGTTGACGAGGTGTCCGGGGGAGTAGCATCCGGCCCATCGGTCCTGTCCGTACGACGCTGACGTCTCGGAGGAAGAATGCAGCCGACCGCCACGGTGCTGGTCTACAGCGACGACTCCAACACCCGCGAGCAGGTCCGGCTGGCCGCCGGCCGGCGCCCTGCCCCCGATGTGCCCCTCGTCGAGTTCGTGGAGTGCGCGACGCCCCAGGCGGTCGTCACCGAACTGGACAAGGGCGGCATCGACGTGTGCGTGCTGGACGGCGAGGCCGTGCCGCTGGGGGGCATGGGGGTGTGCCGGCAGATCAAGGACGAGGTGTTCAACTGCCCGCCGGTGCTGCTGCTGATCGGGCGGCCCCAGGACGCCTGGCTGGCCACCTGGAGCCGCGCGGACGCGGCGGTGACGCTGCCGGTGGACCCGGTGGAGTTCGCGGCGTCCCTGGCCGCCCTGCTGCGGCAGCGGAGGCTGCAGAGCGCCTAGGGAGCAGCGGGGCGCGGGTCCTGTGCGCGGGTACCGGTCGTGCGCGGCCGGTCGCGCCCGCGGGGCGGTAGCCGCACGTCGGCTACCGCCCCGCGCCCCTGCGGGGCGCGTCACAGCGCGGCCGGCTGCACTCTCGCCGCGTTCTGGGGGTTCTGGGCGGTCCGGGTGCCGCCGCCGAGGGCGCTGCCGGCCTGCCAGTCCTTCCAGGACAGGTTCCAGTCGCCGAAGCCGTTCCCGAAGTGCTCCATCTCCTCGCCGTTGGAGTTGACGACCTTCACCAGGTCACCCGGGTGGAAGGTGTCGAAGAACCACTCCGCGTTCGAGTTGTTCATGCCGGTGCAGCCGTGGCTGACGTTGGCGTACCCCTGGGACCCCACCGACCAGGGCGCGGCGTGCACGTACTCGCCGGACCAGGTCACCCGGGTGGCGTAGTAGACCGGGAGGTCGTACGAGTCCGAGGTGCCCTCGGCGATGCCGACCGTGGAGCCGCGCATGCGTACGAAGTACTGCTTCTCCAGGACGACCTTGACGCCGTTGCGGGTCTCGAAGCCCGGCTTGCCGGTGGTGATGGGGATCTGGTTGATCTCCTTGTCGTTCTTGTAGACCGTCATCTGGTGGGCGCCGGCGTCCGTGACGGCCAGGAGCTTGTCGCCCGTGGTGAGCTTCAGGGGCGCGGCCGCGCCGCCCCACAGGCGGTCGCTGATCCTGATGCCGTCCAGGTTGCTGCGCACCTGGACGGTGGCGTGCGCGGGCCAGTAGTCCTTGGGCCGGTAGTGGAGCTCCTTGTCGCTCACCCAGTACCAGGACCCCTCGACGGCGGGGACCGAGTCGACCCGCAGGCCGCGCTCCACGACGGCGCGCTGGGCCTTGTCCTTGACGGGCTGGTCGAGTTGGGCGGTGACGGGCTGGCCCACGCCGTACTCGCCCGCCTTGGGCCCGAAGGTGACCTTCAGCCGCTGCTGCGTGGTGGGCTTGCTGGTGGCGAAGGTGAGGGTCTTGCGGCCCGGTACGCCGTCCTCGTCCTCGGTGCTGACCTGGACCGTGTAGTGGGCGTCGGCGGCCAGCGGGGAGGTGCTGTGCCAGCGGCGCCCGTCGGCGTCGAGTTCGCCCGCCACGACGCGACCGGTGGCGTCCTGGGCCGTGACGTCCGTGATCCGGTCCTCGTCGCTCTTGGCGACGACCTCCAGCGGCTTGTCGGGATCGGCTCGCTTCCCGGCGCCGGTGGGGGTGTTGAAGGAGATCTGGTCCGCCGCGTCGTGCGGCTTCTCCGACAGGGGGTTGCCGCTGGATCCGCAAGCGGTGATGCCCGCTCCGAGGGCGGTCACCAGCAGGGCGCAGCTGACGACGGTGCGGGCGCACGGAGTCTGACTCATATGGTCACGTTATGAGACGTTTTCCGACCCGGCATGCCGGATGACCCGGACGGGTGACGCCACTGCGCCGAAGGCGGGAGCCGTCCCCGCAACGCCGGGAGCCCGGACCCTCCTGACGGAGGATCCGGGCTCCCGGTGCGTTCGGCACTGTCTACTGGGTGCGGTTCTCACCGCGGTAGTACTCGAACACCCAGCCGAAGAGGCCGATCATGATGATGGGCGCCGAGAAGTACAGCAGCCACCAGCCGACCGCGACACCGAGGAAGGCCAGCGCGCCACCGATACCGAGGGCGAGCGGCTGCCAGCTGTGCGGGCTGAAGAAGCCCACCTCGCCGGCCTCGTCCGCGACGTCGGCCTCCTTGTTGTCCTGGGCACCGGCGTCCACCCGCGAGGCCGTGAAGCCCAGGTAGAAGCCGATCATGATGCACAGGCCGAAGGCCATGAAGAGCGCCGTGGTTCCGGCCGCCTCCTTCGACCACACGCCATAGACGATCGCCATGGCGAGGACGAAGACGCTCAGCCACACGAACATGCGGCCCTGGATCTTCACTTGCCGGCCTCCTTGCTGCCCGCGACAGCGGCGGCGGCGTGGCCGTGCTCCAGCTGCTCCAGGGCGGCGATCTCAGGGTGGTGCAGGTCGAAGGCCGGGGATTCGCTGCGGATCCGCGGCAGGGTGAGGAAGTTGTGCCGCGGGGGCGGGCAGGAGGTCGCCCACTCCAGCGAACGGCCGTAACCCCACGGGTCGTCGACCTCGACCTTCTTGCCGTACTTGGCCGTCTTCCAGACGTTGTAGAGGAACGGCAGGATCGACAGGCCGAGCAGGAAGGAGCTGATCGACGAGATCGTGTTCAGCGTGGTGAAGCCGTCGGCTGCCAGATAGTCGGCGTACCGGCGCGGCATGCCCTCGGCGCCCAGCCAGTGCTGGACCAGGAAGGTGCCGTGGAAGCCGACGAACAGCGTCCAGAAGGTGATCTTGCCGAGGCGCTCGTCGAGCATCTTGCCCGTCATCTTCGGCCACCAGAAGTGGAAGCCGGAGAACATCGCGAAGACGACCGTGCCGAAGACCACGTAGTGGAAGTGCGCCACCACGAAGTACGAGTCGGAGACGTGGAAGTCCATCGGCGGCGAGGCCAGGATGACACCGGTCAGACCACCGAAGGTGAAGGTGATCAGGAAGCCGGTGGCCCACAGCATCGGGGTCTCGAAACTCAGTGACCCCTTCCACATGGTGCCGATCCAGTTGAAGAACTTCACGCCTGTCGGTACGGCGATGAGGAACGTCATGAAGGAGAAGAACGGCAGCAGCACACCGCCGGTGACGTACATGTGGTGCGCCCACACCGTCACGGACAGGCCGGCGATCGCGATGGTCGCCGCGATCAGGCCCATGTAGCCGAACATGGGCTTCCGGGAGAAGACCGGGATGACCTCGGAGATGATGCCGAAGAACGGCAGCGCGATGATGTACACCTCTGGATGGCCGAAGAACCAGAAGAGGTGTTGCCAGAGCAAGGCTCCGCCGTTGGCCGCGTCGAAGACGTGTGCCCCGAATTTCCGATCCGCCTCCAGCGCGAACAGCGCGGCGGCGAGGACCGGGAAGGCGAGCAGGACCAGGACGGCCGTCAGCAGCACGTTCCACACGAAGATCGGCATGCGGAACATCGTCATGCCGGGTGCGCGCATGCAGATGATCGTGGTGATGAAGTTGACCGCGCCGAGGATGGTGCCGAAGCCGGAGAAGGCCAGACCCATGATCCACATGTCGGCGCCGATGCCCGGCGAGCGGACCGCGTCCGACAGCGGCGAGTACGCGAACCAGCCGAAGTCGGCCGCGCCCTGCGGGGTGAGGAAGCCGCCGACCGCGATGGTCGAGCCGAACAGGTAGAGCCAGTAGGCGAACATGTTCAGCCGCGGGAAGGCGACGTCGGGCGCGCCGATCTGGAGCGGCATGATCCAGTTGGTGAAGCCCGCGAACAGCGGCGTCGCGAACATCAGCAGCATGATCGTGCCGTGCATCGTGAACGCCTGGTTGAACTGCTCGTTCGACATGATCTGCAGACCGGGGCGAGCGAGTTCGGCGCGCATGAGCAGCGCCATCACTCCACCGATCAGGAAGAACGCGAACGAGGTGACCAGATAGAGCGTTCCGATGGTCTTGTGGTCGGTGGTCGTCAGCCACTTCACCACGACATTGCCGGGCTGCTTGCGCCTGACCGGCAGCTCGTCAGCGTACGAGCCTTCAGCCGCGGCACCCTGGGGTTCGTTGAGGATGCTCACAGGTTGTTCGTCTCCCGGTTCTTCTCGTGGCTCGTCTGCGCGATGCCGGCGGGAATGTAACCGGTCTGCCCCTTCTTGACGAGGTCCTTGAGGTGCTGCTGGTAACGCTCAGGAGAGACGACCTTCACGTTGAACAGCATCCGGGAGTGGTCGACGCCGCAGAGCTCGGCGCACTTGCCGAGGAAGGTGCCCTCCTGATTGGGGGTCACCTGGAACGCGTTGGTGTGGCCCGGGACGACGTCCATCTTCATCAGGAACGGCACCACCCAGAAGTCGTGGATGACGTCACGGGAGGTGAGGACGAAGCGGACGGTCTCGCCCTTGGGGAGCCAGAGCGTCGGACCGGGGTTGCCGGTCTGCGGGTTCTTGACGCCCGGAGTGCCGACGTCGTAGACACCGCCGGCGGCAGCCGGGAAGTCCTTCTTGAACCGGTCCGGAATGGCGGCCAGGTTCGGGTCGGTCTTCGCGTCGCCGGTGACCCCGTCGACGGGCGTGACGTAGTTGAAGCCCCAGCTCCACTGGAAGCCCACCACGTTGACCGTGACGGTGGGCTTCTTGTCGGTGAGGCTGAGCAGCTTCGTCTCGTCACGCGCGGTGAAGTAGAACAGCACCGAGACGATGATGAGCGGAACCACCGTGTACAGCGCTTCGATCGGCATGTTGTACCGGGTCTGCGCCGGCACCTCGATCTTGGTGCGGCTGCGCCGGTGGAAGATGGCGCTCCAGATGATCAGACCCCACACCAGCACGCCGACGACAAGCGCGGCGGCCCAGGAGCCCTGCCACAGGGAGAGGATCCGCGGAGCCTCTTCCGTGGTCGGGGTGGGCATACCAAGGCGGGGGAAGTCCTTGTATGTGCATCCGGTAGCGGATGCCAGGACCAGGCCCGCGGTCATAGCCTGCAGCAGCTTCCGCCGCATCGGGCGCCGCGGCGAGCGGTCGGAGCCGTTGGGACTCACGTAGCGCCTTCCCGAGAGTCTCGCCCGCGCGGTTCGGCTGCGGCCTTCTCGCTGGTCGGTCGCCGCCCTGCGTCGGGCAGGGGTTTGGATGTTTATGCGGACCAAACCCTAGCCGACGCCCTCCGGGGGTTCGCGGGGAGGGGGGCATACGCGTCGCCTGTCACTCGGTTGGGGTGGGAATGGGCGCCCAATAGCTCGGGTTGTCGCGGTTTGACGGGCGGGTGCGGCGTGCGTTGTGGCTGGTCGCGCCCACGCGGCGGAGCCGCATACCGGCGCAGCCCCGCGCCCCTGATGTGCTTGCCCGCGTTCTAACGTTGCCGTGTGCCCTACTTCGACGCCGCGTCCGCCGCTCCCCTTCATCCCGTCGCCCGCCAGGCACTGTTGGCTTCGCTCGACGACGGGTGGGCCGACCCCTCCCGGCTGTACCGCGAGGGCCGCAGGGCCCGGATGCTGCTGGACGCCGCGCGGGAGGCGGCCGCCGAGGCCGTCGGCTGCCGGCCGGACGAGCTGACGTTCACCCCGTCCGGGACACGGGCCGTCCACACCGGCGTCGGCGGGGCGTTGGCCGGCCGCCGTCGCACCGGACGTCACCTGATCGTGTCAGCCGTCGAACACTCCTCGGTACTCCATTCGGCCGAGGTGTTCGAGGCGGAGGGCGGGACGGTGACCCGGGTGCCGGTGCGGCGCACGGGGGCGGTGGACCCCGGGTCCTACGCGGCGGCCCTGCGGTCCGACACCGCGCTCGCCTGCCTCCAGTCGGCCAACCACGAGGTGGGGACCGTGCAGCCGGTCGCCGCGGTCGCCGAGGCGTGCCGGGCGGCCGGGGTGCCGCTGCTGGTGGACGCGGCGCAGTCGCTGGGGTGGGGACGCGTCGAGGGCGACTGGTCGCTGCTGACGGCGAGTGCGCACAAGTGGGGCGGGCCGAGCGGAGTCGGGCTGCTGGTGGTGCGCAAGGGCGTGCGGTTCGCCGTCCAAGGGGCGTCGGACGAACGGGAGTCGGGCCGGGCGCCCGGTTTCGAGAACCTGCCGGCGATCGTCGCGGCCGCGGCCTCGCTGCGCGCGGTGCGGGCGGAGGCCGAGCAGGAGGCCCTACGGCTGCGGGAGCTGACGGCGCGGATCCGGGCGCGGGTGCCCCAGGTGGTGCCGGACGTGGAGGTGGTGGGCGACGCGGACCGGCGGCTGCCGGGTGTCGTCACCTTCTCCTGTCTCTACGTCGACGGGGAGACCCTGCTCCACGAGCTGGACCGCGAGGGCTTCGCCGTGTCCTCCGGATCCTCCTGCACGAGCAGCACGCTGACACCGAGCCATGTGCTCAGGGCGATGGGCGTGCTGAGCGAGGGGAACGTGCGGGTGTCGCTGCCGGCGGGAACGTCCGAGGAGGACGTCGACCGCTTCCTCGACGTGCTGCCGGGCGTGGTGGCGGGGGTGCGGGAGAAGCTGGACGCACCGCCGGTGACGTCGGCCGTCCGGACGGCGGACAGCCCCGAGGTCGTCGTGGACTCGCTGGGCAAGCGGTGCCCGATCCCGGTCATCGAGCTGGCGAAGGTCATCGGGAGCGTGCCGGTGGGGGGCCTGGTCCGGGTGCTGTCGGACGACGAGGCCGCACGCCTGGACATCCCGGCGTGGTGCGAGATGCGGGGCCAGGAGTACGTGGGTGAGGAGGCGGCGGAAAAGGGGACGGCGTACCTGGTGCGCCGGGTCGGCTGAGGCGCGTCGGCAGGGGCGCGGAGATCCGTGCGACCGGTTCCCCGCGCCCGCCGCCCGGCGACGTCAGACCAGGTGCCCGCGCACCTCTTCGGCGGCCTCGTCGCCGTACGCCTTGGTGAACCGCTCCATGAAGTGCCCGCGGCGCAGCTGGTACTCCTGCGTGCCGACGGTCTCGATGACGAGCGTGGCGAGCATGCAGCCGACCTGCGCCGCCCGCTCCAGCGAGACGCCCCAGGCGAGGCCGGACAGGAACCCGGCGCGGAACGCGTCGCCGACGCCCGTCGGGTCCGCCTTGCGCTCCTCGTCCGGGCAGCCGACCTCGATGGCCTCCTCGCCGGCCCGCTCGATGCGCACCCCGCGCGCGCCCAGCGTGGTGACCCGGTGGCCGACCTTGCCGAGGATCTCCTCGTCGCTCCAGCCGGTCTTGGTCTCGATCAGGCCCTTCTCGTACTCGTTGGAGAAGAGGTAGGTCGCGCCGTCGAGCAGTATCCGGATCTCGTCGCCGTTCATCCGGGCGATCTGCTGGGAGAAGTCGGCGGCGAAGGGGATGGCGCGGGCCCGGCACTCCTCCGTGTGGCGGAGCATGCCCTCCGGGTCGTCGGCGCCGATCAGGACCAGGTCGAGGCCGCCGATCCGGTCGGCCACCGTCTTCAGCTCGATCAGCCGGGCCTCGCTCATCGCGCCCGTGTAGAACGAGCCGATCTGGTTGTGGTCGGCGTCGGTCGTGCACACGAAACGCGCGGTGTGCAGGGTCTCGGAGATGCGGACGGAGTCCGTGTCGACGCCGTGCCGGTCGAGCCAGGCCCGGTATTCGTCGAAGTCGAAGCCCGCCGCGCCGACCAGGACCGGGCGGGTGCCGAGCTGTCCCATGCCGAACGCGATGTTCGCGCCGACGCCGCCCCGCCGTACGTCCAGGTTGTCCACCAGGAACGACAGCGAGACCGTGTGCAACTGGTCCGCGACGAGCTGGTCGGCGAAGCGGCCGGGGAAGGTCATGAGGTGGTCGGTGGCGATGGAGCCGGTGACTGCGATGCGCACGGCTGGGACTCTCCTGAGGGGAGGCGTGAATGACAGTTAACGCTACCGGGTCGGCCGGGGGCTCTGAAGGTGACAAAACTACCCGATAGTAGATCTTTCTTCGCGGCCCGGGGCGTGCATACGGTTCGTTCATGACGAACCTCAGGGTCCAGGCTTCCGCTCCGGCCGACCTCGACGGCGACCTCGCGTCGCTGCGCGGGGACTGCGCCCGGATGGCCCCGCACTGGGCGGTCCCCGATCACGGCGACACCCGTCCGGTGCCGCCGTCGCTCATCCACGGGGTGACCGTGCCGAAGAAGTCCGCCAGGCTGCTGGACGCGATGTCCGACTACGGGGACTGACGCGCCCGGCGCGTTCACGGGGAACCGCGCGCTCCCCTCCCGCGTCCCATCGCCGTCCCCCGTGCAGGGGAGGCGGGATACGACACGCGGCGAGGAGCGATGCGGTGAAGAGCGAGCGACCCGAGAACGACGAGGACGCGGCCGCGGGTGCCACCGGGGAGCCCGCGGAGCCCCAGGACACGGCGGAGCCGCCGCGGACACCCGGCACCGCGCGTCCCGCGCGGGACGCGACCGCCCCGGACGCGCCTCCCGCCGAGGCCCCGGCCCAGGACGCCACCGGCGACGACGACACCGCGACCCCCGAGCCCGCGGACGACGCCGAGCAGGCAGCCGCCGCCGACGCGGCACCGGCACCGTCCTCGGGGAAGGCCCCGGCCCCGGACGACGACTCCGCTCAGGACGCGGCCCACGACGACGCCGAGGTGGCGGCCCTCGCCGGCGCCGGCGAGGGCACCGGGGGCGAGTCCGGCCGTCCAGTCCGGCGCCGGTCTCCGCTGGTCGTCGTCTCCGTGGCCGTCGCCGTGCTGCTGGCCGGCGGTGGCGGGGCCTATGTCGCCGCGAGCGGCGGTTCCGGCGGCGGGGGCCGGGAGGGGACCGGCGCGTCCGGCGGCTCCGCTCCCCCGCCGCTCGCCCTGGACGGCTACTCCTCCGGGGGCAACGGCATCGCGCCGGGCGAACCCGACCCCTACGGCACGACCTACCGGGCGGACGGAACGCTCCCCGACGGCCCCGGCTCGGCCGCGGTGTACCGGCCGTCCGGCGAGGTCCCGAAGGACAGGGTGGCCGCGCTGGCGAAGGCGCTCGGGGTGGAGGGCGCGCCGGTCGCCGAGGGCCAGGTGTGGAAGGTCGGCACCGACCACGACGGCTCCGGCGGCAGCCTCCAGGTCAACAGGGACGCCGCGGGCATCTGGACGTACAGCCGCTACGCCCCCGGCACCGACAACTGCAAGGCCGGACCGGTGTGCGGCCGGGACCCGGGGGCACCGGCCCGGGCGCCGGTGAGCGTCGCCGCCGCCGAGAAGGCCGCCGCGCCGGTGCTCAAAGCGCTCGGACAGGACGGCGCGGAACTCGACGCGAGCCAGGTCATGGGCGCCCAGCGGGCGGTGAACGCCGACCCGGTCGTGGGCGGGCTGCCCACCCACGGCTGGACGACCGGGCTCACCGTCGGCGGGAAGGGCGAGGTCGTCGGCGGCAACGGGATGCTCGCCACGCCGGTCGAGGGCGACACGTATCCGGTGCTGAGCGCCGCGAGGACGCTCCGCCTGATGAACGCGGCGCCGCGGTCCGACCACCGGATGGGGATCGGGGGCTGCGCGAGTTCCGTACCGCTCAAGGACCGGCTGGAGCAGCCGTGCTCCGCCTCCTCGCCGTCCGCCTCCTCGGCCGTGGTCGACGGCGCGGTGTTCGGGCTGGCCGCGCACTCCGTGGGCGGCCGGCAGGCGCTGGTGCCGTCCTGGCTGTTCCGGGTGCGCGGCGCGGCGGACTCGTACACCGTGACCTATCCGGCGGTGGACCCGGCGTACCTGGCCTCCGCCGCCTCGCCGACGCCTAGTTCGTCCGCGGGCGCCCCGAAGGACGTGAAGGCGGACGGCTACACGGCCGACGGCCGTGACCTCACCGTCGCTTTCACCGGCGGGGTGTGCGCCGACTACGCGGTCACCGCGGACGAGAGCGCGGGGCAGGTGGCGGTGAAGGTGACCGCGACGCCCTGGCCGGACAAGATCTGCGTCATGATCGCCAAGCAGTACCACAAGACGGTGCGCCTCGACACGCCGCTGGACGGCCGGAAGGTGGTCGGCGCGGACGGCCGTGCGGTGCCCAAGGAGAGGGCGACCCCGCTCGACCCGCAGGTGGGCTGAGACGGACGAAGGCGGCGGCCCCTCGGGGAGGGACCGCCGCCTTCGTGCCGCTCGCCGTGCCGACGGCTCAGCTGAAGGAGTCGCCGCAGGCGCAGGAGCCGGTCGCGTTCGGGTTGTCGATCGTGAAGCCCTGCTTCTCGATGGTGTCGACGAAGTCGATCGACGCGCCGCCCAGGTAGGGAGCGCTCATGCGGTCGGTCACGACCTTGACGCCGCCGAAGTCCTTGACGACGTCCCCGTCGAGGGAGCGCTCGTCGAAGAAGAGCTGGTAGCGCAGGCCGGAGCAGCCACCGGGCTGGACGGCGACGCGCAGCGCGAGGTCGTCACGGCCTTCCTGGTCGAGCAGGGCCTTCACCTTGGCCGCGGCGGCGTCACTGAGGATGATGCCGTCGGTGGCGGTGCTGGTCTCGTCCGATACGGACATCTACATCTCTCCCGGGTTGTACGGAGACTGCTTGCCGACGAGTGCAACCGGCGGGTCCGCTGTTTCATTCCGGGCCGGCATTCGCGTTCTCGCGTTTTCTCTACTTCTTCATGCTCGCACATGCCCGAAGTCACGCGCAGTGCTCCGCCGACCACCCCGCGGCGGTCCCGTCACCAGCGCGTCGGCACCCCGTGGCCACTCCCCCGCAACCCTCCCGTACGGGGCCGGGATTCACGTCACATGGACACAATGGCCATCGTCAAAGTGACGTGAAGCGGTTATGATAGATAACGTCAGAACGACGAAAAGTAGAAAGGGTGCGTGTCGTGACCACCGCCCAGACCACGGAACTCGACGTACAGCCGAGCCCGCTCGCCCTGCTGCTGCTCGGCCGCGAGGCCGACCCGAAGAGCGAGCGGGGTGTCGAGTGTCCCGGCGACCTGCCCTCGCCGTCCGACCCGGACCTCGTCGCGCGCGCCCGCGCGGCCAAGGAGAAGCTCGGCGACAAGGTCTTCGTGCTCGGCCACCACTACCAGCGCGACGAGGTCATCCAGTTCGCCGACGTCACGGGCGACTCCTTCAAGCTGGCCCGGGACGCGGCCGCCCGCCCGGAGGCCGAGTACATCGTCTTCTGCGGTGTGCACTTCATGGCCGAGTCCGCCGACATCCTGACCTCGGACGACCAGAAGGTGGTCCTGCCCGACCTGGCGGCCGGCTGCTCGATGGCCGACATGGCGACGGCCGAGCAGGTCGCCGAGTGCTGGGACGTGCTGACCGAGGCCGGGATCGCCGACCGGGTCGTCCCCGTCTCGTACATGAACTCCTCCGCGGACATCAAGGCGTTCACCGGCAGGCACGGCGGCACCATCTGCACCTCGTCCAACGCGCAGCGGGCCCTGGAGTGGGCCTTCGAGCAGGGCGACAAGGTGCTGTTCCTGCCCGACCAGCACCTGGGCCGCAACACCGCGGTGCGGGACATGGGAATGTCCCTGGACGACTGCGTGCTCTACAACCCGCACAAGCCGAACGGCGGCCTCACGGCCGAGCAGTTGCGGGACGCGAAGATGATCCTGTGGCGCGGCCACTGCTCGGTGCACGGCCGCTTCTCGCTGGACTCGGTGAACGACGTGCGCGAGCGCATCCCGGGCGTGAACGTCCTCGTCCACCCGGAGTGCCACCACGAGGTGGTGGCCGCCGCCGACTATGTCGGTTCGACGGAGTACATCATCAAGGCCCTGGAGGCCGCGCCGGCCGGCTCCAAGTGGGCGATCGGCACCGAGCTGAACCTGGTCCGCCGGCTGGCGAACCGTTTCGCTCCCGAGGGCAAGGAGATCGTCTTCCTCGACAGGACGGTCTGCTTCTGCTCCACCATGAACCGCATCGACCTCCCCCACCTGGTCTGGGCCCTGGAGTCGCTGGCCGAGGGCAACCTGGTCAACCGGATCGAGGTCGACCGGGAGACCGAGGAGTTCGCCAAGCTCGCCCTGGAGCGGATGCTGGCGCTGCCGTAGCCGTACCGCCCTGCGTCACCCCGGGACGGGCTTCCGCTCGGGGTGCGCCGGGTCGAGGGTGAAGACGGTGCCGTCGGAGGTCGACAGGACCAGGGCGCCCCGGTTGAACCAGACGGTGGGCAGCAGGCCGCTGTTGCCCAGTACCTCGGCGCGGGCCGAGGACTCCCACAGGACCGTGCCCGCGGCCGTGTCCAGCGCGGCCACCCGGCCGCTCGCGCCGGCCATGTAGAGCGTGCGGCCGCTCGCGTCCACCGAGGCCTGGCCCGGCGTCTCCAGGGTGGTGTGGCTGTTCCACAGCTTCTTCCCGGTCGTCGGGGAGAAGGCGGTGACCAGGCCGCTGGAGGTGGCGAGGTAGAGCGTGCCGCGGGCCAGCGTGGGCAGCCCGCCCCGGTAGTGCTCGGGCAGCTCGGTCACCGACCGCCTGCCGGTCTCCGCGTCCGCCCGCACGATGCGGGTGTAGATCAGGTCGGGGCCGTTGTTCACGTCCTGGTCGTCCGATTCCAGGAAGACCAGCTGCTTGCCGAGCCTGCCGACGAAACTGCCGGTCCGGGCCGGCGAGTCCAGGGTGCGCACCGGGCCGTGGGCCGGGTCGACGGTGAAGAACCGCGTGGCCCGCGAGCCGTCCGCCTGGTCGCCGCAGTCCACGTAGGGAAAGTCACCGGCCGACAGCAGCGAGCAGAGCCAGCCGCGGGGCACCGGCACGGTCCTGCGCACGCTCCCGTCCCGCGCCGAGCGGACGGTGACGGCGCCGCCGTCGCCCTCCTGGGTCAGGGTCACCCCGTCGGCGTAGGCCGAGCCGAGGCTGTCGGTGCGGACCGGGCGGGACCAGATCCTCGTGCCGTTCCCGACGTCGAGCGCCATGACGGACTGCGCCTGTCCCGCGCCGTTGTCGGCGGTGACCTGGAGTTCGACGAGGACCCGGCCGTCGTCCACGCCGAGGACGGTCGTGATGAAGCGGTCGGCGGGGACGCCCGCGGGCGCGATCCCGGCCCGCCACAGCGTCCGGCCGGTGGTGGCGTCGATCCGGGTGGGGAGCAGGGCGGTGCCGCCGCAGTACACGGAGGAGCCGTCGGAGACGCAGGAGGGCGAGGTGTCGCCCTCGTAGCCGGGCGCCTTCGTCACCCCCCGTTCGGCGGTCGCGGACACCGTCGTCTGCCAGGGCTTCCAGCCGTCGGGCAGGGTCCCCCAGCGGGATCCGGGGGCCGCCGGGGAGCCGGTGCGCGTCTCGCCGTCGGCGTTCCAGGGGCCGGGCAGGAGGTAGCCGGTGAGGGCCAGGGCGGTCGCCGCGGCCGCGGCGAGCAGCAGCCGCGGGGCGCGGCGGCGCGGGCGGCGGGCGCGGAACGGCCCCGTGGTGTCGCCGGCCGACGGCGCGGTGCCGGGCCGCGCGGAGAGCGGCCGCAGGGTCGTCGTGTGCGGCTCGTCCGGCCCGGGTTCCGGCAGCGCCGCCGCGAACTCCCGGGCCAGTGCGTCGAGTCCGGGCCGGGCGGCGGGGTCCTTGGCCAGGCAGCGCTCCAGGACCGCGCGCAGCGAGCCGGTCACACCGTCCAGGACGGGTTCGTCGTGGACCACGCGGTAGCCGGTCAGGTAGGGGCTGTCGGCGTCGAAGGGGCCGCGTCCGGTGACGCAGTACACCAGCAGCGCGCCGAGCGAGAAGACGTCCGAGGCGGGACCGGCCGTACGGGCGTCGGTGAACTGCTCCGGCGACATGAACGGCGGGGTGCCGACCATCTGCCCGGTCTCGGTCAGGGTGTGGTGGCCCTCGGCGGCCCGGGAGATGCCGAAGTCGATGACGCGCGGACCGTCGTCGGCCATCAGGACGTTGGCCGGTTTCAGGTCCCGGTGCACGACCCCGGCCCGGTGGATGTCCCCGAGCGCCTCCACCAGGCCGAGGGCCAGCGGCCGCAGTTCGGTGAGGCGGAGCGCGCCCTGGGCCCTGATCCGGGCGGCCAGGGAGGGTCCTGGCACGTACTGGGTGGCCATCCACGGGGCGCGCGCGTCCGGGTCGGCGTCCAGGACGGGTGCGGTGAAGGCCCCGCTGACCCGGCGGGCGGCCTCGACCTCCTGCCGGAACCGGGCGCGGAAGACCGGGTCGCCGGCGTACTGGGCGTGCACCACCTTGACGGCGACCTCGCGCCCGGAGCGCGACCGGCCCCGGTAGACGATGCCCATGCCGCCGGCCCCGAGCCGGTCGGCCAGCCGGTACCCGCCGAGGGACCTCGGGTCGTCCTTGTGCAGCGGCACGCCGAAAACTCCCCTTCCCCGTCCTGCGGTTCGCGGCGCCAGCATACGGAACGGCCGCACGCGAACGGCCGGTTCCCGGGGGTGTCCCGGGAACCGGCCGTCGTGCGCGGTGGCGTTCCGGCCGCCGCGCGCGGGGGTGTCACACGCCCGCGGGCTGCGGCTCCTCCGCCTTCGGCGCGGCGTCCGCGTCCGTGCCGCCCCGCTTCGCCGCCCGCTTCGCCGCCCGGCGCTCCTTGCGGAGTTCGACCATCGCGTACAGCGTCGGGACGAGCAGCAGGGTGAGCAGCGTGGAGGTGATCAGACCGCCGATCACGACCACCGCCAGCGGCTGGGCGATGAACCCGCCCTCGCCGGTGACGCCGAGCGCCATCGGCAGGAGGGCGAAGATGGTCGCCAGCGCGGTCATCAGGATCGGGCGGAGCCGGTGCCGGCCGCCCTCGATCACCGCGTCGACCACGCCGTACCCCTGGCGCCGGTACTGGTTGACCAGGTCGATCAGGACGATCGCGTTGGTCACCACGATGCCGATCAGCATCAGCATGCCGATCATCGCCGGGACGCCCATCGGGGTGCCGGTGACGACCAGCAGGCCGATCGCGCCGGTCGCCGCGAACGGGATGGAGACCAGCAGGATCAGCGGCTGGACCAGCGAACGGAAGGTCGCCACCAGCAGCATGAAGACGATCGCGATCGCCGCCAGCATCGCCAGGCCCAGGTTCTTGAACGCGCTGTCCTGGTCCGAGGTGACGCCGCCGATCGAGGCCGTCGCACCCGCCGGGAGCTTCAGCGCCTTGATCTTGGACTGGAGCTGGCTGCTGACCGCGCCGGTGTTGTCACCGGTCGGCTTCGCCGAGACGGTCGCGGCGCGCTGGCCGTCGATCCGGGTCATCGAGACCGGCCCGTCCACCACCTTCACGGTGGCGATGTCGCCGAGCTTCACCGGGCCGAGCTTGAGGGCGCGGAGCTGGGCGAGGGTCTCGGCGGGCTTCGCCGACTTCACGACGACGTCCCGCTCGGTGTCGTCGAGGGTGGCCTTCGCGGCCGTGGTGCCCTTGACCGCCTGGGTGACGGCGGCGCCCAGCGTCTGGTCGTCGAACCCGGCCGCGGCGGCCTTGGAGTTGGCCTTCACCGAGATGCGCGGCACGCTCTGGGAGAGGTCGCTGGTGACGTCGGTGACGTCGTCGAGCTTCGCGACGGTGGCCCGGACCTGCTCGGAGGCCTTGCGCAGCACGTCCGCGTCGGCCGCCTTCACGACGACGCTCAGGTCCTGGCTGCCGAAGCCGTCACCGGCCGACACCGTGGTCGTCCCGACACCCGGCAGCTTGTGCAGGCCGTCCTCGATGGCGGTCTGCACCTTGTCGTACGACGCCGCGTCGTCCAGCATCACGGAGTACGACGCCTGGTTGGTGTCGGTGCCGCCGCCGAAGGCCGCCATGAAGCCGGAGGAGCCGATGGTGACCTGGTAGTCCTTGACCCCGTCGACGGAGGCGAGCAGCTTCTCGACCTTCTTCGCCTGCGCGTCGGTCGCGGCCAGGCTGGTGCCCGGCTTCAGCTCCTGCTTGACGGTGAGGACCTCCTGGTCGCCCTGGTCGAAGAAGTTGGTCTTCAGCGCCCCGGCCATGCCGAAGGTGAGGACCAGGACCACGACGGCGATCAGCACGCTGGTCAGGCGGCGCCGGGTCGCGAAGCGCAGGACGGGCACGTAGGCGCGCTGGAGCCGGCTGTCGGCCTCCTTCGCCTCGGCCGCGCGACGGGCCTCCGCGGCGTCCTCGGGGGTGCCCTTCGGGGCCCGCAGGAACCAGTACGACAGCACCGGTACGACCGTCAGGGAGACCAGCAGGGAGGCGAGCAGCGCGGCCGTCACGGTGATGCTGAACGAGCCGAACAGGGCGCCCACCATGCCGCCGACCAGGCCGATCGGCAGGAAGACGGCGACCGTGGTGAGGGTGGAGGAGGTGACCGCGCCGGCCACCTCGCGGACCGCGCCGATGATGGCGGCCTGGCGCTCCTCGCCGTAGCCGAGGTGGCGCTTGATGTTCTCCAGGACCACGATCGAGTCGTCGACGACCCGGCCGATGGCGATGGTGAGCGCGCCGAGGGTGAGCATGTTGAGGGAGAGGCCGCGGGTCCACAGCACGATGAGCGTGAGGACCACCGACAGCGGGATGGAGACCGCCGTCACCAGGGTCGAGCGGACCGAGGCCAGGAAGACCAGGATGACCAGGACCGCGAAGACCAGGCCGAGGGCGCCCTCGGTGGTCAGGCCCTTGATGGACTTGGAGACCGCGGGACCCTGGTCGCTGACCACGGTGAGGGTCGCGCCGGAACCGAGGTCCTGACGCAGCTTGGGCAGCTTGTCCTTGACCGCGTTCGAGATGGAGACGGCGCTGCCGTCGTGGTCCATGGTGACGTTCACGGCGAGGCTGGGACGGCCGTCGGTGCGGGTGATCGAGTCGGCCGGGGCCTCCCGCTCCGCGACCGAGGCCACGTCACCGAGGCGCACGGGCTTCGTGCCGCCCTGTCCGGTGACCCTCAGGTCCTTGATCTGCGCCAGCGAGGTGAGGCCGCCGCCGACCTGGACGGTGCGGTTGGCGCCGTCCTCGTCGAAGGAGCCCGCCGGCACGGTCGCGCCGGCCGCCTGGAGCGTCTGGGCGAGGGCGGCGGAGGTGAGGCCCGCCTTCGCCAGCTTCGCGTCCGAGGGGGTGACGGTGACCTGGAGGTCGCGCACGCCGGTGACCTGGACGCGGCCCACGCCGTCGATGCCCTTCAGGTCCGGGACGACCGTCTTGTCGAGCTGGTCGGCGAGGGCCTGCTGGTCCTTTCCGGAGGTGACGGCGAGCACCACGGTCGGCATGTCGTCCGTGGAGCCGGAGATGACCTGCGGGTCGACGTCGGCCGGGAGCTGGGCGCGGTTGACGGCCAGCTGGACGTCGGCCACCAGCTGCTTGGTGTCGTTGCCGTAGTCGAAGGACGCCATGATCACGGCGTTGCCCTCGCTCGCGGTCGAGGTGACGCCGGTGACGCCCTCGACGCCTTCGAGGTTGTTCTCGATCGGCTCGACGATCTGCTTCTCGACGACGTCCGGCGCCGCGCCCTGGTAGGGGGCGATCACGGACACCATGGGCAGGGAGATGGTGGGCAGCAGCTGCTGCTTGATCTGCGGGATCGCGATCGCTCCGAAGACGAGCGCGATCAAGGACATGAGGCCTATCAGGGCCCGCTGCGCGAGGCTGAATCGGGACAGCCAGGACATGGGTCAGGGTCTCTTTTCGGTGAGCTGCTGTGCGCGGAGCTGCGGAGCGGTGCGCGTGAGCGACGGACGAGCGGCACAGGGGGCACCTGTGAGCGCCCACCCCACCACCCTCACCCATGCGCGGCCCCCCTCCCGTAGGCCCTGAGTGCCGTCCTTCACCGGGCTCATACTCCCGGTGGAGTACGCGCGGGTGGAGGTCAGTCCATCCGCGGGCGGACCAGTCCCGACTCGTAGGCGATCACGACGAGCTGCGCCCGGTCGCGGGCGCCCAGCTTGGCCATGGCCCGGTTGACGTGCGTCTTCACGGTCAGCGGGCTGACTTCCAGGCGCTCGGCGATCTCGTCGTTGGAGTGTCCGCCGGCGACCTGGACCAGTACCTCGCGCTCGCGTGAGGTGAGCGCGTCCAGCCGCTCGGCGCGGGCCGGGTCGCGGCCGTCGGCTCCGTCGTCGCCCTGGGCGAGGAACCGGGCGATCAGGCCCTTGGTGGCGGCCGGGGACAGCAGTGCCTCGCCGCCGGCGGCGACCCGGATGGCGCTCAGCAGCTCCTCGGGTTCGCTGCCCTTGCCGAGGAAGCCGGAGGCACCGGCGCGCAGCGCCTGGACGACGTAGTCGTCGACCTCGAACGTGGTCAGGATGACCACCCGGACCCGGTCGAGGGACGGATCCTCGCTGATCATCCGGGTGGCGGCCAGCCCGTCGGTGCCCGGCATCCGGATGTCCATCAGGACGACGTCGGCCGCCGTCTGCCCGGCCAGCCGCACCGCCTCGGCGCCGTCGGAGGCCTCACCGACCACCTCCATGTCCGGCTCGGAGTCGACGAGCACGCGGAACGCGCTGCGCAGCAGTGCCTGGTCGTCGGCGAGCAGCACACGGATCGTCATGCGGAATCCCCCAGGGCGGCCGTGCGGCGGTCCGTACGGTCGTCGGCGTCGGTCTTGACGGGCAGGATCGCATGGACGCGGAAGCCGCCGCCGTAGCGGGGGCCGGTGGTGAGGGTGCCGCGCAGGGCGGTGACGCGCTCGCGCATGCCGAGCAGGCCGTGGCCGCCGCCTTCGGTGGCGGCGGACTCCGCGCCCTCGCCGGGGCCGTCGTCCAGGACGGTGACCTCGATGTGCGGTCCGACGCGTACGACGCTGACCTCGGCCTTGGCCTCGGGCCCCGCGTGTTTGCGCACGTTGGTCAGGGCCTCCTGGATGATCCGGTAGGCGGCGAGGTCCACGGCGGCGGGCAGGGTGGTGCCCTGGTCGGCGCGGGCCACCTCGACCTGGAGGCCGGCGTTGCGGAAGGTGTCGGCGAGCTCTTCGAGGCGGTGCAGGCCGGGCGCGGGTTCGGTGGGGGCCTCGGGGTCGCCGGACTGGCGGAGCAGGCCGACGGTGGCGCGCAGTTCGTTGAGCGCGGAGCGGCTGGCCTCGCGGACGTGGGCGAGCGCCTCCTTGGCCTGGTCGGGCCGCTTGTCCATGACGTGCGCGGCGACGCCGGCCTGCACGTTGACCAGGGCGATGTGGTGGGCGACGACGTCGTGCAGGTCCCGGGCGATGCGCAGCCGCTCCTCGGCGACCCGGCGGCGGGCCTCCTCCTCGCGGGTGCGCTCGGCGCGTTCGGCCCGCTCCCGGATGGCCTGGACGACGGCCCGCCGGCTGCGCACCGCGTCGCCCGCGGTGGCGCCGATGCCGGTCCAGGCGAAGATCGCGAGGTTCTCCTGGGCGTACCACGGCAGCGGGCCCGCGGCCATCGCGGCGGTGGTCAGCACGGTCATGGTGAGCAGGCCGGCCCGCAGGGTGGTGCGGCGGTCGGTGGTGGCGGCGACGGTGAAGAGGGCGACGACGGCCGCCATCGCGACGGGGGCGCGGGGGTCGCCGGTGACGCATTCGACGACGGAGGCCGCGCCGGTGACGGCGAGGACCGTCTTCGGGGCGTGCCGGCGGAAGACCAGGGCGACGGCGGCGAGCGTCATCAGGACCAGGCTGAGCGGGTCCGGGGTGCGGATGCCCCAGGCGACGCCGTGCGCGCCGTGCGGGACGGCGAAGGAGCTCACGACCATGCACACGAGAGCGCCCGCGGCGATGACCGCGTCCACCGCGAGCGGGTGGGCGCCGACGCGGCAGCGGGCTCTTTCGAAGGGGCTCACGGTGTGAACAGTACGGCGGCTCCGGGTGCGCCGGAACCGGCGCTCCGGCCCGCCGCCGCGGGTGCCGTTCGCGGGGGCTGCCGCCCCCGCACCCCCGCTTCGGCCTGAACGGCCTCGTCCTCAAGCGCCGGACGGGCTGATCAATGTGCGGACCGGCCTTCGTCCGCGGCCCCGGAGGGGGTGGGCGGGGATACGGGTCCGCCTTCGTCCGCGGGCCTCGGGTCAGGGGCCTCGGGTCAGCCCGGGATCAGGCCGTCGTCCCTCAGGAGTGCCCTGACCTCCTCCAGACTCGCGTCCGGGGAGGGGAGGATCAGGTCCGAGGGCTCCAGGGCGTCGTCCGCGAGCGGGCTGCCCAGCTCCCGGACCTTGTCCAGGAGGGCGGTCAGGGTGCGGCGGAAGGCCGCCTCGTCGCCGGACTCGGTCTCCGCGAGGAGTTCGTCGTCCAGCCTGTTCAGTTCGGTGAGGTGGCTGTCGGCCAGCCTCACCTGGCCCTCCCCCATGATCCTTACGACCATGTCGGCCATGTCGCCCTCCAGGCGTCGGCTACTGCTTGTCGAAGCGCGGGGTGTCCTGCGGCTGCTGCGCCTGCCGGTCCTGGCCGGCGCCGCCCTCGATGGCCTGCTGCGGCTGGCCGCCGGCCAGCTCCGCCTTCATCCGCTGGAGTTCCAGCTCCACATCCGTACCACCGGAGAGGCGGTCCAGCTCGGCGGCGATGTCGTCCTTGGCCATGCCCGTCGGGTCGTCGAGGGCGCCGGAGGCGAGGAGTTCGTCGATCGCGCCGGCGCGGGCCTGGAGCTGCTGCGTCTTGTCCTCGGCACGCTGGATGGCGAGGCCGACGTCGCCCATCTCCTCGGAGATGCCGGAGAAGGCCTCGCCGATGCGGGTCTGCGCCTGGGCCGCGGTGTAGGTGGCCTTGATGGTCTCCTTCTTGGTGCGGAAGGCGTCCACCTTGGCCTGCAGGCGCTGGGCCGCGAGGGTGAGCTTCTCCTCCTCGCCCTGGAGGGTGGAGTGCTGGGTCTCCAGGTCGGTCACCTGCTGCTGGAGGGCGGCGCGGCGGGACAGCGCCTCGCGGGCGAGGTCCTCGCGGCCGAGCGCGAGCGCCTTGCGCCCCTGGTCCTCCAGCTTGGAGGACTGCTGCTGGAGCTGGTTCAGCTGGAGTTCGAGCCGCTTGCGGGAGGTGGCGACGTCGGCCACCCCGCGGCGCACCTTCTGGAGCAGTTCGAGCTGCTTCTGGTACGAGTAATCGAGGGTCTCGCGCGGGTCCTCGGCCCTGTCCAGGGCCTTGTTCGCCTTCGCGCGGAAGATCATCCCCATACGCTTCATGACACCGCTCATGGGCTTCGCGCGCCCCCTTCTGACGGACTCCGGCTCACAGATCCTGCGACAGAACCCACAGTACGGGCCCTGCCTCCATTACCGCACTGTTCGGGGACCGATGCGCTCATCCCCAAGGACGACTGCCGACCGCTCCGCTCCGGCACAGGTAGGAGAGTGAACCCTGAGCGAAGCGTCTGCATCGTCCCCTCTGTCCCCCATGGAGACGTCCGGCGTTGCGGGATCGTTCCCCGCCGGACTAGGGCCCACACGCATCCACCCCGTACCCTTGGGTTTTGTGTTCCGTAGCCGTGCCAAGGAAGAGAAGGCCCCCGCCGACAAGGCGGCGGTGACCGACTCCAAGCAGACCCGTGACCCGCAGGCGCCCAAGGGCAGGCCCACGCCCAAGCGCAGTGCGGCCCAGACCCAGCGTCGCAGTGTGGCCAGCACGCCGACCAACCGCAAGGACGCGGCCAAGCGTCAGCGGGAGGACCGGCGTGCCGCCATGGAGCGGCAGCGCCAGGCGCTCGCCACCGGCGACGAGCGGTACCTGCCGGCCCGTGACAAGGGCCCGGTCCGCAAGTTCGCCCGCGACTGGATCGACTCGCGGTTCAACGTGGCGGAGTTCTTCCTGCCGCTTGCCGTGATCATCCTGGTCATGAGCGTCGTCAACAACGCGGCGATCAAGAACATCGCGCTGCTGCTGTGGCTGGTCGTGATCGTGCTGATCGTGCTCGACGCGGCGGTGAGCGGCATCCGGCTGCGCAAGCGCCTCACCGAGCGCTTCCCCGACCAGAACCGGAAGGGCGCCGTCGCCTACGGTCTGATGCGTTCCCTCCAGATGCGTCGGCTCCGGCTGCCCAAGCCGCAGGTCAAGCGCGGAGAGCGGCCCTGAGCGCAGAGCCGTTCACCGGGGGCGCGGCGAAGGCCTGGCTGGAGAAGCTGGGCGGACTGCGTGACGTCGTACGACAGGAGCTGGTCGCCCGGCAGCTCGACGAGCAGATAGCCGGCCGGTTCCCGGTGGGGCAGCGGCTGCGGGTGCTCGACGTGGGGATGGGACAGGGCACGCAGGCGCTGCGGCTGGCCCGTGCCGGGCACCAGGTGACCGGTGTCGAGCGCGAACCGGCGATGATCGCCGCCGCGCGCCAGGCCCTGGCCGGTGAGCCGGAGGGCATCCGCGAGCGGGTGCGGATCGTCGAGGGCGACGGCCGGGACACGGGCGTCCACTTCCTGCCGGGCGGTTTCGACCTGGTGCTCTGTCACGGCGTGCTGATGTACGTCGAGGAGCCGGACGCGCTGCTGGCCGGACTGGCCCGGATGCTGGCGCCGGGCGGGCTGCTGTCGCTGCTGGTGCGCAACGCCGACGCGCTGGCCATGCGGCCGGGGCTGAGCGGTGACTGGGCGGGGGCGCTGGACGCCTTCGACACCGTCTCCTACCGCAACCGGCTCGGCCTGGACGTGCGCGCCGACCGGCTGGCGGCCGTCACCGCGGCGCTCGCCGGCATCGGGGCGCCGCTGCACTCCTGGTACGGCGTACGGGTGTTCACGGACACGGCCCCGGACGGCGCCGGAGCGCCCGGGGATCTGGAGACGCTGCTGGCGGCCGAGGAGCGGGCCGGGCGGACCGATCCGTACCGCGCGGTCGCCGCGCTGCTGCATCTGTGCGGGGTCCGCGGCTGAACCCGCGGCGTGCTGCCCGTTCGGGTCAGCAGCACGCGCCGGACCGGCACCCCACGACGAGACTCGGGGGCATGGACGCTTCCCGTACCCGCCGGATCCCGCGTACGGCCGCCGCGCTCGGCTCCTGCTGTCTCGCCCTGCTCTGCGGCTGCTCCGCCGCCGGCTCCCCGGCCGGGGACCCCTCGACCGCACGGGCGGCGGCCGTCCCCGCGGCGGCGTCCGATCTGCAGAGCCAGTACCAGAGGGTGATCAAGGACGTCCTGCCGTCGGTGGTGCAGATCCAGGCCACCAAGGACCTGGGATCCGGCGTGGTCTACGACGGTGACGGACACATCGTCACCAACGCGCATGTCGTCCAGGGCGAGAAGAAGTTCAAGGTGACGACCGCCAACAGCGAGGAACCGCTCACCGCGACGCTCGTCTACTCCTACCCCGAGCAGGACCTGGCGGTGCTCAGGCTCGACAAGAAGCCTGACGGGCTGAAGGCGGCGTCCTTCGGGGACACCGAGAAGGTCGAGGTCGGGCAGATCACGCTGGCCATGGGCTCGCCGCTCGGGCTGTCGTCCAGCGTGACCGAGGGCATCGTGTCGGCGACCGGACGGACCGTCAGCGAGAACCAGGAGGGCGGCGGCACCGGCGCCACCATCCCGAACATGGTGCAGACGTCGGCCGCGATCAACCCCGGCAACAGCGGCGGCGCCCTGGTCAACCTGGACGGCCAGGTCATCGGCATCCCGACGCTGGCCGCGAGCGATCCGGACCTGGGCGGCAGCGCGGCGCCCGGGATCGGGTTCGCCATCCCGGGGTCGATGGTGAAGACGGTCGCCGACCAGATCATCAAGCAGGGCAAGGTCACGGACTCGGGGCGGGCCGCGCTCGGCATCAGCGGGCGCACCGTCGTCGACGTGAACTACCAGCCCGCCGGGGTGGCCGTCGTGACGGTGAAGCCCAGGGACGCGGCGGACAAGGCCGGCATCCGGGCCGGGGACATCATCACCGGGCTGGGCGGCGAGCACGTCACCACCATCACCTCACTGGCGGAGTCGCTCGCCGCGGACCGGCCGGGGCAGAAGACGACGGTGACCTACAGCCGGGAGGACGTCGAACGGACCGTGGACGTGACCCTGGGAGAGCAGTGACGGCGGGGCGGCCCCGTCGGGAGCCGCCCCTGACCGGCACCTCTCAGGACTCGTTCGCGTGCAGGCTCATCGGGCCGTAGATCTCGGTGGCGTCCTCGTAGAGCCGCACCTGGTCGGCGCCGCCGGCCAGCAGGTCCTTCCACTGCTCGCCGATCCAGGACTCGGCGTCGCCCTGGGTGGTGAACTCCTCTGGCTCCACCGCGGGCTGGACCTCCGTCCCGTCGGCCTTCTCGAACCGCCACGTCCATGCCGCCATGTAGGCCTCCTTTGATCCAACTGGTGCATCGTATAAGCGGGGCGACGAAAACTCTGCTGGTTGCGGGCTCGACTCCGGGCCGATGGCCGGAGCGGGAACCGTCGGGACGGGTGAGAATCGGTCCGTGGAAGTGACTTTGCTCGGTACCGGTGCCCCCGCGGGCCTGCCCCGCCCGGACTGTCCCTGCGCGGCCTGTGCCCGTGCCGTCGGGGAGGACGCCAGGGCGGCCGCCTCGGTGCTCGTGGACGGCACGCTGCTGCTCGATCTGACGCCGGGCGTGGCGTTCGCGGCGGCGCGGGCCGGACGGTCCCTCACCGGGGTGCGGCAGGTGCTGCTGTCGCATCCGCACGACGGGCCCGCCGTCGAGGTGCCGGCCGGGCTGCCGCAGCCGGTACGGGTGCCGGACGGCCGGGAGTTGACGCTGCTGACCGGGCACCGGGTGCGGGCGCTGGCGATGGACGCGGGCGGCACCGGGTACGCGGTGACCGGTCCCGACGGGCAGCGGATGCTGTACCTGCCGCCGGGCGGCGCGCCGGCCGGGCTGGAGAACGGCGGCTCGGAGTCGTACGACATGGCGCTCCTGGACGTCGTGGGACGGCCCGACGCGCTGGCGCGGCTGCGGGCGGTGGGCGCGGTGGGTCCGGCCACCGACGTCGTCGCCGTCCATCTCGGCCACGACGTGCCGCCGGGACCGGAGACACGGCGGCGGCTGGCGGCGGCCGGGGCGCGGGCGGTGCCGGACGGCACGACGCTGACGGTCGGGGTGTACGAGGAGGTGCCCGACGTGCCGCGCCGGACGCTGGTGCTGGGCGGGGCGAGGTCCGGCAAGTCCGTGGAGGCCGAACGGCGGCTGGAGTCCTTCCCCGACGTGCTCTACGTCGCCACGGGCGGGACCCGCGGCGGGGACACCGAGTGGGCGGCCCGGGTGGCGGTGCACCGGGACCGGCGGCCGGGTTCGTGGCGTACGACCGAGACGTGCGACCTGGTGCCGTTGCTGGCGCAGGACGGGCCGCCGCTGCTGGTGGACTGCCTGTCGCTGTGGCTGACGGACGCGATGGACGCCGTCGGGGCGTGGGACGACACGGAGTGGGCGTCGGGCGGCGAGAAGGCGCTGCGGGAGCGGGTGCGGGAGCTGACGGAGGCGGTGCGCTCGACCCGGCGGACGGTCGTCGCCGTCTCCAACGAGGTGGGCTCGGGCATCGTCCCGGCCACGGCGTCGGGACGCCGCTACCGGGACGAACTGGGCCGCCTGAACACGGCGTTCGCGGCCGAGTGCGAACAGGTGGTGCTGGTGGTGGCCGGCCAGGCGCTGGTGCTGAGGTAGGAGCGCCCGGTGCCGGGCCGGGGCCGTCAGCGCGTCTTCCTCGCGATGATCCGGTGGCCGTTGGAGAAGGGTGTGCGGCGCAGCAGCGGGGCCAGCAGGTGGTCGACGGCCGCGGCGGCGGCCACCAGCGGGGCCGTCGCGCGCAGCGCCCGCCGGGGCAGCAGGCGGCCCAGCAGCAGCGCGAGCGCCGCGGAGATGTCGTAGGGGATGTGCGGCGCGCCGCGGTCGGCCCGCAGGATCTCGCAGCCCTGCGCCTCCAGTTCCGCCCGCAGGTTGGCGGGCGGCAGCAGGTGCAGGTGGCGGGGCTGGCCGTGCGGGACCCACCACTTGCCGAGCAGGGTGCCGTAGGCGCTGCGCGGGTCGGCGGTGTCGATCAGGAGGTGGCCGCCGGGCCGCAGCACCGCGAGCGCCGCGCGGAGTTCGGCGCGCGGGTCGGGGGCGTGTTCGAGGTGCCGGAACATGCTGACGACGTCGTAGCGGGCGCGCAGCCGGGCCTGCATGTCGGGTGCGGTCAGGTGGCCGCAGTGGGCCTCCTCGACGTGTCCGTCGGCCTGGGCCCACACCACGCGCAGGGTCGAGTCCAGGCCGTCGAACGACGTGTACGCGAAGAGTTCCCTGGCCGCGCGCGGGAAGTGGGCGCGGCCGGTCCCGACGTCCAGCCAGCTCTCCGGCTCCGTCAGCGCCAGCACCGCGCGGGCGGCGGCGCGGTGTCTGCGGCGGCCGGCGCGGGTGGCGAGCAGGCGGTCCGCGTGGTCCTCCAGGCGGCCCTGGTAGTGGTCCCGGTGGTGGAAGACGAACCCCTCGGCGGTCAGGCGCGGGTTCTGGAAGGCGTGGCCGCAGTCGCGGCACTCGTCGACGGCGAAGGTGCCGGGCCGGCGGTGCTGGAGGTCGGGCGTGCGCAGCCGGGTGCGCAGGCGCCGGGAGCCGCACCAGGGGCAGTCCGCGCGGCGCGGTTCGTGGAACCGGTCGGCGCCCGGCAGGAGTTCGGGTGTGGGCGGCATCGGCGGCTCCCTGTGCTCCCAGTAGGCAATCCACTGCAAAATGGAACGTATGGGATACGGATCTTGCCTGCCAAGACGCCGTGCGGGTGTGGTGGCGATCTGGCACCGAACCGTTCGTGCGGTGCCGGTACTGTTCGGCGAATGAGCTCGCTTAATCTCGACGACTTCACCGATCTGATCGAGCGCCCCGACGGCGGCGTGCGCCGTGACGCGGAGGCCCGCCGGGAGCGGCTGGTCGTGCCGCCCGGGGCGCTGGGCCGCCTCGACGACCTGGGCGAGTGGCTGGCCGCCGCGCAGGGGTGCGTGCCGGTACGGCCGGTCGAACGGCCGCGGGTCCTGCTCTTCGCCGGTGACCACGGCGTCGCCGAACTCGGCGTCTCGGCGCGGCCCGCGGGCACCGCCGACGTGCTGGTGCGGGCGGTCCTCGCCGGGGCCAGCCCGGTGGCGGTGCTGGCGCGGCGGCTCGGGGTGCCGCTGCGGATCGTCGACATGGCCCTCGACTGCGACCCGCAGGCGCTGCCCGCGGAGGTCGTGTCGCACCGGGTGCGGCGCGGCAGCGGCCGGATCGACGTCGAGGACGCGCTCACCCCGGAGGAGGCCGAGACCGCCTTCCGGGCGGGGATGGCGCTGGCGGACGGCGAGGCCGACTCGGGGACCGATCTGGTGGTGCTCGGCGACGTGAGCGTCGGCGGGACCACGGCGGCCTGCGTCCTGATCGCGGCGCTGTGCGGGACCGACGCGTCCGTGGTGACCGGACGGGGCGGGCTCGCCATCGACGACCTGGCGTGGATGCGCAAGTGCGCGGCGATCCGGGACGCGCTGCGGCGGGCCCGGCCGGTGCTCGGTGACCAGGTGCAGCTGCTGGCGGCGGTCGGCGGGGCCGATCTCGCGGCGATGACCGGCTTCCTGCTGCAGGCGGCGGTCCGCAAGCTGCCGGTGGTGCTGGACGGGGTGGTGACGGCCGCGTGCGCGCTGGTCGCGCAGCGGATCGCGTTCCGGGCGCCGGACTGGTGGCTGGCCGGCCACGACAGCGGCGAGCCGGGCCAGGCGAAGGCGCTGGACCGGATGGCCCTGGAGCCCCTGCTGGCCCAGGGCGTGACGGTGGGTGAGGGAGCGGGGGCGCTGCTGGCCCTCCCGCTGGTGCGCTCCGCCGCGGCGCTGGCGGCCGAACTCCCCGAGCGCGCCGGGGAAGAGGCGGCCGGGGTGTCGGAGGACAAGCCGGAGGAGTAGCGGTGTCACCGGCGACGGTGAGGCCCGTGCGTGTGACGGCGTTCACCGCGAGAGCGCCCATATGATCCATCTCCATGGGAGATGTCCGGATTGCCGTTGAACGGTGGCGGGCCGTCGGGGTTTCCCGGCGGGCCGCCGCCTCCGCCGTGTGGTACCTGCGGGCCGTCGCCTTCGTCAACTTCCTCAGCGCGGTGTGGGTGTCGCTGGGGCAGGACGTGCGGCGGCACAACCAGGAGGACTTCTTCACGCCGTACCTGCTGACGGCGGGCTTCGCCTCCGGCGTGTTCACCGCGTTCCTCGCGATCACGATGCGGCGGCGCAAGCGGGCCGCCTGGATCCTCAACCTCGTGCTGAGCGGCCTGTTCCTCGCGCTGTTCGCGTTCGCCATGGCGTTCCCGGAGATCCGGCGCTACCCGCAGAACTGGGTCTCGATCGCGCTGACCGCCGCCTTCGTGGCCGCGCTGCTCGCCGGCCGCCGGGAGTTCTACGCCAAGGGCGACCGGGCGAACCCGCGGCTCGCCGCGACCGTCGCCGTCGGCGGCGGCCTGCTCGCCTCGCTGCTCGCCGCCCTCCTGGTGACCGTCACCAACCAGGCTCCGCACGCGGCCCGTTCGACGTTCGCGGAACGCTGGCACTACGGCACCCTGCGCCTGGTCTCGGTCTCCGCCGACCCGTCCCGGTTCCCGTACATCGCGCCGCCCAACTGGGTGAACGTCTCCGTCAACGTGCTGAGCACGCTGCTCGTCCTCGCCGTCCTGTACGCCGCGTTCCGCTCCCGCCGTGCCGTCGACCCGCTCACCGAGGACGACGAGAAGCGGCTGCGGGAGCTGCTGGAGCGGCACGGCGAACGGGACTCGCTCGGGTACTTCGCGCTGCGCCGGGAGAAGAGCGTCGTGTGGTCGCCGACCGGGAAGGCGGCGGTGGCCTACCGGGTGGTGGGCGGGGTCAGCCTCGCGTCCGGGGACCCGATCGGGGATCCGGAGGCCTGGCCGGGCGCGATCGTGCCGTGGCTGGAGGAGGCCAGGGCGCACGGCTGGATCCCGGCGGTGATGGGGGCGGGCGAGGAGGCCGGGACCGTCTACGCGCGGCACGGGCTGGACGCGCTGGAACTCGGCGACGAGGCGATCGTCGACGTCGCCGAGTTCACGCTGGAGGGACGGGCCATGCGGACCGTCCGGCAGGCCCACAACCGGGTCGGCCGCGCGGGCTACTCGGTGCGGGTCCGCCGCCACGAGGACATCCCCGCCGACGAGATGGCGCACCTGCTGCGCCGCGCCGACGACTGGCGGGACGGCGCCACCGAGCGCGGGTTCAGCATGGCGCTGGGACGGCTCGGCGACGGCCGGGACGGGCGGTGCGTGATGCTGGAGTGCACGGACGGGGACGGCCGGCTGCGGGCGCTGCTGTCGTTCGTGCCGTGGGGACCCGGCGGGCTCTCCCTCGACCTGATGCGGCGGGACCGGGACTCCGACAACGGGCTGATGGAGTTCATGGTCATCGAGCTGCTGCGGCGGGCCGGGGAGATCCGGATCACGCAGGTCTCGCTCAACTTCGCGATGTTCCGGTCGGTCTTCGAACGCGGTGCGCGGCTCGGCGC
This sequence comes from Streptomyces sp. NPDC091282, assembly GCF_044757385.1. Classification (NCBI taxonomy): domain Bacteria; kingdom Bacillati; phylum Actinomycetota; class Actinomycetes; order Kitasatosporales; family Streptomycetaceae; genus Streptomyces; species Streptomyces sp. NPDC091282. The sequence goes on from NZ_JBIVUX010000001.1 coordinate 452,839, forward strand.
CGGACCGGTGCTGCGGCTGTGGAGGTCCCTGCTGAGCTTCTTCTCCCGGTGGTGGCAGATCGAGTCGCTGTACCGGGCCAACGCGAAGTACCGCCCGATCTGGGAACCGCGGTTCCTGCTCTTCGAGAAGACCGCGGACCTGCCGCGCATCGGCCTCGCGTCGGCGCGCGCGGAGGGGTTCCTGGGGGCCGTGCCGGCGGTGCCGGTGCTCGCGGGGCGGCTGCGCCGGCGGCACCTGGACACCGACCGGGACGCGCGCGGATGAGGACCGCCGGATGAGGCCGCTCGCCCGCTGGGCCCGTGCCGAGTGGGGTCTGCTGTACGCCACCGTGCGCGGCCCGCTGGCGAAGCGGCGGCTGCGGGCGGTGCCGATGTCGGTGGCGGCGGTCTGCCTGACGGCGCTGCTGCAGTTCGTCCAGAACCAGTCGTGGGGCTACCGGTTCGTGCAGGACGTCGGCAGCGTCCGCGCGGCGGATCCGCTCTGGACGGCCCTGCGGCGCACTCCGCTGTCGCTGTTCGTGCCGGCGCTGGACCTGCCGGTGTGGGGCGCGCTGGCGCAGATCCTGGTCGTGTTCGGCATCGCGGAGGTGTGCCTGGGCTGGTGGCGGACGCTCACCGTCGCGTACGTCGCGACCCTCGCCGGCACCCTGTACGCCCGCGCCGGCATCGCGCTGGGACCGCGGCATCCGCTGGGGCTGCCCGCCTCGGACGCGTGGGTGGTGGACACCGGCCCCTCGGCCGCGGTCGTCGGGCTCGCGGTGGTGCTGGGATGGCGGTACGGCGCGTACGCCACCGTGGGCGTGGTGGCGGCGGCGATGGTGGCCGAGGTCGTGCTGAAGGACAACCTCGCGGGCAAGGAGCACCTGGCGGCGATCGCGAGCGTGCTGGCGCTGGGCGCGACGGTGGTCGCGGCGCGGCGGCTGGCCCGCCGCCGGCGTCAGCGGCGGCCGGGCAGCCGGGCCGGTTCCGGGCGGTCGGGCTTGCCGCCGATCCAGTCCTGAAGGGTTCTGCTCAACCGGGCCCACCGGCGGTCGTGGTGGTAGGCGCGCAGTTCGGCCCTGGCGCGGGCGCGCGGGCGGCCGGGGTAGAAGCGGCGGGCCCAGGGCGAGCCGGGCCGGGCCAGCCGGACCGCGCCGACGAGGCCCACGAACGGCACGACCGCGCCGAAGATCGCGAGCCGCGTCTTGCCCTTGCTCAGGGCGACGAGCGAGAAGAAGAAGTTCGCCACGACGTTGGCGATGACGGCGCCGCGGTCCTGGAGTTCGTCGGCCGAGATGTCGTTGACGCCGAACGGCGAGAACCCGGCGAGCAGCAGTCCGACCATCGCGGCGGTGATGACGACGACCTCGACGCTCTGCCGGCCCTCCTCGGTCCAGTAGACGTCGTCCAGGTGCAGGATCAGCGCGAACTCGTCGAGGACCAGCCCTGCGCCGACGCCGAAGACGACCGCGGCGAGGGCGGCGCCGAAGCCCTGCCGGCCCCCGGCGACGGCGCCGAACCCGCCGATGACGACGAGGACGACGCCCGGGACCACGTGGTGGATGTGCAGCCCGCCCGCCTTCACGTTGCCGAACGGGCCCTTCCCGGCGCGGATCAGCCGGGTGATGACCCGTGTGATCACGAAGGTCAGGACGAAGGCGGCCAGCGCGAGCAGCAGGGGCAGTTTGCCCGGCTCGACGATGTTCCGCTCCAGCCAATGTCCCATGTGCGCACTTTATCCCCGGCCGTGGGAAGGGCCCCGCCGACCACCGGGTAGCCTGCGCCGGTGGCTGCGACCTCTGCGACTTCCTGGCGTGACGGCCTCCGCTTCGCCTTCGGCACGCTGACCGTGTTCCCCGTGCAGGTGACCCGCTGGGACCGCGAGGCCGCCCGCGGCGGCATGCTGCTCGCACCGCTGGCCGGACTCGCCGTCGGGCTCTGCGCGGGTGCGGTCGGCGCGCTGCTGGTGCTGGCCGGGGCGAGTGCGCTGGTGGCCGCGGTGGCCGCGGTGGCGGTACCGGCCGTGCTGACCCGGGGGCTGCACCTGGACGGGCTCGCCGACACCGCCGACGCCCTCGGCAGCGGCAAGCCCGCCGAGGAAGCGCTGCGCATCATGAAGCAGTCGGACATCGGGCCGTTCGGTGTGATCACGCTCGTGCTCGTCCTGCTCGGCCAGGTGGCCGCGCTGGCCCAGGCCTTCGGCGGCTCGTGGCAGCGGGGGCTGCTGACCGCGGTCGTCGCGGCGGCGGTGGCCCGGCTGGCCATGACCCTGGCCGCGGTGCGCGGTGTGCCCGCCGCCCGGCCCGAGGGGCTGGGGGCGGCGGTGGCCGGGGTGGTGCCGAAGGCCTGGGCGTCGGCGGCCACCGTCGTGGTGATGGTGGCGGCGGCGGGGGCCGGGGCGCTGGTGGGACCGGGCGACAGTCTGCGGGCGCTGCTCGCGGTGGTGGCGGCGGAGGCGGCGACGGACGTGCTGCTGCGGCTGTGCCGGCGGCGGTTCGGCGGAGTGACGGGGGACGTCTTCGGATGTCTCGCCGAGACGGCGGCGACCACCGCGCTCGTGGTGCTCTGCATCGGGGGCTGAACGCGCCCCGCGCGGACGCCTCCCGGGCCGGAAGTGGCCTTGACGCCACCCCTAGGTGAACACCCGAAGGAATGAGCGAACGCAGGCACACGCGTAGTCTCGTCCCGGGTGTTCGCCGACAGGGTGAAGGCCCCGGTGACAACGCGACCCGAGGCCACTGCCTAGGGTCGCTTCCCGGGCCCGGTCGACCCACCCACTCGGCCACTGCAACTCAACATCGGAAGCGAGATTTCACCACCGTGACTGCTCTCACTCTCAGCACCTCAGCGGCGCCCGGCCTCCGGGCCGACGCGATCGTGATCGGTGTCGCCAAGGGCGCCAAGGGCCCGGTCGTAGCACCGGGCGCCGAGGCCGTGGACAACGCCTACGACGGCAAGCTCGCCGGCGTCCTGGAGACCCTCGGTGCCTCGGGTGCCGAGGGCGAACTGACCAAGCTGCCCGCCCCGGCAGGTTTCAAGTCCGCGCTCGTCATCGCGGTCGGCCTGGGCACCGTGCCCGACGACGGCACCGGTTACGGCGCCGAGGCGCTGCGCCGGGCGGCCGGTGTCGCCGCCCGCACCCTGGGCGGCGCGAAGAAGGCGGCCTTCGCGCTGCCCGTCGAGGACGCGGCGGCCGTCGGCGCGATCGCCGAGGGCGTGCTGCTCGGCGCCTACTCCTTCGACGTCTACAAGGACAACGGCTCCACCGCCAAGGCGAAGGCCGACAAGGCGCCGCTCGCCGAGGCCACGCTGCTCGGCGGCAAGCCGCGGGACGCGGCCCACAAGGCGGCCCTGGCCCGCGCCACCGCGGTCTCCGAGGAGCTGAACCGCGCCCGCGACCTGATCAACACCCCGCCGAACGACCTCACTCCGGCCGCGTTCGCCGCGATCGCGCAGCGCGCGGCCAAGGAGCACGGCCTCAAGATCCAGGTCCTGGACGACAAGGCGCTCGCCAAGGACGGCTACGGCGGCATCCTCGGCGTCGGCGGCGGCTCGGCCGCGACCCCGCGCCTGGTGAAGCTGTCGTACACGAGCCCCGGCGCCGACAAGCACCTCGCCTTCGTCGGCAAGGGCATCACCTACGACTCGGGCGGCATCTCGCTCAAGCCGGCCGGGCACAACGAGACGATGAAGTGCGACATGAGCGGCGCCGCGGCGGTCTTCGCGGCCGTCGTCTCGGCCGCGCGGCTCGGCCTCGAGGTCAACGTGACCGGGTGGCTGGCGCTCGCCGAGAACATGCCGTCCGGCTCGGCCGTGCGCCCCGGTGACGTGCTGCGCATGTACAGCGGCAAGACGGTCGAGGTCCTGAACACGGACGCCGAGGGCCGGCTGGTGCTGGCCGACGCGCTGTGGGCGGCGTCGGCGGAGAACCCGGACGCGATCGTCGACGTGGCGACGCTGACCGGCGCGATGATGCTGGCGCTGGGCAGCCGCACGTTCGGGATCATGGCCAACGACGACGCGTTCCGCTCGGCGATCCACGAGGCCGCCGAGGAGGTCGGCGAGCCGGCGTGGCCGATGCCGCTGCCGGAGCACCTGCGCAAGGGCATGGACTCCCCCACCGCGGACATCGCGAACATGGGCGAGCGCATGGGCGGCGGCCTGGTCGCCGGTCTGTTCCTGCGGGAGTTCGTGGGCGAGGGGATCACCTGGGCGCACCTGGACATCGCCGGGCCCGCGTTCAACGAGGGCGGCGCGTTCGGTTACACGCCCAAGGGCGGCACGGGGTCCGCGGTGCGGACGCTGGTGCGGCTGGCGGAGCTGACCGCCGAGGGCGACCTCGGCTGACGTCGGCTTTTGTGGGACGGGACCTCGCACGCGGGTAGGGCGGGGTCCCGTCGCCCACCGTCCCGGTCCGTTCCGTCGCGGGGCGGGTGCGGGCCGGCGGGGGTCTCCCGCACGGTTCCCCGCGCCCCTCGGGGGGCGTCGCGTGTGGTGTCTCACACCCCGGCCCGGCGTCTCGTTCACCGCAGACAAGTGCGAAGATGGGGCTCGGCAGGACAGGGCCCCCACCACAGGGCCGAAGAAGAGCGGCCGGACACCAGCCGCCGCGCGGTCACCGTTGACCGGCGTACGGCGCACATGCATGGAGGACGTGACGTGGCGAACGACGCCAGCACCGTTTTCGACCTAGTGATCCTCGGCGGTGGTAGTGGCGGTTACGCCGCGGCCCTGCGCGGGGCGCAGCTGGGCCTGGACGTCGCCCTGATCGAGAAGGACAAGGTCGGCGGTACCTGCCTGCACCGGGGTTGCATCCCCACCAAGGCCCTGCTGCACGCGGGCGAGATCGCCGACCAGGCCCGCGAGAGCGAGCAGTTCGGTGTCAAGGCCACCTTCGAGGGCATCGACGTGCCGGCCGTGCACAAGTACAAGGACGGCGTGATCGCCGGTCTGTACAAGGGCCTGCAGGGTCTGATCGCGTCCCGCAAGGTGACGTACATCGAGGGCACGGGACGGCTGTCCTCCCCGACCTCCGTCGACGTGAACGGCCAGCGCATCCAGGGCCGCCACGTCCTCCTCGCGACCGGCTCCGTGCCGAAGTCGCTGCCCGGCCTGGAGATCGACGGCAACCGCATCATCTCCTCCGACCACGCCCTCGTCCTGGACCGCGTGCCGAAGTCCGCGATCATCCTGGGCGGCGGGGTCATCGGCGTCGAGTTCGCCTCCGCCTGGAAGTCCTTCGGTTCCGACGTCACCGTCGTCGAGGGCCTCAAGCACCTCGTGCCGGTCGAGGACGAGAACTCCTCCAAGCTTCTCGAGCGCGCGTTCCGCAAGCGCGGCATCAAGTTCAGCCTGGGCACCTTCTTCTCGAAGGCCGAGTACACCGCCGACGGCGTCAAGGTCACCCTCGCCGACGGCAAGGAGTTCGAGGCCGAGGTGCTGCTCGTCGCCGTCGGCCGCGGCCCGGTCTCGGCCGGCCTCGGCTACGAGGAGCAGGGCGTCGCGATGGACCGCGGCTACGTCCTGGTCGACGAGTACATGCGCACGAACGTCCCGACCGTCTCCGCCGTCGGTGACCTGGTCCCGACCCTCCAGCTCGCGCACGTCGGCTTCGCCGAGGGCATCCTGGTGGCGGAGCGTCTGGCGGGTCTGAAGACCGTCCCGATCGACTACGACGGTGTCCCCCGGGTCACGTACTGCCACCCGGAGGTCGCCTCCGTGGGTATCACCGAGGCCAAGGCCAAGGAGATCTACGGCGCGGACAAGGTCGTCGCCCTGAAGTACAACCTGGCGGGCAACGGCAAGAGCAAGATCCTCAACACCGCGGGCGAGATCAAGCTCGTCCAGGTGAAGGACGGTGCCGTGGTCGGCGTCCACATGGTCGGCGACCGCATGGGCGAGCAGGTCGGCGAGGCCCAGCTGATCTACAACTGGGAGGCGCTGCCCGCCGAGGTCGCCCAGCTCATCCACGCCCACCCGACGCAGAACGAGGCGATGGGCGAGGCCCACCTGGCCCTGGCCGGCAAGCCGCTGCACTCGCACGACTGACCCTCGGTCGACACACGCGACGACTCAGACTTCCGCAATTTCGTAAGGAGCAACCGAAACCATGGCGGTTTCCGTAACCCTTCCGGCGCTCGGCGAGAGCGTCACCGAGGGCACCGTCACCCGCTGGCTGAAGGCCGAGGGTGAGCGCGTCGAGGCCGACGAGCCGCTGCTCGAGGTCTCGACCGACAAGGTCGACACCGAGATCCCGGCCCCCGCCTCGGGCGTGCTGGCCTCGATCAAGGTCGCCGAGGACGAGACCGTCGAGGTGGGCGCCGAGCTGGCGATCATCGACGACGGCACCGGCGCGCCCGCCCCCGCCGCTCCGGCCCCGGCCGCCGAGCCGACCCCGGCTCCGGCCCCCGCCGCCGAGGCCCCCGCGGCCGAGGCCCCGGCCGCTCCCGCCCCGGCCCCCGCCGCCGAGGCGCCGGCCGGTGGCGCCTCGGGCACGGACGTGGTGCTGCCCGCGCTCGGTGAGTCCGTCACCGAGGGCACCGTCACCCGCTGGCTGAAGTCGGTCGGCGAGGAGGTCGCGGAGGACGAGCCGCTGCTCGAGGTCTCCACCGACAAGGTCGACACCGAGATCCCCGCCCCGGTCGCCGGTGTGCTGCTGGAGATCGTGGTCGGCGAGGACGAGACCGCCGAGGTCGGCGCCAAGCTCGCCGTCATCGGTGCCCCGGGTGCCGCTCCGGCGGCCGCTCCGGCCCCCGCCGCCCCGGCTCCGGCGCCCGCCGCCGAGACCCCGGCGCCCGCCCCGGCCGCCCCCGCGGCCCCGGCGCCCGCTCCCGAGCCCACCCCGGCCCCGGCGGCTCCGGCCCCGGCCGCCGCCGCTCCGGCTCCGGCCGCCCCGGCCCCCGCGCCGGCCGCTCCGGCTCCGGTCACCCCGGCCGCGGCTCCGGCCGCCGCGTCCCCGGCGGACGAGGGCGCCTACGTCACCCCGCTGGTGCGCAAGCTCGCCGCCGAGAACGGCGTCGACCTGGGTGCCGTCAAGGGCACGGGTGTCGGCGGCCGTATCCGCAAGCAGGACGTGCTCGCCGCCGCGGAGGCCGCCAAGGCCGCCGCTCCGGCTCCCGCGGCCGCCGCCCCGGCCGCCGCCGCCGCGAAGAAGACCCCCGCGCTGGAGGTCTCCCCGCTGCGTGGCCAGACCGTCAAGATGCCCCGCATCCGCAAGGTCATCGGCGACAACATGGTCAAGGCGCTGCACGAGCAGGCGCAGCTGTCCTCGGTCGTCGAGGTCGACGTCACGCGCCTGATGCGGCTGCGTGCCCAGGCCAAGGACTCCTTCGCCGCGCGCGAGGGCGTCAAGCTCTCCCCGATGCCGTTCTTCGTGAAGGCGGCGGCCCAGGCGCTGAAGGCCCACCCGGCCATCAACGCCCGGATCAACGTCGAAGAGGGCACGATCACCTACTTCGACACCGAGAACGTCGGTATCGCGGTGGACTCGGAGAAGGGCCTGATGACCCCGGTCATCAAGCACGCCGGCGACCTCAACATCGCCGGTATCGCCAAGGCCACGGCCGATCTGGCCGGCAAGGTCCGCGCCAACAAGATCACCCCGGACGAGCTGTCCGGCGCGACCTTCACCATCTCCAACACCGGCTCGCGCGGCGCGCTGTTCGACACGATCATCGTGCCGCCGAACCAGGTCGCGATCCTCGGCATCGGTGCCACGGTCAAGCGTCCGGCCGTCATCGAGACGGAGGAGGGCACGGTCATCGGCGTCCGCGACATGACGTACCTGACCCTGTCCTACGACCACCGCCTGGTGGACGGCGCCGACGCGGCCCGCTACCTGACGGCCGTCAAGGCGATCCTGGAGGCCGGCGAGTTCGAGGTCGAGCTCGGTCTCTGATCCCCTTCGGGTTCCACGGTGCCCCGTCCGGACTGATCCGGGCGGGGCACCGTCGTGTTCCCGGGGCTTTGGACCGCCGGGCACGGCCTTCGGCGGGCCGGGATCACCGCAGCCCAGGAGCGTCTTCGCGCACCCCGGCGGCGGCCGGCCCGCGCCGGTCGCACCGGGTCCCGGGCTTTACGGATCCCGTCCGGCGGGCAGCGTGTAAGTCTCGTCTCACCTGCGCGAAAGCGCCCCCGTGCGCCTCTCCCGACAGGCGGTCCGGCCGTATTGTCTAAACGTCAACGCCCTTAAGGAGCTCCCATGACCGCGCCCGTCGTCCACTCGCTGCGCGAACAGATCCGCGAGCACATCGTGGAGGGAATCGTCAGCGGGCGCTGGAAGCCGGGCGAGCGGATCGTGGAGCGGCGGATCGCCACCGAACTGGAGGTCAGCCAGACGCCGGTGCGCGAGGCCCTGCGGGAGCTGGAGTCGCTGCGGCTGATCGAGTCCGCGCCGAACAAGGGCGTGCGGGTGCGGAACCTGACGGCGGCCGACCTGGAGGAGAGCTACCCGGTGCGGGCGGGCCTGGAGGCGATCGCGGCGGAGCTGGCGGCCGACCGGCTGGCGGCGGACTGCTCGGCGCTCGAACCGCACGTCACGGCGCTGTACGAGGCCGACAGGAACGCCGACGGCACGGGGCAGGTCCGGCACACGGTCGGCTTCCACCGCGAGCTGGTGCGGGCGGCCGGCAACTCGGTGCTGCTGCACACCTGGGAGGGCCTGGGCATCGAGGTGTTCACGGCGCTGTCGATCCGCTGGCTGGGCACGGTGCAGCAGTCCTACGCCGAGGAGCACGAGGAGCTGGTGGCCGCCTTCCGGCGCCGCGACCCGAGGATCCCGGAGATCGTGAAGGCCCACGTCCTCGGCTGCGCCCCCCGGCCCTGAGCCGCCGATGTGTCACGGTGAGTGCCGCGGCACCCGGGCCGACACACGAGCGGCCCCCCGCTCACACACCGCCTCACCTGCGTAAACGCCGATCCGATCACGTCACCGGGTGCCATGGCCGGAGGCACGCCGTGCCGACTTTCTTCATTTCGAGAAGTTTTGCCCCTGAACCCTTTGATCGATCATCGATCAGGGAGTTATTGTCGCCGACGGGCCCGCACCCGGGCCCGCCGCCCTGTCCTGCCAAAGACCTAGGGCACCCCCGAACCCTTGCCGATGAGGGAACCCCCTTCGACTGAGGAAGGCGGCGACATGACCGACCCCAACGCCATCCAGCCGAGCGCGCTCGACCAGCTCCCCGACCGGGATCCGGAGGAGACCGCCGAATGGCGGGCCTCACTGGACGCCGTGACCAGGGAGGCCGGGCCGCACCGTGCCGCGTACCTGATGCGACGCACGCTGGAGCGCGCCGAGGCGGGCGGCATCGCGCTGCCGAAGCTCCTCGAGACCGACTACGTCAACACCATCCCCACCGGCGCCGAGGCGGCGATCCCCGGCGACGAGGAGATGGAGCGGAAGATCACCGCGTGGAACCGCTGGAACGCGGCCGCGATGGTCACCCGCGGCAGCAAGCACGGCGTCGGCGGCCACATCGCCACCTTCGCCTCCGCGGCCTGGCTCTACGAGACCGGCTTCAACCACTTCTTCAAGGGCAAGGAGGGCGACGGGAGCGGCGACCAGCTCTACATCCAGGGCCACGCCTCCCCGGGCATCTACGCCCGCGCCTTCCTCGACGGCCGCCTGACCGAGGCGCACCTCGACCACTTCCGCCAGGAGTCCGGCGGCAACGGCCTCCCGTCGTACCCGCACCCGCGCCGGCTGCCCTGGCTGTGGGAGTTCCCGACCGTCAGCATGGGCCTCGGCCCGCTCTCGGCGATCTACCAGGCCCGCTTCAACCGGTACCTGACCGCGCGCGGCATCAAGGACGTCTCGTCCTCGCACGTGTGGGCGTTCCTCGGTGACGGCGAGATGGACGAGCCGGAGTCCACGGCCGCCCTCGCACTCGCCTCCCGCGAGGGCCTGGACAACCTGACCTTCGTCATCAACTGCAACCTGCAGCGCCTCGACGGCCCGGTGCGCGCCAACTTCAAGATCGTGCAGGAGCTGGAGGCCCAGTTCCGCGGCGCCGGCTGGAACGTCGTCAAGTCGCTGTGGGGCAACGCCTGGGACGAGCTGTTCGCGCTCGACACCACCGGCGCGCTGGTACGCCGCCTGCGCGAGGTACCCGACGCGCAGGTGCAGACGTACCAGACCCGCGACGCCGCCTACATCCGCGCCGACTTCTTCGGCAAGGACCCGGCGCTCGCCGAGATGGCGAAGCTGCTGAGCGACGACAAGATCACCGAGTGCTTCCACCTCTCCCGCGGCGGTCACGAGGCGCGCAAGGTGTTCGCGGCCTACAAGGCGGCGCTGGCCCACAAGGGCGCCCCGACCGTGATCCTCGCCCAGACCGTCAAGGGCCACACCCTCGGCAGCGGCTTCGCGTCGAAGAACGCCAACCACCAGATGAAGAAGCTCACGGTGGACGAGTTCAAGACGATGCGCGACCTGCTCGAACTGCCCATCGCGGACAGCGCCTTCGCCGACGGCCAGGTGCCCTACGGCCACCCCGGCGCCGACTCCCCCGAGGTGCGCTACCTCCAGGAGCGCCGCGCGGCCCTCGGCGGCCCGGCCCCGGCCCGCCGCACCCACGCCCTGGCCCCGCTGCCGGCCCCCGCCGACAAGGCCTTCGCCTCCTTCGACAAGGGCTCCGGCTCGCAGAACGTGGCGACCACGATGGCCTTCGTCCGGCTCGTCAAGGACCTGGTCCGCGACAAGGAGACGGGCCGCCGCTGGGTGCCGATCGTCCCCGACGAGGCGCGCACCTTCGGCATGGAGAGCCTGTTCCCGTCGCTCGGGATCTACTCCCCCAAGGGCCAGACGTACGAGCCGGTCGACCGCGACCAGCTGATGTACTACAAGGAGGCCAAGAACGGCCAGATCCTCAACGAGGGGATCACCGAGGCCGGTTCGATGGCCGACTTCATCGCCGCGTCCACCGCGTACGCGACGCACGGCGAGGCGATGATCCCGTTCTACATCTTCTACTCGATGTTCGGCTGGCAGCGCACCGCCGACCAGATGTGGCAGCTCGGCGACCAGCTCGGCCGCGGCTTCCTGGTCGGCGCGACCGCCGGCCGCACCACGCTGACGGGCGAGGGCCTGCAGCACGCCGACGGCCACTCCCCGGTCATCGCCGCGACCAACCCGGCCGCGCTCTCCTACGACCCGGCATTCGCCTACGAGATCGCGGCGATCGTCAAGGACGGTCTGCGCCGCATGTACGGCGAGGCCGCCCCGGGCGAGGACCAGGACGTCTTCTACTACCTGACCGTCTACAACGAGCCGCTGCCGCAGCCCGCGAAGCCGGCCGGGCCCGGCGTCGACGAGGGCATCGTCAAGGGCCTGTACCGCTTCAACACCGCGGAGTCGGCCGGGCTGACGGTGGTGGCCAACGCCCCGCGCATCCAGCTGCTCGGCTCCGGCACGGCGATCCACTGGGCGCTGAAGGCGCAGCGGCTGCTCGCCGAGGAGTGGGGCGTGGCGGCCGACGTCTGGTCCGCCACCTCCTGGACGGAGCTGCGCCGTGACGCCATGGCGGCGGACGCGGCCCTGCTGCGCGGCGAGGAGCGGATCCCGTTCGTCCGCCGGGCGCTGCAGGGCGCCGAGGGTCCGGTGCTGGCCGTCTCCGACTACATGCGCCAGGTCCCGGACCAGATCGCGCAGTGGGTCGAGCAGGACTACTCCTCCCTGGGCGCCGACGGCTTCGGTCTCTCCGACACCCGGGACGCGGCCCGCCGCCACTTCGGCGTCGACGCCGAGTCGGTCGTCGTCGCGGCCCTGGCCCAGCTGGCCAGGCGCGGCGAGGTCAAGGCGACCGCGGTGAAGGAGGCCCGGGAGAAGTACGGGCTGTAGGCACCACCGGGATCCGGTGCGGAGGAAGGGGCACGGCCGCGGCCGTGCCCCTTCGCCGTGACCGGGCCCGGTCCGCCCGCGGGCCCCGGCATGATGAGGTCATGCGCGCCGCCCGACTCATCAAGATGGTGCTCCTGCTCCAGTCCCGGTCCGCGATGACCGCCGGTGAACTGGCCGCCGAGCTGGAGGTGTCCGAGCGGACCGTGATGCGCGACGCGCAGGCCCTGTCGGAGGCGGGGGTGCCGGTCTACGCGGACCGGGGCCGGGCGGGCGGGTACCGGCTGGTCGGCGGCTACCGGACGGGGCTGACGGGGCTCGGGCGCAGCGAGGCGGAGGCGCTGTTCCTGAGCGGGGTGCCCGGGGCGCTGCGGGACATGGGGCTGGCGGACGCGGCCAGTGCCGCCCGGCTGAAGGTGTCCGCCGCGCTGATGCCCTCGCTGCGCGACGCCTCCCGGACCGCGGCCCAGCGGTTCCATCTGGATGCGCCGGGCTGGTTCGCGGAGCCCGCGACGCCCGCGCTGCTGCCTGCGCTCGCCGACGCGGTGTGGGACGACCGCCGGGTGGTCGCGCGCTACCGGCGCGGCGAGTCGGAGGTGCGGCGGGAACTGGAGCCGTACGGGCTCGTGCTGAAGGCCGGCGTCTGGTACCTGTGCGCGCGGGTCGCGGAGACCGACTCCTACCGGGTGTACCGGATCGACCGGTTCACCTCGGTCGAGGCGGGCCAGGAGCGGTTCGCGCGGGACGAGGAGTTCGACCTGCCGGGGTTCTGGGACCGGCGGGCGGAGCAGTTCGCGCGGTCCATCCTGCATGCCGAGGCGGTGGTGCGGCTGTCGGCAGTCGGCCTGCGCAGGCTGGCGTACACCGTCGATCCGGTCACCGCGCGGCAGGCGCTCGCGGGCGCGGGTGCCCCGGACGCGCGGGGGTGGGTGACGGTGACCCTTCCGGTGGAGAGCGAGGAGGTCGCGCACGGTCAGCTCACCGCGCTCGGACCGGAGGCGGAGGTGCTCGCGCCGCCGGGGCTGCGGGCCCGTTTCGCGGCGGACGCCCGGCGGCTGGCGGGGCTGTACCCGCCGGCGGGCGACGCCGGATAACAATCCGCGTCACTCCGCGTGCGCCCCCGGCGCACAGGCACGATGCTGGACCCGTGATGGACGAGACGGAGTTCTGGGAGCTGGTCGACAGCACCCGCGCGGCCGCCGAGGGTGACCCGGAGGACCAGGCGGACCTGCTCGTGGACCGGCTGCTCCAGCTGGACCCGGACATGGTGCTGGACTTCGCCCGTCACTTCGAGGCCCGCTACAACCGTGCCTACAGCTGGGATCTGTGGGGCGCGGCGTGGGTGCTGCTCGACGGGGCCAGCGACGACGCGTTCGACTTCTTCCGGTGCTGGCTGATCGGCCAGGGCCGGGAGGTCTTCGAGGGCGCCCTGCACGACCCGGACGGGCTGGCGGAGCTGCTGGGCGACTTCGACGAGGAGATCGACGGCGACGGCGAGGAACTCGGCTACGCGGCGGACGAGGCGTACGAGCAGCTCACCGGGACCGTGGCCCCGGACCTCGGCATCGCCCCCGCGCCCAGCGAACCGGACGGCGCACCGGTCGACTTCGAGAACGAACGCGCCCTCGCGGAACGCTTCCCCAGGCTCTGGGACCGCTTCAAGGAGTGAGGCCGGGCCGCGCGGCGACCGCGTGGTGCAGCGGCGCCGCGCCGGCCCGGTCGAGGGCGGACGCGGTGACCGCGGCCGGGCCGAGGACGACCGTCACGACCGCGCACGCCACGGCCCACGGCCCGCGCGCCGACCTGGTCCGACCGTCCTTCCGCGCGCTCCCCTTGCTGTGCGCACGGGCTTCGCCGCGCCTGCTGTCCATGGTCCCCGCCTCCGTCGGTCCGTGTCGTCCATGACGCCGGGGCGCGGGGATCGCGGCGGCCTGCGTGCCGCCTGTGGCGTTCCTGTGGACGCGCTCGCGGACGGGTCCACGGGTGTCCTCAGGGCTTGCGGGGTGCTTCGAGGGGGCCGGGCAGGGGCGGCGCCTTGCGGAGCGCGCCCGGGGCCGTCGGGGCCGGCGTCCCGACGGGGCCTCCGGACGCGGCGGGGCCTTCGGACACGGCGGTTCCTCCGGACGGGGTCACGGCGGCAGGTCCGGACGGGGGTGCCGTGGCGGTGCCCGGTGGGATCGCCACGGCGGTGCCCGGCGCGGTCGCCGTCGCGGTACCCGGCGGCGGGGCCGTGGGGGCGGTCGCCGCGGGCGCCGTGGGAGCGGTCGGCCGGGCTGCCGTGGGCGGCGGTGCCTGCGGGGCCCTGCCCTGGAGGCGGGCCGCGGCCTCCCTGATCTCCGGGAGGCGGTCGATGAGCGCGGCGCCGGGGCAGTTGGTGCGGTAGCCGTCCTGATGGGCGGCCACGGCGGGCAGCGCGACGACGGTGCCCAGCCGGTACCTACTGCGCCCGTTGCTGGAGACCAGCCGGGCGCTGGTGCGCGGGTCGACGTCGGCCAGGCCGAGTTTCCAGGCGGCGACGGCGGCGATCGAGTCGGCCATGGCGCGCGGCACGGGCACCCCGGCGGTGAAGGTGCCGAGGGCGGCGATGCCTGCGGTGCGGTGGTTGAAGCCCTGCGTGTGCGCGCCGACGACCGCCCGTTCGGTGCCGCCCGCCCGGCCCTCGTAGATGGTGCCGCAGCGGTCGACGAGGAAGTTGTAGCCGATGTCGTCCCAGGCCCGGTCACCGGTCTGGCCGCTGTACAGGCGCCGGATGATCTCGGGCACCTGGGCGCAGGAGTAGCCGTTGGGCGAGTCGGTGTGGTGCACGAAGACGGCGACCACCTTGTCGTCGTAGCGCGGCGGCGGCTGGGTGCGGCGGACGGTGGCGTCCAGCCAGACCGAGCGCGGCACGATGGGCGGCCGGGGCGCCCGGAACCGGCCCTCGGGGCTGGCGGGCGCGGGCGCTGCCAGGTGGACGGCGACGGAGTGGTCGGCGCCCGGGGCGCACAGCACCACCACGAGGGCGGCGGCGAGGCCGGGCACGCAGCCGAGCAGCGCCAGGACGGCGATCCGGGTGCGCCGCCCGGCTCTGGGGAAGACACGCATGGCACCCACTCTCGGGTTGATCCACCGCGTCCGCGATGTGTGCTGTGCCACCTGGTGGAACCATCGTCCCGGTCTAAGGCGTTTCAGTGGGTACACGCACGCGTGGCCGGTTCCCGAGGTTCCCGCGCGCGGGAACTGATCAATGGACCTGTCCCGGCCGTATGAAGAGGGCACCGAGAGAAAGGCGGCTCCGTGGACCTGCTCGACCTGGTGCTCGTACTGGTGGTCCTCGTCTACGCGGCGTCCGGTTACCGGCGCGGGCTGGTGGCCGGCTGCGTGTCGCTGGCCGGGTTCGTGGGCGGCGCCGTCATCGGCGTGTGGGCGCTGCCGTGGGTGATGGACCTGGTCACCCGCGGGACCGCGACGGCGACGGTGGTCGCGGTGCTGACGGTGCTGGTGCCCGGGGTGGTCGGGCACGAGCTGGCCGGGCGGCTGGCGCTGCGGCTGCGCCGCGAGCTGGACCAGGGGCCGCTGCGGGTGGCCGACGGGATCGGCGGCGCGGCGGCGAACTCGGTGGCGGTCCTGATCGTGGCCTGGGTGGCGGCCAGCGTGCTCGGCGCGTCCTCGTCCCCCGCGGTGGCGCAGGCGATCCAGGGCTCCCGGCTGCTCGGCGCGGTGCAGGACACCATGCCGGACACCACGCCCGCCTGGTTCGCGCGGGCCACCTCCGCGCTCACGGAGGCCGGCTTCCCGCAGGTCTTCAACCCGTTCGAGAACGAGTCGACGGCCCGGGTCGCCAGACCCACGGGCGACAGCGTCACCGCCGCCGCCACCGAGGCGGCCAAGCGCAGCACGGTCAAGATCGAGGGCGTCTCGGGCAGCCAGGGCCGCGAGGGCAGCGGGTTCGTGTACGCGCCGGAGCACGTGATGACCAACGCCCACGTGGTCGCCGGCATCTCCGACCCGAGCGTACGGATCGGCGGGGTCGGGACGTCGTACGAGGCGCAGGTCGTGCTCTTCGACCCGGACCGCGACGTGGCGGTGCTGTACGTGCCGCAGCTGCGGGCGCCGCTGCTGCGGTTCGACACCGGTGCGGCCCGCGGCGACTCGGCGGTGGTCGCCGGCTATCCGCAGGACGGCGATCTGAACCTGCAGGCGGCCACGGTGGCCGCCCGGGTGCCGGCCACCGGCCGGAACATCTACAACGACGCCACCGTGACCCGGGAGATCTACTCGGTCCGCTCCACGGTCCGCCCCGGCAACTCCGGCGGGCCGCTGCTGACCACCCGCGGCGAGGTGTACGGCGTGGTCTTCGCCCGCTCCACGTCGGACGACGAGACGGGATACGTCCTGACGGCCGACGAGGTGGCCTCGGACGCCACCCGCGGGGCGGGGGCGACGGCGCCGGTGGACACCGGCGAGCTGATCACGTCCTGACCGTCACAGCGCCCGGCCCATGATCACGTCGTCGACGTACTCGCCGCCGAGCAGGAACTCCCCCGGCAGCACGCCCTCGACGGCGAAGCCCTCGGACTCGTAGAGCCTGCGGGCCGGGCCGTTGTGCCCGAGGACACCGAGCCGGATCCGGCTGGCGCCGCGCCGGCGGGCCTCCGCCATCACCGCCCGCAGCAGCGCCCTGGCGACCCCGCGGCCGCGGGCCTCCTCGGCGACGGCGAGGCCCTGGATCTGCCGGACGTGCGCGTTGGAGGCCACGTTGTAGGCGAACCCGAGGCGGATGTAGCCGACGATGCGCCGGTCCACCTCGGCGACCAGGGTGTCCTCGGGGGCGTGCCGCTCGTCGAAGAAGGGGTCGTACGGCGGCTGCGGCTCGGGCAGTACGGCGTGCTGGTACGACCAGGTGGCGCCGTCCAGTGCGCGCAGTTCCTGGTCGTCGTCGGGCAGGGCGGTGCGTATGTACGGTTCCGGCATGTGGTCACCCTAAGTCCGGCGGCCCCCGGGTCCCGGGTGTTTTCCGGCGCCGCTGCGGCCATGCTGGACCCATGGAACGCTCTCGTATCGCGGTGGCCGGCGCGTCCGGTCTGATCGGCAAGGCCCTGGTGGACTCCCTGCGGGCCGACGGGCACGAGGTGGTGCGCCTGGTGCGGCGCGCGGCCGACGGCCCCGGCGAGGTCTGCTGGGACCCCGAGGGGCAGTACGTCGACACGGCCGGACTGGCCGGCTGCGACGCGGTGGTGAACCTCGCCGGGGCCGGGATCGGCGACCGCCGCTGGACGGACGCCTACAAGCGGCGGATCCGGGACAGCCGGGTCCTCGGCACGGCGGCGCTCGCGAAGGCGGTGGCCGCCCTGGACGAGCCGCCGCGGGTGTTCGTGAGCGGCAGCGCGATGGGTTTCTACGGCGAGACGGGCGACCGGGCCGTCGACGAGGACGCCCCGGCCGGGGACGGTTTCCTGCCGTCGCTGTGCGTGGAGTGGGAGGAGGCGGCGGCCCCGGCCAGGGAGGCCGGCGTCCGGACGGTGTTCGTGCGCACGGGACTGGTGGTGGCCCGCGGCGGCGGGGCGTGGGGCCGGCTGTTCCCGCTGTTCAAGGCGGGGCTCGGCGGCCGGCTGGGCGACGGGCGGCAGTACTGGTCGTTCATCGCGCTGCACGACGAGGTGGCCGCGATCAGGTTCCTGCTGGACACCGACGGCCTGGAGGGGCCCTTCAACCTCACGGCGCCGGAGCCCCTGACGAACCGTGAGATCACCGCGGCCATGGCCCGGGTGCTGCACCGCCCGGCCCTGTTCCCGGTGCCCGCCGCGGCGCTCCAGGTGGCGCTCGGCGAGATGGCCGGGGACGTGCTGGGCAGTCAACGCGTGGTGCCCAAGCGGCTGCTGGAGTCGGGGTTCACCTTCGCGTTCCCGGGCATCGAGGACGCGATCCGTGCGGCCTGACCACCTGCGTGACCGTATGCGACCGGTGTGCGACCGTGCCCTGTTCATGCGCGACTGCCCTTGACCGATCACCGTCCTAACCTCGACCCGAACTCGGGTATCCCCGGAGCCGGTTGGGGGCATCACGTCTCCACCGGACGCGCAATCGAGGAGGGGCCTCGTGCTTGAGCCCGCGTACCAGGCGGACGTCGTCATCGTGGGAGCCGGCGTCGCCGGACTCTCCGCGGCTCATCGGCTGAACAGCGCAGGAGTAACGACCGCGGTCCTGGAGGCCGCCCCCTACGTCGGCGGCCGCATGTCGACCGAGAAGGTCGACGGCTTCCGGCTCGACCGGATGGGGCAGCTCCTGTCCACGTCCTATCCGGAGCTACGGTCGGGACCCGGACTGGACGCCCTGGTTCTGCGCCGGTTCGCGCCCGGCGTGCTGCTGCATCGCGACGGGCGCCGGCACCGGGCCGGCGCCCCGGCGGGTGGAGGAAGCGCGAGGGGCGCACTGTACGCCGTGCGCGCCCTGGCAAGCGCCCCCAGGAACGGCTCGGCGGTGTCGCCGGCGCGCGGCGCCGCACCGATGGGCGGCGCGGTCGACCAGGCCCGGCTGGGCGCGGCGCTGGGCCGGATCGCCACCACCCCGGTGAACCGCATCCTCGCCCGTCCCGAACTCCCGGCCGGGCGCGCCCTCGCGGAGCGCGGGATACCGGCTCGCACGGTCGACGGCTTCCTGCGCCCGCTGCTCGCGGCCCTGCTCTGCGACCCGGAGCTCTCCACGTCCAGCCGGTGCGCGGACCTCGCCCTGAGGTCCTTCGCGAGCGGGCGGCTGTGCGTGCCGGAGGGCGGCGCCGAGGTCCTCCCCGAGCTCCTCGCCCGC
The DNA here is from genome assembly GCF_044757385.1 of Streptomyces sp. NPDC091282. Taxonomy (NCBI): domain Bacteria; kingdom Bacillati; phylum Actinomycetota; class Actinomycetes; order Kitasatosporales; family Streptomycetaceae; genus Streptomyces; species Streptomyces sp. NPDC091282. The sequence goes on from NZ_JBIVUX010000001.1 coordinate 471,437, forward strand.
GCCCTGCCGCCCGGCACGGTCCACACGGGCGTCCGGGTCACCGCGGTCTCGACGACGTCCGTGACGACCGCCGAGCACGGCGAGATCCGCTGCCGGGCGGTCCTGCTGGCGACGGACGCACGGGCCGCGGCCGCGCTGCTGCCGGGGCTGCGCGTGCCGGACTTCCACGAGGTCACGGTGGTCCACCACACGACGGACGAGCCGGCCACGCTCACGACCGGGTCCTCGCTCCTCCTCGACGCGGACCGGGGCGGCCCCGTCTCCCACACCTACGTCGTCAGCGGCGTCGACCCGAGCCGCGCTCCGCAGGGCCGCGCGCTGATCTCCTCGACGGTGCTCGGCCCGCCGCCCGCCGACATCGACACGGCGGTGCGCACGCACCTCTCCCGGCTCTACGGCACCTCCACGCACCGCTGGGAGACCCTGGCCGTCCACCACACGCGGGAGGCGATCCCGGCGATGCGTCCCCCGCACGACCTCCGCCGCCCGGTCCGCCTGCTGGCCGGCCTCTACGTCTGCGGCGACCACCGGGACACCAGCACCATCCAGGGAGCCCTGCACTCCGCCCACCGGGCGACGGCGTCGATCCTGACCGACCTGGGCGTCTCCGGCTCCCTGCACACCGCAGAGCCGACCCAGCGCCGAGCGGCCTAGCAAAGAAGTCCCGGCCGAGCGCCCCGTAAGGGGCGCGGGGAACTGCGCGATCGGCCACGACGGCGCCGCACCCGGCAACGGACCGGAACCGGCGTGACCGATCACCGCCTCGGCGGGCCGCGGCACCCCGCAGCGGCCCGTCAGGCCAGTGCGGCGACCTTCTCCCGGTACCCCTTCACCGGTGCCGCGTCCTTGTACGGCTCCAGCCGCCGCTCGAAGTCCCTGACGTACTCGATCGCACGGACCGACCGCATCTCCGCCGCGGCGGAGGCCGCCTCCGCACCGAGCGCGCACGCCTGGTCGAGTTCGCCGAGGCCGAGGCGGGCCGTGGCGAGGACGACACGGCAGAACAGGCGGCTGCGCGCGAAGGAGGGCGCACGCAGTTGCAGCGAGCGCTCGGCGTGCTGCGCGGCCGCCCGGAACTGCTGGAGGTCCCGGTGGCAGTGGCCGAGTTCGTCGGCGAGCTGCGCCTCGTCGAAGAAGCGGGCCCACGGCGGGACGTCGTCGCCGGGGCGGGCCACCTCCAGGGCGCGCTCGGCCCGGACCAGTGCGCCGGTGCACGCCCGCACCTCGCCGAGGACCCCGTGCGCCCGCGCCTCGGCCGCGTGCAGGAGCGCCTGCACGACCGGCGGGGCGCTGGTGCCCACGCCCTGCTGGGCCACCCGCGCCAGCTGCACCGCCTCCCGGCCGTGGCCGAGGTAGACGGCCTGGCGGCTCATGGTGACCAGGACGTAGGAGCCGTAGGAGCGGTCCCCGGCCGCCTGGGCCAGGCGCAGGGACTGGACGAAGTAGCGCTGGGCGAGCCCGTGCGCGGCGATGTCGTACGACGTCCAGCCCGCGAGCCGGGTCAGGTCGGCGGCGGCGGCGAACAGCTTGCGGCCGGTCTGCTCGCCGTACGTGCCGCGCAGCAGCGGCTCGCACTCGTGCTCCAGGTAGCGCACCAGGGCCTGCCGGGCGTGCCCGCCGCCGTAGGCGTCGTCGAGGGTGCGGAAGAGTTCGCCGACCGAGCGCAGGGCGGCGATGTCCCCGCCGGTGACCCGCTGGCCTGGGCCGCGCTCGGCCTGGCCGCGCGGGCGTCCGGCCGCGGCCGCCTGCTTGGGCACGACGGTGGGCCTGGCCTGCGCCGGGACCCGCGGCAGCGCCGCCGGTTCGCCGCGGGCCACCCGGTCGTCGGCGCGGCCGATCAGCCAGTCCCGGCTGGGCACCACGAGCCCGGCCGGGGTGAACGCGATCTTGCGGAGTTCGGCCTGGCTGCCGGAGTCCTTGCGCCACAGCCCGCTGACGATGTCGACGGCCTCCTCGGGGGTGGCGGCGAACTCCAGCCCGGCGTAGACCGGGGCGCAGGCGTCCAGGCCCAGGTCCTGGGCGGTGAGCCGGCGGCCGAGGCGCCGGGTGAAGACCTCGGCGATGAGGGCGGGTGTGGTGCCCCGGGGCTGCTGGCCGCGCAGCCACCGGGTGACCGACGTCTTGTCGTATCTGAGGTCCAGCCCGTGTTCGAGACCGAGCTGGTCGACCCGACGGGCCAGACCCGCGTTGGAGAATCCTGCTTCTGCGATGAGCGCGGCGAGCTGGCGGTTGGGAGTGCGCTGCGCGGGTCGGTCGGTCATCTGGAGTGCGGTCTCCTGCCTTCTGGCTCAGCTCGGTGGCTTGTGCCCGGATTGCCGGTGAGCAGCCCTTTTGGTGCTCATGGACGGCGCGAATGTAGCGGAGAGTGAGCAGCCGATCGCACCTTTCGACCTTCATTCATCCGATCGTGTGAGGATTGACCCCAGGGCTGACGCGTGACGGGCGGACGTACAGTGGCTTGGGCGCGTTATGTGCCTGACAGCCCATCGCCCGAGGGAGGCGCTTGCCGTGAGTGAGTTGCGGTTCGTCCGCATGGGGTTCGGCGCGGACGCCGTCGAGTACCAGGAGGCCTGGGACGAGCAGCGCCGGGTGCACGCCGCGCGGTTCGCCGACGAGACGCCCGACACGGTCCTGCTGCTCGAACACCCCCCGGTCTACACGGCGGGCCGCCGCACCGCGGACGACGAACGGCCGCTGGACGGCACTCCGGTCATCGACGTGGACCGCGGCGGCAAGATCACCTGGCACGGCCCCGGCCAGCTGGTGGGCTACCCGATCCAGAAGCTCCCGCGCCCGGTGGACGTGGTCGCGCACGTGCGGCGCCTGGAGGAGGCGCTGATCCGGGTGTGCGCCGAGTTCGGCCTGGAGACCAGCCGGGTCGAGGGACGCAGCGGGGTGTGGGTGCTCGGCGATCCGGTCGAGCAGCGGCCGGCGCTCGGCGGGCTGTCCCTGGACTTCGACCCGCGGCTGCACGACGAGGAGTTCGACCCCCGCCTCGACGGCCCGGAGTACGCGCCCTCCAACGCCGGACAGCGCCGTGAGGACCGCAAGATCGCCGCCATCGGCATCCGGGTGGCCAAGGGCGTCACGATGCACGGCTTCGCGCTGAACGTGAATCCGGACAACAAGTGGTTCGACCGGATCATCCCGTGCGGCATCCGGGACGCCGGGGTCGCGTCCCTCGCCGCCGAGCTGGGCCGGGACGTGACGATCGAGGAGGTGCTGCCGGTGGTGGAGCGCCACCTGAAGGACGTCCTGGAGCACGCGGACCTCAAGCCGCGCGAGATCGAGAAGACCTCGGCCTGACCGGGAGGCCGTCGGCCGCGGGGGGAATGCGCCCTGCGGCCGAGGGGTTGGCCTTCACGGAAGGGCCCAGCAATCACGGGCGTACCCTGGTGTACGCCGAGGAATCGAAGTTACAGGGAGCCGACGTGTCCGCAGTCTCACCCGACGGACGCAAGATGCTGCGCCTGGAGGTCAGGAACGCCCAGACCCCCATCGAGCGCAAGCCCGAGTGGATCAAGACCCGGGCGAAAATGGGTCCCGAGTACACGAAGATGCAGAACCTCGTGAAGAGCGAGGGCCTGCACACGGTCTGCCAGGAAGCCGGCTGCCCGAACATCTACGAGTGCTGGGAGGACCGCGAGGCGACCTTCCTCATCGGCGGCGACCAGTGCACCCGGCGGTGCGACTTCTGCCAGATCGACACCGGCAAGCCCGAGGCCCTGGACCGTGACGAGCCGCGCCGCGTGGGCGAGTCCGTGGTCACCATGGACCTGAACTACGCCACCATCACCGGCGTCGCCCGCGACGACCTGGAGGACGGCGGCGCCTGGCTGTACGCCGAGACCGTGCGCCAGATCCACGCGCAGACGGCGGGACGCGAGGCCGGCCGCACCAAGGTCGAGCTGCTCGCCCCGGACTTCAACGCCGTCCCGGAGCTGCTGCGCGAGGTCTTCGAGTCCCGTCCCGAGGTGTTCGCGCACAACGTCGAGACGGTGCCGCGGATCTTCAAGCGGATCCGTCCCGGCTTCCGCTACGAGCGTTCGCTGAAGGTCATCACCGAGGCCCGCGACTTCGGCCTGGTCACCAAGTCCAACCTGATCCTCGGCATGGGCGAGACCCGCGAGGAGGTCTCCGAGGCGCTGCGCCAGCTGCACGAGGCCGGCTGCGAGCTGATCACCATCACGCAGTACCTGCGCCCGAGCGTGCGGCACCACCCCGTGGAGCGCTGGGTCAAGCCGCAGGAGTTCGTGGAGCTGAAGGAGGAGGCCGAGCAGATCGGCTTCTCCGGGGTGATGTCCGGGCCGCTGGTCCGCTCCTCCTACCGGGCCGGCCGGCTCTACCGGATGGCGATGGACCTGCGCGAGACGGGCGCCCCGCACCAGGGCGGCTCCGTCGTGGCCGCCCAGGCCGTGTGAACTCACGCACAAGTTACTACCGGCCAGTAATGACCGAATGACCGCGGTCCTGACCGTCCTCGCTGATGAGGACGCCCGTCAGGACCGCGTCGGCGTGCGGGGCCCGCGTATCAAGGTTTCATTGGTGTTTGACCGGTCGGTCACGCCCTGGTAACACCGAACAGTGACCCTGGAATCACAGCACGTACACCCACTCCGAGGGGGGACCTTCACCATGCAGGCCGCGCCCGTCCGCGCCACCGCCATCCCGTCCTTCACCGACGCGCTGCGCGCCGTCGAGTCCCTCCTGATGAGCGGCGGCCAGCGCACCGCCCGTCAGAACGCCTGGACCTCCGTGCTGGAGGACCGCCGTCGCGCCAAGGACCGGGTCGAGGCGCAGCTCTTCCTGGAGCAGGTCGCCGGGCGCCCCTGAGCGCCCGTTCCGGCCCTTGTGCGGGCACTGCCGTCGAAGGCACTCCCGGGGCCACGTAGACTTCGGGGCATGGCGAGGAAGGAACCCGCAGCGGACGCTGCGAATGCGGGACGGCTGAAGCAGATCGTCCTGACGTACAAGATGACCCGCAAGGCCGACAAGGTGATCGGTCTTGTACTCGCGGGTGTCGGTCTCGGCACCCTTGCCGTCTTCCTCGTGATCGGATTCCTGATCGGCCATCCGGTCTATCTGGGCATCCTGGGCCTGCTGCTCGCCTTCCTCGCGACGGCCATCGTCTTCGGCCGCCGGGCCGAGCGGGCGGCCTTCGGTCAGATGGAGGGCCAGCCCGGCGCCGCGGCGGCCGTCCTGGACAACATCGGGCGGGGCTGGACGACGACACCGGCGGTGGCGATGAACCGCAGCCAGGACGTGGTCCACCGGGCCGTCGGCAAGGCCGGCATCGTCCTGGTGGCCGAGGGCAACCCGAACCGGGTGAAGACCCTGCTGGCCGCCGAGAAGAAGAAGATGGCCCGGATCGTGGCCGACGTCCCGGTGCACGACGTGATCGTGGGCACGGGCGAGGGCCAGGTCGAGCTGAAGAAGCTGCGCACCACGATGCTCAAGTTCCCGCGCGTGCTGACCGGCCCGCAGGTCACGGTCACCAACGACCGGCTGCGGGCGATGGGTGACCTGATGAGCAACATGCCGCTGCCGAAGGGTCCGATGCCGAAGGGCATGCGGATGCCCAAGGGCGGTCAGCGCGGGCGGTAGGCACGCGCGCACGAACCCGGGGCGCGGTGGTCGCACAGGCGACCACCGCGCCTTCGTCGTTCCCCCGCACGGCCGCCCCGCGGGACACGCCGCCGAACGGAGCATCCAGCCTTTTATCGGGTGATCTACTCCTAACCTTCCTCATGTGACAAAACGCCATATCACATACCTCGCGTGCAGCGCCGCCCTGTGCGGCTCCCTCCTCGGCGCCGCCCCGGCGACCGCCACGCATCGCGTGCTCCAGGTGCACCCGGGCGAGTCCATCCAGAAGGCGGTCGACGCCGCCCAGCCCGGCGACACGGTCCTGGTGCTGGCCGGCACCTACCACGAGAGCGTCCGGGTGAGCACGCCCGACCTGACCCTGCGCGGCATGGGTCCGCAGACCGTGCTCCAGCCGGCCAAGAAGGCCGGGAAGGCGATGCCGGGCAAGGCCGCCGAGCAGTCCTGCGCCCAGCGGGGCGACGGCATCTGCGTGGTCGGCGCCAAGAACGGGCCCGTCGAGAACGTCACCGTCGCCCACCTGACCGTGACCGGGTTCGCCCGCAACGGCCTCATGGCGGTCGGCACCGCCAACCTGAACGTGCACTCCGTGGCCGCCGTCAAGAACGGCCAGTGGGGCATCGCCGAAGAGCGCGCCGTGCACAGCGTCTACCGCAACAACGTGGCCCGGGACAACGGCGACGCGGGCCTCTTCCTGGCCAACACGGTCACCGCGGAGCAGGGCTCCCCCGACACCGACGGCACGGTGGTCGAGCACAACCTGCTGGAGAAGAACCGGATCGGCGTCACCGTGCGGCGGCTGCGCAACCTCACCGTCTCCGACAACTCGGTCACCGGCAACTGCGCCGGCCTGTTCGTCGTCGGCGACGAGAACAAGCCGAAGGCCGGTCGCATCGTGATCGCCGACAACCAGTTCGTGAAGAACAACAAGTACTGCAAGAAGACCGCTCGGCTCTCCTTCCTGCAGGGCTCCGGCATCGTCCTGACCGGCACCGAGGACACGCTCGTCACCGGCAACACGGTCACCGGCAACTCGGGCAAGTCCCCGATGTCCGGCGGTGTCGTGATCGTCAAGAGCTTCGTGGGCGCCACCAGCGAGAAGAACCAGATCACTCGCAACAAGCTCTCGGACAACTCCCCCGCCGACCTGGTCAACCAGGAAGCGGCCAAGCACGGCAACACCTTCACCACCAACACCTGCAAGAAGTCCAAGCCCGCCGGTCTGTGCTGACCTGACGGCCGTACCCACCCCAGACGGAAGGAAGCGGCACATGACCGCACCAGCACGCGATCTCCCGGCACCGAAGGACCCGGCGCGGGACGACGCACCGCCGCCCTCGATGCGGCTGCGCGAGCTCGTGTTCGGGGCGGCCTGTGCCGCCGCCGTCCGCGCGGCAGCCCGGCTGCGCGTCGCCGACGCGCTCGGGGACGCCCCGATGACCGTGGAGACCCTCGCGTCCACGGTGAAGACCGACCCGAAGCCGCTGCGCCGGCTGCTGCGCGCGCTGTCCTGCTACGGCGTCTTCGCCGAGCGCCCGGACGGCACGTTCGCGCACACCGAGACCTCCCGGCTGCTGTGCGAGGACGACCCGCACAGCCTGCGGTACATCGCCCTGTGGTGCACCGAGCCGTGGACCTGGGACGCCTGGCCGAAGCTCGACGAGGCCGTGCGCAGCGGCCGCAACGTCATCGAGGACCTCTACGGCAAGGAGTTCTTCGTCTACCTGAACGAGGACGCCCCGGAGTCGGCGGACGTCTTCAACCGGGCGATGACCACCTCCAGCGAGCAGTCGGCCCGTGAGGTCGCGGCCCTGCTCGACCTGTCCCACAGCCGGTCGGTCGCGGACCTGGGCGGCGGCCAGGGGCACGTGGTGGCCTGCCTGCTGGACAAGTACCCGGCGATGAAGGGCTACCTGCTGGATCTGCCGAAGGTGGTGGAGAAGGCCCTGCCGCGGCTGCGCGCGGGCGGCGACCTGGAGGACCGGGCGCGGATCGTGCCGGGCGACATCCGGGAGGCCGTGCCGGTCGACGCGGACGTCTACATCATCAAGAACATCCTGGAGTGGGACGACGAGTCCACCGCGCAGCTGCTGGCCAACGTGGTCGCGGCGGGCGGCCCGGGGGCGCGGATCGTGGTGATCGAGAACCTGGTCGACGACACCCCGTCGATGCGGTTCAGCACCGCGATGGACCTGCTGCTGCTCCTGAACGTCGGCGGGGCCAAGCACACCACCGACAGCATGGTGCGCCGGCTGACCGAAGCGGGTCTGAGCGTCAACGACATCCGTCCGGTCAACCCGTACCTGCACGCCTTCGACTGCACGGTGCCCGCCTGAGGCAGGCCCCGGAACACGCCGGTGCCGGGCCCGCGTTCTGCGCGGGTCCGGCACCGTTGGCTTGCGGCGGTGAGCGGTTCACGCCCCGCCGTCGCGCTCCCAGAGGTAGAAGCGCTGTGCCATGGCGTCCTTCGGGGACCGCCAGGTCTCCGGGTCGTACGCGCTGACGTACGCCGTGAGACGGTCGCTGATGTCCCTGAACTCAGGGTGCGAGGTGACCTTGGCGATGGCCGGTCCCGGCTCGCGCTCGGACTCGACGAGGTGCATGTACACATCGCCGAACTGGAAGAGGCTGCGCCGGGTGACCCCGACGAGGTGCGGCAGCTCTCCCCGGTCGGACTCCGCGAAGACCTTCGCGATGTCGGGCGCGGAGCCCGGTGCCATACGGGCGACGATCAGGGCCTGGTGCACGGTGTCCCTCCGTTCAGTCGGCCAGGGCCGGGTCGGGGCGACGGCCGGTGGCCGCCTTCTCGATCCTGTCCCGGATCAGGGCCATCTGGACCTTGGAGTTCCGGTTGATGTTGTCGGTCATCCAGTCGTCGTCGACCGGGGCGTCCGGCTTCATCGCGAAGTCCTGGGTCCAGACCATCCGGGTTCCGGCGGGGACCTCCTCGTACTGCCAGACGATGTCCATGTGCGCGAACGGGCCGGTCTCGACCCGGCGGGCCTTGACCCGCAGGGCGCGGCGGTCGGTCTCGCGCTCGGAGACCCAGCTCCACACCTTGCCGTTCTCGTCGGGGTGCATGGTCAGCCGGAAGGTGACCTTGTTCCCCTCCTGCTCGAGGATGTCGGCGGCGGCGTACTCGCTGAACAGCTGGGGCCAGTTGGCCACGTCGTTGGTCATGTCCCAGACCAGGTCGACGGGCGCGGCGATGGTGATCTCGTTCTGGGTGTGTCCGGTCATGTCAGGCTCCCGCGGGCATGGCGCTGTTGACGAGGTCGAGGAACTGGCGGGGGGTCTTGCACCGCTCGGCGTCCACCGGCATGGGCACGCCGTGCCGGTTCTCCAGCTCGCCGACGATGCCGAGCAGGCCGAGCGAGTCGACGCCGAGGACGTCGAAGCCGCTGTCGGCCCGGTCCTGGAGGTCGGCCGGGGCGACGGTGACTCCGGCGGCCTTCTTCATGAGTTCGGACAGTTCGTCCACGGTGATGGACATGGGACTCCTCCTTCTTCGCTGCTGGGCAGCTGTTTCTTCTCCGGCTCACCCGGCCGCGCCGTGACGCAGCACGAGTGCCGAGTTCGACCCCATGAGGCCCCGGCTGAGGACCAGCGCCGTGCGCGGTGCGGCGGCGCGGGCGCTGCCGGTCACGAGATCGAGGTCGTGGCAGATGTCGTGGACACCCGGAGTCGGCGGGATCAAGCCGTGTTCCATGGCGAGCACCGCCGCGGCGGTGTCCAGGACGGGGGCCGCGCAGTACCCCCGGCCGATCCCGGTCTTGGGCGCGGTGACGGGCACCCGCCTGCCGTGCGCGCCGAGCGCGTCGGTGATGGCCAGCGCCTCCGCCCGGTCGGCCTCCGGCACGCCGAGGGCGTCGGCGAAGACCACGTCGACCTCCTCGGGAGCGCACCCGGCCTCGGCGAGGGCGCCGCGGATCGCCTGGGCGAGCCCGTCCCTCGACTCGGCCCAGCGCGAGGCCCCGGTGAAGGTCGAGGCGTGTCCGTCGAGGGTGGCCCGGACCGGCAGCCCGCGTCTGCGGGCCGACCCGGTGTCCTCCACGACGAGCATGGCGCCGCCCTCGGCCGGCACGAACCCGCAGGCCTGTTCGGTGAACGGGCGGTAGGCGCGGGACGGGTCGGTCTCCCGGCTGAGTTCCTCGTAGCCGAGCTGGCAGACCATCGAGTACGGAGCTATGGGCGCCTCGGTGGAGCCGGCCACGATGACGTCGGTGCCGCGTCGCACCGCGCGGGCGGCGTGCGCCAGGGCGTCCAGGCCGCCGGCCTCGTCGGCGGCGACCACCGAGCAGGGTCCCTTGAAGCCGCGCCGGATGGAGATCTGGCCGGTGCTGGCCGCGTAGAACCAGGCGATGGACTGGTAGGGGCCGACGAACCGGCTGCCCTTGCCCCACAGTCGCTGGAGCTCGCGCTGGCCGAACTCGCCGCCGCCGGAGCCGGCCGCGGTGACCACGCCGACGTCGAACGGCGAGCCGTCGGTGTCGCCGCGGCCGAGCCGGGCGTCCTCCAGGGCCAGGTCGGCCGCGGCCATCGCGAAGTGCGTGAAGCGGTCGGTCTGGACGATGAGGCGTTCCTCGACGGCGGCCTCCGGATCGAAGTCGCGGACTTCGCCGGCCACCTTCATGGGCAGGTGGTCGCAGCCGTCGCGGGTCACCGTGCCGAGGACGTTGCGTCCCTCCTGGACGGATTTCCAGAAGGTCTCGGTGCTGGTTCCGTTGGGCGCGACGACACCGATGCCGGTGACGGCGGCCCGCCGAGAACGCGGTTCGCTCATCGTGTCCGTCCTCTCTGCCGGGTCAGGATCACCGCGGACTGGAAGCCGCCGAACCCGCTGCCCACGGACAGGACACCGCCGAGGGACCGTTCACGGGCGACCCGTGGCACGTAGTCGAGGTCGCATTCGGGGTCGGGGGTCTCGTAGTTGGCGGTGGGCGGGACGACCTGGTTGGCCAGGGCCAGCACGCAGGCGACGATCTCGATCGCACCGATGGCGCCGAGCGAGTGGCCGACCATGGACTTGATGGAGCTCATGGGCGTGCTGTACGCGTGGTGCCCGAGCGCCTTCTTGACGGCAGCGGTCTCGTGGCGGTCGTTCTGCCGGGTACCGGAGCCGTGCGCGTTGACGTAGTCGATGGCGGTGGGGTCGAGGCGGGCGTGGTCCAGAGCGGTCTCGATGGCACGGGCCATCTCCAGGCCTTCACTGGTGAGACCGGTCATGTGGTAGGCGTTGCCGAAGGTGGCGTAGCCGTCGAGCTGGCAGTAGATGTGCGCGCCACGGGCCTTGGCGTGCTCCAGCTCCTCCAGGACGAGCACCGCGCCGCCCTCGCCCATGACGAACCCGTCCCGGCGGTTGTCGAACGGCCGCGAGGCGTGCTCGGGATCGTCGTTGTTCGGGGAGGTGGCCTTGATCGCGTCGAAGCAGGCCATGGTGATCGGGGAGATCGGGGAGTCCGAGGCACCCGCGATGCAGATGTCCGCGCGGCCCTCCTGCACGGTGTGGAAGGCGTAGCCGACGGCGTCCAGGCCTGAGGTGCAGCCGGTGGAGACGGTCTGTACCGGACCCTGCGCGCCGAAACGTTCCGCCACCGCGGAGGCGAGCGTGCTCGGCGAGAACGCCCGGTGCAGCTGGGGCTGGGCCTGCCGGTGGTCCACGTCCCAGTTCTGGCCGCCGGCGCTGACCAGGACGTAGTCGTGCTCCAGGCGGGTGGTGCCGCCCACGGCGGTGCCCAGGGACACCCCGACCCGCCAGGGGTTCTCCCGGCCCAGGTCGAGACCGGAGTCCCGGACCGCCTCGTCACCGGCGACCAGGGCGAACTGTATGTAACGGTCCGCCCGCTCGATCTCTCCGGCGTTCAGGCCGTGCGCCACCGGGTCGAAGTCGCACTCGGCGGCGATCCGCGACCTGAGGCCGGAGGGGTCGAAGAAGGTGATGCCGCGCGTCGCGGTCCGGCCGGAGGCGAGCAAGTCCCAGAACGCCGGTACGCCCACACCCCCCGGAGCCACGATGCCTATGCCCGTAACCGCCACGCGCCGGGTCACGACCGGACCTGCCCCACGGTGACGGCGGCTTCCGTCTCCTCCGTGTCGACGTGGCCCAGGCTCGGGCGCGGCGCCAGCGGGCCGAGGTGGAAGACCATCCGGGCCTCGGCGCTGCCCACGTTGCGGAAGCGGTGGCGCATGTTCATGGGGATCATCAGTCCCTGCTCGGGCCGCAGCGGGTGCGGTTCGCCGTCCAGGTCGACCTCCATCTCGCCGCAGACCACGTACACGAACTCCTCGGAGTACGGGTGGTAGTGCTCGGCGATGCGGTCGCCCGGCTGCACGATGGCCACACCCATGAAACCGCTGGTGGAACCGACCGTGGCCGGGGTGAGCATGGCGCGCAGGTCACCGCCGCGCCGCGTGTTGGGCTCGATCTCGCTGAGGTCCACGACCTTGGGAATGGGCTTCATCTCTACGTTCCTCCGTGAGGGTGATCCTGCGGTGGTGGGGTCAGGCGTCGGGCGAACGGCGGTCGGTGAGGAGGTGCATCCGCACCACGTCGCCGTCCAGCAGGGCGGTCAGCGCGTGGGCCGGGTCGGCGTCCACGGGGGTGCCGGCCCGCTGCTCGACCAGCCGTACGACGACGTCGTCGCGCTGGAAGACCGTGCTGTGCAGCACCGGGCTCGCGGAGTCCTCGGCCGCGGCCTCGTCGTGCTGGGCCAGCAGCTCGGCGAGCCGCATCCCGCAGCCCGGACGGGCCGGGTAGTACAGCGCGTGGCGGTCGCCGTCGACCAGTTCCTCGGCGACGACGTGGTGCACGGCCGGCAGCGCCGCCCGGGTGAAGAAGATCCGTGCGGACTCCTGGTCGTTCAGGTCACGGTCCTGCTCCAGGTAGGGGTTGATGGCCTCCTCGACGGCCCGCACCTCGGGCTGCTGCGCGACGTAGCGCAGGGCGGCCATCAGGTCGCCGCGCACCTCGATGGCGCGGACCACCCGGTTGCCGTGCATGAACAGCGAGGTGCGGCACAGGCGGGTGGAGTCGTCGACCTTCGGCTCCGGCGAGGCGTAGTCCGACAGCAGCGCGGCGACCTTCTCCTCGCTGCCCGGCCGGACCGTGAAGGTGAGCGCGTGGCGGATCACGCCGTCGCCCACCCGGGGGCCGTCCTGCAGGATCCGCTCGGCCTCCGCCGACGGGCCGCCGGTCTCGCGGACCACATGGAAGCGGAGCGAACGGGTGTCACGCACGCAGCTGTGCAGCGGCCTGACCATGTCCACGTGCTCCTCGCTGTTCACCCAGGCGAGGAACGGCGGGGCGCTCTCCCACTCGCTGGTGATCAGCCACTGGGAGGGGTTCTCGATCGACTGGCAGAGCTGGTCGCTGACGTGACCGGGCACCTTGGCGACCTGGCTGCACAGCTGCTCGTACGCCTCCAGGAACTGCTGCTGCGCGCCGTCGAAGACGTCCACGAGCAGGACGACCCGGAGGCGGGAGCCGTCGAAGACGGTCTGGGAGACCCGTTTCGACACCGGGCGGGTCGTCTTTTCCGAAACCTTTTCCGAGATCGTCGTCATGCTTCGCACATCTCCTTCACGGGGGCAGCGGCCTACGCCTTCGCCGATGACGCGGCGTCAGCGCTTCTTGATCCTGTGCCGGTCCTCCGAAGCGCGCGACTCGCGTGAACCAGGTGGGTGATTGAGCGCGCCGAACCCCTCCGAAAGGGGCGCGGAAGGGGCATGGAGGTTGCAACGCACCTGACGCGCCGCCACCCGCTCCTGGAGTCCGCGATGCAGCACAGAACCGATCACCAGGTCCCCGTCCTCGTCGTGGGCGGCTCCCTCGTGGGCCTGTCCATGTCCCTGTTCCTGGGCCGTCTAGGCGTGCGGCACATGCTGGTCGAACGGCACTCCGGGACCTCGGTCCATCCGCGCGGCCGGGGCAACAACGTGCGGACGATGGAGCTGTTCCGGAAGGCCGGCATCGAGCCCGGCATCAAGGCCGCCGCCTCCCTGCTCGCCGACAACCACGGGATCCTGCAGGCCCCGACGCTGGCCGGCGACGCCGGCGACTGGCTGTTCCGGGAGATCGACCCGGGCGGCGGACTGGCCCGGTTCAGCCCCACGGGCTGGTGCCTGTGCAGCCAGAACGACCTGGAGCCGGTACTGCGCCGGTCGGCCGAGTCCCTCACCGGCGACCTGCGTTACTTCCACGAGCTGGAGTCCTTCGAGCAGGACCCCGAAGGAGTGACGGCGTACGTCCGCGACCGTGACTCCGACCGGATGTACACCGTCCGCGCGCAGTACCTGGTCGCCGCCGACGGACCGCGCAGCCCGGTGCGGGGCCGGCTCGGCATCGGCCAGACGGGTCCCGGCGACCTGTTCGCCAACGTGAGCATCACCTTCCGCTCCAAGCTGCTCGCCCGGACCGTCGGGGACCGCCGGTTCATCTGCTGCTACCTCACCGACCCGGACGCGGACGGCGCGCTGCTGCCCGTCGACAACAAGGAGCGCTGGGTCTTCCACGCCCCCTGGCACCCCGAACGCGGGGAAACCCTCGACGAGTTCACCGAGGAGCGGCTCACCCGGCACATCCGCCGCGCGGTCGGCGTCCCCGACCTGGACGTCGAGGTCACCGGCCGCGCCTCCTGGCGGGCCGCCGAACGGGTCGCCGAACGGTATGCCGACCGGCGGGTCTTCCTGGCCGGCGACTCCGCGCACGAGATGTCCCCGACCGGCGCGTTCGGCTCCAACACCGGCATCCAGGACGCGCACAACCTGGCGTGGAAGCTGGCGGCCGTCCTGGACGGCTGGGCCGGACCCGGGCTGCTGGAGTCCTACGACGCCGAGCGCCGCCCGGTCGCCATCGCCACCAGCGCCCGCGCCTCGGCCCGCTCGGTGGAGCACAGCCACCCCGGGTTCGCGCCCGCACCCGGCATCGGGGCCGGCAGCCGCGGCGGGATCCTCAACATCGTCCTCGGCTACCGCTACCCGAAGGGCGCGGTCACCGGCGCCGAACCCGGCCAGCCGGTCGTACCCGATGGGATGAACCTGACCGGGCAGCCGGGCAGCCGGTCGCCGCATCTGTGGCTGCGCCGGGCGGACGGGCGGATCTCCACGCTCGACCTGTACGAGCGGTCGATGGTGCTGCTCAGCGACGCGGGTTCCGCGGCGGGCGCCGCCTGGCACGCGGCCGCCCGCCGGATCGCGGACACGGAGCGGCTCCGGCTGGACACGTACCGGATCGGGGCGGCGGGGACCGGGGCCGATCTCGTGCCGGTCGCGGCGGACGCCGACTGGGCGACGGCCTACGGGACGACGGCGGACGGCGCGGTCCTGGTGCGGCCGGACGGATTCGTGGCCTGGCGCGCGGACGGCGCCGTGCCGGATCCGGAGGGAGAGCTGCGGGACGTGCTGTCCCGGCTGCTGCGGACGAGGTGAGCCGGACCCCGCCTGCCGGCCCGCACCTACATCCGGACCTCGACGGTCCTCGCCAGCCGGTCGTGCAGTCCCCTGCCGTCCCGGTCCCAGACCAGCGCCGGGATCGCGAGGCACAGCAGCACCGTGCGGGCCAGCGCGCGCAGCGGCTGCACCCGGCCCGTGCCGACGCCGACCACCCGCAGCCCGAACAGCCGCTTACCCGGCGTGAAGCCGAGCGTACCGACGGTCAGCACGCCGAGGACGAGGAAGACGAGCAGCGCCCAGTTGCCGGTGGCCGGGCTGTAGCCGTCGGTGATCAGGCCGTATGCGATCAGGACGCACAGGCCCCAGTCCACGGCCAGCGCGCCGAGCCGCCGTCCGGGACGGGCGATCGAACCCGGCCCGTCCTCCGGCAGACCCAGCTGCTCGCCCCGGTACCCGAACTCCGCCCCGGCCTCTTCCATGGCCGCGCGGGGCCCGGAGAGCCACGATCCCATTGCTTGCCTGTTGTCCACCCGGACACGGTACTGCCCGGACGGTCGGCCGGGGCCCGGCGGGGTACACGGGGCTACGGTGGAACGAGGCCGGTTAACTTCAGCGAAACAATCGGGTCACGCCCGAGAAATCACCCGTCCCTAGGGTCGGGGACAGCGTGTGCCACCGCACTGGCCGCACGAACGAGCTACCCCCCGGCACGGGAACGGCTGGGAGTAGGAGGAGTGGATGTTCCAGAACGCCGACGAGGCCAAGAAGTTCATCGCGGACGAGGACGTCAAGTTCGTCGACGTCCGGTTCTGCGACCTGCCGGGCGTCATGCAGCACTTCACGGTGCCCGTCGAGGCGTTCGACCCGGACGACGAGCTCGCCTTCGACGGATCCTCGATCCGCGGTTTCCAGGCGATCCACGAGTCCGACATGGCGCTGCGCGCCGACCTGTCGACGGCTCGGGTGGACCCCTTCCGCCGCGACAAGACCCTCAACATCAACTTCTTCATCCACGACCCGATCACGGGCGAGCAGTACTCCCGTGACCCGCGCAACGTGGCGAAGAAGGCGGAGGCGTACCTGGCGTCCACCGGTATCGCCGACACCGCGTACTTCGGTCCCGAGGCGGAGTTCTACGTCTTCGACTCCGTGCGCTTCGCGACCACCGCGAACGAGTCCTTCTACCACATCGACTCCGAGGCGGGTGCCTGGAACACCGGCGCCCTGGAGGACAACCGCGGGTACAAGGTCCGCTACAAGGGCGGCTACTTCCCGGTCCCGCCGGTCGACCACTTCGCCGACCTGCGCGCCGAGATCTCCCTGGAGCTGGACAAGCAGGGCCTGAAGGTCGAGCGCCAGCACCACGAGGTGGGCACCGCCGGCCAGGCGGAGATCAACTACAAGTTCAACACGCTGCTCGCCGCCGCCGACGACCTGCAGCTCTTCAAGTACATCGTGAAGAACGTGGCCTGGCGCAACGGCAAGACCGCGACCTTCATGCCGAAGCCGATCTTCGGCGACAACGGCTCGGGCATGCACGTGCACCAGTCGCTGTGGGCGGGCGGCGACCCGCTGTTCTACGACGAGGCCGGCTACGCGGGCCTGTCGGACACCGCCCGCTACTACATCGGCGGCATCCTGCGCCACGCCCCGTCGCTGCTGGCCTTCACCAACCCGACGGTGAACTCGTACCACCGTCTGGTCCCGGGCTTCGAGGCGCCGATCAACCTGGTGTACTCGCAGCGCAACCGCTCGGCCGCGATGCGTATCCCGATCACGGGCTCCAACCCGAAGGCCAAGCGCGTCGAGTTCCGCGCGCCCGACTCCTCCGGCAACCCGTACCTCGCCTTCTCGGCGCTGCTCCTCGCGGGCCTGGACGGCATCAAGAACAAGATCGAGCCGGCCGAGCCGATCGACAAGGACCTCTACGAGCTGGCTCCCGAGGAGCACGCGAACGTCGCCCAGGTCCCGACCTCCCTCCCGGCCGTCCTGGACTCCCTGGAGCGCGACCACGAGTTCCTGCTCGCCGGTGACGTCTTCACGCCCGACCTGATCGAGACGTGGATCGACTTCAAGCGCACCAACGAGATCGCCCCGCTGCAGCTGCGCCCGCACCCGCACGAGTTCGAGCTGTACTTCGACGTGTGATATCGCCCCAGGTCAGAGCGAGTATCCGCTCCCCTGGGCCGTGTGTGGGCCGTCGGCCGTGCTCTTCCTCTCCGGAAGGGCACGGCCGACGGCCTGTTTCGGGGCTGCCGCCGCTTGCCGCCCCTGTTCGACCGGCGGCGGAGCAAACCACAGGACAGCGGCGAACCGCACCCTTAAGATCACCGCCTACTGATCAGTGAGCACAGGGGTGGTCGTGAGCAAGTTCTACCTGAACGTGTGCCTGCCCCCGACCGCCCTCGGGGACTTGCGCGCGGCGCTGGACGCCGGGATGGCGCCGTTCAACATCAACCTCCCTGATGGCGAGTGGAACCCGAACGGTGAATGGGACTGGTGGCACATCGATGCCGATGACGAGGACGGTTTCGCCGTCAGGCCGGAGTTCGATGGCGATCCGCGGCTGATCCACGAGCCGACCTATCCGGCCGGCCAACCGCGTGCGCGCCGGCCACTGCGCTGCGACGGCGGACCGCGGGGCCTGCTTGACTTCGAAGCCACCAAGGCCAGAGCCGTCGACGAGGCCCGAGCCCGGTGGCAGGCCGAGCAGCAGGACTTCGCACGTCTCGTCGCTGACCATCCTTCGGCCGAGCCGCTGAGCACGTTCCTGGAACGGCACCGTGCGAATTCGGAAAGCTATCCCCGCGAGCAGGCAGTCGCAGACCACCATGCCCAGCCATTGGTACGTGCGTTGAACCACCGTTCTGCCTGGGAGCGCTATCCGAACCTGGGCCTGTGGGTATTGGGGCCTGAAAGTGACCCGATCTCCCACTTCACCCGGGACATCCAACCGGACTTGGAGAGGGCGGCGTCGTGGGCCCTTGCCACTACCGCCCTGCTCACCCTGGACGGGCAGTGGATCGAGGAAGACCGGCCAGGACCGTTCACGAACGTCCTGCCCGGTGAGGAGCCCTCGGCCGCTTACGCCCGACAAACCACTGCCTACCTCGATGGGCTCCGTGAGGACTGCATCATCGTTCGACTGCTGTGCCATTGCTGACGAGGCTCGGGTCCTTGATTCCGCCGGACAGAACCTAGGACAGCGCCTCGCCCTCATCGGGGCGGCCGTCCGCGACGGGCGCGCCGAATGCGGCATCAATGGCTTTGCGAGCCCGATCCTGGCTGTTCGGCATGAGGTGCGTGTACGTCCGGAGCGTGAATCCCGGGTCGGAGTGACCGAGGTACTCGGCCAAGGCCTTGATGTTCTCCCCCGAGTCCAGCAAGACCGATGCGTAGTAGTGCCGCAACGCGCGCATACCGTGCTCACGCGACTGCTTGAACCGCTCCCCCGGCACGCGCTCGGGGATGACGTCGTCGCCGGCGCCCTGCTGCTTGATTGGACATCGGGAGCACGCCGCAATGTTGATCCTTTTTGCCGGAGCTGATCGCGTGTCCACGGCGCCCGTCCCAGATGCTCAGCACATCCGGTATCCGCTGGCCGCAGGGCGGCTCGACGCCGATACAGAGGGGTCGGAAGTAGGTGGTCCTCCATCTGGCTGCGGCCACACTGTGACTCTGGCCCCAAGTCTGTGGGAGGGACGATGAGCGAGAACCCCAGGGCTCTCGAGCACGAGGACGGCATCGTTTGGACAGAAGAGGTTGAGGGGTTCGACTACGTCAGGCAGTCGGTCGAACTGTCCGTCTCGTCTCGACGGCGGCCTGTCCCGTGGACTGGAAGTGGCCGCCGCGTCGGCTACGCAGTCCTTCGCCCTGACGCCCCGGCTGGTGACGTACCAGGCAAGTTCATCCGGCGTGTCTTCTGGGTCAAGGACTATGACAGGTCGGAGCAACCGGACGGAACGTACGAGAGCACAGCAACCAGCGAAGCCGTCGACCCTCGAACGGTTGCGCCGGGTGTTTGGGGTGAACTCACTGAGCGGGCATGGGGAGCGCCTCTGCCCGACGCCTAGAGCGTTGGCAGTACCCAAGCATGCTCTGTGGAGGGACGGTAGGGCAGCGGATTAACGCGATCATCCGTACCAGTGCAGGTCAGTGCTGGCCCGGTCGCACGACGCTGCGAGGGCTCCTCCGGGCCGCCTGGGTGGGGCCGTCCCTGGGTGGCCGACGGCGACCAACAACGACAGGCAATGACGACGTTCCGGCTGGTCAGAGTGACCCTGCGAAGAGGGCTCCGAGGTAGCACCACCGCAACATCAATTCTTCGACGTGTGACAGGCGCCCCTTCCGGCCACGGACGCCCCCGTTCCCGTTTCTCGGGACGGGGGCGCCGTCGTATCGTGCGTCGGTACTGGCGTTCGACACGGGGGGATGCGGGATGTCCGGTCAGGGTGACGAGGAGCGGGAGTTCGACTTCCGGTGGGCCGCCGAGGCGGAGCGGAAGGAGCCGTCCGCGCGGGCGCGCATGCTGGCCGCCCGGTGGCGGGAGAACCCGCCCGGCCCGGTGCCGTTCCGGCCGGATCCGGGACCGGCGGCACCGCGGCGGTCGTCCTGGGTGTCGACGGCGCTGGTGCTGGGGTGCGTGGCGGCGGTGATCGTCGTGCTGGGCTACCTGCAGACGCGGTCGCCGTACTAGGGAGCGACCTTTTGCCGCCACTGGGGACGTTCGCAACCGTTCCATGGGCGCCGGCAGGTGCACACTGGACAGCGGGACGAGTGCCTGACTGCGGGGTGATGGCAGATGCAGAGCCGCTTCCGGAGCGACCGGCGGCTGACCGTGCGGATGACGGTCACGCTGTTCCTGCTCGGATTGCTGTACGTGGGCTTCGTGGCCGCGTTGATCGTGTTGCTGAAGTCGTGGCTGCTGGTCGTGGTGCTGGTGGGCGCGATGTTCGTGGCGCAGTTCTGGTTCTCCGACCGGATCGCGATGTTCGCCATGCGCGGGCGGGTCGTGGAGCGCGAGGAGTATCCCGAGCTGCACGCGGTGGTGGACCGGCTGTGCGCCATCGCAGACATGCCCAAGCCCGTGGTCGCCGTGTCCGAGATGGACATGCCGAACGCGTTCGCGACCGGACGCAATCCCGATCACGCGGTGGTCTGCGTGACCACGGGTCTGCTGCGGCGGCTGGAGCCGGCCGAGCTGGAGGGAGTGCTCGCGCACGAGCTGTCGCACGTGGCGCACAAGGACGTCGCCGTGATCACGGTCGCGTCCTTCCTCGGGGTGATCGCGGGGCTGGTCGTGCGGTTCGCGTTCTACTCGCAGATCTTCGGCGGGGGCCGCCGGGACCAGAACACGGCCGCCGTCCTCGCCGCCGTCATCGGGGTCTCCGCGGCCGTGTACGCGATCAGCTTCCTGCTGATCAGGGCGCTGAGCCGGTACCGGGAACTGGCCGCTGACCGGGCGGCGGCCCAGCTCACCGGGCGGCCCTCGGCGCTGGCGTCCGCGCTCACCAAGGTCTCCGGTGACATCGCCCGGATCCCGACCAAGGACCTGCGGACCGCCCAGGCCTTCAACGCCTTCTACTTCACCCCGGCCACCGGCAAGGAGCCCGGCATCGAGCGCTTCTTCTCCACCCACCCGCCCCTGGAGCAGCGCCTTGAGCAGCTCGGGCGGATCTCCGCGGAACTGGGTGAGGCGGCGACGCCCGGAAAGGCCGGGTGAGCATGGGGTTCCTGGACATCCTGCTCGGCCGCACCAGGCCCGTCGCCCCCGACCTCGACGCGTTGTTCGCGCTGCCGTCGGCGGCAGTGACCCTGGAGGCGGCCGCCGGGTTCCGGCCCACCGGGCTGGGCGCGGTGTGCTTCGCCACCGTGGAGGGCGCCGCCTTCGAGCAGACCCACCGCGAGGTGCAGGCGCTCCTGGACGCCGACACCGAGCGCGGCGGCGTGCCGGTCGAACTCTCCCTGGACTCCTACGGCTACTCCTGGCTGGTCTCACGGCGCCCGCCCGACCAGCTTCCGCAGCTGGTCAACGACCTGCACGCGGTGAACAGTTCGATGGAGGTCAACGGCTTCGGCCCGCAACTGCTGTGCTCCCTGGCCTCCTTCGAGGACGAGCGCGGGCGCCGGCTCGCGCTCGTGTACCTCTACAAGAGGGGCACGTTCTATCCCTTCGCGCCGCTGGGCTCGGGTGAACAGCGCGACAGCGCGCTGGAGTTGCAGGTGAAGGCGGCTCTCGCCGACGACCTGCGGACCGAACCGGACCTCGGCCGCTGGTTCCCGGTGTGGGGTGCGCCCGGCCTCTGACCGGCCGGCGCGTCCGCGCGGGTTCCTACGAGCCCTTGGTGCGCTCCTGGCGCCGGAACTCCAGCGGCCGCTCGCGCCGGTAGCGGCGCTCCCACCTGGCCTGCCGGTCGCGGCGGTCGCGGTAAGTCCGATAGTCGTCGGGTGTTCCCCCGCCCGCGCCGGGCGCTCCGCCCGACGAGGATGCCGACGACGAGCCGCGCCCGTAGTGGACGTACAGGAAGAGCAGGGCGACGGCGGCGAGCCACCAGTTGTGGTTCCCGAATCCGAGGATGACCAGGACGACGGTCCCGGAGAGGACGATGGTGCCCATGACGGGCCTCCGTGGCGTGGGTGTGTGAGCGGTCGACGGGTCCGACGGCACGCGGGGGACGGGCGGCCGTCCGTCGGTGCGTAGCAGAGTAGCCCCGAGTCCGCGAGCGCGGTCGGCTCTTCGGAAAGCGGTGGCGGACCGCTCCGGAACGGATCTCCAGCGTAGGGATCCGGTCACTCGGCGTGCATCCGCTTTTCGGGAGCGGCCGCGGCGCCGGGACCGGTTCGGGCTCCCGGGGGGCGCCATCGAGAGGCCCGCGGTGACCGCCGCGCCGAGGGCGGCGTACCCGCACGGGCCCTTCGGGTCCATCGCGTCGGTGTCCGCGGGGTCGCTCGCGCGGCGCCGACAGTGGGCGCGGCCCTGGACCCGGTCGTCCGGCCGGGGAAGATGCCCGCGGCGGCCTGGAGCAGTCGGCGGGGACGGCGGCCGTCACGGCGGTGAAGGCGCCGGGGCCGGGCCTGACGGCCGCCCCGGCGCACGGGGTCACCGGGTCACCGGGTCACCGGGAGTACCGCATCAGCGCCCGCACCATGTGGCAGGTGGTGTCCGACGGCGGATGGATGCCGACGCTCAGCGCCGTGCTCCGGATCGTCTCGTCACGTGCCTGGCTGGGCAGGTAGACGCCGGAGTCGAGCAGGGCGATGGCCAGGCGCATGGCCTTGAGGCGGCGGTTGTGCGTGACGTACCAGTCGCGGGGCCGCCCGGCCGGCAGCGGGCGCTTCTCCGCCGGCGCGTAGGGCGAGTCGAGCAGGACGGCACGCTTCGCGGTGGACTGGGTCGGCAACGGCTTCGGCTTCAGAGCGGCAGCGGGCACAGGCATCCTCCTGTCGCGGTCAGAGGGCCACCGGACACTCCGGCGACTCTCTCGAACACTGCTTCCAGTGTACCGGCCGCCACTGACAATCGGAGGTCCTGAACGGTCCGTCAAAACAGCAGGTAGGAGCGGATATTGCGGGTCTGGTTCGGTGGTTTCGGGTGGTGCGCGTGAGGCACCGGAAAAATCGAACATGGCCGGTGTCGGCCGCGCGACGGGGCGGTCCGGGAGGCCCCGGTCAGGGGCCGGCGGTGACGAGAGCGGAGCGGGTCTCAACTCCCTTGTGACGCAGGTTACTTCGGTGACTCCGGTAACCGTTGAGTAACTCCGTTCGGTATCTCGTACATAGCGGCGTACGTTCCCCCACCCCTCCCAGGAGGCGCGCATGTCGCGTAGGAGAACTCTCGGCGCCAAGAAGTCGATCGCCCTGCTGGTCGGCGCCGCTGCCGTGGCCGGCGGCGGGGCCTTCGTCCTGGCGTCCACCTCGAACGCCGCGCAGTCCCCGCAGAACGCCAGGACGCTGTCGTCGGCCGCGGACTCGACCGTCTGCTCGGGACTGGCCACCGCGCTCGGCAACAACCAGAAGTTCATCGCGGACCAGAAGGCGAACCCGGACGCCCAGTCGGCGGCCCGGATCAGCAACCGTGAAGCGGTGATCGCACAGATCAAGGTCCAGCAGCAGGCGTCCGGCTGCGCCGTTGGGGAGTCGGCTCAGGGCTCCCAGGCGGCGGGCGGCGCGCAGACGGGCCAGACCGGTCAGACGGGCCAGAACGGCCAGCAGGCCGCACCGGCGGCGCCCTCGAAGGGCGCGGCCGCCGGGAACGCCCAGGGCGGCGCCGCGGCCGCGGGCCAGCAGGTCTGCAACGGCTCCACCGTCACGCTGTCCGGCGAGGCCGGCGCCCCGGCCGCCTCCAGCAACCAGTTCCCCGCGGGAACCACGCTGAAGGTCACCAACCTGGACAACAACAAGTCCACGACGGTGAAGGTCACCTCGGTGTCGGGCAGTTGCGTGCTGCTCAACAACGCCGCCTTCGAACAGGTCAGGGAGCCCGGCAAGTTCCTCATCCGCCGGGCGCTGATCCAGAAGGTCGGCTGACCGGCGCGGCGGGACGCGGCCCGGCCGCCGGCTTTCACGGAGGGAAAGCCGGCGGCCGCCGCACCGGGGCCGCGCACGGCGCCCGAAATGGGCTCCGTACCCCGCCGGACCGCGCCTCACAACGTGAGCCGCACCACAGAACCGCCAGGTAACACCGGGTTCACATTCGAGCAATGATCGGGAAATCGCCTGTTGACAGGCTGCCGGGCAACACCGAGGCGCCCCAGTGCCGTAGCGCCGCTGCACCCGCAAGTGCGCCCGACCCACCCGAAGGATGTGGCCCGTGACCTTCAAGGCTGAGTACATCTGGATCGACGGCACCGAGCCGACGGCCAAGCTGCGTTCGAAGACGAAGATCATCGCGGGCGCCCCCGCCGGTCTCGACGCGCTGCCGATCTGGGGCTTCGACGGGTCCTCCACGAACCAGGCCGAGGGGCACTCCTCGGACCGTGTACTGAAGCCGGTCTTCACCTGCCCGGACCCGATCCGCGGCGGCGACGACGTCCTCGTCCTGTGCGAGGTCCTGGACATCGACTTCACCCCGCACTCCTCCAACACCCGCGCCGCGCTGGCCGAGGTCGCCGGGAAGTTCGCCGCGCAGGAGCCGATCTTCGGCATCGAGCAGGAGTACACCTTCTTCGACGGCGCCCGTCCGCTGGGCTTCCCCGAGGGCGGCTTCCCGGCCCCGCAGGGCGGCTACTACTGCGGTGTCGGCGCCGACGAGATCTTCGGCCGCGAGATCGTCGAGGCCCACCTGGACAACTGCCTCAAGGCGGGCCTGGCGATCTCCGGCATCAACGCCGAGGTCATGCCCGGCCAGTGGGAGTTCCAGGTCGGCCCGGTCTCCCCGCTGGAGGTCTCCGACCACCTGTGGGTGGCCCGCTGGCTGCTCTACCGCACCGCCGAGGACTTCGGCATCTCCGCCACCCTCGACCCCAAGCCGGTCAAGGGCGACTGGAACGGCGCCGGCGCGCACACCAACTTCTCCACCAAGGCGATGCGCGAAGGCTACGACGCGATCATCACCGCGTGCGAGTCGCTCGGCGAGGGCTCCAAGCCGCTCGACCACGTCAAGAACTACGGCGCCGGCATCGACGACCGCCTGACCGGCCTGCACGAGACCGCCCCGTGGAACGAGTACTCCTACGGCGTCTCCAACCGCGGCGCCTCGGTCCGCATCCCGTGGCAGGTCGAGAAGGACGGCAAGGGCTACATCGAGGACCGCCGTCCGAACGCCAACGTCGACCCGTACCTGGTGACCCGGCTGATCGTCGACACCTGCTGCACCGCCCTGGAGAAGGCCGCCCAGGTCTGATCCGCGCGGTTCTCGTGGGGGGCGTCCACCGCCGGCGGTGGACGCCCCCCACGGCGTTGTCGGCGGCGCGTGTCATGGTGGGCGCGTGGAGACCGAGGAGCAGCTCGCCGTCAACGCCCGTACGGAAGACGGGCGGAGGTATCTGTGGAGCACGCCGGACGGGCTGCGCGAGGCGGTGCGCGGGCTCGGCCCGGCCGGCAACCGCTTCCTGGTCGTCCAGCGCGTCCGGGACCTGCCGCGGGAGTTCGCGCAGGTCTGGCACGAGGAGGACGGCGACTACCGCCTCGAACACCGGCGCGGTGCCGACGAGTTCGCCGGTACGAACCTCGACGACCCGGACCGGGTGGCCCGGCTGCTGGCCGGCTGGGCGCGCCGGGACGACGGCTGGGACGCGGGTATCGCCTGGGAACCGGTCCCGCTGCCGCCGACCGCACCGGCCCCCGCGCTCCCGGCCGACGTGGCGGCCCGCGCCGAGAACCTGGTGCGCGCCCTGCTGCGGGACGGTTACCTGGGCATCGACGGGCTGGTCCGGGAGACCGTCGAACTGATGGCGGACGAGGGCCCGGACGACACCGCACCCCTCTCCGCGGCCCAGGCCCGCGAGCTCGTGGAGCGGCTCTGGGTGGCCCGGGTGGCCGAGCAGCGGGCCTGGACCGGGCCGACCGACCCGGAGCGGCTGAGCCGGGCGTTCACCGCGCTGGAGCGCGAAGGCGTCGTCGCCCGCGAGGACTTCACCTGCTGCCGGTCCTGCGGCACGGCGGAGATCGGCGCCGAGGCCGAGGACGCGGGCGGCGCCCGGGGCTTCGTCTTCTTCCACCGACAGAGCACCCGCTCTGCCGCCGAGGGCCACGGCCTGAGCCTCCACTACGGCGGCTTCGACGGCTCCGCGGAGACGACCGCCGCGGTCGGCCGCGAGGTGACCGCCGCCCTCACCGCCGCCGGGCTGTCCGCAGTGTGGGACGGCGATCCGGCCAAGGCGATCGAACTCACCTCACTGACCTGGCACAAACGCCTGGTCGGCTGAGACGGGCGGGGTCGGGATCCCGTCACGGAGGCGTCCAAGCAGTGAGAGGAGGGTCCTGTTTCCGGGCCGTGTCTGCTTCAATGGGCGCATGGCCGGCTATCAGAGGTGCAGCGCGACGGGGCGCCATGACCTCGAGCCCTTCTGGCCTTCCCGTCAGCACCACGACTTCGACCGGGTGTGTTGCCGCGTGAGGAACGCGCGGGCCCTCTAAAGCCGTACACCCCGGCCTTCGGCCAGCGCGGAACGCAGAACGTCCCGGCGCGCCCGACCACGAATCGCGGCCGTCGTCCCGACCGACGAACTCCTCGCGCGAAAGAGCTGACGTCTCATGGCGACCACTCCTTCCCTCTCCCCCGCCTCCGCCCCCTCCGCCGCCCGGCACCGGCTGCGTGCCGTCGACCGGGACGAGGTGGTGGACATGACGGACTTCCTGCCGCCGGGCGCCACCTGGCTGCCCGCCCCGCAGCACACCCTGCCCGCCCTCCCGGGCCGGCCTCCGATGATCGGCTACCTGGTGCTGGTCCCGGCGGACCAGCGGCCGCCGTTCCTGCCGGTCGCGGTGCCGGACGCCGAGGACGAGGCCGACCTGCCCGGCGCCCCGGCCGCGGACGGCACCCGGCCGCTGGTCACCGTCGACCCCGTGCAGCGCACCGCACAGGTCGACGGGCGCGAACTCGACCTCACCTACCTGGAGTTCGAGCTGCTCGCCCACCTGGTCGCGCACCCCAACCGGGTGCACACCCGCGACCAGCTGGTCACCACGGTCTGGGGCTACGGCCACGTCGGCGACGGCCGTACCGTCGACGTCCATGTCGCCCGGCTGCGCCGCAAGCTCGGCGCGGAGCACCGCAGGACCATCCAGACTGTCCGCCGGGTCGGCTACAAGTACACCCCGCCGGCCGGCCGCTGACGGACGGCTCTGCCCTCGGCAGAGTCCCGTTCCCCCTGGCGCCGCTTCCGGGCACGATCACCGGCATGAGACTTCTGGTGCTGGGTGGTTCGGAGTTCGTGGGGCGGGCCGTGGTGGCGGCGGCGCTGGGACGCGGCTGGGAGGTGACCGTCCTCAACCGGGGACGGCACCGGCCCCCGCCGGGCGTACGGGCCCTGACCGGAGACCGGACCGTGCCCGGCGGTCTCGCCGCGCTCGCCGACGGCACCACGTGGGACGCGGTCGTCGACACCTGGTCGGCCGCGCCCCGCGCGGTGCGCGAGACGGCACGGCTGCTGCGCGGCCGCGCCGGACGGTACGCGTACGTGTCGAGCTGCTCGGTCTACGCGTGGCCGCGCCCCGCGGACTCCGCCGAGGACGCGGCCCTGGTGACCGGGGCCGCGCCGGACGCCGGGCAGACCGACTACGCACGGGACAAGCGCGGCGGCGAGCTGGCCGCCGTGGAGTCCTTCGGCGCGGACGGCTCGCTGCTGGTACGGGCGGGGCTGATCCTCGGACCGTACGAGAACGTCGGCCGGCTGCCGTGGTGGCTCAACCGGATCGCCCGGGGCGGCCCGGTGCTGGCACCGGGCCCGCGCGACCTGCCCGTCCAGTTCGTGGACGCGCGTGATCTCGCCGAGTGGACGCTGAGCGCGGTCGAGCGGGACCTGTCGGGGCCGTACAACCTGGTCGGGCCGGCCGGGCGGACCACGATGGGCGCGCTCCTGAAGGCCTGCCGCCGGGTCACCGGCTCGGCCGCGGAGCTGCGCTGGACCGACCCCGACGTGATCCTCGCCGCCGGGATCGAACCGTGGGTCCAGCTGCCGGTGTGGCTGCCGCCGGGCAGCGAGTCGTACGACGCGCTGCACCGCGTGGACGTGGAGCGGGCGGTCGGGACGGGACTGGTGTGCCGGTCCGCCGAGGAGACCGTGGCGGACACCTGGCGGTGGCTGCGCGAGACCGGCGGCGAGGCGCCGACGCGACCGGACTGGCCGGCCGTCGGGCTGGACCCCGTCGTCGAGGCGAGGGTGCTCGGCCTGCCGGCGGAGGGGCCGTGACCGATCCGCGGCCCGGTGCGGGTCCGCCGCGCGGTTCGCCGCGCCCCTGACGGGTCACGGCGGTCCCCGGGGGTGTACCTGGCACCACCCCCCGGGACGGGGCCTTGGGCCAGTGACCCGTGGCGCGGGGGTCGGAGAGACTGGCGCCATGACGACGAACACGAACAGCGGGGGCTTCCGTGACAGGACGCGGGAGGTCGTGCTTGCCGCCGTGCGGGGGCTGGTGCTGGCGCTGGTGATGCCGGCGCTCTCGATCATCTGCTTCGTCCTGACGGCGGTCTCCGTCGCGCTGATCCCGGCCGGCCTCGGCATCCTCACCACCCCGGCGGTCCTTGGCGGCGTGCGGGAGGTGGCCGACGTGCGGCGGCGGCTCGCCGACGAGTGGTGCGGGATGCGGATCAGGTCCGCGTACCGGCCGCTGCCCGCGAGCGCCAACCCGTGGACCCGCACCCTCGCGCTGCTCCGGGACCCGCAGGTCGGGCGGGACGTGCTGTGGCTGCTCGCGGACATGACGGCCGGGTTCGCGACCGCGCTGCTGCCGGCGCTGCTCGTGTTCTATCCGGTGC
The DNA here is from genome assembly GCF_044757385.1 of Streptomyces sp. NPDC091282. Lineage (NCBI taxonomy): Bacteria > Bacillati > Actinomycetota > Actinomycetes > Kitasatosporales > Streptomycetaceae > Streptomyces > Streptomyces sp. NPDC091282. The sequence goes on from NZ_JBIVUX010000001.1 coordinate 499,848, forward strand.
AGGGGTTCGCGGTGGCCGCCGGGCTGTGGCGGGTGCTGGGGGACGGCTACTGGTACGGCTTCGTGCCGGTCACCGGTCAGGGCACCGCGTTCGCCGCCGCCGGGCTCGGCGCGGTCATCCTCGTCGCCGGATACCGCTGGGCGCCGGCCCTGCTGACCGCGCACTTCAGGCTCACCCGCGCGGTCCTCGCGCCCGGCCAGGGCGAACTCACCGAGCGGGTGCGGGTGCTGACCGAGACCCGCAAGGACGCGGTGGACACCTCGGCGGCCGAACTGCGGCGCATCGAGCGGGACCTGCACGACGGCGCGCAGGCCCGGCTGGTCGCCATGGGCATGGACCTGGGGACCGTCGAGATGCTGCTGGACAAGGACCCCGAGCAGGCGCGGCAGTTGCTCGCGCGGACCCGGCAGGCGTCCGTGGAGGCCCTGGGCGAGCTGCGCGACCTGGTGCGGGGCATCCATCCGCCGGTGCTCGCCGAGCGCGGACTCGGGGACGCCGTACGGGCGTTGGCGCTGCGGCTGCCGGTGCCCACGGAGGTGACGGTGGACCTGCCCGGCCGGGCGGACGCGCCGGTGGAGTCGGCCGCGTACTTCGCGGTGAGCGAGGTGCTGACCAACGCGGTCAAGCACTCCGGCGCCGACCGGATCTGGGTGGACGTGCACCACGTCCCGGACGGCACGGGCATGCTGCGGATCTCGGTCACCGACCACGGCAGGGGCGGCGCGGTGATCGGCGCCGGGTCGGGCCTGGCCGGCGTGGAGCGGCGGCTCGGTACATTCGACGGCGTCCTGGCCGTCAGCAGCCCCGCGGGCGGTCCCACCATGGTCACCATGGAGATTCCGTGCGCGTTGTCCTAGCCGAAGACCTGTTCCTGCTCCGCGACGGGCTGGTGCGGCTGCTGGAGGCCTACGGCTTCGAGATCGCCGCCGCCGTCGAGACCGGCCCCGAACTCGCCCGCGCCCTGGCCGAACTGGAACCGGACGTGGCCGTGGTCGACGTACGGCTGCCGCCCACGCACACCGACGAGGGGCTGCAGTGCGCGCTCACCGCGCGCCGGGACCGGCCGGGGCTGCCGGTGCTGGTGCTCTCCCAGCACGTGGAGCAGCTGTACGCGCGGGAGCTGCTGGCCGACGGCAGCGGCGGGGTGGGGTATCTGCTGAAGGACCGGGTGTTCGACGCCGAGCAGTTCGTGGACGCGGTGCGGCGGGTCGCGGCGGGCGGTACGGCGATGGATCCGCAGGTGATCCAGCAGCTGCTGTCCCGGCGGGCCGGCGACCGGCCCCTGGAGGCCTTGACACGACGGGAGCTGGAGGTCATGGAGCTGATGGCGCAGGGCCGTTCGAACGCGGCGATCGCCGGCCAGCTCGTGGTGACGGAACGGGCCATCGCCAAGCACACCTCCAACATCTTCACCAAACTGGGACTCGAAGTGTCGGACGATGACAATCGGCGCGTCCTGGCGGTGCTCGCGTATCTGGACCGCGACCGCTGATTTTCCAGAAGTCGCCCTGCTCAAACGGCAGTTGTGACCCAAGTCGGTAACAAGTCTCTGATGAATTCATGAGACGGCTGAACACCACTGAGGCGGCCTGCGTATGAGAGGGCGCCGCTTCACTCCTGTCGGGCGCCTCGATGCTGCCCCGCCAAGGAAGTCAGAGGAGTTCCATGGGACGCAACACACGCAAACGCCGTACGCCGCTGGCCACCAAGGCCATAGCCGCATCGGCGGCCCTAGTGCTCGGTGGGGGCGGGCTGCTTTGGGCACAGATGAACGCTTCTGCGCATGAGTCGAACAACTCGGCCCAGAACTACACCAAGGCCGCCGCCTCGTCGGTCGCGACGATCTCCTGCCCGGACGTCGGTCAGAAGCTGACCAACGTGCCGTGGAAGGCCAGGCAGGGGGTGGCGATGGAACTGGCGAAGCTCGACAAGCAGATCACCGAGGCCTACGCCCGTCTCGCCTCCACCCGGCAGGCCCAGGCGAACGACGCGAACTTCGTGCAGAACGCGATCGTCGGCCCCCTGAAGGAGAAGCGGGCGGCCACGATCGACCGGATCCGGATCGACATCACCCGGGTCGGCGGCAGGTTCGACAGCTCGCTGGCCCAGCTCGCCGCCTGCACCACCCAGGCCGCCAACCAGACCACCGCCGGCGGTGGCAACAACAACGGCGGCCAGAACAACGGCGGTCAGAACAACGGCGGCCAGAACAACGGCGGCCAGGCCACCGCGGCGCCGAGTGCCAGCGCCAGCGCGCCGGCCAACATCGGCGGGCAGGCGGGCAACGGCCCGGTCGCGGCCGACTTCGTGGACATCACGAGGGTCGCGCCGAACGTCCTGGCCAAGCCGCAGAAGCAGCGCACCGCCTCGACGGGCACCTTCACCACCCGCTGCGGCGTGAACGCCAACAAGAACCACAACACCGACAACGTCATCGTGGCGCCCGGCGTGGCCAACGGCGCGCACCACCTGCACGACTACGTCGGCAACCAGAAGGTCAACGCCTTCGCCACCAACGACTCGATGCTGGCGGCGCCGAGCTCCTGCCAGAACCAGAGCGACCTGTCGTCGTACTACTGGCCGGTCGTGCGCGTGCAGGACGGCTCGCAGGACTTCGACCAGAACTCGGACGGCGGTGGCAAGGAAGGCAACGTCGGCAAGATCCTGACCCCGCAGTCGGCCGAGATCAAGTACGTCGGCAGCCCGGCCGCCAAGGTCGTCGCGATGCCGCAGTTCCTGCGCATCATCACCGGTGACGCCAAGACCACGACCAACGGTCTGGCCAACGCCAACGCGCACTGGAGCTGCACCGGCTTCGAGAACAAGGTCCAGCTGACCGAGCAGTACCCGATCTGCCCGCGGGGCAGCAACGTGGTCCGGACGTTCGCCTTCCAGAGCTGCTGGGACGGCACCAACATCGACAGCGCCAACCACCGTACGCACGTGGCCTTCGCGGACCCGGCGAGCGGTGTCTGCGGCAACGGCTTCAAGGCCATCCCGCAGCTGACGATGCGCCTGGTCTACAAGATCACCCCGCCGACCCTGCAGAACGGCCAGGTGAAGAACGCCTACGCGGTGGACGGTTTCCCGGAGCAGCTGCACAAGGCGGCGACCGACCACGACGACTTCATCAGCGTCACCAAGAACAACCTGGCGGCGAAGATCGCCAACTGCATCAACTCCGGCCGCCGCTGCCAGTGAGCGGCAGGTAGCCGACAGCCGATAGCACGGAAGCGGGCGGTGGGATTCTCCCACCGCCCGCTTTCGTGTGCCCGCCGTCTCAGCCGGTGTGCTTGCTGTGGTCGGTGCCGATCTCCTCCTCGCCGCCCAGCGTGGTCTGCAGCGTCTTGACCACCACGTCGTCGCCGACGGCTACCCACTTGCGGCCGACGAGGTAGAAACCGCCGTAGTCCTTGGCGTCGTTGATCCACTCGCGCTGGCCGCGGTCGGTGGCGAAGGTGGCGAAGACGAACTTGCCCGCGGAGGTCTTGCAGATGGCCTGGCGGACCTCGTCGGAGTCGATCTGCATGTCCGGCGCGCACTTCACCTTGGCGGCCAGGCTCTCCAGGCTGCCGGTGGCGGCCACCGGGATCCTCGCCTCCGCGGTGCTGTCACCTGAGCCGCAGCCCGCCAGCGCCAGTACGGCCGCCGCGCCGGCCACGGCGAGCATCGGTCGGGTCACCCTCATCTGTTCCTCCGGTCGCGTCGCCGGCCCCGGACATGCCTTCGGGGCCCTCCCCTTCGATACGGCCGCGGAGCGCGAGACGCTCAAATCGAACGGGGGTCCAGGATGCCCCGGTCACCCGTGTGGCGGTGACCTACCAACGGTTCGCTCGTTCACCAGGACGTGCAGTCACAGGATGTAGCCCAGCGTCACGCAGCCGCCTCCACCGGAGCCCCGGGTCCGGCCGTCGATGTCGAGCAGGCCGAGGCCGCGCTCGTCGAGCACTACCCGCGTCTGGTCCGGCTCGCCTACCTGGTACTGCCCCCCGGCCTGCCCCGGGGCCGCCGCGTCCTGACCGCACACGCCCTGGTCCAGCGGGCCCTGCCCCGCGGGCGCAGGCCCGCCCCGGTGATCCCGGCCCAGACCCCCGGCCGGAACACCGACCCCGGATACGCCCTGGTCCGCCTCGAAGTGGTGCGTACGGCGCTGGAGGCGGGCCGGCCCCTGAAGCTCACGGCCTGGCCCAGGCGCGCCCAGCTGCCGTCCCTGTTCCCCCAGGTGTGGGGCCTGCGGCTGTTCCCGCGCTCCGGCGGCCCCGACGAACTCGCCCTGGACCAGCGCCTCGCCGCCCTGTCCGGCCCGGCCCGCGCCGCCTACGCCCTGCGCGGGCTCGAACAGCTCCCCGACGGCGACGTCCGCAGGATCCTGCGGACCGTCGGCGTCGAGCACGCGGACGGCGCGCTGGCCGACGCCAACGGCGTACCGGCCGAGTACCCGCTGCTCGACTCCGCCGAGTTCGACCCCTGCGCCCTGCAGGCCCGGCCCACCGACCTGATGCGGCGCCGCCGGCACACCAAGGCCGCGCTCGCCGCCGCCGCCGCGCTCGCGGTGTGCGGGGCGCTGGTCACGCTGCCGGGCGGCGGCTGGGGCGCGGACGGCGCGGCGGCGCCGGTGTACGCGCAGAACCCGGCCGCCCAGGCCGCCCTGGACCCGGCCCAGCTCACGAGGGTGCCGGCCGGCGCCTGGAAGACCGCCGCCCGCACCGACTTCTCCGCCTGGCCCGCCCGCGGCGCCCTCATCGGCGACACCGCGCTGCTGCGCCGGGCGCTCGCGGTCTGGGCCCGCCCCGGCGGGACCGTCCGCGTCTCGGCGACCCCGGGCACCCAGACCGGCGGCCCGGCGGGACCGCCCCAGCTGCTGTACGCGGGCGACGTCGACGCCGCCCGGGTGGTGATCTTCTACGACGGTCTGCGCATCGCCCGGTACGCGGAGCCGAAGGACGGCACCGCGGGCGCGGCCCTGGACTTCGCCCGCGTCGACGGGGCGTCCGGCGCCGAGGCGGACGCGCTGGTCCTCGGCCGTTCCGACGGCAACACCCGCTACCTGACGGCGCCCTGGGTGACCAAGGTGGCGGAACGGGACCTGCTGAAGCCGACCTCGGGCGCGATGGACCTCGGACTGACGGACGGGGTGGCCGCTCCGCTGGCGGGCTCCGCGCTCCAGCAGGGGTCGTGCACGTCGTGGAACGTGCTCCAGCTGACCGACGCGCAGGGCGTGCACCTCGCCACCGATCTGGGCGAGCTGGTGCCCGCCCTGCTCACCTCGGGCCGGCCCGGACACACCGAGGACGCCTCGGGCGCGCGGGCGCTGCGGGACTGGGCGCCGTTCGCCTGCTCGCTGTCCGCGGAGCGGTCCGCGGGGGTGCGCACCGTCAACGCCTGGGCGTTCGCGGAGCAGCCGCTGCCGGACGGGAGCGGCTCCGGGTCCTGGGTGTGCACGCGCGCGGAGACCTGGCGGGGCGACGGCGCGGTGTCGCTGGCCCAGTTCCGGACACCGGGCAGCCGGTACGGCGCGGTGGCGGCGAAGGGGTCCGACGTGACGGCGTGCGGTCCGCGGGATCCGCACGTGCTGGCCGGGGTGCTGTGGAAGTCCGGGGCCGGGCACTGGTACCTGCTGGCCGCGGGCGGCCGTGACACGGCGTCGGTGCGGGCCACCGGCGGGGTCACCGCGTCGGCCCAGGGCGCGCTGCTCACGGCCAGGGCCGAGCAGGGGGCGCGGGCCGACCTGACGGGGACGCTGGCGGACGGGAGCGGGATCAGCGGCCTGCGCTGAGGGTTCCCGGCCGCTCCGTCCCCGGTCCGGCCGCCGATCCTTGCTGACACATTCGTAAACAAGCACCGCCAGAGGTCTTCTCACACCGCTTACCCGTCAGTACATTGACGCCATGTCCAACAAGCAGCCGCACCCGGTGGCGTCCGAGCACATCACGCTCACGGCCCGCAACGTGTCCTTCGCCTGGCAGGACACCCCGCTGCACTGGGTGCCCGGCGACCCGCTCGCCACCCACACCATCAACGTGCTGCACCTGCTGCTGCCCGCCGGTGAGCGCTGGTTCGTGCACGTCTACAAGCAGGTGCTGCCGCTGATCCGCGACGAACGGCTGCGCGCCGACGTGGTCGGGTTCATCGGGCAGGAGGCGATGCACTCCCAGGCCCACGACGAGGTCCTGCCCCACCTCAAGGAACTGGGACTCGACCCGACGCCGTACACCGCGCAGGTGGACTGGTTCTTCGAGAAGCTGCTGGGCGACCGCACGCTGCCGCCCGGCCGGGCCCGGCGCTGGTGGCTCCTCGAACGGGTCGCGCTGATCGCGGCCATCGAGCACTACACCGCCTTCCTCGGCGACTGGGTGCTCAACGCCGGCGAACTGGACCGGCGCGGCGCCGATCCGACCATGCTGGACCTGCTGCGCTGGCACGGCGCCGAGGAGGTCGAACACCGGTCGGTCGCCTTCGACCTGTTCCAGCACCTGGACGGCGGCTACCGGCGGCGGGTGCGGACCTGGGCGACGGCGTTCACGGCGATCGTGTTCCTGTGGCAGCGCGGCGCCCGCTTCTTCATGGCCAACGACCCGACGCTCACGGACGGCCGCGCCCGGTTCCGGGACTTCCACCGGGCCGGCCGGCACGGCACGCTGCCCGCCACCGGCGACATGCTCCGGTCCATCCCGAGGTACCTGAGCCGCGACTACCACCCCTCCCAGGAGGGCTCCACCGCCCAGGCGGTCGCCTACCTCGCCTCCTCCCCCGCCGCGCTGGCCGCGGAGCACGCAGAGAACGGGGCCCGGTGATGCCGCGGCTGCGGACCGCCGTCGCGCTCGCGGGCGCCGCGCTGCTCGTCCACCGGGCCGTGCGACGCCGCATCGAGGCCTCCCCGCTGTGGCCCATGCCGGCCCTGGACCCGCCGACCTCCGGACGGCCGCGCTCGCGGGCGCTGCGGCTGCGGGTCGCCGCGCGCGAGACGGTCGCGGACGGTGTCGTGCAACTGCGCCTGGAGGGCGAGCGGTTGCCGGGCTGGGAGCCCGGCGCGCACCTCGACGTGGTGCTGCCATCGGGACTGGTCCGGCAGTACTCGCTGTGCGGGGACCCGGCGGACGCCTCGTCGTACACGATCGCCGCCCGGCTGGTCGCGGACGGGCGCGGCGGTTCCCGCGAGGTGCACGAGCGGGTGACCGAGGGCATGGAGCTGGAGGTGCGCGGGCCGCGCAACCGTTTCCCGCTCGCCGGGGCCGACTCCTACGTCTTCGTCGCGGGCGGCATCGGCATCACGCCGATCCTGTCGATGGTGCGGGCCCTGCCGCCGGGCGCGCGGTGGCGGCTGCTGTACTGCGGGCGGAGCCGGGCGTCGATGCCGTTCGTGGCGGAACTGGCCGGGGACGAGCGGGTCACGGTCGTCGCCGAGGACGAGGACGGCCGCCCGGACCTGGACGCGCTGACGGTGCCGGACGGCGCGCTGGTGTACTGCTGCGGTCCGCAGGGGCTGATGGCGGCGGTGCAGGAGCGGTTCCCCGCCGTCCGGCTGGAACGCTTCGGGCCGTCCGCCGGCGGCGCGGACGACCAGGCGTTCGAGCTGGAACTGCGGCGCAGCGGACGGACGTTGACGGTGCCGGCCGACTCGACCGTGCTGGCCGCGGTGCGGGCGGAGCTGCCCGACACCGCGTACTCCTGCGCCCAGGGGTTCTGCGGGACCTGCCAGCAGCGGGTGCTGGCCGGCGAGGTGGACCACCGGGACGAGCTGCTGACGGACGCGGAGCGTGCCGACTCGATGCTGATCTGCGTATCCCGCGCGCACGGGGGGAGACTCGTGCTGGATCTGTGAACGCCCGTGGCGGGTCAGGTCCGTGGGAGGCCGGATCCGATCGGTAAGGTGTTCGTATGAGTACCGGGGTACGCCGCAGATTGGGAGTCGAGGAGCGGCGGCAGCAGTTGATCGGCGTCGCCCTCGAACTGTTCAGCCGCCGATCGCCCGACGAGGTCTCGATAGACGAGATAGCGTCGGCCGCGGGCATCTCGCGGCCGCTCGTCTACCACTACTTCCCCGGCAAACTCAGCCTGTACGAGGCCGCGTTGAAGCGTGCCTCGGAGGATCTCGCGGGACGCTTCGCCGAGCCGCACGAGGGTCCGCTCGGGTCGCGGCTGCTGCGGGTGATGCGGCGCTTCTTCGACTTCGTCGACGAACACGGCCCCGGTTTCGCCGCGTTGATGCGCGGTGGTCCGGCGGTCGGCTCGTCCGCGACCAACGCGCTCATCGACTCCGTACGGCAGGCCGCCTACGAGCAGATCCTCGCGCACCTCGACGTCGCCGAGGCACCGGTCCGGCTGGAACTGGTCATCCGGTCCTGGATCTCCCTGGCCGAGTCGACCGCGCTGCTCTGGCTGGACGGCCGGCGCATCCCGCGTGCCGAGCTGGAGATCCAGCTCGTGCACGACTTCGCGGCGCTGGCCGCCGTCAGCGCCGCCCACGACGAGGAGATGAGCGCCCTGCTGAAGCGGATGGTCAAGGACGAGCCGGGCGACGGCCCGTTCGCGGACCTGGCCGTCCGGCTGCTGTCGCTGGCGGGCTGACCGAGCGGCGCCGGGGCCGGACGCTCAGCCCTCGTACTTCCGGTACGACGGGTCCAGGTCCCGGACCTCCGCGGAGGCGTGCAGGACGAAACCGTCGGACTTCAGGTGGTCCCGCAGCAGGTCCAGGGTGGTCTCGGTCAGCTTGGCCTTCGTCTCCTCGGAACGGCCGGCCAGCAGCCCGAAGGTGATGTGCACGATGACGTGCGCGCCCTCCTGGTCGTAGCCGTACGCCGAGGCGTCGGCGGCGCGGAACAGCGTCTTGCAGGCCTCGGGCCGGGCCGCCGCGATCTCGACGACGGCGGTGTGCAGGGCCCTGGCGAAGCCCTCCCGGTCGAAGCCGGCGTCCGCGGCGGGAGAGTAGTCGACGGTGATCTGCGGCATGGAGCCCTCCTGGTCGGCCTGAACTGGGCCTCAGACTAGTCGGCCAGGCGCAGGGCCAGCAGGGCGACGTCGTCCTCGCGGTCGCGGGCGAAGCAGGCCAGGAGGGTGTCGCACAGGGCCTCCAGGCCGGGCAGCGCGCCGACGGCGGCGGCGCGCAGGTGTTCCATCGAGACCGTGAGGTCGGTGCCGCGGGTCTCGATCAGGCCGTCGGTGACCATGAGGAGCCGGTCGGCGGGCCCGAGGACCAGTTCGGTGGGCGGCGGGTGCGGCAGGCCCACGCCGAGCAGCGGTCCGGACGCCTTGACGTACTCGGCGCTGCCGTCCTCGCCCAGTATCAGCGGCGGGATGTGCCCGGCGTTGGCGATCCGGGTCCGTCCGGTGCCGGGGTCGATCAGGGCCAGGCAGACGGTGGCCGTGACCTCGGTGTGGTAGTGCTGGAGCAGCCGGTCGAGCCGGTCGGCGAGCGCGGCCGGGTCGCTCTCCGCCAGGCAGTAGGCGCGCAGCGCGTGCCGCAGTTCGACCATGACGGTGGCCGCCTCGAGCGAGTGCCCGACGACGTCCCCCACCGCGGTGAGCACGCCGTCGCCGACCGGTACCGCGGCGTAGAAGTCGCCGCCGATCTCGGTCTCCTGGGAGGCGGGCTCGTAGCGCACCGCTATGTCGACGCCCGGCAGGTCGGGCAGTTGGTGCGGCCGGGGCAGGAAGCTGTGCTGGAGGGTGAGGGCGACGTGCCGCTCCATCTGGTACATGAGCAGCGGTTCGGCGGCCAGCGCGGTGGCCTGGGCCAGCTGGGCGAGCAGCGCCTCGTTCTCGGGGCTGACCCGGCGCCGGCCGCGGGTGGGGGTGGCCAGGCAGACCGGGACCTGGCCGTCCTGGGTGAGGACGAGCGTCAGCCGGGCGTCGTGCTGCACTCCGGGCCGGAAGAACCCGGTGGGCCACAGCGGTGCCGGCACGGTGGTGATCCGGACCCCGGACTGGCCCCGGGTGAGCCGCCGCAGCAGCCCGGCGACGTCCCGGTGGGCGCCCTCGTCGGGCAGGGCGAGGGAGGTGCGCCCCCGGCTCAGGCCGCGGTACAGCTGGTCGTCGCGGTCGAGGAAGAAGACGGCGGCGGGGCAGCCGAGCAGCCGGGCGGCGCCGTCCGCGGCCGCGTCGGCCAGTTCGTGCAGCGAGCGCGCCGACTGGATGGTGACAATGGTCTCCGACAGCTGCCGCAGCCGCCGCACCAGGGCCTGGTCGTCGGCGCGGAGCCGGGCGGAGCGGACCGCGGCGCGGACGGCGGCCTCGATGTCCTCCGGTTCGGCGGGCACGGTCAGGTAGGCCTCGGCGCCCGTCTCGAGGCCCGGACAGCGGTCCGCCGGGACGACGGACAGGGCGGAGAAGTGCACGACGGGCAGCCCGGCCATGTGGGGCCGTTCCTTGAGCCGGCGGCACAGCTCGAAGCCGCTCATGTCCGGCAGGTGCACGTCGACGAGCGCCACGTCGGGCAGCCGGCCCTTGCGCAGCCGTACGTCGAGTTCGGCGAGCGCCTCGTGGCCGCGGGCGACCGGGACGACCTCGTGACCGGCCCGGCGCAGCACGGTACCCATCGCGTACCGGCTCGCGGCCTCGTCGTCCACGATCAGCACGGTGGTGTCGGTGAGGTTGCCGTTGACGTCCAATTGACCAGCCCCTGGGCAACGCCGGTGGGGCAGCACCCGGTTTTGGGCCTGCCCCACCAACGTAATGCGGATGTCATGCGGACCGGGAGAACACCGCCACGGTCCGCCCCGGAACGATGAACGTACCGGCGGTCCGGTCGTACGACGCGGTCTTGACGACGGGATCGGCACCCGCCGCCTGCACCGGGTGCAGCCGGTATCCGGTCCCGGCCAGGGCGCTCACCCGCTGTTCCTGCCGTTGCGGCGTGGCGTTGAACACGACGACGAGGTCGCCGAGTGCCATCGTGATCACGCCCGGTGTCTCGTCCTTGCCGGACAGCGGGAAGGAGAGCTTCGACTGCACCTGTCCAGTGGTGTCCAGTGAGAACACGCTGTCGGTCGTACGGATTCTCAGCAGATCGCGGTAGGCGGCCGAGGTGCCGTCGATCTCCGCGCAGCCGACGCGCACCGAACTCAGCAGCGGTGCGGCGTAAGGCCACTTGGCGGCGTTGTCGGCGGCCATGGGCAGCCCGCGCCCGAAGCCGTTGCCGTCCCGGCAGTTCCAGTGGATGGCGTTGAACCAGTCGCCGCTGTCGAAGGAGTTGCGGTCCAGCGACTTGGAGCGCAGCAGGTCGGTGCCCGCCTGGGAGAGCGACGGGCCCTGCGACAGGGTGGCCGTGGCCATCGCGAGGACCTGCATCCTGGCCCGGTCGGCGGCGCTGGTCCCGGGCGGCAGTTTGTACGTCAGCGCGTCGAACAGCGACTCGTTGTCGTGTGCGTCGGCGTAGGCGAGGGCGTCGCCCGGCGCGTCCGCGTAACCGGCCGGTGAGCCGTTGTAGTCGATCCCGGCGCCGGTGACCTCCTTGCCGTCGGAGCCGGTGAACCGGTATGTGGCGAGGTTGCCGCTCAGACCGACCTTGATGAGGTCCTGGTAGTGCAGCAGCCGGGCCTTCTGCTCGGCGGGAGTGCCGTTGGCGGACGAGGAGTTGGGGTCGGTGTACAGGCCGGACGCGAAGCCCTGGACGCCGGGGTCCTCGTCGAAGGGGCTCCCGCCGCGCACGGCGTCGCGGGCGCGGTCGGAGAAGGTGGCGATGCCGGTGCCGGCCATGTGGGCCTGGGTGGCCTGCACGAAGCGGGCGTCGTCGGCGACCTCGCCGAAGTTCCAGCCCTCGCCGTACAGGATGATCTTCTTGCCGTCGACGCCGTCCTTCGCCACGGTCAGCGCGTCCAGGGCCTTGCGGACGGCCAGGATGTTGGCCTTCGGGTGGTGGCCCATGAGGTCGAAGCGGAAGCCGTCGACCTTGTACTCCCGGGCCCAGGTGACGATCGAGTCGACCACCAGCTTGCCCATCATGGCGTTCTCGGGCGCGGTGTTGGCGCAGCAGGTGCTGTTCGCGACCGAGCCGTCGGCGAGCAGCCGCTGGTAGTAGCCGGGCACGATCCGGTCCAGGACGGACGTGTCGGCCTGCCCGCTCGCCGCGGTGTGGTTGTAGACGACGTCCATGACGACCCGCAGGCCGTCCTCGTTCAGGGACTTGACCATCCGCCGGAACTGGACGGTACGGGCGGTGCCGTCCGGGTCGGTGGCGTACGACCCCTCCGGGACCGTGAAGTGGTACGGGTCGTAACCCCAGTTGTAGGCGTCCTCGGCGGCGGTCGCGGCGACGCACTCCTGCTGCTTGCCGGAGTCGGCCGGGTAGGAGGCGAGGTCGCAGCCGGGGCTCGCCTGGTCCGCCTTCCTCTCGGGCACGGTGGCGAAGTCGAAGGCCGGCAGGAGGTGGACGTACGACGTCCCGGACCTCGCCAGTTCCCGCAGGTGCTTCGAGCCGTCGCTGTCCTTGTCGGTGAAGGCCAGGTACGTGCCCCGGTCGGCGGCCGGGACCGTGTCGTCCGCCACCGAGAAGTCCCGCACGTGCAGTTCCTGGATCTGGGCGTCCCTCAGGGGCACCGCCGCGGGCTTGGCGTAGGTGGCCCAGCCGCCGGGGGCGAGGGAACGGTCGTCCAGGTCGACGACGAGGCTGCGCTCGGAGTTCGCGGTCAGGGCGACCGAGTAGGGGTCGGTGACCTTGTTGGTCACCACCTTCCGGACGCTGGGCGCCCAGACCTTCACGACGTACCGGTAGGGCTGGTTCTTCCAGGAGCCGGGGCCGGTGACCGACCACACGCCGGTGGCGGCGTCGCGGCGCATCGCCACGGTGGTGCCGCCGACTTCGGCCCGCACGCTCTGCGCGGTCGGCGCCCAGACGGAGAGGGTCGGCCTGCCGTGGCGGAAGACCGGACCGAGGCTCGCCTTCGTCGCTCCCGCGTACAGGTCGTCGAGGACTCCGGCGGTCTGGACGCCGGTCGCGGCCAGGACCGCACCGTTCACGGCCCGCTGGGAGGCGACCAGCTGGCCGGTGAGCGCCTCGCGCACCCGGCCCCGGTCGCGCGGGTCGACCGACCAGGCCGTGTAGTCCTTCAGGTACGGGAACCTGGCCTTCTGCGCGTCGGTGAGGGTGGTCCTCGTCAGCCGCAGCCACCGCTCGTCGTCGCTCGTCAGCACGCCGTCCGCGGCGGCGATGGAGCCGTCACGGGAGTACAGGAGCTGGGTGGAGGCGGCGCCGTCCACGCCGTTCCAGGCGACCGTGTCCCGGTCGATCCAGACGGCCTTGGAGGTGGTCAGGTCGAGGGCGGCCGCGCTGCCGGCGGGCTGCGGGAGCAGGTGTCCTTCCTGGCCGTTCAGCAGCCACACCTCATGGCCGTCCCCCTTGAGGTCGAGGGACTGGTCGGCGGGGAGATCCTTCTCGTCGCCGTTGTGGAGGATGTAGCTGAGGCCGGTGGCGCCGTCGGCGAGCGGCACCTCGAAGACCGCGCCGTAGGCGTCGGTCCGCACCGGCTTCAGGGGGGCGGACCAGTCGGTGGGGTGCGCGGCGCCCGTCCAGACGTGCAGGCCCCAGCCGTCGTAGTCGCCGTCGGCGCGGTGGTAGTGGACGACCGCCTTGGTGGTGTCCTGGGCGGGGTAGGCGGGGCGTTCGGTCATCACGTCCGCCTTCCCCTGTTCGATCCAGACCTCGCCGGTCCTGGTGACGTCGACGGAGCGGTCGGCGGAGACGTCCTTGTCGCCGTTCTTGTCGACGACGAGGAAGCCCACGGTCGAGGCACCGGGCTTCAGCTTGACGTAGGCGAAGGCTCCGTACGCGTCGCGGCCGGTGAACGGGTGGCCGGCGGGCCAGGTGGTCGCCTCGCCGTCGGCGATGTCGCCCCAGGCGTACAGGCCCCAGTCGGCGTAGTCGCCGTCGGTGCGCTTGTAGTGGACGACCGCGTAGTCGCGGGAGGAGGCGGTGGGGGTCTCTGGGGCGGGCGGGGTGCCGGAGGTGCTCGCGGCCGTGGCGGCGGAGCGGTGGCCGGCGATGTCGACGACGACCGCCTTGTAGCGCAGCGCGGTGCCGGCCGGGAGCGTGCCGTCGAGGGTCTGGGTGACCTTGTAGGGGGCGTGGTCGGCGGAGCCGAGCGTGGTCCACCTGCCGTCGCCGACCTGGGCGGCGAAGACGACCCGGTCGAGCGCGCCGCCGGTGACGTCGGCGGTCAGCTCGACGGTGCCGGTGGCGCCCGCGGCCGGGGCGGTGAGGGTGATCTCCGGGCGGGCGGCGGGCTGGTCGAGGGGGCCCGCGGCCTTGTAGACGAAGGCGGAGCCGGCCGGGACGGTGACGGTCAGCCGGGCCGTGGCGTCGGAGGTCACGGTGGTGTCCGTGCCGTAGAGCGCGCGGTAGCGCATGCCGGCGGAGCCGGTGGTGAAGGCCGCGGTCCTCGCCGTGCCGGCATTGTTGAAGGCGACGACGTACTCCTGGCCGGTCCTCGCGTCCGTCCGGGTGAACGCGTAGACGCCGGCCCCGTCGGCCGCGTAGCGCTCGGTCTGCACGCCGTCGGCGAGCGCGGGGTTGGCGGCGCGCAGCTTGGACAGAGCACTGATCTGCCGGTAGAGCGGTGCTCTGGTGTCGTAGGCGTCGCTCGCGGCGGTCCGGTCGGTGCCGATCTCGTCGTCGTCCAGGTAGTCGGCGACCTTCGAGGCGAACATCGTCTGCCGGGCGTCCTTGTCGCCGCCCGAACCGGTGAAGCCCTGCTCGTCGCCGTAGTAGACGACCGGGTTGCCGCGGCTGAGGAACATCAGCTCGTTGGCGAGCCGGTCCTTGGCCAGCAGTTGGGCGTCGGTGGCCTTGGGGTCGTCCTGCCGCAGGAAGTACCCGATCCGGCCCATGTCGTGGTTGCCGAGGAAGGTGACCTGCTCGTAGGCGTTGGCCTTGTCGGTCGTGTACTTGTAGTCGTCGCCGAAGACGCTCGCCAGCTTCCGCGCGCTGCCGCCCTGGGAGGCGTAGGCGCGGGCCGCGTCCTGGAACGGGAAGTCGAGGGTGGCGTCCAGCCGTCCCTGGGTGACGTACGGGGAGGTGACCGAGGTGTCGGCGGAGTAGGTCTCGCCGAACATGAAGAAGTCCTTGCGGCCGTGCCGGGCCGCGTAGCGGTCGAGCGCGGTCGCCCACTGGGTCCAGAACGCCATGTCGACGTTCTTCACGGTGTCGATCCGGAAACCGTCGACGTCGTAGTCGCGCACCCAGCGCTGGTAGATCTTCTCCATGCCGCCGACGACCTCGGGACGCTCGGTCCACAGGTCGTCGAGGCCGGAGAAGTCGCCGTAGGTCGCGGACTCGCCGGCGAAGGTGGAGTCGCCCCGGTTGTGGTACATCGTCGGGTCGTTGAGCCAGGACGGCACCTTGCGGTCGCCGGTCACGGTCGGCGTGCGCGGGAAGGAGGCGGCGGAGACGGCCGGGAATCCCTTGCCGCCGGCCGCGTAGTCGGCGTCGTCGAAGGGCCGGCCGTCCTTCGTCAGGTAGGGGAAGGCGCCCTTGGAGAGGTAGTCGTAGGACTTCTCGTCGTAGTCGACGACGTCCGCCGTGTGGTTGGTGATGACGTCGAAGAAGACCTTCATGCCCTTGGCGTGCGCCTTGGAGATCAGGGTCTTGAGGTCCGCGTTGGTCCCGAAGTGCGGGTCGACCTGGGTGAAGTCGGTGATCCAGTAACCGTGGTAGCCGGCCGAGGCGTTGCTCCCGGTGCCCTGCACCGGCTTGTTCTTGAAGATCGGGGCCATCCACAGGGCGGTGGTGCCGAGGCCCTTGATGTAGTCGAGCCGCTGGGTCAGGCCCTTGAGGTCACCGCCCTGGTAGAAGCCCTTGTCGGTGGGGTCGTAGCCGGTGGAGAGGCGGGAGCCGGTGAGGCCGCCCTTGTCGTTGCCGGTGTCTCCGTTGGCGAAGCGGTCCGGCATGACGAAGTAGAACTGCTCGCGCGTGTCGTCGTGCCGGGCGGGCTCGGCGGCGAGTCTCGCGTCGGAGGGCGGTGCGGGCGGTGCGGCGGCGTGCGCGGCCGGCGGCTGCACGAGCGCGGCGGCGAGGGCGGCGACGGCGACGGCCGCGACCCGTCTGACATGTATCACCGGTGTGAACTCCTAGCGATAGCGGCTCTCTTGGGTCCGACCCCGCGCGACCGTACCGCCGCCGAAAGGATTACAGCAAGAGTCTTGCAATTCCCGGAAAGTACTTTCAACCCGGAGGCCGCCGCGCACCCGGTGCCCTTCGTGACCGGCCACGGCACCGAGCCCACGGCCCTCACGCGCGGTGCCGCGAGATTTTCCGGGTTCGGGTGAACAAAACGGCCGTATCCCGCATCGAACCGTGTGTAGGTCACCAGAGGACGGCGTGGGGAGCGGGTACGGTTACCGCCGCCGACCGCGCCGCGGAACACGAGTGGAGCACCGACACCGTGAACGATCACCGGAACACCATCGACCGGACCCGCACCGCCGGGCGTCGCGTCCACCGCAGGACCGGCCGCGCGGTGCTCGCCGTGGCCGCCGTCGCCGGCCTGGGCCTCGCCTGGGCGGGCACGGCGCAGGCCGCGAGCCCGAGCACCGCGCAACAGGCGTCGACCTGCTCCGCGGGCGCGCTCAAGGCCACCTTCGGCCGGCAGCTCGCCGGCGGGATGAACCACGAGGGCGTCGTGATCAGGCTGCGCAACCTCAGCGGCAGGTCCTGCGCGGTGCGCGGCTACCCCGGCCTCGGGCTGGAGAACACCGCGCACCACGCGCTCGCGGCCCACACGCACTGGGGAGACACCTGGTACGCCAAGGACCCCGGCAAGAAGACCCTGGTCCTGAAGGACGGCGAGAGCGCCGAGGCCGTGGTGGCCTGGACGCACGCCAACACCGGCACCTCGGGCGCGGCGCACGCCTCCTACCTGGAGATCACCCCGCCCGCCGCCACCCAGCACAAGACGCTGGCCTTCCCGCAGTGGGTCGACCACGGCGACCTGTCGGTCACCGCGCTGGCCAGGCACGTCGACGTGACCGACTGACCGGGCCCGGCAGGGGCGGCGGGGCCGCGGCCGTCAGGGCCGTGCCCCCGCCGCCCGCGTGCCGTGTCCGGCGGCGCGAGCCGCCGGACACCGGTCAGCAGGCCGACTTCCCGGCGTAGACCGCGAGGGCCGTGTTGGCGCCGAGGGTCGCGGTGAACTGCCCGGAGCCGTTCACCGTCACGCTCGTGTTGTTCTGCACGTTGCAGTAGGTGCCCGCCGGCAGGGACGTCTGGTAGGTCCGGGTGAGCGAGCCGGTCTCGTGGTTGATCGCCACGAACCCCTTCGCGCCCCGCCCGAAGGCGATCGCGTCGGCGCCGTCGTCCCACCAGTTCGTCACCGCCTGGCCGCGGGTCGCGTTGCGGAAGGCGACCATGCGGATGATCTCCGGCCAGGCGTGCTGGCACTTCCAGCCGTCCTGCCAGCAGGCGTTGACCGTGCCGCCGTTGGGCGGGCCGGCGTCGGCGTCGCTCCATTCGTAGCCGGAGTTGATGTCCGGGGCGCCGTAGGGATAGGCGAGCATGAAGACGTTGGCCAGGGTGTAGTTGGCGCCGTCCTTGTAGTTGAGCGTCGAGCCGTTGCGCTCGGTGTCGTGGTTGTCGACGAAGACCCCGGCGACCGAGCTGCTCAGGTATCCCCAGCCCTCGCCGTAGTTCTTGAGGTAGGCGAGGTTCTCGTTGTTGAAGACGCGCTTGAGGTCGTAGGCGTAGCGGAACTCCTGGACGTCCCCGTTGCCGGTGTACTCGGTGGGCTGGACGGCCTCGCCGGCGCCGTAGATGACCTCCTGCTTCCAGTACGCCGACGGGTTGGTGAGCCGGGACTTGATGTTGGCGAGGTCCTCGGCCGGGATGTGCTTGGCCGCGTCGATGCGGAACCCGTCGACGCCGAGGCTCAGCAGGTCGTTCAGGTATCCGGCGATGGTCTTGCGGACGTACTCCTCGCCGGTGTCCAGGTCGGCGAGGCCGACGAGTTCGCAGTGCTGGACGTTCCAGCGGTCGGCGTAGTTCGAGACCGGCGCGGTGCAGTCGTCGAAGTCGTAGGAGGAGTACAGGCCCGGGTAGTCGTACTTGGTGTACGACGAGCCGCCGGTGCCGGTGCCGCTGCCCGCCGACATGTGGTTGATCACCGAGTCGACGACCACCTTCACACCGGCCGCGTGGCAGGTGTTCACCATGTTCTGGAAGGCCGCGCGGTCGCCGAGGCGGCCCGCGATCTTGTACGACACCGGCTGGTAGGAGGTCCACCACTGGGAGCCCTGTATGTGCTCGGCGGGCGGTGAGACCTGGACGTATCCGTAGCCCGCGGGGCCCAGGGTGGCGGTGCACTCCTTGGCGACCGAGGCGTACTTCCACTCGAAGAGGACGGCGGTGACGTCCTTGGTGCCGGGCGGCGAGGCCGCCGCGACGGACGGGGTCATGACAACGCTGCAGGCGGCCAGCGCCAGCGCGGCGGAGAGGATCTTGGGTGCCATGTGGGGGTTCCTTCGTCATTGAAGGCGCCGATGAAGGCTCTTGCTGAAAGGTTGCTGAAACCTTGCGGTTGCGCAGATGTTAAGGGCCCGCTCCCCGGATGGGTAGCGGGCCCTCAGAAGTTGCCGCAATAAATTATCGCGTGACGGACCGTCAGGCGGTCGTCCACCACACGGTGGTGTCGGCCGGCAGCTTCGCCTCGCCGTCCGCCTCGGTGATCTCACCGCTGGCCAGCAGCACCCGGCCGTACGCCGGAGTGGTCACCGACTCCCCGCCGGTGTTCGCCACGCACACGAACTCCCCGCGCCTGAAGGCGAGCACGCCGTCCGCGGCCCGCAGCCACTCCACCGACTCGCCCGCGCCCAGGTCCGCCTGGGTGCGCCGCAGGTGCAGCGCGGCGCGGTACAGCTCCAGGGTGGAACCGGCCTCCCCGCTCTGCGCCTCGATGCTCAGCTCACCCCAGCCCGCGGGCTGCGGAAGCCAGCTGCCCCCGTCGCCGAAGCCGTACGACGACCCCTCCCGCGTCCAGGGGATCGGTACCCGGCAGCCGTCCCGGAAGCCGTCCTGGCCCGCGCCGCGGAAGTACGCCGGATCCTGGCGGACCTCGTCGGGCAGGTCGACGACGTCCGGGAGGCCCAGCTCCTCGCCCTGGTAGACGTAGGCCGAGCCGGGCAGCGCCAGCATCACCAGGGTGGCCGCCCGCGCCCTGCGCAGGCCCAGCTCGCGGTCCCCGGCCGTGCGGATCTGGGTGCCGAGACCGGGCGGGTTGGCGAAGCGGGTGGCGTGCCGGGTGACATCGTGGTTGGACAGGACCCAGGTGGCGGGGGCGCCGACCGGGCGCATCGCCTCCAGGGTGCGGTCGATGACCGTGCGCAGTTCCCTCGCGTCCCAGGCGGTGCTCAGGTACTGGAAGTTGAAGGCCTGGTGCAGCTCGTCCGGGCGGACGTAGTTCGCGGTGCGCTCCACGGTCGGCGTCCAGGCCTCGGCGACGAAGATCTGCTCGCCCGCATACTCGTCGAGGACGTGCCGCCACTGCCGGTAGATCTCGTGCACGCCGTCCTGGTCGAAGAACGGCATGACATCGTTGCCCAGCAGCTTCAGCTGGTCGGCGCCGCCGAGGTCCGGCAGGCCCTCCGCCTTCACCAGGCCGTGCGCCACGTCGATGCGGAAGCCGTCCACGCCCATGTCCAGCCAGAAACGCAGGATGGAGCGGAACTCGTCGCCGACGGCCGGGTGCTCCCAGTTGAAGTCGGGCTGCTCGGGGGCGAACAGGTGCAGGTACCACTCGCCGTCCGGAACCCGCGTCCAGGCCGGTCCGCCGAAGATGGACTCCCAGTCGTTGGGCGGCAGTTCGCCGTTCTCGCCCTTGCCCGGACGGAAGTGGTAGCGGTCCCGCGACGGCGAGCCGGGGCCCTCCGCCAGCGCCCGCCTGAACCACTCGTGCTGGTCGGAGGAGTGGTTCGGGACCAGGTCGACGATGATCCTCAGGCCCAGCCCGTGCGCGTCCCGGATCAGCGCGTCCGCGTCGAGCAGGTTGCCGAACATCGGGTCCACGGCCCGGTAGTCGGCGACGTCGTAGCCGGCGTCGGCCTGCGGGGAGGCGTAGAAGGGGCTGAGCCACACGGCGTCCACGCCGAGGTCACGCAGGTAGGGAAGTCTGGAACGCACACCTTCCAGGTCGCCCATCCCGTCGCCGTTGCTGTCGGCGAAGCTGCGCGGATAGACCTGGTAGATCACCGCGTCCCGCCACCAGTCGCTGCGCTTGGCTTTGGCGGGGTTCGGTGCCGGGGCGATGGCGGAGTGCTGCTGGCTCATGGCGTCCTTGGTACGTGAAGGGGTCATCGGATCAAGCGTGCGTGGATCGGTGATGACGAGACGGCCGCGGTGTCAGCGGGGTCGGATGGACATCGCGGCCGCCTCGGGTTTCGGGTGCGGCGCCGTCGGGGCTGGTCGCGCAGTTCCCCGCGCCCCTTGCGGGGCGCCGGTGAACCGGCGCGCTACCCCTTCGTGCCGCCCGCGGTGAGCCCGGTCACCAGGTTCTTCTGCACGAGGTAGAAGAACACGGCGACCGGTATCGCGATCAGCACGGCCGTCGCGGTCATCAGGTTCCGCTGCGCGTCGTGCTCGCTGATGAAGCTCTGGAGCCCCACCGCGAACGTGTACTTGTCGTCGCTGAGCATGAACGTGGACGCGAAGGCGACCTCGCCGAAGGCGGTGAGGAAGTTGTAGAACGCGGCGACCGCGAGGCCCGGCTTGGCGAGCGGCAGGATCAGCCGGAAGAAGGTGCCGAACGGCGAGAGCCCGTCGACCCGGCCGGCCTCGTCGATCTCGAAGGGAATGGTGTCGAAGTAGCCCTTGAGCAGCCACGCCGTGTAGGGGACGACGGTGGTGCAGTAGACCAGGATCAGGCCGAGGTAGCTGTCGATGAGGCCGAGCCGCGACAGGATCTGGTACATCGGCACGATCAGGACGGCGATCGGGAACATCTGGGTGACCAGCAGCAGCCACATGAACTTGCGGTAGCCCGGGAAACGCATCCGGGAGACGGCGTAGCCGGTGGTGGAGGCGAGGATCAGTCCGATGACCGTCGTACCGCCGACGACGATCATCGTCGTCCTGAACCAGTCCCAGAAGCCGGTGTGCTGGAGGACGAAGGAGTAGTTGTCCAGCGTCATCTTGTGCCAGATGCCGCCCGGATGGAGGTAGTCGTCCTTGTCCGGGCCCAGCGA
Source organism: Streptomyces sp. NPDC091282 (assembly GCF_044757385.1). Taxonomy (NCBI): domain Bacteria; kingdom Bacillati; phylum Actinomycetota; class Actinomycetes; order Kitasatosporales; family Streptomycetaceae; genus Streptomyces; species Streptomyces sp. NPDC091282. The sequence goes on from NZ_JBIVUX010000001.1 coordinate 521,007, forward strand.
CAGGAAGATCAGCCAGCCGACCGGGAAGAACGCGATCAGGCTCGCGACGCCCAGGATGCCGTGGGTGACGGCGGTGCCGAGCGGGCCGCGCTCACCGCGGCGGCGGACACGGGGACTGCGGGTCACGGGGGTCTCCTCGGCGACCTGGGCGGAGGTCTTGACCGTGGTCGTACTCATGGGAACTCCTGCCTCAGATCGCGAGCTGCTGGTCGTTGCGGTTGAGCCAGCGGCGGTAGAAGGAGGTGAAGACGATCAGGATGGCCAGCAGCAGCATGCCGTAGGCGGCGGACTGGGCGAAGTCACGCGGCTGCTGTCCGAAGCCGAGGAAGTAGGCCCAGGTGACCAGGATCTGCGCGTCCGGGGCGGTGTTGCCGAACAGCAGGAAGATGACGGCGAACTGGTTGAAGGTCCAGATGATGCCGAGCAGGACCACCGTGGAGCTGACGGACCGCAGGCCGGGCAGGGTGACGTACCGGAAGCGCTGCCAGGCGCTCGCGCCGTCCATCTCGGCGGCCTCGTAGAGCGTGCCGTCGATGGCCTGGAGGCCGCCGAGCAGCGAGAGCATCATGAACGGCACACCGCACCAGGTGTTGACGAGGATCGCCGCGGCCCGCTGCCAGAAGGTGTCCTCCAGCCAGTCGGGTTGCGGCAGATGGAGGAGGTGCAGGGCCGCGTTGACGATGCCGCCGTCGGCGAGCATGAACCGCCAGCCGAACACGGTGACGAAGGTCGGCACCGCCCAGGGCAGCACCAGGACCATGCGGTAGAAGGTGCGGCCGCGGAACTTCTCGTTGAGCAGCAGGGCCAGGCCCAGGCCGATGGTGTAGTGCAGGGTGACGCAGAGCGCGGTCCAGACGATCGTCCACACGAAGTGCGACCAGAAGCGGTCGTAGGACGTCGGGCCGAACAGGATGTCCTTGTAGTTGTCCAGGCCGATGAACTTGTAGGTGGCGTCGATGTGGTTGACGCCGATGGTGCGGGCGGTGTTGAGGCTGTTGGCGTCCGTCAGCGTCAGGTAGAAGCCGTACACCAGCGGGTAGACGACGAGCGCCCCGAGCACGACGGCCACGGGGGCGACCATCGCGTAGGCGTACCAGTACTTCTGGTAGCTGCTGCGGATCCGCTGGCCCAGCCCGGGGCGGGGCGCGCGGTCGCCGTGGCGCTTGCCGGTCGCGCGGTCGATGGCGACTGTCATGGTTCGGCACCTTCTGGGTTTTCCGGGGTCGGGCTGGGCACAGGCCGGTGGCCGCCGGACCCTCCCCCGCGTTCCGGGAGGGGATCCGGCGGCCGTCCGGGCTTACTTGCTGAAGTCGGGGACGAGCTTCTCGACCCCGAGTTCGGCGTTGCCCAGTCCCTTGTCGAGGGACTCCTTGCCGCCGGCGACCTTGGTCAGCTCGGTGCCGACCGGGCCCCACAGGGAGGAGTACTCGGCGAGCGCCGGGCGCGGCTGCGCGGAGGACAGGACGGCCTGGTAGCCGGCGATGCCCGGGTCGGACTTGACCTCGGCGGTGTACGCGTCGGAGCGGGTCGGCAGGGTGGAGTTCTTCAGGGCGATCTGCGTCTGCGTCTTGGCGGACGTCATGAAGGCGACGAACTTCTCGGCGGCTTCCTGGTGGGCCTTGTCGATGCCGGCGTAGATGGAGAGGTTGTGGCCGCCGGTCGGGGCGCCCGCCTTGCCGGTGGAGCCGGCCGGGACGGTGGCGATGCCGAGGTTGGACTTGTCGGCGAACGCGGAGCCCTTGTAGAAGTTGGTGATCTCCCAGGGGCCCTCCATGGTCATGGCGACCTTGCCGTTGACGAAGGCGTCCTGGCGGTGGGCGTAGGCGTCGGCGGTGGTGTCCGCCTTCTGCAGGCCCTTGCCGGAGTAGAGGTCCAGCCAGGTCTGGTAGCCCTTCTTGGCCGCCGCCGAGGTGAGGGTGATCTTCTTGGCGGAGGCGTCGACCATGTCGGTGCCCTCGCCGTACAGGAAGGGCTGCGTGTAGTACGCGGCCTCGGGACCCCAGTAGCCGGTGACCTTGGCCTTGTCCTGGATCTTGGCGGCGTCCGTCCGCACCTCGTCCCAGGTCTTCGGGGCCTCGGTGATGCCGGCCTTCTTCAGCAGGGCCTTGTTGTAGACGAGCGCGAGGGTGTCGGTGACCAGCGGGACACCGTAGGTCTTGCCCTCGTACTGGGCCTGCGTCATCAGGCTGGGCTGGAACTTGTCCTTGTCCGCGAGGGCACTGGTCCCGTCCAGCGGCAGGAAGTAGCCGGCCTTGGCGAAGGCGGGGGTCCAGCCGACCTCGGAGCGCAGCACGTCGGGGGCGCCCTTGCCGGACTGGGCCGCCGTGTCGAACTTGTTCTGCGCCTGGTCGAACTGGACGTCGACGTAGTTGACCTTGATGCCCTTGTTCGCGGCCTCGAACTCCTTGACCAGGGCCTTGTACGTCGGCGCCTCATTGGTGGCGTTGGAGGTGTCCCACCAGGTGATGGTGACCGGGCCGTCCGACTTGCTGTCGCTGTCGCTCCCGCCGCACGCCGTCGCCGTGAGGGCGAGGGACGCCACCAGCGCGGAGGCCGCTATGCCACGCCGCATGAGTTCTCCTTGAGGGTGAAAAGCCCGAGTGATGCGAGGGCGGCCCCGTCCGCCGTCCTCGCTGTCGTGCCGACAGCGCCTTTGCGGCGGCCGGGCGTCAGGGAACGTAACAGCGATGTAAGCGCGACGAAAGACCTTGCAGCAAAAAAGTGCAAGAGATCTCCGAAGTTATCCGCGCGTGACCTGTCGGCGACCGCCGGGCGACGCTTGCTTGCTGGTTGTTTACGGCGGTAGAGCGCTACGGGGGCCACTTGTGCAAGACTCTGCAAGCTCTTGCCATCACGTTTCACGAGGGAGTGCGATGACGCAGCAGCCCGCCCCGGGCCGCCCCCCAGGCCGCATCAGGCGCCCGATCGGTGTGCAGGGGGACATACGGCCGGTACAGTCCAGTGCCGTGACCACACGGCTTGCCGACATCGCAGCGCAGGCGGGGGTGAGCGAGGCGACCGTCAGCCGGGTCCTCAACGGGAAGCCGGGCGTCGCCGCCACCACCCGCCAGTCCGTGCTCGCCGCCCTGGACGTGCTCGGCTACGAACGTCCGGTACGGCTGCGGCAGCGCAGCGAGGGGCTGGTGGGGCTGATCACCCCCGAGCTGGAGAACCCGATATTCCCGGCCCTGGCCCAGGTCATCGGCCAGGCCTTGACCCGGCAGGGGTACACCCCGGTGCTCGCCACCCAGACCCCCGGCGGGTCCACGGAGGACGAGCTGACCGAGATGCTGGTGGACCGCGGGGTCGCGGGCATCATCTACGTCTCCGGCCTGCACGCGGACACCACCGCCGACATGCAGCGCTACGAGCGGCTGCGGGCGCAGGGCGTGCCGTACGTCCTGGTGGACGGCTTCTCGCCCAAGGTGCAGGCGCCGTTCATCTCCCCCGACGACCGGGCCGCGATGACCCTGGCCGTCACCCACCTCGCCTCGCTCGGCCACACCCGCATCGGCCTCGCCCTCGGCCCGAAGCGCTTCGTCCCCGTGCAGCGCAAGATCGAGGGCTTCGTGCGGGCCGTGCAGGACCAGTTGGGGCTGCCGGCCGCGACCATCGAGACCGAGCTGGTCCAGCACTCCCTGTACACACTGGAGGGCGGCCAGGCGGCGACCACGGCGCTCATCGACCGCGACTGCACCGCGATCGTCTGCGCCAGCGACATGATGGCGCTCGGCGCGATACGGGCGGCCCGGCAGCGCGGTCTGGACGTCCCGCGGGATGTCTCCGTCGTCGGTTTCGACGACTCGCCGCTGATCGCCTTCACCGATCCGCCGCTCACCACGATCCGCAAGCCGGTCCCGGCGATGGGGCAGGCGGCGGTGCGCACCCTGCTGGAGGAGATCGGCGGGACGCCCGCTCCGCACAGTGAGTTCGTTTTCATGCCGGAATTGGTGGTACGCGGTTCTACGGCGTCGGCACCGGGAGACCGGGACCGCGCCAACCGACCCTGACGGACATGCGTGGTGGACCCGACCTTGGGATGATCTGTCGAAGACGTCTTTTCTGGCAGACTCTGTGCCTATGAGTGACTCGACCGTGACAGAGCCGGAAGGTCGCGCACAACAGACCCTTCCGCGGACCGTCACGGGCGAAGGAGACCAGGGTTTCCTGCGGCGCCTTCGCACCCCGCGCCGGCCCCGGCTGTGGTTCGAGATCCTGCTGATCGCGGTGAGTTACTGGATCTACTCGCTCATCCGCAACGCGGTCCCGGAACAGAAGGCGCAGGCGCTGCGCAACGCGGACTGGATCTGGCGGGCCGAGCACCTGCTGGGCATCGCCGTCGAGGCCTCGGTCAACCATGCCGTGAACTCGGTGACTTGGCTGATCATCGGGATGAACTACTACTACGCGACCCTGCACTTCGTGGTGACGCTGGGTGTGCTGGTGTGGCTCTACCGCAGTCATCCGGGCCGGTACGCGGCGGCCCGTCTCGCCCTCTTCGCGACGACCGGCGTGGCCCTCCTCGGCTACTACCTGTTCCCGCTCGCCCCGCCGCGGCTGACGACCGGCGGCCTGTTCGTCGACACGGTGACGCTCCACCACACCTGGGGTTCGATGGCCTCCGGCGACCTGAAACACATGTCCAACCAGTACGCCGCGATGCCGTCCATGCACATCGGCTGGTCCCTGTGGTGCGGCCTGACGGTCTTCGCGCTGGCCTCGGTGCCGTGGGCACGGGTACTGGGGCTGCTCTACCCGACGACGACCCTGCTGGTCATCGTCGCCACGGCCAACCACTTCTGGCTGGACGCGGTGGGCGGCATGCTCTGCCTGACGTTCGGCTTCCTGACGGCCCGCCTGTGGTACGGCACGCTGCCCTACGCGCTGCCGAGACGGACGTAGCCCGGTCCCGGCGAGCGCGCGCCGCCGCCGGCGCAGCCGGGCATGCGGCGGCGGCACGACCGGGACCGCGCTCCCCCGGGCCTCACTCCCCCCGGTGCACCACGTGGCCGCCGGTCACCGTCAGCCGTACCGGGGCCTGGGCCAGCTCGTCCGCGGGTGCCGCGACCGGGTCGAGGCCGAAGGCGGTCAGGTCGGCCCGGTGTCCCGGCGCGATCCGGCCCGCCACCGCCCACTCGCCCGCCGCGCGTGCCGCGTGGGTGGTGCAGCCCTCCAGTGCCTCCAGGCCGGTCAGGCCCGCGCGGGCGGACGCGGCGCCGCGCGGGGCGCGGGCGGTGGCGAGCACGGCCCGTACGTCGTGGTGGGCGATCGGCCAGTCCGAGCCCAGCGCGACCGTCGCCCCGGCGTCCCGCAGGTCGCGCAGGCGCCAGGCGTGGGCCGCGCGCCCGGCGCCCAGACGGCGGGACCACTCGTCGGTGCCGTCGGCCCTCGTGTACGCCGTGTGCGGCGGCTGCATCGACGCCGCCACCCCCAGCTCGGCGAACCGGGGCAGCAGGTCGTCCGGGGCGGTCTCGATGTGCTCCACCCGGTGCCGGCCCGCCGCGTCCGCGCCCAGCCCCGCCACCACGTCCAGGACATGCCGCACGGCCGCGTCCCCGATCGCGTGCGTCGCCGTGCGCACCCCGGCCGTGTGCAGCGCCCGAACCGCCGCCGCGTACGCCTCCGGGTCCGGCCACAGGGCCTCGGTCCCCTGCCCGTGGCAGTCCGCGTGCTCCAGCCAGGCCGTGCCGCCCTCCACCGTCCCGTCCATGAAGAACTTGACGCCGTCCACGATCCAGTGCCGCCCGCCCAGGCCCTGCCCGGCGACCAGCTCCGCCAGCCCGGCCTCGTCCACGCCCGGCATGCACCAGGGCGCGAACCGCAGCCGCAGCGGCAGCACCGTCTCCCGTGCCACCGCCCCGACCAGCTCCGCGTCCCCGGCGTCCATCACGTGGGCCCCGGTCAGGCCGGTGGCCGCCATCGCGCCGAGCAGTTCGACGAGCCGCGCACGGCGCTCGGCGTACGACGGGCGGGGCAGGATCCGCTCGACCAGGTCCATCGCCGCGTGTTCCACGAGGTGCCCGGTCGGCCGCCCCGCGTCGTCGCAGACCACCTGCGCGCGCTGGGCGAACGTCCGCGGCCCGGTGACGGCGGCCGCGGCCAGCGCCGCGGGGCTGGCGAGGGCGGAGTGGCCGTCGTACAGGCGCAGGAAGGCCGGGGTGGCGCCGAGCACCTCGGCCACCAGGTCGTGGTGGACGCCGCGGCCCTCGAACGCGTTGTGGTCGAGGCCGTACCCGGTCACCCACCCGTCGGTGCGGTCCGCCGCGGCCAGTGCCGCCCGCAGTCCGGCCAGGTCCCGCACCGCCGACAGGTCCGTGCCCGCCGCCATGTCCAGGCCCCACACCGGGTGGCTGTGCGCGTCCACCAGGCCGGGCACGAGGTGGGCGCCGTGCAGGGACACCACCTCCGTGCGCGGCCCGCGCCAGTCGCGCACGTCGGCTTCGTCCCCGACGGCGGCGATCACGCCGTCCCGGACGGCGACGGCGGTGGCGGACGGACGGGCCGGGTCGAGGGTGCGGATCCGGGCGCCGGTGAGGACCAGATCGGGGGCGGCGGTCATGACGGGGTGAACTCCTTCGCTGTGGGGGGTCATTCGGCCGGCTCGGCGGCCACGGCGGGCCGGACGGGAGGAGCGGGCTCGGCGGGCTCGGCGGGCTCGGCGGGCTCGGCGGCGAAGTCCGCGTACACGGAGGGACGTTGGCGGCGCAGCCACCAGGCGAGGCCGAGGCCCGCGACGAAGACGGCGGGGGCGATGACGATGAGGACCGTGTTGACGGTGGTGGAGGCACCCGTGAACACGTCGATGTGGGTGACGACCAGCCCTATGGCGGTGGCCAGCAGGACGGCGGCGACGGACGGGGCCACCACGGTGCGCAGTGTGCCCTCGTCGTGCCGGACCCGGCGGAAGTAGCAGGGCACCGCGATCGCGGCGAGCAGCTGCAGCGCGAACAGGCCGATCATTCCGGGGGTGTTGACCCACAGCAGCAGCTGGTTGTACGGGTCGGCGCCGGCCGCCCAGAAGCCGAGCACGACCAGCAGGCCGACGACGGTCTGCGCGGCGCCGGCCAGGTACGGGGAGCGGTGCCGCGGGTGGATCGTGCCGAGCCTTCGGGGCAGCACGCCTTCCTCGGCGAGCGCGAGGACGTAGCGGTTGATGGCGTTGTGGAAGGCGAGCAGCGAGGCGATGATGCTGGTCACGATGAAGACGTGCATCAGGTCGGCCGCCCAGCCGCCGACGTAGGTGGTGATCGCGGTGAAGAAGAGGCCGCCCGGGTCCTCGGCCGCGGCCGCGAGGACCTCCCGGTCGCCGAAGGCCTGGATGACGATCCACACCATGAGCGCGTAGAAGAGGCCGAGGAAGGCGACGGCCGCGTAGGTGGCGCGCGGCACGGTGCGCTCGGGGTCGCGGGCCTCGCGGCGGTAGATGACGGTCGACTCGAAGCCGGTGAACGCGGCGAAGGCGAAGGCCAGGACGACGGCCGTGCCGGAGACGAACACGTGGTCCGGGGCGAAGGAGGCGCCGGACAGCCCGTGGGCGCCGCCCTTGACCAGCACGCCGCCCGCGAGCAGGACCAGGATGCCGGTCTCGGCGACCAGCAGCACGCCGAGCAGCTTGGCGCCGAACTCGATGGAGCGGTAGCCGCCGTAGCCGATGAGGAGCAGTCCGGCGAGGGCGATCGGCAGCCACGGGACGTCGATGCCGAAGAGGGCCTTCGCGGTGTCCCGGCCGGCGCTGCCGAGCAGGCCGTAGACGCCGATCTCCATGCCGTTGTAGCCGATCAGCGCGAGCAGCGCGGCGCCGATGCCGACGGGGCGGCCGAGGCCGCGGGTGATGTACGCGTAGAACGCGCCGCCGCTCCTGACGTGGCGGCTCATGGTGGTGAAGCCGACGGCGAAGACCGTGAGGGTGATGCCGGCGATCAGGTAGCCGGCCGGGGCGCCGATGCCGCCGAGCAGGACGGCGAGCGGGGCGACGCCGGCCATCACGGTGAGCGGGGCGGCGGCGGAGATGACGAAGAAGGCGATGTCGGCGGTGCCGAGCGAGCCGGAGCGGAGCGTGGCCACGTCGGGTGGCGTGCTCTCCTCGCGGGCGGTGACGGACATGGCGGGGAGCCCTTCGAGCGCGGCGGACGGGAGGGTTCCGGGCGTGCGGGGTGACCGGCGCTACCGGGGCAGGCGCTGCCCCGGACCCGTAAATCTAAAGCCTTTCGGTTTTGGCAATGTAGCCTCCTCCTGGACATCCGGGAAGCCCCCTTTTCACACCCACGGGAGAGAACACACTGATGGGACGGCCGCGCACCCCGCTCCTGGACCGGGAGCGGATCACCACGACGGCGCTGCAACTCGTGGACGAGCAGGGCGACTTCACCGTCCCCCAGATCGCGAGGCGGCTCGGCACGCAGGCCGGCTCGCTGTACCACCACGTGGAGGGCCGGGACGGCATCGTCGAACTGCTGCGCGAGCGCGTCGCGGCCGTGATCGATCCCGCGACCCTGGACCTGGCGCCCTGGGACACCGCGCTGGAGGCCTGGGCCCGTTCCTACCGGGCCGCGTTCGCCGCGCACCCGAAGGCGATCCCGCTCCTGATGACCTCGCCGGTGCGGGCCCCCAGGGTGCTGGAGCAGTACGAGCGCGCGGTCACGGTGCTGCTGGACGCGGGCTTCGCCGCCGCGGAGGTCATGCCGCTGCTGATCGCCCTGGAGAACCTGGTGCTGGGCTCGGCGCTGGACCTGGCGGCGCCGGAGACGATGTGGGAGCTGACCGCGCGGACCCCGACCCCGCGCCTGGCCGAGGCCCTGGCGGCGGTGGGCGGCCGCCGCGCGGACCGGGCCTTCGAGGTGGGCCTGGCCGGGCTGATGAACCACGCACGGGCGATGCTGGCGGCCCCGTGAGGGCAGCGCCCCGTACGGGCAGCGCCGTACGGGACGTCGGCCACCCCTGCGGCCGCTGCGCCTACGCCCCGTAGAAGAGCTCGTCCACCACCACCCGGGCCCGCCGCGCCGTCCGCCGGTACGCGTCGAGCATGTCCCCGGCGTGCCCGTCCCCGTACCCCAGGTACCGGCCGACCGCGGCCAGTTCCCGGATCTCGGGCGGAAACGTGTCGCCGGCCCGCCCGCGCACCAGCATCACCGCGTTGCGCACCCGCGTGGCCAGCACCCACGCCTCGTCCAGGGTCTCGGCCTCCTCGGCGCCCAGCAGCCCCGCCGCGCACGCCGCGGCCAGCGCCTCACGGGTCCGGGTGGTGCGCAGTCCCGGTTCGGCCCAGCCGTGCCGCAACTGGAGCAGTTGCACGGTCCACTCCACGTCGGACAGGCCGCCGGGCCCGAGCTTGGTGTGCAGTTTGGGGTCGGTCCCGCGCGGCAGCCGTTCGGACTCCATGCGGGCCTTCAGCCGCCGGATCTCCCGGACCGCGTCCTCGCCGAGCCCCTCCGCCGGATAGCGCAGCGGGTCGACGAGTTCGATGAACCGGCGGCCCAGCTCCTCGTCGCCGGCGACCGGTTCGGCCCGCAGCAGGGCCTGGGACTCCCAGATCAGCGACCACCGGCGGTAGTACGCCTCGTAGGACTTGAGGGTGCGCACCAGCGGCCCTGACTTGCCCTCGGGCCGCAGATCGGCGTCGATCAGCAACGGCGGGTCGGCGCTGGGGATCTGGAGCAGCCGCCGCATCTCGGAGACCACCTTGTTGGCCGCGTCGGCGGCCTCCCGCTCGGGCACGCCGTCCTGCGGCTCGTGCACGAACAGCACGTCCGCGTCGGAGCCGTAGCCCAGCTCGTGGCCGCCGAACCGGCCCATCCCGATGATCGTGAACCGGGTCGGCAGGGTGTCGCCCCAGCCCTCGCGGACCACCGCCCGCAGGGTGCCGGCGAGGGTGGCCGCCGTGAGGTCGGAGACCGCGCCGCCGACCCGGTCCACCAGGGCGCCCTGGTCGGCCTCGGCGGGGTTGGTCTCGGTGCCGTAGGAGTCGACGATGTCGGCGGCCGCCGTGCGGAACAGCTCGCGGCGGCGCACGCCGCGCGCGGCCCGCACGCCGTCAGCGGCGTTGTCGGCGCGGCCGACGGCGGCGAGGGTCTCCCGCTCCAGCTGGGCGCGCCCGCGGGGTTCGAGGCCGCCGCCGGGTCCGCCGCCCTCCCGGGCCGCGCCCTCGCCGTCGCCGAGCAGCGCGACCGCCTCGGGCGCGCGCATCAGCAGGTCGGGGGCGAGCCGGCCGGCCGACAGGACCCGCGCGAGGTTCTCGGCGGCGGCGCCCTCGTCCCTGAGCAGCCGCAGGTACCACGGGGTCTTGCCGAGGGCGTCGGAGACCTTGCGGAAGTTCAGCAGGCCCGCGTCCGGGTCGGCGGAGTCGGCGAACCAGCCCAGCAGGACGGGCAGCAGGGTGCGCTGGATGGCGGCCTTGCGGGTGACGCCCGAGGCGAGGGCCTCCAGGTGGCGCAGGGCGGCGGCGGGGTCGGCGTAGCCGAGCGCCTCCAGCCGTTCCCGGGCCGCCTTCGGGCTCAGTCTCGCCTCGCCCGGCCCGAGTTGGGCGACCGCGTCGAGCAGCGGGCGGTAGAAGAGCTTCTCGTGCAGGCGCCGTACGACACCGGTGTGCCGTTTCCACTCGCGGGTCAGCTCGGCCACCGGATCGGTGCGCAGGCCCAGGGAGCGGCCGAGGCGGCGCAGGTCGGCCTGGTCCTCGGGGACCAGGTGGGTGCGGCGCAGCCGGTAGAGCTGGATGCGGTGCTCCATGGAGCGCAGGAAGCGGTAGGCGTCGTCGAGCTGGGTGGCGTCGGCACGGCCCACGTAGCCGCCCGCGGCGAGGGCCTGGAGGGCGACCAGGGTGGTGCCGGAGCGGACGGTGGCGTCGGCGCGCCCGTGCACCAGCTGGAGGAGCTGGACGGCGAATTCGACGTCGCGCAGTCCGCCGGGGCCGAGCTTCAGCTCGCGGTCGACCTCGGAGACGGGGATGTTCTCCACCACCCGGCGGCGCATCTGCTGCACGTCGGCGACGAAGTTGTCGCGCTCGGCTGCCTTCCAGACCATCGGTTCGAGGGCGTCGAGGTACTCCTGGCCCAGGCCGGGGTCGCCGGCGACCGGGCGGGCCTTGAGCAGGGCCTGGAACTCCCAGGTCTTGGCCCACCGCTGGTAGTAGGCGAGGTGGCTGCTCAGGGTGCGCACCAGGGGACCGTTGCGGCCCTCGGGCCGGAGATTGGCGTCGACCGGCCAGATCGAGCCCTCCACCGTGGTCTCGGAGCAGATCCGCATCATGTGCGAGGCGAGCCTGGTGGCCGAGCGCAGGGCCTTGGCCTCGTCGTCGCCCGCCGCGGCCTCGGCGGCCTCCGCGACGAAGATGACGTCGACGTCGGAGACGTAGTTCAGTTCGTGGCCGCCGCACTTGCCCATGGCGATCACCGCGAGCCGGCAGGCGGCGGCGTCCTCGGGCGCGGCCCGCTCGGCGAGGGCGAGGGCGGCGCGCAGGGTGGCGGTGGCGAGGTCGGCCAGCTCGGCGGCGGTCTGGGCGACGTCGATGGTGCCGCACACGTCCCGGGCGGCGATGGACAGCAGGCAGCGCCGGTAGGCGACCCGCAGGCCGACCGGGTCGCCGGCCTCCGCCAGGCCGCGTTCGAACTCCGGGACGCCGGGGTGCAGGTCGCGGGGCTCGTAGGTGACCAGCGCCTCCCAGTCCCGCGGGTGCCGGGCCAGGTGGTCGGCGAGCGCGGCGGAGGCGCCGAGGACGCCCAGCAGACGGTCCCGCAGCGGCTTGGCCGCTATCAGGGTGTCGAGCAGTTCACGGTGGGCGGTGGGGCCGGGCTGGGCCTCCAGCAGCCGTACCAGCCCGTCGAGGGCGAGATCCGGGTCGGCGGTGGCACCGAGTGCCTCCAGGAGCACCGGATCGTCGCGCACGGCCGCCAGTTCGGGGCCGTCGAGCAACTGCTCGGCGGCCGAGGCATCGGTGAAGCCGTGCCGCAGCAGTCGCGTGAAGGTACTGCTCCTGCGCCCCGGCGTCATCCGCGGCCTCCCATCGGATCGCGAACCGGATCAAGGTCGTCCACGCCAGAGCCTAACCGCAGACCCGGTCACGGGCGCCGATGAGTTCGCGGCGCGATCGTGGTCCTCACCGGGTGTGCACCGGCAGCAGGACCGAAGGAGGCATCATGCGCGAACCCGAGGGTGTGCTGGACGCCCGCTACAGCAGCCCCGGCGCCCGGGCCCGTGACTGGGCGGAGGCGGAACGGCTGCTCACCGGCGCCGGGCTGTTCTGGCTGTCCACGGTACGGCCGGACGGGCGGCCGCACGTCACCCCGCTGATCGCGGTGTGGCAGGGCGGCGCCCTGCACTTCAGCACCGGCCCCGGCGAGCGCAAGGCGCGCAACCTCGCCGGGAACCCGCACGTCGTCCTGACCACCGGCACCGACAGCTGGACCCGGGGGTACGACCTGACGGTCGAGGGCGAGGCGGTGCGGGTCACCGACGACGGCCGGCTGCGCGAGCTGGCGGCGGCCTGGGAGGCGAAGTACGGCCCGTCCTGGCACTACGAGGTGGCCGACGGCCACTTCCACCACGGGCCGGGCCGCGCCCTGGTCTTCGCAGTGCGGCCGCGCAAGGTCCTCGGCTTCGGCAAGGGCGAGCCGTTCAGCCAGACGACGTGGACGTGGGGCGGCTAGAGGCGCGGGCGCTCCGCCGCGGACACCGTGCCGCACGGTCCTCGGCCGCGGCGGTGCGAGATGCCGTCGCCCGGCCGCGGGGGTGTTCGTGACGGGAGCAGTTCACCCGGTCTTCATCCGTCCGGCCGGGTGCGGTGGGGCGGGCGATTGTTGGCGTGTGCATGCTCTGTCCGCACCGCCACCGATCCCCTCCCACCCTTCCCCAGCACCGGAGGTTGATGTGTCCGGCAGTTCCGCACGTTCGGCGACGCTGCGCCGAGCCCGTACCGCGGTGGCCTCCGCCACCGCCCTCACCGCGGCCGCGGTCGGCCTGTGGACCGGGCTCGGCGGCACGTCCGCGCACGCCGCGAGCGCCGTACCGGCCCCGGACCACGTGATCGTCGTGGTCTTCGAGAACCACGCGTACAGCCAGGTCATCGGCTCGTCCAGCGCCCCGTACATCAACTCGCTGGCGGCCGGCGGCGCCAACCTGACCCAGATGTACGCCGAGACCCACCCGAGCCAGCCCAACTACTTCGCCCTGTTCTCCGGCGCCACCCAGGGCATCACCGACGACGGCTGCTACACCGCGGGCTTCTCCAAGGCGGCGAACCTCGCCTCCGAGCAGCTCGCGGCCGGCCGCACCTGGGCCAGCTACAACGAGACCCTGCCCAGCCAGGGCTCGACCACGTGCAGCAGCGGCGACTACGCGCGCAAGCACAACCCGTGGTTCGGCTTCAGCAACGTCCCGACGTCGACCGCCAAGACGTTCACCCAGTTCCCCACCGACTACACCACCCTGCCCCAGCTCTCCTTCGTCACCCCCAACCTGTGCAGCGACATGCACGACTGCTCGGTGTCCACCGGCGACACCTGGCTGAAGAACAAGCTCGGCGCGTACGCGACCTGGGCCAAGACCCACAACAGCCTCCTCGTCGTCACCATGGACGAGGACAACCGCCTGGCCGGCAACCGCATCCCGACGGTCCTGTACGGCCAGCCGGTCAAGGCGGGCGCCACCTCCGCCACCACCTACAACCACTACGACCTGCTGCGCACCCTGGAGGACACCCAGGGCCTGAGCGCGCACGCGGGCAACGCGGCCTCGGCCGACGACATCACCGGGATCTGGGCGTCCTGACGTGTACGTAGCGGACAGCCGCGCGAGCACCCCGGCGGCGTCCGCGGAAGGTACCGCCCGGCCCGCACCGGCCGGGCGGTACCGCACCGCGGTCGCCCCCACCGTCCTCGCCCTCGGCACGGTCAGCCTGATCACGGACGTGTCCTCGGAGATGGTGACGGCGGTCCTGCCGCTGTACCTGGTGGCGGGGCTTGGCCTGTCCCCGCTGGGCTTCGGCCTCCTGGACGGCGTCTACAACGGCTTCTCGGCGGTCGTCCGCCTGGTCGGCGGCCATCTCGCCGACCGCGGCGGCGGCCGGCACAAGTGGGTGGCGGGCGCGGGCTACGCGCTCTCCGCGCTGTGCAAGCCCCTGCTGCTGGTCGCCCACACCCTCACCCCCATCGGCCTGGTGCTGGCCGCGGACCGCACCGGCAAGGGCCTGCGCACGGCACCGCGCGACGCCCTCATCTCGCTCTCCAGCACCCCGGAGACCCGCGGCCGCGCCTTCGGCGTGCACCGGGCGATGGACACGGCGGGCGCGCTGCTCGGCCCGCTCGCCGCGTTCCTGATCCTGCGGGCGACGGTGGACGGCTACGACGCGGTGTTCACGGTGAGCTTCTGCGTGGCGGTGACCGGGGTCCTGGTGCTGGTGCTGTTCGTGCCGGGAGGCCGTGGCGAGGCGGCTGCCCCGGCCGTCCGTCCCACCCTGCGCGCGGCGCTCGCCCTGCTCGCCCACCGGGACCTGCGCCGGCTCACCGTGTGCGCGCTGCTCCTCGGCCTCGCGACGGTCAGCGACTCCTTCGTCTACCTGCTGCTGCAACGCCGGCTCGGCGTCCCGGACCGCTGGTTCGCCCTCCTCCCGCTCGGGACGGCCGCCGCGTTCCTCCTGCTGGCCGTGCCCCTCGGCCGCCTCGCGGACCGCTGGGGCCGCTGGCGCGTCTTCCTGGCCGGCCACGGAGCCCTGCTGCTGGCGTACGCCCTGCTGCTGACGTCCTGGCACGGCCCGGCCCTGCCGTACGCGATCCTCGCCCTGCACGGCACGTTCTACGCGGCCACCGACGGGGTGCTGATGGCGGCCGCCTCGGACAGCGTGCCCGAGGCGCTGCGCTCGTCGGGCCTGGCGCTGGTCCAGACGGGCCAGGCGGGAGCGCGTTTCGCCTGCTCGCTGGCGTTCGGCGCGGCCTGGACGCTGTGGGGCGACCGTACGGCGCTGCTGCTGACCACGGCCGCGCTCGCCGCGTGCGCCGCCTACGCCGTGTCCCTGCGTCCCTTCCGGAAGGCGGCCGTATGACCCTGCGCTCCCGTGTCCTGATCCTCCTGTCGGCGCTGGCGGTCCTGACGGCCGTCGCCCTGACCGCCGTCCTGCACGCCTCGGCACGGGCCGGGCGCCGCGACCAGGTCCAGGCGGGCGGCCCCGAGGTCACCGCGGGCACGGTCACCCTGACCGCCCGCCACCGCATGGTCTTCCGCAACATGGCGTGGGGTCCGCACCGCGACGAGCTGACCACGGTCCCGGCCTCCGACCCGTCCGCCCCGCGCACCGCGTCCGGCGTCAAGTGCCTGCGGTTCTACGCCGCCGCGGGCACCGGCGTCTGCCTCCAGGCCGTGCACGGCCCGGTCTCGGACACCTACCGCGCCCTGGTCCTGGACGCGACGCTGCACGCCACCGCCCACTACGACGTCCCGGGCATCCCGTCCCGCGCCCGGGTCTCCCCCACCGGCCGGTACGCGTCCTGGACGGCGTTCGTGGGCGGTGACAGTTACGCGGGCACGGACTTCTCCACGCGCACGGCGATCGCCGACACCCGCACGGGGACGCTGATCCCCTCCCTGGAGGCGTTCCGCGTCCTGAAGGACGGCCGCGCCTACCACGCGGCGGACGTCAACTTCTGGGGCGTGACGTTCGCGTCCGACGACCGCACCTTCTACGCCACGCTGGCGACCAAGGGCTCGACGTACCTGGTCCGCGGCGACCTGCGCGCCCGCACGGTCACCACCCTGCACCCGAACGTCGAGTGCCCCTCCCTCTCCCCGGACGGCACCCGCGTCGCCTACAAGAAGCGCGTCAAGGGCCTCCCGAAGGACGCCCCCTGGCACCTGTACGTGCTGGACCTCAGGACGATGCGGGAAACCCCGCTGGCCGAGTCCCGCAGCGTCGACGACCAGGCGGTGTGGAAGGACGACCGCACGCTCGTCTACGCCCTGCCGGGCGACTACGGGGCGGACCTGTACGAGGTCCCGGCGGACGGCACCGGCACGGCACGGCGTCTGACCACGTCGGCGGTATCACCGGCGTACGTGCCCTGACCTGGCCCCTCGTCGGCGATGTCACCCGAACGGCCCAGCATGACGTGTCGCCCGTATGGCCGAACCCCAAGCTGATGGGTGTCCCGACCGAGGCAACCCGTGAAAGGCGAACCACATGCGCATTCGACGAATCATCGCCGCCGCCGTCGCCGCGGCAGCTCTCGCCGGACTCGGCCTCTCAGCCGCCCCCACCGCCTCCGCAGCCAGCCTCACCCCGGGTGAGTGCGAACAGGGCGGCGGAACCGTCAACTGGGCGAACAACACCTGCAAGGGCGGTTCGTACGACGGACAGATGGTGGACTGACCCCCACCGAGCGCCCCGCAGCCGAGCCACGCGCTGCGGGGCGCACCCGTGCCGGAAAAGACCGGGCTCCGCCCCGCCCCACGCCTCTACAGCACCGGCAGATTCTTCCGCAGCTCGAAGGCGGTGACCTCGCTGCGGTACTCGTGCCATTCGGCGCGCTTGTTGCGCAGGAAGAAGTCGAAGACGTGTTCGCCGAGGGTCTCGGCGACCAGGTCGCTGCGTTCCATCAGGGTCAGGGCCTCGCCGAGGTTCTGCGGGAGGGGCTCGATGCCCATCGCGCGGCGCTCGGCGTCGGAGAGGGCCCAGACGTCGTCCTCGGCGCCCGGCGGGAGCTCGTAGCCCTCCTCGATGCCCTTGAGGCCGGCCGCCAGCAGCAGGGCGTAGGCCAGGTACGGGTTGGCGCCGGAGTCGATGGAGCGGACCTCGACCCGCGCCGAGCCGGTCTTGCCGGGCTTGTACATCGGGACCCGGACCAGCGCGCTGCGGTTGTTGTGGCCCCAGCAGATGTACGAGGGGGCCTCGCCGCCGGCGCCCGCGGTGCGCTCGGAGCCGCCCCAGATGCGCTTGTAGGAGTTCACCCACTGGTTGGTGACCGCCGAGATCTCCGCGGCGTGCTTCAGCAGGCCCGCGATGAAGGAGCGGCCGACCTTGGAGAGCTGGAACTCCGCGCCCGACTCGTAGAACGCGTTCCGGTCGCCCTCGAAGAGGGACAGGTGGGTGTGCATGCCCGAGCCGGGGTGCTCGGAGAACGGCTTCGGCATGAAGGTCGCGTGCACGCCCTGCTCCAGCGCCACCTGCTTCATGACCAGGCGGAACGTCATGATGTTGTCCGCCGTGGAGAGCGCGTCGGCGTACCGGAGGTCGATCTCCTGCTGGCCGGGCGCGCCCTCGTGGTGCGAGAACTCCACCGAGATGCCCATCGACTCCAGCATGGTGATCGCCTGGCGGCGGAAGTCCATGCCGACGTTGGTGGGGGTGTGGTCGAAGTAGCCCGAGTTGTCGGCCGGGACCGGGCGGGTGCCGTCCAGCGGGCGGTCCTTGAGGAGGAAGAACTCGATCTCGGGGTGGGTGTAGAAGGTGAAGCCGAGGTCGGAGGTGCGGGCCAGGGCCCGCTTGAGGACGTAGCGCGGGTCCGCGAAGGACGGCGAGCCGTCCGGCATCAGGATGTCGCAGAACATGCGGGCGGTACCGGGGGTCTCGGCGCGCCACGGCAGGACCTGGAAGGTGGACGGGTCGGGCTTGGCGATCATGTCGGACTCGTAGACCCGGGCGAAGCCCTCGATCGCGGAGCCGTCGAAGCCGATGCCCTCGTCGAAGGCCTGTTCCAGCTCGGCCGGGGCCACGGCCACGGACTTGAGGAAGCCCAGCACGTCCGTGAACCACAGGCGTACGAACCGGATGTCCCGCTCCTCCAAGGTCCGGAGCACGAACTCCTGCTGCTTGTCCATCTTCAGCTTCCCCATCCTTGCTGGTCAGGCCGCCTGTTCCCGGTCCCACAGGAGGCGGTCGGGCACCTGAGCATCACACCACAACAGCATTTCATGCGCGTTGCGGACCATGATCGCCCCAGCGTCCTCGGCCTGAACGGCTCCCGTACGGCGGGTGTACCGCCCTCGCGCCCATCTTGCCTGTTCGCACCGACATCCGTAATGGCCGATCCGGTTCGCGGGTGACGGACACCACGGCACTTTAATTTGAATCTGAGATGCAACTTTTACTAGCGTGCGGGATGCCGAGCCGAGACACGAGGAGCCCCGATGCTGTCCGACCAGTCCGCAGCCACCGTCCGCGCCACCCTGCCCGCCGTGGGCGCGGCCATCGGCGAGATCTCCGAACGCTTCTACGCCCGCCTGTTCGCCGCCCACCCCGGCCTGCTGCGCGACCTCTTCAACCGCGGCAACCAGGCCGCCGGCACCCAGAGCCAGGCCCTGGCCGGCTCCGTCGCCGCGTTCGCCACGCACCTGCTGGACCACCCCGGGCAGCGGCCCGACGCCCTGCTCGGCCGCATCGCCCACAAGCACGCCTCCCTCGGCGTGGCGCCCGAGCAGTACGCGGTGGTCCACGAGCACCTGTTCGCCGGCCTCGCCGAAGTCCTCGGCGACGCCGTCACGCCCGAGGTCGCGGCCGCCTGGGACGAGGTCTACTGGCTGATGGCGAACGCGCTCGCCGCGATCGAGAAGCGGCTGTACGAGGAGAGCGGCAGCACCGGGTTCCGGCCCTGGGAGGTGGTCGGACGGGTCCCGGAGACCGCGGACGTCGTCACATTCCGCGTGCGCCCGGCCGACGGCGGCGAGGTCCGCGGCTTTCGCGCCGGGCAGTACGTCTCGGTGGGCGTCACGCTCCCCGACGGCGCCCGCCAGATACGCCAGTACAGCCTGTCCGGGGCGCCGGACGGGCCGGTCCGCCAGTTCAGCGTCAAGCGGGTGCGGGGCGAGGGCACCGCGCCCGACGGCGAGGTCTCCCGCCACCTGCACGCGCACGTGCGCGAGGGCGACGTCCTGGACCTCTCGGAGCCGTACGGCGACCTGGTGCTGGGCGCCGCCGCGGACCGGCCGCTGCTGCTCGCCTCCGCCGGCATCGGCGTGACGCCGATGGTGGCGATGCTCGCCGCCCTGGCGGCCGACGGCCACGCCGCCCCGGTCACCGTCGTGCACGGCGACCGCTCCCCCGCCGACCACGCCCTGCGCGCCGACCACGCGGCCTTCGCGGCGAAGCTCCCGGACGCGTCCGTGCACTTCTTCTACGAACGCGACGCGGCCCCGGACGCCCGCATGGGCCGGGTCGACCTCGACCGGGCGGACATCGCCGTACGGCCGGGCACGCGCGCGTACCTGTGCGGGCCGCTGCCCTTCATGCGTTCCGTGCGCACCCAGCTGATCGGCAGGGGCGTGGCACCGGCCGACGTCCACTACGAGGTGTTCGGCCCCGACCTGTGGCTCGCGCGGGGCTGAGCAGGACCCCGTCAGGCGTCGTGCGGGCGCCGCGCGATGCCGAGCAGCAGCGGCCCGGTGGGGTCCCGCACGATGTCCGCGACGGTCACCGGGTCCAGGGCCGCGAAGAAGGCCTCCTGGGCCCGGCGCAGCGCCCCGCGCAGCCGGCAGCCGGTGTGCAGGGGGCAGGGCGCGGCCCCCTCGCAGTCGACGACGTCGCCCTCGCCCTCGAAGGTGCGCACGAGCGCGCCCACCGAGGCGGTGCGGCCCTTGCCGGTGAGCGTGAGCCCGCCGCCCCGGCCGCGGCGCGCGTCGACCAGTCCCAGGTGCTGCAGTTCGGCGACCACCTTGGCGGCGTGCGTGTACGGCACGTCCATGTCCCCGGCGACCTCGCGGGTCGTGGGAGTGGACTCGCCCGCGACGGCGAGCCGCATCAGGAGCCGCAGGGCGAGGTCGGTGGAGCGCAGCAGCCTCATACCGGCCAGGGTAGGTAATACGCATCCGTCGTTCAAATTATCGGTTTCCTGTCGGATCGCAGGACTTTCCCGGCCTTTCCTGTGCCCTCCCTACGACCGGCCCCCTGTGCCGATTACGATCAGCGGGCCCGCTTCTCACACCTCTTACCCCCCAGAAGGACACACCCCATGGGTTCCGCGAAGAAGAGCAGCAACGCCGAACGCAAGGCGCGCATAGAGGAGATGCGGCGCGCGGAGCGTGCGCGCGAGCGTCGAGGCCGGATCCTGGTGATCGCCGCGAGCGTGGTGGTCGTCGCCGGGCTCGTGGTCGGCGGTGTGGTGCTGGTGAAGAAGCAGTCCGGTGACGACACCGCGGCGGCCGACGCGAAGACCTCGGGGCACTTCGTGACCGGCAAGGACGGCGTGAACACCTGGAAGGGCACGCTGGGCCGCACGCACGTGACCACGGCCGTGCACTACCCGACCGAGCCTCCGGTGGGCGGCAACCACAACCCGGTCTGGCAGAACTGCAACGGCGACGTCTACACCGAGGCGCTGGACGACATGAACGCCGTGCACTCGCTGGAGCACGGCGCGGTCTGGGTGACGTACAACAGCAAGGCGAAGAAGTCCGACGTCGACGCGCTCGCGGCGAAGGTGAAGCAGACGCCGTACACGCTGATGAGCCCGGACGACAAGCAGAAGGACCCGATCATGCTGACGGCGTGGGCGCACCAGCGGACCGTCACCGGGGCCGACGACCCGAACGTGGGCACGTTCTTCGAGGAGTTCGTGCAGGGCAAGCAGACGCCCGAGCCGGGTGCCGCGTGCACGGGAGGCAAGGGCCAGTGATGCGCACGGTGCTGATCACCGGCTCCGCGGTGGCGGTGCTGGTCGCGGCCGGGGCGATCACCTACGCGGTCGCGGGCGAGGACGGCGACGGCTCCGTCGCCGTCCCGGGCGCCGACTCGGCGGACGCGGGGTTCGCGCGGGACATGGCGGTCCATCACCAGCAGGCCGTGGAGATGTCGTACATCGTGCGCGACCGCACGAAGGACGCCGACGTGCGGCGCCTCGCCTACGACATCGCGCAGACGCAGGCCAACCAGCGCGGCATGCTGCTGGGCTGGCTGGATCTGTGGGGTCTGCCGAAGGTGTCGGCGGATCCGCCGATGACGTGGATGGGCATGGGCGACATGGCATCCGGCAAGGACGGTTCGCTGATGCCGGGCATGGCGACCAACACCGAGCTGAAGAAGCTGGGGACCCTGAACGGCAGGCAGGCGGAGGTCTTCTACCTGCAGCTGATGACGGACCACCACAAGGGCGGCATCCACATGGCCGAGGGGTGCGTGGCCAAGTGCACCGTCGGGGTGGAGAAGAGCCTCGCCCAGGGCATGGTGGACGCGCAGCAGTCGGAGCTGACGGCGATGGCGCAGATGCTGAAGGAGCGGGGCGCGCGGCCCCGGGACTGAACTGCCGTACCGGGTGGGCGATTTGTCGACTAAGCGGTAACGCAAGGGTTATCCGGCGATCGCAATCCACCCGCAACATTTGGCACGGCACCGAAATCAGGCCAAAGGCCCCCGATCAACGCCCACTTGGGGTTTCCTTGGCCTTTTCATTCCCCTGGCATGAACAGTTCACCGCAAGAGTGACCCCGATCGTGTGATCCATTCATGGGCCGTTCCGCCGCTGGCCTCCTGATGATCACGCCTGACCGACCACTCGATGCGTCGAACCGCATAGCAGGGGGCAGTATGAGATCGAACCGTGCCAAGGTGCGGGCCAGCGTGAGCATGGCAGCGACACTGCCGATGATCGCCGGCGCGCTCGCACTCGGCATACCCGCGGCGCACGCCGCGGACAGCCCGGCCCGTGACGCCCTGAAGGGCACCAAGCCCGCCTGGGCCACGGCCAAGGCGGACAAGGGCGCCACCTCCGACAGCGCGCAGGTCAAGGCGCGCGTCTACCTCGCCGGGCGGAACGCCAGCGGCCTCGCGGCCTACGCGAAGGCCGTGTCCGACCCCAGCTCGCCGTCCTACGGCAAGTACCTCAGCGCCAAGCAGGCCCAGGCCCGCTACGGCGCCACCGCGGCCCAGGTGAAGGCCGTCAAGTCCTGGCTGGCCGCGTCCGGCCTGAAGGTCACCGACGTCACCCAGCACTACATAGCCGTCTCCGGCGACGTCTCCGCCGTCGAGCAGGCGTTCGGCACCCAGCTGCACAACTACGCCAAGGGCTCGAAGACGTACCGCGCGCCGGAGAAGACCGCGTCGGTGCCGGCCGCCGTGAGCAGCGCCATCCTGACCGTCACCGGTCTGGACAGCGCGCCGCACAAGGCCAGCCACGACGACACGCTGCCGCCCCCGGACGCCGTGTTCAAGAACGCCGGGCCGTTCTCCTCGTACTACGGCTCGAAGACCGCGACCTCGCTGCCGTCGGCCTACGGCTCGAAGATCCCTTACGCGATCAAGGGCTACACCGGCAAGCAGCTGCGGGCGGCCTACGGCGCCGGCAAGTACACCGGCAAGAAGGTCCGCGTCGCGATCACCGACGCGTACGCCTCGCCGACCATCGCCTTCGACGCCGGCACCTACGCCAAGCGCAACGGTGACGCGGCCTGGAAGACGAGCCAGCTGCACCAGGTGCTGCCGAACGCCTACACCAGGACCGACGAGTGCTCGGCGGCCGGCTGGTACGGCGAGGAGACCCTCGACGTCGAGGCCGTGCACGCGGTCGCGCCGGACGCGGACGTCACCTACGTGGGCGCCGCCTCCTGCTACGACGACGACCTGCTGGACTCGCTCAGCAAGGTGGTCGACAACCACCTCGCCGACATCGTCTCCAACTCGTGGGGCGACGTCGAGGCCAACCAGACCCCGGACCTCGCGGCCGCCTACGACCAGGTCTTCCAGCTGGGCGCGGTGCAGGGCATCGGCTTCTACTTCTCCTCCGGCGACAACGGCGACGAGGTCGCCAACACCGGGACGAAGCAGGTCGACACCCCGGCCAACTCGGCGTGGGTGACCGCGGTCGGCGGCACCTCGCTGGCCGTCGGCAAGGGCGACAAGTACCAGTGGGAGACCGGCTGGGGCACCGAGAAGGCCACCCTGTCGGCGGACGGCAAGAGCTGGACCTCCTTCCCGGGCGCCTTCACCTCGGGCGCGGGCGGCGGCACCAGCAAGACGGTCGCCGAGCCCTTCTACCAGAAGGGCGTCGTCCCCAACTCCCTGGCGACGGCCAACAGCGCCACCGGCAACCGCGTGGTCCCGGACATCTCCGCGATCGCCGACCCCAACACCGGGTTCCTGGTCGGCCAGACCCAGACCTTCGGCGACGGGTCGCAGCAGTACAGCGAGTACCGCATCGGCGGCACCTCGCTGGCGGCGCCCACCATCGCGGCGGTCCAGGCGCTCGCGCAGGAGGCGGCGGGCGGCAAGGCCCTCGGCTTCGCCAACCCGTCGATCTACTCCAAGTTCGGGAAGAAGGGCGTCTTCCACGACGTCACCGACAACCCGACCGGCAAGGGCCTCGCGGTCGCCCGCATCGACTTCGCCAACGGCTTCGACGCCACCGCCGGCCTGCTGACCTCGGTCCGCAGCCTCGGCAAGGACAGCTCGCTGTCCGCGGTGAAGGGCTACGACGACGTGACCGGCGTGGGCTCGCCCGCGGACGGCTACGTCTCGTCGTACAAGGCGCAGGCGCACCGCAAGCACTGATCCGCTGACGCGGTGAGCCACTGAGCACAAGGGCGTGAGGTCTTCACCGGCCTCGCGCCCTTCTGCCGTGCCGCGGGGGGGGGCGAGGGGCGGCGCTCAGTCGGCCTTCCTCGACGCGGCCTTGAGGATCCCCTCGACGTCGAGGGTGACCTCCGCGCCGATCGACCCGGGCAGCGTGACGGTCTCGCCGGGCGAGTACGGGCGGTGGTGCTCGTACTGCTCCCCGTCGGGCTCGGTGAGCACGTGGACGCGCCGGTGCTTGCGGTCGACGACGACATAGACCGGAACCTTGGCCTGGGCGTAGGCGACGGCCTTGGTCTTGAGGTCGTCCTTCCAGTTGCTGGAGGTGACCTCCAGGACGAGTCGGAAGCAGACCGGGTCGTAGGCGTTGTTCTCGACGAAGTGATCGTCGATGTCGGCGTCCACGATCGCGAGGTCGGGGATGGCGTAGTCCTCGGCTCCGGTGGGCAGCCAGAGGCCGACGTTCTGCAGGACCTCGGTTTCCTCTCCGTGCAGACCCGCGGCGATGAAGGGAATCATCAGGCCGGTCAGGGCACGGGCGTGAGGGGCGTCCGGTGATGGGGTCACGAGGAGGTGGCCTCCGATGATCTCGACGCGGTAGCCCGGATGCCGGTCCATGATCTCGTCGGCGATGGCCGTGAGCGAGAACGGCTCGTCGTCGAAGGGCTGCTCGATGGCTGCGGCGGACATCGCGTGCCTCCCGGGGGCTGGTGTCGAGAGCATCATCGTAGGCAGACCGGGTCGTCCGCGTCCCGTCCGCATCGCTTCACCCGAAGGTGGATCCTGCCCGCGCTCCTTGACGTCACGGGCCGGAGGCCGGCCGGGGCGCCGCAGGTCAGGAGGAGCGCACCAGTCCCGTGGGGTCGGGGACGTGCGAGGCGACGACGCGTTCCTGAACGGCCGAAGGCACCGCCCGGCGGCGGTCGACCGCGAGGGCCACGCTCGCCACGCCGAGGCCCAGGACCGCGAGGGCCGCGCCCGCCAGCGCCGGGGACGTCGCGCCGAACCCGGCGGCCAGCGCCACGCCGCCGATCCAGGCGCCGCCCGCGTTCGCGAGGTTGAAGGCGGCCTGGTTGGCGGAGGAGGCGAGGGACGGGCCGGCCAAGGCCCGTTCCATGACCATCAGCTGGAGGGGCGAGCCGGTGACGAAGGCGGCCACGCCGAGCAGGGTCACCGCGAGGGCCGCGCTCCACTGCGTGTGCATGAGGACGGGGAACAGGAGCAGCACCGCGACCATGGAGACGAGGCCGCCGAAGAGCGTGCCGCGCATGGCGTGGTCGGCGAGGCGGCCGCCGATCAGGTTGCCGGCGGTGGCGCCGACGCCGAAGAGGGCCAGCAGCAGCGTCACGTCGGAGTCGGCGTACCCGGCGGAGTCCGTCAGCATCGGCGTGATGTAGCTGTACGCGGAGAAGAGCGCGCCGAAGCCGACGACCGTGGTGGCCAGGGCCAGCCAGACCGGCAGGGAGCGCAGCGCGGTCAGTTCGCCGCGCAGGCCCAGGACCGGGGCCGGGGTGTCGGCGCGGCGGACGAGCAGTGCGACCGCGGCCATCGCGGCGACGCCGATCAGGCTGACGCCGAGGAAGGTCGCCCGCCAGCCCAGGTGCTGGCCCATGAGGGTGGCGACGGGGACGCCCGCGATGTTGGCGACCGTCAGGCCCATGAACATCAGGGAGACCGAGCGGGCCTTGCGTTCCGGTGCCACCAGGTTCGTGGCGACGACCGCGCCGACGCCGAAGAAGGCGCCGTGCGGCAGGCCGCTGAGGAAGCGGGCGGCCAGCAGCCAGTGGTAGCCGGGGGCCAGTGCGGACAGCGCGTTGCCCGCGACGAACAGGGCCATCAGGGAGATCAGGACCGTGCGCCGGGGCAGGCGCGCGGTGAGGGCGGCGAGCACCGGGGCACCGATGACGACGCCCAGCGCGTACGCCGAGACCAGGTGCCCGGCGGTGGGGATCGATATGCGCAGGTCGTCGGCGACGTCGGGCAGCAGGCCCATCATCACGAACTCGGTGGTGCCGAGACCAAAGGCGCCGACGGCCAGGGCGAGCAGGGCCAGGGGCATGACGGGCGTCGCCTTTCGGGGAGCGGGGTTCCGTACGTTCTAAGTTCAGTTACGGAACAAAGCATCCC
Organism: Streptomyces sp. NPDC091282; assembly: GCF_044757385.1. Classification (NCBI taxonomy): domain Bacteria; kingdom Bacillati; phylum Actinomycetota; class Actinomycetes; order Kitasatosporales; family Streptomycetaceae; genus Streptomyces; species Streptomyces sp. NPDC091282. The sequence continues at coordinate 546,607 of NZ_JBIVUX010000001.1, forward strand.
AGGACAAGTATTCCACCGGGTTACGGCCCAGTGTCCGATTGTCCTTACAAAGACGAGATCACTCGTCTGACCTGCGGATTCTACGAATCCGATGTGGCCAGGTTCACACGGGCCTCGATCGGCAGGTGGTCGCTGCCCGTCCTCGGCAGCGTCCAGGAACCCTCCGGCTCCACGCCCTTCACCATGATCTGGTCGATGCGGGCCATCGGGAACGCGGCCGGCCAGCTGAACCCGAACCCGCTGCCCGCCGCGCCCTGCGTGGAGCGCATCTGCGAGGTGACGGCGTTCAGGGAGCGGTCGTTCATCGTGCCGTTGAGGTCGCCCAGCAGGACCACCCGCGGCAGGCTCTCGTCGGCGATGGCCTCGCCCAGCGCGTCCGCGCTCGTGTCCCGCTGCCGGGCGGTGAACCCGGCGTTCACCTTCACCCGGACCGAGGGGAGATGGGCGACGTAGACCGCGAGGGAACCTTCCGGCGTGGCGACCGTGGCCCGCATCGCGCGCGTCCAGCCGAGCTTGATGTCGACGGCCTTCACGCCGGTCAGCCGGTACTTGCTCCACAGCCCCACGGTGCCTTCCACCGCGTGGTACTTGTACGTCGACGCCAGCGCCTTCTGGTAGGCGGGGACGGCCGACGCGGTCAGCTCCTCCAGGGCCACCACACCGGCGCCGGACGCGGCGAGCCGGTCGGCGGTGCCGGTCGGATCGGGGTTCTCGGCGTTCACGTTGTGCGTGGCGACCGTGAAGTCGCCGCCGGTGCCCGACTTGTCGGTGAGCAGCCCGCCGAACATGTTCAGCCAGACGATCGCCGGGAGGAGGACGGCGATGAGCGCGGTGGCCGACCTGCGCACCAGGCCGAGCAGCACCAGCACCGGGATCAGCAGGCCGAGCCACGGCAGGAACGTCTCTGTCAGACTGCCGAGGTTGCCGATGGCGTTGGGGATGCGGGAGTGCATCAGCATCACGCCGGCCAGCAGCAGCGCGACGGCGGCGAGGACGAGGCCCCGGCGCCAGATGCGCGGGTCGTCGCGCCAGCCCGCCAGCAGACGGTCCACCAGGCGCCGGAACCGGTCTCCCCGGCGCTCGGGCCCCGAGCCGCCGTTGTCCGTCTCCGTCATGTACGCCTGCTGCGCCATACGCCTGCCTCACAACCTGCCGTGCACACCGTCGTCCCCCGGGATACGACCCTAGGGGATGATCGGCTCCGATCCCGCCGTCACATGACGGCCGTACGGAAGACGAGGACGAAGACACCGGGCGAAGAGGTTCCGGTGACCGGCCGGTCGGGGTGCACTGTGACGAAACGTGCACATTCCACCGGGGACGGCCGCGCCCGCTACGGCTTGGGTTCCGGCGGGCCGACGGGCCGCAGGCCGGCCAGCACCGCGTCGACGATCTCCTCGGCGAGGCCCTCGGGGAGGTCGGCGTCCGGGCGCAGGATGGCCCGCAGCAGCATCGGGCCGGTGAACATGTCGTTGGCCACGTCCACGTCGATGTCGGTGCGCAGTTCGCCGTTGCGCTGGCCGCGGCGCAGCACTTCCTTGCCGAGTTCGCGGCGCGGGTTGACGACGTTGACGTGATAGGCGTTCCAGATGCGGGGGCTGCTCTTCATCTGGGCGTACACGTTGTGCAGGATCGCCGACGAACGGTTCATCAGCCCGCGGCGGCGCAGTGATTCGAGCAGGACGACGAGGTCGTCGCGCATGGAGGTGCCGGGGAGTTCGGGATCCGGCGGCTCGGCGGCGCGCATGACGTCGACGAAGAGCTCCTCCTTGCCGTTCCAGCGGCGGTAGATGGTGGCCTTGCCGACGCCGGCGGTCCGGGCGATGCGCTCGATGGACAGCTCCGCGAGCGGGACACCGTCCTCCAGGAGCTTCATCACCCCTTCCAGGATGGCGCTCTCCACCGCCTCGCTGCGGGGACGCCCCCGGGCGGGACCCACGGACCGCGGCCGACTGTCGGCAAGCCTCACGTCATACCGTCCTCTCACTGGCTGCGGGAAATTCTCCCGCAGCCAAGCCTCCCCCCGTGGACCCCCGCCGTATCGTGCGCCGGCTCACTCCCCGGCGGCCACCAACTCCTGTTCCCTCTCGCCCTGCTGACCGGCCGGCGGCTTGCCCGGCAGGAAGAGGGCCGTGACCACGGCGCCGATCAGCGCGACGCCCACACCGCACAGGGCGGTCATGTGCATGGCGTGCAGGAAGGCGTCGTTGGCGGGCGTGACCAGGGACCTGCCCTGCGCCCCGAGCTTGTCGGCGACGCCCAGCGTGGCCTCGATGGACTCGCCGGCGGTGTCGCGCAGGCCGGGCGGCAGCGCGCCGAGCTTGTCCTCGATGCCGTTGCGGTACGACGTCGACAGGACCGAGCCGAGGACGGCGATGCCGAGGGCGCCGCCGACCTGGCGGAAGGTGTTGCTGAGCGCGGAGGCGGAACCGGCCTTCTCGCGGGGCAGGGCCTGCATGATGACGACCGAGGTGGGCGTCATGATGTGCGCCATGCCGGTGCCCATGAGGAAGAAGACGACCTCCAGGAGCCAGATCGGGGTGTCGACCTCGAAGGTGGCGAACATGCCGAGCATCGCCGCGATCAGGACCAGGCCCGCGGTGGTGGTGGCCTTGTTGCCGATCCGGTCCACGACCAGCCGGGCGCGCGGCGCGAAGATCAGCTGGGCGACGGCCAGCGGGAGCAGCAGCAGGCCGGACTGCAGCGGCGAGTAGCCGCGCACGCTCTGGGTGTAGAAGACCGAGAAGAAGGTGACGCCCATCAGCGCGAAGAAGACCAGCGCGATGGCGGCCATGGCGGACGAGAACACCTTGTTCTTGAAGTAGGTGACGTCCAGGGAGGGGTGGTCGCTGCGCATCTCGTAGACCACGAAGCCGGCGAGCACCACGGCACCGGCGATCATGGTGGCGAGCGCCTTGGCGTCGGTGAAGTCGGCGAGTTCGCCGCCCTTGATGATGCCGTAGACCAGCAGGACCAGGCCGACGACGGAGAGCACCACGCCGACGGGGTCCAGGCGGCCGGGACGCGGGTCGCGCGAGTCGGGCACCAGCCACAGCATCAGCGCGAGCGCGACGATCACGATCGGCACGTTGACGAGGAAGACCGAGCCCCACCAGAAGTGGTCGAGCAGCACACCGCCGGTGATCGGGCCGATCGCGATGGCGAGGCCGACGCCGCCGGCCCAGATGCCGATGGCCTTGGGCTGCTCCTGACGCTCGAAGACGTTCATCAGGACGGCGAGGGTGGCGGGCATCACGAAGGCGGCGCCGAGCGCCATCAGCGCCCGGTAGGCGATCAGCTGGCCCGGGGAGCCGGACTCGGCGGCCAGCGCGGAGCCGACGCCGAACACGAGAAGGCCGCCGATCAGCACCTTCTTGCGGCCGAGCCGGTCGCCGATGAGGCCGGCGGTGAACAGCAGGCCGGCGAAGACCAGGGTGTAGGCGTTGATCGCCCACTCCAGCTGGCTCTGGGTGGCGCCGAGGCCGGTCGGCGCGGGGGTGGAGATGGTCTTGATGGCGACGTTCAGGATCGAGTTGTCGAGCACCACGATCAGCAGGCTCAGCATGAGCGCGCCGAGGATCGCCCAGCGGCGCCGGTGCACCTCCTCGGGTATGCGCGGGCCGGTTGGAGCGTGGTCGGCAGGTGTTGTCATGCCGACGAGCCTAGGGCCATTTCAATACGGCACCGTCTCGTATCTGAATTCCTTTACCGAGGCCTTACTCAGGACGGGTGACCGAGGGATCACACGGGGGTCCTCTGGCCGCGGACGGCACGAAGTGCCACCATGGAACCGGTCCGGGGACACCGTGAGGGTGCCTCGAGATGACGTGAAGGAGCCGTTCACATGACGCAGCTCTCCGCTGCCCAGCCGCAGAACAGCCCCTCCGACGGCAGCAGGACGCTGTACGGAGGCAAGGGCACCCGCCGCATCACGGTCCGCGACATCGCGCTGTCCAAGGAGCGCGGCGAGAAGTGGCCCATGCTCACCGCGTACGACGCGATGACGGCCTCCGTCTTCGACGAGGCCGGGATCCCGGTGCTCCTGGTCGGCGACTCGGCCGGCAACTGCCACCTCGGGTACGAGTCGACGGTACCCGTCACCATGGACGAGATGACGATGCTGGCGGCGGCCGTGGTCCGCGGCACCCGCCGCTCCCTCATCGTCGGCGACCTGCCCTTCGGCTCCTACCAGGAGGGCCCGGTGCAGGCGCTGCGCTCGGCGACCCGGATGGTGAAGGAGGCCGGGGTCGGCGCGGTCAAGCTGGAGGGCGGCGAGCGGTCGCACGAGCAGATCCGGCTGCTGGTGGAGTCCGGCATCCCGGTGATGGCGCACATCGGCCTGACCCCGCAGTCCGTCAACGCGATGGGCTACCGCGTGCAGGGCCGCGGCGAGGAGGCGGCCCAGCAGCTGCTGCGCGACGCCAAGTCGGTCCAGGACGCGGGCGCCTTCGCGGTCGTGCTCGAACTGGTCCCGGCGGAGCTGGCGGCCGAGGTGACCCGGACGCTGCACATCCCGACCGTCGGCATCGGCGCCGGTCCCGAGACCGACGCGCAGGTCCTGGTCTGGACCGACATGCTGGGCCTGACCTCGGGCCGGGTGCCGAAGTTCGTGAAGAAGTACGCGGACCTGCGCGCCGTGATGGGCGACGCGGCCCGCGCCTACGCCGAGGACGTGGTCGGCGGGACGTTCCCGCTGGAGGAGCACTCCGTCCACTAGAGCCACTGCGGCAACACCCGGGCCGGCCCGCCGATCATCCCCCGTCGGCGGGCCGGCCGTCCGCGTCCGGCCCGCGTCTCACGCCGTCGGCGCTCCCGGGGCCACCGCCAGCCGCCAGCGGATCTCGCCGTCGTGCTCCTCGTCGGTGCGCACCAGACCGGCGGCCGCGGCGACCGCCGCCGACGCGTGGTGGCCGGGATGGATGTGGGCGACGACGGCACGGACCGGCGGACGCGCCAGCCGGCCGACCACGGCGCGGGCCGCCTCCGTGGCGATGCCCCGGCCCTGCCACGCGGTGCCCACCACCCAGGCGACCTCGGCGACACAACCGGTCAGAGTCGCCTGCGCGTAGCCCGTCAGACAGGACTCGGCACGCAGCCGGATCACCCAGTTCAGCCAGACGACGGCCGGGTCCCGGGAGCCCTCCGCGAGCCGCAGGTAGCGCGCACGCAGGTCCGCCGCGCTGTCCGGGGAGCCGCCGGTGAAGGTGTGCAGGGCCGGGTCGGACAGCACCGCCGCCATCTCACCGGCGTGCCCGACGCGCAACGGCAGCAGGTCAAGCCGCCCGGTGCGGAGGGTCTGGGCCGAAAGGGTGGTCACGCGGGCACGGTACCCGTGTCGGCGGGCTGTCGGCCGGTGTCGGCGGCCTGTCGGTGGTTTGTCGGTGGCGCCTGGCACGGTTCTTCCCATGACGCGAATCGACAACACCGCCGTGACCGTACGGGGGCTGGTGAAGCACTACGGCGACACCAAGGCTCTCGACGGAGTTGATCTGGACGTCCGCGAAGGCACCGTGATGGGTGTCCTCGGACCGAACGGGGCCGGCAAGACGACCCTGGTACGGATCCTGTCCACCCTGCTGAAGCCGGACGCCGGGCAGGCCACCGTCGCCGGCTACGACGTCCTGCACCAGCCCCGCCAGCTGCGCCGGGTGATCGGCCTGACCGGGCAGTACGCCTCGGTCGACGAGAAGCTGCCGGGCTGGGAGAACCTGTACATGATCGGGCGGCTGCTCGACCTGTCCCGCAAGGACGCCCGGACCCGCGCCGACCAGCTGCTGGAGCGGTTCTCGCTGACGGACGCCGCCAAGCGCCCGGCGAGCACCTACTCCGGCGGCATGCGCCGCCGCCTGGACCTGGCCGCCTCGATGATCGGGCACCCCCAGGTGCTGTTCCTGGACGAGCCGACCACGGGTCTGGACCCGCGCACCCGCAACGAGGTGTGGGACGAGGTCAAGGCGATGGTCGGCGAGGGCGTGACCGTGCTGCTGACCACCCAGTACATGGAGGAGGCCGAGCAGCTCGCCTCCGAGCTGACCGTCGTGGACCGCGGCAAGGTCATCGCGGGCGGCAAGGTGGAGGAGCTGAAGGCCAAGGTCGGCGGACGGACGCTGCGCGTGCAGCCGGTCGACCCGCTGCAGGTGCGGCCGCTCGCCGCCATGATCGACGAGCTGGGCATCACCGGGCTCGCGAGCACGACCGTGGACGCCGAGCGCGGCACCCTGCTGGTGCCGATCCTCAGCGACGAGCAGCTGACCGCCGTGGTCGGCGCCGTCACCGCCCGCGGTATCACCATCCGTTCCATCGTCACCGAACTTCCCAGCCTGGACGAGGTCTTCCTGTCGCTCACCGGCCACCGCGCCAGTGCCCCGCAGGACGCCACGCCCGCCGACGACCGCGAGGAGGTCGCCGTATGAGCGCCGTCACCACCACCCCGGCCGTCACCGCCCCGGGCACCGCCGACGCCCGGATCCCGCTGCGCGGGCATGTGCGGCACACCGGCGCCCTGATCCGCCGCAACCTGCTGTGGATCCGGCAGGACCCCGAGTCGATGTTCGACGCGCTGCTGATGCCGGTCGTCTTCACGCTGCTGTTCGTGTACGTCTTCGGCGGCTCGATCGGCCAGGCGCTGGGCGGCGGCCAGGAGGGCTACGTCCAGTACGTCATCCCGGGCATGATCGCGATGATGAGCATGACGCTCTCGCAGGGCGTCGGCACCGGGTTCAGCCAGGACTTCAACTCCGGTGTGATGGACCGGTTCCGGTCGCTGCCGATCGGGCGCGGCTCGGTGCTGTTCGCCAAGATCTCCGTCGAGCTGGTCCGGATGCTGTTCGCGACCGCCGTGCTGATGGTCGTCGCCGTGCTGGTCGGGTTCCACATCACGCACTGGGCCGGGCTGTTCGCCGCCGTGGGCCTGTCCGCGGTGTTCGCCTCCTCGATCATGTGGGTGTTCCTCACCCTGGGCGTGATCCTCAAGAGCGCGCAGTCCGTGCAGGCGATGGGGTTCCTGGTGCTGTTCCCGCTGCAGTTCGGCTCGTCGATCTTCGCGCCGACCCAGTCGATGCCGGGCTGGCTGCAGGCCTTCACCGACTACAACCCGCTGTCCACGCTCGCCGACGCGGCGCGCGGACTGATGATCGGCGGTCCGGTCGCCCACGACCTGTGGATCACGCTGGGCTGGTCGGTGGCGATCACCGCGGTGGCGGCGCCGTACGCGGTCTACAAGTTCCGTACCAAGAGCTGACCCCGGGCGTGCCCGGTGCCGGGTCTCAGAGCAGGGCGGTGGCCTCCGCGAGGGAGAGGCCACCGCCTTCCGCGTACGCGGCCGCGTAGGCGGCGTCGTCGCTGAGCGCGGCCCGCACCCGCTCCTCGGCGCGGCCGTGCAGCCGGCGTTCCATGCCGGAGGCGATGTGCCCGGCCGGCTGCAGGGCGTCGGCGGCGCCCAGGCAGCGGGCGGCGTCCCGGGCGCGGGCACCGCCGTCCACGCCGGCCAGCGTGAAGGCGGCGACGGTGAGGCCGGAGGAGCCGGAGTGCGGGGTGACGGCCTGGGCCAGCGGGTCGGCGGAGTGCGTCATCGCCTCGCGCAGCTTGGCCAGGGCCTCGGTGTGCCGTCCGTCGAGGGCGTCCACCCACGCCTCCTGGATGAGGATCATCGCGTCGAAGACCACGAAGTGCGAGATCGTGAACTGATCGCGCAGCAGCCGGAGCTGCTCACGGGCCTCGGTGATCCGGTCGGTCAGCAGCAGCCACACGGTGAGGAAGAGCCGGGCGGCGGGCATCGCCTCGTTGTGACTGCTGTCGTGGTTCTCGATGACCTCGCGCAGCAGCCGCTCGCCGCGCTCGATCTCGCCCAGTTCGAGCAGCGCCATGCCGAGCCGGGCGTTGAGCACCGCGACCTGGGTACGGGCGTCCAGCCGTCCGGCGCGCTCGATCGCCGACTCGTAGTCGGTGGCGGCCTCCCGGTACTCCCCCATCCGCTCCCGAGACTCCGCGCGCGCGGAGAAGGCCTCGGCGGTGCCCCAGTCGTCCCCGAGGCGCCGGAAGATCTCCAGGGACTCGTCGGCGTCCCGGGTGGCGGCACCGGCGGAGGTCGCGAAGTTGGCGAACACGTTGGCCCGCAGCTGGAGGGCGCCGGCGAGTTCCCACTCGAAGCCGGGCGTCCGCCGGCAGGTCTCGACACCGGCGTCCACGATGGTGCGCAGGTGCTCCAGGCCGCCGGTCAGCATCACGGCGAAGAACCAGAACATGCCGGGGGCCCGGCAGGTCTGCGGCAGTCCGGGCTGGTAGGCCTCGGTGACGGCGCGCATCTTCGCCTGCGCGGCCGGTGTCTGCCAGACGTCCAGTTCGGTGTCCATGCAGGCCATGTGGGCCAGGTGGATGCCGCGCCGGGCCTCGACGAGGACTTCCCCGGAGTACGGCGGCGGGGTGTCGTGCGGGCGCTGCCACACCGGTTCGGCGCGCTGGACCGGCTCGGCGAAGGGGTCGGGGCCGAGCGCCATGATGTCGGCGCACCAGGTGCGGGTCTCGACCCGCTTGTCCCGCAACTGCCAGTACCAGACCAGGGAGTGGGCCAGGCACAAAGCCTCCTGCTCGTCCCTGGTGGCGATGGCGTGCCGGATGGCGGTGCGCAGGTTCTCGTACTCCAGCTCCAGCCGGGCCACGGCGGCACGCTGGCCGGTGCCGCGCAGCAACGGGTCGGTGGTGCGGGCTAGTTCGCGGTAGTACGTCAGATGGCCGCGTTCGGCGTCGGCGCGCGCGCCGCTCTCGTCGAGGCGGGCGCCGGCGTATTCGGCGACGGTCTCCAGGAGCCGGTAGCGCATGCCCTGCCCGTCCGAAGGGGCGGCGACGACGAGGGACTTGTCGACCAGGGAGGCCAGCGCGTCGAGGGCGGCGGGGCCGCAGACCGCTTCGGCGGCGGCCAGGTCGCAGCCGCCCGCGAACACCGAGAGCCGGCCCAGCACGCTCCGTTCGTCGGCGTCGAGCAGGTCCCAGGACCAGTCGACGACGGCGCGCAGCGTCTGCTGGCGGGGCAGGACCGTGCGGCTGCCGGAGGTGAGCAGGCGGAAGCGGTCGTCGAGGCGGTCGGCGATCTGGCGGGGCGTGAGCATCCGCAGCCGGGCGGCGGCCAGTTCGATGGCGAGGGGCAGGCCGTCCAGGCGGCGGCAGATCTCGGCGCAGGCCGCGGCGGTCTCCTCGTCGGCGTCGACGGCGAAGCCGGGCCGGGCCGCGGCGCCCCGGTCGGCGAGCAGCCGCAGCGCCACCGGATCGGGCAGCGGTTCCACAGGGCGCAGCAACTCCCCCGGGACACCGAGGGGTTCGCGGCTGGTGGCGAGGACCGTCAGGTCCGGGCAGCGCTCCAGGAGCCGGGCGGCGAGGTCGGCGGCGGCGTCCACGACGTGCTCGCAGTTGTCGAGGACGATCAGCATCCGGCGCCGCGAGCAGTGGTCGACGAGCCGTTCGACCGGGTCGTCGTGCCGGTCGGCGGCGGCCCGCATGCCCTCCGCGCCGGCGCCGTAGAGGACGGTCTCGCGGGCGCCGATGGCGCTGAGCACGGCCTCGGGGACGTCGGCCGGGTCGTCGACGGGCGCCAGTTCGGCCAGCCACACCCCGTCCCGGACAGTGTGCCGCACGGCCTCGGCGGCTTCCTGGGAGAGCCGGGTCTTGCCTGCCCCGCCGGGCCCGAGCAGGGTGACCAGGCGGGCGGTGGCCAGGTCGCCCCTGATGACCTCCAGGTCCTTCTCGCGGCCCACGAAGGAGGTGAGCCGGGCGCGCAGGTTGCCGGGCCGCGACGGCTCCTTCGGCACCGCCGCCGGGGCCAGCAACTCGGCGTGCAGGGCGCGCAGTTCGGGGCCGGGGTCGGAGCCGAGCCGGTCGGCGAGCAGGTGCCGTACGCCGTCGTAGGCGGCCAGCGCCTCAGCGGTGCGGCCGCAGTCGTGCAGGGCGCGCAGGCGCAGCGCCTGGAGGGGTTCGTCCAGCGGGTGGGCGTCGCACAGGGCGGCCAGTTCGGGCAGTGCCTGTTCGGCGTGGCCGAGGGCGAGGGCCGCGGTGTGGCGGGCGCGCAGCGCGTCGAGGCGGCGGATGTCGACGCCGGCCGCCTCGGCGGTGCGGTCGGGCAGGTCGGCCAGGGCCGGTCCGTGCCACAGGGCGAGCGCGTCGTCGAGGACGGCCGCCGCCTTGGCGGGGTCGCCGTCGGCGAGCGCGTGCAGCGCCTCGCCGGTGAGCCGCTCGAAGCGGTGCAGGTCGATGTCGTCGGGGGCGGCCGCGAGCCGGTAGCCGCCGTCGGTGGACTCCACCGCGTCCGCGCCGAGCGCGCGGCGCAGCCGGCCGACCAGCGCCTGCAGCGCGCCGCCGGCGTCCGCGGGCGGATCGTCGCCCCACACCTCGTCGACGAGCAGCCCCGCGGGCACGGAGCGTCCGGGCCGCAGCGCCAGCACGGTCAGCAGGGCACGCAGCCGTGCCCCGCCCACGGGGACGGCCGTGCCGTCGGGGCGGAGTACCTGGGTGGTGCCGAGAATCCGGTAGCGCACGGGGTCCATTGTCCCTGGGGACGCCCGGGTGCCGCCCGCGGGTTTCAGATGCGCATGAACTGGGAGGAGTCGAGGGTGAGGGTCCGGTCGGCGACGGGGATGGTGATCTCCTTGCCGAAGGGGCCGGACTGCGTGCACTGGTAGGTGCCGTCCTCCGGCTGGGTCAGGAGCGTCCAGGTCGCGGAGAGCACGTCGACGATGAGGTACACCGGAATGCCGCGCAGTGCGTAGTGGCTCGGCTTGGTGTTGTAGTCCCGGTTCTTGCTCTCCGGGGAGACGACTTCGACGACGAAGGGCAGCAACGCCTCGTTGATCTCGCTCTCACCTGGGTGAACCTGGTCCAGCGGCAGCGCTGCGGCATCGGGTTCGGGTTTGTATCCCTCTCGGGGCGGGACCAACGAGAACTCGCCGACCGCCGCCCAGCCGGGCAGCCCGGCCTCGATCTGGTTCTGGATGCGCCGTGCTGTCGTCGTGTGCGCCTGGGTCACCGGTACCACTGTCAGACCGTTCTCCGTCAGCCGGAGGCGCGCGCTCCGCGGGACATCGATCCGGTTCTGGACCAGTTCGACCCATCCATCGGCGATCGTCATGAGCACCCCCTGGTTCGACTTGATATCAGCGTAACGACTACCAGGAACCCACAGCCCTGCGTATGACGTTCTTCATCCGTCACCTGTACGGTCGACCCCGCACGCCTCCACCGACGCGCCTCAGGAGTCCCGGCCCATGACCGCCACCACCACCCGCCACAGCGACCGGCGGATCAGTCCCGTCTTCGTCGGGATCATGGCCGTCACCGCGGTCACCGGGTGGGCCACCTGGTCCGGCTTCGCCGAGCAGCCCGGCGTCGCCGTGTTCCTGTTCGTGACGGCGGCCTGGATCGTCTCGCTGTGCCTGCACGAGTACGCGCACGCGCGCACCGCCCTGCACAGCGGCGACTTCACCGTGGGCGCCAAGGGCTATCTGACCTTGAACCCGCTGAAGTACACGCACGCCCTGCTGAGCATCGTGCTCCCGGTGCTGTTCGTGATCATGGGCGGGATCGGCCTGCCGGGCGGCGCGGTCTTCATCGAGCGCAACCGGATCCGCGGCCGCTGGCGGCACAGCCTCATCTCGGCGGCGGGACCGCTGACGAACGTGCTGTTCGCGGCCGTCTGCACTGCGCCGTTCTGGCTGCACTCCCTGGACGGCGTCCCGCGCGACTTCCGCTACGCCCTCGCCTTCCTCGCCCTGCTCCAGGTCACGGCCGCGATCCTGAACTTCCTGCCGGTGCCGGGCCTGGACGGCTACGGCGTGATCGAGCCCTGGCTGTCGTACGGCATCAAGCGCCAGGTGGAACCGTTCGCCCCGTTCGGCCTGCTCTTCGTCTTCGCGCTGCTGTGGGTGCCGTCCGTCAACAGCGCGTTCTTCGACGTGATCGACGCGCTGCTGCGGGGGCTGGGCGTGGGCGACTTCGACCGCTACTGCGGCCAGGAGCTGTACCGCTTCTGGCAGGGGACGAACGAGTACTGCTCGGTGGCCGGCTGATCCTCACGCGGTGAGCGGGAACTCCTCGCCGAGTTCCCGGAACATCTCCGTGTTGAGGGCGAACGCGCGCTTGCACTCGGTGACGATCCGCTGCCGCTCCAGGTCGTCGGCGTCCACCGCGTCCAGGAGGTCGCGATAGCCGCGCTTGAAGGCGGCGGGGTTGGCGACCTGCTCGAAGACGTAGAAGCGGACGCCGTCGCCCTTCTTCTCGAATCCCCAGGTCCGCTCGGCGCGGTCGCGGATGATCTGGCCGCCGGAGAGGTCGCCGAGGTAGCGGGTGTAGTGGTGGGCGATGTAGCCCGCGGGCCAGGCCTCGGCGCACTCCCGCACCCGGGCCGCGTACTCCTCGGTGGCCGGCAGCGCCGCGAGTCCCGTCCGCCACCCGGCGCCGCGCAGATGCGCGAGGTCCTGCTCCAGCGCGGCCAGCCGGTACAGCTCGGGCTGCACGAAGGGCCCGGCCACCGGGTCCGACGCCAGCCGTGCGGCCCCGCTCTCCAGCGCGTCGTACACGAACCACAGCTGTTCGGTGTAGCGCGCGTAGGCGGCCACGCCGAGCCGGCCGCCCAGCAGGTCGCTCATGAACGTCGAGGTCTCCGCCGCCACGTGCTGCTCGTGGGACGCGGTGCGGATGAGGGTCGAGAAGGAGTCCATGGGCAACATCCTCTAAGGTAAGCCTTACCTAAGTCAATGCCTTGCCGACGCCCCGTCGGGAAAGTTACCGACACCTTGTCGGGAAAAGCGTACCCGAAAAAGGCCCGCCCTCCGAGGGGAGGACGGGCCCGGCGCGACGGCGGGACTACGGCAGGGTGAGGATCTCCGCGCCGGTGTCGGTCACCACCAGGGTGTGCTCGAACTGCGCGGTCCGCCTGCGGTCCTTGGTGACGACCGTCCAGCCGTCGTCCCACATGTCGTACTCGTGCGTCCCGAGGGTCAGCATCGGCTCGATCGTGAAGGTCATCCCGGGCTGCATCACGGTCGTCGCGTGCGGGCTGTCGTAGTGCGGGACGATCAGCCCGGAGTGGAACGACGAGTTGATGCCGTGGCCGGTGAAGTCCCGCACCACGCCGTACCCGAAGCGCTTGGCGTACGACTCGATGACCCGGCCGATGATGTTGATCTGCCGGCCGGGCCTGACCGCCTTGATCGCCCGGTCCAGGGACTCCCGGGTCCGCTCGACCAGCAGCCGGCTCTCCTCGTCGACGTCCCCGACCAGGTAGGTCGCGTTGTTGTCGCCGTGCACCCCGCCGATGTACGCGGTCACGTCCAGGTTGACGATGTCGCCGTCCTGGAGGACCGTCGAGTCCGGGATGCCGTGGCAGATGACCTCGTTGAGGCTGGTGCACAGGGACTTCGGGAAGCCGCGGTAGCCCAGCGTGGACGGGTAGGCCCCGTGGTCGCACATGTACGCGTGCGCGACCCTGTCCAGCTCGTCCGTGGTCACCCCCGGCGCGATGATCTTCGCGGCCTCCGCCATCGCCTGCGCGGCGATACGGCCGGCGGTCCGCATCGCCTCGACGGTCTCCGGGGTCTGCACCTCGGGCCCGGTGTACGGGGTCGGCGCGGGTTTGCCGACGTACTCGGGACGGCGGATGTTCCCGGGTACCGAACGGGTGGGAGAGAGCTCCCCTGGTACGAGCAGCGACTGGCCAGACATGCCAGCGAGTCTAACCAGCGGGCATGCGGGAACATGTGGAAGGCGAAAGGAGATGGTCATGGCCCTGTTCAAGAAGCGGACCGTCGGCAAGCCGGGCGAGTGGTACTACTGCCTGGAGCACAAGAAGGTCGAGGAGGGGCCCGAGTGCCCCGCCAAGGACCGGTTCGGCCCGTACGCCAGCCGGCAGGAGGCCGAGCACGCGATGGAGATGGCGCGCGAGCGCAACCTCCAGTGGGAGAACGACCCGCGGTGGCACGACACGCCGGCCGGGGACTCCTCCGAAGAGGGCTGATCAGAGGGGGGTCGGTGCGGCCGTGCGCTGGGCGCGCAGCCGCACGGCATGCTCGTTGGTCCGGGCGTCGTAGGCCATCAGGGCGGGCAGGCACAGGGCCAGCAGGCCGACCGCACCCGTGCACAGCAGACCGCCCACGCCGACGGAGGCCCGTACGCCGAGCCGACCGGCCATGCCACCGGCCCGGACCTGGCCGACGGTCGGGCCCACCGAGTACGACAGCAGCTCGATCCCGGCGAGCCGGCCGCGCAGTTCGTCGGGGATCGTCTGGTTCCACATGGCGCCCCGGAAGATGCCGCTGATCATGTCGCAGCCGCCCGCGACGGCCAGCAGGAGCAGCACCAGCCAGACGTCGCGCACGGCGCCGGCGGCGGCGATCGCCAGGCCCCACAGCCCGGCGGAGAGCACCACCATCCGCCCGTGCCGGCGCACCCGCCCGGTCCAGCCGCTGACCAGGCTCACGAGGAGGGCACCGGCCGGGATCGCCGCGTACATCAGTCCGAGCGACCACTTCGCGTCCAGTTCGTCGGCCAGGAACGGCAGCACGGCCAGCGGCATGGCCAGGAACATCGCCGCGAGGTCCACGGCGTAGGTGCCGAGGAGTTCCTTGCGGCTCCAGGCGTAGCGGGCGCCCTCCGCGATGGAGCGCAGGGAGGGCTTGACGGCCTCGTGGGCGGCGGGGGACGCGGCGATCGGCACGATCAGGACGACCGAGACGGCGAACGTGACCAGGTCCGCGCCGTACGCCCAGCCGAGGCCCGCGTAGGCCACCACCAGGCCGGCGACCGCGGGTCCCGCGACGCCGCCGACCGTCCAGCGGAACGAGTTGAGGGCGGCCGCGGCCGGCAGGTCGTCGTGGGCGACGATCCGCGGCCAGAGCGAGTCGAGGGCCGGGCGCTGGACCGCGCCCATCGCGGCGGAGAACGCGGCGACGGCGTACAGCGGCCAGACCGCCGGGTGCGGCAGCAGGGCGTTGGCCAGCAGGGCCGCGCTGAGCAGGCCCTGCCCGGCCTCGGTCCACAGGATGAGCAGGCGTTTGTCGAGGGCGTCGGCGAGGGCGCCGCCGTAGAGGCCGAAGAGGACGAGCGGGAGCAGTTCCACCGCGCCGATGGCCCCGACGGCGGTCGCGCTCCCGGTGAGGTCCTTGATCTGCACCGGGAGCGCCACGAACGTCAGGAAGGTCCCGAAGTTGCTGATCAGGCCGGAGGCCCACAGGCGGCGGAAGTCGGCGGAGGCCCGCCAGGGGGCGAGGTCGGGAAGCACGGTCACGCCGACCCATGCTGAACGCGCACCGGTGCCGCCTCAACTGCTTTTTCTCCCGGCCGGGCGGTCGGGAGGGCGGGCCGTCACGTCCGGCGGGCGGGACGCCAGTCCGGTGGGCGGGCCGTCACCAGGGGGTCGGGGGCGGTGCCGTCAGGGTCTCGGCCAGGCGTGAGAGGCGGTCCCTGAAGCGGCGGCGGCCCCTGGGCGACGGGCCGTTCTCCCCCGTCGCCGCGCTGACCAGGTGCTGGACGGTGTCCAGGTCGAGTTCCGCGTCCTTTGGGACGGTGAGCGTCTCGTGGGCCATCGCCGTCAGCGCGTCGTCGGGCGCGGCCGACAGGGCCAGCACCGTCACCCCGGCCCGGCGGGCGGTGTGCACGTGGTCGAGGAGCGGCTCCGAGACACCCGGCGCCACCACCAGCAGCGTCTCGCCCCGGCGGGCCGCCCCGATCCGGCCGGGGCCGACCGCGAGGTGCGCGGGGTCCGTGGGGCGGGCGCCGTGCCGTACCAGGGTCGGGGCCAGTTCCGGCGTACCGGACCACGCGGCCTCGTCCACCAGGTGGGCGGCGAGATGCCACGGCTCGTACTCCGGGGTGCCGAGCAGCAGGAGTCCGCCGCCGTGCGTCACCACCGAGCCCCGCAGCGCGCCCGCGAACCTGCGGGTCGCCCCCAACCACTCGGTCCCGGCGAACACTTCGCGCAGCAGCGCGACCCGTACGGCGTCCATGTCCCCGCATACTGCCGCAATCGGTCAGTCGTGACGCGGAGTTCACCGCGAATTCGCCCGGCCCGGGGAGAAGGCGGCCCATGAGTGACGTAGAAGCAAGCATTCCCTTTCGCGCGGGCACCGAGGGCTACGCCAGTTTCCGGATCCCGGCCGTGGTGGTCTCCGGGGCGGGCACCGTGCTCGCCTTCTGCGAGGGGAGGGCCGACTCCGCCGCCGACCACGGGCACATCGACGTGGTGCTGAAGAGGTCCA
Source organism: Streptomyces sp. NPDC091282 (assembly GCF_044757385.1). Classification (NCBI taxonomy): domain Bacteria; kingdom Bacillati; phylum Actinomycetota; class Actinomycetes; order Kitasatosporales; family Streptomycetaceae; genus Streptomyces; species Streptomyces sp. NPDC091282. The sequence continues at coordinate 562,842 of NZ_JBIVUX010000001.1, forward strand.
CCGACGGCGGGCGCACCTGGGGAGCGCTCCAGGTCGCCGCGGACAACGGCCCCGACCTGGCCGGGAACCCGGCCCCCGTGGTGCTGGACACCGGCCGGATCCTGCTCGTGCACGTCCGCAACGCCGCTTCTGCCACCGAGGACGCCATCCTGCGCGGGCAGGTGCCGGACGCGGACGGGCGCCGGGTGTGGGTACAGCACAGCGACGACGACGGGGTGACGTGGTCCGGCCCGACGGAGATCACCGGGACGGTGAAGGAGCCCGGCTGGCGCTGGTACGCGACCACGCCCGGACACGCCCTCCAACTGAGCACCGGGCGCGTCGTGGTGGCCGCGAACCACACGCTGCCGCCCACCGGGACCGACACCGGCACGGAGGCCAGGTACAACAGCGGCCACTGCCTGCTCAGCGACGACCGGGGCGAGACCTGGTACCTCGGCTACCTCGACGAGAACACCGACGGGTACGTCAACGTCAACGAGACCACCGCCGCCGAACTCCCCGACGGCCGGGTCTACTTCAACACCCGCAACGACTCGCCGTCGCCGGGGAACCGGGCAGACGCGTACTCGGCGGACGGCGGGCGGACGCTGGTGAAGCCGTTCCGGCCGCAGGCCGGGCTCATCGCGCCGGTCTGCGAGGCCTCGGTGCTCCAGCTGCGGGACCCGGACGTGCTGCTGTACGCGGGCCCGGCCGACCCGAACGCCCGCGCCCTGATGACGATCCGGACGTCCGGTGACGACGGGACCACCTGGCGTCCGGTGTACCCGCTCGACGGCCTGCCCGCCGCCTACTCCGACCTGGCGCGGATCGACCGGGCCACCGTCGGACTCCTGTACGAGACGGGGGACTTCGGGGCGTACGAGACGATCACCTTCCGGCGGGTGCCCGTGAACCGGCTCACCTGACCGGGTACGGCCGCCCGCACGGACGTAGAGTCGGCCCATGACCTCTTCCGACAGTGCACAGCAGCCGGCGGCCCAGAAGGCTCCCGCCAAGGATCCCTGGGACCTGCCCGACGTCTCAGGCCTGGTCGTGGGTGTACTCGGCGGCACCGGCCCGCAGGGCAAGGGCCTCGCCTACCGGCTGGCGCGGGCAGGCCAGAAGGTGATCATCGGCTCCCGGGCCGCCGAGCGTGCGCAGGCCGCGGCCGACGAGCTCGGCCACGGTGTCGAGGGCGCCGACAACGCCGAGTGCGCGCGCCGCAGCGACCTCGTGATCGTCGCCGTGCCGTGGGAGGGCCACGGCAAGACGCTGGAGTCGCTGCGCGCGGACCTGGCCGGGAAGCTGGTCGTGGACTGCGTCAACCCGCTCGGCTTCGACAAGCAGGGTGCCTACGCGCTCAAGCCGGAGGAGGGCAGCGCGGCGGAGCAGGCCGCGGCGCTGCTGCCGGACTCCCGGGTCACGGCGGCCTTCCACCACCTGTCGGCGGTGCTGCTCCAGGACCCGGAGATCGAGCAGATCGACACCGACGTGATGGTGCTGGGCGAGGCGCGCGCGGACGTGGAGACCGTGCAGGCGCTGGCCGGGCGCATCCCGGGGATGCGGGGCGTCTTCGCGGGACGGCTGCGCAACGCCCACCAGGTGGAGTCGCTGGTCGCGAACCTGATCTCGGTCAACCGCCGCTACAAGGCCCACGCCGGGCTCCGCGTCACGGACGTCTGAGCGGATGGGGGACACTGGTGGCTGCCCCCACCGGTGTCCCCCGGCCGACCGATCCCGAAAGTGACCGCGCCATGCCCCGCCTCGCCCTCTACTCCCTGGTCGTCTGCGTCCTCGCGGTCGTCGCCGCCGTCGTCTCCTTCGTCCAGGGCAGCTGGCCGATCGGCGTCGTCTGGGTGCTGCTGACGGGGCTCTCGTCGAACATGGCCTGGTACTACGTGCGGCGCGGGCGCGCGGACAAGCCGGCCGCTAGCTGAGGTCCGGCCGGCGTTCGGCGCCCTCCAGGAGGACCCGCCCGCCGATCTCCACCCAGCCGTGCGGCTGCGGGGCGGTCAGGATCTGCGAGCCCCAGCCCTGGGTGATGTTCAGGGCGCGGCCCAGCCGGTCGGTGAGCAGCAGCGCCGCGGCGCCGGTCGCCTCGTCCTCGTCGATGCCGTCGCCGCGTCCGGGGAAGGCGCGGGCCCGCACCCGCCCGGCCGACTCGTCCTCCCACGCCCAGGCGTACACCCAGTCCCCGGGCTCCGGCACCGTCAGGGCGTCCACCTCGGCGGCCGTGGCGTACTGGCGCAGCGTGCGCGGCGGGGCCCACTCCGGGCGCGCCTCGATCCAGCTGAACTCCCCGTCCAGCCGGGCGCCGACCACGCCTGCGGGGGTGACCAGTTCGGGCACGTCCAGGAGCCAGGCCGTGCCGACGCAGGGGTGGCCGGCGAAGGGCAGCCGCAGGGTGGGGGTGTAGATGTCGACGACCCCGCGCTCGGGGTCGTCGACGAACACCGTCTCGCTGAACCCGAGTTTGGCGGCCAGCGCCTGCCGGTCCTCCCGGCCGGGCAGCAGCGAGCCGTCCCGGACGACGCCCAGTTCGTTGCCGTACCCGCCGTTCGCCGCGCAGAAGACACGCAGCACGTCGTAATCAGTCACTCCGGCATTGAAGCACTGCGGCGGCGGCCGGGTCGTCCGGGACGGAGGGCGTCCGGCCGCCGCCTCGGGGGTGTCACGCCTCGGTGCGGCGCCTGCGCATCGCGAGGACCACGCCCGCGCCGGCCGCCACCGTGACCGCGGCGGCCGTGCCGAGGGCGGCGGCCGGCAGGCCCGAGCCGGTGGCGGCGAGGCTGCCGCCCGTGCCGCCGGTGTCGCCGGTGGTGGAGCCGGTGACACCGCCGCTCGTCGTGCCCGTGCCGTCGGTGGCGGTTCCGGCCGGAGCGGTGGTGGAGCCGCCGTCGCCGCCGCCCGGGGGAAGCTGGGCGTCGTCGGTGAGGGCGACGGTGAGGTCGACCGGGTCGAGTGCGGCGCCCGCGGTGTAGTAGCCGCTGAAGGCCTTGGCGCCGGCCTCGGTGAGGGTGGCGGCGACGTCGTCGAGGCCGATCACGTCGTCCTCGGGTGTCAGGTCGGCTGAGTCCGCCTTGAGGTCGGCCAGTTCCACGTTCTTCGTGGTGGTGCCGAGGCTGGTCACGTCGGCGGTCAGTTCGCCCTTGCCGCCGTCGATCGTCGCCCGGATGTTGCTGAGGGTCAGGTCGAGGCCGTACGTGCCGTTCGTCTCGTGGCCCTTGAAGTTGACCGCGCCGTCGAAGGCGGCGGAGAGGGTGCCGGCGTCGGTGTCGTAGCTGCCGGTCGCGTCGGCGAAGGTGAAGACGCCGTTCCCTGCGGCCTGGGTCGCTCCGTCGGAGGCGGTGATACGGCCCCGGGCGACGCCGCCGACCACGTAGGTGCGGAAGGACTCCTTGACGCCCCAGGTGAGGGTGCCGTCGGCGATGTCGCCCTCGGCCGGGGGCTGCTCGGACTCCGGGTCGGACGGCGACGGGGAGGCGGACGCCGAGGCGGACGCGGACGCCGAGGCGGAGGCCGAGGGGGACGCGGAGGCCGAGCCGGTCGGGGCCGGGCTCTGGGACGCCGGCGGCGTGGACGCGGAGGGCGTCGGGGTCGGCGAGCCGGTGGTCCGCTGGACGACGGTGAGCGGGTCGCCGGCCGCGCCCGCGTAACCGGCGCTGCCGAGGACGTCCGCGGCCTGCGGGGTGAGGGTGGTCGTCATGTCCGTCATCGCGCGGGTGACGGCGACCGTGGCGAGCGGCACGTCGTCGGTGGTCGTGCCGTTCCGGGTCACGTCCGCGGTGATCTCCGCCGCGCCGCTGTCGAACTTCACGTCGGAGAGCGTCAGGTCGAAGCCGTGCGCCTGGGAGACGATGTGCAGGCTGCCCCGGAAGCCGAGGTCCAGGGTGTGCGCGTCGGAGTCGTAACTGCCGCTGCCGCCGGTGAAGGTGAAGGCGCCGTTGCCGTCGGCCTGGCTCGCGCCGTCCGCCGCGGTGAAGGTGCCGGCCGCGTAGGTGGTCACGTAGGTGCGGTACGACTGCTTGATGCCCCAGGTCAACTCGTAGCCGCTGAGCGGTACTTCGGCGGCGGACGCGGTGGTCGCCGCGGTGAGCGCGCCGGCCCCCAGGGTGACCGCGACGGCGGCGGCGAGGGCGAGCTTTCTGGAGGCGGCGGTGCGTGGGGTGGCGGGCATGTGGCTCCTCATGGATGGTCCGGGTGCCGGTGGTCCCGGCGGCCCGGCGGGGGGTCAGTCCTCGTCGGCGGGGGCGGGCCCGGCGGACGGGCGGGTGCGGCGTCGGCGGACGGCGACCGCGAAGAGCGCGGCGGCGGCCAGCACGGCACCCGTGGTGAGGACGATGGGCAGGACGGGGGTGCCGTCACCGGCGGCGGTGTCGCTCGCCACCGGCTGGGCCGAGGCGGGGCTCGGTGACGGGGTCTCCGTCTCGTCGGCCGCGCTGCCCAGGTCGGGCAGGGCGGGAAGCGTGGCGTCGGTGGTGAGGGCGACGGCGAGGGAGACCGGGTCCATGGCGGTACCGGCCCGGTACATCCCGCCGAAGGCCCTGGCGCCCTGCGCGGTGAGCCGCGCGGGGGCCTCGGAGATCTCGGCGAGGCCGTCGCGGGTGGTGAGGCCGTCGGCCGCGAAGGTGACCAGCGGGACCTTGTCGGCGCTGAAGGCGTCGCTGTCGACGTCGGCGTAGAGCGTTCCCCGGCCGTCGTCGACGACGGCCCTGACCGCGCTCAGCCCGAGGTCGAGGCCGTGGTCACCGGTGAAGCGGACGGCGCCCGCGAAGTGCGCCGCCAAGTGCCCCTTGCGGTAGGTCCCTTCGCCGGACGGGAAGCGGAAGAGGGCGCCGCCGTCCTCGGCGCCGCCGGTCAGCGTCCAGGCGCCGCGGGCGATGTCACCGGTGACGTACTCCCGGAAGGTGCGGCGCACGCCCCAGTCGACGGCGCCGTCCTCGATGGCGTCGCCCTTCGGAGCGGGCTTCTTCGCCGGGGACGTGGCGGACGGCTCGGCGGGCGTGGGCGTACGCGTCGCAGCGGCCGCCGGCTCGACGTCCGCCGCCAGGCTCACCGGGTCCAGTGCGGTGCCGGCGGTGTAGTACCCGGCGAAGGAGGCGGCGCCCTGCGCGGTGAGGGTGGCGGGCACGTTGCGGAGCACGACCGCGGTGCCGCCGCCCTTCATGCTGATGCCGCCGAGGGCGAGGGAGGCGAAGGGCACCTGTGAGGACGTCGTGACCGCCCCGGTGCCCTTCGCCTTGCTGACGACGTCCAGGTAGAGCGTGCCGGACGAGCCGGAGACGCGGACCGTGGGACGGCTGAGGGCGAGGTCCAGCTGGTAGCTGCCGTCGCTCTCCCGGTGGCCGACGAAGTGGACTCCGCCGGCGAAGGACGCGGTGAACGCTCCGGTGTCGCCGTCGTAGCTCCCGGTCGCCGACGGGAAGCGGAACTGGCTGCTGCCCACGGTTCCGGCGCCGCCGGTCAGGGAGTAACTCCCCTTGGCGATCGGCCCGGTGACGTAGCTCTGGAACGACGACTTGACGCCCCAGTCGAGCCGGCCGCCCTGCACGGTTCGGCTCTCGGCGTGCGCGGGGGTCGCCGGGAGCAGCAGGGCCGCGGCTGCCAGGGCCGATGTGGACAGGGCTGTGCACAGCACGGTGGCCAGGGCTCTGAGGCGCGCGGGCATGGAGGGTCCTCCGGGGACGACGGACACGACGGCCGGTAGCGAACGAAGGTAAGGCTAACCTAAGCTGCACACCCGGTCACCGCGGCGGTGACCGGTATCGATCCGAGAGGAACGGACGGGACCGTGCGACGCTTGCGCACTCGACTGGCGGGAGCACTGGTCTCCGCGCTCGCCCTGACGCTCACCGCGACGGCCTGCGGAGGGCCGGCGAAGACCACGGCGACGGCACCGGTGGCGGCCACCGCCGACCGGGTCGAGCCGCTGGCCGGCACCCCGGCACCGAAACTCCCGGTGACCGTCGCCTCCGCCGACGGCAGGAAGGTGACGGTCCGCCAGGCCCGGCGGATCGTGCCGCTGTCCGGGAGCCTGAGCGAGATCGTCTTCACGCTCGGGCTCGGGGACCGGGTGGTCGCCCGGGACATCACCGCGACCTTCCGGCAGGCGGCGAAGCTCCCGGTGGTCACCCGCAACCACGACGTCTCCGCCGAGAGCGTGCTCTCGCTCAAGCCGGACCTGGTGCTCGCCGAGACCACCACCGGACCGGACGAGGCGATGGACCAGATCCGCGAGGCCGGCGTCCCGGTCCTCGTCGTACGCCCCGCCCAGGGCCTGGACGACGTCGGCCCGCGCATCCGGGCGGTGGCCGGCGCGCTCGGCGTGCCGTCGGCGGGCACCGAGCTGGCCCGGCGGTCGCAGACCCGGATCGCCGCCGCGCGCGAGGACGTTCCGCACGAGAGCCGGAAGCCGCGGGTCGCCTTCCTCTATCTGCGCGGCTCCGCGTCCGTCTACCTGATCGGCGGGAAGGGCTCGGGCGCCACGTCACTGCTGGAGGCGGCCGGAGCGGTGGACGCGGGAGCCTCGTCCGGACTGGACAAGGACTTCACCGCCATCACCACCGAGGCGCTCGCCGAGGCCGCGCCGGACGCGATCCTCGTCATGACCGCGGGACTCAGGTCCGTCGGCGGCGTCGACGGCCTGGTGAAGATCCCGGGGGTCGCGCAGACGCCGGCCGGGATGGACCGGCGGGTCGTCTCGATCGAGGACGGCGTGCTGCTCAACTACGGTCCGCGCACCGACCAGGTGCTCAGGTCGGTGGTGGCGCAGCTGTACGGGAAGGACGCGAAGTGACGGCCCTGGCGGCGCGGTTGCGCGAGCGGCGGCCGGCGGCGGGACTCCTCACGGCGGGGCTGGTGGTGGCGCTGCTCGTGCTGGTCCCCGTGGCGGCGGGCCTCGGCGCGTACCCGATACCGACCGGTGACGTCCTCGGGTCGGTCCTGCACCGGGCCGGTCTCGGCGGTACGGCACTGGACCGGGTCCCCGAGTCCGTGCTGTGGAACGTGCGTTTCCCGCGGATCGTGCTGGCGCTGCTCGTCGGCGCGTCGCTGGGGTGCGCGGGCGCGCTGATGCAGGGCGTGTTCGGCAACCCGCTCGCCGAGCCGGGCGTCATCGGGGTCTCCTCGGGGGCGGCGGTCGGCGCGGTGGCCGCGATCGCCTCCGGGGCCGGCTTCCTCGGCAACTGGACGGTACCGGCCTGCGCGTTCGCGGCGGGGCTGGCCGCGGCGGGGCTGGTGTACGTCATGTCCCGCTCCGGCGGGCGCACGGAAGTGGTCACGCTGATCCTCACCGGGATCGCGCTGAACGCGTTCGCGGGGGCGCTGATCGGACTGTGCCTGTTCTTCGCGGACACGGCGGCGGTCAGCCAGATCACCTTCTGGCAGCTGGGCTCGCTCTCCCAGGCGACCTGGCCGAAGGTGCTGGCGGTCCTGCCGTGCGCGGTCCTCGGTCTCGCCCTCGCCCCCTGCTACGCCCGGCGCCTGGACCTCCTCGCCCTGGGCGAACGGCCGGCCCGCCACCTGGGCGTGGACGTCGAGCGCCTGCGCGTGACCCTGATCCTCGTCATCGCCCTGCTCACGGCGGCGGCGGTGAGCGTGTCCGGGATCATCGGCTTCGTCGGCCTGGTCGTGCCGCATCTGCTGCGGATGGCGGCGGGGCCGGGGCACCGGTTCCTCCTTCCCGGCAGTGCGCTGCTGGGAGCGGTGGTGCTGCTCGCCGCCGATCTCGCGGCCCGGACGGTGGCCGCGCCCGCGGAGCTGCCGCTGGGTGTCCTGACGGCGCTGCTCGGGAGCCCGTTCTTCTTCTGGCTCCTGCGCAGGACGCGGCGGCGGCAGGGAGGGTGGGCATGAGCCGGCCGGGCGACTGCGCGGGGTGCGTGGACGGGTGCGCGTCCGGGTGCGTGGACGGGTGCGCGTCCGGGTGCGTGGACGGGTGCGACGCCGTCGTGGCTTGTCGCGCAGTTCCCCGCGCCCCTGAAGGGCGCCGGGCCCGGCGCGTGGACGGGTGCGGCGCCGTCGTGGCTCGTCGCGCAGTTCCCCGCGCCCCTGGGGGGCGCCGGGTCCGGCGCGTGGACGGGTGCGGCTCCGTCGTGGCCTGTCGCGCAGTTCCCCGCGCCCCTGAAGGGCGCCGGGTCCGGCGCGTGGGCGGGTGCGGCGGCTTCGTGGCTTGTCGCGCGGTTCGCCGCGCTCCTGGGGGGCGTCGGGACTTCTTGGTAGGAGGGGGTTGTTGATGAGGTTGTTGCGTTCGTCGCCTGTGTCGCCGGGGGCGGCCTCGGTCGGTGATGTGCTCGTCGAGGCTGAGGGGCTGCACGTGCGGTTCGGGGCGCGTGCCGTGCTCGCCGGAGTCGACCTGGTCGCCCGTGCCGGTGAGGTGGTCGCGCTGGTCGGGCCCAACGGGGCCGGGAAGTCGACGCTGCTGGCCGCGCTGGCGGCCGACGTGCCGGCCGCCGAGGGGGCCGTGCGGGTCTTCGGGCGGCCCGTCGCCGAGTGGACGGCGGCCGAACTGGCGCTCCGCCGGGCCGTGCTGCCCCAGGCGGCCGCACTGTCGTTCCCGTTCACCGTGGCGGACGTGGTCCGGATGGGGCGGGCCCCGCACGTCACCGCCACTCCCCTGGAGGACGGCCGCGCGGTCGCCGAGGCGATGGCGGCCACCGAGGTGACGGACTTCGCCGCGCGGCCGTTCTCCGCACTGAGCGGCGGCGAACGGGCACGGGTCGCGCTCGCCCGCGTGCTCGCCCAGCGGGCTCCGCTCCTGCTGCTCGACGAACCCACCGCCGCGCTCGACCTCAAACACCAGGAACTGGTGCTGCGGCTCTGCCGGGAACGGGCCCGCCACGGCGAGGCGGTGGTGGTCGTCCTGCACGACCTCGCCCTCGCCGCCGCCTACGCGCACCGCGTGGTGATCCTGCGCGCCGGCCGGGTCGCCGCCGACGGCCCGCCCGCCGAGGTCTTCGAGGACGGGCTGCTCTCCGAGGTGTACGGCCACCCGGTCGAGGTGTTCCCGCATCCGCGGACGGGCGCGGTCGTCGTAGGACCGAAACGACTTTCTTGACCCCTCCTTGACCCGCCCTTGGCGGTGGTTTTCCGCCGCCGATATCAAGCCGTATCTGTGATCTATCCGTGTCTGGCCAATCCGGGCCCGGATGGGTACTAGTGAGGTAAGCCTCATGTAACTTAGGTCAGCCTCACCACACCTCCCTGCTTGGAGCCTGCATGCGTGCCGTCCGACTCACCGTCACCGCCGCCGCCACCGCGGCCGCTCTGACCGCCCTCTCGGCCTGCACGGCGAAGAGCGACGCCAAGGGCGACGACGCGATCCAGGTGACCGCCGCCGACGCGAAGTGCGACACCTCCCTCAAGTCCGTCCCGGCCGGGCGCGTCACGCTCGCCATCGAGAACAAGGGCTCCAAGGCCACCGAGGTCGAGATCCTCTTCCCGGACGACCGGATCGTCTCGGAGAAGGAGAACATCGGCCCGGGCACCAAGTACACGCTGACCGCCGAGGTGAAGGCGGGCTCGTACGAGATAGCCTGCCGGCCCGGCATGAAGGGCCACGGCGTCCGGCAGAAGCTGACCGTCACCGGCTCCGGCACGGTCGCCAAGCGCAACCCGACGCTCGACAAGGCCGTCGCCGACTACCGCGAGTGGGCCCAGGGCGAGGCCGACGCGACGATCCCGAAGGTGGAGACGTTCGTCAACGCCATCAAGGCCGGCGACCTGACCGCCGCCAAGAACGCCTACGCCCCGTCCCGCGTCGGCTGGGAGAGCACCGAGCCGATCGCCGAGTCCTTCGGCGACATCGACCCCAAGACGGACACCCGCGTCAACGACCTGGAGAAGGGCCAGAAGTGGACCGGCTGGCACGCGCTGGAGAAGGCGCTGTGGCAGGACAAGAAGATCGGCCCCGAGCAGAAGGCGCTGGCCGACGAGCTGCTCACCGACCTGAAGGACTGGCAGAAGCGGGTCGGCAAGGCCGTGATCACCCCGACCTCCATGGCCAACGGCGCCAAGGAACTGCTCGACGAGGTCGCCACCGGCAAGGTCACCGGTGAGGAGGACCGCTACTCCCACACCGACCTCAGCGACTTCAAGGGCAACGTCGACGGCGCGCAGAAGGCGTACGAGCTGCTGAAGCCGGTCGCGCAGAAGAACGACGCCGCCCTGACCACCGAGCTGGACAAGCAGTTCGCCGCGCTGAACACGCTGCTCGACAAGTACCGCACGACGTCCACCTCGGACGGCTTCGTGTCGTACGACAAGGTCACCAAGGCGCAGCAGAAGGAGCTGTCGGACGCGGTCAACGCGCTCGCCGAGCCGCTGTCCAAGCTCGCCGCGACCGTCGTCAAGTAAGGGGCAGGTCATGGCCGACAAAGCCAATCCGTCGCGCCGCGCGCTCATCGGCTGGGGCGGTGCCGGGCTCGCGCTCGGTGCCGCCGTGGCCGGGGGCGCGGTGGCGATGGCCGAGGCCGGTGACGACATGGCCCCGGCCGGCGCGGACGCCGGCGGGGCCGTCGAGTTCCACGGCGCCCACCAGGCCGGCATCGCCACCGCCGTCCAGGACCGGCTGCACTTCGCCGCGTTCGACGTGAAGACCGAGGACCGGGACGAGTTCGTCCAGTTGCTGAAGGACTGGACGGCCGCGGCCCGGCGGCTGACCGCCGGCCGGGCGATCGGCGACGGCGCCTACGGCGGGCTCGCCGAGGCGCCGCCGGACGACACGGGTGAGGCGCTCGGCCTGAAGCCGAACCGGCTGACGCTGACGATCGGCTTCGGGCCGTCCTTCTTCGAGAGGTTCGGGCTGAAGGACAGCCGTCCGGCCGCCCTCGTCGACCTGCCGCAGTTCCCGGGCGACAACTTCGACGCCGCCCGCACCGGCGGCGACCTGTGCGTCCAGGCCTGCGCCGACGACCCGCAGGTCGCCGTGCACGCCATCCGCAACCTGGCCAGGATCGGCTTCGGCAAGGTCGCCATCCGCTGGTCCCAGCTGGGCTTCGGCAAGACGTCATCGACCACGCCGGACGCCCAGACCCCGCGCAACCTGATGGGGTTCAAGGACGGCACCCGCAACATCGCGGGCACCGAGACCGACCGGCTGAAGAAGTTCGTGTGGGTCGGCGACGGCGAAGGACCGGCGTGGATGACCGGCGGCTCCTACCTCGTCGCCCGGCGCATCCGGATGAACATCGAGACCTGGGACCGGACCTCGCTCCAGGAGCAGGAGGACGTCTTCGGCCGGGACAAGGGCGAGGGCGCCCCGGTCGGCAAGGCCAAGGAGCACGACGCGCCGTTCCTCAAGGCGATGAAGCCGGACGCGCACGTGCGGCTCGCGCACCCCGACTCCAACGACGGGATCACCATCCTGCGCCGGGGCTACTCGTTCACCGACGGCACCGACGGGCTCGGCCGGCTCGACGCGGGCCTGTTCTTCCTGGCCTACCAGCGTGACGTGCGCAAGGGCTTCATCCCGCTGCAGCGCCGCCTGTCGGCGTCCGACGCGCTCAACGAGTACATCCAGCACGTGGGTTCGGCGGTCTTCGCCGTCCCGCCCGGCGTCCGGGACAAGGACGACTGGTGGGGCCGGGCGCTGTTCTCGGAGTCCGCCGATTCCTCCAAGGGGGCGTGAGCCGTGTTCTCCAACTACCTGATCGGGCTGCGCGAAGGCCTCGAGGCCTCGCTCGTCGTCTGCATCCTCATCGCCTACCTGGTCAAGACCGGCCGCAGGGACGCCCTGCGGCCGATCTGGACCGGTATCGCGGTCGCGGTGCTGATCGCCATGGGCTTCGGCTGCGCCCTCGAATTCGGCTCCCAGGAGCTGACGTTCGAGGCGCAGGAGGCGCTCGGCGGGTCCCTGTCGATCGTCGCGGTCGGCCTGGTGACGTGGATGGTGTTCTGGATGCGGCGCACCGCCCGGCACCTCAAGAAGGAACTGCACGGCAAGCTGGACGCGGCCCTCGCGATGGGCACCGGCGCGCTGGTCGCCACCGCGTTCCTCGCCGTGGGCCGGGAGGGTCTGGAGACCGCACTGTTCGTGTGGGCGTCGGTGCACGCGGCCAGCGACGGCACCCCGCGCCCGCTGATCGGCGTCGCCCTCGGCCTCGCCACCGCGGTCCTGCTGGGCTGGCTGTTCTACCGCGGCGCCCTGCGCATCAACCTCGCCAAGTTCTTCACCTGGACCGGCGCCATGCTGGTCGTGGTCGCCGCCGGTGTGCTGGCGTACGGCTTCCACGACCTCCAGGAGGCGAACTGGATCCCGGGCCTGACCGATCAGGCCTTCGACATCAGCGGCACCATCCCGCCGGACAGCTGGTACGGCACCCTCCTCAAGGGCGTGTTCAACTTCCAGCCCGACCCGACCGTGCTCCAGGTCACGGTGTGGCTGCTGTACCTGATCCCGACGCTCGTCCTCTTCTTCGCCCCGGTAGGGTTCGGCTCCGGGAAGGGGAAGGTGAAGGCACCTGATGACGCACCGGACGACCAGGGAGCGCGGCCCGCTTCGGCACCGCAGGCTCCGCAGGCGTGATCGGAACGCGCTGCTGGCGGTCTCGCTGACCGCCGTGACGCTGACGGCGAGCGGATGCGTGGTGGTGCACGGGGAGCGCGAGGTGCTGCCCACCACCACCCGCGCCGAGGCCGCCGAGGCGCTGAAGCAGTTCACGGCCGCCTACAACAAGGCCGACGCGGCCTACGACGGTTCCCTGGACGCCGACTTCACGACCGGTGCGCTCGCCGACATCGACTCCGCGCGCCTGAAGGCCGGGCACGTCAACAGCCCGGACGGCAACTCCGGCCATTCGGCGCTGGAGTTCGACGACGTCACGTACACCATTCCCAAGAAGGCGGGCTGGCCGCGCTGGTTCTTCGCCGACGCGCACGGCAACAAGGGCGGTGACGACCGCTGGCTGCTGGTCTTCACCCGCGACAGCCTCTCCGAGCCGTTCCAGGCGGCCTACCTGACGCTGGTCGCTCCGGACGCCGTCCCGAAGTTCAGGACCGACAAGGACGGCTGGGCACAGGCCGTGCCGGCCAACAGCGACCGGCTGGCCGTCTCCCCGGCCGGCCTGGGCCAGGACTACGCCACCTATCTCAAGAGCGGCGGCGCGGTCTTCGCGGACGGGCCGCACACCAGCGGCTGGCGCACCGACCGCAAGAAGTCGACCAAGCCGGGCCTGGCGACCCAGTACATCGACGAGCCGCTGACCGCGGGCGACTACGCGCCGCTCGCCCTGCGCACCGCCGACGGCGGCGCGCTGGTGTTCTTCACGACGCGCTACTACGCCAAGGAGACGGCCGCCGCGGGCACGTCCCTGCCGGCGCAGAACCAGGACGTGCGGGCCCTCACCAAGGGCGAGATCAAGCAGTCGCTGACGATGCAGTTCGTCTCCAACCAGGTCGCGCTGGACCCGGCGGGCTCCGGGAAGGTCTCGGTCCTGGGCCGCATCCAGGGCCTGACGTCCGCCGAGGGCTCCTGAACCACGCGCTCCCGGTCCCGGGGGCACGACCGATCCGGCGGCCGTCCTAGCGGCGGACCGGCCAGGCGGCCTCCGCCGGGTCGGACTCCTCGCCGGCGTGCCGGGCGCAGGCGTCGGTGAGGCTCTCCAGGAGGGTCAGCGGGTCGGGCAGCGGATGCTCGGGGCCGCGCACCCAGCGCACCCGCCGGCCGTCGTCGCCGGGCAGCCGGGCGGGCGGCACGAGGACGTAGGACCCCCGGCAGTGCCAGCGCAGGCCCGGATGCTCGTCCATCGTCTCGGGACGGCAGTCCAGCTCGCAGGGCCACCACTCGTCCTCGTCCTCGGGGGTGCCGCGGGTGAGGGTGAAGAACAGCATGCGGCCGTCGTCGCTCTCGGCGACCGGGCCGACCTCGACACCGTTCGCGAGCAGCCGCTCCAGCGCCTGCCGGCCGGCCTCCAGGGGGACGTCGAGGACGTCGTGCGTCATCCCGGTCGCGGTGATGAAGTTGGCCTGCGGCTGGTGCCGGGCCCAGCGCTCGATCTGCGCACGGTCGGTGGTGGACTGCGTCTGCCACGCGAACGACACCGGGTGCCGGGCCGGGGTGGGGCAGCCGACACGGTCGCAGGAGCAGCCGTAGCCGGGGGCCGGGTGCGCGGCGGGGGCCATCGGGAGGCCCGCTCCGGCGGCGGCGAGCAGCAGGGCCACGCGGCCGTCGTCGTCGGTGGCGGCTTCCCCGGGCCGCCGCCCCAGCAGCCACTGGGAGAGTCTGCCCTGGCGGCGACCACGGCCGCCGAACGTCCCGCTCATGTATCGCCTCGCCTCGCTGTGGTGCGGCCAGCATGCCTTATCGTCCCATCTGGGCGTGAAGGGGGGTACGCGAGCGACAAGGGACAGCGGGAGTTACACCCTCGAACCGGGCGAACCGGGCGGTGGCCACGCGTCGCCCCAGTCCGCGTCCCGGGCCGCCTTGTAGAGGTCGCCGTGGCGTTTGGTGACCGTCGTCCGGGCCAGTCGCCCGTCGGTCTCGCACAGGTCGAGCAGGACCTGGCCCTTGCGGATCTGCGGGCGCCTGACCACCCGGGCCGGCGCCGGAACGGCGGGCAGGCGGGTGGCGGCCACGTAGCTGAACTTCTCGTCCTCGTATGCCAGCGAACCGCCCTTGACCTGGCGGTGCAGGGAGGAGCGGCTGACCCGGACCGAGAAGTGGCACCAGTCGGTGCCGGGCACGATCGGGCAGGCGGCACTGTGCGGGCAGGGCGCCGCGATCCGGAAACCGGCGGCGACCAGGCGCTCGCGGGCCTCGATGATCCGGGCGTAGCCCGCCGGGGTGCCGGCCTCGACGATGACGACGGACCCGGCGGCGGTGGCGGCGGCGTCGACGAGCGCGCCGCGGGCGGCCTCGTCGAGTTCGTTGAGGACGTACGACACCGTGACGAGATCAGTGCTCTCGATGGTGAGCGCCGCTCCGATCCGGGCGCGGCGCCACTGCGCCTCCCGCAGCTCGGGGCCGGCCGCGGCGATCTCGCGGCCGAGGTCCAGCGCCGGTTCGGCCCAGTCGAGGACCGTCACCGGCCGCACCCCGGCCCACGTGTCGCTCACCGCCCAGGTCGCCGCGCCGGTACCGCCGCCGACGTCCACGTGGCTCCCCGGCGCCCAGCCCTGCGGCACCGCGTCGGCGAACGCCGCGAGCGCGGCCCGTACCGCCTGGAAGGTGGCCGGCATCCGGTAGGCCGCGTAGGCCACCACGTCCGCCCGGTCCCGCAGGATCGGCGCGTCGGTCGGGGTGGCCCCGCGGTAGGTGGCGATCAGCCGCTCGACGGCTCCGGCGGCCTGCTTGGGAGGAAGGCCGTCGAGGAGTCCGGCGAGCGTGGCGCGGAGCCGGTCGGCCGGGGATACAGGGTGGTTCACCCGCCGATTGTAGGGTCGCCGGGACCGCGCCCCGGCATCCCGTCCGGACCCGCGCCCGTACCGGCCTCATCCTCCCGACGGGCTGAGGAACACCGCCCGCGCCAGCCGGGTCGCCGCGGCCGCGCGCGGGGCGCTGTCGCCGGGCCGGCGGCGGGGGTGCACGGTGTTGGCGAGCAGGACCAGGAAGGTGTCCGTCGCCCGGTCCAGCACCAGGCTCGTCCCCGTGAACCCGGTGTGCCCGGCCGCGCCCCGGCCCGCCAGTTCGCCCATGAACCACCGCTGGTCCAGGAGGAATCCCAGACCGGGCGGGTCCAGCAGCAGGTCCACGAAGTCCGGGCCGAGGACGCGCGCCGGGCCGTAGGCGCCGCCGGCCAGCAGGGCCCGGCAGAAGACGGCCAGGTCCCGGGCGGTGGAGAACAGGCCCGCGTGTCCGGCCACCCCGCCCAGCGCCCAGGCGTTCTCGTCGTGCACGACACCGCGCAGCATCCCGCGGTCCGCCTTGGCCCACGGCCGCCGCTGGTCCTCGGTGGCCACCGCGCCGGGGCAGGGCCCGAAGTCGGTGGCGGTCATCCCGAGCGGCCGGGTGATGCCCTCGCGGACCAGGACGTCCAGGGTGCGGCCGGTGATCCGCTCCAGGACGGCCTGGAGGAGGAGCATGTTGAGGTCCGAGTAGCGGTAGGCGCCGGGGGCGCTGCTCGGGGCCTCGGCACGCAGCAGGTCCAGCCGGGCCTCGTGGTCGGCGCAGTCGTACAGCGGGAGTTCGGGGCGCAGGCCGGAGGTGTGGGTGAGGAGCTGGCGGACGGTGATGCCGTGGACGGCGGCCGCCCGGAAGTCCGGGAGGTAGGCGCCGACCCGGGCGTCGATGCCGAGGGTGCCGCGTTCGAGTTGCTGCACGGCGGCGACCGCGGTGAAGAGTTTGGTGAGGGAGGCCAGGTCGAAGGGGGTGTCGACGGTCATCGGGACCCGTGCGGCGCGCGGCAGTTCGACACCGGCGCCGGCCTCGGGGTCGTACGCGGACCAGCGCACCGCCCAGCCGGCCGCCTGCTGGACGGCGATCACGGGACCGCGTCCGGCGACGACCACGGCTCCGGCCGCCCAGGGCCGGTCCCCCTCGGTGAGGGCGTGCACTTCGCGCACGAGGTGCCTGAGTTCCGCGGGGTCGAGCCCGGCCCGTTCCGGTGTCTCGACGCGCAGTCTCGGTACGCTCAGCTCTCTGCTCCCTCCAACCCCGCACGTGTGTTCCCACGTGAAGTCCAGGGACGGCACATTCCCACGAAGCAGGCCAGCGCCACCAGTGCCCCCGCCAGTTGGACGACCGCCATGGGCACGGCGGTTCTCTCCCCGGCGATCCCGACGAGCGGCGAGGCGACCGCGCCCACCAGGAACGAGGAGGTCCCGAGCAGGGCGGACGCGGTTCCTGCGGTGTGCCGGGTGCGCAGCAGGGCGAGGGACTGGGCGTTGGGAAGGGTGAAGCCCATCGCGGACATCAGCACGAACAGGGCGGTGGCGACCGGGGCGAGACCGACCGGTCCGAAGGCCCCGGTGGACATGAGGAGCAGGGCGGTGGCGGCGAGCACGGTCACGGCCAGCCCCGCGCCGAGGACCTTGTCCAGGCTGACCCGGCCGACCAGCACCTTGCCGTTGATCTGCCCGGCGATCACCAGTCCGACCGAGTTGAGCCCGAAGAGGAGGGAGAACGTCTGCGGGGAGGCGCCGTAGATCTCCTGGACGACGAACGGCGAGGCCGATATGTAGGCGAAGAGCGCGGCGAAGGCGAAGCCGCCCGCGAGCATGTAGCCGGTGAAGGGCAGGTCGGCGAGCAGGGTCCGCATGGCGCGTACGGCGGCGGCCGCTCCCCCGGCGTGCCGGTCGGCGGCGGGCAGCGTCTCCGGGAGTCTCGTCCAGACCACGACGGCGAGCACCGCGCCGACGGCCGTCAGGACGACGAACACGCCCCGCCAGTCCGTCACCCGCAGGATCTGTCCGCCGATCAGCGGGGCGACGACCGGGGCCACCCCGGAGACCAGCATAAGGGTGGAGAAGAAGCGGGCCATGGCCACGCCGTCGTAGAGGTCGCGTACGACGGCGCGGGCGATGACGATGCCGGCGGCGCCCGCGAGGCCCTGGGCGAGGCGGAAGGCGACCAGCGTCTCGACGTTCGGTGCGAGGGCGCACAGGGCGGTGGCCACGACGTAGACGGCGAGGCCGGCCAGCAGCGGGCGGCGGCGGCCCCAGCGGTCGCTCATCGGGCCGACGACGAGCTGGCCGAGGGCCATGCCGGCGAGGCAGGCGGTGAGGGTGAGCTGGACGGTGGCGGCGGGCGCGTGCAGGGAACGGGTGACCTCCGGCAGGGACGGGAGGTACATGTCCATGGCCAGCGGAGGCGTGGCGGTGAGCGCGCCGAGGACCAGCACCAGCAGGAGGGCGCCCCGGCGGGCGGCGGGGCCGGGAGGTGCGGCGGCGTCCCGCGCCTTCGGCGCCGACGGTGCCGGACGCTCTGGTGTCGGACGCATGTCTCCCCCGCTCCTCCGCTCGCCGGCGGTCTCGCCCTGCGGATCCGCTCTTGATGAACCCCGATGTGCGCCGCCTATGCTCTCAGCTCGTACGGACTGCCGGGAAACACATGAGCGAGGGTGGGGCTGCCGGGATGGCTGAGCAGAGTGTGCGGTGGGGGATCCTGGCCACCGGCGGGATCGCGGCCGCGTTCGCGGCGGATCTGGTGGACCTGCCGGACGCGGAGATCGCGGCGGTCGCCTCGCGGTCGGCGCGGTCCGCGGAGGCGTTCGCGGAGCGGTTCGGGATCGGCCGGGCCTACGGCGACTGGGAGTCGCTGGCCCGGGACGAGGACATCGATGTCGTGTACGTCGCCACGCCGCACTCGGCGCACCGGGCGGCGGCCGGGCTGTGCCTGGAGGCCGGCCGGAACGTGCTGTGCGAGAAGGCGTTCACGATCGACCTCCGCGAGGCCGGGGAACTGGTGGCGCTGGCGAAGGAGCACGACCGCTTCCTGATGGAGGCGATGTGGATGTACTGCAACCCGCTGGTGCGGCGGCTGAAGGCGCTGGTCGAGGACGGGGCGATCGGCGAGGTGCGGACCGTGCAGGCGGACTTCGGCCTGGAGGGACCGTTCCCGCCGGCGCACCGGCTGCGGGACCCGGCGCTGGGCGGCGGCGCGCTGCTCGACCTCGGGGTGTACCCGGTGTCGTTCGCGCACCTGCTCCTCGGCGAGCCGGACGGGATGTCGGCGCGAGCGGTGCTCTCGGACGAGGGCGTCGATCTCCAGACGGGTGCGCTGCTCTCGTGGGAGAGCGGCGCTCTCGCGATGGTGCACTGCTCCATCGTCGGCGGCACCGGCACCACCGCCTCGGTCACCGGTTCCCGGGGCCGGATCGACGTCCCGGACGGCTTCTTCAACCCCGAGCGCTTCGTGCTGCACCGCGACGGCCGCGACCCCGAGGAGTTCGCCCTGGACCCGGCGGACGGCCCGCGCAACACCTTCCGCCACGAGGCGAGGGAGGTCATGCGGGCCCTGCGCGCGGGCGAGAAGGAGTCCCCCCTCGTCCCCCTCGCCAACACCCTGTCCGTCATGCGCACCCTGGACACCCTCCGAGCCCAGACCGGCGTCCACTACACCCCCCGCTAGGGGCACGGGAATCCGCACGCTCAACCACCCCCCACAGGGGCGCGGGGAACTGCGCGCTCAACCCCCGACGGCGGCGCGAAAAACCGCACGCTCAACCACCCCCAACAGGGGCGCGGGGAACTGCGCGCTCACCCCCCGACGGCGGCGCGAAGAACCGCACGCTCAGCCACCCCCGACAGGGGCGCGGGGAACTGCGCGCTCAACCCCCACGGCCCCGCACCCACCCCTCAACCTCACGCCCCCGAAAACGCCCCCCGTAAACGCCCCGCACAACCCTCCCCACCCTCCCCCAGCGGAGCGCCTACGCTGCGACCCCATGAATGCCAAGCAATCGAAGATCGCGGTGGTGACCGGCGCCGGTTCCGGTATCGGCCGGGCCGTGGCGGTGGAGCTGCTGCGGGCCGGCTGGTCCGTGGCGCTGGCCGGCCGGCGTTCCCGGACGCTGGAGGAGACGGCCGCGCTGGCCCCGGAGGGCGCCGGTCTCGTCGTACCCGCCGACGTGACGCGGCCGGACGACGTGGCCGGGCTGTTCGCGGCCGCCGTGGCCCGGTTCGGGCGGGTGGACCTGCTGTTCAACAACGCGGGGACGTTCGGGCCCGGCGGGGTGCCCGTGGAGGACCTCGCCTACGACGCGTGGCGGCACGTCGTGGACACCAACCTCAACGGGGCGTTCCTGTGCGCGCAGGCGGCGTTCCGGCAGATGAAGGAGCAGGAGCCGCGGGGCGGCCGGATCATCAACAACGGCTCGATCTCGGCGCACACGCCCCGCCCGCGTTCCGTCGCCTACACCGCGACCAAGCACGCGCTCACGGGGCTGACCAAGTCGCTGTCCCTGGACGGGCGTCCGTACGGGATCGCGGTCGGGCAGATCGACATCGGCAACGCGGCCACCGACATGACGGCCGCGATGCAGGCGGGCGTCCTGCAGGCGAACGGGGAGGTCGCCCCGGAGCCCGTGATGGACGTGGCCGATGTGGCGCGCACCGTACGGCACATGGCCGAGCTGCCGCTGGAGGCGAACGTGCAGTTCGCGACGGTGCTGGCGACGACGATGCCGTACGTGGGCCGGGGCTGACCCACCGTCCGGCCGGGGCCCGGCGATCCGCACAACCGGAATTCAGACGTCCGCGGTATTGCGGCCGGGAACACGCCTATGCTCAACTTTCCTCCACCAGAACTTCACAGTTGAAGCTCTGGTGTTCCGCCGAACCACATCGAGGGGGGAGGCGGCAGCCGTCCTGCCGGACCGGGTGGGGGTGGACCCGTGCGGGACCGCGGGTACGCACCGGTGGGCGGGACGGCTGCCGCATGACGTCACCTCGTGGCGTGCCACCTCACGGGCGGGTCAGCTCACGGGCATGTCACCTCACGAGCGGGTCAACTCACGGGCGCGTCACCGGAACCGGAACCGGCCGCGGCCGCCCGGCGCCGCCGGCGCACCGCCCAGGCCCCTCCGCCCAGCAGCGCGAGCGCCCCCGCGCCGGCGCCGGCGAACGCCCACGGCGAGGATCCCGACGACCCCGCACCGGCCGCCGCTCCCGTCCCCGACGCGCCCGCGGCACCCTTAGCCGCGGAGGGCGACGGACTCGCACCCGCGCCGCCCTCGCTCAGCGGGTCGACCAGCGTGCCCACCGGCTGCGCCGAACTCCCCTTCCCGAAGCCCCAGTCGAGCAGCGCCGCGGTCTCCTCGTACACCGCGTTGCTGCCGCTGTCGGGGTGCATCACGGTGACCAGCAGGGTGCGGCCGCCGCGGGTGGCGCCGCCGGTGAAGGTGTTGCCCGCGTGGCTCGTGTAGCCGTTCTTGACGCCGAACAGGCCCTGGTAGACGCCGAGTCCCCAGGAGCCGGTGAGCAGGCGGTCGGTGTTCTGGATCTGGAAGGTCTTCTTGCCGCCCGCCGGGAAGTCCGCGGTCCTGGTCCCGCAGTAGCCCCGGAAGTCGGCGTCCTTCAGCCCGTGCCGGGCGAAGAGGGTCAGGTCGTAGGCGGAGGACAGCTGGCCGGGGTGGTCGAAGCCGTCCGGGCTGACCACATGGGTGTCCAGGGCCTGCAGGTCGGCGGCCCTGGCCTGCATCTCGGCGACGGTCTTCGCGATGCCGCCGTTCATGTGGGCGAGGACGTGCACGGCGTCGTTGCCCGAGCGCAGGAAGACGCCCTGCCACAACTGCTCGACGGTGTAGGTGATGCCGGGCTTGATGCCGACGAGGCTGGAGCCCGCCGGGACGTCGGAGACGTCGCTGTCCTTGACCCGGTAGCGGTCGGTCCGGTCGAACTTCTTCAGCACGGTGTCCGCGAACAGCATCTTCAGGGTGGAGGCGGGCGCCAGGCGCCGGTGCGCGTCGCAGGAGGCCAGCACCTCCCCGCTCGCACAGTCGGCGAGCAGCCAGGCATGGGCGGTGATCTTCTTGGGGAGGCCGGTGGCACCGCGCACCTGGACGCCGCCGCGGGCGAGGCGCTCACCGCCGATCACGGTGGTCGCCGAGGCGGGTGTCGCCGTGGAGAGGGGAAGGGCGGCGGCCGTGAGTCCGAAGACGGCACGCCTGGTCAGCCGGGAGGAATCGCGCACCCCGGGACGGTACACCGAATCGAACATGGGATTCCGGGGTGAGCCCCCGTGGCACGGGAGGAATTTGCTGTCTTATGAAAGTTCGATAAGACTTCGGGCTTTCTCAGCTCTGGCACATCTTTTACCCAGTGTGACTCAAAGGTTTCTCCCTAGCTTGGGCCGGCGCCCACGGCGGGCGCCAAGAACCTTCGAGGAACGGGATGTTTGGCATCTATCTCAAGCGCGAGCTGGGCCGCAGGAAGAAGGCGGCCCTGGTCATCGCACTGGGTCTGGCGCTCGGAATCGCTCTGGTCATCACGGTCGACTCCGTGTCGGCCGGCATGGCGCAGGCGCAGGACAAGGTCCTCAAGTCGCTGTACGGCCTCGGTACCGACATGACGGTCACCAAGGCCCGTACGGCACCCGCCGCGGGCGGTTCGGGCCGCCCGGACTTCTCGTTCGACGCCAAGTCCGGCGGCAGTTCCACGCAGAGCTCGGACCGGGTGACGACGCAGGGAGGCCAGACCCTGAAGTCGGCGCTCGTCACCGAGATCGCCGCGGAGAAAGGCGTCGCGAGCGCGGTCGGAGCCCTCTCCCTGAACGTCACCAAGGTCGACGGCTCCTTCACCCAGGGCACGGCGAAGAGCTCCGGCGGCGGCAGCACCGGCGGTCCGGGCGGCGGCACCGGCAGCACGGGCCGGCCGCAGGTCCAGGGCGGCGGCGCGAACTTCGACGTCAACAGCTACTCGGTCGTCGGCGTCGACGTGGCCCACCAGAGCCTCGGACCGCTGTCCGCCATGAAGATCACCTCGGGCCGGACCTTCACCTCGGCGCAGACCGGTGCCAAGGCCGCGGTGGTCAGCGCGTCGTACGCCAAGGAGAAGAAGTACAAGGTCGGTTCGACCTTCAAGGTCTCCGGCACCAAGGTCACCGTCATCGGCGTCGCCACCCCGGACAGCGGCGCGTCCGACACCGACGTCTTCGTCCCGCTGAAGGTGGCGCAGACCCTCGGCGACGCGAAGAACCAGGTCACCACGGTGTACGTGAAGGCCACCGACTCCCAGCGGATCTCCGCCGTGAAGAAGGCGATCACGGCCGACGTCCCCGGTACGACGGTCACCACCTCCGCCGACCTGGCGTCCACCGTCTCCGGTTCCCTCTCCACCGCCTCCGACCTGGCGACCAGCGTCGGCACCTGGCTGTCCGTCGCCGTCCTGGCGGCCGCCTTCCTGGTGGCGGCGCTGCTCACCTCCTCCGCGGTCTCCCGCCGGGTCCGTGAGTTCGGCACCCTGAAGGCGCTGGGCTGGCCGTCCCGGAACGTCACCCGGCAGGTCGTCGGCGAGTCCATGGTCAACGGCCTGATCGGCGGCGCCCTCGGCATCGCGCTCGGCGTCGGCGCGGCCTGGGCGGTCACCGCGATCAGCCCGAAGCTGACCGCCCAGCTGGGCAGCACGGGCGGCGCCGGCGGCATGGGCGGCGGACCGGGCGGCGGCGGACCCGGACAGCAGGCGTCCCGGAACACCATGGAGATCGCGCTGAGCGCGCCGGTCTCCCTCACCACCATCGCGCTCGCGGTCGGCCTCGCGGTCACCGGCGGCCTGATCGCCGGCGCGATGGGCGGCTGGCGCGCCTCCCGGATGCGCCCGGCTGACGCCCTGCGCAGCGTCTCGTAGCACCGCCCGCCCCTCGGACCGGGGCGCCGCTTCCGATCCCCCCGGGACGCGGCGCCCCACCCCCGCTCACCACCCAGTGGAGAACCCATGTACCGACTCACCGGAGTCACCAAGCGCTACACCCGGGGCAAGGAGACGGTCGAGGCGCTGCGCGGCGTCGACCTGACCATCGAGGACGGCGACCAGCTCGTCATCCAGGGCCCGACCGGCGGCGGCAAGTCCACCCTGCTCCAGATGATCGGCGGCCTGGACCGGCCGACCGAGGGCGGGGTCGAACTGGACGGCGTCGACCTCGCGCGCGTCGGCGAGGCGAAGCTGACCCGGCTGCGGGCCGAGAAGATCGGCATCATCTTCCAGTCGTTCAACCTGATCCCGACGCTCACCGCGCAGGAGAACGTGGAGACGGCCCTGGTGCCGCTCGGCACGAAGCCGGCCGAGCGGCGCGAGCGGGCCGCCGAGGCGCTGCGCTCGGTGGGCCTGGGCGAGCGCCTGACCCACGCGCCCGCCGAACTCTCCGGCGGCCAGCAGCAGCGCGTCGCGATCGCCCGCGCGCTGGTGAAGAAGCCGAAGGTGCTGCTCGCCGACGAACCCACCGGCAACCTCGACGAGGGCACCCGGGACGACATCATGGGCCTGCTGGAGGGCCTGTGGCACGAGTACCG
The DNA here is from genome assembly GCF_044757385.1 of Streptomyces sp. NPDC091282. NCBI lineage: Bacteria > Bacillati > Actinomycetota > Actinomycetes > Kitasatosporales > Streptomycetaceae > Streptomyces > Streptomyces sp. NPDC091282. The sequence continues at coordinate 586,700 of NZ_JBIVUX010000001.1, forward strand.
GCTGACCTTCGTCATGGTCACCCACGACTCCTCCATCGCCCGCCGCGCCCCGCGCCTGGCCACCATCGAGGCCGGCCGGATCACCCTCACCGAGCAGGCACCCCACCCGCGGTACGCCGAACCGGCCGCGGCCGGCGATCACGGCCGGCCGCCGTACGCGCGGCACGGGTACGGCGGCGGCCAGGGCGGCTGACCCGCCCGCGGGGGCCGTTCAGCGCCCGAGCAGCCGGTCGATCTCGGCCAGCTGCCCGGCGGTGAGCGGCCCCTTCGCCATCGCCCCGGCGTTCTCCTCGGCCTGCGCGACGGACCGGAAGCCGGGGATGGGCACGGTGTGCGGACCACGGGCCCAGATCCAGCCGAGCGCGCCCTGCGCGAGGGTGCGGCCGCCGCTGGTGAGGACGGCCCGCAGCGCGTCGATCCGGCCGACCCAGCCGGGATCGGCGCCGGATCCGTCCCCGAACCCGGCCAGCCAGGCCGGCGGCCTGCTCCGGATGTCCCCCGCACCGGCCGCCGCCCGCCGTCCGCCGAGCAACCCCATGGCCAGCGGGCTGCGGTTGACGGCGGCGAGCCCCAAGGCGTCCGCCGTGCCGAGGAGTTCGGGCGCGTCCTGGAGCACGTTCAGGGCGTGCTGCACGGCCGTGCAGTGCCGGCCCTCGGCGAAGACGGCGGCACGGGCCGGGTCGTCGGTGCTCCAGCCGTACGACCTGATCAGTCCCTCCGTCACCAACTCCTCGCACACATCGCGCAGTTCGGCGGCACGGGCCGGGTCGGCGTCGGACAGGTGCAGCTGGTAGAGGTCGACGTGGTCGGTGCCGAGGCGGCGCAGCGACGCGGTGAGGGCGCGGCGGACGTAGCCGGGAGAGTCGTCGGTGCCGGTGAGCGTGCGGGTGTGCTCGTCGAAGACGTTGCCCCACTTGGTGGCGACGACGGCCTCGTCCCGGCGCTTGGCCAGGGCGCGGCCGAGGACCCGCTCGCTGTGCCCGGCGCCGTAGGTGTCGGCGGTGTCGAAGAAGGTGACGCCGAGGTCGAGGGCGCGGTGCACCGCGCGTACGGACTCCTCGTCGTCGACCCGGCCCCAGCCGAGCGGCTGCCCGCTCGCGTCCTGCCATTCGCCCCCGATGGCCCAGCAGCCGAAGCCGAGCGCGCTGACCTCGATGCCGGAACGTCCCAGGGTCCTGGTGGTGCGGTAGCTGTCCATGCCCCGGGACGTTAGGAGTTGAAGTGCACCCGAGGGCAAGGGCGCTGTCAGGCCTGCCCGGTCTCGAAGCGGGAGATGCGGCCGTCGTCCTCGACCGTGAACTCCCAGCGGGTCACCATCTCGCCCCAGGTGTCGTTGCGGTAGTGGGCGAGCAGGGAACGGCCGCCGTTGGACTCGTTGTCGACGTCGAGATGGCCGTGGGAGGAGAAGATCTCCTGGTCCAGCCACTCGTCGAGGTTCCGGTCGGAGCCGTCGTCCGCCATGGTCGCGTCCGGGGTGAGCAGCCCCACCAGGCGGTCGCGGTCACTGGCGTTGACGGCGGTGACGAAGGCCCGGACGGCCGGGTCGCTGAGCTTGGCTGTCTTGATCGTCATGCGTGCCAGCGTCACACCGCGGCCGGGGACCCGCCACCCGAACGGCGGCGAGGGCGGGCCGCCCCGGTGGCCCGGTGCGACGGTGGAGACCCCGACCGGCCCGCTGCCCGAGGAGCCACCGTGACCTGCTGTGACCGACGTGACGTGGGGCTGCTGCTGCTCCGGCTGGGGACCGGCGGAGTGCTGGCGGCGCACGGCGCGCAGAAGCTGTTCGGCTGGTTCGGCGGGGGTGGTGTCGAGGGCACCGGACAGTTCATGGAGTCGGTCGGCTACGCGCCCGGCAGGCAGAGCGCGCTGGCGGCCGGGCTGGCGGAGGCGGGCGGCGGCACCCTGCTGGCGCTGGGCCTGGCCACCCCGGCGGCGGGGGCGGCGGCGGCCGGCGCGATGGCGGGCGCGGCGGCGCTGCACGCGCCGAACGGGTTCTTCGCGGCGGAGGGCGGCTACGAGTACGCGGCGAGCCTCGGCCTGACCGCCGCCGGCCTCGCGGTCTCGGGTCCGGGCCGGCTCTCCCTGGACCACGCGTCGTACCACGTCCTCGACCGGGGCTGGATGGTCCCGCTGGCGCTCGGGGTGACGGCCGCGGTCACGGCGGCGGTGGTCGGGGCCCGCGCCCAGCGGGTGCGGCGCAAGCGGGAGGGCGAGCAGGAAGCGCTGTTCGAGGAGTGATGTCCCCGGCTGCGCGGGTGAACCCCCGGGACCGCCGGGCGGGGCGTGGCAGGCTACGGCGTCATGACGGACCGACCATCTGACCCGACCCGGCCCGCCGACCTGTGGGCCGCCGTCGACGAGCTCTGGGCCTGGCTGGAGAACCACAGCGCGCACGGCGGGGACACCGGCCTCGTGCTGCGGATGCTGAAGCTGACCGAGGAGGTCGGCGAGGTCGCCCAGGCGGTGATCGGCGCGACCGGCCAGAACCCCCGCAAGGGCGTCACCCACACCTGGGACGACGTGCGGGGCGAGCTGTGCGACGTGGTGATCACGGCGCTGGTCGCCCTGCGGACGCTGACACCGGACGCCCGACAGGTGTTCGAACGGCATCTGGCCGGGGTGGTGGCGCGCTCGCCGGGCCCGCCCGCGGCACCGCCGCTACCGTGAGGACGCATGAGACCCTCGCTGCCTCTGGACGCCGTGCCCCGCCTCGTCATCGCGGCGGCCGTCGGCGCGGTGGCCGGCGTGGCCGTGGCGCTGGCCACCGACGGACCGCTCGGCGCGCTGGCCGCGATCGCCGTGATGGAGCTGTGCTTCGTGGTGACGGGCTGGGCGGTGCTGTGGCCGATGGACGCCGCGGCCACCCACCGCAACGCGCGCCGCGAGGACTTCCGCCCCGGCACCGAGGAACCCGTGGTGGTCGCGGTGGCCCTGTGCGCGCTGGCCGCCATCGTGCTGCTGCTCCTGCGCGGCAGCAGGGCCGACCCCGGCCACGTCGCGGCGGCGACCGCGCTGTGCGGGGTCTTCACGGCCTGGGCGGCGCTGCACCTGATGTACGCCGCCCGGTACGCCTACGTGTACTACGAGTCGGCGGGCGGGATCGACTTCAACTCCGACGACCCGCCGTCGTACCGGGACTTCTTCTACTTCAGCTACAACCTCGGGATGACCTACCAGGTGTCCGACACCAATGTGTCGACGTCGGCGATCCGGGCGATCGTGCTGCGGCACACGCTGCTGTCGTACGTCTTCGGCACCGGCATCCTGGCCACCGCCATCAATCTCGTCGTGGGTCTGGTCAGCGGCTGACCGCCCGGCGTGAGCCGGTGCGCGCAGGGTAGGAAGCAGGCGGCGCACCGAGGGGCGCGCCGGGAGGACAGGGGTGGGCATGATCTCGGAGCAGGCCGCCGGAAGCGTGGTCGACGCGGTCGTCGTGTACGACGGCCAGGTACTGCTGGTGGACGCGGCGGGCGACTGGCGGCTGCCGTCGGGCACACCGGAGCCGGCCGAGTCGGTGACGGCCACCGCGGCCCGCCTGGTGTACGAGCTGACCGGTTACCTCGTCGACGGGTCGTCGGTGCTGCGGCCCGCGCCAGACGCTGCCGGGCCGGACACGGCCGCGCCGGACGCGCGCTCCTTCGTGGTGTGCCAGCTGCTGTCCGAGAGCCCGTCCGCGGAGGCCCGGTTCGGCCCGGAGCAGGTCCGCTGGGTCCCGTTCGCGCAGGCCATCGACGCCGGGGTGCCCGGACCCGTACGGGTCTACCTGGAGGGCCACACCCCCGTATAGGCCGTACGGCACCTGCCCGGGTCGCGACGGGGGGGCGGCCCCTAGTGGGTGCGTTCGATGCTCCAGTGCGGGAGCAGTTCGAAGAAGGTGACCGCCTCGCTCCGCCAGTGCGCCCGCCAGCCCCCGGCGACCGCGGCGGCCTGTTCGGCGTGGTCGCGCATCCGCGCGCGCAGCCGCCCGGCCGCTCCGCACGCCTCGGCGGCCTCCCGGATCGCGGCGATCGTCCCGGCGCCGCACGCGGGGTCGCCGAGCGCGGTCTCCAGGAGGGACCGCTCCGCACCGGTCAGGCCGTCCGCCGGGGACAGCAGCGCGGCCACCGTGTAACTGCGCTTGCCGTCGCGGATGTCGGTCCCGGTCGGCTTGCCCATCACCTCGCCGTCGCCGAACAGGTCCAGGTAGTCGTCCCGCATCTGCGCGCAGATCCCCACCAGGCGCGCGTAGCGGCCCAGTTCCCGGTCGTGGCGCTCCGGCCGGTCACCGGCGGCCAGGAGTCCGAGCCGCAGCGGCGCGAGCAGCGAGTAGCGGGCCGACTTGAAGTCCGCCACCTCGTCGATGACCTCGGTGTCGGGCAGTTCGTCGGTGACATCGCGCTCCAGGTCGGCGATCTGGCCGAGGAACGTCTCCGCCGCCGCCCTGCTCTGCGCCTCGATCATGGCCTGCCGTACCGGCGGGGCGGTGTCCGCGTCGAGGAGGACCCGCAGGGACAGGGCCAGGGCCAGGTCGCCGGCGAGCACGGTGAGGCCGAGGGCGGTGCGGGGACGGTCGGGGAACAGCTCCCGGTAGGCGTAGTAGGTGGAGGGGCCGCCCCGCCGGGTGGGACTGTCGTCGATGAGGTCGTCGTGGATCAGGCCGTGGCTGTGCAGCAGTTCGAGGCTGAGCGCCGCGTGGTCCAGTCCCGGCACCGGGCCGTCCGTCACCAGGCGGGCCGCCTCGTGGAGGATCATCACGCGGATCCGCTTGCCGCCGCGCAGCGACAGCTCCCTCAGCAGGTGGAGGCACTCCGGGGTGAACCTGCCGGCCGAGGGGGCGTCGAGGGCGTCGCCCAGGGAGTCGAAGTACTCCGTGAAGAGCTGCTCGAAGGCCCGGCTGCGGTCGGCGAGGCGGGCCGTCAACCGGTCACGGACACCGGCGGGGTCGGGCATGGCGGACTCCTGAGGAGGCGTGCGGAAAGGGCGTCCCATCATGCGCCACGCGGTGACGGGCGGCCGCCGAGGGCGAAGGGAGCCCCGTGGCGGGGCGGCGGTCCGGGGCGTTCACATCCGCGCAGTGTTCACTTTCCGGGCCTGGACCGTTGGCCGGCGGCAAGGTGTCCGGACGGGTCGGACGGACACCGTTCCCGGTGTGGGAACGACCCCTGACACGGAGGAATCATGAACACGCTCACGGGCGACCGGCTGGCCGAACTGATCGACGGGCTCGCGGGCCTCCCCTACGGCGGCGAACCCGTCGACCAGCGCACCCACGCCCTGCAGACCGCGCGCCTCGCGGTCGCGGCGGGCGCCGACGACGAACTGGTGGTCGCCGCCGCGCTGCACGACATCGGCAGGGCGAAGCAGGTACGGGCCGAGCACCCGGGCCTGCCGCACGAGCTGGCCGGCGCCGAGTGGGCCCGCCGGCACCTCGGCGAACGCGCGGCCTGGATCATCGCCCAGCACGTCCCGGCCAAGCGCTACCTGGTCGCCACGGATCCCGCGTACCACGCGCTGCTCAGCCGGGCGTCCATCGCGTCGCTGAAGGTCCAGGGCGGCCCGATGGACGCGACGGAGGCCGCCGCCTTCGCCGCCCACCCGCTGGCCGAGGACGCGGTGTCCCTGCGCCGCTGGGACGACGCGGCGAAGGACCCGCAGGGGCCGGTTCTGGAGACGGCGGAGCTGGTCGCGACGTACGAGCGGTGCGTGGCGGCGGCGGGGAGGCCGGAGTAGACGGCCCGGACCACGGCGTGACGGCCCAGACCACGGCGTGACGGCCCGGCCCTACGACCGGGGGCTCGGAAGCGCGGCCGGAGTCCCCGGACCTACGACCGGGGGCCCGTGAGCGCGACCGGACGACCCGGGCCGCGGTTGGAGGTTCCGGAACCACGGCCGGACGCCCCGGAAGCACGGCCGGACGCCCCGGATGCACGGCCGGCAGGCCCAGCAGCGTGGGCGGCAGGCCCGGAAGCACGGGCGAAACGGCTCCCCTCGCGTGCCCTGACCGGCGTGCCTAGCATGGCAGAGGAGGCCGCCGGGTCCGGCGGTGCTCCCTCGACGGCGAAGGGCGAGAGCCGTGAGCACCTCCCACGACGAGCAGAAGAGGCTGGGGCAGGGCACGGGGGAGGAGATCGAGCCCCGGGTGGGACCGAGGCCGGAGGGGGAGCCGTTCTTCCACCCGTACCATCACCCGGCCGCCGGCTGGGGCGCCGCCAAGAGCGTCACGAAGTTCCTCGTCCGCGAACGGGCGCTCGACGGTCCCCGGGCGATCATGAAGATGAACCACGAGAACGGCGGCTTCGACTGCCCCGGATGCGCGTGGCCCGACGACACCAAGGGACTGCGGCTCGACCTCTGCGAGAACGGGGTCAAGCACGTCACCTGGGAGATGACCCACAAGCGGGTCGGGCGCGAGTTCTTCGCCGCGCACTCCGTCGGCGAACTGTTCGAGTGGAGCGACTTCGCGCTGGAGGACCAGGGCCGGCTGACCGAGCCGATGGTGTACGACGCCGAGTCCGACCACTACGTGCCGATCAGCTGGCGTGACGCGTTCGCCCTGATCGGGCGGTCGCTGCGGGAGCTGGACGACCCGAACCAGGCGTCCTTCTACACCTCCGGCCGGCTCGGCAACGAGGCCACCTTCCTCTACCAGCTGCTCGCCCGCGAGCTGGGCACCAACAACCTTCCCGACTGCTCCAACATGTGCCACGAGGCCAGCGGACGCGCCCTCGCCGCCTCGCTCGGCACCGGCAAGGGCACCGTCGACCTCAAGGACTGGGACGCCACGGACGCGCTGTTCGTCATCGGGGTGAACGCGGCGTCGAACGCGCCCCGGATGCTGACGGCGCTGGCCGACGCCTACCGGCGCGGCGCACAGATCGTGCACGTCAATCCGCTGATCGAGGCGGCGTCGCGGCGCACGATCATCCCGCACGACTTCGTGGACATGGCGGCATTCCACGCGACCCGTACGGGCACCCTGAATCTCCAGGTGCGGGTCGGCGGTGACATGGCGCTGCTGCGGGGCATCGCCAAGGCGGTCCTGGACCAGTCCGAGTCCGACCCCAAGGCGCTGGACCAGGAGTTCATCGACCGGTACACGACCGGATTCGAGGAGTACCGCAAGGTCTGCGAGGCCACCCCGTGGGAGGAGATCGAGCGCCAGTCGGCGATCAGCCGGGCCGACATCCTGCACGCGGCGCGGATCTACCGGGAGGCCGACCGCTCCATCGTCAGCTGGTGCCTGGGCGTGAGCCAGCACGAGCACGGCGTGGACACCGTACGGGAGATCGTCAACCTGCTCCTGCTGCGCGGCAACCTCGGGCGCGAGGGCGCCGGTCCCTCGCCGGTGCGCGGGCACAGCAACGTCCAGGGCAACCGCACCTGCGGCATCGACCACCGGCCCGAACCGGCGTTCCTGGACCGGCTGGGCGAGGTCTGCGGCATCACCCCGCCCCGCGCGCACGGCCTGGACACCGTCGGCACCATCGCGGCGATGCAGCGCGGTGACGTCAGGGTCTTCGTCGGCATGGGCGGCAACTTCGCGCTGGCGGCGCCGGACACCCGCGCCACGTACGAGGCGCTGCGCACCTGCGACCTCACCGTCCAGGTGAGCACCAAGCTGAACCGCAGCCACCTGGTGCACGGCCGGCACGCGCTGATCCTGCCGTGCCTCGGCCGCACGGAGAAGGACCACCAGCGGTGCGGCATCCAGTCCACCTCGGTGGAGGACTCGATGAGCATGGTGCACCTGTCGGTCGGCATGAAGAAGCCCGCGTCCTCGCACCTGCTCTCCGAACCGGCCGTCATCGCCGGGATCGCCCGGGCGGCGCTCCCCGACTCCGCCACCCCGTGGGCCTGGTACGTCGAGGACTACGACCGTATCCGCGACACGATGGCGCAGGTCCTGGACGGCTTCGAGGACTTCAACCGCCGGGTCCGGCTCCCGCTCGGTTTCCGCATCCGCCAGCCGGCCCGCGAACTGGTCTTCCGTACGCCGTCCGGGCTCGCCGAGTTCTCCTCGGCGCCGCTGCCGGACGTGGTCCCGCCGCCGGGCACCCTGGCCCTGGGCACCATGCGCTCCCACGACCAGTGGAACACCACGATCTACTCCGACAACGACCGCTACCGCGGGGTCAAGAACCTCCGCACCCTGGTCTTCATGAACCCCTCCGACATGCGGGAGCGCAGCATCGAGGAGTTCGACCCGGTCGACATCACCAGCACCGCCAAGGACGGCAGCACCCGCACCCTGAACGGCTACCTGGCCATCCCCTACGACCTGCCCCGGGGCTGCGCGGCCGGCTACATGCCGGAGATGAACGTGCTGATCGCCCTGTGCGACTACAGCGAACAGAGCGACCAGCCGCTGATGAAGCACATCAGGGCGACGATCAGCCGGTCGGCCGACGCGGCCGGCTCCTGAGGGCGGTCAGCGCAGCCCGGCGAAGAGGTCGTCCTCGGGAAGGTCCGCGCCGGTGGTGTCGCGGACCCGTACGAAGGTCTCGACGCCCATCAGGTCGGTGAACTTCTCCTTGCCCATGCGCAGGAAGAAGATGTTCTCGCCCTGGCTGGCGTGCGCGGCCAGCGAGTCGAACTTCTGGCCGCCGAAGCCGGTGGTGTCCACCCAGGTGGTGATCTCGTCGTCGGGCAGGCCGATCTCGGCGAGCGCGGCGGCCTCGGCGGGATCCGGCTCGGGCATCTCCTCGCCGAACTCGCGCATGGCCTCGCCGAAGCGCTGCATCGCCGAGCGGGGCATCGTCGTCCAGTAGACCTTGGGCGTCGTCCCGGAGCCGGACTCGGACTCCGACTCGGAATCGGTGTCGGCTTCGGTCATCGCGAGGGCGGCCATCGTGATGCGGTTGGCCTGGATGTGGTCGGGGTGCCCGTAGAAGCCGTTCTCGTCGTAGGTGACGACGACGTCGGGCCGGTAGTGGCGGATGAGTTCCGCGAGCCGGGCGGCGCCCTCCTCCACCGGCGTCCGCCAGAACGACCCCGGAGCGTCGTTCGAGTCCCAGCCCATCATCCCGGAGTCGCCGTACCCCAGCATCTCCAGGTCACTGATCTTCAGGATCTCGCAGCTGGCCTCCAGCTCCTGCCGCCGGATCGCGGCGACGGCCGCCGGGTCGTGCCCGGGCTCCCCGGGCTTGACACCTCCCGGCCCGTCACCGCAGGCACCGTCGGTACAGGTCACCAGGACCGTGCGCATCCCTTCCGCCGCGTACCGCGCCAGCACACCGCCCGTGCTCGTGGCCTCGTCGTCGGGGTGGGCGTGCACGGCCATGAGCGTCAAGGGCCGGTCGTTCATGAAACAGTCCTCCTGCTGGAAAGATCCTCGGTCCGAGTCCACGGCGGGCACCCGGTCGGGCGCCCGCGGGGGCAGACTCCCGAGCACACCGATTCTCACCGCACGGGCGGCACCGTCTCCTCGACGGTGCAACGGCGCCGCCCGGCCGGACTGTTCCCGCGGCGCGCCGGATCACCACGTATGTGCGACGTCCACCACGAGGTGGGCGCCCGTCCGGAAGACCCGGAAGGGCAGCCGGGCGCGGACCCCGAGCCCGGCCTGGGTGTAGCCCTCGGAGCCGCCGGTGACCTTGAACTCACGGAAGGTCCGGTATCCGGTGACGTCGACGGACGGTAGCGCGGGGTAGGGCTGCCCGGTGGCGGGGTCGTAGCGCGGCGCGAACAGCGAGATCTCCAGGACGGCCCCGCCCTTGACGGGAACCACGACGTCGCTGGGGTCCTGGTGCAGCACGTCGACGTACCGCACCGTGTACCCGATCGGCTCGTCCCCCGTCCCCAGGCCGTCGAAGACCAGCCGGTCGAAGCACTCGTGCTGCCCGGCCCGCACGCCGGTCAGCCGCCGCCCGGCATCGGCGGCACCGCTCTTCTCCAGACTCCCCCAGGTCACGGCACAGTCCACGGCCGCCGCCGGCGCGGCCGCCGCCGGAACCGTGCCGGCCAGCAGCCCACCGCCCGCCAGCATCACCGCGACCAGTGCGCTCCTCGTCCGTCGCCTTGTCCGTCGCATGACTACCCCCTGGTAGCTCGCGCAGGTATGTGTCTTCTCAGACCTGCGGCCCACCGGAAGGTTGTGCGTCCGGCCCCGGTCCATCGCGGCACGGCAGCCCTCCCGCTCCCGCCCGTCCCACGGGACCGCTCCCGCCCCTACGGCTTGCGCGCGAGCCCACCGTGCTCGGCGACGACCACCGGGATCCCCGAGCCCGGCTCGGGCCGCCACTCGGTCACGGAGACGGCTCCGGGCTCGACGAGTTCCAGCCCGTCGAAGAAGGCGGTGATCTCATCGACGGACCGCAGGTTGTACGGAACGGCCCCACTGGCGTTATAGGCGTCCTGGGCCCGCTCGAACACCGGGTCGACGCCGCGGGACCCGTCGTTGACGGAGAGGTAGCTGCCCGAGGGCAGCGCCGCCATCAGCCGCGTGACGACGGACCGCGCCCGATCGAGGTCGGCGATGTGCCCCAGGATGTTGCTGAGGATCAGCGCGGTGGGACGCCCGAGGTCCAGCGTCCGCGCGGCGGCCTCGAGAATGCGCTCCGGCTCCGCCACGTCGGCGTCGATGTAGGCGTGACGCAAGGCGTCCGCCCTGCGGAACGGTTACCTTCCCCCCGGCCCGAATCGGGGTTCGCCCGCGTCACCCGAGCGGCATGCCCTTCCCTCGGGGCGTGGGCTAGCTTGGCAGGGGCTGCCTGCCCCGATTCGACCGTGCTAGAAAGTGAGGCCTCAGGTGCACATCGCCCCCCTCGGTCCCGACGACCCCGCCGAGCTGGGCGGATACGAACTGCTCGGCCGGATCGGACAGGGCGGGATGGGTCAGGTGTACCTGGGCGAGTCACCCGGCGGAGAGCCTGCCGCCGTGAAGGTGATCAAGCCGTCCGTGGTCGACTCCGAGACGCGGACGAGGTTCGCGCAAGAGGTGGAGATCCTCAAGACGATCTGGGGTGCCCGGATCGCCGCCCTCCTGGACGCCGACCCGGAGGCGGAGCGGCCGTGGCTGGCGACCGAGTACGTCGAGGGTCTCGACCTGAGCCGCCACGTGGCCGCCCACGGCCCGCTGCCCGCGCTGCTGACGGCGGCGCTGGGCGCAACCCTGGCCGAGGCCCTGGCCACAGTGCACCGGCAGGGTCTGCTGCACCGTGATCTGAAGCCGGCCAACGTGCTCCTCGGGCCGAACGGACCGAAGGTGATCGACTTCGGGCTCGCGGTGTTCGCGGAGTCCAGCGTGTCGCTGACCGCGCCGCACACGGTCGTCGGCACACCCTCCTGCATGCCGCCCGAGCAGGCGAACGGCGAGAAGCCCCTGACGCCCGCGGTCGACGTGTACGCGCTGGGCGCCGTCCTGCTCTTCGCCGCCTCGGGCCATCCCCCCTACCGGGCCGACAACATCCACCTCCTGTTCCACCACGTCGTCGACCCCGCGTTCGCACCGGATCTGTCCGGAGCCCCGGACGAGCTCGTGCCGCTGCTCACCGCCATGCTGGCCCACCGCCCGCAGGACCGGCCTGATCTCGCCGAGGTCGTACGACGCTGCCGCGCGCTGATTGAGGCACAGGGGCTGAAGGTCGCCCAGGCACGCCGCAGGCTCACCACGTACGCGGCCGCTCCGACCCACGTGTTGGACGACCTCCTCGCCGTCGGCCGCGCGTCCGGACCAAGGGTGCGCACAGCGCCCGGGACGGCCGGGGTTCTCCCCACGGCCGAGCCTGCCGAGCCCGACGCGTGGGAACGGGAGGCGGCAGGCGCCCCGTCGACTCGACGAGGGCGGGACGACGTCCCGGCCGGCCCCGAGATGCCACCGGTCCCCGGCCCCGCCGCACCCGCCGCACCACCGGTGCCCATTCCGGCGGAGCCGTCCGCCGATCCCCGTCTTCTCTTCCGCCGTGTCGACGTGCCCCCGGAGCCGTTCGCCGAAGCCCGTGCCGCCTCCGCGTCGGCCGCCCGTGAACCGTCTCGGTCCGGGGCCACCGCCGCCGGTCCGGGCCAGGACGCGACCGCCACAGAATCCGCCGCTCCGCTGTCGCCGCGCCGCGCGTCCGGGCGCGGCGGCGCGGACCGCCCTTCCCCGCGGAATTCGGCGCAGGCCCGGATCACCGCTCGGCGGCTGCGCGAGGCGTATGCGGCCAGTACACCCTTCTGACCCGTACGCCCCGCATACCCGCGATAATGGGCGGGCCCTCGCGGGGGCCCGCCCACACACGCACGATCGAATCGCCTCAGGAGGCCACGGGTGACCGCCGTCCAGACCAGCGCGGACCAGACCGGCACCACGAGAGGCCGGGATCAGTACCCGGCCGGTGCCCTGGTGGTCGTGCGGGACGAGGAGTGGCTGGTAAAAAGCGCGATGCCGACGACGGACGACGGTACGCGCATCGAGGTCGTCGGGGTGTCGGAGTTCGTCCGTGACCAGGAGGCCGTGTTCTTCTCCGGCCTGGACCGAATCGAACTGCTCGACCCGGGCGCGACCACGCTCGTCAGGGACGACTCCCCGAACTACCGTCGCTCCCGGCTGTTCCTGGAGGCGGTGCTGCGCCGTACCGCGCTGCCCCAGTCGGAACAACGCCTGGCGCTCGCCGACTCGTTCCTGATGGACCCGCTGCCCTACCAGCGGCGCCCCGCCCAGCTGGCCCTGTCCGGTGCCAATCTGCGCCCGCGGCTGCTGATCGCGGACGTGGTGGGCCTCGGCAAGACCCTGGAGATCGGCCTGACCCTGGCCGAGCTGATCCGCCGCGGCCGGGGTGAGCGGATCCTGGTGGTCACCCCGCAACATGTGCTGGAGCAGTTCCAGCACGAGCTGTGGACGCGGTTCGCGATCCCGCTGGTGCGGCTGGACTCGGTGGGCATCGAGCGCATCCAGCGGGAGATCCCGGCCGGCCGCAACCCGTTCACCTCGTTCAAGCGGGTCATCGTCTCCATCGACACACTCAAGAACACCGACCAGTACCAGCACCACCTGGAGCAGATCCGCTGGGACGCGGTCGTCATCGACGAGTCGCACAACCTGATCAACCGCGGTTCTCTGCGCAACCAGCTCGCGCGCACGCTCGCCCCCCGTACGGACGCCCTGATCCTCGCCTCCGCGACCCCGCACAACGGCGACGCGAAGTCCTTCGCCGAGCTGATCCGGCTGCTGGACCCGGTGGCGATCCGCGACCCGGAGAACTACCGCGCGGCCGATATCGAGCACCTGTTCATCCGGCGGACGAAGATCAGTCCCGAGGTCCGCGAGCAGATGAAGGGCCAGTGGGCGGACCGGGGTCCCTCCCGCTCGGTGCACTGTCCGGCCACCCCCGCCGAGGAGAAGATCTTCGAGGAGCTGGCCGCCGTCTGGCTGCCCGGTGACGGCGACGCCTCGGTCAGCGCCGTACCCCTCTTCCCCTACACGCTGCTGAAGTCGTTCCTGTCCTCCCACGCCGCGCTGCGGGCCACGGTGTCCGCGCGGATCAGAACGCTGGAGAAGAAGGAGGACCGGCGCGGTACCGAGGCCGAACTCGCCGCCCTGTACCGGCTGTCGGAGCTGGCCGCCGGTCTCGGTGAGACGGACTCCGCGAAGTTCGCCGCCCTGGTAAGGCAGTTGCGCGAGGAGATCGGAGTGGGACCCGGTTCCGAAGCGCGGGTCGTGGTGTTCTCCGAGCGGGTCCAGACCCTGGAGTGGCTGTCCGAGGTGCTGCCCGCCGCCCTCGGCTTCCGGGGCCGCGCGGCCCTCGACTGCGTCCGCGTCATGCACGGCGGACTCTCGGACGAGCAGCAGATGGCCCGCGTCGAGGAGTTCGGCCTGGCCGACACGCCCGTCCGGGTCCTGCTCACCGGTGACGTGGCCTCCGAGGGCGTCAACCTGCACCGGCAGTGCCACCAGCTGGTGCACTACGACGTGCCGTGGTCGCTGATCCGGATCGAGCAGCGCAACGGCCGTATCGACCGGTACGGGCAGGCTCACCCGCCGGAGTTCCGGGCGTTGATCCTGACCAGCGAGGTGCCGGGCGCCAAGGACGACACGGTGGTCGCCGAGCGGCTGCTGGAACGCGAGGACCAGGCGCACCGCTCGCTGGGCACGGCGGAGGCGGTGACCGGCCTGTACCGTGCGGAGGCGGAGGAGCGGTCCCTCATCCAGGATCTGCTGAGCGGCAGGACCGTCGACGAGTCCCTGGACACGCACCGCTCCGCAGCCGACGGTCAGGACGCCGGTCTTGAGGACTTCCTCGCGGACTTCTTCGGCTCGGTGGACGCGACCGCGGAGACGTCCGGCGACCCGGGCACCGGTGAGGGCGCCGCGCCGACTTCGACCGGAGCGCTGTCATCGGCGGGCGCCGACGAGGCGAGCCCGGTGCTCCCCCTGCTCTTCGATTCCACCGCCCACTTCGTGGACGAGGCGCTGCGCGAGGTGTACCCGGACGCCCGCGACCGGCTGGACCTGGACCGCGACCAGCAGTCCGGGCTGCTCTCCTTCCGCCCGCCGGCGGAACTCGTCCACCGCCTCAAAGCGCTCCCCTCGGACTATCTGCGCGAGCAGCGCCTGCGGGAACGGCTCCTGGTGACCTTCAACCGCCGCCTCGCCGAACACTCCCTGCAACGCGCCCGCCAGTCGTCCACGTCGAGCTGGCCGGAGATCTCCCTGCTCACGGACCTGCACCCGGTCGTCGACTGGCTCACCGACAAGGTTCTCGTCGGACTCGGCCGCCAGGAGGCGCCGATGATCACCTCCAACGTGGCGGAGCCGGTCTACCTGGTCCAGGGCGTGTACTCCAACAAGCTGGGTCGACCGACCGTCGTGAAGTGGATGGGCGTGACCTGGCGGCAGACCGCCGTTTCGACGGAGGAGGGGAGGAAGAAGTACGTCTGGGAGGGCTTGGCCGTCGACGACATGGTCTCCCTGCTGCGGCGCGCCGGTGTCGGCCCGGCCATGGCGAACAAGCGGGGCTACCTCGATCCCGAGCCGCTGCGCGCCGCCCTCCCCCGGGTGCTGGAGACGGCCGAGTCGTTCCTCAACGCCCACCGCGACGCCTGGGACGAACCGCTGCGCCGCCCCGTCGAGGAGTACAAGCTGCGGCTCGGCGCCTGGGACCAGCCCACGCTGGACGGGGAACGTACCCGAGAACGCCTCGCCGATCTCGCCGACTCCCTGCTGACGACGGGCAGGCCCCTGCTGCGGGTCCTCACGGTGCTGGTACCGGACACCGAACCGGCCGGCGACCGCGGGAACGGCGGCGAGGCCCCGCCCGTCTCCCTCGCGGCGTCGTCGGCCGCCTTCCGCTACGCGCCCCCGAACGCCGCCCTGTGACCCCGGTCTGTGACCCCCTGAGAGAAGCCCTGTCATGACGTACGACTCCCTGGTCAACCGTGGCGACTACTTCTCGGCTCACTACCTGGCCGAGGTGCTGCCGAAGGATCTCAAGTCGGGCCTGCTCCAGAGGTGGAAGGAGCGCGAGGAGGCGGCGAAGCCCCCCGCCGGCGACGACGGAGGGACCGAGGAGGAGACGTCCGCCGCGCCGACGCCCGGCCGTACCGAACTCCCGGTGACCCCGCGCGCCGGGCTGCGGGCG
The DNA here is from genome assembly GCF_044757385.1 of Streptomyces sp. NPDC091282. NCBI lineage: Bacteria > Bacillati > Actinomycetota > Actinomycetes > Kitasatosporales > Streptomycetaceae > Streptomyces > Streptomyces sp. NPDC091282. The sequence goes on from NZ_JBIVUX010000001.1 coordinate 602,236, forward strand.
CTGCGCCGGGGCTACTTCCGCGCGCGGTCCTTCTTCGCCCTGCCCGAGGACGAGGACGGCATCATCTCCGTCCGCGACACCGACGACGACTTCCTGACCTACCGGGCACCGAAGTGGCGAGAGCAGGTACGGGCGCTCAACGCCGAGGTGCTGCGCGCGCTCGGCTACGACGCGAAGCCGCGCGTCCTGTCCGTCGAGCGCGCGGGCCAGCGTTACGAGGTCCCGGTCGCCCACGCCGAGAAGGGCCTGGTCGCGCTGGACTGCGGCTGGGCCGCCGAACCCGACGCGGCACTCGACCCGAAGGGCCGGGGACGCCTCCTGGAACCGGTGCCGCTCGACGGCCCGCACCCGGTGGAGACCGGCTCCAAGCTCGCCTCCTTCCTGTTCGCCTGCGAGGAGCCGCCCCGGTACGTGCTGCTGCTCGGCGGCGGGGTGATCGTCCTCGCCGACCGCGCGGTGTGGGGTGAGGGACGCTATCTGGGCGTCTCCCTGGACACCGCGCTCCAGCGCAACGACACCCGGGCGGGCGGCGAACTCGACACCGTGGCCGCGCTGTTCGGCGCGGACTCGCTGCGCACGCCGGAGGAGGGCGGCGAGAACCCGCTGGCCGAGCTGGTCGGCAAGTCGACGAAGCACGCGGTCGGCGTCTCCAGCGAACTCCGCGACGGCCTACGCAAGAGCGTCGAGCTGATCGCGAACGAAGTGCTCCAGCGGCTGCACGGGCAGGGCGTGCGCCCCGAGGACATCGGTGAACTCCCGGACCTCGGACGCCGGTTGACCCGCGAGTCGCTGCGCTACCTCTACCGGATCTTGTTCCTGCTGTACGCGGAGGCCCGTCCCGAGCTGGGCATCCTGCCCGCCGACTATCCCGAGTACCAGCAGGGCTACGGCCTCGGCCGGCTAGGTGAACTCGTCGCCGAGCGCGAACCGGTGGGCGACACGGCCCGCAACGGCTTCTACCTCTACGAGTCCCTGGACCTGCTGTTCCGCAAAGTGCAGGACGGCTACCGACCGCGCCGCACACACGGTGTGGAGGCAGCCGACGACGCCGACACAACGGACGAGAAGACCAGCGAGGACATCGGCCTGCGCTTCGAGCCGCTGCACAGCAAGCTGTTCGAACGCGACGCGATCCGCCTGATCGGCGCGGACAGCCTCCCCGACCCGCGCCACGACTCGGACGAGGCCCTCGCCCGCGGCGAGTCCGTCCGCTACCTGGACACCCGGCTGCGCAACGCCACCCTCCACCAGGTGCTGCACAGTCTGATGATCACCCAGGGGAAGCGGGGGGAACGCGGCGGCTTCATCTCGTACGCGCAGCTCGGCATCAACCAGCTCGGCGCGGTCTACGAGGGCCTGATGTCGTACAGCGGCTTCATCGCGGGCGAGGAGCTGTACGAGGTCGCCAAGCACGGTGACCCGAAGGACGGTTCCTGGCTGGTCCCCAAGTCGAAGATCGCCGACTACGACGACTCCGTGTTCGTACGCCGCCGGGACCGGGTCACCGGTGAGGAACTCCGCGTGCGGCACGCGCCGGGCTCGTTCGTGTACCGCCTCTCCGGCCGCGACCGGCAGACCTCCGCGTCCTACTACACACCGGAGTCGCTGACGCGGGTCACCGTGCAACTGGCCCTCCAACAGCTCCTCACGGACACGACTGAGGCAAAAGACCTCCTGGACTGGCGGATCTGCGAACCCGCCCTCGGCTCGGGCGCGTTCCTCAACGAGGCGATCAACCAGGTCGCGGCGGAGTATCTGCGGCGCAGGCAGACCGAGTTGGGCCGGTCGATCGACACCGACCAGTACGCCGTCGAACTCCAGAAGACGAAGGCGTACATCGCCCTGCACAACTCCTACGGCGTCGACCTCAACGAGACGGCCGTGGAGCTGGCCGAAGTGTCGTTGTGGCTCAACACCATGCACCCCGGCATGGAGGCACCCTGGTTCGGCCTGCACCTGCGGCGCGGAAACTCCCTGATCGGCGGGCGACGGGAGGTGTACGCGGCCGACCGGCTGAAGAAGGGCGGCTGGCTGGGGACCACTCCGGAGCGCTTCCCGCTGGCGGAGGCGGTAGGGGGTGCGTCACTCCCGGAAGGCGCGGTGCACCACTTCCTCCTCCCGGCGAAGGAGTGGGGCGCGGTCGCCGCCGAGAAGGAGGCGAAGGCACTCGCCCCGGCCGAGGCGAAGGCGCTGGCCGCGTGGCGAAAGGCGGTCACGAAGTCCCCGACGGCTAAGCAGACGGCCCGGCTCCAGGGGCTGGCCCGCCGTGCCGAGTACCTGTGGGGCCTGGTCGTGCAGCGGCTGGAGCTGTCGGAGCGGGACATCTCCCGCGACATCCGGGTGTGGGGGGCGAAGGAGGACTGGCTGCGCCGACCGACGGCCGCCGTGCAGCGGGACGCGATTCTGGCCGAGCTCCAGGCAGAGGACACCCCTTACTGGCGCCTCAAGACGCTGATGGACGCGTGGTGCGCGCTGTGGTTCTGGCCAGTGCAGAACGCCGCGCTGCTGGACGGTACGGACGAGCGGTACGCGCGGGCCGAGGCGCTGGCCGCGCGGGCGGCGGAGTTCGAGGTGGTCAGCATCGAGGGGGGTGCGGAGAGCGGCGCCGACGATGTTCTGCTGGCCTGGGAGGCGGATGCATTGCCCGGTTTCACCGCCGAGCCCCAGCAGATGACGCTGACGCGGGATTCCGTGTCCCGCCGCCGCACCGGCCGCCGCGCCGAGCAGATCAGGGGTGAGCGTCGAGACGTCATCCCACTCGCCGACCTGGACGACTGGATCGACTTCGCCGAGGCACTGCTGGGCACGCAGGATGTGCCAGAGGAGTCGCTGGTGCCGACGTTCCAGACGCTGAAGCGCCTGTCCGATTACGAGGACGAGCTGCCCGAGTGGATGGGCATGGACCGGTTCCAGTCGCTGGAGGAGCGGTTCCTGTGGGCGGGCGCGGCGAGAGATGTGGCGAAAGCGCAGGGGTTCTTTCACTGGGAGTTGGAGTTCGCGCAGGCGTTTGCGCGGGGTGGGTTTGAGTTGCAGGTGGGGAATCCGCCATGGGTGAGGCCGAGGTGGCAGGAGGATTTGGTTCTGGCGGAGTTGGAGCCTTGGTTCGTGCTGGCGGAGAAGCCGAGCGCGGCGGAGTGGCGGCTTCGGAAAGACGAACTGCTGGGCGCAGGTACGGACGGACAGGGTCTTCTCTTGGCTGAGTTGGCCAGTCACGCGGCTACCGTCGCCGTGCTGGGCAGCCCAGCCGCATATCCGCTTCTTGCCGGTACGCAGGGCGATCTCTATCGAGCCTTCATGACTCGGGTGTGGCAGCACACCGCCTCGGCTGGCACTGCTGGCCTGATTCACCCGGACACTCACTTCGGCGGCGTGCGCGAGGGCGTACTCCGGTCCGCTGTTTACCGTCATCTTCGAGTTCACGCCCACTTTGTGAACTCGGCGAACTGGGCATTCGAAGACCTCAACCGCTCCGCGGAATTCGGAATGCACATTTATAGCACGCCACAGGAGCCCGACTTCCTACATCTCAGCGAACTTCGCGGCGCCGACGTTCTGCCCGATTCCCTCATCCACGACGGACGAGGCGCCGCACCAGGCATCAAGCACAACGGCTCGTGGGACATCCGACCGCACCGCGAGCGCGTGGTTCATGTGAATACGGCCTTGCTGGCCAGTTGGCAGGCCTTGACGGGTTCAACAGGTGGAACGGCACAGGCCCCTCTGCTTTATCCCGTCCTCGTTGGCGAGCAAGGAGCCGTCGAAGCCCTGGCCACCTACGGCGGCAACCTGGACGATTATCGCCCTTTGATCTCCCGGGGATACGACGAAGCAGGGGCTAAGAAGAAGGGGCTCATCCGCTGGGGTAACCAGGCTGTACCCGAGCTAGGAGAGGTCATCCTTCAGGGGCCACATTTTGCATCAGCGCTTCCATTCTCTAAGGAACCGCGGATTCCCTGCCGGAGCAACAGAGACTGGGACTTGCTCGCACCCTCCAAACTACCCAAAGAGCACGTTCCCGTGACCAACTATGTGCGGGCAACTGACGAGACAACGTACCTCAAGGAACAGGACCCTTGGCTAGGGGAGCCGTTCACTAAGTACTTCCGGTTGGCCTGGCGGAGAATGATCCCCTTCGACAGTAGCCGCTGCCTGCACGCCGCACTCATTCCACCTGGCCCCGCCCACGTCCACACCGTGCAGTCAATGGCACTGCCCGACAACCGCCTTACCGCTCTCAACTCTGGCTTCTGGGCGGCCCTTCCCCTGGACTACCTACTGCGCATCACTGGTCGATCCGACCTTCAGGTTGCCGAGGCCCACAAGATGCCGGCCCCTGATCCAAAGCACCCTCTTGCCCCCGCCCTCCTCCTCCGCACCCTCCGCCTAAACGTCCTAACCTCTCACTACGCCCCGCTTTGGAAGGAGTTGTTCGACCGGCACTGGGCAGGCTACGAGGACTGGGCTAACCCAAACTGGCCGTATCTGAAGCCCCTGGCCGCCGGGCTCAAACCGGCCTGGGAGTACGGCACGCCTCTCCGTACCGAGCACGAACGCCGTGCCGCCCTCGTAGAACTCGACGCCCTGGTCTCCGTCTGGCTCGGCATCACCGCCGATCAGCTCGCCGCCATCTTCAAGTCGCGATACCCCCAGCTCTACGACTACGAGTCAGCGACCTGGTTCGACGCCAACGGCCGTAAGATCGCCGCCGACTTCAACACGTACGGCCACGGCCAGACCAAGCAGGACTACCTCGACCTCATGGCCCACCTGGAAGACCCGGAGCGCACACCGCCCCCCGAGGGCTACCAGACCCCCTTCTACAAGGCCGACCGTGAGGCCGAGATGCGGACGGCGCACGCGCACTTCCAGGCACGGCTAGACGCAGAGATCGCCGCTGGGCGCTGGACTCCGCGCGCCCCTGAAGCGGCCAAGGCGTAGTCGACCCACGCCGTTAGTTAGTTCTGCCCCCGGCTACGACCGGGGGCAGAACAGGCACTTACTGCGCCGCAAAGCCGACGAATGTCTCCCAGGCGGCAGCGGTGACGGGGATGGCGGGTCGATCGACGTCCTTAGAGTCCCGTATGCGGACAACGTCCGGGAGCACAGCCACCTCGACGCACTGGCCGCCCTCACCACTGCTGTAGCTGCTCGTGCGCCAAGTAACCACTTCATCGACGTCGGTGTTCATGTCTCTCCCAGCAGTTCCTCGATGAGGGTCAACGACTCACGGGGCGTGAGAGCTTGTGCTCGTAGCAGACCGTACTGCTCTTCAAGCTCACGGACAGTGCCCCGATCCGTATAGAGGCGGCTGTGCTTGTATGCCTCCACATAGGCGATCCTCCGCGCATCCTGCGTCTCGATCAAGGTGAAGGGGCCAGCCAGACCGGCGTGCTCGTCCCGCGCGTTCGGCATGATCTGGATCTCGACGTTTCGCCGCTGTCCGCACAGTAGAAGCTGCTCCAACTGTCCGCGCATCACGTGGCCGCCGCCCAGGGGCCGTGTCAGCACAGACTGCTCGATGACGAAACTGAGGGTCGGCATCGGCAGACGGCTAAAGATCTCATGCCTCGCGAGACGTGCGGCGACCCGCTCCTCGATCGTCTCGTCGCTCAGCAGCGGCCGCCGCATCGTGAACACGGCCCGCGCGTACTCCTCCGTCTGCAAGAGCCCGTTGATGAGGTGCGTGTCGTAGACGTGCAGCTCAACCGCCTCCCCTTCCAACCGAGCCGCATCCCGAAAGAACGCCGGATACTGCGCCCGAGCCACCTCCTCCTTCATCTCCTGGAGGACCCCACCCGCGTCCAAAACCTCATCCGCCCGGTCGATGAACCTCGGCGGAGCCACCCGGCGTCCCTGCTCATACGCGGCAATGGTGGACACCGAATATCCCGTCAGCGAGCCGAATTCCGCCCGCTCCAGGCCCGCCCGCATCCGGAACCGCTTCAGCTGCCGCCCGAAGACCCGCAGAACACCCGAGCCGGCGTCGGATTCCAGCTGCCGTCCTTCTCCCTCGCCGTCACCGCTCTCCGACGCCTCGTCCACAAGTCCCGTCGGTTCACTCATCCCCGTACCACCTCCCCCAGCCAACGCGCCCCCGCGCCGACCGTCACGCTCCGTCCCGCCTACACCCGCGTACCGCACACCTACAGCGACTCTCCGTGTGCGCGTCGTATCTGGTCACGCTAGGGCGACACCGGCAGCGTGGGCCACATGAACAGCCGAACTTCCCCCACACGGCGAACTCCCGAAGCCGAGACCCAATCCGAAGTCGATGCCGAAGCCACAGGCAAATCCGCGTCCCGGACCAAGACCTCCTCCAGCCCCCTCCACGAGTTCGCGATGGCCTTCACCTCCTCCCCGCGCGGCGCCCGCCTCGCCCGCAGGCTGGTCTCCCACCGGCTCGATACGTGGGGGCATCCGTACGACGGCCAGGTCAACGACACGCTCACCCTGATCACGGCCGAGCTGACCGCCAACGCCGTACGGCACGGGCATGTAGCCGGACGGGACTTCCATGTCCGGCTCACCGAGAGCACCGACTCTCTGCGCATCGAGGTCACCGACACTCGGGCCGAACGCATCCCGCTGCTCTCCGACCGGGAACCGCCCGGCGACGCGGAGTCCGGCCGGGGCCTGCTGATCGTGGCGGGGCTGGCGACCCGTTGGGCGGTCGCCCCGCGCGTGGGTGCCCCAGGAAAGACCGTCTGGGCGGAACTGCGCCTGACCCGAGACGCTCACGACCCGGCCATCATCGACCGGTTTCACGCCAACGGCGCGAACGGCGAACCCACTTGGCCGTCCGGTGTCAGTGGCGGCCACTAGTCTCGTTCGCCCGGCAAGGAGCCGGTGAATCCAGGGGGAGTACGAGACCGCCATGCCCGACAACAACCACACCGGATACCTGATCTCCGTCGTCGACGAGGATCCGCTGCGCGCCCGTAAGGACGCACGCGAACTGCTCGCCGCCCTCGGCGGGGTGGACCCCACGGCCAGGCTGGACCTGCCCGAGCCCGGCAGTCTGGCGGGGGCCGGCGACAAGGGCGGGCCGTCCGCCGAGACCGTCGGGCTGCTGCTGAGCGCCGGTTCGTTCGTGGTCTCGCTGGTGCAGACATGGCTGGCGCGGGTCCCGCAGCGCACCATCGTGGTCAAGCGGCCCGACGGGTCGACCCTGCACATCACCGGCAAGGAGGCCCGCGAGGACGACACTCTCATCGAACGGTTCCTCGCGGACGACGGCGACGACGGCACGACGGCGACGACGGCGGGCTGAGCGGCGATGACCGACAACGACCGGCACGCGTTGCTCGTCGGCGTCTCCACGTACGACAGCGAGAGGTACGCCGACCTCCCGGCCGTACGCGCCGATCTGCACTACATGCGGGCGGTGCTGGAGAACACCGAGATCGGCATGTACAACGAGTGCGCGCTGGCCGCCGAGCCGACGCGGGCGGAGATGCTGCACGCCGTCGAGACGTTCCTGGAGGCACGGCAGCCCAGTGAGACCGCGCTGCTCTACTTCAGCGGGCACGGCGAGTACTGCGAGCAGGACGGCCAGCTGTACTTCCTCACCCGGGACACCGACCCGGCCGACCTGCCGGGCACGGCCGTACCGGCGGAGTTCCTGGAGCGGATGCTCCAGTCCTGCCGGGCCGCCTCCAAACTGGTCCTGCTGGACTGCTGCTCCAGCGGGTCCGTCGTCCAGGGCTGGACCGCGAAGGGCCCGTCCGGGCAACCGGACCGGCCCGCGCCGAGCACCCTGCTGCGGCCGACCGGCGTGTACTTCATCACCGCGTCCGACGCACTCCAGGCGGCCTCCGCGATGGCACCGCCCGGGTCGGGCCTCGGCACCTCCCGGTTCACCGGGGAGATCGTCGAGGGGCTGCGCAACGGCCGGATCAAGGAGGGCGGCTGGATCACCCCGGACGACCTCTTCGACTACCTGACCGCCCAGATGACCCGCGATGGCGTACCGGAGGAGCAGCGGCCCACCAAGTCCACGATCAGGGCGACACGGAGCCTTCCCTTCGCCCGGTCGGTGGCACGGCCGGTGCGGCTCCCCGCGCTCCCTCACGACCCCGCCGCCGTCCGGCGCTCCCCCGCGCTGCTGAAGGCCCGGCAGCTGGCGGAGGCGGACGAGCGGGACGGTGTCGACCGGGAGGGGCTGCTGCGGTACTACGCGGACTGCCTCACCGCGCAGGCGGCGGCCGGAATGCGGCCGGACCGGGACGGGGGCCGGAACAAGAAGTACTTCCTGCTGACCCAGGGCGAGGAGACCATCCAGTCGGGGCGCGGACCGCACATCGTCGCGCCCGGAGCGCTGCCCCGGCCGGAGGGGCGGAGCGGCTCGGACACCGAGGCGGGGACGCGGCAGGAGTACTGGTACGGCTATCCGGCGATCACGCTGCCCGCGCGGGACGTCGGCCGGGGGCGGCGCGCGTCGGTGGAGCTGGCACCGTTGCTCATCCAGCAGATGGAGCTGGCGCCGGACGAGGAGGGCCGGGACGTGCTCCGGCCCAGCGGTGTGCCGTCCCTGCACAGCGGGGTTGTCTCCGAACTCCTGGACGCGGGTGACGCGGCCGACCTGGTCGCGCGCTGGCAGCCGGCCTGGCAGGAGGGCAACGACGCCCAGATGCTGCGTGCCGTCAGGGAGTTGCTGGACGAGCTGGGGCTGCCGGAACTCGAACCGCTGGACCCGTCCGCGCTGAGCGACCGCACGGTGATGCAGGCGCTGCGGCCCGGCGCGCACAACGCGGCCGTGCTGCTGGTCCCTTCAGGCGCCGAAGCCATGGCCACCCAGGCGCTGGTGGAGAACCTGCTCCAGATCTCCACGCGGACCACGCAGATCACGGGCACCGCCCTGGACGCGCTGCTGAACGGCGGGGCCCGGCAGGTGCCCGCGCCCACTGCAGTCCCGGCCGGCCCGGTGACGCCCGTCGCTCCAGGACCTTGCAACGAGAGCCAGGAGTTGGTGATCTCGTCGGCGATGACCCAGCCGCTGACGGTGGCGACCGGGCCGCCCGGCACGGGCAAGAGCGAGGTCGTCACGGCGGTCGTCACCACCTGTGTCGCCGCGGGTCAGTCGGTGCTGGTCGCCTCCACGAACAACGAGGCCGTGAACGTCGTCGCCCAGCGCTGCGACGACATCGCGCCCGGCCTGCTCATGCGGACGGGCAACGCGGAGGCGCTGGAGCGGGAGGCGGCCAAACTGGAACGGCTGCTCGCCGAACCGGACGGGCCGCCGCGGCGCGGGGCGGCCACCGTGGGCGGCGAGCTGCGGAACACCCGGGGAACGGCCGACCGGCTGCGGGCACAGGCGGCCCACCGCGTCAGCGAGGAAGGGCAGCTGCTGGAACTGCTCCGCGACCGGGAGGAGCGGGCCGCGGCCCTGGAGCTGCCCCTGTCCCTGCTCGAAGGGGTCTGGGCGGCCGACGTCGACGGCGTCGCGGCGCTGGGCCGGTGGGCGGAGCGGGCGCGGAAGACAGCTGGCGCCCGCTGGTGGCAGCTAGGGTCATGGCGGCGCGGGCGTGTACTCGCCGCGCTGGTCACGGCGGGGGCGGAGCAGCGCCCGAACGATGCCGGACCGGCATGGCCGGAGTGGGCGACGGGACGACCCGTGCCGCCCGAACTGCTGGAGTCCCTGGCCGGGATCGTGTCCGTGGAGCGGGAGGTGCGGGAACTCGTCCACCGGCACGGGGAATGGGCCGAGGAAGGGCTCAAGCGGTCCCGGCTCGCGACGGCGGAGGCGCTGTCCGGGCTGTCGGCGGAACTGTCCCGCGCGCTGTCCGCCGAGGCCCTGGGCCGGGCCACCGGGCTCATGAACCAGCGGCTCCAGGCGCTCCGCCGCCGCTCCGGCTACCAGCGCAGCCAGAAGAACCTGATGGCGCACATCAAGGGATGGGCCGTCAGCACCCACTCGGTACGGCAACTGGAACTCGCCCCGAAGCTGTTCGATCTCGTGGTCATCGACGAGGCCAGCCAGTGTTCCATCCCGTCGGTGCTGCCGCTGCTGTTCCGGGCCCGCCGAGCACTGATCATCGGCGACCCCATGCAGCTCGGGCACATCCCCGGCGTGTCACCGCAGCAGGAACGTCAGGCACGGGTACGGGCCGGGCTGAGCGCCGCGCAACTGGAACACCACCGCCTCACCTACCACGTGTACTCCTCGTACCACGCGGCCGAACAGCACGGCGACAGCGCTCTGCTCCTCGACGAGCACTACCGCTGCCACCCGCGGATCGCGGACGTCGTCAACGGCCACTGCTACGGCGGCCGGTTGCGGGTGCTGACCGACGTGCGGCGGCAGGTGGCGGCGTACGACCCGGTGGGAGCGGCCGACCCGGCACCGGTGCTCGGCTGGGTCGACGTACCGTCCGGGGCATCGGCGCGCGGCGGCGACGGGCAGTCCTGGCGGAACGCGGAGGAGGCGAAGGCCGTCCGGCGTGTGGTCGACGGGCTGCTGGCGGGGCTTGCGCCGGACGCGACGGTGGGAGTGGTCACGCCGTTCCGGGCGCAGAAGGAGACACTGGCACGGATGTGGCGGGACGACGACCGCGTCCGGGTCGGCACCGTCCACACCTTCCAGGGCGGGCAGCGGGACGTGATGGTGCTCAGCCCGGTGGCGGCGCACAACACACCGCCCCGGACGACGCACTGGGTCGCGAGCCAGGTCAACCTGTGGAACGTGGCGGTCACCCGGGCCAAGTCGCAGCTGATCACGGTGGGAGGCCGTGCCTTCTGGCAGGACCAGAGCGGCCTACCCGCCCTGCTCGCCGCGCGCTCGGCGACGCTGGGAACGGCCGACGACGGCACGACGGCCGAGGGCGGCGCGTCCGGCCCGGTGACCGAGGCCCGCGCGGACCTCGCCGACCGCCTGCAGCGGTACCTGGCGGGACGGGGCATCACCGATCTGGAGCGGGCTGTGCTGGTGGGCGGCCACCCGGTGGACCTGCTGTTCACCGACGCCGGCGAGAACACTGCGGTGCTGATCGACCCCGGCCCGGGGCCCGGTGCGGACCCGGCGCGGCACCTTCGGCTGACCCACGCGCGAGGCGACCTGCTCACCGGGCTGCCCTCCGGGGGCCATGGGGCCAAACCCTGCCCCGTGAGCCGGACAGTGCGGGTGCCCGCCTGGCGGATCCTCGCGGGCGAGACCGCGCTGGCACCGCTGTTCGGCTGAGCGCCGGGCAAGGCGGCTGGGAGGGGGCGGCCAGGTGCCCGGCGGTGGCCCGCTCAGCCGCCGGGCAGGCTCCGCACGACGTACGTCATGTGCTGGACGTTGCCTTCCCGCAGCCACTCCTTGGGGCCGCCCACCCCTTCGCTGGTCGTGAGCGGACCGTGCGCGCAGTCGCTCAGCCATTCCTCGCCCTGTCCGGCCCTCGCTCCCCGAAACTCGGGCAGTTCGACGATCCGGCGGGCCGCGCTGCGGTTGACGGCGATCCGGTCGGGCCCCCGGGTCAGCGTCTTGAACATGAGGTACGAGTTGCCGATGGTGTAGCGGAGTACGCCCCAGGGCGGACCGCCCTTCCTCCCGGGTGCGGGGGCCTGCGCGAGGGCGCTCGGGGGCTGCACACCGTAGTCGCCGTAACCGAGCAGCGGAGCATAGGCACTGCCTGTGGCGCGCACCTCGTGCCACATGCGCCACTCCGCCCGTGACCCCTCACACCATCCTTCCTCCAGCATGTCGGCGGTGGCCCGGGGAAAGCCCCCGCCGAGCAGAGCGGCGCTCCGCCAGTCGGTCAAGGGCATCAGCGCGTCGAGGGCGCGTAGCGCCTCCTTGCCCGCGTCGGGCCGGTCGTCGAGGACCGCGCCCATGTCGAGCAGCAGATCCACGGGGACCTCAGAACCGGTTCGGTCGAGCAGGTCCCGGACACCCTCCCCGAGACCGTCGTCCCACTCCCCCTGGACGCGCACCCGGACACCTAGTCCGCGTAGGCAGCGGCGGGCCGTCTCCAAGGCTCCCGTCCGCTGCGCCTCGGTCCGCTCCGGCCCGGTGACCGGATGAAGCCGTCCCAACTCGCAGTAGACGGACAGTTCTTCGGCGAGAGCGGCGGTCTGCGCGTCCTCACCGAAGGGAGCGTCGATCCATCCGCCGCGCCGGCTCACGGCGCTCACCGGGTCGACATACTTGCCGACCAGCGTGGCCAGCGTGTCCGGTGTTGCTCCGGGCAGCGGCGGCAGGTTCCACAGCGGCCTGATCACGGACCGGACGTCCGGCCACAGCAGCCGGAACGCCGCGGCGGCGTGTGACCGCGTCGGCAGAACGGGAACATAGAGCGGTCCGGACATCGCGGCTCCCCCTCGGCACCGTCCGTGCGCATCCCTTCCCACCAGAGTCCGTTCGCTCCGAAGCACTTGAAAAGAGAGCGTTTTCGGCCCGCATGGCCGATGTGTTCAAGTACCTGGTGACGGTGTGACGTAAGTTGTACGCTTCGTGATGCTCGGTGGTCGGACGCGCCAAGTGGACGATGCACATGGGGAACTGAGCGGCACTCAGCGGCATGCCTCGGGACCGTCCGCCGTGCGCCGACCAATCAGCTGACCGGGTGTCACGGCCCGGCCGTTCCACGATGGGCGCGAGGCGTGAACCACCGGATACTCGGTCTGACCGTGCGGAACTTCCGCACCCTGACCGACACGAAACTGCCGCTCGGGCCACTGACCGTCATGGTCGGCCCGAACGCGGCGGGCAAATCGAACGTCTTCCACGCTCTGGAGTTCCTGCGCAGCGTGTCCGAAGGCGGGATCGAAAAGGCTCTGGAAGAGCGAGGCGGCTTCGAGACCGTGGCCTTCCGAGGTGGTTCCAGACCGGTGTCCCGGATCACGATCGGAATCGAGGGCATCTGGTCGGACCACGCATCGAAGGAGCAGCCGGACAGCTATGAGCTGAGCGTCAACCGGCGGAGCGTGTCATCGCGCAGCCAAGTCCTCTACCGGCAGGAGCGGTTCACCCAGCACCCTCGTCAGGAAACGGAAACCTCCCTCAACCTCAAGAGCGCGACCGCGGAGATCAGCAGCTCCCTCGCGTCCGACGGCCTGAAGGACGCCGTCGGACTGGACCGGATGGCGTCCGCTCTCCACCAGCGACTGCCCTGGGTCACGGACAGCCCGACGGCCCACGCGGTAGAGGAGATCAAAGGACACGTCGCCGGCATCCGCGTCTTCGATCCGGATGTGCGGGAGGCGCGGAAACCCTCCCCTATCACCAGCTCGGGGCGCCACCTGAAGGACGACGCCTCCAACCTCGCGGACTTCCTCAAGACACTCCGGGCCATCAGAGGCGAAAAGGGCCGCAGGTCCATCTGGGAGGCACTGCTGGACGACGTCAGAGCGGTGATCCCTCAAATCCGGGACATCCACATCGTGGACACCCCGGGGACGTACGACCACCTCTCGATCGAGCTGGAGGAAGAAGGACTGCGGGGACGCACCCGCTTGGAGGACGCCTCCTTCGGAACGGTGCGCGTTCTGTGTCTGCTGTCGATCTTCCACGACCCTGAGCCGCCGGCTCTCACCTGCATCGAGGAGATCGACCACGGCATCCATCCGCACGCCCTGGAACTTCTCGCGGTGCGACTGCGGGAAGCGAGCCGCCGGGCGCAGTTCCTGGTCACCACACACTCCCCCGTGTTCGTCAGCGAACTGACCCCGGACGAGTTCGTGGTCTGCGAGCGGGACGCGGACGGATCGTCACGTATCCCGGCACTCACACCGGACGAGGTGCGCGAGGTCATCGAAGCATCCGAAGGCATGCCCATCGGGGAACTGTGGTTCGCGAACACGTTGGGGGGCGGGCTGTGAAAGGCAAGGGAAAGGCCGGCCCGAAGAAGGACTCCGTCATAGTCGTCGCGGGCGAGGGTGACTTCGACCGGAAGGTCCTCTGGCACCTCGTCCGGGCCTTCCGCCCGGATGCGAAGATCGTCAACCTCCGGGACAAAACCTGCCTCGGACCGGCCGACAAGGAACTGACCCCGCGCATCGACAAACTCCGCAGACTGGTGCAGGCCGCTTCCCTGCGGTCGGAGCTGGCGGGCCTCGTGGTGCACGTGGACCTCGACCTGGTGAACGAGGAGAAGTACGTCGAGGTCCGCAAACGCATCAGCGACGAACTCCAGAACGCCTTCTCGTGCCCGTCGGCGGTCGCTCTGGCGGCCTTCGAGACGGAGGCCTGGCTCATGCAGTTCCCCTCCGCGTTCACCAAGGTCAATTCCGGCTGGGTTCTCAAGGCCAGGTACAAAAGCTGCGACCTCGCCAAAGTCCACGACCCCAAAAAGGTCCTCAGAGAACACCCGTGGAGACCCCCCTATCAGGTGTCGGACGCCCCCCGCATCATGGAGAAGGCGCTCGGCGCGGACGGGAAGGTCATCCGGCCCGAAGGGAAGAACCGGTCCTACGACGAGTTCGTCGCCGAGCTGGCCGCCTGGTAGCCAGCCCACCTGACCTGCGGCTCCGGTCGGCGATAGGCCGTCGGGACCGACCGCGCCGCGGATATACGGTGGTACCGATCACCAGGGCACCGGCATCGCAAGGGGGACCGTCGTGAAGCCCACCATGGCCGCCGCGCAGCTCCGCGGCAGTCTGACGCAGTACCTCACGACGACGTACGCCCTCGCCGACGAGACCACCCGCGGCGCCCTCGAACGCTTCCTCGGGCATCCCGAGACCGGCATCTTCCGCGGGCCCTACCTGCGGATCCGGACACCGTTCCATGTCGCCGACGACGGCTGGCGGCGCGACCTGGAGTGGTCGGCGGGATTCCCCGGGTTCGCCCCGTGGCGGCACCAGGCGAAGGCGTGGGCCCGGCTGTCCACGCTGCACGGGCCCGCCCGGCCGACCCTGGTGACCACCGGCACCGGCTCCGGCAAGACCGAGTCCTTCCTGATTCCCGTACTGGACCACTGCCGGCGTCAGAAGGCCGAGGGCGTGCGCGGGATCAAGGCGGTGCTGCTCTACCCCATGAACGCGCTCGCCACCGACCAGGCGGGACGCATCGCCGACTACCTGGCGCGTCCGGAGCTGGCCCAGGTCACGGCGGGTCTGTACATCGGTGACCGGCCCGACACCGACTTCCGGCGGGTGATGACACGGCGCGAGGAGATGCGTCTCACGCCGCCCGACGTGCTGATCACCAACTACAAGATGCTCGACCTGCTGCTCCAGCGCGGCGAGGACCGGGCTCTGTGGGAGGGCTCCGAGCCCGCCTACGTCGTACTGGACGAGTTCCACACGTACGACGGTGCACAGGGCACCGACGTCGCGATGCTGCTGCGCAGGCTCGCCGCGGCCACCGGCGCGGCCCGGCCGGGCCGACCCCTGGGGTCGATCTGCCCGGTGGCGACCTCCGCGACCCTCGGCGAGGGAGCGCCCGGGAAGGAGGCCGGGGGCATCCTCGACGTGGCGGCCAGGGTGTTCGGGATGCCGTTCGCGGCGGACGCGGTCATCGGCGAGGAGCGGATGACCGCCGAGGAGTTCACCGGCGCCGTCGACTACGAACTGCCCGAGCCACCGACCCCGCAGGAGGTCGTCGCGGTGTCCGGCGGACCGGACGTCGAGGCCCGGCCCGACCTGCTGGACCTGAACGCGCTCGCCACCCTGCTGCTGGGCCGGTCCGGCCTGGACGCCTTCCGCGTCGGACGGCTGCTGAAGCGGCACGACTTCACCCTCGGCGTCCTGTCGCTGCTCGACGGCGAACCGCTGGACGAGTGGACGCTGCGGGACCGGCTAGGCCGGTTCGGCTACTCCTGGGGCCGCACCGCGCGCGAGAACCCCCGGCTGGCACTCCAGGCGCTGTCCCGGTTCGTGGCGCTGCTGTCCGCCGCCCGTGACCCGGAATCCGACGAGCGCAGGCCCCGGCCGCTGCTGCACATCGAGGCGCACCTGTGGGTGCGGCCCGTGACCCGCGTGCTGCGCGGCGTGGGACCGACCCCCGAGTTCCGCTGGTACGAGGACGACCGGACCGCCGCGCGCCGGGCCGCGCTCAACGCCGCGCCGCCCGGCGAGGAGGACTCCGACGCCTCCTCCGGGAGCATGCCGTCGTATGCGTCCAGCCGCCGCCCGGAGCCCCTGCCGGGCTCGGACACCGCGCCCCGGCCCGCCCAGGTGCACCTTCCGGCCGTGTACTGCCGCAACTGCGGGCGCTCCGGATGGGCGGCCCTGTCCCCCGAAGCCGACCCGCAGCAGCTCGTGACCGCGCAGGACCGCATCTGGCGGGCCGGCGTCGGCCGGGACAAGCGGCGGTTGCGCTACTTCATCGCCGCCACCCCCGGCGAGCGACGGCGGACACTCGACGCGCTGACCGGAGCCCGGCCCTCGGACGGCGGCGTGGACCCGCTGTCCGTCGTCGTCCTGGACGGCGGGCGGGGCACCTACCGGCTGCCCACCACCACGGACGACGGAGAGCTGGTCGACGCCTGGTTCGTGCTGGCCCTGCTCGACCGGAAGAGTGCTGACAAGGCCGCGAAGGACGACCGGTGCCCGGCCTGCCAGACCGACAACAGCATCCGCTTCCTGGGTACCGCCCAGGCGGCCCTCGCCTCGGCGGCGGTCACCCAGCTGTTCACCGGCGGCGACATCGCGCTCGTCCCGGAGGAACGCAAGACTCTGCTGTTCAACGACTCCACCCAAGACGCGGCGCACCGGGCGGGATACGTCGCCAACGCCTCGTACAAGTTCTCACTGCGCTCGCTGCTCGCACACAACATCGACGAATCAGGGGCTCCGACCGCGCTCAACGACCTGATCGGCTTCGTCCTGGAGTCGGTGGACGACCCCGAGGCGCTGGCCGCCGTAGTGCCCCCCGATCTCCACGACGAGCCGGGCGTCGACCGGCTGCTGTCCGGCCGGGGCACGGGCGACGCGCGGACCTGGCGGCTGATCGGCGAGCGTCTGGCCTTCGCGACGGTCATGGAGTTCGGGCTGCGCAGCCGCATGGGCCGCACCCTGGAACTGACCCGGACCGCGGCGGCCGAGGTGATGCTGGCCGACCCCGACGGCGTCACCGACCTGGCACGGGACGTGCACCTGGCGCTGCCCGGCCAGCTGCTGGCCGTGGGCGGGCTGCCCACCCCCGAACGCTACCTCGCCTATGTCCGGGGCCTGCTGGAACGGCTGCGGCTGCGCGGTGCGGTGCGGCACCACTGGCTCGACACCTGGATCAGGGAAGCCGGGACCAACCGCTATCTCATCTCGGGGCGCAGGCCCGACGGCATGCCCGCCTTCCCCGAGGGCGTCGCTCCGCCGCGGTTCCTGCTCGACGGGCAGAAGGACGGATCCGAGTTCGACGCGGTCACCGGCCGGCTGGGCTGGTACCAGGACTGGACTCGCAGATGCCTTGACCTGGACGCCGCCGGGGCGACCGAGTACCTGCGCAGGCTGTTGCCCCACCTCGCCGACGCGGGTGTCCTGTCGACGCGGACCACCCGCGACCGGCAGACCCGGGTGTACGGGATCCAGCCGGGTCACATCCAGGTCCGCCTGCTCGACGACGCCGTCGTCAACAAGGCCTTCGTCGCCTGCGAGGACTGCGGCTGGCAGCAGGTCGTCGTCCCCGAGCGGCGCACCCGCTGGTACGGCCACCCCTGCCCCCGCTACCGGTGCAGGGGACGGCTCACCGCGCCCCAGCGCGACACGTCCTACGGCGGGGCCGAGGGCATCCGCCCCGACAGGCCCGTGCGGGAGCGGGACTACCGGCGGGACTACTACCGCCGCCTCTACCTGACGGGCGGCACGTTCCGCGTGGTGACGGCCGAACACACGGGCATGCTCACCCGCCCCGAACGCGAGCGTGTGGAGCGCGCCTTCAAGGCGGGCACGCACTACACCGACCCCAACGTCCTGTCGTGCACCCCGACCCTGGAACTCGGCATCGACATCGGCGACCTGTCGGCCGTCCTGCTCGGCTCGCTGCCCGCCGGACCGGCCAACTACGTACAGCGGGCCGGGCGCGCCGGACGACGCACGGGCAACGCGCTGGTGGTCGCGTTCGGCGGACGCAGGGCGCGTGACCTGTACTACCTGGACGAGCCGCGGGAGATGATCGCCGGGACCATCCTGCCGCCGGGCTGCTATCTGTCGGCGGTGGAGATCCTGCGCCGCCAGTACACCGCCCGGCTGCTGGACCTGGCGGCCCGCGGGGAACTGCGGACCTCGGACGGCGAGACCCTCGCGCCCGTGCCCAGGCTGTCGTCCGCCCTGTTCGGCACCAGCGGATGGTGCCAGGATCTCGCGGACGCCGCGCAGACCCACGGGGCTCGCCTGGTGGAGGAGTTCCTCGCGCTGTTCCCCGCCGACGGCGGCCAGGACACCGACACGGAGGGCGTCTCCGAGCACGCGGCGGACGAACTGCGCGCGTACGCGACCGGTGGCATCGTCCGAGCGCTCCAGGAGGCGGAGGAGGACTGGACCGGCCGGCGCGAGGAGGTACGCCGCAGAATCGCAGCGATCGACGAGGCGGCCGGGCAGCTGGCCCGCTCCGACGACTCACAGGACCGGGAGCGGCGAGAGCTGCTGGCCGAGCGCCGGGCCGCCGGGGACCTGCTGCGGGAACTGAGCCAGTCCGCCGCGCACGCCACGCTGGTGGACCTCGGGCTGCTGCCGAACTACAGCCTGACGGACACCACCACCATGCTGGAAGCGACGCTGTACTGGTCGGAGACCCCCGGCGAGGAGGACGCGCCGCAGGAGGAGGGGGCCCGGCCGCCCGGTGCCAAGGTGTACCGCAGTGAGACCCGGGACTACGAACGGTCCAGCGCGCTCGCCCTGACCGAACTCGCCCCCGGCAACAGCTTCTACGTCAACGGCTACCGGCACGTGGTGCGCGCCCTCGACATCGGAGGTCCCGACCGGCGCGCCTGGTCCGTGTGGCGGCTCTGTCCCTCCTGCGGTTTCGTGCGGACCGAGAACGCCGAGCGTGACACGACGCCGTGCCCGCGCTGCCGTGGCCGGGAGATCGCCGACGCGGGCTGCGTCCAGTACGTCCTGCGCCCCCGGCGGGTGCTGTCCCGCGACAAGCGCGAGGACGCCAGGGTGCGCGACGACCGGGACGAACGCGACCGCAGGCGCTACGCGACCCTCACCACCGCCGACATCGACCCCGACCGCCTCGTTCCAGGATCCTGGCGGCACGACGAGGCCGTGTTCGGCGTGGACTTCACCCGCCACGCCGTGATCCGGACCCTGAACCTCGGTCTCGACCGCGAGGACGGCAGCAGCACGGTGCCGCTCGCCGGGGAGGACGTCCGCCTCAACCCGTTCTACGTCTGCACCTCCTGCGGCGGCGCGACCGCCGATGGCAAACCGGTGGTGGACGTACCCCAGCACGCGCTGACCGAGTCGGGGGCGACGAGTGTCCCGGCTTCCGCGCACCATCTGCTGTGGTGTCCGCGCCGTCGGGTCCGCGGCGCCACGACGGACACGGCCGGAGCGCGGGGCGCGGGCCAGGACGTACCCCTGCTGCTGGCCCACGAACTGACCACCGAGGCCGTCCGCATCCTGCTGCCCGCCTCGGTGGCCCGCGTCAAGGAGCGCCTCGCGTCGTTCACAGCCGCCCTGTTCGCGGGGATCGCGGCCCGCTACGGCGGCGATCCCGACCACATCGACATCGCCGAGGCGACCATGCCGGACGACGCGGGCGACCCGGACGCCGACTGGCCCCGGCGGTTCCTGGTCGTGTACGACCGGCTGCCCGGCGGCACCGGGTACCTGCACCGGCTGGCCTCCTCGGACGGCTTCCGGGAGGTGCTGCTCAGGGCTCGCGACGTCATCGAGCACTGCTCGTGTCGGGAGAAGGGCCTGGACGGCTGCCACCAGTGTCTGCTGCGCCGGGTGCCGGCCTCCGACTACGACAAGGTCAGCCGCAACGAGGTCCGTCAGATGCTGGACGAGTTGCTCGGTGCCGACGGAGAGCGCTGGCGCACCTCACGGGTGACGACCACCCAGGACATCCCGCTCCAACGGCAGGCCGAGAGCGACCTTGAGGTTCTGTTCGTGGAGACGCTGCGGGACTGGGCGAAGCTGCCGGAGTCGAAGGCCGCGGCGGACGCCTACACCACCTCGGCTGGCACCTATGCCCTGGACCTCAGGCTCACGGCACCGGACGGGTCCACCGTGAGCTGGCGGGTCTCCCAGCAGCGTGCGCTGGAGGACACCCGGCCCGACATACTCCTGGAGCGGCTGGACTCCCCGAGTCCCCGCGTCGCCCTGTACCTCGACGGCTACGCGTACCACGCCACCCGCGAACACGACCGGCTCGCGGACGACGCCAGGAAGCGCACCAGGCTCCGCGCCGAGGGGGTGCGGGTGTTCCAACTCACCTACCACGACGTGATCGCATGGCGGCGCCGGATCAACGACCCCGGATACAGCGGAACCGCCACGGACACCTCCGTCTGGACGCCCTACGGCACCGCCGGACAACAACGTGCCCGCGACTACTACGACCGGGTGGGCCGCGGGCTGCCCGGCGAGCTGGCCGAGACGATGTGGGTCAACCCGGCGCGGACGCTCCTGGCCTACCTGCGCTCGCCCGATCCCGAACGCTGGCGGCGGCGGGCCGAAGCGGTGGCCGCGGGCATGAGCGGGGCGGACGGGACCCGCGGTGCCGCGCTCACCGGCGCCGAAGCCGCGACCGGCATCAGCGAGGCGCTGCGCGGGGGCGCACCCGCCGGGACCACAGGGCCGGTGCGGATGCTGTACGGCTCCGACGCGTCGGGCTGCCGTCTGGTGCTGGCCGCCGACGGCAGACGGACCCCACCCGTGTGGACGGGGCTGGCCGTCCTCGACGACAGGGTCGCGGCTCTGGAGGAAGGGCCGGCTCACAAGCGGCGCTGGCGCACCTGGCTCTGGTGGGGCAATGTGCTGCAGTTCCTCGAACACGGCGGCGGTGACAGCGCGCAGCTGACGTCGAGCATGATCGACGGCTTCCGTCCCGAGGTCCTCACCGTGACCGGCGGAGAGGGCTGGCTGACATCCATGCGCGTCCCGGCCCACGGAGCCGCCAAGGAGCCCTCCGCCGTGGGAGCGGCCGCCGTGTCGGCCGTCCCCGCCGTACCGGCCGTACCCGCCGTCACCGGGGACGAGACGACCGCGCCGGAGCCGGAGATGGCCGAGCAGCCCGGCGGCACGGGGCCCGGACGGGATCCCCGCTGGGATCGGGTCATCGAGTTGCTGGACCCGGAGGAGCCGGAACTCACCGCCCTCGCGCACATGCTGGCGTCGGCGGCGGTGCCGGTCCCCCGGGACGGCTACGAACTGGACGGTCGGGGCTGGCAGGCCGAACTCGCTTGGCCGGACGTCCGGATCGGCGTGGTCAGGGCTCCCCGCCCGACCGGCGACGAGCCGGACTACGAGGCCCAGGACCAGAAGCACGCCTTCGCGGCGGCCGGCTGGACGGTCCGCACGGCGGACGAGTGGGACAGCACGGAACTGATCGCCCGGCTCGACGGCCGGGACCGGAACGAGAACAGCACCAACGAGGGGGAGCCGAAGCGATGACCACCTCCGGCGTCACACTGCGCCTGCTCGACAGGGCCGACAAGGAGATCCTCAAGCTGCCCCGCACGGTCAAGGGCGCCTTCTTCGACTTCCAGCACAAGTTCAGGACCAACCCGCACACCACCGGTCTCAAGCTCCAGCAGCTCAAGGGCGACCACCGGCTCTGGTCGGCACGCGTCAACGACGAGTACCGAGCCCTGCTGCTGCGGCTCGCCGACGACGACTGGCTGATCGTCTCCGTCAAGCACCGCAAGGACGTCTACAACCGGCTCTCGTACGGCGTCAACCAGGTCACCGGCGGCATCGAGTACGTCGATCTGGAGATCGTGGAAGACAGCGTCCTGGGCAGGCTGCCCGGCGCGACCGCTCAGACGCGGCCCGCTCCCGAACCACGGCCGTCGGCGCACCTCCCGGAACCGTTGTTCACCGCCTGGACCGACCGTCAGCTGACCGAACTCGGTGTCGCGGAACCCTTGTTGCCCGTCATCCGTACGCTCACCACGGAGGACCAGCTGCTCGGCCTCGTCGAGTACGCGCCGCAGCTGACCGGTGAGGTGCTGATCGCGCTGTTCGACGGCGCGTCGTACGAGGACGTACTCGACCAGGTGACCAGGCCGGTCGCCGCCACCGAGCCGGTCGACCCGGACGACCTCGCGGCCGCCGCCGAGCGGCTGGCGACGGTCGTCACCACCACGGACGAAGACCTCCGCGGAGCGCTGGAGAGCGGTGACTTCGGCCGGTGGAAGAGCTTCCTGCACCCCACGCAGGCAAAGCTCGTCGAGCGCCGCTACAGCGGCCCGGCCCGGGTCGGAGGCGGGCCCGGCACGGGCAAGACCGTCGTCGCGCTGCACCGGGTGCGCCACCTCGTCCGGCAGCTCTCACCAGGGCACGACAAGCCCGTCCTCCTCACCACCTTCAACAAGAACCTCGCCGCGGACCTGCGCTCCCGGCTGCTGGAGCTGGGCGGCGACGAACTGCTCGGCCGGGTCGAGGTGAGTCACGTCGACCAGCTGGCGCTGCGCGTCGTCCGCGAGGCCGAACCCGGCAACGGCAAGCAGGCCATCGACGACGGACAGGCCGTACGCGAGTGGCGCGCGCTGCTCGACGAACTGGGCGAGGACACCTGGGACCCGGAGTTCCTGCACGAGGAGTGGACCCAGGTCATCCTCGGCCAGGCCGTCGGCAGCCGCACCGACTACTTCCGGGCCCGGCGGGCCGGGCGAGGCAAGAGCATCGGCCGCGCCGAACGGGCCGAGATCTGGCAGCTCGCCGAACGCTTCACCCAGCGGCTCGACCGGCTCGGAAGGCAGACCTGGGACCAGATCGCGGAGCGCGCGGCACGCCTGGAGATGGGCCGCGAGCAACGCATCCAGAACATCGCGCGGCAGCGGGAGGAAGCGGGTGGCCTCGACAACATCCACCTCCAGGACGGCTCCGGTGGCTGGCTGCGCCACCGCTACCGTCACATCGTGGTGGACGAGGCCCAGGACCTGCGCCCCGCCCACTGGAAGATGCTGCGCGCCATGGCCCCTCGTACGTCCGACGACCTGTTCATGGTGGGCGACACCCACCAACGCATCTACAAGAACCAGGTGACACTCGGCAGTCTGGGCGTCAACATCCGCGGCCGGTCCGCGAAGCTGACCCTCAGCTACCGCACCACGCGGCAGATCCTGCGCTCGGCCCTCGGAGTCCTGGGCGAGACGACGTACGACGATCTCGACGGCGGCACGGAGACCCTCGCCGGTTACCGCTCCGTGCTCAATGGCGGGCTCCCCGCCGGGCACGCCTTCCCGGACTGGGACGCCGAGCGGGAAGGCGTGGCCGCTCTGATCGCAGGGTGGGACGCAGACACGGACACGGCTGTCCCGCACGAGCAGATCGCGGTGTGCGTCCCGACCAACCAGATGGCGACCGAGATGGGGTACACGCTCAAGCTGCACGGCATCGACGCGGTGGAGATCCGCTCTGACGGACCAAACGGCTCCACCGGCGTGCACATCGGCACGATGTTCCGGTTCAAGGGGCTGGAGTACCAGCGGATGATCATCGCGGGCGTGACCGATGGGCTCGTCCCGCGTGCCGACGTGAGCCGACTGCGTGACGTCGAACCCACGCGCTACCGCCACGAGATCCAACGGGCCAGATCCCTGCTCTTCGTGGCCGCTACCCGGGCCCGCGACAGCGTGGACGTCTTCTGGCACGGCCAGCCCAGCCCGTTCCTGGACAGTTCGTGGGTGGACACGGAGCACGGGGGCAGGTGACACCCGGCTCAGGGCGAGTCCCGCCTTGTGCCACCTACACTCCGGCTACCGCGACGCTGGCGCGGTTGCGTCGCTATTGAGAGGGCGTACTTCGCAGCACCGTCGACGTGCCGTTCACGGACGGTGGCACCTACACGACCATCCCTCACTTCACTGCGGAGTATCACGCAGCAAACCAGGTTCTCGTGGAACACGTCGCCGCACCCATCCAGAGCGCGGGCGGCACGCCCCGGCAGTTCGCCCTCGCCCAACTCCTTGCCCAGCACCCACAGCGCGCGGGCCATTGTGTGTTCAAGCCGGTCGACGAGGAGGCGTGGAGGCGGACCGGACGGGCCCTGAGGACGCTCATCCCCAGTGTTCCTCCTGGTAGCGCAGGAGGTCATCGCCGTGGAGTTGCTTGGTGGCGTTGCCGACCCGGACCCAGAAGTCGGTAGCGCCGTTGCCGCCCTTGGCGGGCTTGGCGAACACCGGCCTGCCTGCCGCAGCAACGCTGATCTGACAGACGACGTTGCCAGAAACTTCAGGGAAGCGTACGCGGACAGTGGTCGCTGTCAGGGTCGACAGGCTGCTGTCGAGGAGTTGGCGTACGAAGAGCTCGTACCCGTCGACGCTGGCCTGCGACTCCAGAGTGGCGAGGTCGTTCTCGATGCCGAGGACAGTCCCGTCGTCGGCGACGCCGATATACAGGTTTCCGCCCTCGCCGTTCAGGAAGCCGCAGACGGCCTTGACGATGTTGTGCCGTAGGGACTTGTCGGCCTGACGGGTGTGCACGTTCCAGCGGGCGCTTGCCTTGAACTCAGTGCCCTGGGACTCGCCGGCGGCGATCATGTCGGCCGGGGTGGTCGGGACGTACGCAGGACGTTCTCCCGTGAGGGTTTCGAACGCTTCCCGAACCACCTTGGCGATTAGCTGGCGCCGCCGTTCCAGGAAGGTGAGATAGTCGAGCTGCTCCCAGCCGACCGGGAGCGCGTGCCAACGTACCTGCCGTTTGATCGCCTCCGGGTCCATCGCGTCCGTGATTCTCGGCCAGTAGTCGTGCGGTGCGTCAGTGTTGGACTGCTCGTCCGCTGGCCACGTTACGTAGGCCATGTTGGCGATGGCATTGACTTGGCGTCGGTCGGTAATACCCAGTCCGGCGAGTGTCTTGCGGTGGAACAGGTTGTCCCGGTCGACAGCCTTGGCGGGTTTGACTGAGGGGTCCAGCAGATCACGGATTCGTTGGTCGCCGAAAAGCATGTCGGCGTCGAGGATGTTGAGCGCCGCTTGGTACGCGAACAGCACTGGTGAACGAGACGATGATGTGTCCAACCGGTTCGGCAGGGAGATGTCCCAATAGTCACCGGTGAAGTTCGCTGCGATGATCCGGTCGAGCTCTGCGGTGAAGGCCCGGCCGTCACCTGACGGCAGATGGCCGATGCGCCCCAGGTCGAACTCCATCTGTGACTCCGGTGAGTTGGAGTACCGGCCGGTGGTGTGCGCCATGAAGAACCACCGGCCGATCACTGGACGGAGTTCATCAGCCGTCAGCCCGAAATCGTGGCGTCCGATCAGCCAGATCGTGTAGCCGTACAGCAGGGCGTTGTCGGAGGTGATCATCTTGCGGCTGCGGAAACCAGCCGCCGTGACGCACTGGAAGAACTCGTGCCAGCTGGTCAGGTCCAGGACCTTGGTGTGTGCTTGGGCGAGCCGGTCGAACTGCTCCTGACGTCGAGCGGCGGTGACCTTGCCGGTTTCGAGGTCCTTTCCTCGTAGGACGCTATAGACGTGCTGCAGACGGGCGCGCCGGAAAGCAACAGCGACGGCTACGCGCAGCAGTTGGTCCGGGCGGGGATCAAGAAAGGCGTTCCGAGGGCTCGGACCGGGAAGTCCTGCGATCACCGCGCTGCGGCTGAAGTCTTCGAGCTGGCGGCGCCCCTTCTCCCAATGTACTGACATCAGAGTGAGGATGAAGTCGGATTGGTTGAGCTTCACGCCTTCGGAGTTGATGCGCACGAAGATATCGGCGACCTGCTCCTCGTTGGCCGAAGCGCCCAGCTCCACAACCTGGAAGCGAAACTCGTGCAGGTCCCGGACCCTGTCTATGCGTTCTTCGAGCTCATCCTTGGCAGCGTCCGACAAAGGCTGTTCGCTGGCCTGTTCGAGCCGTTGGAAGAACTGCCGGACGGTGGGCTTGTAACCGCCTCGGGCCCAGAGTGCGGTGATGTCCGGAATGAAGTGAGCGTCACGCTCGATCGCCGCGTCCGTGACCTCGAACGTCTGATCCTCCGGGTGGAACGCGATGCGAACGTTGATCTCGTCGAAGGACTTGGTGACGATCTTACGCCCGGTGAGGACGGCGAACAGGGCAGTGAGCCGCTGCTGTCCGTCAACGACCAACAGCTGCGGTGTTCGATCGCCAGCTTCCGTTCCGATCTGTCGCGTCCCCACCTCAGCGCCGGTCTCCCAGAACATCAGGGTGCCGATCGGGTAACCCCGATACATCGAGTCGAAGAGATCGCGGGTCTTCGCCGCGGACCAGACGAACGGGCGCTGAATGTCGGGGAGTCCGATGCGTCCGCCTTCGATGTTCTCGATCAGGTGCCGGAGCGTGTAACCAGTGTCTCGATACAAAGTAGGTGGCACAGCCAAGGGCTCCTTAATATTCGACGGCAACTGGTCGACACAAGCGGTCAGAGCGTGGGCACAGCATCAGTTTTCTACCACGCAGACACACTGCTACGCAGGGCCAATGGCGCTTGCTACAGGGCGCATTACACTGCGGCGGACTCAGCCGGGAAGCTCTTGGGGTGTCATGGAGATGAGCCTCAACGGCACGTTACGCACGGATCGCGGTACCGACACGACGGACTCGGCAACGAGGGGCTCGTGTCGACATCGGTTAACGATCATGTGCGCTGAGGAATGGCTCACTGACCCGCAAAAAAGCGAAGCGGCAGACGAGTCGGGCTGTACGCCGGGTTCTGTCCCCCGGGCCCTCGCGGGCGTCGGGGTGACGGCCATCCATCTAGGGCCGGTGTTGCCACCGGCCTCGTGCGGTCTACCCGGGAACTCGGGCGGGCAGCCCTCGAACGTCCCCGCAGAGAGCCTTTGACAGCGCTCCTTTTGACCTTGCTCCGGGTGGGGTTTACCTAGCTGCCCAGGTCACCCTGGGCACTGGTGGTCTCTTACACCACCGTTTCACCCTTACCGAGGACCGAGGTCCCCGGCGGTTTGCTTTCTGTGGCACTGTCCCGCGAGTCGCCTCGGGTGGCCGTTAGCCACCACCCTGCCCTGTGGAGCCCGGACGTTCCTCGGGAAGTCTCCTGAGAGACTCCACGCGGCCGTCCGCCCGGCTCGTCTGCCGTGTGGACCATGGTAGCGGGCGCCGGCCTCGTCTCGTTCCGGCGCCGGGGGCTGAGCGAGCAAGCTCCGGCTTCGTTCGCCTTCCCACCTGGGGCTGAGCGAGCACCGGCCTCGGCCTCTTCCCTGCCCCCCTCCCCGCCGCACACCTAGCGAGCCCCGGCCTCGTCCCGTTCCGGCCGTGAGGCCTGGGCCGACGCCGGCCCGCGGCGGAGCCACTGGCGGGCCGGGCGGACCGGGGTCGGGGCGGGGGAGGCCTTCGGGGGTGAGGCCAGTGTGGCCAGGACCGAGCCGGTCAGGATCAGGGCGAAGGAGATCGCGATCGTCGCGGTGAAGGGCTCGTCCAGGAAGAGGGCGCCCGCCGCCACCGCCACCGCCGGGTTGACGTACGTGATCACCGTCGAGCGGGTCGGGCCCACCTCCTTGATCAGTTCCAGGAAGGCCACGAACGCCACCGCCGTGCACAGGACGCCCAGGGCGAGGAGGGAGAGCAGCGCGTTGGTGGAGGGCGCCGACGTGGGCCAGGTGGCCGCTGCAGCGGGGGCGTAGACCAGGGTGGCCAGGGTGAGGCAGGGGGCTATCAGTTGCAGGGTCGGGACGTCCTTGAGGCGGCGGGCCGCTATCAGGGGGGCCGTCGCGTAGCCGATGACCGTGAGCAGGACCTCGGCGAGGGAGCGGGCGTCGCCGCCGGTCAGGTGGGGGACGGTCAGGACGCCCACGCCGGCCAGGCCGATCAGGAGGCCCGTCACCCGTCGTGCGCCCAGGTGTTCCGTGTCGCCGAGGAAGCGCGCCGCGACCACGCCCACGATCGGGACGCCCGCGATCAGCAGGCCCGCCGTCGAGCTGGACAGGTGGCGTTCCGCATCCGTGAGCGTGAACCACGGGCCCATGATCTCGATGCACGCGAAGGCCAGCATCGGGCGCCAGTGGGTGCGGATCGTCAGCCACAGGCCTCCCTGGCGGATCGCCAGGGGGAGGAGCAGGACCGCGCCCACCGCACAGCGGGCGAACACCACCGTCGACGGGGACACCTCGTCCACCGCCACCTTGATCATCAGATAGGGGACGCCCCAGATCACTCCCATGAGGGAGAAGAGGAACCAGCCTCGTGCAGTCATGCGTACAGGATCGGTGTCAGGAGCGTGCCGGGTCTTGAACGCTGTTGCGGTAGGCCGCCGGGGTCACGCCCAGCACCCGGCGGAACCAGCGGGTGAGGTGGGCCTGGTCGGCGAAGCCCACCAGGGCGGCGGCCTCGGCCGGGCGTACGCCGGAGTCCAGGAGGGCGCGGGCCCGGGTCACCCGGTACTGGGCCAGCCACGCGTACGGCGGCACGCCCATCGTCGTACTGAAGGCCCGCAGGAGTTGGTAGCGGGACAGGCCCAGGTCGGAGGCGAGGGCGGCGAGGGACGGCGGGGCGGTGAGTTCGTCGGCGAGCCGGTCGCGGACGGCGAGGGATATGCCGTGCGAGCCGGGGATCCGGTCCGGTGCCGGGCGGGCCGTGGAGTGGCGGTGGGACAGGGCCGTCAGGAGCCAGGGCAGGCGGGACTCCGCCTCCAGGGGGTCGGGGCGTCCGGCCAGGTCGGTGTGGGCCCGGCGCAGGGCCGCGGCCAGCTCGGGGTCGTCGAGGACCGCGTCCCGGAAGTGCGGGGTGCCGGTGCCCAGGGTGCCGTCGGCGAGCAGGGACGGGTCGGCGTACAGGGCGCGGTAGGCGTAGCCGTCGGTGGGCGTGGCGGGGCGGCCGGTGTGCATCTCGCCGGGCGCCAGGACGACGATCGAGCCGGGGCCGTTGTAGACGCGGCCGCCCCGGTAGTCGATGACCTCGGAGCCGCCCACGCACACCCCGATGGTGAACTCGGCGTGCGCGTGCGGCGCGTACACGTGCTTGTCGAACCGTGCCGTCAGCAGGTCGAGCGGCGGCCCGCACCGGCCCAGCCGCGCCCTCGTCCACCGTGCTTGTTCCGCCACTTCCGGCACCCCCTGTGCGGCCCCCTGCGCGTCAAGGGTGCAACGCGTTCAGGCGCCGGTTCCATCCCTCATCCGCTCCAGCGCGTCGAACGCGGCGCCCATCCGTTCCCGGTGGTCCGCGGCGACCTCCGGGAACGGCTCGCCCGCCAGCTGGCGGCGGACCGAGGTGACGCACACCGAGCGGTACGCGGCGACGGTCACGGCCGCGAGCAGCTCCGGGTCGGCCTGCCCGGCCTCGGCGAGCGCTCCGGCCAGCGCCCGTTCCACCTCCTCGGCGCCTTCGCGGGCGCGTGCCAGCAGCGCCGGTGAGCCGGCCACGACCGGCCAGAAGCCCTCGAAGCCCTCGCCGACGCCGCCCAGCGGGTGCCCGGCGTCGATGAACCGGAAGGCCAGGCGGCGCAGCGCGGTGAGCGGGGTCTCCTCGGGGTCGCGGTCGCGCACCGCGCCGGAGAAGGCCGCGACGGCTTCCGGGATGCGGTCGAGGAACAGGTCCTCCTTGCGCGGGAAGTAGTTGAAGACGGTCATCGCGGAGACGCCGGCCGCCCGTGCGACCTCGGCGACCGTCACCTTGTCGAAGCCGTGCTCCCGGAACATCACCGTCGCGACGTTGGAGATCCGCTGCCGCGTCTCGCGCTTCTTGCGCTCCCGCAGGGTCTCCACCGGCCTGTTGTCGTTCGTCACACGAAAACTATAGCCGCTCGAAAGTTTTAGTGACTACAGTGAAGTCATGACATCGACTCATCGCACGAACGACGACACCCGCGAGACCTACGACGTGGTGGTGGCCGGCGGCGGACCCGTCGGCCTCTTCCTCGCCGGCGAGCTGCGGCTCGGCGGCGCGAACGTGCTGGTCGTGGAGCGGCTGGCCGAGGTGGACGTGACCATCAAGGCCGGCGGCATCAACACGGCCGGCGCGGTGGCCCTCTACCGGCGGGGCATGCTGCCCGAGCTGGCCGAGGCCTGGGAGCGGAACCGGTGGCGCATGCGGGCCTTCCTCGGAGACCGGGCCGACGACGCGCCCGCCACTCCCCCGGCCCCGGACTCGCCCGCCGCTCCCCCGGCCGCCGACGCCCCCCGCACTCCCCCGAAGTTCGCCGGGCACTTCGCCGGGATCATGATGCGCGGCGACCTCTTCGACGACTCCGACCCGGCGTTCGCCGACATCGGCCCCGCCGACCGGGTCGGCCTCGGTGTCCCGCAGGCCGACCTGGAGCGGATCCTGGCCGCCCGCGCCGACCGGCTCGGCGTCGAGGTGCGCCGGGGCGTGGAGCTGACCGGCTTCGACGCGGGCGAGGACGGGGTCCTGATACACCTCGACGGCGGGCGGACGGTACGGGCAGGGTGGCTCGTCGGGTGCGACGGCGGGCGCAGCACCGTCCGCAAGCTCGCCGGGTTCGGCTTCCCCGGCAGCGAGCCGGAGATCACCGGCTACCAGGCGGTCGTCGAGATGAGCGGCGGCGAGCGGCTGGGGACCGGCTGGAACACCACGGACGTGGGGACGTACGTCAACGGGCCGTTCCCCGGGCGGATCCTGACCGTCGAGTTCGACGGGCCGCCCGCCGACCGTGCCGCGCCCATCACCGCCGAGGAGCTCCAGGCCGCCCTGCGCCGGGTGTCCGGGGTGCCCGAGGTGACCATCCACGAGGTGCGCTCCTCGACCCGGTTCACCGACAACGCCCGGCAGGCGGACACCTACCGCAAGGGCCGGGTGCTGCTCGCGGGCGACGCGGCCCACGTCCACTCGCCGTTCGGCGGGCAGGGCCTCAACCTCGGGCTCGGCGACGCCATGAACCTCGGCTGGAAGCTCGCCGCCGTGGCCGGGGGGCGGGCCCCGGAGTCGCTGCTCGACAGCTACACCGCCGAACGGCATCCGGTCGGCGCCTGGGTGCTGGACTGGACCCGCGCCCAGGTCGCCGTGATGCGGCCCGACCGGCACGCCCGCGCCCTGCGCCGGGTGGTCACCGACCTCGCGCTGACGCGGGAGGGCACGACGTACCTGGTCGGGCAGATCTCCGGCGTCCGGCAGCGCTACGACCTGCCCGGCGACCACCCGCTGACCGGCCGGAGCGCCCCTGACCTGGAGTTCTCCGACGGCACCCGGCTCGGCGAGCGGCTGCGCGACGGCCGGGCGATGCTCTTCGACCTCGCCGACGACCCGAAGCTGCGGGCCCGCGCCGAGGCGTACGGCGACCGGGTGGACGTCGTCACCGCGGTCTGCGCGGGGCGGCCGGAGCTGACCGGTCTGCTGGTGCGGCCGGACGGGTTCACGGCCTGGGCCGCCGACGGGGACGAGGACCGCTCGGACGGCCTCGACGACGCGCTGGCCCGCTGGTTCGTCGCGACCGCCGGCTGAGCCCGCGGTTGACCTTGCCGCGGCGTCAACGTCTGTACTGGTGGCATGCGGATCGGAGAACTCGCCGCGACCGTCGGCGTCACCACGCGCACGGTGCGGCACTACCACCACCTGGGCCTGCTGCCCGAGCCCGAGCGCCTCTCCAACGGCTACCGGGACTACACCCTGCGGCACGCCGTGGTCCTGGCGCGGATCCGGCGGCTGACCGAGCTGGGACTCGGGCTCACCGAGGTGCGGGACGTGCTCGCCGACGACGCCGGCAAGGATCTCGCCGAGGTGCTGACCGAACTCGACGAGGACCTGGCCCGGCAGGAGGCGGGGATCCGGGAGCGGCGGCAGCGGCTGCGGGCCCTGCTGGACGCGGGCGAGCTGCCCGCGGAGGGGCCGGTCTCGCCCGAACTGGCCGCGCTGTTCGCCGAGACGGCCCCGCGGTTGGCCGGCTCCCCGATGGCGGCCCGGGACCGTGAGGTGTTCGCCCTGATGGACACGGTGGCCGATCCGGCGGCCCGGGAACGGCTGATGAGCCTCGCCGGTGCCATCGCCGGGTCGCCGCGGGCGATGGCCCGCGCCGACGAGGCCTACGCCCTGCTCGACGCGCTCGCCGACGCGGACCCCGGCGACCCGCGGGTGGCCGGGGCCGCCCGCGTCCTCGCCGACTGCATCCCGCGCGAGGCGGTCCCCGAGGGCGGTGGCGTCGACCACGAGGACAGTTTCCTGCGCGCCCTGTACGCCGACCTCGCGCCGGCCCAGGCCGCCGCGGTCCGGCAGGCGCTGGACCTGGTCACCGGAGAACGGCCGTGAGGACCAGGAGGGCGACGAGGGCCGTGCACGCCGTGCTCCGGCACGAGGGACGGCTCCTGGCGAGCCTGGTGGCGTGGGCCGCCCGGCGCACCCGCGGGACGGGAGAGCGCTTCGGGTACGCCCGGGGCCAGGGCGCCATGGCGGCCGGGCTCGCCTTCGTGTGCGTGGTCGAGACGGCGGGCCTCGCGGTGCTGCTGCGCGCCTGGCCCGCCGTGCACCTGGCCGTCCTCGTCCTGGACGTGTACACGGTCCTCTTCGTCGTCGGCCTGCACGCGGCCGCCGTGGTCCACCCGCACCTGCTGACCGCGGACGCGCTGCACGTCCGGGCCGGCGTCCGGCTCGATCTGCGGATCCCGCTGGACGCGATCGCCTCCGTGCGGCGCGAGACGCGCTACCGGCACGAGCGGAGCGACGGCGAACTCGACGTGCCCGTCGGCTCGCAGACCTCCGTGACCGTCGAACTGGCCGTGCCCGTCACCCATTTCACGTTGCCGGGCCGGGCCCGCGAGGTGCGCGTGGTGCGGTTGCACGCCGACGACGCGACCGGTCTCGTACGGCAGCTCACGACGGGCGGCCGGCTCACGCGGGCGCGAACCGTATCTTCGCCGTCCCCGGATCGGCCCGGGTCAGCCGCACCGGCAGCCGCTCGCCCAGCGGAAGCGGCGCGCCGGCCTCGATCCGGCCTATGACGGCGGGCTGTTGCAGCAGCACCCTTCCGACGGTCGGCCGGTGCTCCTCGACCTCCACCACGCACCCGTCGAAGACCTCCCCGACCCGGTCCTTGAGCAGGGCCGCCTCGACGATGTCGACGCACTCCCGCTCCACCGTGCCCGCCCGCCGCGTGCCCTCCGCCATCTCCTTGGGCAGCAGGTCGAGCGCCGTCAGCACCCAGTCGGGCGGGTCCTCGCCGGCTGCGGCCGCCAGGCACAGTTCCGCGGCGTAGCGGTCGGCCAGGCGGCGCAGCGGCGCGGTGCAGTGCGCGTAGGGGGCGGCCACGGCCGCGTGGGTGCTGACCGCGGGCAGGACGCCGTCCCGGAAGACGGTGTAGCCGGCGCCGCGCAGCAGCGTGGTGCACTCCTGGAGGAAGGCCGCGTGGCGCGGGCGGCGCGGGTCCAGGGAGCGGATGAGGGCCGCGTAGGAGACGTGGTGCGGCCAGTCGATGTGCAGGGCGGCGGCGGTACGGCGCAGCCGTGCGACGGCGCCGTCGGGCGCGGTGGGCAGGGTGCGCAGGACGCCGGTGCCGTAGCCGAGCATCAGGTCGGCGGCGGTCATGCCGGTGAGCAGGGAGATCTGGGCGTTCCAGGACTCGGCGGGCAGCGGGGCGCGGTAGCCGAGCCGGTAGGTGTGGTCGTACTCGACGATCTCCTGCTCCGGCACGCCGAGGGAGATGCCGCCGCGCTCCGCCTCCAGGCGGACGCGCGCCTCGCCGATCTCCTTCAGCAGGGCGAGGGCTTCCTCGGCGGTCCCCTCGTCGATCCGCCGCTGCACGCCGGCGTAGTCCAGCTTGGCCCGGCTGCGGACGAGGGAGCGGCGGACGTCGGCGGTCCGTGTCCGGCCCTCCGCGTCCAGGTCGATGGTCCACAGGACGGCCGGGCAGGTCTGGCCGGGGAGCAGGCTGGCCGCGCCCTCGCCGAGCACGTCGGGGTGGAGCGGGACGCGCAGGTCCGGGAAGTAGAGCGTGTTCACCCGGTGGTGCGCCTCGGAGTCCAGGTCGCCGCCGGGGACGACGAAGGCGGCGACGTCGGCGATGGCGTACCGGACGCGGTAGCCGCCCTGGTGGCGGGAGAGGTGCATCGCCTGGTCGAGGTCGTTCGCGGCGAGCGGGTCGACCGTGAAGAAGGGGATGTCGGTCGCGTCGTGGGCGGGTACGGCCGGATACCTGGCGGCGCTCTCGGCCTCCGCGAGGACTTCGGGCCGGAAGCCGTCCGGGACGCCGAGCTCGTCCCGCAGGGCGGCGAGCGCGGCCCGCAGCGGAGCCTCGGGGGCACCCTGGACGCGTATGTGGCGGCTGGGCATAGGACGAGCGTAGTCACATCGTGCCGGTCCGGCGCTCTACGCTGGCGCGGAGCGTCGACGAGAAACCTGATGGTGAAGAGGAGTACGTGTGCTGGTCCTGCTGCCGCCCTCGGAGGGCAAGGCGTCCTCGGGCCGTGGTGCCCCGCTGGATCCCGGGTCGCTGTCCCTGCCGGGGCTGGCCCCGGCGCGCGCGGCCGTGCTCGCCGAGCTGGTCGACCTGTGCGCCGGTGACGAGGAGAAGGCGCGCGAGGTGCTCGGGCTGAGCGAGGGGCTGCGCGGCGAGGTGGCCAAGAACACCGGGCTGCGGACGGCGGGCGCGCGGCCTGCCGGGGAGATCTACACGGGGGTGCTCTACGACGCCCTCGGCCTCGCCTCGCTGGACACGGCCGCCAAGCGGCGGGCGGCACGGTCGCTGCTGGTGTTCTCGGGGCTGTGGGGCGCGGTCCGGGTGACGGACCGGATCCCTTCCTACCGCTGCTCGATGGGGGTGAAGCTGCCGGGGCTCGGCGCGCTGGGGGCGCACTGGCGCGGGCCGATGGCCGAGGTGCTGCCGGAGGCGGCCGGGTCGGGGCTGGTGCTCGACCTGCGGTCGGCGGCGTACGCGGCGGCGTGGAAGCCGAAGGGCGAGGTGGCCGCACGGACGGCGACCGTGCGGGTGCTGCACGCGCCGACGCGGAAGGTGGTCAGCCACTTCAACAAGGCGACGAAGGGGCGGATCGTACGGAGCCTGCTGACCGCCGGGATCGCGCCGGCCGGTCCGGGCGAGCTGGTGGAGGCGTTGCGGGACCTCGGGTACGCGGTGGAGGCGGCGGCGCCGGGCAGGGCGGGACAGGCCTGGGCGCTGGACGTGCTGGTGGACGAGATCCACTGACACCCGCCAGCCGTTGCAGCATGCGCAACGCCCTTTGCGTGGTGCGCATCGACTGGGCAGGATGTCGAGCATGCCCACCTCCGTGCTCGACCTCGCTCCCGTCGTCCCCGTCGTCGTGATCGAGGACGCGGACGACGCCGTACCCCTCGCGCGGGCGCTGGTGGCCGGAGGGCTGCCCGCGATCGAGGTGACGCTGCGGACGCCGGCCGCGCTGGACGCGATCCGGGCGATCGCCGGCGCGGTGCCGGACGCGGTGGTCGGGGCGGGGACCGTGCTGACGCCCGGCCAGGTCGCGGAGTGCGTGGCGGCCGGGGCGCGGTTCCTGGTGAGCCCGGGGTGGACGGACGGGCTGCTGGCGGCGATGGCCGCGTCCGGGGTGCCGTTCCTGCCGGGCGTCTCGACCGCCTCCGAGGTGGTGGCGCTGCTCGAACGCGGGGTGCGGGAGATGAAGTTCTTCCCGGCGCAGGCCGCCGGCGGCACGGCCTACCTGAGGTCCCTCGCCGGCCCGCTTCCGCAGGCCCGCTTCTGCCCGACCGGCGGGATCGGCGCGGACAACGCCCCGGACTACCTCGCCCTGCCCAACGTGGGCTGCGTGGGCGGCACCTGGATGCTCCCCGCGGACGCGCTGGCCGCCCGGGACTGGGCCCGCGTCGAATCGCTGGCGCGGGCCGCGGCGGGCCTCAGGGACGCAGGTGGGACGTGTCGTTGAAGAGCCGTACGCTCGCGTTGCCGTCCCGGTAGTACGCCACCGCCGACAGCGAGGCCGCCGACAGCTCCATGCGGAACAGGGACTCGGCCGGGGCGCCGAGGGCCAGCCGTACGAACGTCTTGATCGGCGTGACGTGGGTGACCAGCAGGACGGTACGGCCCGCGTGGGCGGCGACCAGCCTGTCCCGGGTGGCCGCGATCCGGGTCGCCGTCTCGGCGAAGCTCTCGCCGCCGCCGGTGGGGTGGGCCTCCGGGTCGGCGAGCCAGGCGTTCAGGTCGTCCGGGTGGCGCTCGCGGACCTCGCCGAAGGTGAGGCCCTCCCAGGCCCCGAAGTCCGTCTCCCTGAGCCCGTCGTCGACGGTGACGTCCAGGCCGAGGCGCTCGGCGACGGCGGCGGCGGTCTGCCGGGTGCGGGTGAGCGGGGAGGCGAGGATCACCTCGATCGTGCCGCGCCGGGCGAGGGCGTCGGCGGCGGCCCGCGCCTGTCCCAGGCCGGCGGGAGACAGGGCCGGGTCGGTGCCGCCGCTGCCGGAGAAGCGCTTCTGGGGGGTGAGGGGGGTCTCGCCGTGGCGGAGGAGGACGAAGGTGGCGGGTGCGCCGAGGTCGGGGGCCGAGCTCCAGCCGGGGCTCGCGACCTGGCTCGCGGCGCGGGTGTCGGCGGTGGGCCTGTCGGCCGTCGTCACAGTGCCGGTGCGTGGGGGTTGCTCGCGCAGCTCCCCGCGCCCCTGAAGGGGCGTTGACCCGGCCGCCGGTTCCCACTGCTCACCCCGCAGGCCCGCGTCCATCGCCTCGTTGGCCAGGCGGTCGGCGTGCTTGTTCTCGGCCCGCGGGATCCACTCGTAGGTCACCCGGTCCGCGGGGAGCACCCGGGCCGCCTCCGTCGCCAGGGGCTTCATGTCCGGGTGCTTGATCTTCCAGCGGCCGGACATCTGCTCGACCACCAGCTTGGAGTCCATGCGGACGTGGACGCTCGCCGACGGGTCGAGGTCCCGGGCCGCACGCAGGCCCGCGAGCAGCCCCCGGTACTCGGCGACGTTGTTGGTGACGACGCCGAGGTACTCGGCCGCCTCCGCCAGCGTCTCGCCGCTCGCCGCGTCGAGGACCACCGCGCCGTAGCCGGCCGGCCCCGGGTTGCCCCGCGAGCCGCCGTCCGCCTCGACGATGAACTCCCTGGTCACGCCCGCCCCTCGCTACAGGCCGGACTCGGCCGTGCGGACCAGGATGCGGCGGCAGTTCTCGCAGCGCACCACCGTGTCGGGCGCCGCCGAGCGGATCTCGTTCAGCTCGGTGATCGCCAGCTCCTGGCGGCAGCCCTGGCAGCTGCGGGCGTACAGCTTGGCCGCGCCGATGCCGCCCTGCTGCTCGCGCAGCTTGTCGTAGAGCTTCAGCAGGTCGGCCGGGACGGTGCCCGCGATGACCTCGCGCTCCTTGGTGACCGTGGCCGCCTCGGCGTCGAGCGCGCCGGCCGCGGTGTCGCGGCGGGCGGTGGCGTCGTCGATACGGCCCTGCACGGCGCCGGTGCGCTCGGTCAGTTCGGCGACCCGCTCCTGAGCCGACTCACGCCGCTCCATGACCTCCAGGACGACGTCCTCCAGGTCGCCCTGGCGCTTGGCGAGGGAGGCGATCTCCTTCTGCAGGTTCTCCAGGTCCTTCGGCGAGGTGACCGCGCCGGAGTCCAGGCGCTGCTGGTCGCGGGCGGCACGCTGGCGCACCTGGTCCACGTCCTGCTCGGCCTTGGTCTGCTCGCGGGCGGTGTCGCTCTCCTCGGTCTGCGCGGCCACGAGCAGGTCGCGCAGCTGGGTGAGGTCCTTGGTCAGCGAGTCGATCTCGGCGTGCTCGGGCAGCGACTTCCGCTTGTGCGCCAGCTGCTGGAGGCGGACGTCCAGGGCCTGGACGTCGAGGAGTCGGATCTGGTCGGCGGGCGCGGCGTTCAGTTGGGGGCTCCAAGAGACGGTGAGTGGCTGGTCCAGGGATCGGTGACCGTCTTGGAGACGTGCACCCTGAGGTCCCAGCCGTGGCGGTCGGAGATTTCGTCGAGCTGGGCTGCGGCCAGCTCGCACCAGGGCCATTCGGTGGCCCAGTGCGCCGCGTCGAGCAGCGCGAGGGGGCTGTGGGCCACGGCCTCGGAGGCCGGGTGGTGGCGCAGGTCCGCCGTGAGGAAGGCGTCCACCCCGGCGGCGCGTACGGCGTCGAAGAGGCTGTCGCCGCTGCCGCCGCTGACGGCGACCCTGCGGACGATGGCCTCGGGGTCGCCGGCGACGCGGATGCCCTGCGCGGTGGCGGGCAGCCGGGCGGCGGCCCGCCCGGCGAGGTCGCGGACGGTCACCGGGTGGTCCAGTTCGCACACCCGGCCCAGGCCCCGGCGGCCCTCCGGGTCGGTGGGGTCCGGCACCAGGGGTCCCACCACCCGCAGGTCCAGGGCGCCGGCGAGGGCGTCGGAGACGCCCGGGTCGGCGGTGTCGGCGTTGGTGTGGGCGACGTGCAGCGCGATGTCGTTCTTGATGAGCGTGTGGACCACGCGGCCCTTGAAGCCGGTGGCGGCGACCGTCGTCGTGCCGCGCAGGTAGAGCGGGTGGTGGGTGACCAGCAGGTCGGCGCCCAGCCGCAGCGCCTCCTCGACGGTGTCCCGGACCGGGTCCACGGCGAACAGGACCCGGGTGACCTGCTGCTCGGGGTCGCCCACGACGGTGCCGACCGCGTCCCAGGACTCGGCCCGCTCGGCGGGCCACAGGCTCTCCAGCGCGGCGATGACTTCTGACAGACGGGGCACGGGGAAAAGGCTACCTGCCCCTTCCCCGGGGCTGTACCTGCTCACCCGCGGCGGGCACCGCGCAGCACACCCGTCCCCGTTTCCTCAGGCGAATCGTCGAGTCTGCACCCGTATGTGTGAAGCCGTCGGCAGCCGGTCCGCCGCCTGTGCGTGCGAAAACTAGCTTCGTGGCCGGAGGTGACCGAGCGATGACGGCCTGTGCGATCGAACCCTCGGCTGCGGACGAGGACGACAGCGCGCCGAGAGCGGGCTGTGCCATCACGGCGGACGGGGCGTACGCGGCCCGGCTGGCCCGGCGGGAGGGCTCCTGGTACCCGGAGCGGTGGACCCTGGACGGCCCCGAGCCGTACGCGGTGCCGCTGCCGGGCAACCAGCCCGAGGAGGCGGGTACGGAGGTGCAGCCGATGGGCGACGGGCGGGTGCTGGTCCGGCGGCTGGCGGACGGGCGGCACCATTTCGCCCTGCTCTATCCGACCGGGCCCGGCACCGGTGAGCTGCCGCTGGGCGCGGTGGAGTGCCCGGACGCGGGGACCTCGCTGCGGCTGCTGCCGCCCGCGCCCGGCGGCCGTGACGCGTACGCGCTCGCCGTGGGGCCGCTCTCCTCGACGGTGTGGCTGGTGGCGGGCGGCGCGTTCGGCCCCGAGCAGGTCGCGGTGGTGCCGGGGCGCTGCTCGGGCGGGGTGTGGCTGGACCGGGGCGGGCGGATGCTGGCCCTGGACCGGGAGCTGGGCGGGCGGACCAAGGCGGTCGTGGTGGACCTCGGGCGGGGCGGCGAGGTGTCGCCGCTGCTGCAGATCGCGGCGGACAGCGACGACCGGCTGCTGCTCGCCGACCCGGACAGCGGGCTGATCCTGGTCGGCTCGGACGCGCCCTGTCCCGGGCAGGAACGATTGGGCTGGGGCGTCCTCGGCAGCACCCTGCCGGTGCGCTTCCCGGAGAGCCTGCGGGTGGCGGAGTGCGCGGTGACGCCGTTCGCGATCCAGCCGGGGCTCGTGCTGATGCCGGAGAGCTGCGCGGTGGCGCTGCGCGTCGACGGCCCGGCGGGCAGCTGGGTCGGTGTCTGGCGGCCGGGGGTCCGCGGGATGCGCGGTCTGCCGGCGCCCGAGGGGTGGCTGGCCGGTGCCGGGACATGGACGCAGGACGGGGTGCTGCGGCTGCCGTACGCCACGGCGGAGGTCCCGTGCGGCGTGGCGGAGGCCACGGTGACCTGGGAGGAGACGGCGGAGTGCGGCGGGCCGCGGGGCGCGGTCCCGGACGGTACGGCCGCCGGTGCGCCGGAGGCGTCCGGAGCGCCGGCACAACCGGAGCCGCCGGGTCCCGTCGTGGCCCGGCCGGTGCCCTTGCAGCAGGCTCCGCTGGCAGGTCTTGTGACGAAGCGCGGACGGCTTGTAACGAAGTAGCACCGGTCGGCGCGCCTGCCTGGATTCGCCCCGTGGGGGGTTCGTTACACTCTCCGCGCTGTAAGAAAGATCATGTTGACGGGGTGAATTCTTCCGATGAGCGACACCAGCACGTCTCAGCACCTGTCCGCCGACCTGCAGGAGTCCGACAGCCACGGCAAGCACCGTGGTCCGGTCTCGGCCCAGGACGGCGAATCGGCCCCGAGCGGCCGGCACCGCAAGACGGAGCCGGCCGAGACCGCGGCCTGACCGTACGTACGAGAGCGGCTCCGCCCCTTCCGGGAGCGGAGCCGCTTTCGTGTGCGGAGCCGCTTTCGTGTGCGGAGCCGCTTTCGTGCGGCGCGTGTGCTCCTACTGCCGTCTCAGGCCCAGCACTTCCGCCGCCGCGAAGGTCTCCCCGGGCGGCCGGCCGGCGTAGTGCGGGGTGAGCAGGGCGTCGAGTTCGCCGTAGTCGAAGGTGTCCTGCTTGCTGTCGAACCTGGCCTGGACGCGCGGCCGTTCGACGATCGCGACCATGCCGCCGTGCACGACCAGCAGTTGGCCGTTGACCGGACCGGCGGCCGGGGACGCCAGGTAGCCGACGAGCGGGGCGACGTGCTCGGGGGCGAGCGGGTCGAGGCCCTCGGCGGGCGGCTCGAACCCGGCGAAGACGTCCTCGGTCATCCGGGTGCGGGCGCGCGGGCAGATCACGTTGGCGGTCACGCCGTACTTGGCGAGCGCGAGGGCGGTGGAGGTGGTCAGGCCGACGATGCCGCCCTTCGCGGCCGCGTAGTTGGGCTGGCCGGCGGATCCGGCGAGGAAGGCCTCGGAGGAGGTGTTGACGATCCGTCCGTACACCGGGGCGCCGCCGGCCGCCTTGGACCGCTCCCGCCAGTGCGCGGCCGCGAACCGGGTGGTGTTGAAGTGGCCCCTGAGGTGGACGCGGATCACCGAGTCCCACTCGTCCTCGGTCATGGAGAAGACCATGCGGTCGCGCAGGATGCCGGCGTTGTTGACGAGGATGTCCAGCTTTCCGTAATGGGTCGTCGCGAGCGCGAGAAGGTCTCGCGCCTGCGAGAAGTCCGCTACGTCCCCGGTGTGGGCGACGGCCTGGCCGCCCGCCGCCCGGATCTCCTCGGCGACCTGCTCGGCGGGCCCGGCGGAGGCCGTGCCCGAGCCGTCCCGCCCCGGCTGCCCGAAGTCGTTGACGACGACGGCCGCGCCCAGCCGGGCCAGTTCGAGCGCCTCGGCCCGGCCGAGTCCCCGCCCGGCGCCGGTGACGACCGCGCTGAGCCCTTCCAGTGGCCTCTGCGGCATGCGGCGCCCCCTCAGATCTCGATGCAGGTGCGCAGCGCGGTGCCGGTGCGCATCTGGTCCAGGGCCTCGTTGATCTCCGCCAGCGGCACCCGGTGGGTGATCAGGCCCTCCAGGTCGACACGGCCGGCCCGCCACAGGGCGATCGTGCGCTCGTAGGAGCGGACCACGTCGCCGCCTCCGTACATCGAGGGCAGGATGCGTTTCTCGTCGAAGAACAGCTCGAACATGTTGAGCTGGAGGAAGTCGTCCATGGCGCCCGCGCCGACGACCACGAGGGTGCCGCCGCGCCGGGTGTTCTCGTACGCCGTGCGTGCGGTGGCGGACCTGCCGACGACCTCGAAGACGTAGTCGAAGCCCTCGCCCGCGGTCACCTCCTGCTTGGCGCCGGGCAGTTCCCCGGGCGGTACGGCCCGCGTGGCGCCGAACCTGAGCGCGGCCTCGCGGCGGGAGGCGACCGGGTCGACGGCGACGATCTCGGCGGCCCCCTTGAGCCGGGCCCCCTGGATCGCCGAGATCCCGACCCCGCCGCAGCCGATCACCGCGACCGACGAACCGGCCTGCACGTCGGCCGTGTTGAGGGCGGCGCCGAGCCCGGTGGTGACCCCGCAGCCGATCAGCGCGGCGATGTCGAAGGGCACGTCGTCCGGGATCGGCACCGCGCACCCGGCGTCGACCACGACCTCCTCGGCGAAGGTGCCGGTGCCCGCGAAGCCGAAGACGTCACCGCCAGGGCGCCGGAAGTTGGGCGTCCCGGCGTTCATGAACCCGGCCAGGCACAGCTCGGTCTGGCCGCGCCGGCAGGCCGGACAGGCCCCGCAGGCCGGCAGCCAGCAGACCACCACCCGGTCGCCCGGCTTCAGCCGGGTGACGCCCTCGCCCACCTCCAGGACCTCGCCCGCGCCCTCGTGGCCGGGCACGAACGGGGCCGGCTGCGGCAGCACCCCGTTCATCGCGGACAGGTCCGAGTGGCACAGCCCGGTGGCGCGCACCCGTATCCGCACCCTGCCGGGCCCGAATCCGGCCGCCTCGACGTCGTCGAGGACCTCGAGTTTCTCCTGGCCTGTCTCCTGCAGTACGGCTGCGCGCATGGTGCGGCTCTCCCCTCGGCTGCGTCCCTGGTCACGTGAGAACGACGTGAGATCAAGCAGGTTCACGAATGGTCATGCGTGGTCGACGACGGTGTCGGCGAGGACGGGGGCGTCCTCGCGCTCGACGGCACTCACGGCGACACGGACCCGCGCGTCGCCCCGCCACATGCGGATGCGCAGGGTCTCCCCCGGATAGACCACGCCGGCGAACCGTGTCGTGTACGACCGCACCCGGCTCACGTCCCCGCCGAGCAGCGTGTCCACGACCGCCTTGAGCGTCATGCCGTAGGTGCACAGCCCGTGCAGGATGGGCCGGTCGAAGCCGGCGAGCTTGGCGAACTCCGGGTCGGCGTGCAGCGGGTTGTAGTCGCCGGAGAGGCGGTAGAGCAGGGCCTGGTCCTCGCGGACCGGGCGTTCGACGGTCCGGTCGGGTTCGCCGGCGGGCGGGTCGTGCCGCGCGGACGGCCCGCGGTCGCCGCCCCAGCCGCCCTCGCCGCGCACGAAGATCTGGGCGTCGTTGGTCCACAGCGGTCCTTCGGCGTCCGCGACCTCGGTGCGCATCACCAGGACGGCCGCCGTGCCCTTGTCGTACACGGCGGCGATGCGGCCGGTGGCGGTGGCCGTGCCGCGGACCGGGAGCTGGCGGTGGACGGTGAGCGACTGGCCGCCGTGCAGCACCCGGGCGAGGTCGACGTCGACACCGGGCATGGACAGTCCGCTGATCACCCCGGGTGAGCCGGCCCCCGCCACGGTGGCGAAGCTGGGCAGGACGTGCAGCCGGGACTCCAGGGTGTAGCGCAGTTCGTCGGGGTCGGTGGCGGGGCGGCCCGCGCCGATGCCGAGGTGGTAGAGCTGCACGTCCCGGCGCTCCCAGCCGATCCGCCCTGACTTGGGTTCGGCGGCGAGGGCCTTGGCTGCGTCGATGGGCATACGGCTCCTGAGGTGTCTCAAGACCTCGGCACGACCGTCCGCACCGTCGGCCGCACCGAGGTCGTCCACGGGGCGGGTCCAAGGGAGTGTCCCTAGAACGCGTTCCAGTCCAGCGCCCCTTGTATAGCCGAGCGCTCCACACTTGTGAAGACTCCTGACACAGTGTCAGATGTGGTGCGGCCGGGCCGGGACATTTGTCCTGCCCGAGTCCGTACATGCGCATCTGCCGCGCCCGGGGCCGGGATCCGTAGCGTCACAGGCATGACACGGACAGGTGGGACGGCGGCCCTGACGGAGCGCGCCGTGTCCTTCGCGGGGGCGGTCAAGTCCTTCGGGACGGTACGCGCGGTGGACGGAGTGGATCTGGAGATAGGGCGCGGCGAGACGGTCGCGCTGCTCGGCCGCAACGGCGCGGGCAAGTCGACGGCGATCTCGCTGCTGCTCGGGCTGAACGCGCCCGACGCCGGCACGGTCGACCTGTTCGGCGCCCCGCCGGCGAAGGCCGTACGGAAGGGGCTGGTCGGCGCGATGCTCCAGGAGGCGCGGGCGGTGCCCCGGGTCACCGTCGGCGAGCTGGTCGCCTTCGTGGCCGGACGCTATCCGGCGCCGATGCCCGTCGCACGGGCCCTGGAGCTGGCCGGCATCGCGGAGCTGGCCGGACGCCGGGTGGACCGCCTCTCCGGGGGCCAGACCCAGCGCGTGCGGTTCGCCGTGGCGCTGGCAGGCAACCCGGCACTGGTCGTCCTGGACGAGCCGACGGCGGCCCTGGACGTGGAGGCCCGGCACGCGTTCTGGCAGTCGATGCGGGCGTACGCCCGGCGCGGGCACACCGTCCTGTTCTCCACGCACTATCTGGAGGAGGCGGACGCGCACGCCGACCGCATCCTCGTCATCGACCGCGGCCGGATCGTCGCGGACGGCACCGGCGAGCAGCTCAGGCGGGCGGCCGGGGGCAGTCTGGTCGCCTTCGACCTGGCGGGCGGGTCCACCGAGGGCCTGGCGGGGCTGCCCGGCGTCCGGTCCCTCGAAGTGCGCGGCGACCGCGCCCTGCTGCGCACCGACGACTCGGACGCGACGGTGATCGCGCTGGCCGCCCGGAACGCGATCCGCGGCCTCGAGGTCGCGCCCGCCTCCCTGGACGACGCCTTCCTGGCCCTGACGTCGGGCCCGCGCGCCGAGGACGGCGCACTGCCCCGGCCGCGCACCGGGGACGGCGTGCCTCCGGTCCCCGCCGGCCACGTGCCGGGCGGCACCCCGGCCGATCCCGCCACCACCGAGACGGAGACCGTGTGATGTTCGCCTACCTGCGCCTCGAAGTACGCCGGACCCTGCGGGACGCCGGCTTCGTCATCGGCGGGATCGCGATGCCGGTGATGATGTACCTGCTCTTCACCAACCTGGGCGGTGACGACGGCGGCTACCGGACCCAGGCCATGGTCGGCATGGCCGCCTACGGCGCCGTCGGCTCCGCCCTCAACACCGGCGGCGGGGTCGCCGAGGACCGGGCGAT
Source organism: Streptomyces sp. NPDC091282 (assembly GCF_044757385.1). NCBI lineage: Bacteria > Bacillati > Actinomycetota > Actinomycetes > Kitasatosporales > Streptomycetaceae > Streptomyces > Streptomyces sp. NPDC091282. The sequence continues at coordinate 647,033 of NZ_JBIVUX010000001.1, forward strand.
CGGCTGGCTGCGGCAGCTGCGGGTGACCCCGATGACCCCGCGCCAGGTGGTGCTGGGCCGTGCGCTGACCGGGTCGGTGACCGTGCTGCCCGCGATCCTCGCGGTGCTCGTGGCGGGCGGCCTGGTCAACGGCGTACGGCTGGCGCCCTGGCAGTGGGCGGGGATCGCGCTGCTGCTCTGGCTGGGCTCGATCCCCTTCACGCTGCTCGGGCTCGGCAACGGCTACGGCCTGACCGCGCAGACCACCGGTGTCACGAACATGGCCTGCAACCTGGGGCTGGCCGTGGTCGGCGGCCTGTGGTTCCCGATCAGCCTGTTCCCGGCCTGGCTGCGCGCCGTCTCGGCGTACACGCCGACCAACCGCTTCGCCGAGCTGGGCACCTCGGTCGCCGACGGGCACGCCCCGGCGCTCGGCGCGGTCGCGGTCCTGACGGCTTGGCTGCTCGCGTTCGGTTCGTACGCTGTGGTGGCGTACCGCCGGACCGGGCGGACCGTGTGACCGGGGGAGCGAGAGAGATGTCCTGGATGCGAGGGATCACCTGCCAGGTGCGCCGCTGGCGGGCGGCGCGGTCCCAGTGGAAGGCCGGCATGGCGGAGTTCAAGGCCGCGCAGAAGGAGTCGCGCCGCACGGGCGGGCGATTCGAGCACCCCGGCCCGCCGCCCACCGGCTTCACCCTGCTGCCGTGGCTGCTGCTGGGCCTCGGCTCCTTCTCCAACCTCCTCCAGGGCAGGACGCCGAACCCGTGGATCGGCGCCTTCGGGCTGCTGGCCTTCAACTCCCTCTACATCTACGTCGTGTTCCGCTCCTTCGTGAAGGAGAAGCGCGAGGCGCTGTCCACGCGCCTGGCGCTCGGCGTGATGGGGTTGCTGACCTGCGGTCTCGCGCTCGGCTACGGCGACAGCTGGCTGTACTTCTTCCCGCTGCTCGGCCTCGCCGTCGGCTCCTGCCTGCGCGGCCCGAACCTGGGGCGGATCGGGCTCGGGCTGACCGCGCTCGCGGCGGTGGTCTCCGCGTTCCGGGCCGGCTGGGACGGGATCAACGTCGCCTACGGCACCTTCCTGTCGACCATGGTGACCGCCGCGATCCTCTCCCTGTCCGAGGCGGTGCGCGAGCTGCGCGCCGCCCGTGAGGAGCTGGCCCGGCGCGCGGTGGAGAAGGAACGGCTGCGGTTCTCCCGGGACCTGCACGACCTGCTGGGCCACACCCTCTCGGTGATCGTCGTCAAGTCGGAGGCGGCCCGGCGCCTGGCCCCCCGCGACATGGACGCGGCCCTGTCCCAGGTCTCCGACATCGAGTCGGTGGGCCGGCAGGCGCTCACCGAGATCCGTGAGGCGGTCACCGGCTACCGCGAGGGCAGCCTGGCCACCGAGCTGGACCGCGCCCGCTCGGTCCTGTCCGCGGCGAACACCGAGCCGGTCGTCCGGCAGACGGGGACGCCGCTGGCCCCGCAGACCGAGACGCTGCTCGGCTGGGTGGTGCGCGAGGCGGTCACCAACGTGGTCCGGCACAGCGACGCCACCCGCTGCGAGATCACCGTCGACAGCGGTGCGGAACGGGTCCGGCTGACGATCACGGACGACGGCAGCGGCGCGGGCGCCGAGCCCGGCCGGGAGGGTGTCGGCGGCACCGGTCTGAAGGGGCTGACCGAGCGCCTCGCGGCGGCGGGCGGCTCGCTTGAGGCCGGTCCTTCGCCACGCGGCGGTTTCACGGTCACCGCGCAACTGCCCACCGAGTCGCTGGAGTTGCTGACCGCGATGACGGTGGGTCCGCCGACGCCCACAGCGGGCTGACGGCCCGGTGCCCGCCGCCGGCGGCCCGGGAGGCGGCGCCAAGGCGGGCGGTGAAACCGCCCTCACCCGCTTCCGGAGCGAAGCCGTGGGCCCCGCCGACCGCGAAGCCAACGGCCGCGCCGGCCCGGCGGCGGAGGCGATCGGCGGTCCGGCGGGGCGTCGTGGTCTTCGGGGAGATCTCCTGAGCCAGGCAGGGCAGGCAGCCCTGACGGGCAGGGCGGACAGTCAGGCCGGGCAGGCCGGGCAGGCCGGGCAGGCCGGGCAGGCCGAGCAGGCCGAGCAGGCCGAGCAGGCCGAGCAGGCCGAGCAGGCCGAGCAGGCCGAGCCGAGCAGGCAGGACCGGGCAGGCAGGACCGGGCAGGCAGGGCCGGGCAGGCAGGGCCGGGCAGGCAGGGCAGTGCAGAGGCGCCCGGCCTGGGCAGCGCGGGGCCGACCGCCTGGCCTGGGCAAGGGCCGGGCCGGCCGAGCAAGGCAAGGCCGAGCCGACCGAGCAGGGCCAGGCCGATCCGAGCCGAGCCGATCCGGGGCGGGCCGATCCGGGGCGGGCCGATCCGGGCCGGGCCGATCCGGGCCGACCGGGCCGGCCTGCGGGCTTCGGGTCCCGCGGCACACGGCACACGGCACACGGCACACGGCGATGCCGCTCCCGGCCGCCGGGCCCGCGGCTACGCTTGGGCTGTGTACGAGCCTGCGAACGAGATGCCCCGGGACCACCGGCCCGCCAAGTCCATCAGGGTGCTGCTCGCCGAGGACCAGGGCATGATGCGCGGAGCCCTCGCGCTGCTCCTCGGGATGGAGCCGGACATCGACGTCGTCGCCCAGGTCGCCGCGGGGGACGCGATCGTGGACGCCGCGCTGACCCACCGGCCCGACGTGGCCCTCCTCGACATCGAACTGCCGGGAATCAGCGGGCTGGACGCGGCGGCGGAGCTGCGCGACCAGGCGCCCGACTGCCGGGTGCTGATCCTGACCACCTTCGGCCGGCCCGGCTACCTGCGCCGGGCCATGGAGGCCGGGGCGGCCGGTTTCCTCGTGAAGGACGGCCCGGTCGAGGACCTGGCGCGGGCGATCCGGCAGGTGCTCACCGGGGAGACCGTGGTCGACTCGGCGCTCGCGGCCGCGGCGCTCAGCGCGGGACCCAGTCCGCTCACCGCCCGCGAGTGCGACGTACTGAAGGCGTCGGTGGACGGCGCGACCGTCGCCGATGTCGCCGCGAAGCTGCATCTGTCGGAGTCGACGGTGCGCAACTACCTGTCCGCCGCGATCGGCAAGACCGGCACCCGCAACCGCACCGAGGCGGTCCGGGAGGCCCGCCAGCAGGGCTGGCTGTGAGCTGGCCGCAGCTCACCCGGCGGGCGCCGGCGCCGCCCGTCCCGGCAGCCACAGCAGCATGAGCACCGCCCCGGCGAGCAGCACCCCGGTGCTGCTGCGGAAGGCCAGCGCGTACCCCTCGGTCAGGGCCGCGGGCCCGCCGTCCGCGCCGGTCCTGGCCGCCGCGACCGTCGACATCACCGCGAGCCCCAGTGAACCGCCCATCGTGCGGGAGGTGTTGATGAGGCCGGAGAGCAGCCCGGCCTCGGCGGGCGCCGCCCCGGAGGTGGCCAGCGCGGCCAGCGGGGTCGCGGCCAGGCCCGCGCCGAGCATCATCAGGATCCCCGGGAACATGATCGCCGTCAGGTAGGCGCCGTGCGGGCCCATGGCCGACTGCCAGCCGAAGCCGGTCGCCGCGACCAGCGTGCCCGCCACCGCCACCGTCCGGGCGCCCGCCCGCCGCATCAGCCGGGGCGCCGTCTTGGAGCCGACGAGCACCGCGACCGAGCTGGGTATCAGCGCGAACCCGGCCTCCAGCGGGGAGTAGCCGAGGACGTTCTGGGCGTAGAGGGTCATGAAGTACCACATGCAGAACATCGCGGAGCCGGACACCAGCATGGCCGCGTTGGCCGACGCCACCGTCCGCCGCCTCAGCAGACCCAGCGGCATCAGCGGAAGGGCCGTACGCGCCTCGACGGCCAGGAACAGGCCGAGCAGCGCGAGTCCGGCGGCCAGCGGGACCAGGGTGGCCGCGGCCGTCCAGCCCTCGGCCTCGGTCTGCGAGACGCCGTACGCGAGGGTGGCCAGGCCCGCCGTCAGCAGCAGCGCGCCGGGCAGGTCGAGCCGCCGTCCGGCGCCGGCCCGGCTCTCCGACAGCCACACCACGGATCCGGCCAGGACCAGCGCGCCCACCGGCACGTTGATCAGCAGCACCCAGCGCCAGGACAGCACGTCCACCAGCACTCCGCCGACCAGTCCGCCGGCCGCGCCGCCGCCGGCGCCGACCGCCGTCCAGGTGGCGATCGCGCGCGCCCGTGCCGGGCCCTCCGGCACGGCGGCCGTCAGCAGGGTCAGCGTCGAGGGGGCGAGGACCGCCGCGCCCAGTCCCTGCACGGCGCGGGCGAGCAGCAGCTGCCAGCCGTCCTGGGCGAGGCCGCCGCCGAGCGAGGCCAGCGTGAACAGGCCGAGCCCGACCAGGAACATCCGCTTGCGGCCGTAGAGGTCGCCGGCCCGTCCGCCGAGGAGCATGAACCCGGCGAAGGCGATGGCGTACGCGTTCACCACCCACTGCAGGCCGGACGCGCTCAGGCCGAGGTCGGCGCGCATCGACGGCAGGGCCACGTTGACCACGGACACGTCGAGCACCACCAGGAACTGTCCTGCGCACGCCAGCGCCACCACCAGCCAGGTGGGAGGCGTGGTGCGACGGGATATTCGTGAGGTGTCCGCGGCTTCGAGCATGAGTGCCATGCTCTCAAGCCGGCCGCGGCCCGTGCATCGGCTTTTCGGCCCAGCCAGGCCTGCGTCCCAGGTCGTAGGGCCTACGCGGCCGCCCGGAGCAGGGTCACCACCGCCGCTCCGCCGAGCCCGATGTTGTGCGCGAGTCCCACCCGCGCGCCCGGCACCTGCCGCTCCCCCGCCGTGCCCCGCAGCTGCCACGCCAGTTCGGCGGCCTGCGCAAGGCCCGTCGCGCCCAGCGGATGGCCCTTGGAGATGAGCCCGCCTGAGGGGTTCACCACCCAGCGGCCGCCGTAGGTCGTCGCCCCGGACTCGACGAGCTTGCCGGACTCGCCGGCCTCGCACATGCCGAGCGCCTCGTAGGTCAGCAGCTCGTTCACGGAGAAGCAGTCGTGCAGTTCGACGACGTCGACGTCCTCGATGCCGAGTCCCGAACGGTCGTACACCCGGCGGGCCGCCTCCCGTGACATCGGCTGCCCGACGGCGTCGATGCACGAGCCGGAGGCGAAGGACTCCTCGGTGTCCGTCGTCATCGCCTGCGCGACGATCTCGACGAGGCCGGTGAGCCCGTGCCGTTCGGCGAACCGCCGCGAGACGACCACGGCGGCCGCCGCGCCGTCCGAGGTGGGCGAGCACTGGAGCTTGGTGAGCGGGCGGTGCACGGTGCGGGAGGCGAGGACGCCCGCGACGTCGTACACGTCCTGGAACTGGGCGTACGGGTTGTGCGCGGAGTGCCGGTGGTTCTTGGCGGCGACGGCGGCGAGCTGGGCCTCGGTGGTGCCGTACCGCTCCATGTGCTCGCGGGCCGCGTCGCCGAAGATCTGCGCGGTGGGCGGGGTGGCCTCGAAGCCGTGCCGGGCGGCCATGATCCCGTAGTGCCGGGCGACCGGCGAGGCCGAGAAGCCGGCGCCGTCCGCCCCGCCGCCCAGCGCGCCCCTGCGCATCTTCTCGAAGCCGACGGCGAGGACGCAGTCGGCGCCGCCGCCCTCGACGAGCTGCCGGGCCAGCATCAGGGCGGTCGCGCCGGTGGCGCAGTTGTTGTTGACGTTGTAGACGGGGACTCCGGTGAGACCCAGCTCATACACGGCGCGCTGACCGGCGGTGGAGGGCTGGAAACAGTAGCCGACGGGAACCTGTTCCACTTCGGCGTAGGAGATCCCGGCGTCGGCGAGCGCGCTGCCGCCCGCCTCCCTGACCATGTCCCAGTACTGCCAGTCCCGGGTCTCGGGCTTCTCGAACCTGGTCATACCGACCCCGGCGATGTACGCCTTCGTCGCGCTCTCGGCGGCATTCATGGCGCGTGAGAGTAGAACACGTTCCACCAATTGACCAGGGACTGACGGCAGATCAGAAACCCATGGGAGGGTCAAGGATTCGTTAGCAGCTCGAAGCAACGGAATAGTTGCCTGTGCATACGAGGTTTACCCAGCACTTATCCGCCGCGGATTCCGTCTCCCCACGCACTTCCCGTCACTCTCTGGCCCGGAGGCCTCACTCAATGACGCACACGACGACCGACCAGCCCGCCCGGGGCGCGAGCGGGGCCGTGGTCCCGGTCCTCGCCTTCGCGGGCATCGTGGTCGCGGTGATGCAGACCCTGCTCGTTCCGGTCATCAAGGACCTGCCGCAGCTGCTGGGCACCGAGCCCAGCAACGCCACCTGGGTCCTGACCTCGACGCTGCTGTCCGGCGCCGTGGCCACTCCGATCATGGGCCGCCTCGGCGACCTGTACGGCAAGCGGCGGATGCTGATATTCAGCCTCGCCGTGATGGTGGTGGGCGCACTGATCAGCGCCCTCACCAGCGACCTGCTCACGATGATCGCCGGCCGTACCCTCCAGGGCTTCGCCATGGGCGCGATCCCGCTGGGCATCGGCCTGATGCGCGACATGCTGCCGCGCGAGAAGCTCCCCTCGGCGATGGCCCTGATGAGCTCCTCGATCGGCGTCGGCGGCGGCCTCGCGCTGCCCGCCGCGGCCCTGGTCGCGCAGCACGCCGACTGGCACGCCCTGTTCTACGGCGCCGCCGGCCTGGGCGTCGTCGCCATCGTGCTGACCCTCTTCGTCGTACCGGAGTCGTCGGCGCGCGCCGCGGGCACCTTCGACGTCCTGGGCGCGATCGGGCTCTCCGTGGGCCTGGTCCTCTTCCTGCTCCCGATCACCAAGGGCAGCGACTGGGGCTGGACCTCCGGCACCACGCTCGGCCTGTTCGCCGCCTCCGCCGCCGTCCTGCTCCTGTGGGGCGTGATGGAGCTGCGGGTCAAGGCCCCGCTGGTCGACCTGCGCACCACCGCCCGCCCCGCGGTGCTCTTCACCAACCTCGCCTCGATCATGGTCGGCGTCAGCTTCTACGTCGTCTCGCTGGTCCTGCCGCAGCTGCTCCAGCTGCCGAAGGCCACCGGCTACGGCCTCGGCCAGTCGATGGTCACCGCCGGCCTGCTGGTCGCCCCGCTGGGCCTGACGATGATGCTCACCGCGCCCGTCTACGCCCGGCTGTCCGCCAAGTACGGCCCGAAGACCACCCTGATCCTCGGCATGCTGATCATCGGCATCGGCTACGGCGCGGGCATCGGCCTGATGAGCGCGGCCTGGCAGAGCCTGGTGATCTCGGTGGTGCTGGGCGCGGGCATCGGCCTCGCCTACTCCTCGCTGCCGGCCCTGATCGTCGGCGCGGTCCCCGCCTCCGAGACGGGCGCGGCCAACGGCCTCAACACGCTGATGCGGTCCATCGGCACGTCCGTGTCCAGCGCCGTCATCGGCATGGTGCTGGCGAACACGGCGAACACCGTGGGCGGCGTCGCCGTCCCGACCATGCACGGCTTCCGGGTCTCCTTCCTGATCGCCACGGGCGCGGTCGCCGTCGGCCTGGTCCTCGCCCTGATGCTGCCCCGGCGCAGCGCCCCGGCCGCCGAGGCCGCCCAGCACACGCAGCTGCGCGCGAGCAGCGACGAGGACGCCGCGCTGGCCCACGCCGAGGAGGTGCTGCGGGGCTTCCGCGGTCGGGTGCTGGACGCCGCGGGCCTTCCGGTGGCCCGCGCCAAGGTCACGCTGATCGACCGGCGGGGACGCCAGGCGGGCGCCACGCTCTCCGGCGCGGACGGCACCTACGCCCTGGCGGTGCCGGCCGAGGGCGCGTACGTGCTGGCCGCGAAGGCGGCCGGGCACGGGCCGCTGGCGTCCTCGGCGTCGCACACGGGCGCCGCGCACGCGGTCGACCTGGACCTGTCGCTGCCCGGGGAGACGGTGAACGCCTAGCGCCGGTTGACGCGTACCCCCTGCCGGACCTCGGCAGGGGGTACGACAGCATGGGGCGTCGAGACCGCCGCACGAGCGAAAGGCCCCCATGTCCACGCGCGCACCCCAGCCCGAGACCCTCGCCGCGTTCGAGAAGGCCAAGGGGTTCATGCCCGTGCACGAGGGGCTGGCGCTGTATGCGGCCGCCGTCGAGGCCGGCGCGCTCGGCCTCCCCCTCCTGGAGGTCGGCACCTACTGCGGCCGCTCCACCCTCCTGCTCGCCGACGCGGCCCGCGCGGCCGGGGTCACCGCCGTCACCGTCGACCACCACCGCGGCAGCGAGGAGCAGCAGCCGGGCTGGGACTACCACGACCCGGAGACGGTCGATGCGGAGCTGGGCGTGATGGACACGCTGCCCGCCTTCCGGCGGACGCTGCACCGCGCCGGCCTCGAGGACCACGTCGTCGCCCTGGTGGGCCGCTCCCCGCAGATCGCCGCCCTGTGGAACACGCCGCTCGGCCTCGTCTTCATCGACGGCGGCCACACCGACGAGCACGCCAGTGCCGACTACGAGGGCTGGGCCCCCCATCTGGCCGAAGGCGGCCTCCTGCTGATCCACGACGTCTTCCCGGACCCGAAAGACGAGTTCACCGGCCAGGCCCCCTACCGCGTCTACCTCCGCGCCCTGGACTCGGGCGCGTTCACGGAGGTCACGGCCCACGACTCGCTGCGCGTCCTGCGGCGAACGGGGGCGGGGGCCGGGGGGCGCGGTTAGAGTCGCTGACGTGTCGTACACAGACCCTCACTTCGATCCCCCGCAGCAGCGGCGCTCCCGGCGGGCGCCCATGACCTTCGCCCTCGCCGCGCTCGTGCCCGGCGCGCTGCTCGGATGGGTGGTGTACGAGGGCGTGGGCAGGTCCGGTGCGAGTCCGGCCGGGCACGCGGACGCGGCGACGCCGCGGTCGGCGTCGGGTCTTCCCGGCGACGACGCCAAGGTGGCGAGCCCGAGCGCGACGACGCCGCTGAAGGGGAAGGTCGTCGTCATCGACCCGGGGCACAACCCGGGGAACTTCCGGCACCCGTCCGAGATCAACCAGAAGGTCGACATCGGGACGAACCAGAAGGAGTGCGACACGACGGGGACCTCGACCAACGCCGGTTACAGCGAGGCCCGGTTCACGCTCGACGTCGCGCACCGGCTGCGGACCCTGCTGGAGCGGCAGGGTGCCACGGTGAAGCTGACCCATGACGGGGACGAGCCGGCCTGGGGGCCGTGCGTGACCGAGCGGGCGCGGATCGGGAACGACGCGCACGCGGACGCGGCCGTCTCCATCCACGCCGACGGGGCGCCCGAGGGCGACCGCGGCTTCCACGTGATCCTGCCCGCGGAGGTGCACGCCGGCGGCGCCGACACCCGCCCGATCCTCGGCCCCTCGCGCACCCTCGGCGAGCGCATCGAGACCGACTTCGCGAAGGTGACCGGGAGTTCACCGTCCAACTACGTCGGCGGCGGCACCGGCCTCGACGTGCGCAAGGATCTCGGCGGCCTCAATCTGTCGACGGTTCCCAAGGTGTTCATCGAGTGCGGCAACATGCGCGACAGCAAGGACGCGGCCCGGGTCACGAGCGGAGCCTGGCGGCAGAAGGCGGCGCAGGGGATCTCTGAGGGAATCGTGAGTTTCCTGCGCGGGTAGACATCGGCGGACCGGTCCGGGCGGACACGCCGATCGTACGAACGATAGTGTCCTTCCTGCGATTCCTACGACGAGGAGCACCCCCGACGCCTCCTCCGCCGACGAGACGACCTACGAAGGACCTGAAGTGAATATCCGCTCCCTCACTAGAGGCGACGGCGTGGTGATCGGAGCAGCGGTGTTGCTGTTCATCGCGTCGTTCCTGGATGCCTACTCGTACTCCGGCTCCGGCTACTCCCTCAGCCGGAACTCATGGGATGACCTCGGGACAGGCCTGGGCACATACATGGGGGCAGTCATCGGCGGGGCGCTGATCGTCCTCAACCGCGCCCTGCCGCAGCAGCGCAAGGTGCTCGGCCTGGACCTCGGGATGGTCGGCACGGGCTTCGCGATCCTCGCCGCCTGGACCCTGTTCTGGTCGCTCGTCGACCTTCCCGACGGCGTGGACGCCGGCGCGGGCCTCATCCTCGGCCTCCTCGCCGCCCTGGTCCTGGCCGCCGGCGCCGTCGCCACCCCGCTGGTCCCCGCCCTCCAGGCCGCGCTCGTGCCGGCTCCCAAGCCGCAGGCCCCGCAGCCCTACGGCGCCCAGCCCTCGGGCGGCTACGGCTACCCCGGCGCCGCCGGCCCGCAGCCGGGACAGCCCTACGGCGCGCAGCCGCAGGCCGGGCAGCCGCAGGCCGGGCAGCCGTTCGGGCAGCAGCAGCCCGCGGGTGCCGCGCCGCAGCCGCCGGCCCCGGACTTCTCGCCGTTCTGGTTCGCCGTCCCGGTGGCGCGGCCGCTGTTCGCGGAGGACGGCGCGGCCGCTCCGATCGCCGAACTGGCGCCCGGTACCTGGTACTTGGCGGTCGAGCAGCGCGGTGGCGCGCTGGTGGCGCAGACCCAGGACGGCCGACGCGGCGTCCTTCAGGACACCTCCGGGATCCAGCGCGGCTGATCCGCGAAGTCACCCCGCGGCCCCTCGCCCTTCCGGGCGGGGGGCCGTTGCCGTACAGTCGTCCGGCCAGAATATCTGACGTGTCGTCAGGAGGTCGTGATGCGGCTCGGGTTGGCGCTCGGCTACTGGGGACGCGGCCCCTCGCCCGACCATGTGCCGCTGGCGCGGGAGGCGGAACGGCTCGGCTACCACTCGGTGTGGACGGCGGAGTCCTGGGGCTCGGACGCGTTCACCCCGCTCACCTGGATCGCCGCGAAGACCTCGACGATCCGGCTCGGTACGGCCGTCGCCCAGATGGCGGCCCGCCCGCCGACCACCACCGCGATGCACGCGCTGACCCTGGACCACCTGTCGGGAGGCCGGCTGATGCTGGGGCTCGGGCTGTCCGGGCCGCAGGTGGTGGAGGGCTGGTACGGCCGCCCGTTCCCGGCGTCGCCGCTGACCGCGACCCGGGAGTACGTGGACGTCGTACGGCAGGTGCTGCGGCGGGAGGGGCCGGTCGAGGCGGCGGGACGGTTCCACGCCCACCCGTACCGGGGGCCGGACGCCACCGGGCTCGGCAAGCCGCTGAAGCCGATCACCCACCCGCTCCGTCCCGGCCTGCCCGTCCTGCTCGGCGCCGAGGGGCCGAAGAACGTGGCCCAGACGGTCCGGATCGCCGACGGCTGGCTGCCGCTGTACTGGGCGCCGGACCGGCCCGAGGTGTACGGGCCCGCGGTGGCCGGCCTGCCGGAGGGCTTCCTGGTCGCCCCGATGGCCCACGTGAAGGTCTGCGACGACGTGGCGGCCGGGCTGCTGCCGGTCAAGGCGATGCTGGGCTTCTACATCGGCGGGATGGGCCACGCGGCCCGCAACTTCCACGCCGACCTGATGGCGCGCATGGGTTACGAGGAGGAGGCCCGGCGGATCCAGCGGCTTTTCCTGGAGGGCCGCCGCCGGGAGGCGGTCGAGGCGGTGCCGGACGCGTTCGCCGACGAGATCTCGCTGGTCGGCCCGCGCGAACGCATCGCGGAGCGGCTGGAGTCGTGGCGCAAGGGCCCGGTGACCGACCTGCTGGCACTGAGCCCCGACCCGCACACCCTGCGCGTGCTCGCCGAACTCAACTCGTAATTACCCGGGCTGAGTTCGGCGGCTCCGAGCGGGGTGCGGCGGGGGAAACGGCGCCGGGGTTCCTCGGCCGGGGCCGGGCCGGAGGCTCGGCGTGCGGCACTGGGGCGCTCCCGGCGCCGGATCCGGACCGTGCCGCTCAGTGGGTGAGCTGCGACGCGGAGGGCACCTTGTTGGTGACCGGCGCGCCGGCGCTCTTCCCGGCTTCCTTCACGTTGTTGATGACGTCGTTGAACGAACTCGCCGCGTTGCCGTCGCCCTTGCGGAGCTTGGCGGGCAGGTCCTTCAGCGCGTCGATGCCGGACGCGAGCGGTGCGACGGCCTTGGCCAGCAGCGGGTCACCCTGGGCGTTCCGCTTGGCGGCCTGCAGCCGGTTGTACGCGAAGGTTCCCGCGAGACCGGCCTTGACCAGGGCGAAGGTGCGGCCGTGCGCGCCCTTCTTGAACTTGCCGGCCTTCCAGGGCTTGATGATCCACTGGTAGGTGGCTCCGGCCGCGAGGGACGCGTTGGCGACGAACCTCGTCTTGGCGAATTTCTGTTTCTCGGCAGACGTACTCGGACTGGGCGTGTCGGCCACGGGCACCGCGGCCATGCCGGTGTCGGTGGGCTTGCTCTGCGTGCCGCTGCACGCGGTCACGCCGGCGACGAGTGCGCAGCAGAGGGTCAGCGCGACGACCAGGCGCCGTATCGGTACGGGCACGGGGTCCTCCCGTGTGTCTCGATGTCCTCCCCGAGCGGTTGCTTCCTCCGGCAGCCTCACCCAGATGGCGGCACCTCGCCACTCGGGAAGCACCCGGTACAGGTTTCAAGGACCGATCGGCGGCAACACGGACCCCATGTCCCCTGCCTATCGGAACGGCCACAACCAGGCCGGCACGGTCGTCGCGGTCGTAGCCGACATCATGGCCCTCATACTGGGCCTCTGGATCCTGATGTACCTGTTGGACGCGAACCGGGCGAACAGCCTGGTCCAGTTCATCCACGACGCGGCGAGCTGGCTGGCCGGCTGGTCGCGCGACCTGTTCACCTTCGACGAGGCCTGGGCGCGGGTGGTCGCAGGATACGGCCTGGCGGCGGTCGTCTACCTGTTCATCGGCCACGCGATCGCCAACCGGATGCACCGGCACTAGCGCCTTTCCCGAGGGGGCGGGGCCGCGCCGGCGTCCCGCCCCTCAGGCGCAGCAGTCCGCCTCCAGGCCGGCGGGCAGCCGCGTGCCGGCGAACACCGCGCACGTGGCGTCGTGCCCGCCGAGCGCGGCGACCGCCAGCAGCAGCGAACCCGCGGTCCACGTGGTCAGCTCCCGCGGCCACACCGCGTCGTCCTCGAAGACGTATCCGGTCCAGTACAGTCCCGACTCCGCGTCCCGCAGGTGCTGGATCGACTGCAGGATCTCCAGCGCCCGGTCGGACTCCCCGACCGCCCACAGCGCGAGGGCGAGTTCGGCGGACTCGCCGCCCGTCACCCACGGATTGGGCACGACGCAGCGCACGCCGAACCCGGGCACGACGAACCGCTCCCAGTCCTTCTCGATCCGCGCGCCGGCCTCGGCGCCGGTCAACGCCCCGCCCAGCACCGGGTAGTACCAGTCCATCGAGTAGCGGTCCTTGTCGAGGAACCGCTCGGGGTGCCGCCGTATCGCGTGCCGCAGCGCGCCGACCGCCAACTCCCAGTCCGGCTGCGCCTCCTCGCGCTGTTCGGCGATGGCGAGCGCGCAGCGCAGCGCGTGGTGGATCGACGAACTCCCGGTCAGCAGCGCGTCGTCGGCGGGCGTGCCGTCGTCCTCGCGCCGCCAGCCGATCTCGCCGCCGGGCCGCTGCAGCCGCAGCACCCATTCGACGGCCGCGTACACGGCGGGCCACATCCGGTCCAGGAAGGTGTCGTCGCCGGTGGAGAGGTAGTGGTGCCAGACGCCCACGGCGATGTAGGCGACGAAGTTGGACTCGCGGGCCCGGTCGGTGACGTCGTCGTGCGCGCCGTCGGCGTAGGCCGCGTACCAGGAGCCGTCCTCGTTCTGGTGCCGGGCCAGCCAGTCGTAGGCGCGCTCGGCGGCCTCGTGCTCGCCGGCCGCGTCCAGCGCCATCGCGGCCTCGGTGTGGTCCCACGGGTCGAGGTGGTGCCCGCGGAACCACGGGATCGCGCCGTCCTCCCGCTGCACGGCGAGGATGCCGCGGACGGTCGCGGCGGCCTGCTCGGCGGTGAGGACCCCGGGCAGGACGAGGTGTTCTGTCCGGGGAGTGGTCACCGGGCGGCCGCCTCGGTGTCCGGCGCGGTGCCGGTGCCGGCCGGCGGCAGGTGCGGCTTGGTGGCGTAGACGACGAAGCTCTTGCCCATGACCGGGTTCAGCGCCTGCTCGGCGAGGCGGGTGGCCAGCGGCTTCTTCATGATGTCCCAGACGAGCAGCTTGTGGTACGCCCGTACCGGCAGCGCCTTGTCGTTGTCGACGCCGAACGCGCACTTCAGCCACCAGTACGGCGAGTGCAGCGCGTGCGCGTGGTGGCTGCCGTACGGCCGCAGACCGGCTTCCTTGATCTTCCCGACCAGCTCGTCCGCCCGGTAGATGCGGATGTGGCCGCCCTCGACCTCGTGGTAGGCGTCGGAGAGCGTCCAGCAGACCTTCTCGGGGCCGTAGCGCGGCACGGTGACGGCGATCCGCCCGCCGGGCCTGAGCACGCGCACCATCTCGGCGAGCACGCCCTTGTCGTCCGGGATGTGCTCCATGACCTCGGAGATGATGACGACGTCGAAGGACTCGTCGGGGAAGGGCAGCGCCAGCGCGTCGCCCTCCATGGCGGTGGCGGTCGCGCCGGCCGGGGCCTCGCCGGCCTCCGCCATCGCCGCGAACCACTTGCCGACCTCGCGGATCTCCTCGGCGTTCTGGTCGAGCGCCACGACCTGGGCGCCGCGCCGGTAGCACTCGAAGGCGTGGCGGCCGGCCCCGCAGCCGAGGTCCAGGACGCGGTCGCCCGGCGCGAGCGGGAACCGGGAGAAGTCGACGGTCAGCACGTGGCCCTGCCTTCGGAATTGACAACCTCTGAGGAGACAAAGTCGGGGGTGACGGCCTCGGCACCGGCCGGGGCCGCCGGGGCGGCCGCCGTGCGGCGGCCGGTCGCCGGGGCCGCGGCGGCGATGGCCTCGCGGTAGCGGGCCACCGTGCCCTCGGCGGCGCGGGCCCAGGTGAAGTGCCGCAGCACCCGTTCACGGCCGGCCCGGCCGAGGCGCGCGCGCAGTTCCGGGTCGCCGAGGAGCCGGTTCAGCCCGGCGGCCAGCGCGCCCGCGTCGCCCGGCGGGACGGCCAGGCAGGTCTCCCCGTCCCGGCCGGCGACCTCGGGGATCGCGCCGCCGGTGGTGGCCAGCAGCGGGGTGCCGGTGGCCATCGCCTCGGCGGCGGGCAGCGAGAAGCCCTCGTAGAGCGACGGTACGCACGCCACCTCGGCCGAGCGGACCAGGTCGACGAGTTCGGCGTCGGAGATGCCCTTCACGAACTCCACGGCGCCGTCCAGGCCGTACCGCTCCACGGCCTGCGCGACGGGCCCCTCGGCGGGCCGCTTGCCGACGACGACGAGATGGGCCGCGGGGTGCTCGGTGCGCACCTTGGCGAGGGCCTCGACGAGGAAGACCAGCCCCTTCAGGGGCACGTCCGCGCTGGAGGTGGTGACGATCCGTCCGGGTACCTGCGGGACGGCGGGATTCGGCGCGAACAGGTCGGTGTCGGCGCCGATGTGGACGACGTGCACCCGGTCCTCGCGGACCCCGAGGTGGTCGACGATCTCCTGGCGCGAGGTGCCGGAGACGGTGAGCACGGAGGGCAGCCGGCGGGCGACCCGCTTCTGCATCCGGGTGAAGGCGTACCAGCGCCGTACGGAGTACCGGCGCTGCCATCCCTCGGCGGCGTCCAGCTCCAACTGCCGGTCGACGGTGATGGGGTGGTGGATGGTGGTGACCAGGGGCGCGCCGACGTCGCCCAGCAGGCCGTAGCCCAGCGTCTGGTTGTCGTGGACGACGTCGAACTCCCCGGCGCGGGCGCGCAGATGGCGGCGGGCGCGCAGGGAGAAGGTCAGCGGTTCGGGGAAGCCGCCGGTCCACATGGTGGCCACTTCGAGCGCGTCCACCCAGTCCCGGTACTCGTCCCGGCCGGGTGTCCGGAACGGGTCCGGGGAGCGGTACAGGTCCAGGCTCGGCAGCTCGGTGAGGGTGAGCGCGGGGTAGCCCTCGTCCAGGACGGGGTACGGCTGCGATCCGATCACCTCGACCCGGTGGCCGAGCCGGGCCAGCTCACGGGAGAGGTGCCGTACGTAGACACCCTGGCCGCCGCAGAACGGGTTCCCTTTATAGGTGAGGAGCGCGATGTCGAGCGGTCGCTCGCCGTCGGCGGCGGGTTCCTGGTCGGCACCCGTCCGCCTGGCCTCAGCGGTCACTCTGGGCCCCCTTCTCCCTGCATTTTCCCGCGAGGTTACGCCGGGACGCTAATCTAGAACAAGTTTCAGACTTGATCGTTCAGGAGGCTCTGAATCTACCGGCAGGTAGGGGCGGAGTGAGCAGTGGATCAGGTGATTCGCGCCACGACGCGACCCCTGCCATGCTGTCTGATCACTCGCCCTGAGCACTGCCCTCACCGACTGTCACGGACGGGACCCATGCCTGCGGAAGCCAAGGTGGACATCGGCGCCGGACCGGCCACTCCGCCGCTCACCGAGCGGCAGGAGGCGCGGCGCCGCCGGATCCTGCGCGCGAGCGCCCAGCTGGCCAGCCGGGGCGGTTTCGACGCCGTGCAGATGCGCGAGGTGGCCGAGTCCTCGCAGGTGGCCCTCGGCACGCTCTACCGGTACTTCCCCTCCAAGGTGCACCTGCTGGTGGCGACCATGCAGGACCAGCTGGAGCACATGCACGGCACGCTGCGCAAGAAGCCGCCGGCGGGCGAGACGGCGTCCGAGCGGGTCGCCGAGACCCTGATGCGGGCCTTCCGGGCGCTTCAGCGCGAGCCGCACCTGGCGGACGCGATGGTCCGCGCCCTGACCTTCGCCGACCGCAGCGTCTCCCCCGAGGTGGACCAGGTCTCCCGGCAGACGACGGCGATCGTCCTGGACGCCATGGGCCTGACCGATCCGACCCCCGCCCAGCTCTCCGCCGTCCGGGTCATCGAGCACACCTGGCACTCGGCCCTGATCACCTGGCTCTCGGGGCGGGCCTCCATCGCCCAGGTGAAGATCGACATCGAGACGGTCTGCCGGCTGATCGACCTGACGGAGCCGGGACGCACACCGTGACCGGCGGCGCCGGAGCGCGGACGCGCACGGCGCCGGGGCATGCGAAGACCTACGAGACGGGTTCCCTTCGCCGGCATGGTCCGGATCAGGTGTCTGGGGGTCGCCGTCCGGCTCAACCGCCGCCTTCCGGCCTCTCAGCCCGAGCGTCGACGTCGGCACGGGCGGATGCGTGTGCATCTGCGTCACGCCAGAGTCGGCTACTCCGCTCGGACTCCCTCACTCGCCTCGTAGGCTGCTTTCAGGATAGAACGCCCACAAGGGAATAGAACACCCCTTGTGGGGGATTTTTTCACTTTTGCCCGTCGCCCAACCCTGCGCGCTACCCCACCGCCTCCAGCCCGCTCCAGCTCCGCCCGGCGGCCGTCTCGCCCGCCCATCGCTCCAGCAGCAGCCGCGCCTCCGGTTCCGGGGCGGCCAGGGAGACCCGCTGGGCGCCCGCGTGGACCGTGCGGGACTGCTCGTGGGTGCCCTCGCTGCAGCAGGAGCAGAGCATCTGCAGGGCGCTCGCGGGTTCCGCGCCGAAGCCCTGCCGGACGAAGAGGTCGACCAGCGCGTCCAGGTCGGCGGCCTCGCCGGCGTTCACGGTCACCTCCAGGGTCGGCAGCCCGGACGCCGTCAGCAGGAGCAGTTCGTCGAAGACGGGGAACTCACGGCCGTCCACCACCCGGCGCCCGGTCGGCTCGCCGTCGTGCACGACGATCTCCCCGAACCGCCGTCCCGCCGTCACCGGCACGTTCATCACCCGCCCCCGCGTCGGGCACAGCCGGTCGATCCACACGACCTCCCGCTCACCACCGGTGTCCAGCCGCACGCAGGCAGCCCCGAACCGTCCCTCGATCTCCCCCTGACCCGGCGGGAGTTCGATGCCGAAGCCCGCCCAGGCGTCCCGGGCCGTGGCCCAGTCGCCCTGGATGGTGGCGGCGATGCCGAGGTTCCAGAACGCCGGGTCGCCCTCGCCGCGCGGGGCGCGGGCGGCGGCCTCGCGGCCCAGTTCGTGGGCCTTGGCCCAGTTGCGCAGGAACTTGTGGGCGAGCGCGGCGTCGTACCACCACACCGCGCTGCGCTCCTCGTCCGGGAACCGGGCGAGGACCCGTTCGAAGAGTCCGGCGGCGGTGTGCCACTCCTCGGCCCGCCACGCCTCGTAGGCCTCGTCGATCAGGCCCTCGGCCTCGGACTTGCGCACATTCCCCACCCTGGTCGACCCGACGGACCGCAGGAGCGTATCCCGCGCCACCGACAGTCCCGTCCGGCGCCGGACGGACCGGCCCCCCGGCGGGAGGCCGCCGGCCGATCCGGCGCCGCGTGGAGAATCGGCCCCATGGCACTCATCCACCGCACCACCCTCAAGCCCGCCAAGGTCGACCTCCTCGCCGGCTGGCTGCCGACCCGCTCCTGGTACCACGGCCCCGCCGCACCGGAGTTGGTGAAGGCCGGCGGGTTCCGGCTCGACGACCCGGCGGGCGAGGTGGGGATCGAGTTCATGGTCGTCACCGAGGGCACGGACGCCTACCTGGTGCCGCTCACCTACCGCGCCGCGCCGCTCGACGGCGCCGGGCACGCGCTGCTCGGCACCATGGAACACGGCGTGCTCGGCACCCGCTGGGCCTACGACGGCTGCCACGACCCCGTGCTGACGGCCGGGCTGGCGGCCCTGGTCGAGGGGCGCGCGGCGGCCCAGGCGCAGAGCCTCACCGACACCCCCGACCGGGAGGTGGCCCGCGCGTACGGCGGAGTGGATCCGCTGCCCGGCCTCGGTGTTCCCCTCGACACCGACGGGAGCACCGAGTTCACCCTCGCGGGCGGCGGCGCGGTGCTGGAGCTGCGGCGGGTGCTGGTGCCCGGCTCACAGCCGGCCGCCGGCACCCGCGGTCATGTGACCGGGGCCTGGCAGCGGCCGGACGGCACCCGGGTCAGGGGGCTGTTCGCCGCGGTCGGCCCCCGTCGGTAGCCGGGCGGGCGCGACGGTCAGTCCTCGGGCGGGAAGACGGGCTCCCCGCTGCCGAGCAGGGTGATGGTGATCGCCTCCACCGGGCAGTTCTCCGCCGCGTCGAGGATCCGGCCGCTGGCGTCCGTCTCCGCGTCGACGGGGTGGGACTGCATGGCGGAGTCGAGGCGGAAGGCCCCGGTGGCGCGGTTGACGCACTGGGCCGAGCCGATGCAGATCGAACGGTCGACCTCGACGTGCCAGCGGTCCCCCATCCCCGCTCACCCCTCCCAGCCGGCCGGGAGGTGGATCATCTTGTGTTCGAGGAACTCGCCGTACCCTTCCGGGCCGAACTCCCGCCCCAGACCGGAGTTCTTGTAGCCGCCGAAGGGGCCCAGCATGTCGAGGCTGAAGGTGTTGACGGAGTAGGTCCCGGTGCGGACCCGGCGCGCGACCTCGATGCCGTGCGCCACGTCCGCCGTCCAGACGCTGCCGCTCAGCCCGTAGTCGGAGTCGTTCGCGATCTTCAGGGCCTCGGACTCGTCGCCGTACGGGAGGAGGCAGATCACCGGGCCGAAGATCTCCTCGCGGGCGATCCGCATGGAGTTGTCGACGTCGCCGAAGAGGGTGGGCTCGACGTACCAGCCCCGGTCCAGGCCCGGCGGCCGGCCGCCGCCGGTGAGGATCTTCGCGCCCTCCTCCTGGCCGATGCGGATGTAGTCCAGGTTCCGCTGCTGCTGGCGGCGGGCGACCAGCGGGCCCACCTGGGTGGCCGGGTCGAGCGGATCACCGACCTTCAGGGCGTTGGCCGCGGCCGCGAGGGCGTCGGCGAACTCGTCGTAGCGGGAGCGCGGGGCGAGGATGCGGGTCTGGGCCACGCACGCCTGGCCGTTGTTCATCCAGGCCGCGGGGACGATCCCGGCGACGGAGGCGGCCACGTCCGCGTCCGGCAGGACGATCGCGGCCGACTTGCCGCCCAGTTCCAGGGTCACCCGGGTGAGGTTGCGCGCGGCGACCTCCATGACCCGCTTGCCGGCCGCGACCGACCCGGTGAAGGAGACCTTGTCGACCCCCGGGTGCCCGACCAGGTACTCGCTGACCTCGCGGTCCGCCGGGAGGATGGACAGGACGCCGTCCGGCAGCCCGGCCTCCCTGGTGATCTCGCCGAGGACGTAGGCGTCCAGCGGCGACTCGGGGGACGGCTTGAGGACCACCGTGCAGCCGGACAGCAGCGCGGGAGCGAGCTTGGCGGCGGCGACGAACTGCGGCACGTTCCACGGCACGACCGCCGCCACCACTCCGACCGGCTCCCGGCGCACCAGGATCCGGCCCAGCGCCCCGTCGCGGGTCTCCTCGTGGGTGAAGTCGCGGGCCACCCTGATCGCCGCGTCCCACACCATCATCGCGCCGAGGGCCTGCGCGAGCACGCTCCACGAGTACGGCGAACCGTTCTCGGAGGAGATCACCCGGGCGATCTCCTCGTGCCGCGCGGCGATCGCGTCCTTGATCCGGGTGACGACCTCGACCCGCTCGTCAAGGCTCGTCCGCGGCCAGGGCCCCTCGTCGAAGGCTCGCCGCGCGACCCCGACCGCCCGGTCCACGTCCTCGCGCGAGGCGTGCGGCACCCGCCCGAAGACCTCCTCGGTGTGCGGCGACACCACCTCGATGACGTCCTTGCCCAGAGGGTCGGTCAACTCCCCGCCGATGAACAGCTGTCCATGCTCCAGGAACTCGGTCATGGCACCCCACCACCCTTCCTGACGATGTCTCAGAACTGATACCAGTTCTAGTTGGAGTTGGCCAGGGAGAGGGTCCGGTGCGAAAAGGCGGCGCAGCCGTCTCCGCCACGGCGATAAGGTCCGCGCATGAGCGGGGAGACCGAGGCGCACGGCGCCGTCACGGAGGACAGCGGCACGCCGGCGGGAAGCGCCGGACCGCCGGCGGCATCGCGCTCCCGGCGGGCGTGGGGTCAGGTCGCCGGGAAGGCCGCGGGCGCCGCGGTCCTGCTGGCCGTGGCGGCGGACCGGCTGGGCCTGCACTTCTTCCTGTTCGTCGCGCGGGTCGCCGTGCGCGCGTACGCGCTGTTCGGCACGACCCGCTGAGCGGGACCGTGCGCTCGTGCGCGGCGCCCGGCGGCGGCCGTGCGTGAACTTCTCCGCGGACCATCGGATGTGTAACTGGTTCTAGTTATAGTGAGCGGTGGCCGGGCGGCGGTGCGGGGGCGGAGGCGACGGATGGCGGACAGTCGGAGCGGACAGGACGAGCCGGCCGCGCCGGAGGCGGCGCCCGCCGTGCACGACCACGGCGGCGGCGTACGGGCCGTCGAGGTCCCCATTCCGGACAACCCCCTGGGCCACACGCTGGTGTACGTCGTGGACACCGACCGCGGACCCGTCCTGGTCGACACCGGATGGGACGACCCCGGGTCGTGGGACGTGCTGACGGCGGGGCTGGCGGCGTGCGGGACGGCGGCCGGCGAGGTGTACGGGGTCGTCGTCACCCACCACCACCCCGATCACCACGGTCTTTCGGGGCGGGTGCGGGAGGCCTCCGGGGCCTGGATCGCCCTGCACGCGGCCGACGCGGCCATCGTGCGGCGGACCCGGGAGACCCGGCCGGAGCGGTGGTTCACCTACATGACGGCCAAGCTGGAGGCGGCCGGCGCGCCCGAGGAGCACGTGGCGCCGCTGCGCGGCGGACCCCGGCGGCGCACCTCCCTGCCGGGCCTGTCCCCCGCCCTCCCCGACCGCGAGATCGTCCACGGCGAACTGCTCGACCTGCCGGGACGCCGGCTGCGGGGCGTCTGGACGCCGGGGCACACACCCGGCCACGTCTGCCTGCACCTGGAGGAGGACCATCCGGCCGAACTGCCCGGCCGTGGACGCCTGTTCTCCGGCGACCACCTGCTCCCCGGGATCACCCCGCACATCGGCCTGTACGAGGATCCCGACGACGCGACGGTCACCGACCCCCTCGGGGACTACCTCGACTCCCTGGAACGGATCGGCCGCCTGGCCCCCGCCGAGATCCTCCCGGCCCACCAGCACGCCTTCACCGACGCACCCAAGCGGGTACGGGAACTGCTGGACCACCACGAGGAACGCCTCACCGCCCTCCGGGCCCTTCTGCAACAGCCTCTGACCTTGTGGCAGTTGGCGGTCCGCATGGAGTGGAACCGGCCATGGGAGCAGATCCCCTACGGATCGCGGAACATCGCCGTCTCGGAGGCCGAGGCGCATCTGCGGCGCCTGGTGAAACTGGGGGTGGTGGAGCCGGTCGCGGGGAGCGAGCCCGTGGCATACGTGGCGGTGCGGTGATCCCGGACGGGCAGGGAAGCCGTCTCAGAGGTGGGCTGCCAGATAGGCGTTGCGCGCCGTGATGAGTCGGGGCATGTAGCGGCCCAGGACGACGGAGTCCGCGAGCCGTCCGAGGGGGCCCAGAGGCGACGCGAAGTCGATCACGTCGGTCATGAGGGTGCGGCCCTGACCGTGTGCGACGAAGCGGTGCTCGTGCCGCCAGTACCTGAAGGGGCCGGCTTCCTGCTCGTCGACGAAGGCGAGAGGCCGGTCCCAGGCGGTGATGCGGGCAGTCAGCCGCCAGGTCAGGCCGAAGTGCCGGGCCTGGAAGGTCACTGTCCCGCCGAGCGCGAGCCGGCCGCTGGTGGTGCCTGCCACCGCCCGCTCCGAGGACGTGGCCATGGAGCGGGTGTGCGCCTCGACATCCAGGCACGCGTCGAACGCCTGCTCAGGAGGAACCGGTAGCACGGTGGTGATCTCGAAGTGCGGCACACCTACATGTTACCAACTGGTAATTGGTCCGATTATTGGGCGTGTTCGCGTCAGTACCCTGGGATAGGTTGGCAGTGCCTTCGCGGCATCCGGGGCACGGGGCTCTGCTGGAGAAGTGCGAAGGCGGAAAGGGTCGTCGGATTTTGTCGAAACGATCCGCTGACAAGAAACCGTCCTGTCCGTTCCGGCGCTCGGGGAAGGATCCGGTCGCCGAGCTACGGAAGGTGAACCTGCTGACGGAGCGGGAGAAGGAAGTGCTGCTGCACCTGGGAACCGGAGCGGGAAACCGTGAACTGGCGAGTGAGTTGGGCATCGCGGAACGCACGGTGAAGGCACACATCCAACGGATTGTGATGAAGCTCGACCAGAACAGTCGGCTCGAAGCCGCGGTGCTGTCGGTGCTCGCCCATCACCTGCTCTGCTCCGACCCGCACTGCACCCGCTGCGCGGCAGGCGCCGCACATGCCCGGCGCACCGGCGCTCTCCTTCTGACCACGTGAGGAACGGGCCCGGAAGACATGACCGGTCTTCCGGGCCCGCTCTCTTCCGGACGCCGCAGAAGAGCGTCAGGAGGCGCCGGGCGCGGGTCCGCGGGCCGGAGCGGCCGACGGGAGCAGCGAGGCGATGACCTTCCCCATGCCGGCCTCGGTCACCGCGCCCATCCGGGACGCCGTGACCCTCCCCGCCGGATCGACGACGATCGTGTAGGGCAGCGCCTGCGTGTTCACCAGACCGCGCGGGAAGCGCAGCCCCAGCCGGCCCTGCGGGTCCAGGAGCGACGGGTAGCCGAGCCGGAACTCCTTGGCGAAGGCGCGCCCGTCGCCACTGGTGGCATCGTTGTTCAGGCCCAGGACCCGCACACCGCGATCGCCCCACTTCTGCTGGATCTTCTCCAGTTCAGGAGCCTCGGCCCGGCACGGGCCGCACCAGGACGCCCACGCGTTGATCAGTACGACCTTGCCCCGGTAGTCGGACAGACGGACGGTGCGGCCGTCCAGCGTCGTCCCGGACAGGTCGGGCGCCGCGGGGCGCTCGCCTTCGCTCAGGGTTCTGCCGAGAGGGTCGGAGGGACTGGTGTCCTGGAAGGAGGCGGAGCCCGCGCAGCCCCCGAGCGCCGCGCAGGCCACCAGCACCGTCGTCACCGCCGCGTACGGGCGCGACGCCGTCATCGCGAGGCCGGCCGGGCGGGAGCGGCATGGGTGCCCGCCTCAGTGAGGACGACGTCCAGGTGCCGGGCCCGCCAGGCGCTCAGCAGCCAGGCGGCGGGCAACTGGAGCGTGAACAGGGCGAGTACGGCCACGACGAACGCGGCATCGGCGGGCGCCGCGTCCCCCGCCGTCCAGGAGGACAGGCCCGCGCAGAGCAACAGCACCGCCAGGTAGGCCGAACCGTCGATCAGCGGCACACGCCACGCCGGCAGGGGATCGGTCAGGCGGCGGGTCAGCGTCAGGGTGACGGCCGCCGCCACCAGGAAGCCCGCATTCCACGGATCCCCCACCCAGGTCGAGACCCAGCCACCGAGGCCGCCGGAGGCGGCTTGCCAGGCGAAGTCGACCACGGCTCCGGTCAGCCAGGACAGGACGGTGATGGTGAGCGCGTAGCGGATGGCCCCGCGCCAGGTGACGGTCATGTCACGTTCCCCCTCGTGGGTCACGGGCCATTGGTCGATGGCCCCTTCGCCGATCATTGTCCTCCTGGCATGCCGGAGCCGGGCGACGGGTCGTCAGTAACCGCCGCTGTTGCCGATCGTGCCCCGCTCGCACGAAGGCTGCGACAGGCACAGGAGGCTGCGCATCCTCGACTGGTGCACGGTCTTCGAGGTGTGGCTGCTGCCGCTGGTGTAGCCGTAGAGATACATCTCGTGGTCGGGTGCCTGCCGGTACTTGCCGGAGACGTAGAAGTCACCGTTGCGGGCGAGGCGGGCGTCGTAGAAGACACCGATGCCGGCGCGGCGGGCGCCGCCGGACGGGCAGAAGGGGTCAGTGGCCTCGATCTGCCCGTGGACGGCACGGGTCTTGCCGTCGAAGCGGGTCTTGGTGCGGAAGTCGATGCCGCTGGTGGACGCCTTGCGCCGGTCGACCTCCACGCCGTGGCTGTTGTAGACCCTCGTCACGCCGGTCTCGGGGAACAGGTCGTACGGGGACTTCGTCCAGTAGACGACCCCGCGCAGGCCGGCTCGGAACGAAGGGCCGGTGACCTTGTTGGAGAAGCCGCGGTCGTCGCCCCTGTACTTGTAGCCCCTGGTGTACTTGCAGCCGGAGATGCCACGGAGTTCGGTGGGGATGGTGGCCCACTTCTGGCGGATGAACGACCGCCACACCACCGCGGTCTTGGTGTACCTCCGCGCCCTCGCCTCGACCTGCCGGGCGGTCCGGGTGAGCGCCGCGGCGTCGTCGCCGGCGGGTACGGTCGCGGTCAGGCCCCAGGTGTGGCCGAGACCGGAAGCCTCACCGGTGATCTGGTAGCTGACCTCGCTGCCCGCGCGCACGCCGGTGTCCCGGAGGCTGTGCCCAGCGGTGTGCGCGATCTCGGCACCGTTGCGGAACACCGTGTACCGGCCGGCGCCGAGGTCGGGCCAGGACAGGTCGACGAAGCGGGACGAGGCCGCCCAGGCGGCACGTTCGTCCTTCTCCGGGGAGCCGGCGAGCGTGATGTCGGCGACGACCTTCTGCCCGCCGTCGGTGAGCAGTTGGGTGTCGGTCGCCCTGCCGATGTAGGTGGCGACCGGCCTGACACCGGCCGTGCGGCCGGCCAGGGCCGACTTCCCGGTCGCGAAGCGGCCGCTGTCGGCGTCGAGGACGAACACGGCCTTGCCGGCCGGTGCCACGCTCGGTTCCCCGGCGTAAGCGGGCGTGAGCGAAGGCGTCAGAAGCACGGCGGGCACGGCTGCCGCCCCGAGGATCCGCGGCAGGGATCGCTTCCACTGCATGTGTGTGTTCCCCTTGGTCTGGACTTGGTTGACGGCTCTGCGGGAGTTCCGGAGACCACTGGCCCGGGTCAGGACAGGCCCCATTCCTGACGGCTCCGGCCGGCGGAGCCGTTGACGTCGGTCTTCTCCAGGTAGGGCTTGGAGCCCGAGCGGGTGGAGTTCGAGGCCAGCGACTTGTTCTTCGACACGCTGACGATGTGCGAACCCGCCAGCCACCACTGGTGGTTCTTGGACGACGGATTGCAGGTGGACTGGACGACGTGGCTCCTGGAGTCCACGGCGAGGCACCTGCCCGACTTGTCGTTCTTGATCGTGAAGATCGACTGTCCGCTGTGGAGCCGCTTCAGCGTCCACCGCTGGGTCTTGTCGGTCCTGGAACACCTTCCGACCACGAGGGGCGCGTTGTTCCTGGTGCTGCCGCCCATCGACAGGCACACGTTGCCCGCCCACACGCGCTCCAGCCGGGTGTGGGCGTAGGGATCGCGGGCCTGCGCGGCAGCGCTCGCGGGGATCGCCGCGGCGGTCATGGTGCCGGCAGCCACGGCGGCGAGCACGAGCGAAGTGGTCGATCTACGCATGACATCTCCCTGGTCGGCCCTCTGCTTGGCGGACTGAACGTAGGCGCGAAGTCCGCTGCGCGTAACGTCCGTTGGGGAGGTGACCAGGAGGGCAGTGCCCGAAAGGGAGGTCGGCCGGGCCTGGTTGGAGCCGTGCCGCCCGGTGCCTTAACGTGCTGGTCGACCCGCCCGCACCCCCATCGGAAAGAAGACCGTCACCGTGCCTTCCACCCGCCGAACCCGGCTCGTACTCGGCGTCGGGGTGTGTGTCCTGGCCTCGGCAGCCGCCGTCACCGTCTACGCCTACGACCACCGAGATCCCGGCGTACCGGCCGCGCGGGGCGCCGACGCCCCGCACTGCCGCCGCATCACCGATGCCGCGCCCGGCTCGCTGGGGGGTCTCACGCGCTGGGACAGCGACGCCTCCGGTGTGGCCGTGTGGGGTGACCGGGCCATCGTGCTGCGGTGCGGGGTGACGCCTCCGGGGCCGACCAATGATCCGTGTTTCGCGGTCGACGGCGTGGACTGGGTGATCGACGCACGGCAGTCCACTCACACCCGCCAGGTCATCGTCACCTACGGCCGCACCCCGGCCACCCAGGTGGTGTTCTCGGGCGGGGGCCGGACGGACGCCGCCCTGATCGGCCTGTCGCGCCTGGTCGCCCCCATCCGGCAGACCTCGCACTGCCTCGATTCCGCCTGATCGGCGCGGGTGCCTTCTCGCGGGCCGCGACCGCTTCCGAAAACCGGGGCCGGCTCGGGCTCCGGCTAGGCGACAGCCTGGTCGGCCGGGTTCCCGGACGTGATGGGCATCTCCGGCAGGGCGGCGAGGGTGGTCAGCTGACGCGGGTTCATCTGCGGGGCACGGGCCGCCAGCCGGACCAGGCCGCTCTCGCGCAGCCGGGACAGCGGGTAGGCCCGCGCCTCCAGCGCCTGGAGTACCGGCTGGCGTGCCTCGTACAGCGCCTCGTGCTCGTCGGCGGTGAAGAAGCCGGGCGTCAGCCCGAAGAACCGCCGCAGCCGGTCGGTGTGTTCGAGGCCCGGCAGGCCGCTCCTGCGCCACTCGCTCAGCCACTGCCTGCTGGTGCCGGCGACCGTGGCGAGCTCGCCCGGCGAGTACCGCTCGCCGTCGGGACGACGCCGGTTCTCGCCGATGAAGTCCGGCCGCTGCCACACCCGTTCGGCCTGCTCCACCTCGTGTCCGGTCGGCCGAGCGGACACGAGGTCACCGAATTCGTCGGTCCGCTCACCAGAAGTGACAAGTCGCACTGCGGAAATGGGCAGTAATCGTTGACATATGAAGGTTCGCCAGAAAGGATCGGGAACGATCACGTCGTCGGCCATGGTCGAACCGACCGCCCCGGGTGCCGCCTATGGGGGAGCGGCGTCGGGGACGACCAGCTGCCCCGCCTCCTCCCGGAAGGTGAGGCGAAGCGATGCCGCAGCCCGTCCTGCTCCTGGGAGCCGGCCGCCGTCGCGCGTACGACGAGTTCGCGCTGACGCGGATCGCCGCGGCCCGCCCGGTGGTGCTGGTGGACGCCGCGCCGCCCGGCTGGGCGCGCGGCAGCCTGGCCGGACACCTGGCGGCGGACCCCGGCAAGGACGGCGCGACGGCGTCCGCGGTGGTGCGGTTCGCGGCCAGGCACCGGGTCCGCGGGGTGCTGGCCCAGTCGGCCGGGTACGCGGCCGTCGCCGCCAGGATCGCCGGACAGCTGGGGCTGCCGGGCCCCTCCCGGGCGACGACCGCCGCCTGCGCCGATCCGGCCGTGCTGCGTGCCTCGCTGGCCGCCGCGACGGTTCCCGTCGACGAGCCGGGTACGCCCAGGGTCTGCGCCGAGACCGTCGTCCTGGACGGCGAGATCCGCATCGTCGCCATCACCCGTACGACGCTCGGTCCCGCACCCGCCCGCCAGCCGCTGCGGCACACCGTGCACGCCCACGACGGGCTGCTGCACAACCGTTTCCTGCGGCTGGCCGTCGACCGCACGGTGCACGCCCTCGGACTCACCCGGGGGGTGCTGCACATCGGGCTGCGGCTCACCGACCGCGGGCCCCGGGTCACCGACGTCACCCCGTGCCTGCCGGACGACCTGATCCCGCTCCTCGTCCGGCGGGCCACCGGCGTCGACCTGGCCCAGGTCGCCGCGGCCCTGGCGACCGGCGAGGTGCCGGACACCACGCCGACCCGGCAGCGGGCGGCCGCGATCCGGTTCGCCTACCCGGCCGCCACCGGCCGCCTGGACCGTCTGACGCTCGCCCCCGAGGCGGCCCGGGAACCCGGCGCCGACCGCATGATCCTCACCCGGGACGCCGGTCACCACGTCACCGCGGGGCCGCACGCGACCGTCGACGACCGGCTGGCGCTGTGGGTGGCCGTCGGCGAGGATCCCGCCGGCTGCGACGACGCCCTGCGCCGCATGGGCCGCCACCTGTCCGCGCGCGTCACCCCGGCGGTGACGGCCGCCCCGGACCAGCCCGAGGAGCAGCCCACGGTGCCGGACCTGCACGGCTGACGGGACCCGGCGCATCCGGCCGCGGGCCCCGTGCCCGGCGGCCGGGGCGGCGGGCACGGGGCGGGCTCAGCGCAGGGTCCGTATCAGGTCCTCGGCCGCGCCGAGCAGGTCCACCTCGTGGCGGCTCATCGTCGGGTTGGCCGCACGGCGCCGCAGGGCCTCCGCCAGCCCCTCGTCGGTCAGCTCGCCGGGGTCCGCGAGCAGCGCCGCGAGCAGGTCGCCGGCCATCGGCATTCCGCCCACCGCGACCTGGGCGAGGATCACCGCGGACATCGCCCAGTCCAGCGCGGGAGGCCCGTTCTCGGCGTTGGTCCAGTCGATGACCCGCGGCCCGTCGGGGGTCAGCATCACGTTGTCGGGATGCAGGTCCAGGTGCAGGACGCGCGAGCCGGGGTCGGCCGGGTCCCGGCCGGGCACCGCGTGCAGCCGCCGCAGCAGCGAGGCGAGCAGCGCGCCGCCCTCCGCGGGACCGGTCTGCCCCGCCAGCAGCGCCGCCAGCAGGGTCGGCCCGGACAGCCGCTCCATGACCAGGTCGGTACGGGACCCGGAGGCCCGCACCCGGGGCACCGGGTACCCGTGCCGGCCCACGTGGGCCATCACCGCGCCCTCGGCGGCCGCGTCCCCCCAGCCGTCCCGGTCACGGCGCAGCACCCAGGCCTCGTCGATCTCGTACACGTCGGCCGAACGCCCGGAACCGAGCAGTCTCCCCGTCATGGCAGGACCCTATCCAGCGGCGCCGACGCACGGCCGCCCCCCGGCCCCGGATCGGCGGCCGGTAAAGTGGCCGGGTCGTCATCACCCGTACGGGGGAAAGCCGGTGCAAACCCGGCGGCATCCCCTCCCCGGCCCCGGCTCCGCCCGGACCGGGACCTCCCCGTCCGTGAACCGCCGCACCGGCGGTGGGCCGGACCACCCCGCGCGGGACGTTGATCGGCTCAGGTGCGCCGTCACCCGTCGGCGCACGGCACCGAGGTTCACGGAGCCGAGCCGCCGGGTCGTCCCGCGCTGCCCGGCTCCCCGCAGGGAGAGGCACCCGCCGATCATGACCGTCCTCCGCCGCAGCGCAGCGGTGCTGGCCGCCGCCGCCGTCATCGGCGCCGCCACGCCCGCCGTCACCGCGACGGCCGCCGACTCCCCGTCCCCGTCCGCCTCCGCGGTGCTCCCGTCGGGACTGTTCGGCCGTACGGACCCTCAGTACGACGGTGTCTGGCGCCAGTCGCTGGCCCTGCTCGCCCAGCACACGGTGGGCGTGACGCCGGCCGCGAAGGCGGTGGACTGGCTGACCGGGCAGCAGTGCGCGAACGGCGCGTACGCGGCGTTCCGCGCCCAGCCGGACGCGGCCTGCGGCGCGAAGGTGCCCGTCGACACGAACAGCACGGCCGCCGCCGTCCAGGCGCTGACCGCGCTCGGCGGCCACGACGACGCCGTCGGCAAGGCGCTGACCTGGCTGAAGGCGCAGCGGAACAAGGACGGCGGCTGGGGATACACGCCGGGCTCGCCCAGCGACACCAACTCCACGGCCGTGGTGACCGGCGCGCTCACGGCGGCCGGTGAGAGCCCGGACAAGGCGGCCGGCGACCTGCTCGCCACGTGGTCGGTCCCGTGCGGCAAGGACGGCGGCGGCGCGCTCGCCTACCAGCCGGACAAGAAGGGCGGGCTCGCGGCCAACGCGGACGCGACGGCGGCCGGGGTGCTCGGCGTCCTCGGCAAGGGGTTCGTGACGACCGCGGGCAAGGCGGCGGCGGACGCTCCCGCCTGCACCGGCCTGGGCGGCTCGCCGGCACCGGCGGACGTGGCCCGCAACGGCGCCGCGTACCTGGCGCAGGCCACACACGCCAAGGGCTACCTGCTCTCCGCGCTCGCCGGCGCCAAGGCGCAGCCGGACTACGGCAACACCGCCGACGCGGTCGTGGCCATGGCCGCGCAGGGCTCGACCGGGTCCGCGCAGCGGCCGTACGCCTGGCTGGAGGCGCATGCCGCGCCGTGGGCGAAGCAGAGCGGGCCCGCGGCCTGGGCGGAGCTGATCTTCGCGGCGCACGCGATGGGCGCGGACCCGCGCGACTTCGGCGGTACGGACCTGGTGGCGGCGCTCGCCGCGACCGGCCCGGCCCCCGCGGCCGCCCGTACCGGTGAGAAGGCGGAGAAGAAGAAGTCGTCGGGCGCCGGACTCTGGTGGATCGTCGGTACCGGGCTGGTCGCCGGCGTCGGCATCGGCTTCCTGCTCAGCGGGCGCCGGAAGCGGCAGCCGTGACCGCCGTCCGCCGTGCGGCGCTGCTCGCCGTCACCGCGCTGGTCCTGCTCGCGGCGGCCGCGCCGGCGCAGGCCGCCGGTTACCGCTACTGGTCCTTCTGGGAGCGGGACGGTTCGCGGTGGACGTACGCGACGCAGGGCCCCGCCACCGCGCAGCCGGACGACGGCGCGGTCGAGGGGTACCGGTTCGCGGTGAGCGAGGACTCGGGCGACGCGACGCGGCCCCGCGGGACGGCGGACTTCACGGCGATCTGCGCCGGCACGGCCGCGGTGCCGGGCAGGAAGCGGGTGGGGCTGGTCATCGACTTCGGTACGGCCGCGGACGCGCCGTCCGCGCAGCGGCCCCCCGACCGGCGCACCGCGTGCGCGGTGGTGGCGCGGGACGCGACGGCCGCGGAGGCGCTGGCCGCGGTGGCCAAGCCGCTGCGGTACGACACGAACGCGCTGCTCTGCGCGATCGGCGGGTATCCCGCGAAGGGGTGCGGGGAGAAGGTGGCGGCCGGCGACGGCTCCCCGGCGAACGGCTCGTCCGGGAGCGGGCCGTCGGTGGGGCTGCTGGCCGGAGCGGGAGTGGTCGTGGTGGTCGCAGCGGGCGCCTTCTGGCAGGCGCGGCGGCGCCGGGATGGGTGACCGGGACGGTCGCCCGGCCGCCGAGGGCGCCCCGTCCCTCCGGGGCGCGACCGGTGACCGGATACGGGTGAAGCCGCCCGTGCCCCGGTCCCGGCGTCCGCGCGGCCTGCATCCCGGTGCCTGGTGGCTGTGGGCGCTGTCGCTCGGGGTGGCCGCCTCGCGGACGGGCAATCCGCTCCTGCTCGGCCTGCTCGTCGCGGTCACCGGCTACGTCGTGGCCGTCTGCCGGAGCCGGACGCAGGGCGCCCGTTCCTACACCGCCTTCGCACGGCTCGCCGTCGCCGTCCTGCTGGTCCGGCTCGCCTTCACCGTCTTCCTCGGCTCCCCCGTGCCCGGCTCGCACACGATCGTCACCCTCCCCGAGATCCCGCTCCCCCACTGGGCGCAGGGCATCCGGCTCGGCGGCCGGGTGAGCGCCGAGGCGCTGGTCTTCGCCCTCTACGACGGCCTTCGGATCGCCACCCTGCTGATCTGCGTCGGCGCCGCGAACGCGCTCGCCGACCCGGCCCGTCTCCTCAAGTCGCTGCCCGGCGCCCTGTACGAGCTGGGCGTGGCGGTGGTCGTCGCCCTCACCTTCGCGCCGAACCTGATCGCCGACGTGCGGCGGCTGCGTGCCGCCCGCCGGCTGCGGGGCCGCCCCGACTCCGGTGTGCGGGGCCTGCTCCAGGTCGGACTGCCGGTCCTGGAGGGCGCGCTGGAACGTTCGGTGGCCCTCGCCGCCGCCATGGACGCGCGCGGGTTCGGCCGCGGAGCCGACGTACCGGACCGGGTCCGCCGTACGACGGCCGCGCTGACCCTCGGCGGGCTGCTCGGGGTGTGCGCGGGAACGTACGCGCTGCTCACCGCCGACGGCGGCGGCTACGGACTGCTCCTGCTGCCGGCCGGGGCGGCGGCCGCGCTGGCGGGGCTGCGGCTCGGCGGCCGCCGTTCGCTGCGCACCCGCTACCGGCCGGACCCCTGGGACGTCCGGGCCTGGCTGGTGTCCGGATCGGGCGCGGCCGTCGCCGGACTGCTGGCGCTGGCCGCGGTACGGGATCCGGACGCCCTGCACCCCGGGGTGATTCCGCTGGTCGCCCCCACGCTTCCGCTGTGGCCGGCGGCCGCCGTGCTGCTCGGCCTGCTGCCCGCCCTGGTCGTACCGAAGGAGCCGTCGTGATCCGTTTCGAGGACGTCTCCGTGACGTACGAGGGCGCCGCCGGACCGGCCGTCCGCGGTGTCGACTTCGAGGTGCCCGAAGGCGAACTGGTCCTGCTGGTCGGCCCCTCCGGCACCGGCAAGTCGACGGTCCTGAACTCCGTGAGCGGACTGGTGCCGCACTTCACCGGGGGGACGCTGCGCGGCCGGGTCACGGTCGCGGGGCGGGACACCCGCACGCACAGGCCGCGCGAACTCGCCGACGTCGTCGGCACGGTGGGCCAGGATCCGCTCGCGCACTTCGTGACCGCCACGGTGGAGGACGAACTCGCCTACGGGATGGAGTCGCTCGGGATCGCTCCGGCCGTGATGCGGCGGCGGGTGGAGGAGACCCTCGACCTGCTCGGGCTGGACGGGCTGCGGGACCGGGCGATCGCCACGCTCTCCGGCGGACAGCGGCAGCGGGTCGCGATCGGGTCGGTGCTCACCCCGCATCCGGAGGTCCTGGTCCTCGACGAGCCGACCTCCGCGCTCGACCCGGCCGCCGCCGAGGAGGTGCTGGCCGTGCTGCAGCGGCTGGTGCACGACCTGGGGACCACGGTGTTCCTGGCCGAGCACCGGCTGGAGCGGGTGGTGCAGTACGCCGACCGGGTGGTGCTGCTTCCCGGGCCGGGGGCGGTGCCGGTGTGCGGGACGCCCGCCGAGGTGATGGCCGTGTCGCCGGTGTCCCCGCCGGTGGTGGAGCTGGGGCGGCTGGCCGGCTGGTCGCCGCTGCCGATGACCGTCCGTGACGCCCGCCGCCGGGCGGCCGGACTGCGGGAGCGGCTCGCCGGACGGATCCCGGCCCAGCGCACCCCGGCCGCCCCCGCGGCCGGGGAGAGCGGGGCCCGGCCCGCCGCCTCCGCTGCGGGGCAGCGGTGGCGGGGCGGGCTCCGCAGGCCCGCCGGCCGGGCCGAGGCCGGGTCCGGGTCCGGTGTCGCGCCGCTCGCCGAGGTCCGCTCGCTCGCCGTCCGCCGGGACCGGGTGGACGCGCTGTGCGATGTCGGGCTCACCGTCGCGCCCGGTGAGACCGTCGCCCTCATGGGCCGCAACGGCGCCGGCAAGTCCACGCTGCTGGGCGCCCTGGTCGGGCTGGTGGAGCCGTCCGCCGGGACGGTCCGGGTCGGCGGCGCGGTCCCGCACCGCACCCGCCCGCGCGACCTGGTGCGCCTGGTCGGACTGGTCCCGCAGGAACCCCGCGACCTGCTGTACGCCGACACGGTCGGCGCCGAGTGCGCGGCCGCCGACCGGGACGCCGCGGCGGCGCCGGGGACCTGCCGCGCGCTGGTGTCCGGGCTGCTCCCCGGGGTCGGGGACGACACCCATCCCCGTGATCTCTCCGAGGGGCAGCGGCTGGCGCTGGCGCTGGCCGTGGTGCTGACCGCCCGGCCGCCGCTGCTCCTGCTGGACGAGCCGACCCGGGGCCTGGACTACGCGGCGAAGGCGCGGCTGGTCGGCGTGTTGCGCGGGCTCGCCGCCGAGGGGCACGCGATCGTGCTGGCCACCCATGACGTGGAGCTGGCCGCGGAGATCGCGCACCGGGTCGTGCTGCTCGCGGAGGGCGAGGTGATCGCGGACGGGCCCACGGACGACATCGTGGTGTCCTCGCCGTCCTTCGCGCCGCAGGTGACGAAGATCCTCGCCCCGCAGCGGTGGCTGACCGTCGCCCAGGTGCGGGAGGCGCTGGCATGACCGGACCGGTACGCCTCGGCCCGCGTTCGCTGGCCGCCCTGCTCCTCGTCAGCGCCGTCGGCGCGGTCGCCGTCGGCTGGCCCCTCCTCGCCCCGCCCGGCTCCCGGATCACCTCGCACGCCCAGGACGCGCCCTGGCTCTTCGCGGGCCTGCTGCTCCTGCTGGTCGCCGTGCTCGGGGCGACGATCTCCGAGTCTGGGCTCGGCCCGAAGGCGGTCGCCATGCTGGGCGTGCTGGCCGCGACGGGCGCCGCGCTGCGGCCGATCGGCGCGGGCACCGCCGGGATCGAGCCGATGTTCTTCCTGATGGTGCTCAGCGGGCGGGTGCTGGGGCCGGGCTTCGGGTTCGTCCTCGGCTCGCTGACCATGTTCGCGTCGGCGCTGCTCACCGGCGGGGTGGGGCCGTGGCTGCCGTTCCAGATGCTGGCGATGGGCTGGTTCACCATGGGTGCCGGGCTGCTGCCGGGCGCCGGGCGGCTGCGCGGGCGCGCCGAACCGGTGCTGCTGGCGGCGTACGGCTTCGTGGCCGCGTTCGGCTACGGCATGGTCGTGGACCTGGCCGGCTGGCCGCTGCTGTCCGGCACCGCCTCGAACATCGCCTTCGACCCGGACGCCGGACCCGCCGCCAACCTGGCCCGGTTCCTCGCCTACAGCCTGGCCACCGCGATGGGCTGGAACCTGGGCCGGGCCCTGTGCACGGTGGTCCTCACCCTCGTCCTGGGGCCGGCGCTGCTGCGGGCGCTGCGCCGGGCGACCCGGCGGGCCGCATTCGAGACCGCGGTCACCTTCGACGACCCCGGCGCGTGAGGCGTCGTACGCGTCCGGTGACGCGGCCGGTGAAGCACCCCACATGACCCAGGTCACCTACGATCCCGGACCGTAGTCCGCCCGTCCCGGAATGTCCGCTTCGCCAGGGCCGTGACCTGCGCTTTGAGAGCCACGCCACACGACGGCCGGCACGCGCGTATGCGACCACAACTAGTAAAAGGGGTGATTGCGGACGGTTCGGCGGGCTGCTTCTCTGGACGACGTCGCCAGGCACCACCGGCCCCACCGGGCCGCGGAGCCGACGCACACGGTCACCGCCCACGGGTGGTTCCGGAGCACGGCGGCCCCCTGTCCCCGACGAACGAGGTTCTCCGTGTCCGTGTCCATCATCCGTCGCGTCGCCTCCCCGAAGAAGGTCCTCACCGCCGCCGCCGTGGCCGCCGCCACCGCCGGCATGGCACTGAGCGCGGCGCCCGCCCAGGCCGCCACCGGCTCGGCCTCCTCCGCCCAGGCGATCGCGCACAAGATGATCCCGGACGCCGCACAGTTCGCCGCGTTCAGCAAGATCGTCTCGCACGAGAGCGGCTGGAACCCCAGCGCCACCAACGGCTCCTCCGGCGCCTACGGCCTGGTCCAGGCGCTGCCGGGCTCGAAGATGGCGTCCGCGGGCTCCGACTGGAAGACGAACCCGGCCACCCAGATCAAGTGGGGCCTGGACTACATGAACTCCCGCTACGGCAGCCCCACGGCCGCCTGGAGCTTCTGGCAGGCCAACGGCTGGTACTGAGCCGGCCGCCCGCTCCACCGCATCTCGGCACCCTCGCCCCCCTCCTCCCGGGCGAGGGTGCCGACGTGTGTCCTGACGTGGTGCACTGATGCCCGGGAGCCCACGGGCCCCGGCCGCCCGGCCCGGCGCAGACCCCACCGGAGGTGCGATGCCCACGGCGACACCGACCCGCGAGCCCGGCACCCGCGGGGTGCGGCTGGTGTTCGTGCTGCTGGCCCTGACCGTGCTGAGCGGCATGATCGACGCCGTCAGCTATCTCGGTCTCGGCCATGTCTTCACCGCGAACATGACCGGCAACGTGGTGGTCCTCGGCTTCGCGGCCGCCGGGGCGCCGGGCTTCTCCGTCCCCCACTCGGCGGCCTCCCTGGCCGCCTTCCTGCTGGGCGCGGCGACCGGCGGCCGGGTCGCGGCCCGGTTCGGCGGCGGTTCCCGCAGACGCTGGATGCGGGCGACACTGGCGGCCGAGGCGGTCCTGGTGGCCGCGGCGGCCGTGGTGGCGCTGACCCGGACCGGCGGGACGGCGACGACGTACACCCTGATCGGGCTGACCGCCTTCGCGATGGGGCTGCGCAACGCGAACGTCCGCAAGCTCGGTGTCCCCGACCTGACGGCGACCACGGTCCTGACCACGACCCTGACGGGTCTCGTCGCCGAGTCGCACCTCGGCGACGCCACCAGGCCGCGTTCACCGCGCCGGGTGGCCGCGGTCCTCGCGCTGATCGCGGGCGCGGTCCTGGGCGCCTGGCTGGTCCTGCACCACGGCCTCGGCGTGCCGCTGCTCGCCGCGGCGGCGGTCTCCGGAGTGCTGGCGGTGGTGACGTCCGGGCGGGAGTGACGGGCGGGACGGGACGGCGCGGCGGCCGGCGCCTCGGGGGAGGCAGGAACGGGGCGTAGGAAGAGGTTGCTCCTGCCTCCCTCGGGGCGGGCCGGCGGCGCCGGGAGCCGTCGGCCCGGGTCGAGGGGTCATGCCGTGGTGACCCTCAGGTGCTTCACCCCGTTGATCCACGCCGAGCGCAGCCGGTCCGGGTCGCCGACCAGCCGCAGGCCGGGCATCGCGTCGGCTATCGCGTGGAAGATCAGGTCGATCTCCAGCACCGCGAGGGACTTGCCCAGGCAGTAGTGCGGTCCGCCGCCGCCGAAGCCGAGGTGGGGGTTGGGGTCGCGGGTGATGTCGAAGGTGCCGGGGTCGGTGAAGACCTCGGGGTCATGGTTGGCCGAGGCGTAGAAGACGCCGACCCGGTCGCCCTTGCGGATCAGCTTGCCGCCCAGCTCGGTGTCCTGGGTGGCGGTGCGCT
This sequence comes from Streptomyces sp. NPDC091282, assembly GCF_044757385.1. NCBI lineage: Bacteria > Bacillati > Actinomycetota > Actinomycetes > Kitasatosporales > Streptomycetaceae > Streptomyces > Streptomyces sp. NPDC091282. The sequence goes on from NZ_JBIVUX010000001.1 coordinate 684,130, forward strand.
GGAAGGAGTTGACCGGGGTGGCCCAGCGGACGATCTCCTCGGCGGCGGTCGAGGGACGCTCGCGCTTGTAGAGGTCCCAGGCCTCGGGGTGGGTGAGGAAGGCGTGCATGCCGTGCGTGATGGCGTTGCGGGTGGTCTCGTTCCCGGCGACCGCGAGCATGAGCACGAAGAAGCCGAACTCGTCGGAGTTCAGGTTGCCCTCGTCCTCGGCGGCCACCAGCGTGGAGACGATGTCCGCGGCCGGGCACCGCTTGCGGTCGGCGGCCATGTTCATCGCGTAGGCGATCAGTTCGGTGGCCGACTCGGCGCCCACCTCCTCGGTGATCGCGTACTCCGGGTCGTCGTAGGAGATCATCTTGTTGGACCAGTCGAAGATCTTGGCCCGGTCGTCCTGGGGGATGCCGATCAGTTCGGCGATCGCCTGGAGGGGGAGCTCGCAGGCGACCTCGGTGACGAAGTCGAAGGGGCCCGCGTGGGCGCGGGCCGCGTCGGTGATGGCCAGCGCGCGGGCGCGCAGCCGGTCCTCCAGGGCGCGGATGGAGCGGGGCGTGAAGCCGCGCTGGACGATCTGGCGGACCCGGGTGTGCTCGGGCGGGTCCATGTTCAGCAGGATCAGCCGCTGGGCGTCGATCGCGTCCCGCGGGATGTGCTCGGTGAAGCGGATGATCGCCGTGTTGAGCCAGGACGAGAAGAGTTCCGGGTGCGTGGAGACGTACTTGACGTCCGCGTGGCGGGTGACGGCCCAGTAGCCGTCGTCCGCGAAACCGGCGACGCCGTGCGGCTGTTCGATCCAGCGGACCGGTTCCGCCCGGCGCAGTTCGGCGAACTCCGGCAGCGGCACCCGGCGATGGAGCAGGTCGGGGTCGGTGAGGTCGAACCCGTCGGGCAGCGCGGGACAGGGCATGGCGGCTCACTCCCACCGTGTACGAACCTGGATACGGACACCCCGACACGTTCTGACGGGCCATCAGAACGGGCCGGTTGCCGGTGAAGGTAGTAACGGGTTCTACAAGTAGCAAGGGGCATGGTCGCCCCAATTGCGTGCACCCCTCTTGCGGTTGTGGACGGCCTGTCAGCAGACTGCACCCAGAACTAGTACGCGTTCTAGTTCTGCGTGGCGGGCCGGGCCGGGACGCCCCTGCGCCGCGCGGGCGACCGAGGAGAGGACCGAGCCCCCATGGCCGCGGAACCCGTGATCGTCGAAGCCGTACGCACCCCCATCGGCAGGCGCGGCGGCGCGCTCGCCAACCTGCATCCCGCCTATCTCCTGGGCGAGACCTACCGTGAACTCCTCGGCCGCACCGGCATCCCCGCCGACTGCGTCGAGCAGATCGTCGGCGGCACGGTGACCCACGCCGGCGAGCAGTCCATGAACCCCGCGCGTACGGCCTGGCTGACCGTCGGACTGCCCTACGAGACCGCGGCCACGACCGTCGACTGCCAGTGCGGCTCCTCGCAGCAGGCCGCCCACATGACCGCGAACATGATCGCCGCCGGGGTCATCGACGTCGGGATCAGCTGCGGCGTGGAGGCCATGTCGCGGGTGCCGCTGGGCTCCGGCTCCAAGCACGGGCCGGGCAAGCCCTTCCCCGACGAGTGGAACGTCGACCTGCCCAACCAGTTCGAGGCCGCCGAACGCATCGCCCGCCACCGAGGCCTGAGCAGGGACGACGTCGACGCGCTCGGACTGCTCTCGCAGGAGCGGGCGGCGCACGCCTGGGCCGAGGAACGCTTCAAGCGGGAGACCTACGCGGTGCAGGTGCCGACGACGGAGGAGGAGCAGCACGCCGGACAGGGCATGTGGCGCCTGGTCGACAAGGACGAGGGCCTGCGCGACACGTCACCGGAGGCGCTCGCCGGCCTGAAGCCGGTGATGCCGACGGCGGTGCACACCGCGGGCAACTCCTCGCAGATCTCCGACGGCGCCGCGGCCGTCATGTGGGCGTCGAAGCGGATGGCCCGCGCCCTGAAGCTGCGCCCGCGGGCCCGGATCGTCGCCCAGGCCCTGGTCGGCGCCGATCCGCACTTCCACCTCGACGGCCCGATCGACGCGACCCGGGCCGTGCTCGGCAAGGCCGGCATGACCCTCGCGGACATCGACCTGGTCGAGATCAACGAGGCGTTCGCGTCGGTGGTGCTGAGCTGGGCCCAGGTCTTCGGACAGAGCCTGGACAAGGTCAACGTCAACGGCGGCGCCATCGCGCTGGGCCACCCGGTGGGGGCCACGGGCGCCCGCCTGATCACCACCGCCCTGCACGAACTGGAGCGCACGGACAAGGAGTTCGCCCTGGTGACCATGTGCGCGGGCGGCGGCCTGGCCACCGGGACGATCCTCCAGCGGCTGTGACGGCCCGCGGGCCGGCCGCCCCCGGCCGCCCGCCGCCCCGCCCCCCCGGCCCGCGATGCCGGCCCGCGATCGCCCCGGGGGGCGGATTCTCCGTGCGGTTGCGCCTCCGGAGCGCGACAAGGATCACAGTCGGCGGCTCGCATACGGGCGCCGGAGCGGGCAGACGTGCCTGCATACACCGCATTTAGCTGCACAATGCACGGATGTATGTACGCGACGTAACCGGCCCTAAGCCTCCTATCGTCGCTTTCCGACCCGTCCGGCGCCGTACGGGCCACGCCCCTGTCCCCGTCGAAAGGTAGGCGAGCCCCGTTTTGGCGACCGCCACAGCCGTCACCCCGTCCGTCCCGGTCCCCGGCCCCCGCAGGGCCGCACCCGCGCCGACCGTCACCGACCCCGCGCTGGTCAGGCGTGCCGTGAAGGCGGCCGCGCTCGGCAACGCCATGGAGTGGTTCGACTTCGGCGTCTACAGCTATATCGCGGTGACGCTGGGCAAGGTCTTCTTCCCGTCCGGCAACCCGACCGCCCAGCTGCTGTCCACGTTCGGCGCCTTCGCCGCGGCCTTCCTGGTCCGCCCGCTCGGCGGCATGGTCTTCGGCCCGCTCGGCGACCGCGTGGGCCGCCAGAAGGTCCTCGCCGTCACCATGATCATGATGGCGGCCGGCACCTTCGCGATCGGCCTGATCCCCTCGTACGCGACGATCGGCGTCGGCGCCCCCGTACTGCTGCTCGCCGCCCGGCTGGTGCAGGGCTTCTCCACCGGCGGCGAGTACGCGGGCGCGTCCACGTTCATCGCCGAGTACGCGCCGGACAAGAGGCGCGGCTTCTTCGGCAGCTGGCTGGAGTTCGGCACGCTGGCCGGCTACATCGGCGGCGCGGGCCTGGTCACCCTGATGACGGCCCTGCTCTCCGACGGCGACCTCACCTCCTGGGGCTGGCGCATCCCGTTCCTGATCGCGGGCCCGATGGGCATCATCGGCCTCTACCTGCGGATGCGCCTGGAGGAGACCCCGGCCTTCGCCGCCGAGGTCGAGAAGGCCGAGTCCTCCCGCCCGAAGGTCCCCCTCCGCGAGATGATCACCGGCCAGTGGCGGTCCCTGCTGCTGTGCGTGGCCCTGGTCCTGGTCTTCAACGTCACGGACTACATGCTGCTGTCGTACATGCCGAGCTACCTGACCAGCGAGCTGAAGTACGACGAGACGCACGGTCTGCTGGTGGTCCTCGCCGTCATGACCCTGATGATGATCGTCCAGCCGTTCGCCGGCGCGCTGACCGACCGTGTCGGCCGCCGTCCCGTGATCGCGGCGGGCTGCGCGGGCTTCCTGCTCCTGTCCGTCCCGGCACTGCTCCTGATCCGCCAGGGCAGCCTGGCCGCGGTCGGCCTCGGCATGGCCGCCCTCGGCCTGCTGCTGGTCTGCTTCACGGCGGCGATGCCGGCGGCGCTCCCGGCCCTGTTCCCGACCCGGGTCCGCTACGGCTCCCTGTCCGTCGGCTTCAACGTCTCGGTGTCCCTCTTCGGCGGCACGACCCCGCTGGTGGTGACCGCGCTGATCGGCGCGACCGGCGACATGATGATGCCCGCCTACTACATGATGGCGGCGGCGGTCGTCGGCGGCTTCGCGGCCTGGCGGATGAAGGAGACGGCGGGCAGGCCGCTGCCCGGTTCGCCGCCGTCCCTCGAAGCGCCTCGCTAGGGCCTGTCGGCGATTCGCCCCGTGCGTCGGGCGGCTGAGTTCCGTACGGTACCGGGGCGGTGGGTCGTCTGGTCGTCCACCGTCTCGGTAGTGCTAGGCAGATAGCTGTCAGCGGGCAGTTACGGACATCGGAAAGGCAGCGGACGCATGAGCGGCTCTCAGCTCTGGGACGACGTCGACTTCTACTTCACCAGCCAGCTCTCACCGGACGACGAGGTGCTCCAGGCGGCCCTGCGCGAGAGCGAGGCCGGCGACCTCCCGCCCATCGGCGTGACGCCCGGCCAGGGCAAGCTGCTGCAGCTCCTCGCGCAGATCCAGGACGCCCGGAACATCCTGGAGATCGGCACGCTCGGCGGGTACAGCACGATCTGGCTGGCCCGCGCGCTGCCCGCCGACGGCAGGCTGATCTCGCTGGAGTACAGCGCCCGGCACGCCGAGGTGGCGGTCCGCAACATCGCCCGCGCCGGACTGGAGCGGATCGTCGAGGTGCGGGTCGGCCCGGCCCTGGAGTCGCTGCCCAAGCTCGCCGACGAGAACCCGGCCCCCTTCGACCTGGTCTTCATCGACGCCGACAAGGCCAACAACCCGCACTACGTGGAGTGGGCGCTGCGGCTGACCCGCGCGGGCAGCCTGATCGTCCTCGACAACGTGGTGCGCGAGGGCCGGGTGATCGACGCGGGGAGCACCGCACCGGACGTGGTCGGCACCCGTGCCGCGATCGAGCTGATCGCCACCCACCCGAGGCTGAGCGGTACGGCGATCCAGACGGTCGGCAGCAAGGGCTACGACGGCTTCGCCCTGGCCCGGGTCCTGGCCTAGGCGAGGACCCGGGGGCGGTTCTCAAGCCTCGTGGTAGAAGCCCACGTTGACGCTGCGCGGGGCGGTGCGGTCCCGGACGACGATCTCGCCGGAGCCGCCCCGGGGCAGCGCGACCGAGACGCCGTACCCGATGGCCTGGGCGTACTCGCCGACCTTCAGCAGCACCTCGGAGGACGGTTCGGCCTGCGAGCCGCGCAGCCAGGTGACCTGCCAGCCGCCCTCGGATCCGCACAGGAACTCCAGGTGCACCCGGGAGACGAACAGCCAGTCGTCGGGCGTCGCGAGGCGGCAGACGGAGGCATCACGGCCCACGCGCAGCACGGCGCCCGGTTCGCTGGGCGCGTCGGCCATGAGCATGCCGGCCGTTTCGCCCGCGTCCCCGGACACGGAGGCCATGGTGAGTTCGAGCACGTGCTTTCCCCCTGCGCGGTTCCTGGATCGTTCCTGGATCTCCGGCGCATGATAAAACGCCCGGCCCGGTCGCGTCCGGCACAATGAAGTCATGACCGAGCGAAAGCCACCCGGGGTACCGTTCGAGTCCTGGGTCGACAAGCAGATCCATGACGCCCAGCTGCGCGGTGAGTTCGACCGTCTCACCGGTGCGGGGCGGCCGTTGCCGGCCGAGCTGGAGACGTCGTACGACGAACTGTGGTGGGTCAAGCGGAAGATGGCCCGTGAGGGCCTGGCGATGCTGCCGCCGGCCCTCGCGCTGCGCAAGGAGGCCGAGGACGCGCTGGCGGCCGCCTACGCGGCCCCCTCCGAGCGGATCGTGCGCGGCATCATCACCGAGGTCAACGCGAAGATCCGGGACATGATGTTCAAGCCGCCGCCCGGGCCCCCGCTCGGCAAGAAGCCGTACGACGTCGAAGAGGTCGTACTGGAGTGGCGGGAGCGCCGGGCGGCGGCCGGGGACGGGGGCTCAGATGTGTAGCAGCCGGTCGGCCAGTTCGCGGTAGTCGCGCAGGGCCAGCCGGAGCTGTTCGGTGTCGGCCGTGCCGGGGTGGTCCCGGTCGGTCTCCTGCCAGCTGCCGCGCAGGGTCCGGCGGCGCCGGTCGATGGCGTCCGTGAAGCGGGCGCTGAGTTCCTCGACGGCGCGGTCGGCCTCCTCCACGGCCGCACGCGGCTCGTCGACGAACTCGGTGAGCGCGTGCTGCAGGCGCTGTTCCAGCTGCCCGCACTCCTCCTTCGCCATCAGCGGGTCGCCGCCCACGGCCCGGTCGCCGTGCGATGCCCGCTCGCCCCGTGCCGTCGTGGGCCGCTGGTCCTCGGCCTTGGTGACGTCCCGCCCGGCGTCCGGGGTCCGGCGGCCGGTGTCGGCCGGGTCCGGGGTGTGGCCCGGACCGTCGCCGGCCACCAGGACCGCCTGTCCGGGGGCCTCGTCCAGGCCGTCCGTGCGTCCCGCCGCGACGTCCTCGCGCCCGGCGGCGGTCCTCGCGGCGGAGGAGTCGCGCCGGCCCGCCGCGGCCTCGCTCGTGCGGTCCTCGCGCCCCGGCATCGCCTCGTCACCGGGGTATATGTCGCCGCTCATGGACTGGCGGTCGTTCCCTGTCCTCGCGTCGGTCATGTCGGTCAACTCTCCTTCGGACGGCTCCGGTCGGCGGACCAGGGCAGGTGAGGATGGCTGCCGGTGTCGGCACCGACACCGGCGCGGTGGCGTCGGCCGGTACCGCCGGCCGACGAGGTGACGAGGTCGTCGAAGAGCGAGCGGGCCTCGATCATGGCCGTGCGCATCTCCTCGGTGGCCGCCTGGCTCTGCTGGTCCTCGCGTACCGGGGCCTGGGCGGCGCGGTGGATCCGGCGGTAGCCGTCGACGTGGTCGGCGTGGTGCACGGACAGCGCCGCGACCTGGTCGTCGTACTCGGTGCCGGCGGGGAAGCCGCGGGCGGCCGCGACGTCGGCGAGCAGCCGGTCGGCCTCGCTCACGGACTCCCGCGGCGACTCGACGAAGTGCTCCTGCGCGGTCGTCCAGCGGGCCGCGAAGCGCTCGCGCTCGGCCTCGTCCAGCGGACGCTCGTGCAGGTCGCCGTGGCGCTGGACCCGTTCGGCGAGCTCCTGCTCGGCCGCCTTGGTGTCGCCGCCGTGCTGGGCCACGACCCGCTCGTACTCGGGTCCGAAGCGCTGCTTCAGACCGTGCGGGCCGCTGCTCCTGGAGCGTGCGGCCAGCAGGGCCGCGACGACGACCACGGCGGCCACGATCACAATTGCGATGATCAAGCCTGTGGACATGGTTGCCTTCCGGTGTCTCGGCCCGACGGGCCGGCTCGTTCTCCGGGTGACCCGCACGGCGCCCCGCAAACAGCCCGGAACCGTACGGCCGGACCGGACCCGCCGGTAACCGGGTTGCGCGGACCCCCGTGACCCGTCCGAGACTGCCGTCCATGACCACCTGGACGATCACCCCGGAGCACCCCGGCTCACCCGTCGCCGCCGCCCTGTGGCGGGCGTACTACACGGAGGTCAGCGACCGCTGGTACCTGCGCCACCAGGGCAGACGCACCGACCCGGCCGAGCTGGAGCGCGCGATCGCAGCCCAACCCGGCTCCGAACTCGCCCCGCCCGCCGGGCGGTTGCTCATCGCCCGGTACGGCGGCGAGCCGGCCGGCAGTGCGGGCGTACGGCTCCTGGATCCGGCCACCGCCGAACTCACCCGGGTCTTCGTGCGCGAGGGGCTGCGCGGCCGGGGCGGTGCGGCCCTCCTCGTCGCGGCGGCCGAGGACGCGGCCCGCGCGCTCGGGGCCGGGCGGATCGTGCTGGACACCCGCGGCGATCTCGTCGAGGCCCGCGCCCTGTACGCACGGCTCGGCTACACGGAGACGGCGGCACACAACGACGACGTGTACGCCGAGCACTGGTTCCGCAAGGAACTCGTCAACTGACCTGCCGGGGCGCCGGGTTCTGCGGCTGTTCGCGTTCGGCGCCGCACAGTCCGTCGGTCAGGTCGCGCACCAGGCGGTCCAGGTCGGTGGGGCGGTCCGGGGTCCACCAGTCGCCGAGCAGCTCGGCCAGCGACTCCTCCCGTGCCCTGGCGAGCCGTTCGGCGGTCGCGCGGCCCTGCTCGGTCAGGGTCAGGTCCAGGCCCAGCCGGTCCACGAGGTGCCGCTCCTCCAGCTGGCGGGCGCCCTCCAGGACGACGGTCATCGGGACGACTCCGCGTTCGGCGAGCCGCCCCGGTTCGACCGAGCCGTACCTGCGGATCCGCAGCAGCAGCCAGCCGGCCGCGGGCAGCAGGTCCTCGCCGGCCCGCTCGTTGATCTTCCGGTAGATCTCCCGGCGGCCCTCCCGGGTGCCGAGCAGCGACAGCGCCCGGCAGCACTCGTCGTACGACGACCGCTGTACGGGGTTGGGCGGGATGGTCTCCGAGGCGTCCGGCGCGGTGACCGAGCCGCGCAGCCGGTCCTCCTTGAGGAACCAGGCCAGGACGAAGCCGAGGGCGGCGACCGGCGCGGCGTACAGGAAGACGTCGGTGATCGAGGACGCGTACGCGTGCAGGGCCGCCGGGCGCAGCGCGGGCGGCAGGGTGGCGATGCCGCGCGGATCGGCCTTGAGGGCGTCCGGGGTGGCACCGGCCGGCAGGCGTACGCCCGCGAAGGCGTCGGCGAGCTTGCCGGCCAGGCGGCTCGCGAAGACCGAGCCGAAGATCGCCACGCCGAAGGAGGCGCCGATGGAGCGGAAGAAGGTCGCGCCGGAGGTGGCGACGCCGAGGTCCTCGTAGGAGACGGAGTTCTGCACGATCAGTACCAGGACCTGCATGACCAGGCCGAGGCCGAGGCCGAAGACGAAGAAGTAGCTGCTCATCTCCAGTGTCGAGCTGTTCTCGTCGAGCCGGTGGAGCAGCAGCAGCCCGAAGGTGGTGACGGCGGTCCCGGCGATCGGGAACACCTTCCAGCGGCCCGTGTGGCTGACGATCTGGCCGGACAGGGTGGAGGACAGCAGCAGGCCGATCACCATCGGCAGCATGTGCACGCCGGACAGGGTCGGCGAGATGCCCTGCACGACCTGGAGGAAGGTGGGCAGGTAGGTCATCGCGCCGAACATGGCGAAGCCGACGATGAAGCTGATCACGGCGGCGAGGGTGAAGGTGCGGATGCCGAAGAGCTTCAGCGGCAGCACGGGTTCCGCGGCCCGCCGTTCGACGGCCACGAAGGCGACGGCGAGCAGCACGCCGAGCACCGCCAGCCCGATGATCTGCGGCGAGCCCCAGCGCCAGGTCGTCCCGCCGAGCGAGGCGACCAGCACCAGGCAGGTGGCGACGGCGGCGATCAGCGCGGTGCCGAGGTAGTCGATGCGGTGGCGGTCGGACCTGCGCGGGATGCGCAGCGCCACCGCGATCACGGCGAGCGCGACCAGGCCGAGCGGCAGGTTGACGTAGAACACCCAGCGCCAGCTCAGATGCTCGGTGAGCACTCCGCCGAGCAGCGGTCCCAGCACGCTGGTGGTGCCGAACACGGCGCCGAACAGGCCCTGGTAGCGGCCGCGGTCACGCGGCGGCACGAGGTCGCCGACGATCGCCATCGACAGCACGATGAGCCCGCCGCCGCCCAGTCCCTGCAGCGCGCGGAAGGCGATCAGCTCGCCCATGCCCTGGGCTGTCCCGCACAGCGCCGACCCGACGAGGAAGATCACGATCGCGGCCTGGAAGAGCCGCTTGCGTCCGTACTGGTCACCGAGCTTGCCCCACAGCGGGGTGGCGGCCGTGGAGGCCAGCAGGTAGGCGGTGACCACCCATGACAGGTGTTCCAGGCCGCCCAGGTCGCTGACGATCGTGGGCAGCGCGGTGGACACGATGGTCTGGTCCAGTGCGGCCAGCAGCAGGCCGAGCAGCAGCGCGCCGATCGGGACGAGCACGTTGCCGGGTACGCGCTCCGCGTCCTTCGCCTGGGTGTGGGTCGTGTCCAGGGCCATGAAGACCTCCCGGGGTGCTTTCAGCCATCTTCCATCGTGGACGGTGTCTCCCGGTACGGCCCGTCGAGCCCTTTTCGCGCCCCCCTGAGACAGGGGGATCCCGCGCACGTACGTGTGGGAACGCCGCATAATCTGTGGAGTTCGCGAGGGGACGCGAAGGGGAGGGAACGCAGGCCGTGACGGATACGACCGGGGGTCACCGGTGCCCTGAGTGCGGGGCGCCGAGGGGCGCGGACAACACGCCCTCGTGCGACTGCACCCGGCGGGCGTCGGACGCGCTGCGTGACGCCCGTAGCGCCGAGCAGGCGGCCGCGGAGGACTTCGACCCGCTGCGGATCCGGCCGTACGTCGACCTCGGCGGCGACGGGACCGGGGCCGGGGCGGAGACCATGCCGTTGCGGCCGGTGGCGGCCGGGCCGGCGCCCGAGCCGGCGCCCGCGGTGCCGCCCGCCGAACCGGTGCCGGCCGCCGACCCGGTGCCGGCCCGGCGGCGCGTGCCCCGGTGGGTGCTGACGGTCTCGGCCGCGGTCGCGGTGGCGGGGGTCCTGGCGGTGGCCGGGCTGGCGGGCGGGCTGTTCTCCCGGGTGGTGCCGCAGCGGAACACGGCGGCGCCGAGGGACGTCAGGGAGGGCGTCCCCGACCCGGCGCGGAGCACGGGGTCGCCTTCGGCGGCGGCGCCGGTGACGTCGGCGGCCGGGCGGGCGCCCGCGGTGCCGTCCGTGTCCGCCGCGAGCGCGTCGCCCACGGTCTCGGCGTCATCGACGGTGAGCGCGAGCCCGTCCGGCACCGCGTCCCGCTCGGCCGCGCCGACCCGGTCGGCGTCGACGCCCGGCACGGTCGCCTCCGCCCGGCCGACCCAGGCGCCGGTCCTGCGTCTCGGCGACAGCGGCGCCGAGGTCACGCAGCTCCAGCAGCGGCTGGCCCAGCTGAGGCTCTTTCCGGGGACGGCGGACGGGGACTACGACCGCATGACGGAGACCGCGGTACGGACGTACCAGCTGGCGCGGGGCATCCTGACCGACGAGTCGGGCGTGTACGGGACGGCCACGAGGGCGTCACTGGAATCGGAGACGACAACCCCGTAGGAACCCGTCCGGGTCGTGGGCGAGTGCGAGCCCGGTGGGGGCTCGTCGCGCAGTTCCCCGCGCCCCTTGGGGGTTGCCCTCGAACCCGGCTTCAGGACCAGCGCCGGAAAGGGGCGCGGGGAACTGCGCGCTCAACCCCCACCGGGCCCGCACCCGCCCGGCAACCGATGCACCCTCCCCCTCAAGGGCGCGGGGACCGCCCCGTCAGCCCACCCGCACCCGCAGGGAACCGTCGGCCGCGGCCTCCACGCGCACCCGCGTCAGGTCCGCCACCACCGCGTCCGGCCCGTGCACGCCCGCCCGCGCCCCCACGCCCACCACCCGCATGCCCGCCGCACGCCCCGCCGCGATCCCCGCACCGGAGTCCTCGAAGACCACGCAGTCCTCCGGGGCGACGCCCAGTTCGGCCGCGCCCTTCAGGAAGCCCTCGGGGTCCGGCTTGCTCGCGCCCACCGACTCCGCCGTGATCCGCACCGCGGGCAGCGGCAGTCCGGCCGCCGCCATCCGCGCGGTGGACAGCGCCACGTCCGCCGAGGTCACCAGGGCGTGCGGCAGGCCGTCCAGGGAGGCGAGGAAGGCCGCGGCGCCCGGGACCTCGACCACGCCGTCCATGTCGGCGGTCTCCTCGGCCAGCATCCGCGCGTTGTCCGCGAGGTTCTGCTGGACGGGCCGGTCGGGCAGCAGCATCGCCATGGACGCGTGGCCCTGGCGTCCGTGGACGACCTTCATGACCTCGTCGCCGTCCAGCCCGTGCCGCTCGGACCAGCGCCGCCAGATGCGTTCGACGACGGCGTCCGAGTTGACGAGGGTGCCGTCCATGTCGAGCAGGAGGGCGCGGGCGGTGAGGACGGTGGCCGTCATGCGGGGCAGCTCCTAGGCAGACCGGGCGATGCAGAACAGAGCGGCCCCGCCCGCCGGTCAGGGAGAACGAGCGGGAGCCACTTTGTTTCTCTACGGTACAAAACGGAGCGGTGTTCCCGCCACCGGTGTCGCCGACCGTTCACCGACTCTTCAGCTCGCCGGGCGTCCGGCGGGAGGCCTCCGGGTCAGCCGGCGATCGCCTCCCACAGGCTCCACACGCCGAGCGCCAGCATCAGCACGGCCGCGATCTGCGTGATCAGCCGCAGCGGCACCTTCTTCATCAGCGCCTTGCCGCCGACGATGCCGAGTCCGGCCACGGCCCACAGGCCGAGCACCGCGCCGAGGCCGACGGAGAGCGGGTCGTCGTAGCGGGCGGCGAGGTTCGCCGTCATGATCTGCGTGAGGTCACCGAACTCGGCGACCAGGATGAGCATGAAGCCGGTGCCCGAGACCTTCCAGAACGACTGGTCGGCGGGCTTGCGGACCTCTTCCTCGCCCTCGTCCTTCTTCAGCAGCAGCACGGCCGCGCCGCCGAGGAAGAGCACGCCGGTCAGGGCGTGCACGATCTGCTGCGGCAGCAGGGTCAGCACGCTGCCGGCCGCGACGGCGAGCACGACGTGCAGGAGGAAGGCGGCCGCGACGCCCGCGAAGACGTAGGACGCCCGGTAGCGCGTGCCGAGGACGAGGCCGGCGAGCGCGGTCTTGTCCGGCAGTTCGGCGAGGAAGATGACGCCGAAGACGAGCGCCGTCACGGTGATGCTGATCAAGGGTCCTCAATCGGTCGGGGCCACCCCACCGAGAGTGCTGCATTTCGCGCGGAACACACGACACCTCGGCACGGCAGCACACATGGATCACCCGCACCGCTGCACGGCACGGATGTGCACTGCTTGCCGAAGGTCTCGCTGGCGGGCCCCGTGATCGAGGCCGCCTCCGGGCGCCGGCTCAGACGGGCTGAGCAGTATGTCGACGGTCCGGCGAAGAGCTACTCCCCTTCAACGCCCACCACGGTACGTGACGACCGCGCCGATCCCCAAGGCCGGGGTCCCCGGGTGTGAGTCACGTCGCACACCTTGTCGTGTCATGCGCACGTCACTAGCTTCTTACCGAGCGCTCACCCCACGGCAACACCGGAACGCGAGCATTCCCACGCCCGCGCTCCAACACCCCACCCCCACAAGGGAGTTCGCATGCCGAAATTCTACGCGCGTCGACGGCTCAGCATACTCGCCGCGTTCACCGGCCTGATAGCCTCCGCCGCCCTCTTCAACTCCCCGAGCGCCTCGGCCGCCCTCCCCACCCCGGTCAGCGCGTCCACCGCCCGCACCTACCTCGCCTCGCTCACCGTGGCCACCGAGAACCGCACCGGCTACCAGCGCGACCTGTTCCCCACCTGGGACACCATCAGCGGCACCTGCAACACCCGCGAGTGGATCCTCAAGCGCGACGGCTCCAACGTCGTCACCGACTCCGCCTGCACCGCCACCAGCGGCACCTGGTACTCCCCCTACGACGGCGCCACCTGGAGCGCCGCCTCCGACGTCGACATCGACCACCTCGTCCCGCTCGCCGAGGCCTGGGACTCCGGCGCGAGCAAGTGGACCACCGCCCAGCGCGAGGCCTTCGCCAACGACGTCACCCGCCCGCAGCTGCTCGCCGTCACCGACAACGTCAACCAGTCCAAGGGCGACCAGGACCCGGCCACCTGGATGCCGTCCCTGACGTCCTACCGCTGCACCTACGTCCGCGCCTGGGTCCAGGTGAAGTACTACTACAAGCTCTCCGTCGACTCCGCCGAGAAGAGCGCGCTCACCAATTACCTCTCCGGCTGCTGACGCACCCGGCGACCGCGGCGGTCCCGCTTCCCCCGCGCTCCGGCCCCGCTCCACCCCCCTTCCCGCGCTCTTTCCCGCGTCGAAGCCTCGCCGCCGGCCTCCGTCGTTCCGTACCGTACGGGGCGACGGGGGGCGGACCAGACCGGGAATGAGGGCGGGCGAACGTGGCCGGACTGCGCCTGGGACCACTGCTGAGGTACACCGACGGCTCGTCGGCGACCGTCTGGGTCGAGACGAGCCGTCCGTGCACCGCCGAGGTGCGCTGCGCGGACGGGGCCGGCGGCAGCACACGCACCTTCCAGGTGGCCGGCCACCACTACGCCCTGGTCCCGGTCACCGGACTGACCCCGGGCACCTCGACGCCGTACGAGGTGGTCCTGGACGGCACCCGGGTGTGGCCGCCACCCGCCTCCCCGTTCCCGGCCCCGGTGATCCGCGCCCCCGCCGCGGGCGACGAACTCCGCGTGACCTTCGGCTCCTGCCGCTGGGCCGCTCCCCCGGCCGACGGCCACGACCCGGTCGGCGCCGACGCCCTGGACAGCCTGGCCGCACGCGTCGCCGCCGGCGGCGAACGCCCCGACGTCCTGCTGCTGCTGGGCGACCAGGTGTACGCCGACGAGACCTCGGCCGCGACCCGCAGCTGGCTGGCCGCCCGCCGCGACCTGTCCGAGCCGCCCGGCGCCGAGGTCGCGGACTACGAGGAGTACACCCGCCTCTACTACGAGTCCTGGCTCGACCCCGAGGTGCGCTGGCTGCTGTCCACCGTGCCCAGCTGCATGATCTTCGACGACCACGACGTCGTGGACGACTGGAACACCTCCGCCGCCTGGCTCTCCGACATCCGCGCCACACCCTGGTGGCGGGAGCGGCTGCTGAGCGGCCTGATGTCGTACTGGGTGCACCAGCACCTCGGCAACCTCTCCCCCGCCGAGCTGGCCGCCGACCCGCTCTACGCGGCCGTACGCGCGTCCCCCGACGGCACCGACGAACTGCGCGCCTTCGCGGCACAGGCCGACGCCGACCCGGCCTCGGCACGCTGGAGCTACCGGCGCGACTTCGGACGGACACGGCTGCTGATGGTGGACAGCCGGGCGGCACGGGTGCTGGACGAACACAGCCGCGCCATGCTCGACCCCGGCGAGGCCGAGTGGCTGCGCGAACAGGCCCTCGACGAACGGGAGTCGTACGACCACCTCCTGATCGGCACCTCACTGCCCTGGCTGCTGCCGCACCTCATACACGACCTGGAGACCTGGGACGCGGCGCTGTGCCGGGGCGAACGGGGCACCCGCTGGGCCCGGTTCGGGGAACGGCTGCGGCGCGCGGCGGACCTGGAGCACTGGGCCGCCTTCCCGGCCTCCTTCGCCGGCCTGGCCGACCTCATCGCCCGCACCGGCTCGGGCCCCCGGGCGCCCGCGTCGATCTGCGTGCTCTCCGGGGACGTCCACCACGCCTACGTCGCCGAGCCCGCCTGGCCGTCCGGCACCGGACCCGACTCCCGTGTGCTCCAGCTCACCTGCTCGCCCGTGCACAACTCGGTGCCGCCGACCATGCGGGCCGGCTTCCGGTTCGGCTGGAGCGCGCCGGCCCGGTTCCTCGGCCGGCGGTTCACCCGGCACGGGCGCTGCGCGGAACCGCCGGTGACCTGGCGGAAGAAGGGCGGCCCGTGGTTCGGCAACCAGCTCATGACCCTGACCCTGCACGGCCGTTCGGCCCGGCTCCGGCTGGAACGGGCCCGGCGCGGCGGCACCCTGGAGACCGTGGAGGAGTCCACCCTCACCGCCCCATGAGGGACATCCGAGGCGAGTGGGGCGCGCGTTGGCTTCTGTGCGCGCCGACGGCATGATGAGGCGGACCGTCCGCTTCCTGATCCCGTGCGGGCGGTGGTCCTGCCCAGCGCCCCCACACGCCCGGGAGTCACGTCGTTGTCTGTCTCGCCCCAGGAATCCGCCCCGGTCGCCGTCGCCCTGGTCGGCGCAGGACCGCGCGGCACCAGCGTCCTGGAACGCCTCTGCGCCTCCGCGCCCGAACTGCTGCCCCCGGGAGCGCGCCTGACGGTGCACGTGATCGACCCGGCGCCACCGGGCCCCGGCCTGGTCTGGCGCACGGCTCAGCCGGCGGAACTGCTGATGAACACCGTGGCCGGCCAGGTCACCCTGTTCACCGACGACAGCGTGGAGTGCTCGGGCCCCGTCCGGCCCGGCCCCAGCCTGCACGAGTGGGCGGCCGGCGAACTGGGCCCCGACGACTACCCGACCCGCGCCCACTACGGCCGCTACCTGGAATGGGTGTTCGCCACGACCGTCGCCGCAGCGCCGAGGACGGTCCGCGTCCGGACCCACCGCGCCCGTGCCGTACGCCTCACCGACGACCCCGACGGCCGCCAGACCCTCATCCTCGACGACGGGCGCGCCCTGACCGGCCTGGCGGCGGTGGTACTGGCCCAGGGCCACCTCCCGGCGGCACCGACCCCGCAGGAGCGCGGCCACCTGGCCCACGCCGCCCGGCACGGCCTGCGCCACCTGCCGCCCGCCAACCCGGCCGACGTCGACCTCACCCCGATCGCCCCCGGCGAACCGCTGCTGCTGCGCGGCCTCGGCCTCAACTTCTTCGACCACCTGGCCCTGCTCACCGCCGGCCGCGGCGGCCGGTTCGCCCGCACCCCCGACGGCGCCCTGCGCTACACGCCCTCGGGCCGCGAACCCCGCCTGTACGCCGGCTCCCGGCGCGGCGTCCCGCACCAGGCGCGCGGCGACAACGCCAAGGGCCCCTACGGCCGGCACACCCCGCTGCTGCTCACCCCCGAGACCATCGCGAGCCTGCGCAAACGCGCGGACTCCGGCGAGGCGCCCGACTTCCTCGCCGAGGTCTGGCCGCTGGTCGCCAAGGAGGTGGAGACGGTCTACTACACCGCCCTGACCGGCGACCCGGACCTCACCGAACGGCTCCTGAGCGCCGACGGGCACCGCGCCGAGAGCGCCGTCCTCGACGAAGCGGGCGTCCCCGCGGCCGACCGCTGGTGCTGGGAGCGCCTCCAGCACCCCTACGGGCAGCGGGAGTTCACGGGCCCTGCGGACTGGCACGACTGGCTCCTCCGGCACCTGCGCGCCGACGCGGCCCAGGCCGCCCTCGGCAACGTCCGCGGCCCGCTCAAGGCCGCCCTGGACGTCCTGCGCGACCTGCGCAACGAGATACGGCTGGTCGTCGACCACGGCGGCCTGACCGGCGCCTCCCGCCGCGCCCACCTGGACGGCTGGTACACCCCGCTCAACGCGCACCTGTCCATCGGACCGCCCCGCCGGCGCGTCGAGGAGCTGACCGCACTCCTGGCGGCCGGCGTGGTCACGGTGCTCGGCCCCGGCCTCGAAGTGGACCGGGCCGACGGCGCCTGGGTGGCACGCTCCCCGCGGGTGCCCGGCTCGGAGGTCCGGGTCACCACCCTCATAGAGGCCCGCCTCCCCGAGCCCGACCTGCGCCGCACCACCGACGAACTGCTGGCCGGCCTGGTGCGCGAGGGCGCGTGCCGCCCGCACCGGGTGGACGGCCACGAGACCGGCGGCCTGGACGTGACACCGCGCCCCTACCGGCTCGTCGGCCGCGACGGCCTGGCGCACCCGAGACGGTTCGGCTTCGGCGTGCCCACCGAGGGCGTGCACTGGGTGACGGCGGCGGGCGCCCGGCCCGGCGTGGACTCGGTGACGCTGTCCGACGCCGACGCCATCGCGCGGGAGGTCCTGCGCACGGCCGACCCGGCGAGCGGGGACGGGCCGCGGCCGGAGTGCTCGGGCGCCGGACGGGACACGCCGGTGGCCGTTTAACCCTTTGCGGATTCCGCAAACCCCCCCGTGAAACTCCTGTCACACCCTCCGCGTACGCTGTATGGCTGACGTCGGGGGGCACAGCAGGACAATCACGGGGGAACCGTCGTGTGGGACAGCATGGGGTCGCTGGAGGCCGGGCCATGGATATACGCCATGGTGGCCCTCTCCGTGCTGCTTGATGTGTTCCTGCCGGTCCTGCCCAGCGGCGTGCTGGTCATCACCGCCGCCACGGCGGCCGCCGCGGGCACCGGCGCCGCCCCCGGCCACGTCCCGCACGTCGTACCCGACATCCTCGCGCTGACCTTCTGCGCCGCCGCCGCGTCCGTCCTCGGCGACTTCGCCGCCTACCGGCTGGCCTGGCGCGGCGGAGCCCGCCTGGACCGGGCCATCGCCCGCTCCCGGCGGCTGAGCAGCGCGCAGGAACGTCTCGGCGAGGCGCTGTCCCGCGGCGGCGGCGCCCTGGTGGTCCTGGCCCGCTTCGCCCCCGCCGGCCGCTCGATCGTCTCCCTCGGCGCCGGCGCCGCCCACCGCCGCGTCCGCGAGTTCCTCCCCTGGTCCGCGCTGGCGGGCCTCAGCTGGGCGGTCTACAGCGTCGCCCTCGGCTACCTCGGCGCCCAGTGGCTGGGCGCGACCTGGCTGGCGACGGCGGTGTCGGTGGTGGCGCTGTTCGGCGCGGGAGCCGGAGCGGGCCTCCTGATGCGCAGACGCCCGGCCTGACGCACCGGACCCGCCACCCTCTGCCGCACCGGGCCCGCCATCCTCTGCCGCACCCGGCCCGATCCCCGCCCGGCCGCCCGGCACGACCGACCCCATCTCGCGCCCACCCGCCGGGCCCGGTCCCCTCAGCCCGCGGCCTCCTCGCGTGCCGCCTGACCGCGTACCTCCAGGCCGCCGAGGAGTGCGGCGGTGGCCTCCGCGACCGCCTCGACCGCCCGCTCGAACACCTCCCGGTTGTGCGCCGCAGGCGCCCGGAACCCGGACACCTTCCGCACGTACTGCAACGCGGCAGCACGGATCTCTTCCTCGGTGGCCTCCTGGGCCAGCTGAGGCGGACGCAGGGTCTTGATACTCCGGCACATGCGCCCAGTCTCCCGCAGAGCCCCGCTCTCCTGCGAGGATCGTCCCGAGGCGGCCACCACTCCCGGGGCCGACCGACGAGAGGACAGTCCCATGACGAACCCCCCGCACACCCCGGACGCCCAGGACACCGCGTCCGCGCCCCGGCTCACCGTCGCCGTCCTCGGCCCCGGCGGCGTGGGCGGCCTGCTCGCGGCCCTGCTCTCCCGCGCCGGCCACCGCGTGCTGTGCCTCGCGGGCGAGCGGACGGCCGACACCCTGCGCACCACCGGCATCCAGGTCCGCAGCGCCCTGTACGGCGACTTCACCGCCCCCGTGGCCGCCGACACCGCCCTGCGCGAACCGGTCGACGCCTGCCTGATCACCGTCAAGGCCACCGCCCTCGACGACGCCCTCACCCGGATCCCGCCCGCGGCCCTCGGCGACGCCCTCCTCGTACCGTTCCTGAACGGCGTGGAACACCCCGCGCTGCTGCGCGCCCGCTACGCCCCCGACCGGGTGGCCCCCTCCGTCATCCGCGTCGAGTCCACCCGCACCGCCCCCGGCCTGATCGAACACACCAGCCCGTTCGCGGAGATCGACCTCACCGGCGCCAAGGTGCCCCGGCCGCGCCTGGACGCCCTGGCCGACGTCCTCACCGCGGCCGGCCCGGTCACCCGCGTCCTGGACGACGAGAGCGCGGCCCTGTGGGCGAAGATGTCGTTCCTCGCGCCGTTCGCCCTGCTCACCACCCGCTACGGCCTCCCCCTCGGCGAGGCCCGCACCCGGCACCGCGACGAACTCGCCTCGCTCGTCGCCGAGACGGCCGCGGTCAGCCGCGCCTGCGGCACCCCGGTCGACCCGGCCCAGGCCCTCGCCCGCTACGACGCCTTCCCGCCCGCCGCCAAGTCCTCCATGCAACGGGACGCGGAGGCCGGCCGGCCGCTCGAACTGGACGCGATCGGCGGCGCGTTGCTACGCGCGGCGGACCGCCACGGGGTGCCCGTGCCGGTGACGGCCAGGATCGTGCGCGAGCTGCGCGAGGCGGGCCACTGACCGCACCGGCCGGTGCGGCGGCCCGCGAGGACGGCGCGGCGCCGCGGCCGGACGCTCAGCCGCCGTCCCGTGCGGTACCGCGGGCGGCGGCGACGAAAGCGGCCATCTTCTCGCGGCTCTTGACGCCCGGCGCGGTCTCGACGCTGCTGGAGACGTCCACGCCGTAGGGACCGTAGGCCTCGACGACACGGGCCACGTTGTGCTCGTCGAGGCCGCCGGCGATGACGACCCGGCCGGGCACGTCCGCGACCCAGTCGGGGATGTCGGCGAAGACACCGCTGCCCGCGCTGGCGTCGTAGAAGAAGTACTGCAGGTCCTCGGGCCGCTCGGGCGGGGCGGCGGAGGCGAGGGCGAGGTTCGGGACGTCGGCGCTCTCGTAGATCTGGACGGTGTCGACGTGCCCGGCGACCTCGGCCGTCTCGGCGTACGTCAGGGCCACGGCGAAGACCGGGATCCGGCCGCGGGCATACCCGGCGAGCGCCACGGCCCGCTCGGGCGGGCAGTACCGCCTGCTCTTCGGGGTCACGACGATCCCGACCGCGTCGTACCCCAGCTCGACGGCCCAGTCGATCTGCCGCTCCTGGGTGAGTCCGCACACCTTCACGAACACCGGCCGCTGCCCGCTGCTCATCCTGTCCCCTTGTTCCGTTCCGCCCGCACCGCGGGAACCCGCCCGTGCCGGCCCCCAGCCTCTCACTCGAACACATGAACCCCACGAACCAACTCGCCACCTAAAATCGAACAGGCGTACCATTGCCGGCGTGGCAGCGACCTATGACTTCCCGAGTGACCTCCTGGCCGGTCAGGAGGAGCTGCATCAGGTCCGGGCCGAACTGTCGGCCCTGCTGAAGCGGCTTCCCTGGTCGGTCGTGCCGCTGGAGGGATTCAGCGACGACGGCGGCTGGCGCAAGGTGGAGCGCCCCGCCTCACCGGGCTGGACCGAGGACGAACAGGCCGAGGTGGAGAAGCTGCGCCGCCGCGAACACGAACTGGCGGTCTTCGTCAGCGGCCACCGCTTCTGGGCCGAGGTCACGACACCGGACCGCGTACACGCCCGCAGCCGCCTCAAGCACACCCGCGAGGAGGCCTGAGAAACACGGAGGACCCCGGCCGATCCGGCCGGGGTCCTCTGACACGTGGGCGCGGACGGTTTCGAACCGCCGACATCCTGCTTGTAAGGCAGGCGCTCTACCACTGAGCTACGCACCCGAGACGATTCGACAGCCTACATCGTCCCGGGCTCCGTCCCGCAATTCCGTTTCCAGGACCGGGCCGGCGCAGCGATTCCTACGGACTGGGCGGCGTTCCGGCCCCGTACCGGGACCGGTGCCCAGCCGCGTGCCCCGAGTGGTCCTGGGCACGCTGGTCCCCCGCGTTCGCTCCGCGGCCGGGCGGCACGGATCGTGTCCGTGGTCCGGGCAGACGGGGGCGGGGTCCCTCACGCTCCCGGGCCTCCGCTCCGGCCTGTGCGGTCCGATGCCCGTGTCCATCGCTCCGGTGGAGACGGGGCGGTGCCGCCCGACGCCGGACCGGGTGCCCGAGAGCGCGCCGGCCGATCGCCACGGCCGCGGCGTCGTGGCGCGTGGCTTCACTGTTTCCGGTGCTCAGCGGCTGCCGCCAGTGCTGCGCACCCCATCGGCTCGTGCAGGCGGGATCGACCACGACGATCGCGATGTCCCGCTCGGCGGCCATCGCCGTCAGCCGGGCCCTGAGCCGAGCGGTGGGAAAACGGGAGACGAGACGGCGGAAGCGCCTCGCCCGACCGTGCCTCTCCCGTGACACGGCATCACCGAAGTCGAGATCCTCGACCGCGATCGACGAGACCCCGCAGCGCCGGGCGTAGTGCAGCAACCGGGTCAGCGCATGCCGGATCTGGGCGTCACGGCGGGATGCCGTGCCCGACAGGTCGTAGGTGAAGCGCCTCGGCCGGCCCACCGGATTGCCGTGCACGTCCACGTGCCAGGCGGCGAGATGGTCGTCGTTCATGTCGACCGCGACCACGCCGCGGGCCCGCGCCGCCGGGAGAGGCGGCGTGGGCACCACCGCCCGCTGCCAGGACGCGGTCAGGTACCAGCGGTCGCGGGAGACGTCGTGGTGAACGCGGTAGGCCACGGCTCGGTCCGCGGTGATCCGCTCCCGCCATTCCCCGGCCCGGTGGTGGAAGGCCACCGACGCGGTCAGGACGTAGCGGCCGTAGGGGGCGTTGGCCAGGTGGGTCAGCGGCGCCGGGAGCCGGATCGACAACTGCCCGGACTCCGTGACCCGGACGGTCTCGTTGCCGTACCGCTTGCCCGACTCGCCCTCCGCCGACAGGAACATACGAGCGGCCTGCCACCGCTCCCGCCACGCTTCCGCGCTCAGGCCGGCCGCCTCCAGCCGGTGCCGCAGGCGGGCGAGCCCCCGGCCGCCGCGGACCACACGTACCCGGCCCGCCTCCCAGTCGGCTTCGAGGGCGTCCAGGCGGTTCCCGAGCGCCTGCAGGCGGCGGGACTTGGCGTGCCGTTCCCCCGGACCGGCACAGCCTCGCGCCAGCCCCGCCCGCTTGTCGGCCTTGGCACCCAGGGGCCTCGCCAGCCGGGCCGCGATCCGCGCCGTCTCGCCGCGGAGCCATGCCAGCTCGGCCGCCTGCGCACGCCGGGCCAGCGCCCACTGGTCGTGCGTGGCCCTGGTGATGCTGCCCGCCCACCGTGCCGACGACGAAGGGGTGAGCGCACGCTTCCGGTCCGCCCAGGAGGCGGCGTCGGTGCTCGTCCCCAGCCGGCACCGCGTGGCAAGGTCACGGGCGGCCAGCGAACCGAGCAGCAGACCCACCTCGGTCAGCACCGCGGCGTCCTGCCCGGACACCCGCAGTCGCGTCCGCGTGCTCACGCCGGCGGGCGCGGGCGCCACGAACGGTGCCCGGAGTTCACGCACCGTTCCCGCCCCCCGTCACGACCGTCCGAACCGAAGATCCTTCCGCCGTGTTCAACGACTCGCGCCCGGAAAGGTCACGCGTTCGACAGGCGAACGGTTGCCGCCGTCCGTCCGGGTCGCCGCGCGCGGGCGGGCCGGCTCCCTTCGCGGCCCGTCTGCGGCCGCCCGTCCGGACCGTCGCGGACTTGATCCCCTCGACGGCGAACTGACCGGCCCGTGTGTTCGTCTTCACCGGGTGGGAGAATGTCAGGACCGCCAGCACACTGGGCGCACCGCGGCACGGGAGAGGGACAAGTGACGGCGACACCGGCGACTTCGGCGGCATCCGAGCAGTCGTACTCGCCCCCCGAGCGGGACCGGCGCACTCCGCTGCGGGACGTCCTGGGGCTCGTAGGCCTGCCGTTGCTCGCCGTGCTCGTGGTGCCGGGGGCGTTCGCCGGGGGCGGGACGCGGCGGTGGTTCGGCGGGCGGGCGGACGGGCAGCGGGCCGAGGCGCAGGCGGCCAAGGACGCCGCGGCCAACGCGTTCTACGAACTGGACACCGCCCAGCGGGATCTGCGGATCTCCATAGAGACGATCTCCGCCGTCGACGACACTCCCGCCGCCCGCCGCGCGGTCGCCGACTTCGAGGCGCTGGGCCGCAGGATCGACGAGGTCAGCAACCGGTACATCCAGGCCATCGACGCCTACGACCTGGAGCGGGACGACCTGGAGGCCGCGGTCGCGGCGCGGGCGCGCGGGGAGATCTCCGGGGCCAAGGACGAGCTGGTCCGGGTGAAGGGCGAGCTGGACCGGTTCGCGGACTCGCTGGGGCCGCTGCTGGGCAAGGCGGAGACGCAGCTGGCGCGGCTGGCGCCGGCCGTGGAGCGGGCCCGGCAGGCGCTGCTGGCGGCCAGCAACGCGCTGGACGCGGTGCGGGCGACCCCGATCAGGGCCGATGAGCTGGCGGCCCGGCTGGCGGCGCTGGCGCCGGAGCTGACGAAGCTCAACCAGGGCGCGGGGCAGCACGGTGTACAGGCCACGCTGGAGCGGGCCGGGCGGGTGCAGCGGGAGGCCGAGGCCGTCCGGGTGGAGGCGGAGCGGCTGCCGGAGAAGGCCGCCGAGATCGATCACCGGCTGGTGAGCCTGCGGACCCGCGCGCAGGCGCTGACGACGCGGGCCGGTCAGGTGGATCCGGTGCTGAGCGAGCTGCGGCGGCGGTTCTCGGCGGCCTGCTGGCAGGATCTGCAGCAGGTGCCCCGGCAGGCCGCGGAGAACGTCCGGCAGGCCGAGGAGAAGCTGAAGGAGGCGCAGGGCGCGCGGGACGCGCAGCGGTGGGCGGACGCCGCCTCGCTGCTGTCGACGGTGCGGGCGCTGCTGAACGGCACGGACGAGGCGGTGTCGGCGGCCGGTGACCGGCTGGCGCGGCTGAACGCCGTGCAGAAGGATCCGCAGGCGGAGATCGAGCGGACCCGGTTCGCGATCCGGGACGCGCAGCGGCTGGCGATGTCGGGGCGCAACAGTCCCGATCCGCGGCACGCGCGGCCGCTGGACGACGCGGTGGCGCGGCTGGAGCGGGCGGTGGGGTCGCTGGAGGGGCGCCATCCGGACTACTGGCACTTCCTGACGGAGACCGAGGCGGTGCGGCAGAGCGTGGCGCGGGTGGTCGGGCAGATCCGGGAGGAGCGGGGCACCGGCCGTCCGTGAGCCGAGCCGTTGCCGACCCGTCGGTGCGGGCGGATATTGGGTAGGCGAACGCTTTCGACATCAGGAGGCGGACATGGCCTCACACGCAGCGCACCCGCGGGCCCGGCGGCAGCAGATCCTCTTCGACG
Organism: Streptomyces sp. NPDC091282; assembly: GCF_044757385.1. Taxonomy (NCBI): domain Bacteria; kingdom Bacillati; phylum Actinomycetota; class Actinomycetes; order Kitasatosporales; family Streptomycetaceae; genus Streptomyces; species Streptomyces sp. NPDC091282. Next base: position 708,333 of record NZ_JBIVUX010000001.1, read on the forward strand.
AGGCCCTGCCCGTCGATCACCGGCTGAACAGGGTCTACCGGGTCGGGGCGGGCCTGATGGGTCTGTTCCTGCTGGCCTTCGGGATTCTCGGGCTGACCGACAACATCGGGTTCTTCGACACCGGCGGGAACATGGCGATCGGCCTGAACACCAACGGCGCGCTGAGCGTGCTGTCGATCTGTGTCGGGCTGCTGCTGTTCGTCGGGATGGTGATCGGCGGGAATTTCGCGTCCACGCTGAACATGGTGCTGGGGGTGCTGTTCATCCTGAACGGCTTCCTGTTCCTGGCCCTGCTGGACACGGACTCGAACTTCCTGGCCTTCAGGATCCAGAACGTGCTGTTCAGTTTCGTCGTGGGTCTCGTGCTGATGGCGTTCGGGATGTACGGCCGGGTCAGCACGAACCTGCCGCACGACAATCCCTACTGGCGGGCCCGCCACCCCGAGGCGGAGCAGCGGGCCCTCACCGCGGGTGATCAGGTGCGGTAGGCGTAGAAGTACGCGTTCGGGTACGACGCGATGAGGCTCGCCACGGACCTGCGCAGGGTGTTGTTCGAGTGGTACGTGACGTACGGGACGCCGTTGCTCTTGTACGTCACGATCATCGTGTGGTCCTTCTCCCCGTCACGGTTGAAGTCCATCTGGATGACGTCGCCGACCTCCGCCTGGTAGACGTTGGCGAGCGGCTTGGTCCGCTTGGAGTTCTGGGCGAACCAGGACCACTCGTTGACGCCGACGAAGGAGTCGGACTGGATGTCGGCGGTGCCGAACCACTTCGTGTAGTCGTAGACGTAGCCGGGGACGTGCTTCCAGCCGCCGGCCTTCAAAGACTGGCTGACGAAGTTGGTGCAGTCGCCGCCGGCGCCCTGGCCGTTGAAGTCCGGGTAGTCCTTGTTGTAGACGTTCCAGTACTTCTCGGCGTAGGTCGCCATGGCCTTGTAGTCGTACGTGCCGCCGGTGAGCGTCTTGGGCACGACCACCGGGTTGCGGGTGGTGGCGGCGCGCGGGGCGTCCGGCGTGGTGTTGCCGTCGTCGCCGGTGGCGGGAGCCTTCACGGACGGCTTGGACAGGGTGTTGACGGCGAGGCCGCCCTCGTCCGTGTCCTTGATGGTGGTGAGCTGCCAGGTGCCCTGCCGGTCCGCCTTGAAGGTCAGCTCGTGGTGGGACTGGAAGCCGGTGGTCTTCGGCGCGTTGCCGGTGGCCTTGGCGTACGTCAGCGTCGTGGTCTCGGTGACGTCGGCCTTGGCGGTGCGGCCGGTGACCCGGGTGGCGTCGAGCGTGACCCGGGTGTTGCCGGCGCTGTACGTCTCGCCGAGCTTGGCGAGCTTGGTCTGGCGGCCGCGCAGCTGGGCCAGCGCGGAGTGCTCGTCGCGCGACTGGGTGCCGGAGAGGCGGACGTCGCCGGAGAAGCGGGAGGTGCTCTGCTTCGTGGTGGCCCCGTGCACGAGGGCCTGGGTGCGGTCGGTGAAGACCGCGTCGGCCAGCTTCTGGAAGGTCGCCTTGGTCGCGGTGTCCACGGTCGGGTCGTCGACGACGGCCGCGCCCGCGCTCCAGTTGGGCACGAGGGCGACGCCGGCGACGACCGAGGCAGCCGCCGCCGTGACTATGGCCGCACGGCTGCGCTTACGGCTCAGTTTTCTTGATTTCAATGGTGTTTCCCCTCTACGCCGGTACACCTACCGGGCGACGGCATCTTCGCACGGCGTGTGTGGCTGGCGTGAAGGGGGTTACGGAACCGGAATCAACCGTCGGCGAGCCTCACTTGACGACGGTGGACCAGTCGGCGGGGGCCTGTGCCGGGTCGAGGGAGCGGAGCCGGGCGAGGGTCTCGGGGTCCTGGGCGTCCATCCAGTCGGCGAGTTCCTTGAAGGAGACGCACTTGACGCCCTTCTGGGTGCAGATCTTCGGGATGATCCGGTCGATGGCCTTCATGTAGATGCCGCCGTTCCAGTCCTCGAAGTGGTTGCCGATGAACAGCGGGGCCCGGCTGCCGTAGTAGACGCGGTTGAAGCCGTTCATGTAGGAGTCGACGGTCTGCTGTTCCCAGGTGGCGTACTGGGAGGAGTCGCCGTCGACCTCGCCGTTGGACTGGTTGTAGAGGAAGTTGAAGTCCATGGAGAGGGCCTGGATGTTGGTGCCGTAGGGCAGCAGTTCCAGCGGGAAGTTCCACAGGCCGTCCTTCTTGGAGGGCCATATCTGGTAGTCGCCGGGGGAGCTGGCGTCGTACTTCCAGTTGTAGCCGTACTTCTGGAGGGCCTTGAGGAGGTTGGGCTGGCCTTCGAGGCAGGGGGCGCGGCCGCCGACGACTTCCTGTTTGAAGTCGAAGGGCAGGGCGGGGATGTCCTTGAAGCCGGTGTTGGTCTTCCAGTTCTCGACGAAGTCGTAGAACTGGTCGATCTCGCTCTTCCACTGGGCGACGCTCCAGTCGCCGCCGCCCTTCTTCTCGCAGAAGTGGCCGTTGAAGTGGGTGCCGATCTCGTTGCCCTGGTTGTAGGCCTCGCGGAGCTGTTCCAGGGTGGTGCGGATGTGGGGGTCGGTGGCGTAGTCGATGGCGGCGTCGCCCGGGGAGTGCATGGGGCCGGTGTAGAGGGACTTCTTGCTCTTGGGCAGCAGGTAGATGCCGGTGAGGAAGAAGGTCATGTGGGCGTTGTACTCCTTGGCCATCTCCCGGTAGTGCGAGAAGAGATGGTCGTCGCCCTCCAGGGCGCCGTCCCAGGAGAAGACCACGAACTGGGGGGGCTTCTCGCCGGGCTTGAGCTTCTCGGGCTTCAGCTGGTCCTTCTGCGGCCCGGTGTACGAGGTCGATCCGTCTCCGAGGACCTTGGTCCTGCCGTCCCACTTCGGGCTCGCGGACGGCGAGGGCGAGGCCTTTCCGGTGCCGGCGGCGGTGGGGGCGGTGTCGTCCTGTCTGGAGAGCACCAGGTAGCCCGCGACGAGGGAGGCGACGACGAGGAAGGCGGCCAGGGTCAGGAATTCCGGGCGGGCGGGACGGCGGTCACGGGTGGGCGCCTTGCGGCGGTGGCCGCCGGTTGTCGACTTCGTGCGGGGCTTCATACAGGGCTCACTCTGCGGGTGGGGTGGGGAGCTGTCGGCTTCGGTGGTCAGTCGAGGCCCATGGCCTGGGCCCAGACCGCGTACGGGACGCTGTCGTCGTCACTGCCCGCGAGACCCTCCAGCGGGAGCGGTTCGAGGGACTTGTTCAGGTCGATGCGGTAGACGACGACGGACGTGGTCACGGACGAGGCCGTGCCGGTGTACCAGGAGGCGGTGTCCTTTCCGGAGGCGTTGGTGCTGCCCGCCTTGCCGGCCGCTTCGGTGCTGCCGGGATGGGCGAGACGGAACGATTCACTGAGTGCCTGTTCGACGTTCTGGGCGACGTCGGCGCGCAGGGCGCGGGACGGTTTCGGGGTGTCGAGGGCGACCCGGCGGCCGTTGCGGGTGATCTTGGCGACCGAGTAGGGCTCGGTGTGGGTGCCGCCGGCCGCGAAGGTCGCGTAGCCGCTCGCCATGCGGATCGCACTGGGCGTGGAGCTGCCCATGGACAGCGCGGGCACCTGGGCGCCGATGCTGTCGGAGAGCAGTCCGGAGGCCACCGCGGTGGCCCGCACCCGGTCGAGGCCGGTGTCCATGCCGAGCTGCATGAACGGTGTGTTCACGGACTTGGCGAGGGCCTGGCCCAGGCCGATCTGCCCGTAGGACGTGCCGTTGTCGTTGTTCGCGAAGACCTTCTTGCCGCTGCGGTCCCAGTACGGCCCGTCCGGTGTGGTCACCGGCACCTTGTCGTCGCCGTCGTAGGGCGTGTCGGGGGTGATCGCCGTGGTGGCTCCGCCGCGTTCCTTGTGCACGCCGTTCTCCAGGCCGGCGGCGTAGACGAAGGGCAGGAAGGCGGTTCCGGCGGGCACGGTGGTCGCGTTGGACTCGTTGTAGCCCTGCTTGCGGTGGTCGGGGCCGCCGTACACCGCGAGGATCCGTCCGTCGGTGGTGACCGAGGCGGCGCCGTAGTGGGCGGCCTCGGCGAGCTTCGGGTCGCTCCTGCGGGCCTGGGTGCGGGCCTTGGTGACCGCCTTGGTGAGGGTGTCCTCCTTCTTGCGGTCGAAGGTCGTGTAGATCTGGTATCCGCCGAGGTCGAACTGCTTGTCCGAGATGTGGGCGGACTTCTTGGCGTACTGCTGGGCCAGTTCGACCAGGTAGTCGCTCTGGCTGCCGGTGTCGTAGACCTTGTTGGTCTCGATGGGTTCGGGGAAGGTCTTGTACTTCGCGCGTTCGGCCGGGGACAGCTTTCCTATCTTGACCATCCGGTCCAGGATCCAGGACCAGCGCTCCACCGCCCGCTGGTGGTTGGCCTTGCTCAGGGTCGGGTCGTAGAGACCGGCGCCCTTGAGCAGGGAGGCGAGCATCGCGGCCTGACTGGCGTTCAGCTGGCTGACGTCCTTGCCGTAGTAGGCCTGGGCGGCGCGCTGGATGCCGTAGGTCCCGCGCCCGAACCAGCTGGTGTTGAGGTAGCCCTCCAGGATCTGGTCCTTGCTCATCCTGTTGTCGAGCTTGAGGGAGATCATCGCCTCGGTGAATTTCCGGCTCACCGTCTGGTTCTGGGTCAGATAGACGTTTTTCACGTATTGCTGGGTGATGGTCGATCCACCCTCGGTGTCCCCCTGGCCGATCGTGCGGTACAGGGCGCGGGTGATGCCTTTGACGGAAATGCCGGGGTCGGAGTAGAAACTCTCGTTCTCCGCGGCGAGGACGGCCCAGCGCACGTCCACGGGTATGTCCTTGAGCGGCATGTCCTGCCGCTGCACCCAGCCGGTCCTGGCCATCGGCGTGCCGTCGGACCAGAAGTACACGTTGTCCTGCTGGGTGGCGTACGTGTTGAGGTTGGACGGTATGTCCGTGGCGGCGTAGGCGACGACGAGGAAGAGCCCGGTCAGGCCGACGCTCCCGAGCACGCCGCCGAGCCACTGCCGCCAGGACGGCATCCAGCGCCGCCAGCCGGCCCGGCCGGGCCGCGGGTACTGGGGCCGCAGTTTGCGCGCGTACGGGGCCAGTGGCGCGAGTCGGGGCCCCACGAGGGCCCGGACCGCCGCCACCGCCGCCAGCGCCCGCTCACGGGGCGTCGGGCGGGCGCTGCGCCGCCGCTCGGCGCGGCCGCCCGCGGCGGCCTGCTCCGACTCCGGCTCGCTCGGGCGCTGTTCGGGGACGCGGATCTGCATCGTGACGTCCGCCCGGAGGTCGGCCACCTTCAGATGCAGGGTCTCCTCGTGCCGCGGCAAATCCGGCTTCTCGCTCCGCGCGTCCTCGTCCCGCGCCGCGGTCCCGGAGTCGGCGGCCCGCCGGGTGTGCAGCTCGTCCCACAGGGCCTGGGCCTTGCGTCGCGCGACGTCCTGCGCGCGCTGAGCGTCTTCGCCCTTCTGCCGCGGAGCATGCTCCGCCCGCAGGCCGTCGACCTTCAGATGCAGGGTCGCGTCCGGCTCGAACGGCTTTCGTTCCCGGGATGCGGCCTGGTCATGGCCTTCTTCCGGGTCGCCCGTCCGCCCCGTTGCGTCCGTCACGACTGCGTCTCCCCTCGCACTCGGTCTTGCGCGCGCGGTTAGACACGACGGGTGGCAGGGCCGCGATGGGTGCGGCGCTGCGAGCCCCCCTCATCCCCCGGTCTTTCGGCTCCTCGCGGCCAGCTCAAATTATCAGCGATCTTTTCAATATCTCCGCACAAGTATCGGACAGAAAGGAACACTCATGAAATTCTGAGGTGCAGTGATGCCCATCACTCCCCCAGTACTCCGGTTAGCCTGTTCCCATGCCCCGCTACGAGTACCGCTGCCGCACCTGCGGCGACACCTTCGAACTGTCCCGCCCCATGGCCGAGTCGGCCGCACCGGCAGCATGCCCTCAAGGGCATGAGGACACCGTAAAGCTTCTGTCCACCGTAGCCGTCGGCGGTACCGCGGCGACCCCCGCCGCCCCCGCCTCGGGCGGCGGCGGCTGCTGCGGCGGCGGCTGCTGCGGCTAGGGCCTGTCCGCAGGACGGGCCCCAGGAGCCCTTCCTAGCCCTCGGCGCGGACCGTGCGCAAGAACTCCCGCAGGATCCGCTCCCCGGCCAGCACGCCGCGTTCCGGCAGCGCGACGACGGCCGGCCCGGCCCAGCCGGCGTCGGCCAGCTCTCCGTGTCCCGGGCGCCAGCCGCGGTCCGCGGCCAGCAGCAGGTCGGCGTCGAGCAGCGAGTCACCGGCGGCGAGCGTGAGCCCGGCCCCGGTCCGGCGCGCCACCTCCCGCATCGCCGCGCTCTTGGTCAGCGGCTTCGGCACGGCGTAGATCTTCCGTCCCTGCAGCGACACCGTCCAGCCGCGGTTCTCCGCCCACACGGCGAGGTTCTTCACCCAGTCCTCGGGCAGCAGCTCGCGTTCCACCACCAGGTAGGCGAACAGGTCCTCCGCGACCCGGAGTTTGCGCAGCCACAGCGGGTCTGCGTGCTCGGCCAGGTACGCGCGCACCTCGTCCAGCGGCGCGCACTCGTCGGCCAGCCGCGCCTGCACCCGCCCGTGCCAGTCCTCGTCGGACACCCCGTCCACCAGCAGATGCCCGCCGTTGGCACAGATGGCGTAACGCGGCGCGGGCCCCGGCAGGTTGATCCGCTCGTACTGCTTGCGGGTCCGGGTGGTCGTCGGCACGAAGACCGCCGCGTCGCCGAGTTCGCCCAGCAGCTGCGCGGACGTCTCGGTCAGGTACGACAGGGGCCGGCTCTCGTGCACCTCCACGCACAGCAGCCGCGGCGCCCGCGCGTCCGGCATGGTCAGCGAGAGCGCGCCCGCCGAGTAGATGAGCGTACGGTCCAGGTCGCTCGCCACCAGCACCGCCATCAGAGGTTCACCGCCCGGCCGTCGGCGCCGGTCGCCCCGCGCGTGAACCGGGGATGGATCAGCCCGACGCAGGTGTACGGCAGTTCGCCGACCTCCTCGACGGGCACTCCTCGCTGCTCGGCCAGCAGCCGCACGTGGTCGAGGTCGGCGCCCGCCCCGGCCCGCGCGAGGATCTTCCACGGCACCCGGCGCAGCAGCACCCGCGTGGTCTCGCCGACGCCCGGCTTGACGAGGTTCACGTCGTGGATGCCGTACTCCTCGCTGATCCGCTCGACGGCCGCCCAGCCCTCCCAGGTCGGCGTGCGGTCCGCCGCGGCCAGTTCCTTCACGGCCGCGTCCACGGCGTCCACGACCTCGCCGAAGCGGGCGGCGATCGCGTCCAGGAAGGCGACCGACACGTCGGCCCCGGCCAGCTCGCGGTAGAACTTCGCGCCGTGGAAGTCGTCGGGACCCACCAGGTCGGCCCGCAGCACGGTCCGTGAGATCAGCCCGGAGACGGTCGAGTTGAGGCAGGCGGAGGGGATCAGGAAGTCCTCCCGGGTGCCGTACGTCCGCACGCACGACCCGGGGTCGGCGAGCACCGCGATCTCCGGGTCGAACCCGGATACGCCCTCGCGCTCCTCGAACTCCACGACCGCCTCGGCGAGTTCCCGGGTGATCGCGCCCTTGCCGGTCCAGCCGTCCACGAAGACGACGTCCCGCGGGTCGTGACGGGCGGCCAGCCAGCGCAGCGCGTTGGCGTCGATACCGCGGCCGCGCACGATCGACACGGCGTAGTGCGGCAGTTCGGCGCCGTAGCGGAACCGCGCCCAGCGGCGCATCAGCACGCCCACCGGGGTCCCGGCGCGGGCCAGCGAGACCAGGACCGGCCGGGCGGACCGCTCGGCCAGCACGGTCTCCGTCACGACGCCGACCGCCTGCGCGATCCGCGCGGCCGAGGTCTCCAGGGCCGCGTGGAAGAGCGCCTGGTAGCGCTCGCTCGGCTGGTACTCCACCGGCAGCGACTCCGCGTAGTGCGCGCCGCCGCTCTGGATGGCCTCCTCGCGCTCCTCGGTCGGCGCCTCCAGCGTGACCTCCGAGAGGTCCTGGAGCAGCCAGCCGACGTCCTCCGGCGGATACGAGGAGAAGGCGGGGCCGCGAAGGGGCTCGGGCAGCATGGCGGGGCTCTCTTCGGTCAGCGCGGGGACGTACGACGGTACAACCGCGAGCAGGACATGCGGGACATGCGCGCCGAGCCGGGCCAACAGGCCGTCCGGTGCGTGCAGTTCGGGGGTGTCGCCGGCGGAGTCGACGAAGACGACCACGGCGTCGAAGCCGGCGCCGGCCACGTTGTAGGCGTAGCGCTCGCCGGGGCCGTCGGCGGGGTCGTCGTGCGCCGGGAAGACGAGACGGCTGCGGATGGCGTAGCCGGGGTCGTCGACGGCCAGCACGGGCGAGCGGGTGGTGGTGGAGTACCGGACCTCGGCGGCGACGAGGGGCTCCAGCTCGCGCGCGACCCGCAGGGGGGCGTACATCAGCTCCTCGAAGCCGAGCGCGAGGACGCGGCGGGCGCCCAGGGGCAGCGCCTCGGCGAGACGGGCGGCCATCGCCGGCAGGGCCGTTTCCAGGCGTATGCGGTGCGCGGGGGTGAAGCCATGGCGTCCGCCGTCGGGCAGGCCGTGCGGCCAGTGCAGGTCGACACCGGTGACGTGCGGGGCGGTGGGGGCGGTGCGGTCGCCGGTCGCCCGCGGCCCGGTGGGGGCCGTTCGCGCAGTTCCCCGTGCCCCTGGGTGGGGGGACCGGTCGTCGGCTTCGACGGCAACCCCGGCAAGGGGCGCGGCAGACACATCGGCCGCCGCAGCGCCCTCCTCGTACCGCGCCACCAGCTCCTGGCCCTTCTCCAGGACGCCGTCGGGCAGCTTCACCGTCCCGGAGGCCCCGGCCACCAGGTCGACCCCGGCGCCGATCTCGTCGGCGAGGCCGTCGAGCCGTCCCGCGTCGGCCGGTGACCGCATATCGACCAGAGCCACCACGACGTAACGTTTCCGCGGATAGCGGGCGTGCAGGTCCCTGATCGTGTTCAGGATCGTGTTGCCGGTGGAGAACTCGTCGTCGACCAGGACCAGCGGGCCGTCGCCGGAGAGCAGGGCCGGGTCCTCCGGGAGCAGCAGGTGCGAGGTCGCGTGGGAGTGGGACTCCTCGAAGCCGCCGGCCGGTGTCATCCCCGGTACCGGGCGCCGCGTGGAGTGCAGGTAGGGGGCGAGGCCGATGCCGTCGGCCACCGAGTGCCCGAGGCCCGTGGCCGTCTCCGCGTAGCCGACGACGACCGCCCGGCCGGCCTCCGTCTCGCCGAGGAGGTCGCGGACCCGCCGGCCCAGGGCGAACCCGTGCCCGTACACCACCGCGGGCGACTGCGGCACGTGCTTGCCGAGCACGTTGGAGACCAGCAGATGGGCCCGCTTCGGGTTGCGGCGCAGGGCGAGCCCGAGGAGCGCCCGCAGACCGTCGTCGCCCTCCAGTTCGACGCCGAGCCGCTCGGCGACCCAGCTGCCCGACCAGTCCCCGTTGTTCACTGCGATGTTCATGAGCTTCCTGTGTCGTCCCCTAGGGCCCGTCAGCCGGGGATTCCGGCGGCGAGCAGCTCCACGAAGCCGACGTCCTCGTTGGCCACGCCGAACACCTCGGCCCGCAGCATGGTCCGCTCGGCCCAGGCGCGGTGCGGCTTCACCTCGTTCATCTTGTTCGTGTACGCCGAGCGAAGTACACCCCCACCGCCCCGTTCCGGCCGCAGGATGTCCTGGGCGTCGCAGAACTCCTCGTGACTGACGACCGACAGCGCGTGCACGGGGATGACGTGCGAGGGGTGGATGCAGGTCTTGCCGAGCAGCCCGTTGGCCTGGTCCAGGGAGATCTCCCGCAGCAGGCCGTCCATGGCGTGCTCGATGAGCCGGGTCCGCAGCTCCACGGCCTGCTCGGCCAGGAACGGGCTGGTCCGCAGCATCGGCTTGAACATGCGCTCGGGCACCCGGAAGTACTCCCAGACCGGTCCGGTCACCGTGAAGCCGGTGCCGTCGGCCCGTCCCAGCATGTTCACCACGTCGGCGATGACGGAGGCGATGATCTGCACGTCGTAGGCGGTCATGTCGGGCGCCCGGCGCAGCCCGTACGAGGAGCAGAAGTCGGTCACGCCCAGGCGCAGGGCCAGCACCTTGTCGCGGTACTTGTCGACGGCGCGGGCGATGCCCTCCAGGGCGTCCACGCGCGTCTCGCGGTACATCAGCTCGGGCGTCTCCAGGACGGGCATCCCGAACAGGCGGTGGCCGCTGAGCGCCTCCGCGCCGTCCAGGGCCTGCAGGAAGGGGATGCCGCGCTCCTCGGTGAACTTCGGGAACACGAAGCCGGACAGCAGCGGCACGCTGTCGCCGAGCCGCCGTACGAGGTCGGGGATCTGCTCGGGTTCGCGGACCCGGATGAAGAGCAGCGGCAGCTCCACGCCCTGCCGGACCCGGGCGGCCAGGTCGGCGAACTGGCGGACGAGGTTCTCCTCGCCCGCCGCCACGTCCTCGTCGCCGATGGAGTCCTCCAGGCACAGCACCATCGAGACCACGCCGAGTCCGGCCTGCTTGACGACGTCGTCCGCGAGCCGCTCCCGGGTGGCCGGGCTGTAGAGCGTGGCGCCCAGGGCCGCGGAGAGCAGCCGGGCCGGGGAGCCGGCGGTGAACTCGCACGGCTCCTGGTGGAAGAGGCGCCGGCGCACCTCAGGTGCGATGTGCCCGAAATGACGCATAGAACTCCCCCGTGGCGTGGGCCTGGCCTGTGGATTGGGTAAAGGGTGGCCGGTAATAGTACGTACAAAGCCATGTCGAGGGTTCCCGCCGGGCATGAATTCCAGGTAACCCGGCTGTGTCGGGCGCGAGGCCCCCCGCGTTGTCGTGACCAGGACCGAGAGGGCAGGATGACCGCATGACGCACGCGATGCTGAAGGGGTCGAACGTCCCGCTGGAGGCCACCACGGTCCGGGCGGTGCTGCGCTGGACGCCCGGGCAGGGAGTTCCGGACGTGGACGCCTCGGCGCTGCTCCTCGGCCCCGACGGACGTGTGCGATCCGACGAGGACTTCGTCTTCTACAACCAGCCCCGGCACCCGTCCGGGAAGGTCTGGCGGCTCGGCAAGAAACGGGTGCCCGAAGGTCTCACCGACACGATCCAGACAGATCTCCCCGGTGTCGAGCCCAGTGTCGGCCGAATCCTCCTGGTCGCATCGGCGGACGGCATCCCCTTCGAGCACGTACCCGCCCTGCGCATCCTGCTGTACGACGCCTCTGCTCCCGACGCCGAGCCGCTGGCCCACTTCGACATCAGGCCGGAGACCGGCGCCGAGACGGCCCTGATCTGCGGCGAGCTGTACCGCAGGGGCGAGGGCTGGAAGTTCCGCGCGCTCGGCGAGGGCTACAGCAACGGCCTCAAGGGCCTGGCGACCGACTTCGGCATCTCGGTGGACGAGTCGGAGGCGCTGGACGAGCCCCAGGCCGCCCAGCCGCTGCCGCCCGAGCAGCCGGCCTCGGTCCCGACACAGCCCGCCTACGGCTATCCGCAGCCCGCCTCACCGGCCCCGCAGCCGTCCTACGGCTACCCGCAGCAGCAGCCCCCGTCGGGCTACGGCTACCCGCAGCCGGTCCCGGTGGCGACGGTGCCGAACTCGGACTTCCGGCTGCCTCCGCAGGGCCCGCAGTTCATCGGGCGGTGACCGGCCCCGGTCCGTGCGGGACGGCCTACTTCTCGACCTTCGTCTTGTAGCCGCGGCCCCACTGCAGTCCCCACCCGTACAGCCGGTCCAGCTCGCCCTGGAAGCCGTAGACGAACTTGACCTCGCGCCGGACGACGAGTTCGCCCTTGACGTTCTCGATCATCACCACGGCGCAGGACCGGGCCTGCGGGTGCCGCTCGTCCAGGCCGATCTCGATCCGCGGCCCGTTGCTCGGGTAGAGCGTGACGACGGCGTGGGTACGGTCGAACGCGGGCGTCTGGTCGTAGATGTACACGAAGACCAGCAGCCGCTTGATGTCGTCGCGGTGGTCGAGGTTGACGTACATCGTCTCGCCGGACGCGGAGCCGAACCGGTCGTCGCCGCTGAGCTTGATGTACGGCGGTGCGTTGACGTCCCCGAGCAGGCCGCCGAGCGGCTGTACGACCCCTTTGCTGCCGTCGCTCAGCTCGTACAGCGCGCCGAGGTCGAGGTCGACGTTGACCATGCTCTGCCCGTGGCCGAGCACCTCCGGCGGCTTGAGCGCCTTGAAGGGGTGCCTGAAGAGGCTGGTCCGCTGTTCGCTGTCGAAGTCGGACGTCCGCATCCGCCAGGCGAGGTTGATGCGCAGGTTGCCGGTGGCCGCGCCCTGCTTGGTGAGGGACACCTGCTGGTGCCGCTTGGTCAGCTCGATCGAGTTGGACGCGGCGCTGCCCGAGTCGAACTCGGCCGCCCGGCCGCCCAGCAGCCCGTCGAAGAAACCCATTCCCGCCCCCAGAGACTTCCGCCGACGCCGCGGGGCGGCCGACCGTGTCGGCCGCCCCGAACAGAGCGTTCCTCGTAACGAAGGGTGTCACACCCTTCGTTTCCGGCCCGGCGGGCCGGTTCAGACGGCGGACGAGACCTCAGCCTTCTCGTCCGTCCCCGCTTTTCCCTCGGCCGCCGCCAGCCGCTGGTTGCGCCGCACCGAGGACCAGAACGACCAGGCGATCAGGACGACGCCGACGAGACCGGTGATGACCTCGTTGATCTCGTGCTGGATGGTGACCATGAGGATGACCGCCAGCGCGCCGATCGCGTAGTGGGCGCCGTGCTCCAGGTAGACGTAGTCGTCGAGGGTGCCCTGCCGGACCAGGTAGACCGTCAGCGACCTGACGTACATCGCGCCGATGCCGAGGCCGAGGGCCATGAGCACGATGTCGTTGGTGATGGCGAAGGCGCCGATCACGCCGTCGAAGGAGAAGGACGCGTCCAGGACCTCCAGGTAGAGGAACATGAAGAACGCGGCCTGGCCGGCGAGCAGTACCGCCGACTTCTTCTTGCCGGTGCGCTCGGCCTCCTCCTCCGCCTCGTGCTCGCGTTCCTCCTCGGCTTCGAGCCGGTCCTCGAAGAACCCGGAGAGGCCGCCGACGATCATGTAGGTGATCAGGCCTGCGATGCCGGCGATCAGGACCGTCTGCGCCTTGTCCACGTGGCCGCCGCCGTGCTGGTGGGCGTGGGTGGCGAAGGTGAAGGAGGTGATCAGCAGGACGATCAGGGCGATGCAGACCGACAGCATGTCGACCTTGCCGAGCTTGGCCAGCGGGCGCTCGATCCAGCGCAGCCACTGGATGTCCCGGTCCTCGAAGATGAAGTCGAGGAAGATCATCAGCAGGAACATGCCACCGAAGGCGGCGATCGCCGGGTGGGCGTCGGTGACCAGTTCCTGGTAGCGGTCCTTGTTGTTGAGGGCGAGGTCGACGGCCTCGATGGGGCCCATCTTCGCGGTGACCGCGACGATCACGACGGGGAAGACGAGCCGCATGCCGAAGACCGCGATGAGCACGCCGACCGTGAGGAAGATCTTCTGCCAGAAGGCGTTCATCTTCTTCAGGATCCCGGCGTTGACCACCGCGTTGTCGAACGACAGGGAGATCTCCAGGACGGCGAGGATGGCCACGAGGCCGAAGGCCTCCCACCCCCCGTACAAGACCGCGGCGACCAGGCCGAGCGCGGTGATCGCGAACGACCAGCCGAAGGTTTTCAGAAGCACTGGCTACCCAATCGTCGTCTGTGGGGGCACCGCCCAGACGATGTCTGGGGGTAGGTGTACCCCGCGCCGTACCCGGCTTTACTCACTGTTGACCACGGAGTCTAGAGGGCATGGGTGTCCTACGGCTCGCGTGGGCCTTGAATCCGGCTGTGACGGGCCCTACGAGACGTTCACGCCGAAGTCGAGCGCGATGCCCCGCAGGCCGGACGCGTAGCCCTGGCCGACCGCCCGGAACTTCCATTCGCCCTGGTACCGGTAGAGCTCGCCGAAGATCATGGCGGTCTCGGTGGAGGCGTCCTCGCTGAGGTCGTAGCGGGCCAGTTCCTGGCCGTCGGCCTGGTTGACGACTCTGATGAACGCGTTGGAGACCTGGCCGAAGGTCTGGCCGCGCTCGTCGGCCATGTGGATGGAGACCGGGAAGATGATCTTGTCGCACTCGGCCGGCACCTTCGGCAGGTCGACCAGAATCGATTCGTCGTCCCCCTCGCCCTCGCCGGTGAGGTTGTCGCCGGTGTGCTCGACGGAGCCGTCGGGGCTCTTGAGCTGGTTGTAGAAGACGAACCACTCGTCGCCCATCACCCGGCCGTCCCTGCACAGCAGCGCGCTGGCGTCCAGGTCGAAGGGGGCGCCGGTGGTGGAGCGGGCGTCCCAGCCGAGTCCGATCATGACGTTGGTGAGGTTCGGTGCGGCCTTGGAGAGGGAGACATTGCCTCCCTTGGCGAGCGTGACGCCCATGGTGTTGGTCCTCCCCTTGTGGTGCTTCTCCGGTTGTCCTGCGCGTCCGGCGCCGACCGTAAACGGTGCGGCGCCGGACAGAGCGGACGTGCGAGTGCCTGGGCCCCGCGGCTCGGCTCAGACGTTGACGCCGAAGTCCTGGGCGATGCCGCGCAGGCCGGAGGCGTAGCCCTGGCCGATGGCACGGAACTTCCACTCCGCGCCGTTGCGGTACAGCTCGCCGAAGACCATCGCGGTCTCCGTCGAGGCGTCCTCGGACAGGTCGTACCGGGCGATCTCGGCGCCGCCGGCCTGGTTCACCACGCGGATGAACGCGTTGCGGACCTGGCCGAAGGACTGCTGGCGGTTGTCGGCGTCGTAGATCGACACCGGGAAGACGATCTTGTCGACGTCGGCGGGGACCGTGGCGAGGTTGACCTTGATCACCTCGTCGTCGCCCTCGCCCTCACCGGTGAGGTTGTCACCGGTGTGCTCGACCGAGCCGTCGGGGCTCTTGAGGTTGTTGAAGAAGACGAAGTTCTGGTCGCTGCCGACCTTGCCCTCGGCGTTCAGCAGCAGAGCGCTGGCGTCCAGGTCGAAGTCCGTGCCGGTGGTGGTCCGGACGTCCCAGCCCAGACCGACGAGGACCGCGGTCAGGCCCGGGGCCTCCTTCGTCAGCGATACGTTGCCGCCCTTGCTGAGGCTGACTCCCACGAGTCCTCCCTTGTGGTGTCCAGGGGCGGGGAGCCCCCGTCGTGCTTCGGATACCGGATCAACGTTTCGATCCTAGTGACGGGTTCCCGCTGCCCGCAGGCCCTGCACCCCGAAGAATTACCGGGTGTCGGCCCTCGCGGCCCCTAGGGGACGTCCGGGCGGACACCGCCGGGACACCTCGGCGGCACGCCTCGGGGACGCTCCGCCACACGAGCGGGGCGCGCCGCCTACAGGGCGTCGAGCGCGCGCACGTAGTCGTTCAGGTCGCGGGCGTCGGGCAGTGCGTTGACCACCGTCCAGCGCACGACGCCCTCCTTGTCGATGACGAAGGTGCCGCGGACCGCGCAGCCCTTGGCCTCGTCGAAGATCTCGTAGGCGCGCGAGGTCTCGCCGTGCGGCCAGAAGTCGCTGAGCAGCGGGTATTCCAGGCCCTCCTGCTCGGCGAAGACGCGCAGGGTGTGGATGGAGTCGTTGGAGACGGCGAGCAGCTGGGTGTCGCGGTCCTCGAACTGCGGGAGGTTGTCGCGCAGCTCGCACAGCTCGCCCGTGCACACGCCGGTGAAGGCGAACGGGTAGAAGAGCAGCACGACGTTCTTCTCGCCGCGGAAGTCGGACAGCCGCACGGACCGGCCGTGGTTGTCCTTGAGCTCGAAGTCGGGCGCCTTGTCGCCGACCTGGATCGCCATCGCTGCATCCCTTCGTCAGGGGCTGTTCGGGTGAGGACACCCTATGCGGCGGGCTCCGAGCGTCGGTGGAGGCGTGCGGGCGGGGGGGGGGGCCCGGGGCCCCCCCGGGGCCCCCCCCCCCCCGCCCCCCGGCGGGGGGGGGCCCCCCCCCCCCCCCCCAACGAGCCCCCTCCAGAACAAAACCCCCCACCCCCACCAG
>NZ_JBIVUX010000001.1:724259-742085 GCF_044757385.1 Streptomyces sp. NPDC091282
CCCCTGGGAGGGGGGTGTTGCTGGTCACCACCCCGTGGGGGGGGGGCCCGCCGCGGGGGGGGGGGGGGGGGGGGGGGGGGGGGCCGGGGCCCCCGGCCCCGCCCCCCCGCTGCGGCTCAGCGCTTCTTGGCGGCGCCCTTCGGCGTCAGCAGACGGCTGCCGTTCCAGTCCTTGCCCACGCTGACGCTCTTGGTCTGCGAGAGGCCGGCGGTCGTGGCCGCCTCGCCGATGTCGCTCGGCTCGACGTAGCCGTCACGGCCCGTCTTGGGAGTCAGCAGCAGGATCCAGCCGCCTTCGTCCATGTACGTGACGGCATCCACCAGCGCGTCCGTCAGGTCGCCGTCGTCCTCACGGAACCACAGCACCACGGCGTCGGCCACGTCGTCGTAGTCCTCGTCCACCAGCTCGGTGCCGATGGTGTCTTCGATGGACTCACGGAGTTCCTGGTCGACGTCGTCGTCGTAGCCGATCTCCTGGACCACCTGGTCTGGCTGGAACCCCAGCCTGACGGCAGGGGTGGTCCGCTCCTCCGCGTGGTCCGCGGTCGCGCTCACGGGTTGCCTCCTGATCATGTCTTGTTGATTAACTCAGCCACGCGCGTGCGCGAAGCATTGGCCGTAGTCCACACGGGCGGGACGGATCGCGCAAGTACCCGGCCGTTCAGACCGCCGAAACGGTGACGATCCCGGCCGTGTCGCCGCAACTCCCGGCACCGTATCGCAGTCAGGTGTGGCACACACCACTGCCTTTTGCCCGCTATGCGCCTTTCGGAATCATCCTCACATACGACGGTCGAACGAGTTTGCCAAGCGCGTCACACCTCGGGCGTATCGTTGCGTTTTGGCCAGGCCCGAGTTACCTCGCGGTAGAGATGACGTGCACTGCCCCGGGGTGGACGATGGACAGCGGTGCAGCGAAACGCAGGGATTTGCAGGTAAACGCAGGGAATCAGTGCCCCTCTGACAGGTAAGGAACAGCGTGGCTTCCGGATCCGATCGCAATCCGATCATCATTGGCGGCCTTCCGAGTCAGGTTCCTGACTTCGATCCCGAGGAAACCCAGGAGTGGCTCGACTCGCTCGACGCCGCCGTGGACGAGCGCGGCCGCGAACGGGCCCGTTATCTGATGCTCCGCCTGATCGAGCGCGCCCGCGAGCGGCGGGTGGCGGTGCCCGAGATGCGCAGCACGGACTACGTCAACACGATCCCCACCCGCGCGGAGCCGTTCTTCCCGGGCAACGAGGAGATCGAGCGCAAGGTCCTCAACGCGACCCGCTGGAACGCGGCCGTGATGGTCTCGCGCGCGCAGCGTCCGGGCATCGGCGTCGGCGGCCACATCGCCACCTTCGCCTCCTCCGCGTCCCTCTACGACGTCGGCTTCAATCACTTCTTCCGCGGCAAGGACGACGGCCGCGGCGGCGACCAGGTCTTCTTCCAGGGCCACGCCTCCCCCGGCATCTACGCCCGCGCCTTCCTGCTCGACCGGCTCGGCGAGGCGCAGCTGGACGGGTTCCGCCAGGAGAAGTCGAAGTACCCGGACGGCCTCTCCAGCTACCCGCACCCGCGCTCGATGCCGGACTTCTGGGAGTTCCCGACGGTGTCGATGGGTCTCGGCCCGATCGGCGCGATCTACCAGGCGCGGATGAACCGCTACATGCACGCGCGCGGGATCGCCGACACCTCCGCCTCGCACGTGTGGGCGTTCCTCGGCGACGGCGAGATGGACGAGCCCGAGTCGCTCGGCCAGCTGTCCATCGCCGCACGCGAGGGCCTGGACAACCTGACCTTCGTCGTGAACTGCAACCTCCAGCGGCTGGACGGCCCGGTACGCGGCAACGGCAAGATCATCCAGGAGCTGGAGTCGGTCTTCCGCGGCGCCGGCTGGAACGTGATCAAGCTGGTCTGGGACCGGACCTGGGACCCGCTGCTCGCCCAGGACCGCGACGGCCTCCTGGTCAACAGGATGAACACGACCCCGGACGGTCAGTTCCAGACCTACGCCACCGAGTCCGGCGCGTACATCCGCGACCACTTCTTCGGGGACGACCAGCGGCTGCGCGCGATGGTCGAGCACATGACCGACGACCAGATCCTGCACCTGGGCCGCGGCGGCCACGACCACCGCAAGATCTACGCGGCGTTCAAGGCGGCCACCGAGCACCGGGGCCAGCCGACGGTCATCCTGGCCAAGACGGTCAAGGGCTGGACGCTGGGCCCGAACTTCGAGGGCCGCAACGCCACCCACCAGATGAAGAAGCTGACGGTCGCCGACCTCAAGGGCTTCCGCGACCGGCTGCACCTGCCGATCTCCGACCGGGAGCTGGAGTCCGGCCTGCCGCCGTACTACCACCCGGGCCGGGACTCGGAGGAGATCCAGTACATGCACGACCGGCGCAAGGGGCTCGGCGGGTACGTGCCGACCCGCGTCGTGCGCTCCCAGCCGCTCCCCCTGCCGGACGACAAGACGTACGCGACCGTGAAGAAGGGCACCGGCCAGCAGTCCATCGCCACCACCATGGCGTTCGTACGACTGCTCAAGGACCTCATGCGGGACAAGGAGATCGGCAAGCGTTTCGTCCTCATCGCGCCGGACGAGTACCGCACCTTCGGCATGGACTCGTTCTTCCCGAGCGCGAAGATCTACAACCCGCTCGGCCAGCAGTACGAGTCCGTCGACCGGGATCTGCTGCTCGCCTACAAGGAGTCGCCGACCGGCCAGATGCTGCACGACGGCATCTCCGAGGCCGGCTGCACCGCCTCCCTGATCGCGGCGGGCTCGGCCTACGCGACCCACGGCGAGCCGCTCATCCCGGTCTACGTCTTCTACTCGATGTTCGGTTTCCAGCGCACCGGCGACCAGTTCTGGCAGATGGCCGACCAGCTGTCCCGTGGTTTCGTCCTGGGCGCGACCGCCGGACGCACGACGCTGACCGGTGAGGGCCTCCAGCACGCCGACGGCCACTCCCAGCTGCTCGCCTCGACCAACCCGGGCTGCGTGGCCTACGACCCGGCGTACGGGTACGAGATCGCGCACATCGTCCAGGACGGCCTGCGCCGCATGTACGGCGGTGACGCCGAGCACCCGCACGGCGAGGACGTCTTCTACTACCTGACCGTCTACAACGAGCCGATCCAGCACCCGGCCGAACCGGCCGACGTGGACGTCGAGGGCATCCTCAAGGGCATCCACCGGATCAGCGCGGGCACCGAGGGCACCGTCCCGGCGCAGATCATGGCGTCCGGCGTCGCGGTCCCGTGGGCGATCGAGGCGCAGCGGATCCTCGCCGCCGACTGGAACGTGAAGGCCGACGTCTGGTCCGCGACCTCCTGGAACGAGCTGCGCCGCGAGGCCGTGGCCTGCGAGGAGCACAACCTCCTGCACCCCGAGGAGGAGCAGCGCACCCCGTACGTGACGCGCAAGCTGGGCGGCGCCGAGGGTCCGTTCGTGGCCGTGTCCGACTGGATGCGATCGGTTCCGGACCAGATCGCGCGCTGGGTGCCCGGCACGTACCAGTCGCTGGGCGCGGACGGCTTCGGCTTCGCCGACACGCGCGGCGCGGCACGACGGTTCTTCCACATCGACGCGCAGTCGATCGTGGTCGCGGTGCTGACCGAGCTGGCCCGCGAGGGCAGGCTGGACCGCTCGGTGCTCAAGCAGGCCATCGACCGGTACCAGCTGCTGGACGTGACGGCGGCTCATCCGGGTGCGGCGGGCGGCGACGCGTAGCCGCTGCGCTCGGCTCGGGCCGGGAGGGGTAGTGGGGTAGTGGGGAACTGCGGCTTCGTCGTGGCCGTTCGCGCAGTTCCTCCCCCAGCCTTCGGCCGGGGGTGCCCCCAGCGCCCCTTCGGGGGCGCGATGTTGCTTACGATGCCCGTATGGAGCGACAGTCCGCGCAGCGGCGTTGGGAGGAGCTGACCCAACGGCCTCTGCTGGCGCTCGCGGTGGCCTTCGCCGTCGCCTATGGGCTGCCGATCGTGGACGGGTCCGCGGGGCACGCCCTGACCGCCGCGTGCACGGGCGCGGAGTGGGTGGTGTGGGGCTCGTTCGCCGTGGACTACCTGGTGCGGCTCGCCCTGGCGCCCCGGCGCAGGGAGTTCGTGCGCACCCACTGGATGGACCTGTGCGCGGTGGTGCTGCCGCTGCTCCAGCCGCTGCGGCTGCTGCGGCTGGTCGCGACGCTGACGCTGGTGGGCCGGCGGGCCCGGATGGCCTCGCAGATCCGGCTGACGACGTACGTGGTGGGCGCGGTCGTCGGGCTGCTGATGTTCGGCTCGCTGGCCGTGCTCTCGGTGGAACGCGACTCCCCCGACGGGAACATCCGCACGCTGGGTGACGCCCTGTGGTGGTCGTTCACGACGATGACGACCGTGGGGTACGGCGACCACGCCCCGACGACCGGGCTGGGCCGGATGATCGCGGTCGGCCTGATGCTGTCCGGGATCGCCCTGCTCGGTGTGGTGACCGCGAACATCGCCACCTGGTTCATCGCCCGGTTCGAGAAGGACGACGTGGAGGAGCGCCGGCAGACGGAGGCGATCGCCTCGCTGACCGAGGAGGTGCGGGCGCTCAGGGCCGAGGTGGCGGCGTTGCGCCCGTCGGCGCCGGCGGGGTGCCCGGCGTGCCCCGTACCCGGGGCGGAGAACTGTGCGGCGGGCCCCCGCCGGACGACGGGCTAGGGCGTGTTGCGAAAGTCCCGCCTGCCGCGCGACGCCATGCACGCACTCTCGCCGCACCGGGCGCAAGCCCAAGTACATCCAGTACGAGGACTTCCGCCCGGCACGCCGAGAGCACGCACCTGACGCCGCGCGGCCCGCCCTCCGGGCGAACGACGGGACTTTCGCAACACGCCCTAGACCGACACGCCCGCCAGCCAGAACAGCGCGAGCAGTGTGTCGATCGCCCCGAGCACCACCGCCACCAGGGCCGGTATCGAACTCCTCGGGTTCCACGCCCGGCCCATGGAGAGCCAGCCGCACACCAGGGCCGCCGGCCCCAGCAGGATCCCGAGAGCGAAGAAGCCGACCACCGCGAATATCGTGCCGATGATGCCGAGCGTGCCACGGTCCAGCCCGTCCCGCATGCCTGCGCGGCCGCGGGAACGGGGGTATCCACGTGTTCGCTGCCCGAAGCTCGTCATCATCAACTCCCTGGTCGCAGTGGACTGTTCGGGTGTGATGACCGGGTACCCCGGTTCCGCCGCCGCAGACCTGCCCGCGCGCTGCCCCCCTCCAGCAGCGCGCCGCGGCCCGGCTGCCCTCCATGCCCTGCGGAGGACTTGACCCACTGTGACCTGCGGCGCGTGCCCGGTGCGAGGAATCTTCGGCGGAGTCACCCGGATAGGGGAACCCCGCCGAAGAGAAACGGACAAACCAGACGGTGCGGTGCGCTGAGTCCGCGTCAGATGTGCCCGACGCCCGATCCGGCGTCCGCGTTCTCGCCGCGCTTGGTGAGCAGCGCCACCAGGATCGCGACCGCCGCCACGCCCGCCGCGACCAGCGAGGCCAGGCTCATGCCGGAGATGAACGTGTCGTGGGCGACGCCGGAGATCTTCGCGGCGATCTCGGCCGGCGTCCCCGGAGCGACCGGCGCGACACCGACCTGGACCGCCTCGGAGGCCTGCGCCAGCTGCGCGTCGGTCAGCTTCGGCAGCCCCGCGGCGGCCCAGTTGCCCGGCAGGTCGCCGTCCACCTTGGAGGCCATCACGGCGCCCAGGACGGCCGTACCGAGGCTGCCGCCGATCTGCATCGCGGCCTGCTGGAGACCGCCGGCCACGCCGGACAGCTCCATCGCCGCGTTGCCGACGATGACCTCGGTGGCGCCGACCATGACCGGCGCGAGGCCGAGCCCGAGCAGCGCGAACCAGACGGACATCACGCCGCTGCCGGTGTCCGCCTTCAGGGTGGACATGCCGTACATGGCGATCGCGGTGGCCGCCATGCCGCCGGCGAGCGGGATCCGCGGGCCGAGCTTGGTGATCGCGGCGCCCGCCAGCGGCGAGCCGACGATCATCATGCCGGTGAGCGGGAGCAGGTGGAGACCGGCGTCGACCGGGTCCATGCCGTGCACGTTCTGCAGGTAGAAGGTGACGAAGAACAGGCCGCCCATGAAGGCGATGGCCATCAGGACCATCAGGACCACGCCCGCCGAGAGCGGCACCGAGCGGAACAGGGTGAGCGGGATCAGCGGCTCCTTGACCTTCGTCTCCCAGAAGGAGAAGAGCGCGAAGCCGAGCACCGACACGGCGATGAACGTCCATGTCTTGCCGTCGCCCCAGCCCCAGCTCGGGGCCTTGATGAGCGCCCAGACCAGGCAGAACATCGCGCCGGAGAGCAGGCCGATGCCGAGCAGGTCGAAGGAGCGCGGGGCGTTCTCGGCACGGTGGTCGAGCAGCATGACCACGCCGAGGACGAGGGCGAGCAGGCCGACCGGCACGTTGATGAAGAACACCGACTGCCAGCTGACGTGCTGCACCAGCACGCCGCCGAGGATCGGGCCGCCCGCGGTGGAGGCGCCGATGACCATGCCCCAGATGCCGATCGCCATGTTGAGCTTCTCGGCCGGGAAGGTGGCGCGCAGCAGGCCGAGCGCGGCCGGCATCAGCAGCGCGCCGAACAGGCCCTGGAAGACGCGGAAGGTGACGACCAGGCCGATGCTGTCGGACAGTCCGATGGCGCCCGAGGCGGCGGCGAAGCCGACGACGCCGATCAGGAAGGTCTGCCGGTGGCCGAAGCGGTCACCGAGCTTGCCCGCGGTGATCAGGGAGACCGCGAGGGCGAGGAAGTAGCCGTTGGTGATCCACTGCACCTGGGCGAAGGTGGCGCCGAGGTCCTTCTGGATCGCCGGGTTGGCGATGGCCACGATGGTGCCGTCGAGGGCGACCATCATGACCCCGACGGCGACGGTGATCAGGGTGAACCAGGGATGTCCGCGCAGGCCGGAGGCCGGCGGCCGTTCCGGCAGGGCTGTAGATGGTGCGTCCCCCGACCCCGCCGTGTCGATCGTGGTCTGACTAGTCATACATCGGAGGCTAGTGACAGCCGCTGACATTTGACAAACGAAATCACTAGTCAGTAACTGTCAGGCATGGAAACGCTGCGCGAACGCAAGAAACAGCGCACCCGGGACGCGCTGCTGCGCAACGGGCTGGAGCTGTTCGTGACCCGGGGCTACGAACACACCACCGTCGACGAGATCGCCGAGTCCGTCGACGTCTCGCAGCGCACCTTCTTCCGCTACTTCGCCAGCAAGGAGGACGTGGCCTTCTTCGTGCCGCGGCTGACCGAGGCGCACTACGTCGAGGCGGTGCGCCGGCGCCCGGCCGAGGAGACCCCGCTGGAGGCGCTGCGCCGGTCCGTCATGGACAGCTGGGAGAGCATCGAGGAGGCCATCGAGCGGTACGTCCCGGTGGAGCTGTTCCTGCGTACGTACAAGATGATCGAGGCGACCCCGTCCCTGTTCGCCGCCCATCTGCGGCGCCAGTCGGAGACGGAGGAGGAGATCGCGCGGATCGTCGCCGAGCGGGAGGGCGTCGACGCGGACACCGATCCCCGGCCCCGGCTGGTGGTCGCCGTGTTCGGCGCGGTCATCCGGGTGACCGAGCGGCACTGGTCGGTCGGCGGCGACTTCAGCGTCGCGGCGATCCGCGAGCTGACCGCCTCCTACATCGACCAGGTGGGCCCGGCGCTCGCCGGGAACTGGCGCGGCGGCCCCGCGGACCGGGACAGGCCGCGGGAGCCGTGATCGGCCACACGTTTGCCGAAACGTGATACCTGTCACTCGGTTACCGCGAGACCCCTTCGTTCTCCTAGTGTGTCCTCCCAGTGACTTCCTTCGACACCTCCCCGCCACTGAACGTCTGGCGCGCGCTGCTCGCCCTGGCCGTGGTGTTCGTGATGCTCGCGACCACCGGCTGGACGGCCCTGCACGCGCACCGCGAGACCACCGCCCTGCAGACCTCCCTCGGCAAGTGGGAGCACGGCAGGCTGCACGGTCTCCACCTGCCGGACCCGGAGGCGTCCCCCGCACTGCTCACCCGGTTCTTCGCCTCGCTCACCGCCCAGGAGCGCGACCGGCTGGCGCACCGCTACCCGCTCGCGGTCGGCAACATGAACGGCGCCCCGGCCGCCCTGCGCTACCGGGCCAACCGCATCGCCCTCGGCCAGCAGCGCGCCGTCGAGAAGAAACGCATGCACGACCCACGGCTCAGCGCGGCCGGGCAGCAGGACGCGGGCCGCCGGATGCACCGCTACGAGGCACTGACGGCGAAGGGGCGGCAGATCCTCGCCTTCGACCCGGACGGCAGCGGCCGCGTCGCCGAGGTGTTCGGGAACCTCGGCAGGGCCGAACGGATCTCCGTCGTCGTCCCCGGCGTCGACACCGACCTGCTCACCTTCCAGCGCACCGGCCGCCCGTACACCGCCCCGGTCGGCATGGCCAAGGCGCTGTACTCCGCGGAGCGCGCGGCGAGCCCCTCGACCCGTACGGCCGTGATCGCCTGGGCCGACTACACCGCGCCCGACGGGCTCGGGGTGGGCGCGGCCACCGGCACGGCCGCAGCCCTGGGCGCCGTACGCCTGAACGCGCTGCTGCGGGCGCTGCCCGGCGACGCGCCGGTGTCGATGTTCTGCCACAGCTACGGCTCGGTGGTCTGCGGCGTCGCCGCCGAGGACATGCCGGACCGGGTGTCCGACATAGCGGTCGCCGCCAGCCCCGGCATGCGCGCCGAGAACACCGCCCACCTCGGCACCGAGGCCCGGGTGTGGGCGATGCGGGACGCCACCGACTGGATCCAGGACGTCCCCTACCTGGAGTTCGGCGGCCTCGGCCACGGCGCCGACCCCGTCTCCGCCGCCTTCGGGGCGCGGGTGCTGTCGGCGCGCGACGCACAGGGACACGCCGGTTACTTCGAGCCGGGCACGGACAGCCTGCGCAATCTCGCCGACATCGGGGTTGGCGCGTATGGCGCGGTGACGTGCGCCCACGACGATGACGGGTGCCGGACGGGTTTGTCCGGCACGTTGATGGCCGGACGCGCGTAGAGACAGCAGGAAGTGCGGTATGCGCGGGGATGGGACTGGGAAGCACGTGCCGCATACGATGAGCCGCATGGGTGACGTACTGGCCGGATTTCATGCCGCCTGGGAGTTCGAGTCCGACTCCGTGCTCATCCGCTACGAACGGGGGATACGGACACCCAGGCTCTTCCAGACACTGGGGGAACGGCGGGTGCCGTTCGCCGCGCTCACCGGAGTGACGCTCACTCCCGGCAGACGCGGCACCGTGGTCCTGCGCGCCGAGCCGCGACCGGGCGCCGATCCCCTGATCGAGGCGGCCGCCGGGCAGCTCAAGGACGGCAGCGACCCCTACCGGCTCGTCCTGCCGGCCGAGCGGGAGACCCTCGCGGAGTACTACGCGGACGAACTGCGCGCGCTGCTCACCGGGTCCGCGTCCGAACCCGCCGAGAGGTTCCTGGTGGCCGCGCCCGAGGCGCCCCGGCAGTTCAAGGCGTACGACGGCAAGGCGACCTTCGACGGCAGGGCGGTGCACTTCCGCTGGTCGTGGACGGGCGCCTCGACGGCCAAGTGGAAGGCGGGCGACCAGCGTTTCGCGGTGGCCGACCTCGGTGGCGTGGAGTGGCGGTCCCCGGAGGTCTTCGAGGGGCATCTGCGGCTGCTGCGCCGCGACGACCTCACGGGCGCGGCGGCCGCGGTGCCGGCCGACCAGGACCCGGCGACCGTGGTGTTCGGGCTCGGGTACGGGCCGGTGCACGAGTCGCTGCCGTTCGCCGCGGCGGTCCTGGAGGCGGTACGGGCGAGGGGCCAGAGCGCGCTGCCGGCGTCGGCGGGCCGCAGGGACCCCGCCGACATCGCGGAACGGATCCGCCACCTGGGCGAACTGCACGAGGCGGGGCTGGTCACCGACGAGGAGTTCAGCGCGAAGAAGGCGGAGCTGCTGGCGGAGCTGTGAGGGGCGCGGGCGCCCCTCACCGTCCCGCGGGGCGTCTCAGCCGGCGCCCTTCTCGTAGAAGCTGATCTTCCGGTCCAGCACGGAGAGCGTGTCGTGCAGTTCGGCGATGCGGGACAGGACGTCCCGGCGCGTCTGCTCCAGCAGCTCCCGGCGCTCCGCGTAGGTGCCGTCGCCCTCCCGCACCAGCTCGGCGTAGCGGACCATGTCCGCCACCGGCATCCCGGTCAGCCGGAGCTTGGTGACGAAGTCCAGCCAGTCCAGGTCGCTGTTGCTGTAGCGGCGCTGGCCGGTGTGGGAGCGGTCGATGTGGGACATCAGCCCGATCCGCTCGTACCAGCGCAGGGTGTGGGCGGTCAGCCCCGTGACGGCGACGACCTCGCTGATCGTGTAGCGGTCCTGGCCCTCGGGGCGCGGATGCCTGAGGGGCGGGGCGGAACAGATGTCGGCGGGTGCGCGGTCGGACTGCCCTGCGGGGGCCGCGGTCGAGGTCTGCATCACCGTCATGCCCCCACGCTATGACCTTCGAGTGGGCTCCAAGCAAGCGGAACCGGGCAGGACGCGGAAAATGCGGGCGACGCGGGAGACGGCGGGTGACTACCGTGCACGGGTATGAGTCTCGTACGTCGTGCCGGGCCGGGGGACGCGCCGGAAGTGCTGCGGTTGCGCCAGATCATGATCGACGCGCTTCCCGGCGGGGACGCCACCACCCACTGGCACGCGCCGGCGCTGCCCGGCCTCCGGGAGCGGCTGGCCGAGCCGGACGGGGACTTCGCCGCGTTCGTCGTCGACCACCCCGGCCGGCCCGGCGCGCTGGCCGCACTGGTCGTCGGGACGGTGGACTACCGGATCGGCAAGGCGTCCAGTCCGCTCGGGCGCTCGGGCTACGTCTTCAGCGTGGCCACCGACCCGGACGCGCGGCGCCGCGGGTACGCGCGCGCGTGCATGGCACGGCTGCTGGACTGGTTCCGCGAGCGGGGCGCCGGGCAGGTCATGCTGACCGCGTCCGCCGAGGCCGAGCCGCTCTACGCGGCGCTCGGCTTCGTCCACAAGCCCGACCCCACGATGACCCTGACGCTCTGATCCGCTTAGGCTCGTCGGCATGTCGCTGCAGAGCCTCGCGCTGATCGAGAACTGGCCGGTCCCCACCGCCGCGGCGGGTGCCGTACGGGCCGACGGAACGGTCCTCGGCACCCACGGTCCGGACGGACGGCGTTTCCCGCTGGCCTCCGTGACCAAGCCGCTCGCCGCGTACGCGGTGCTCGTCGCCTACGAGGAGGGCGCGGTCGAGCTGGACGAGCCGGCCGGGCCGCGGGGGGCGACGGTACGGCACCTGCTCGCGCACACCTCGGGGCTGGCGTTCGACGAGCACCGGGTGACGGCGCCGCCCGGGGAGCGGCGGCTGTACTCCAACGCCGGGTTCGAGGTGCTCGGCGACCATGTCGCCAAGGCCACGGAGATCCCGTTCGGCGAGTACCTGCGGCAGGCGGTCCTGGAGCCGCTGGGCATGACGTCGACGTCCCTGGACGGCTCTCCGGCGAAGGACGGTGTCTCCTCGGTCGGCGACCTGCTCCGCTTCGCGGCCGAACTGCAGGCGCCGCGGCTGCTGGATCCGCGGACGGTGGCCGAGGCGACGCTGACCGTCCAGTACCCGGGGACGAAGGGCGTGCTGCCGGGCTACGGCCACCAGAACCCGAACGACTGGGGCCTCGGCTTCGAGATCCGGGACTCCAAGTCCCCGCACTGGACGGGCTCTTCGTCCTCGCCGCGGACGTTCGGTCACTTCGGCCAGTCGGGCACGTTCCTGTGGGTGGACCCCGAAGCGGGGGTGGCGTGCGCCGCTCTGACGGACCGTGCGTTCGGCCCCTGGGCCGCCGAGGTGTGGCCGCCGTTCACGGACGCGGTCCTGGCGGAGCTGCGCGGCTAGCGCCCCCCAGGAGCGCTGGGGGCACCCCCGGCCGAAGGCCGGGGGAGGAACCGCGCGGCCGGCCCCCACCGGCCCGCGCGACGACGTCCTAGCCGGCCATCTCCCACACCAGCAGTTCCGCGTCCGTGACCGCCGTCGCGTCCAAGTCCTTCGCGTCGGCGACCCGTGCCGAGTCCCCCGGCCCCAACTCCGCCTCGCCGAGGCGCACATCCCCGCGCACCACGTGCACGTACACATACGCCCCGTCCGGCACCGCCGTCCGCTCCCCCGCCGTCAGCCGCCGCACGTGCAGCATCGCCGCCGCCTCGGGGACCGCGTACGGCGTGGAGTCGGCGATGCCGCGGACGATCTCGTACGACGGCTCGCCGCCGGGACGCACCGGGGCCAGCCACATCTGCACGAACGTCAGCGGCGCGGCCCCGTCGTTGCGCTCCACGTGCCGCACGCCGCCCGCCGAGCTGAGCCGCTGCACGTCCCCGCGGCGCACCACGCTCCGGTGGCCCGCGGAGTCCCGGTGGGTCAGCTCGCCCTCGACCACCCAGGTCACGATCTCGGTGTGGCTGTGCGGATGCTCGTCGAAGCCGGCGCCCGGCGCCAGGCGCTCCTCGTTGCAGGCGATGACCGCGCCGAAGCGGAGGTTGCCGGGGTCGTAGTGCGGCCCGAAGGAGAAGGCGTGGCGGGACTCGATCCCGGTGGCCGGGTCCCCTCCGGGGTAGCGCTCCGCCGCGCGCCGTACGTCCATCACGCGACCACCGTAGACCGCAGTCGGCACCCGGCGGCGCAGGCTCCCGTCCGGATAAGGCAGTCTTGTCCCCGTGCCCGAACCCGTAATCCGCAAGTCCGACCCCTCGGCTCACGCAGTCCACCAGCACTCCGCGACCCTCAAGCGGCTGGAGAAGTCGTCCGGCAGCCTCGCCGCCCAGGCCATCGCGCGGATGGACGAGACCCTGCCGTGGTACCGGGCCATGCCTCCGGAGAACCGTTCCTGGATCGGGCTCGTCGCCCAGGCGGGCATCGCGGCCTTCACCGAGTGGTTCCGGCACCCCGACGCCCCCCAGGCCATCTCCACCGACGTCTTCGGGACCGCCCCGCGCGAGCTGACCCGGGCGATCACGCTGCGGCAGACCGTCGAGATGGTGCGGACCACCATCGAGGTCATGGAGAGCGCCATCGACGAGGTGGCGGCCCCCGGCGACGAGAGCGTGCTGCGCGAGGCGCTGCTGGTGTACGCCCGGGAGATCGCCTTCGCCACCGCCCAGGTGTACGCGCAGGCCGCCGAGGCACGCGGTGCCTGGGACGCCCGGCTGGAGTCGCTGGTGGTCAACGCGGTGCTCAGCGGCGAGGCCGACGAGGGGGCGGTGAGCCGGGCCGCCGCGCTCGGCTGGAACTCCCCCGAGCACGTGTGCGTCGTCCTCGGCACCGCGCCCGACGGGGACAGCGAGCTGACCGTCGAGGCGATCCGGCGGGCCGCCCGGCACGCCAAGCTGCAGGTCCTCACCGGAGTGCTCGGGGACCGGCTGGTGGTCATCGCGGGCGGCAACGACAACCCGCTGGCCGTCGCCAAGTCGCTGATCGGGCCCTATGCCGCCGGACCGGTGGTGGCCGGGCCCGTGGTACCCGATCTGCTGGCCGCGACCCGGTCCGCGCAGGCCGCCGCGGCCGGCCTGAAGGCATGTTCCGCCTGGCAGGACGCGCCGCGGCCGGTACTGGCGGACGACCTGCTTCCGGAACGCGCCATGGCGGGTGATCCGGGCGCGCGCGAGCAGCTGGTGGAGGAGATCTACAGACCGCTGGAAGAAGCGGGCTCGGCACTGCTGGAAACACTGAGCGTCTATCTGGAACAGGCGAGCAGCCTGGAGGGCGCGGCCCGGATGCTCTTCGTTCACCCGAACACCGTGCGCTACCGGCTCCGACGTGTGACTGACGTCACCGGATGGTCGCCGTCCGATGTACGATCCGCCTTCACGCTGCGGATCGCACTGATCCTGGGGCGTCTGGTCGATGGGGATCCCCAGCCATAGGATTTTGTCGGGGGCCCACAAAACCCCCTCGTGTTCTTCGTCCCTGTCCCCACGGGCGGCCGTGGGGTTCCCCAAGAGAGAGTGTGAGAGTGCTCGTACTCGTCGCTCCCGGCCAGGGCGCCCAGACGCCCGGCTTCCTGACCCCCTGGCTCGAACTCCCCGGTGCCCAGGACCGTTTGCGTGAATGGTCCGACGTCATCGGGCTCGATCTGGTGCACTACGGCACGAACGCCGACGCGGACGAGATCCGGGACACCGCGATCGCGCAGCCGCTGCTCGTCGCCGCCGGACTGCTGTCCGGCACGGCACTCGGTGCCATCGCGGACATCGCGCCGGGCGCGGTCGCGGGGCACAGCGTCGGTGAGATCACCGCCGCCGCCTTCGCGGGCGTCCTGACCGAGGTCGAGGCGCTGAGCCTGGTCCGCAAGCGCGGTCTGGCGATGGCCGAGGCCGCCGCGATCACCGAGACCGGCATGTCGGCGCTGCTCGGCGGCGACCCGGCGGTCTCGGTCGCGCACCTGGAGAAGCTGGGCCTGACCCCGGCGAACATCAACGGCGCGGGGCAGATCGTCGCCGCGGGCACCCTGGAGCAGCTCGCCGCGCTCGCCGAGGACAAGCCCGAGGGCGTCCGCAAGGTCGTCGCCCTCAAGGTCGCCGGTGCCTTCCACACGCACCACATGGCGCCCGCCGTCGACACGCTGGCCGCGGCCGCCGCGAAGCTCGCGCCCGCCGACCCGAAGCTCACCTACGTCTCCAACCGGGACGGGCGCGCCGTCGCCTCCGGCGGCGAGATCGTGGAGCGGCTGGTCGGACAGGTCGCCAACCCGGTCCGCTGGGACCTGTGCATGGAGACCTTCCAGGAGCTCGGCGTCACCGCCCTCCTGGAGGTGTGCCCCGGCGGCACCCTGACCGGCCTGGCCAAGCGCGCGCTGCCCGGCGTCAAGACGCTGGCGCTGAAGACCCCCGACGACCTCGACGCGGCCCGCGAGCTCATCGCCGAGCACAGCTGAATTAGGAGCCCACTGCGATGTCGAAGATCAAGCCCAGCAAGGGTGCCCCGTACGCGCGCATCCTCGGCGTCGGCGGCTACCGCCCGACCCGCGTGGTGCCCAACGAGGTGATCCTGGAGACGATCGACTCGTCCGACGAGTGGATCCGGTCGCGCTCCGGTATCGAGACCCGGCACTGGGCGGGCCCCGAGGAGACCGTCGCCGCGATGTCCGTCGAGGCGTCCGGCAAGGCGATCGCGGACGCGGGCATCGACGCCGAGCAGATCGGCGCCGTGGTCGTCTCGACGGTCTCGCACTTCAGCCAGACC
The DNA here is from genome assembly GCF_044757385.1 of Streptomyces sp. NPDC091282. NCBI lineage: Bacteria > Bacillati > Actinomycetota > Actinomycetes > Kitasatosporales > Streptomycetaceae > Streptomyces > Streptomyces sp. NPDC091282. The sequence continues at coordinate 739,489 of NZ_JBIVUX010000001.1, forward strand.
CCGGCCGTGGCGACGGAGATCGCCGACCGGCTCGGCACGAACAAGGCCGCCGCCTTCGACATCTCCGCCGGCTGCGCGGGCTTCGGCTACGGCCTCACGCTCGCCAAGGGCATGGTGGTGGAGGGCTCCGCCGAGTACGTGCTCGTCATCGGCGTGGAGCGGCTCAGCGACCTGACCGACCTGGAGGACCGGGCCACGGCCTTCCTGTTCGGCGACGGCGCGGGCGCGGTCGTGGTCGGCCCCGCGCAGGAGCCGGCGATCGGCCCGACCGTGTGGGGCTCCGAGGGCGACAAGTCGGAGACCATCAAGCAGACGATCCCCTGGGACCGTTTCCACTTCGGCGACAGGGCCGAACTTCCGCTGGACAGCCAGGGCAACGTCAAGTTCCCGGCGATCACGCAGGAGGGCCAGGCGGTCTTCCGCTGGGCCGTGTTCGAGATGGCGAAGGTCGCCCAGCAGGCGCTGGACGCGGCCGGAATCAGCGCGGACGACCTGGACGTCTTCATCCCGCACCAGGCCAATGTGCGGATCATCGACTCGATGGTGAAGACTCTCAAGCTGCCGGAGCACGTCACGGTCGCCCGTGACATCCGCACCACCGGCAACACCTCGGCCGCCTCGATCCCGCTCGCGATGGAGCGGCTCCTGGCGACCGGCGAGGCGAAGAGCGGCGACACCGCGCTCGTCATCGGGTTCGGGGCGGGTCTCGTCTACGCCGCCACTGTCGTTACCCTCCCCTAGGCACTCCGTGCCGGATCATGCATCCGGTACCGGGGACGCCGTCAGCAACACCGCAGCAACCGTCTGGAACATCTAAGAAGGAGCGCCTGACATGGCCGCCACTGAGAAGGAGATCGTCGACGGTCTCGCCGAGATCGTGAACGAGATCGCCGGGATCCCCGTGGAGGACGTCCAGCTGGACAAGTCCTTCACCGACGACCTGGACGTCGACTCGCTGTCCATGGTCGAGGTCGTCGTCGCCGCCGAAGAGCGCTTCGACGTCAAGATCCCGGACGAGGACGTCAAGAACCTGAAGACCGTCGGGGACGCCACGAACTACATCCTCACGCACCAGGCCTGAGACGTTCATTAGCCTCCGGCTGTAATGCCCCGCCACCCGGCGGTGGCGCCGTCGAATCCCGTATCCGTTGGAGAAAGAATTCCCGTGAGCCCGACCAATCGCACCGTGGTCGTCACCGGTATCGGCGCAACCACACCGCTGGGTGGCGACGCAGCTTCGTTCTGGGAGGCCCTGATCGCCGGCACGTCCGGCGTCCGCCTCCTGGAGCAGGACTGGGCGGCCGAGCTGCCCGTCCGTATCGCGGCACAGATCGCCGTGGAACCGGGCGAGATCATCCCCCGCCCGCAGGCCCGCAAGCTGGACCGGTCCGCGCAGTTCGCGCTGATCGCCGCTCAGGAGGCCTGGAAGGACGCCGGTTTCACCGCCAGGGCCGGCGAGGACGCGTCCGCCGACCCGGACCGGGTGGGTGCCGTCATCGCCTCCGGCATCGGCGGTGTGACGACCCTGCTCGACCAGTACGACGTGCTCAAGGAGAAGGGCGTACGCCGCGTCTCCCCGCACACCGTGCCGATGCTCATGCCCAACTCGCCGGCCGCCAACGTCGGTATCGAGCTGGGTGCGCGGGCCGGTGTGCACACCCCCGTGTCGGCCTGCGCCTCCGGCGCCGAGGCCATCGGATACGCCATCGAGATGATCCGCACCGGGCGTGCGGACATCGTCGTGGCCGGCGGCACGGAGGCGGCGATCCACCCGCTGCCGATCGTCGCGTTCGGCAACATGATGGCGATGTCCAAGAACAACGACGACCCCCAGGGCGCGTCGCGTCCCTACGACTCCGGCCGTGACGGCTTCGTCCTCGGTGAGGGCGCGGGCGTGATCGTCCTGGAGTCCGAGGAGCACGCGAAGGCGCGCGGGGCCCGGATCTACGTGGAGGCGGTCGGGCAGGGCATCTCCGCCGACGCGCACCACATCACGCAGCCGGAGCCCTCGGGCAACGGCATCGCGCACGCGCTGCAGAACCTGCTCGACAACACCGACCTGAAGCCGGCCGAGATCGTGCACGTCAACGCGCACGCGACGTCGACGCCGCAGGGCGACGTGGCCGAGATCAAGGCGCTGCGCAAGGTGTTCGGCGACGACGTCGACCACATGGCCATCTCGGCGACCAAGTCGATGACCGGTCACCTGCTGGGCGGGGCCGGCGGCATCGAGACCGTCGCGTCGATCCTGGCGCTGGTCAACCGGACGGCGCCGCCGACCATCAACCTGGACGACCTCGACCCCGAGGTCAACGCGGACGTGGTGGCGGGCAAGGCGCGTCAGCTGCCCGAGGGGCGGATCGCCGTGCTGAACGACTCGTTCGGGTTCGGCGGGCACAACGTGGCGCTGGCGTTCAGGACCATCTGAGAGACGTCGGTCCAAGGCCTGTGGCCCGAACTCCGGTGACGGGGTTCGGGCCACAGTGCGTTTCGTCGCCGTCCGACGGCCGGTGGGGGGGTTTGGGGGGGGGGGGGGGGGGCCCCCCCCCGCGGGGGGGGGGGGGGCCGCGCCCCCCGCCCCCCCCCCCGCCGCGCCC
>NZ_JBIVUX010000001.1:742094-1174627 GCF_044757385.1 Streptomyces sp. NPDC091282
GCGGGGGGGGGGGGGTGGTGGGGGGGGGGGGGGGGGGGGGGGGGGGGGGGGGGGGGGGGGCGGGCGCCCCCCCCGCCGGGGGGGGGGGGGGGGCGGCCCCCCCCCCCCCCCCCCCCCCGACGGCGCCGCGGACGTGAACCGGCGTCAGACCACCTGGTGGAGCCAGCGGACCGGGGCGCCCTCTCCCGCGTAGCGGAACGGCTCCAGTTCGTCGTCCCAGGGCTTGCCGAGGAGCTTGGCGATCTCGGCCTCCAGGTCGGTCTCGCCGCGCTGTGAGCGGGTCATGGCGGCCCTCAGACGGTCCTCGGGGATCAGGATGTCCCCGTGGATCCCGGTGACCGCGTGGAAGATGCCGAGGTCGGGGGTGCAGCTGTAGCGCTCGCCCTCGGCCTTCGCGCAGGGCTCGGCCGTGACCTCGAAGCGCAGCAGGTGCCAGCCGCGCAGTGCGGAGGCCAGTTTGGAGGCCGTGCCCACCTCGCCCTGCCAGGAGAACTCGGAGCGCCAGGTGCCGGGCGCGGCCGGCTGCCGGATCCAGTCGAGGTTGACGCGCGTGCCGAGCACCCCGGCGACGGCCCACTCGACATGCGGGCACAGCGCGCGCGGCGCGGAGTGCACGTACAGGACTCCACGTGTCGTCACCGGAACCTCCGGGCAGAGCGGGGCATCTTGCTTGCTGGCTGGCGGCCGTGACACGACGGCCGCGTTGATGGCGAGGCTACCGTGCGGCGACGCAAGGAGTGTGACGTACCGTCGGTCCCGGTGCCGGGAAAGCCCTGCCATTCACCCAGGGGGACGCTTGTACGGGGGTGGACCGTTGCAGGACGGGGGGTGGGAACTCCGGTGCGTTGTTATGGAGGGGGACAAACCGGCCGACGGAGAGGACCAGCGGGGTATGCGGAAGCAGCGACGCCGGCGTGCGCGTGCCCTGATCGGTACGGCCGCCGCGACCACCGCGCTGGCGCTGGCCGGGTGCGGCGTGCTCGGCGGCTCGTCCTCGCAGGGCGAGGGACGGAAACAGGCCCCGCGGTCCGTGCCGGTGTGGGACCGCAGCCCGGCCTCGATCGCGGCCGTCGGCGACTCCATCACCCGCGGGTTCGACGCCTGCACGGTCCTCTCGGACTGTCCCGAGGTGTCCTGGGCGACCGGCACCAGCGACCGGGTGGACAGCCTGGCGACCCGGCTGCTGGGGCGGACGGCGGCGGCGGACCACAGCTGGAACTACGCGGTGACCGGCGCCCGGATGGCGGACCTGTCCGGGCAGATGGCCGACGCGGTCAGGCACCGTCCGCAGCTGGTGACGGTGATGGCGGGGGCGAACGACGCGTGCCGCAGGTCGGTCCGGGCGATGACGCCGGTGGCCGACTTCCGCACCCAGTTCGAGGACGCCCTGCACACCCTGCGCACCTCGCTGCCGAAGACCCAGGTGTACGTGTCGAGCGTGCCGAACCTGAAGCGGCTGTGGTCGCAGGGGCGGACCAGTCCGCTGGGCAGGCAGATCTGGAAGCTGGGGATCTGCCCGTCGATGCTGGGCGACGCGGACGACCTGACGAGTGCGGCGACGCTGCGCCGGGACCGGGTGCAGCAGCGGGTCGAGGACTACAACAAGGTGCTGGCGGAGGTCTGCGCCACTGACCGCCGGTGCCGCTTCGACGGCGGGGCGGTGTACGCGTACCGCTTCGGGACGGATCAGCTCAGTCACTGGGACTGGTTCCATCCGAGCACCGACGGCCAGTCGAAGCTGGCCGCGATCGCCTACCGGACCATCACGGCGGAGAACCCGGTGGACTAGACCCTTGGCTTAGGGTTTCCCTCATGAGCGAACTTTTCGGCACACTTTCCGACGGCACCGAGGTGCACCGCTGGACGCTGGAGCGCGCCGGGACCCGGGTGCGGGTCCTGTCGTACGGCGGAATCGTGCAGTCGGTCGAGGTCCCGGACCGGGACGGGCGGACGGCGGACGTGGTGCTGGGGTTCAGCGGCCTGGACGGCTATCTGGAGCATCCCGGACCGTACTTCGGCGCCCTGGTCGGCCGTTACGCCAACCGGATCGGCCGGGCCCGCTTCCCGCTGGACGGCGTGTCCTACGCCCTGGAGCCGAACAACGGGCCCAACTCCCTGCACGGGGGCGGGCGCGGCTTCGACAAGCGGGTGTGGGGGGTCGCGCCCGTCGAGCACGGGGTACGGCTGACCCGGGTGAGCGAGCACGGCGAGGAGGGCTTCCCGGGACGGCTGGAACTGACGGCCACGTACACGCTGGACGCGTCGGGCGCGCTGCGCGTGGCCTACGAGGCGGTCACCGACGCGCCGACCGTCGTGAACCTCACCAACCACAGCTACTTCAACCTGGCGGGCTCCGGGAACGCGGGCGGCCACGTACTGCGGATCGCCGCCTCCCGGTACACGCCCGTCGACGACGGCCTGATCCCGACCGGCGTCCTGGCGGACGTCTCCGGCTCCCGTTTCGACTTCCGTACGGCCCGCAAGGTCGGCTCCGGCTACGACCACAACCTGGTCCTCGACAAGGGCGTCACCGCCGCGCCCGAGGAGATCGCCGAGCTGCACGACCCGGGCTCCGGCCGCACCCTGACCGTGGCCACCACCGAACCCGGGATCCAGCTCTACACGGCCGAGCACCTGAGCGGCCCGTTCGCGCCCGGCGACGGCATCGCGCTGGAGACCCAGCACTTCCCGGACTCCCCCAACCGCCCGGAGTTCCCGAGCACCCGCCTGGACCCGGGCGCGGTGTACCGCTCGGAGACGGTGTACGGCTTCGGGATCCGGGACTGATCCCGGACGGCCGCAAGCCCCGGTCCAGGGGTCAGGTCCCGGACCGGGGCTGCTCAGGGGGGACGCGTCCCGGCTCCGACCCTAACCGCGGCCGGGAGCCGTCGGCCGACGATCGCCCACCCCACAGCTATCCCGTACGAACCCTTCACAAACACCTGCGGGCCCCCCGCCTCCCGGACCGCCCCGCGCCGTAGACCGCTCCCCGTCCCGCGAGCGATACTGCGGCCCGCACGGCACCACGCACCCCACTGCGACGGAAGGCCGCCCCCTTGTACTCTCTGCACTCACCGCGTGTTCGAACAGGTGTTCTCGGCTTTGCCCTGCTGGCCGGGTCGCTCGCCCCCGGTGCCGCGCACGCGGCCACCGCGCCCTCCCCCGCCTCCTCCCCCACCGTCGAGGAGCAGCGGCTGGACCGGGCGGTGCCGCAGGAGATCCTGCGGAGGTCCGGATTCGACGGCGTGGCACCGGACTTCGCCCGCGCGCTCGGCGGCGCCCGCTCCTACGCGCAGGCCCGGCGGACCGTCGTACGGGAGGGGTCCGCGCTGTGGCGGCGGGCCGTGGACCGGGCCCAGGGACGCGGGACCGCCTCCGGCGACCTCAGCCGGGACGACGACCGGCCGCTGTACTGGGCGCGGCTCGGGATGACCCGGGACGTGCGTACCTGGGAGCCGGTGTTCGGGCTGAGCGGACGGCAGCGTGCGGCGCTGCTGGACGTGCTGGAGCGGACCTCGCGCGGGCAGACCGACATCCGGTATCCGGGCCGGGGGATGCGGCGGATCCTGGTCACCGGGTTCGACCCGTTCACCCTCGACCGGGACATCAGGATCTCCAACCCGTCCGGGGCGAGCGCGCTGGCCCTCGACGGCACGGTGGTACGGACCGCGCGGGGCCCGGCGCGGGTGGAGACGGCCGTCTTCCCGGTCCGCTGGGACGACTTCGCGCGGGGCACGGTGGAGCGGACGCTGCGGCCCTTCCTGCCGCGGGTGGACCTGTTCACGACGGTGAGCCAGGGCCGGGTCGGGCGGTTCGACGTGGAGCGCACCAACGGCGCCTGGCGGGGCGGGTTCCCCGACAACGACGACGTGAGCCGGACGGAGACCGTCCCGGTCGCCGACCCGGCCTCGCAGCCGCAGTGGACGTCCACCACCCTGCCGTACGCGGCGATCACCGCGGCGCCGACCGGGCGGTTCCCGGTCCACGACCACACCGAGGTGACCGAGATCCCGGCGGGCGGCACGGAGCCGGTCGTACGGGCGGACGGGCCGAGCGCCGGTTCCACGGCGCGGGCCGGCGGTGGCGGCGACTACCTGTCCAACGAGATCGCCTACCGGGCGACGCTGCTGCGCGACCGGCTGGGCCTGCACGGCAGTCTGCCGGGCGGCCATGTGCACACGCCGGTGCTGCAGTTCGGGGCCGGGAACACCACCGAGGTCACCGATCCGGAGTTCGTGCGCAACCGGGTGGACATCATCGACCAGGTGCGGGCGATCGTGACCGTGGCGGCGGACGCGAGCCTCAGGAAGTGATCCGCCGGTCCGGGTGGTCCTGGTCCCGGTCCTCCGTGGCCGTCTCCTCGCCCAGCAGGTCGCGGGCGAGGAGGGTGGCGCCCGCGACCGCGCCCGGCATCAGGAACACCGCGACGAAGGGGACCAGGAAGGCGAGGCCCAGCGGGGTGCCGAAGCCCCACACCAGGGTCTTGCGGGAGCGCAGCAGGGCGAGGCGGGCGCGCAGGTCGACGCCCCGGCGCTGGAGGGCGACGGCGGCGAGTTCCTCGGTGAGGAAGAAACCGGTCACGAAGAAGCCCACGACCGGGACGACGGTCTGCCCGACCAGAGGCAGGAAGCCGAGGGCGAAGAGCAGCAGGCCCCACAGCCCGGCCCGGACGAGGACGCGCAGGCTGTCGCGGGCCGAGATCCACAGCTCGCGCCAGAACGACAGCCCGGACCGGGGCGCGGTGCCGTCCGGCGAGACGTCCTCGTCGACCTTCTCCGAGAGGTTCTCGTAGAAGGGCTGGCCTATCAGCAGGGTGACGGCGGTGAAGGTGAGGACGGCGAGCAGCAGGCCGAGGGCGAAGAGCACGGCGGTCAGGAAGCCGCGGAAGAGACCGGCCCAGGGGCTGGACCAGTCGTCGGCGAACGGGGTGGCCCAGGCCACGAGGTCCTCGCCCCATAGCGCGAGGGCGACCAGCGCCGCCGCGTAGAGGACGAGGGTGATCAGGCCGGGCAGCAGACCGAAGCCGTACTGCTTGCCGTGCCGGCCGACCCACCGCTGGCCCTTGAGCAGATATCCGAAGCCCACCCCGAGATCACGCATGGCGAAAACTTTACCGGTGCGGCCGCGGCGGGCGGCGGGCGCGTGGGGCCGCGGGGGCGGTGGTGACGCCGAGACCTCTTCGCCCCCTGTTGAGTCGAACGGGTGCATCCCGCCGTACCGATTCACAGGAACCAGAGGGCAGGGCGTTGTTCACCAGGGGAGCTGCTTGCGGCGGCTCGGTTGAGGAGAACGGATGACGCAGGAGATCACGGTCCGCGGCACGGTCGCGGCGGGTTTCGAGGCGGTGCGCGAGGAGTTCGCCGCCTTCGCCGCCGGCGAACCGGCCGACTACGAGGGACAGTTGTGCGCGTACGTCCACGGCCGGCGGGTCGTCGACCTGTGGGCCGGCGAAGAGGCGGACGGGGACAGCCTCTACGGCGTCTTCTCGTCCACCAAGGGCGCCGCGCACCTGGTCGTGGCGATACTCGTGCAGGACGGCACGCTGGAGCTGGACCGCAAGGTCACCTACTACTGGCCGGAGTTCGCCGCCGAGGGCAAGGGCATGCTGACTCTGCGGGACCTGATCGCGCACCGGGCGGGCCTGGTCGGCACCGACACCGGGTTCAGCCCCCAGGAACTGGCCGACGACCGGGCGATGGCCGAACGCCTCGCCGACCAGCGGCCGTTCTGGCGCCCCGGCACCGCCTTCGGCTACCACGCCCTCGTCATCGGGGCGCTCACCGGCGAGGTGGTACGGCGGGCGACCGGCCGGACCCTCCAGGACGTGTACGAGGAGCGGGTCCGCGCGCCGTACGCCCTCGGCTTCTTCCTGGGCCTGCCGGCCGCGCACGAGCCGCGGTTCCGCACCGCCCTGCCGATGCGGCCGACGACCGCGCAGCAGACGCTGCTCGACGCCGTCCCGTCCGGCCCGCACACCCTCGCGGGGATCGCCTTCAACGAACACGCCGCCGAGCCCGTGGACCTGGCGGCCCTGCCCAACGATCCGCGGGTCCGGGCCAGGGGCCCGGCGTCGTTCGGCGGGGTCGCCTCGGCGCGCGGTCTGGCGGGGATGTACGCGGCGCTGCTCAGCGAGGTCGACGGCAAGGCCGCGCTGCTGAAGGAGGACACGGTCGCGGAGTTCGGCCAATTCCACTCGGTCGGGTACGACCTGGTGGCGCGCGCCCACAAGTCGTACGCGGTGGGGTTCCAGGCGACGGCGGACACCTGGCACCCGTTCCTCGGCGCGGGCACGATCGGCCACAGCGGCGCGGCGGGCTCCCAGGCGTTCGCCGATCCGAGGAGCGGGGTCGCCTACGGCTACACGCGCCGGCGGCTCGCGTTCCCGGGCGGCGCGGCTCCCGAGAACGACGCCCTGGCGAAGGCCGTCCACGAGGCGGCGCGCGAGACGCGCTGAGCGCCGCCCGCCGGGGAAGGACGGGAGGCCGCACCCCACGTCCAGGGGTGCGGCCTCCCGACAGCGCAACGAGCGCCGTCAGACCAGCGTCACGGTGATGTTCCCGCGGGTCGCCTTCGAGTACGGGCAGACCCCGTGCGCCTGCTCGACCAGGTCACGGGCGACGGTCTCCTCGACGCCGGGGATCACCGCGGAGATCTCCACGACGAGCCCGAACCCCTCCGCGTTCTTGCCGATCCCCACCTTGGCGGTGACGGTCGAACCGGAGACGTCGATCCCGGCCTGCCGGGCGACGACCCCGAGCGCGCCCTGGAAGCAGGCGCTGTACCCGGCGGCGAACAGCTGCTCCGGGTTGGTCCCGGACCCGCTGCCGCCCATCTCCTTGGGCGGGTTCACGACGACGTCGAGCCGGCCGTCGTCCGTGGCGACCCGGCCGTCACGGCCGTTCTCGGCGGTGGCGACGGCGGTGTAGAGGACGTCGGACTGCTGAATGGGCATGCGGTTTCTTCTCTCCTCGGACCGCCGTGACTCGCGCCCACGATCGACGGCGGTTTCGGAAAGAAGTTACCGCATGCCGAAAAGGGCGGGCAGTCCTACAGCTTGACGATCATCTTTCCGGTGTTGTCGCCGCGCAGGACCCCGAGGAACGCCTCGACGTTGTTCTCGATGCCCTCCACGACCGTCTCGCGGTACTTCAGCTGCCCGGAGGCCACCCACGGGCCGACCTCGGACACGAACTGGGGCTGCAGGTCGTAGTGGTCGCCGACCAGGAAGCCCTCGATCCGGCCGCGGGTCTGGATGAGGCGGGCCAGGTTCTTCGGGCCGGGGGCGGGCTCGGTGTTGTTGTAGACGGAGATCATGCCGCAGACCGCGATCCGGCCGTCCCGGTTGAGCTGCCCGATGGCCGCCTCCAGGTGGTCGCCGCCCACGTTGTCGAAGTAGACGTCGACGCCGTCGGGCGCCGCCGCCCGCAGCTGCTCGGCGACGGAGCCGTTCCGGTAGTTGAAGGCCGCGTCGAAGCCGTACTCCTCGACCAGCAGCTTGACCTTCTCGTCGGAGCCGGCCGAGCCGATCACCCGCGAGGCGCCCTTGAGCTTCGCGATCTGGCCGACCTGGCTGCCGACCGCGCCGGCCGCGCCGGAGACGAAGACCGAGTCGCCCTCCTTGAAGGAGGCGGTGCGCAGCAGGCCCGCGTAGGCGGTGAGGCCGGTCATGCCGAGGACGCCGAGGTACGTCGACAGGGGGGCCGCCGCGGCGTCGACCTTGACCGCGCTCCTCGCGTCAAGGACCGCGTACTCGCGCCAGCCGAGGAAGTGCAGGACGTGGTCGCCGACGGCGATGCCCTCGGCGCGGGAGGCGACGACCTCGCCGACCGCGCCGCCCTGCATGACCTCGCCCAGCCCGAAGGGGGCGGCGTAGGACTTCGCGGCACTCATCCGGCCCCGCATGTACGGGTCGACGGAGAGGTATGCGTTCCGCACGAGCACCTGCCCCTCGCCCGGCTCCGGGACCTCCGCCTCCACCAGGGCGAAGTCCTCGGGCTTCGGCCAGCCGACGGGACGGCTCTGCAGGTGCCACTCGCGGTTGATCATGACGTGCGCCTTTCCTGATTACTTCAGTACCTGAAACAACCATGCTCATTAATATTTCAGGATGTCAAGTAACGGGGTACCCTGGGGCGCATGTCGTCCTCACAGTCCAGCGCAGCGAAGACCCGGCGCCCCGACGCCCTGACCCTGGAGGTCGTCGAGCTGATCGGCGACGTCGTGGCCCGCTTCTACGCGGACTACGAGGAGGCGGCGGGCGAGCACGCGCTCACCGGGGCGCAGGCGCGGCTGCTCAGTCTGCTCTCGCTGGAGCCGCTGCCGATGCGGAAGCTGGCCCAGAAGCTGAAGTGCGAGCCGTCGAACGTGACGGGGATCGTGGACCGGCTGGAGGCGCGGGGGCTGGCGGAGCGCCGGCCCGACCCCGCCGACCGCCGGGTGAAGCTGGCCGCGGCGACGGACGAGGGCCGCCGGGTCGCGGGCGAGCTGCGCGACGGGCTGCGCTTCGCGCGCGAGCCGCTGGCGGGCCTGTCGGACGCCGAGCGGCTGTCGCTGCGGGACCTGCTGCGGCGGATGCTGGACGCGTAGCGGACCGCCGCCGGGCGGGCCGGCGGCGGCCTCCTCGGCGCGGTCAGGCGGACCGGCCGGGCCGGTAGTCGCCGGCCGGCTGCCGGAAGACGACGTTCAGCCGGTTGTAGGCGTTGATCAGGGCGATCGTCGCCACCAGCGCGACGAGTCCCTCCTCGTCGTAGTGCTTGGCCGCGTTCTCCCACACCGCGTCGGGCACCCCGCCCGCCGCGTCGGCGATCCGGGTGCCCTCCTCGGCCAGCTCCAGCGCGGCGCGCTCGGCCTCGGTGAACACCGTCGCCTCGCGCCAGGCGCCGACCATGTGCAGGCGCTGCGACGTCTCGCCCGCGGCGGCCGCGTCCTTGGTGTGCATGTCGAGGCAGAAGCCGCAGCCGTTGATCTGACTGGCGCGGATCTTGACCAGCTCCAGGGTGGCGGCGGGGACCGACGTCCCCTCGGCGGCCCTGCCCACGCCGTTGAAGGCCTTGATGAGCTTGCCGGCGGTGGGGCTGGCGAAGAGGTTCAGACGGGCTTCCATGGTGTGTTCCTCCGTTGGGGTCCGGCGGGATGCACACCTATGACGGAGCGGGTCGCGCGGATGTGACACGGCGACCCGGGATTTACCGGCTCTGCTCGGGCAGACCCGCGACCGGGACCGCCGTCAGGAGCACCACCACAGGATCCGCGTGCACGAGTGGCTCTGGGACGGGGTCGGGCTCGGCTTGGCGGTCGTCGGGTCCGCGGCCGGCGCCGAGGCCGCCGAGGAGGACGGTGCCGCCGTCGGCGTCCGCGGGCCCGTGCCCGGCCCGGTCGTCGCCGACTGCTCCGACGCGTCCTTCGGGCTCTGCGACGGGGAGGCGGACGCCTTCTCCTTCGACGAGGAGGGAGACGGCGAGGCGGAGTGGTCGGCGGAGGCCGGACTCGCCGCGCCGGTGGCGCCGGAGGTGTCGCCCAGCGGCGCGGCCGTCGCGCCCGGCGACGACGTCGACGTGCCGCCGTCGGTGGTGTCGCCGCCCGCCGAGGACGAACCCGGACTGGTGAACGGTATGGCGTCGGTGCCGAGTTCGGCGAGGCTCAGGCCGCCCACCGCAAGGACGCACGCCACGCTCACGAGCAGGATCCTGCGGCGCCGCCTGCGATGGGCCGCCGCCTTGCGGTCGCGACGGCTCCCGTCCGCCCCGGCGAACTCGCCGGTGTCCCCGGTGCCGTCGTCGTCCCCGAGGTCCCCGGTGTCCTCGGCGGGGTTTCCCGCGGCCCGTCCGCGGCCTCGGCCGCCGCGCCCGCGGGCCGCCCGGCGCCGGTCCGCCCGGCCGCCCGGCGGGAGTTCGCCGTCCTCGTCGCCGTGACCGTCGTGAGCCTCGTGGTCACCGTGAGCCTCGTGGTCGCCGTAGCCGCCATCGGCGTCTGTCGTGCCGGCTCCGTCGGCAGCGAACTCCGGCCGTGTGCGGGGGATTTCACCGGTGGCGGCCGGGGCGGGGGCGGTCGTCTCCGGCGCGGAGGGCCGGAGCGTCTCGGCGGGAGTGCCGCACCCAGGGCAGGCGAGGGCGCCGTTGAGGTGCCGTCGGCACGGGTGGCAGTAGTCCATGACGCGGGAAGACTAAGTTCCCCATGGGGCACTTAACCACTCAGCCCTGTGAAGGTTCTGTGGACGACCGGAAATCCACTCGGAACTCGTGCCGAAACGTTACCTGTGCGCCCCATTGACACCCCCGCCGCCCCGTCCTTACTGTCACGCCAGCATTTCGAACGTGTGACGAAATCTCGAACAGCTGAGGGGCAACTGCCGTGCGCATCACCGGAATCAGCACACACGTGGTCGGGACGCCGTGGCGCAACCTGACGTACGTCCAGGTGCACACCGACGAAGGGATCACGGGAGTCGGCGAGACCCGGATGCTCGGTCACACCGACGCGCTGATCGGCTATCTGCGGGAGGCCGAGGCCAACCACATCCTCGGCTCCGACCCGTTCGCCGCGGAAGACCTGGTGCGCCGGATGAAGTACGGCGACTACGGGCGCGCGGGCGAGATCGTCATGTCCGGCATCGCCGTGGTCGAGATGGCCTGCTGGGACATCAAGGGCAAGGCGCTGGGCGTGCCGGTGTGGCAGCTGCTCGGCGGGAAGGTCACCGACCGGGTCAAGGCGTACGCCAACGGCTGGTACACGACCGAGCGGACGCCTGAGGCGTACCACAAGGCCGCCCAGGGGGTGATCGAGCGCGGGTACCGGGCGCTGAAGATCGACCCGTTCGGCACCGGGCACTTCGAGCTGGACCACGAGCAGACGCTGTACTCCGTCTCGCTGATCGAGGCCGTGCGGGACGCCATCGGCCCGGGGACCGAGCTGATGCTGGAGATGCACGGCCGCTTCTCCCCCGCGACGGCCGTGCGGCTCGCGCGCGAGCTGGCGCCCTTCGAGCCGGCCTGGCTGGAGGAGCCCTGCCCGCCGGAGAACCTGAAGGCGCTGGAGAAGGTCGCCGCCAAGACGGACATCCCGGTCGCCACCGGTGAGCGCATCCACGACCGCATCGAGTTCCGCGAACTCTTCGAGAGCCAGGCCGTGGACATCGTGCAGCCGGACGTCGGCCACCTCGGCGGCATCTGGGAGACCCGGAAGCTGGCCGCCACCGCCGAGACGCACTACGTGCTGGTCGCGCCGCACAACGTCGGCGGCTCCGTGCTGACCGCGGCCTCCCTCCAGGTCGGGTTCAGCACCCCGAACTTCAAGATCCTGGAGCACTTCAACGACTTCGCCGACGCCGAGATCAAGAAGGTGGTCAAGGGGGCGCCGGAGGTCGTCGACGGGTACTTCCACCTGTCCGACGCGCCGGGTCTGGGCGTCGAGTTCGACGCCGACGCCGCCGCCGAGTTCCCGCAGCAGCAGGCCCGCTTCGACCTCTGGGCGGACGGCTGGGAGCAGCGCAGGCCGAAGGGGACGTCGAAGTGAGCTCCCAGGTCGTCGTCGAGGCGCCCGGCACGCACCGGGTCGAGCCGCACACCCCTCGCGAGCCCGGTCCCGGCGAGGCGCTGGTCGCCGTGCACGCGGTCGGGATCTGCGGGAGCGACCGCGAGGTGTACCAGGGCAACCGGCCCGAGGGGTACGTCCGTTACCCGCTGACACCCGGCCACGAGTGGTCGGGAACGGTACGGGCGGTCGGTGCCGGGGTCCCCGGGAGCCTGGCCGGCCGGAAGGTGGTCGGCGAGGGTTTCCGGAACTGCCAGGTGTGCGACCGGTGTCACGCCGGCGAGACCACCCTGTGCACGGACGGGTACGAGGAGACCGGGTTCACCCAGCCGGGTGCCATGGCCGCCACCCTGACCCTGCCGGCCCGGCTGCTGCACGTCCTCCCGGACGACGCCGACCTGACCGCCGCGGCCCTCCTGGAACCGGCCGCCTGCATCGCGGCCGCCGCGCTGAAGGGCGGGGCCCGGCCGGGCGAGCGGGTCGCGGTGGTCGGCACGGGAACGCTGGGCATGTTCGCCGTGCAGTTCCTGCGCGCCGTCTCTCCGGCCGAGCTGCTGGTGGTCGGCACGCGGAACGACCGCGAGGAGCTGTCCCGGCGGTTCGGCGCCACCGACTTCCGCACCAGGGACCAGGAACTCCCGGACGACGTCGACGTGGTCGTCGAGACCGCCGGGTCCGCGTCCGCCGCGCGCACCGCGGCCTCCCTGCTCAGGCGCGGCGGACGCCTCGTCCTGACCGGCATCCCGGCCCCCGGTGCCGAGGGCCTGGACCCGACCGGCCTCGTCGTACGGCAGTTGGAGGTGCACACCGTCTTCGGGGCGCCGCCGGACGCCTGGGCGCACGCGGTCCGGGTGTTCGGGGCCGGGCTGCTCGACCCGCTGCCGCTGGTCACGCACGAGCTGCCGCTGACCGAATTCCCGCGCGCCATCGAGCTGGTGGGAGCCGGCGACCCGAAGGTGGGCAAGGTGCTGCTCCACCCCTAGCCGCCTGGCCGCGGTGGGCGCTGGTCTCGCCGTGGCCGGGGCGCACTCCGGCCCTTTCCCTGCCCAGAGCCGCGAACCTCGTCCGA
This sequence comes from Streptomyces sp. NPDC091282, assembly GCF_044757385.1. Taxonomy (NCBI): domain Bacteria; kingdom Bacillati; phylum Actinomycetota; class Actinomycetes; order Kitasatosporales; family Streptomycetaceae; genus Streptomyces; species Streptomyces sp. NPDC091282. The sequence continues at coordinate 754,693 of NZ_JBIVUX010000001.1, forward strand.
CATATCGAACACGAAGGACAGCCAGTGACGACCGACGCTTCCGTTACGGCGGCCCGCCGACCCGGTGAGCAGGCACTCACCGCCCTCGGTCTGGGCGCGCCCGCTCTCGATCCCGCCGACGCCTCCGCCCACACCTTCCCGGGCGGCGGCAGGTGGCGCACCGAGATCCCCTCCTGCGAGGGCCCCGAGGCGCTGGCCGTCGTGCTCAAGGAGTCCTCGCGGCTGGACGTGCCGATCCACCGGATCAGCCAGGGCAGCGGGGTGTGGATGCTCACCGACGCCGAGATCACCGAGATGGTCGACGCGACGAACGAACGCGACATCGAGCTGTGCCTGTTCACCGGACCGCGCGGCACCTGGGACATCGGCGGCTCCGTGCGCTCCGACTCGCGGGGGGCCGGACTGCGCGCACGGGGCCACGACGCGGTCGCCGGATGCGTCGAGGACGCCGTGCGGGCCACGGAACTCGGCGTCACCTGCCTGCTGGTCGCCGACGAGGGCGTGCTGTGGACCCTGCACCGGGCCCGGCAGGCCGGGATCATCCCGGCCGGCACCACGCTCAAGGTGTCCGCGCTCGTCGGACCGGTCAACCCGGCGTCGTACGCGGTGTTCGAGCACCTCGGCGCCGACTCCGTCAACGTGCCGAGCGACCTGACACTCGATCACCTCACCGAGATCCGCCGGGTGTCCGCCGCCCCCATGGACATGTACATCGAGGCCCCCGACGACCTCGGCGGCTACATCCGGATGTACGAGGTCGCCGAGCTGATCCGGCGCGGCGCACCGATCTACCTGAAGTTCGGCCTGTCCAAGGCCCCCGGCATCTACCCGTGGGGCACCCACCTGCGGGACGTGACCCTGGACACCGCGCGGGAGCGGGTGCGGCGGGGACGGCTCGCGCTGGACCTGCTGGCACGGCACGGGGCGGACGGGGAGATGGCGCCGCTGGGGTCCCGGCTGCCGGGTGCTCTCCACCGGTTCCCCACCGAGGGTTCCGCCTGATGAACGTCGGGACTGCGGGTCCGTTGCGGCTGGTCGCGCAGTTCCTCCCCCAGCCTTCGGCCGGGGGGACCCCCAGCGCCCCTTTGGGGCGCTTCACATCTCAACGACGAGAAGAACAGGGACCGATCATCATGCGCACTCGTAGAAGCGCCCTCGCCCTCATAGCCGGGGCCGCCTCCCTCGCGCTCACCCTGTCCGCCTGCGGGCAGAGCGGCGAGGGCGGCAGCAAGGACGACGGCGGCAGCGCCAAGGGCGGCACGATCGGCATCGCGATGCCGACGAAGTCGTCCGAACGCTGGATCAACGACGGCAACAACCTTGTCAAGGACATCAAGGCCAAGGGCTACAAGACCAAGCTGGTCTTCGGCGAGGACGACCCGGACACCCAGGTCTCGCAGATCGAGAACCTGATCACGCAGGGCGTCAAGGGCCTGGTCATCGCGGCCATCGACAACAAGTCCCTGAACAACGTGCTCCAGGAGGCCGCGGACGCCAAGATCCCGGTCATCGCCTACGACCGGCTGATCCTCGGCACCAAGAACGTCGACTACTACGCGTCCTTCGACAACGAGAAGGTCGGCGTCGAGCAGGGCACGTACATCGTGCACAAGCTGGGCCTGGACAGCGGCAAGAAGGGCCCGTTCAACATCGAGCTGTTCGCCGGCTCGAACGACGACAACAACACCAAGTACTTCTTCGGCGGCGCGATGAGCGTGCTCCAGCCGTACATCGACAAGAAGCAGCTGGTGGTCAGGTCCGGCCAGACCGCGCTGAACAAGGTCACCACGCTGCGCTGGGACGGCGCGACCGCGCAGGCGCGCATGGAGGACATCCTCACCTCCTCCTACAAGTCCGCCAAGGTCGACGCGGTTCTCTCGCCCTACGACGGCATCTCGATCGGCATCCTCGCCGCGCTGAAGTCGGACGGCTACGGCTCCGGCAGCCAGGCGCTGCCCGTCATCACCGGCCAGGACGCCGAGCTGGCCTCGGTGAAGTCGATCATCGCGGGCCAGCAGACGCAGACCGTCTACAAGGACACCCGTCAGCTCGCCAAGGTCGCCGCGACCATGGTCGACGACGTGCTGAACAAGAAGACCCCGCAGACCAACGACACCAAGACCTACGACAACGGGTCCAAGGTCGTCCCCGCCTACCTGCTCCAGCCGGTGAGCGTCGACAAGTCCAACTACGAGGACGTCCTGGTCAAGGGCGGCTACTACACCGACGCCCAGCTCAAGTGATCCGCCGTCCCCCGACCGTCACGCACTGATTGGAAGGCAGACCATGGCGGGACCCGTCCTGGAAATGCGCTCGATCGTCAAGACCTTTCCCGGCGTCAAGGCGCTGTCGGACGTCACCCTGACCGTCCGCCAGGGCGAGGTCCACGCCATCTGCGGGGAGAACGGCGCCGGCAAGTCGACCCTGATGAAGGTCCTCTCCGGCGTCCATCCGCACGGCAGCTACGAGGGCGAGATCCTCTTCGAGGGCGAACCCTGCGCGTTCGGTGACATCCGGGCGAGCGAACAGCGCGGCATCGTGATCATCCACCAGGAGCTCGCGCTGTCTCCGTACCTCTCGCTGGCGGAGAACATCTTCCTCGGCAACGAACACGCCAGGGGCGGGTTCATCGACTGGCGGGAGACCCTGCGGCACGCCACCGAACTGCTGCGCCGGGTGGGTCTGGACGACCACCCGGAGACCCGGGTCACCGACATCGGCGTGGGCAGGCAGCAACTGGTGGAGATCGCCAAGGCGCTCTCGAAGAAGGTGAAGCTGCTCATCCTCGACGAGCCGACCGCGGCGCTGAACGACGAGGACAGCGGCAAACTCCTCGACCTGATCCTGGAGCTGAAGAACCAGGGCATCACCTCGATCATCATCTCGCACAAGCTCAACGAGATCCGCCGGGTCGCCGACTCGGTGACGATCATCCGCGACGGTCACTCCATCGAGACCCTGGACGTGAAGTCCGCGGAGACGACCGAGGAACGGATCATCTCCGGCATGGTCGGCCGCGACCTCGACCACCGCTTCCCCGAGCGCACCCCCTACGCGCGCGAGGAGGACGCGGCGCCGGCCCTGGAGATCCGCGACTGGACCGTGCTCCACCCCATCGACCAGGAGCGCAAGGTCGTCGACGACGTGTCGATCCACGTCCGGCGCGGCGAGATCGTCGGCATCGCGGGCCTGATGGGCGCGGGCCGCACCGAACTCGCGATGAGCGTCTTCGGCCGGACCTACGGCCGCTACGGCGGCGGCACGGTCCTCAAGGACGGCACGGAGATCCGTACCCGGTCGGTGGCCGAGGCCGTCCGGCAGGGCATCGCGTACGTCACCGAGGACCGCAAGCACTACGGCCTCAACCTCATCGACACCATCAACCGCAACGTCTCGCTGACCGCGCTGAACAAGGTCGCCCGGCGCGGGATCGTGGACGAGCACGAGGAACGGCAGGTCTCCGAGGGCTACCGCACGTCCATGAACATCAAGGCACCGTCGGTCTTCGAGCCGGTCGGCAGGCTGTCGGGCGGCAACCAGCAGAAGGTCGTCCTCAGCAAGTGGATCTTCGCGGGGCCTGACGTGCTGATCCTGGACGAGCCGACCCGCGGCATCGACGTGGGCGCCAAGTACGAGATCTACACGGTCATCGACCGGCTCGCCGCCCAGGGCAAGGCCGTCGTCTTCATCTCCTCCGAACTGCCCGAACTGCTCGGCATGTGCGACCGCATCTACACCATGGCCGCCGGCCGGCTGACCGGTGAGGTGCCCAGGGCCGAGGCCACGCAGGAAGTGCTGATGCGCCACATGACGAAGGACAAAGAGGTAACGCGATGAGCACGGATGTCACCGCCACGAGCCCGGCGCCCGCCCCGCCGGGCAGGAGCGGATCGGCGGCCGACCGGAACCTGCTCCGGATGGTCCTGGACGGGCTGCGCCGCAACATGCGCCAGTACGGCATGCTGATCGCGCTCGCCCTGATCGTCGTCCTGTTCGCGGTGTGGACCGACGGCGACCTGCTGCTGCCGCGCAACGTCTCCAACCTGGTCCTGCAGAACAGCTACATCCTGATCCTGGCCATCGGCATGATGATGGTGATCATCGCCGGGCACATCGACCTGTCGGTCGGCTCGCTGACGGCGTTCGTGGGCGCCTTCGCGGCGGTGCTGACGGTCAACCACGGGATGGCGTGGCCCCTCGCGCTGGTCCTGTGCCTGGCGATGGGCGCCTTCGCGGGAGCCGCCCAGGGCCTGCTGATCGCCTACTTCGGCATACCGTCGTTCATCGTCACCCTCGCCGGGATGCTGCTGTTCCGCGGTCTCACGGAGATCCTGCTCCAGGGCCAGACCATCGGCCCGTTCCCCGGCGGCCTGCAGAAGCTGGGCAACGGCTTCCTGCCCGAGGCCGGCCCGCACACCAACTACCACAACATCACGCTGCTGCTGGGTGTCGTGCTGATCGCCGCCGTGGTCCGGCAGGAGTTCCGCGACCGGCGCCGCCAGCAGGAGTTCGCCCTCGACGTGCCGCCCACCCGGCTGTTCCTGCTCAAGCTGACCGCGCTGACCGCCGCGATCCTCGTGCTGACCCTGCTGCTCGCCAGCTACAAGGGCGCCCCGATCGTCCTGATCGTGCTGGGCGCCCTGGTCGTCGGCTACGGCTACGTGATGCGCAACGCGGTCTTCGGCCGGCACATCTACGCGATCGGCGGCAACCTCCCGGCGGCCAAGCTGTCCGGCGTCAAGGACAAGAAGGTCACCTTCTACGTCTTCCTGAACATGGGCGTGCTCGCGGCCCTGGCCGGTCTGGTGGTCGCCGCCCGGCTGAACGCGGCCTCGCCGAAGGCGGGCGACGGCTTCGAACTGGAGGCGATCGCCTCCTCGTTCATCGGCGGCGCCTCCATGAGCGGCGGTGTCGGCACCATCCTCGGCGCCATCATCGGCGGTCTCGTCCTCGGCGTGCTGAACAACGGCATGAACCTCCTCAGCGTCGGCACCGACTGGCAACAGGTCATCAAGGGACTCGCCCTCCTCGCGGCGGTCGGCTTCGACGTGTGGAACAAGCGCAAGTCCGGTTCGTAGTCAGCAAGGGTCCCGCCGCACGGCGGGGCCTCTCCTCTCCCAGGAGCCGCACATGGAACTGAACAGACGCACGGTCATCGCGGGAGCCGCGGCGGCGGGGATCGCCGCCACCGCACTCGGCACGACGGCGACATCAGCCGCTGCCGCGGCGGGCGCCGAGGCCTCCTCGGGAGGCCGGAAGCCGGTGAGGGAGCTCTTCGGGAAGCTCGCCGACGGCACCAAGGTCCACCGCTGGTCCCTGGAGAACGGCGGCACCCGCCTCAAGGTCCTCTCCTACGGCGGCATCATCCAGTCCCTGGAGATCCCGGACCGGCACGGCAGGTACGCCAATGTGTCGCTCGGCTACGACAACCTGGCCGCGTACGTCGCCGGAACCACGTTCTTCGGCGCGACCATCGGCCGGTACGGGAACCGGATCGCCAAGGGGCAGTTCACCCTCGACGGCAAGAGCCACCAGCTCTCCGTCAACGACGGCGTCAACAGCCTGCACGGCGGCGCCAAGGGCTTCAACACGAAGGTCTGGGACGTCGAGGGCTTCACCTCGGGCTCCGACGTCGGCCTGCACCTCCACTACACGAGCGTCGACGGCGAGATGGGCTACCCGGGCACCCTCCGCACGCAGGTCACCTTCACCCTCGGCCGGCACGGCGACTGGACCATCGACTACCGGGCCACCACCGACCGGCCGACGGTCGTCAACCTCACCAACCACACCTACTGGAACCTGGCCGGCGAGGGCACGGGCACGATCGAGGACCACGAACTGACGATCGCCGCCGGCCGCTACACGCCCACCGACGCGGGCCTGATCCCCACGGGCGAGCTGGCGACGGTCTCCGGCACCCCCTTCGACTTCCGCGAGGGCAAGCCGGTCGGCCGGGACATCCGGGCGGGCCACCCCCAGCAGGTGCAGGCCAAGGGCTTCGACCACAACTGGGTCCTGGACAAGGGCGTCACCGCCCGGCCGGAGCACATCGCCACCCTGCGCGACCCGCGCTCCGGGCGCACCCTGGAGATCGCCACCGACCAGCCGGGCCTGCAGTTCTACTCGGGCAACTTCCTCGACGGCACCCTCACCGGGACCTCCGGCCGCACCTACCGGCAGGGCGACGGACTGTGCCTGGAGACCCAGCACTTCCCGGACTCACCGAACCGTCCGGCCTTCCCGTCGACGGTGCTGCGGCCGGGGCAGACCTACAGGTCACGGACGGTTCATTCGTTCGGGGCCTGAGGCGGTGTGGGCGCGGCGGGTAAGGGGCCGGTCGCGCCCGCGCGGCGGAGCGCGGAGCGGAAACGGTTGGGCACACATCTTTCACATCCGTTGAACAACGCCACGCGCGGCTCCGTACTCAAGGACGGCCCGTGCTCCCCCGCGCGGGCCACCCAAGGCGACGGGCCCGGCCGTCCCCACCGGGCCCGCCTCATACGGAGGTTCAATGGCAGGCAACGTCACCTCGTTGTTCCGCAGCGGCGCGCACAGCCCGTCGATGGCGGCACTGACCCGCGAGGGAGGCGAGGGGGCCGGTCCTGTCGACTTCTGCATACCCTGCAATCCGTACTTCCCCACCCCGGCGATGATGGAAACGATGGCGTCCCGGCTGAAGGACATCATCACGTTCTATCCGAGCAGCGCCGACACCATCACCGCCGAACTCTGCCAGCTCCTCCAGCTCCCGCCGCAGGCCGTGGCCATGGGCAACGGCTCCACCGAGCTGATCACCTGGATCGACCACCTGCTGGTCCGCGAATCCCTCGCCGTCCCCGTCCCCACCTTCGGCCGCTGGACCGACCAGCCGATGGAGACCGGCAAGCGCGTCGACATGTTCCCGCTCCAGGAGTCGAACGGCTTCGCCCTGGACCTCGCGCAGTACGCCGAGTTCATCCGCAAGCGGGGCACCCGGGCGGCCGTCGTCTGCAACCCGAACAACCCCGACGGCGGCTTCCTGCACAAGCAGGCCCTGGTGCAGTTCATGGACGCGATGGCCGACCTGGACCTGATCGTCGTCGACGAGTCGTTCCTGGAGTTCGCCGACGCCGAGGCCGAACCCAGCGTCGTCCAGGAGGCGATGCTGCGGCCCAACGTCATCGTGCTGCGCAGCCTCGGCAAGAACTTCGGCCTGCACGGCATCCGGTTCGGCTACATGGTCGCCAACCCGTCGCTGGCCGGCAAGGTCCGCTCGATGCTGCCGAAGTGGAACCTCAACGCGTTCGCCGAGTACGTCGTCTTCATGCTCAAGGAGCACGGCGCCGAGTACGCGCAGAGCCTGCTCCAGGTCCGCAAGGACCGGCTGGAGATGGCCAGTCAGCTCTCCGTCCTGCCGGGTCTGACCGTCTACCCCTCGCAGGGCAACTTCCTGTTCGTGCGGCTTCCCGTCGGTGCCGAGGGCACGGTGGTCCGGGACCGGATGCTCACCGAGCACCGCATCCTGGTCCGCGAGTGCGGCAACAAGATCGGTTCGTCCAGCCGCTTCCTGAGACTCGTGGTGCGCCCCGAGGTGGACGTGCGTCGCCTGGTGTCCGCCCTGGAGCAGGTGCTCTACGGGTCCAGGAGGGGAGCCGCCGTGCCCGAGCTGGGCAACGGGACCAGCTACAGCTCGGGTACGGCGGCGGTGGACCGGCTGGTGAGCGAGACCAACGGCGCGGGCATGCAGCTCGCGCAGGCCGTCGGTGCGGGGCCCGTTCCGGGTCTCGCCGCGGCACCGGCCATGGGGCCGGGTCTCGCCGCCGCTCCCGCCGCCGGTGTCGGCATGCCGCTCCCCGTAGCCGGTCCGCCGGCCGGGATGCCGATGCCGGCGGCATCGCCGGTCATGCAGCCGCCGCCTCCTCAGCCGATGGTGGCGCAGATGCCCGCCCCGATGCAGGCGCCGCCCCCGCAGGCGCCGATGCAGATGCCCATGCAGGCACCGCCGCCGCCCGCTCCGGTCGGGCCGACCCCGACCGGGGTGCCGGCGCGGGGCGGGCTGACCGCGGCGCAGGTGCGCGGGATGACGGCACCCGCGCCGCCGCCGCCCGAACTGGCCCCGGCGCCGGCCACCGGCTGGCCCAACGCGCAGAGCTGGCCGAACGCGGCGGGTATGGGACAGACCGGCTAGACGGACGGCCCGTGACCGACTGCCCAGACCGGCTGGGCGGACGGCCCGTGGCCGACTGCCGCACCGTCGTGGCCGTTCGCGCAGTTCCCCGCGCCCCTGACGGGGCACGGGACTGTGCCGGATGTGCGGCTTCCGCCGCGTGGACGCGACCGCGCCGCGTGACCTCCACTCCGCCCGCTCAGGCGCCCCGAAAGGGGCGCGGGGAACTGCGCGGTCCGCCCCCACCGGGCCGCGGTGATCCGACCGCGCGGCCGGTGGAGCGTTCAGACCCGCACGGCGTGCAACAGTGAGGCACCCAGCGGGAGGGCGTGGCAGGCCACCTGCTTGAGGCCCGCCTCCTCCAGCAGGCGTCGGTAGTGGGGCTCGTCCCGTTCCCGGCCGCCGACGTTGCACAGCATGTGCAGGTCCCAGGCCGCCGCGGACGCGGTGGGCAGCAGGCGTTCCACGACGAGGAGTTCGGCCCCCGGCCGCATCGCCTCGGCGCACCGGGCCAGGATGGTGCGGCAGCGCGCGTCGTCCCAGTCGTGCAGGACGCGGGAGAGCAGGTAGACGTCACCGCCCTCGGGCACCGACTCGGTGAAGTCGCCGGCGACGAAGGTGCAGCGGGCGGTGAGACCGGCCAGGTGCGCGCGGGCCGCCTCCAGGGCCTCGGGGCGCTCCAGGAGGACGCCCTCGACGTGGTCGTGGGCCCGCAGCACCCGGCCGAGCAGCGCGCCGTTGCCGCCGCCGACGTCCACCACCCGCCGTGCGGCGGAGAAGTCGACCAGGTCGGGGACCGGCGTGAACATCTCCGCGCTCGCGGCCATCGCCCGGTGGAAGAGGTCGCCGAGTTCGGCGTGCTCGGCGAAGTAGGGGAAGTGGTGCTGCCCGTGGCGGTGGGCGAAAGCTTCCTGCCCGGTGCGCACGGCGTACGTCAGTCCGGCGAAGGAGTCGTAGAACGGGCCGCCGTACAGCAGCGCGAGGGGGTGCAGGGAGAACTCGGTGCCGGTGTGCAAGGGCTCGCCGAGGGCGGTGAGGTGGTAGGTGCCGTCGGCCGAGGCGGTCAGCAGGCCGAGGGTCGCCAGGTAGCGCAGCAGCCGGCGCAGGGCGTCGGGGTCGGCGCCGGTGCGGGTGGCGAGGGTGTCGGCGTCCAGGCCGGGCCGGGCGGCGAGGTGGTCGGCGATGCGGAGTTCGGCCATGGTGCGCACGGCCTGGGTGGCCCAGGCGCCGGTCAGCACGCCGAGCAGGGACAGGGTGGCGTCGGGCACCGGGTCGTGGCGGCCGGGCAGGCGCAGTTCGAAGCGGCGGTGCCGGGCAGTGCGGAAGTAGAGGACGGTGACGTTCTCGTGCCGGTTGTAGCCGCCGCCGTCCGGGACGGCGCCCGCGCGTTCGGTGAGCAGGGTGCGCAGCCCGGCCGGGATCACCCGGCCCGGCGCGGTCACGGCGAACGCGTGGTGGGACTCGTGGCCGGCGGCGCGTTCGTCGGCGGCCACCGCCTCCAGCGGGGAGCCGGGCGGCACGGGCAGCGCGAAGATCTCCACGGTCCGGCCGGCGACGGGCACGTGCACGATGGCGACCGGGCTGTCGGCAACGGCCGCGCCGTACCGCCGGGCCAGCCGTCCGCGGACCACCACGCTCGGGGTGACGGGTCCCGGTTCCAGTCCGGCGCGCCGCAGGTCGTCGGGGAGGGTGTCCAGGGAGGCGGGGAAGACCAGCACGGCGGTGTGGTCGTAGACGAGATGGCGGCAGACGTCGGCCCGCTCCTCGGCGGTCAGGGCGGGCAGCAGGCCGGCGAGGACCCGGTCGGTGTCGTGGTCGCGGACGTGATCGGCGGCGTGCCGGATCCGTTCCAGGTCGGTTTCCGTCAGACATGCCTGAACGACGGAGAGGTTCATGAAGGGTTCCCGTTGATCGTGGGGCAGGAAGAACCGGGGGGTGTGGGTCCCGGGGATCAGATGCCGGTGTAGTTCTCCGCGAAGAAGTCCTGGTGGGACCGCAGGGTGCGGAGGCTCTCCAGCCGGGCGTACTGCAGCGCCCGCCCGTAGCGCGCGGTGTCGTCGTCGCCGTCGGGGCCGTGCAGCAGGGTGCTCATCCACTGCGAGAACTCGTGGGCGTGCCAGATGCGGGGCAGGCAGGCGCCGGCGTACCGGGCGAGAGGGGCCTCGTCGCCGTGCGCCAGTGCTTCCGCGAGGGCGCGGGCGAGCGCTTCGGCCTGTACGACGGCGAGGTTGGCGCCCTTGGCGGCGGACGGGCTGATGAGGCCGGCGGCGTCACCGGCCAGCCAGAGCCGTCCGGTGCCGAGGGACTCCAGGACGTCGGAGCGCAGGTCGACGCGTGCCTTCTCCAGGACGGCGCCCTCGCGCAGCGGACCGAACTCGGCCGTTCGCATCCGGGTCGCCAGCTCCGTCCAGATCCGGTCCTCGCTCCAGTCGGCGGGGTCGGTGCCGCGCGGGCACTGGAGGTAGTAGCGGGTGACGGCGGCGGTGCGGGCCATGTGGCCGGCGAACCCCCGCTCGTGCAGGGCGTATCCGGTGGCCGGCAGGCTGGGCGGGGCCGCGGCCAGGACGGCGAGCCAGGAGACGCCGTGGTCCCGGCGGGCGGTCCGGGTGCCGTGGGCGGTCAGGGTGGCGCGGCCGATGCCCCGGTGCCCGTCGCACCCGGCGACGTACCGCCCGGTGACGTCCGTGCCGCTGCGCACCCGCACCCGGCCGTCGGTGATCTCCTCGGCCTCGGTGCCGAACCGGATGTGGCCGCCGCGCCGCAGGTACGCGGCGATCAGGTCCCGTACGAGTTCCTGCTGCGGGTAGACGGTGTGCGGCTCGCCGGAGCCCAGCTTCCCGTAGTCCAGGGTGAACTCGCCCCGGTCGCTGCGGAACAGGCAGGTGGTGTGGGTGCGTCCGCGGGCGAGCAGCCCGGCCGCCAGGCCGTTCCCGGTCAGGATCCGCACGGCACGGGGGGCGAGGAAACCGGCCCTGGCCCGGCCCTCCACCGCGGCCCGCTCGCGCCGCTCCAGGATCACGCAGTCGATGCCGCGGTCCAGCAGCAGATTCCCCAGCACGAGCCCGGCCGGGCCCGCGCCGACGATCACCACGCCGACCTGTGCTGTTGTCATACCCGCCCCTGAAGATTCCTTTTAGCCAGGAGGTTTCATATCAGCCAGGACTTGGATCAAGGCGGCTGAAGCGGGGTGAAGCGGGATCTTTAGCCCGAAAGGGTGGCCCGAGGCAACGAAAACCGACGGGGTGCGAGGGGGAAACGCGACGGTGCCCGTCCGCAGCACGCGGACGGGCACCGAATGGAGCGCCGGGCAGGCCTTGCACCTGCATTTCCCCACAGGAAGCGGGGCGTCTTTCCTTGGACCACCAACGCAAACCCGGCCACCGGCTTCAGCGGCGACCAGCTCTGAAACGATCATACCGTATCCGGGGTGTCCTCCCGCTCCTCGTCGAGGCCGCTGACCAGGCCGCGCAGGACGGGACCGTACTCGGGGTGGGCCAGGGCGAAGGCCATCTGGGCGACGAGGTAGTCGGCCGGGTTGCCGGTGTCGTACCAGCGGCCCTGGATGACCTGCCCGTACACGGCCCGGCTGGCGGCGTAGGCGTTGATGGCGTCGGTCAGGTACACCTCGCCGGTGCGGTGCTCGTACCAGCGGCGGGTCTGTTCGCGCAGCTCGTCGATGATGCCGGGGGTGACGACGTAGCCGCCGATGGCCGCGTACGGGGACGGCGCGTCGGCCGGCGCGGGCTTCTCCACCAGTCCGGTGATGCGCAACTGGCCCTCGCCCAGGTCCTCCTTGACGAGGGGCACGCCGTAACGCTGGGAGTCGGCCGGATCCATCGGCAGCAGGGCCAGCACCGGGCAGCCGGTCTGCTCGTAGGCGCGGATCAGCTGCTGGGCGCGCGGCACGTCGGCGACGAACACGTCGTCGGGCCAGAGCACCAGGACGGGTTCGTCGCCGAAGGAGCGGGCGGCGTTCAGCACGGGCGTGCCGTTGCCGTACGGGCCGTACTGGTCGAGGTAGGTGATGTGGCCGCGGCGGGCCAGCTCGGCGACCTCCTCGACGGCGTCCGCGTAGGCGGTCTTCCCGTCGGCGCGCAGTTGCTCCACGAGCCCGGGATTGGGCCGGAAATGATCCTGGATCAGGCTCTTGCCGCCGGAGACGACGATGGTGATGTCGGTGATGCCGGAGTCCACCAGCTCCCGCACGGTGTGTTCGATCACCGGCTTGTCGCCGACCGGCAGCATCTCCTTCGGCGTCGCCTTCGTCAGCGGCAGCAGTCGGGAGCCGAGTCCGGCGGCGGGGATCACGGCCCTGCGGATCGTCGGGGGCATCAGGTCTCTCTCGGTCGGAGGCACGGGGCGGTCCGACGCTACCAACGGGTCCTGGGCCGCCCGGAGAACGCCGGCCGGCCGGAGGGCTTCGTCCAGACGATTTCCGGGCGAAGCCGGGGTGCGGGGCGGCCGTCCCGCCTCGTCGGGGGCCCGGCTCATCGCGGCGGCTCCGCCTCCGTCCCGCCGCCGAGCGCCCCGCCGGCGCGCAGCGCGTCGATCTCGGCGGGGCCGAATCCCAGCTCGGCGAGGATCTCGTCGCTGTGCTCGCCCAGCTCGGGCGCCCGTTTCGCGGGCACCTTCGGCACTCCGCGGAGCAGGACCGGGCTGTTGACGGTCTCGGTCAGCCCGCTGACTCCCTCGATCGGGACGACGATGTCGTTGGCGCGCAGCTGCTCGTCGCGCGCGGCCGCCTCCGGGGTCTGGATGAGGCTGTAGGTGATGCGCTCCCGGGTCAGCACGTCCTCCCAGTGGCCGAAGGGCCGCGTGCGGAACGCGGCGTCGAGCAGTCCGGCGAGCGCGTCGGCGTGCCGGACCATGCCCTCCAGGTCCGCGAACCGCGGGTCCTCCAGCAGCTCGGGGTGTCCGACGGCGCGGGTCAGTCCCGGCCAGCGCAGGGGCGAGGCGACCAGCATGAACCACTCGCCGTCCGCGGTCCGGTAGGGGTTGACCAGCGGGTTCGCGGGGGCCTTGCGGTCGTGGAGGGCGAAGGGGGTGCCGTGGGCGAGGGCTCCGGCGATCAGGGTGCCGGTGGCCCAGACCCCGGTGGCGAGCAGCGAGGTGCCGACGTCGGCGCCCCGCCCGGTGCGTTCGCGGTGGTAGAGGGCGGTGGTGACGGCCGCGTAGACGGCGACCGCCGTCGTGTAGTCCCCGCTGCCCCACACCGGCACGGTCGGCGGGGCGCCCGCGTCACGGGTGGAGGCCAGCAGGCCGCTGCGCGACCAGAACGCGGTCAGGTCGAAGCCGGGCTGGCGGGCGTCGGGCCCGGTGTCCCCGAAACCGGTCAGGTCCGCGTAGATCACCCGCGGGTTCCAGCCGGAGACCTCCTCGTAGCCCAGGTGCAGCTTCTCCCGCGTCCCGTGCGGGAAGTTGGTGATGACCACGTCGGCCCGGCACACGAGCCGCCGCAGGACCTCCACCGCCGCGGGCGACTTCAGGTCGAGGACCATGCCCCGCTTGTTGCGGTTGGCCAGGTGCCAGCTGTAGTTCGCCTCGGCCTGCGGGCTCGGCGGCACCGAACTCAGCCGCCGCTGCGGATCGCCCGCCCCCGGCGGCTCGATCTTGACGACGTCGGCGCCGAAGTCGGAGAGCATGGTCGCCGCCGCGGGACCCGCGATGAACGACGAGGCGTCGAGGACCCTCAGCCCGGTGAAGACGGATTCGGTGGTCATCGCCGTCACCTCACGAAGGCGCTCAGGCCGCCGGTGACGGCGCGTCCCACGATCAGGGTCTGGATCTCGCGGGTGCCCTCGTAGGAGTACAGGGCCTCCGCGTCGGCGACGAAGCGGCCGACCTTGTAGTCCAGGACGATGCCGTTGCCGGCCAGCAGTTCCCGCGCCCAGCCGACGCTCTCCCGCATCCGCACGGTGCAGTACGCCTTGGCCAGCGCGGAGTGCTCGTCCCGGTAGATCCCGGCGTCCTGCAGCTGGGCCAGCCGCACCACCATCCCGCACGAGGCCGTGGCGTTGCCGACCATCTTCACCAGCAGGTCCTGGACGAGCTGGAAGCCTCCGATCGGGCGGCCGAACTGCTCGCGCTCCTTGGCGTACTGCAACGCGATCTCGTAGGCGCCGAACATCACGCCGACCGCCTGCCAGGCGACCCCGCTGCGGGTCTGGCGCAGGATGTTCGCGGTGTCCTTGAAGGAGTTCGCGTTCTGCAGCCGGTCGGCCTCCGGGACGCGGCAGCCCTCCATCACGATGTCGGCGTTCTGCACGATCCGCAGCGCCATCTTGTTCTCGATCTTCGTGGCCGTGAAGCCGGGGGTGTCCTTCTCCACGACGAAGCCGAGCACGTGGTTCGTCTCGGTGTCCCGTGCCCACACGACGGTCAGGTCGGCGAAGGTCGCGTTGCCGATCCACCGCTTGGCCCCGTCGAGGATCCAGCCGTCCCCGTCGCGGCGCGCGGTGGTCTTCAGGCCGCCGGCCACGTCGGAGCCGCCGTGCGGTTCGGTCAGGGCGAAGGCCCCGATCTTCTCGAAGCGGCTCATCGCGGGCAGCCACCGCCGCTTCTGCTCCTCGGAGCCGCAGGCGAGGATCGAGCCCATGGCCAGCCCCGTGTGCACGCCGGTGAAGGTCGCCAGGGACGCGTCGGCGTGCCCCATCTCCAGGGCGAGGAATCCCGACAGGAGATTGCTGGGCCTGGATTCCGTGGAGTCCGGGTCGGCCCAGTTCGCGAGTCCGAGAGCGCCGAACCCCTCGATGAGCTGGAAGGGGAACTCGGCCCGTGCCCAGTAGTCGTCGACGAGCGGGGCGGCCTGCGTCCGCAGGAACGCGCGGACGCGTCCGATCGTCTCCCGCTCACTGTCCGACAGCAGGTCCTCGAAGGAGTAGAAGTCCGCGGGCAGCTGTCCTTCGCCCAGGTAGGGACCGGTCGGCGTCGGCAGAAGCGGGTTGGCACCCATGGGTGATCCTCCAGAACCGCGGGCGGTGCTCATGGCTTCGGTCCGGTCGATTAGACCCGGAGCGCGCGCCGATTCCCGTGTGCCCTCGCCGTCCGGGGGGTGTGCTGGTGACGGCGAACGACCCCAATGGCCCCCTGCGCACCGGATGCCGCGGAGGCCCGCACCCGGTGGCCACATCGACGGAGGGCGATAGGATCGTGCCATGTCCGAGATCGACTTCCTGAGGACCCGGCCGCACCGGGTCGTCGTGCTCGCCCTCGACGGTGTCTACCCGTTCGAGCTGGGCATCCCGAACCGGGTCTTCCCGTGCGTCCCGGGCGCCTACGACGTGGTGACCTGCGCGGCGACCGACGACCGCACGGTGGCCACCAGCGCCGACTTCACGGTCACCCTCGGGCACGGGCCCGAGGTGCTGGAGAGCGCGGACACCGTGGTCGTGCCGCCGTACGACATGGCGCGGATCTCGCAGGAGGTGCCCGCTCCGGTGGCCGCCGCGCTGGCGCGGATCCGGCCCGGCGCCCGGATCGTCTCCATCTGCACGGGCGCGTTCACGCTCGCCGCGGCCGGGCTGCTCGACGGACGGCCCGCGACGACGCACTGGGCGCTGGCGCCCCGGTTCCGGCGGATGTTCCCGCAGGTCGCCCTCGATCCCGACGTGCTGTTCATCGACGACGGCGACGTCCTGACCTCCGCGGGCGCCGCCTCCGGTGTCGACGTCTGCCTGCACATCGTCCGCGCCGACCACGGCAGCGCGGTCGCCAACAGCGTGGCCCGGCAGTGCGTCGTCCCGCCGTGGCGGGACGGCGGCCAGGCGCAGTACATCGAGCAGCCGGTGCCCGAGGAGAGCGCCACCGGTACCGCGGCCACCCGCGCCTGGGCCCTGGAGAACCTGGAACGGCCGCTGGCCCTCCAGGAGTTGGCCGATCACGCCCGGATGAGCAGGCGTACCTTCGCGCGCCGCTTCCTGGACGAGACCGGTGTCAGTCCGGGCCGCTGGCTGATCCAGCAGCGGGTGCACCGGGCCCGTCAGCTGCTGGAGACCAGCGACCTGGCGATCGACCGGATCGCCGCCGAGGTCGGCTTCGCCACGGGCACGTCCCTGCGGCAGCACCTGCACGCGGCGATCGGGGTGTCCCCGCAGGCGTACCGGAACACGTTCCGGGCGACGGCGGTGGGCCGGGGCTGACCGCCGGGCCGGCCGGGACGGGCGAGCCCCGTGGACGGAACCCGCCCGCCTCGCCGGCGGGAGTCAAGCGGACCGGGCTGGTCCGGCCGGGGAGCCTGTGACGGGCCGGGTCACCGGGCGGGGCACTGCTTCCAGGCCAGGTGGTAGACGGTGCTGATCTCACCGTCGGTGGAGTCCATGGTCATGAAGCTGACCTTGCCGGGGCTGGTGCTCCCGGCGGTCACCCGCAGTTCGGTGTTGATGTTGAAGTTGCGCTGGACCCCGCAGGGCGCCCAGACCAGCTGGGCCCAGTCGGTGGTGTCGGTGGCCTGCCAGTTGTCGTCGTAGGGTCCCCGGAACGGGTGGTTCGCGGAGGCCGTGCTGGACGAGCCCTGGAAGTAGTACGAGGCGCGCTGCGTACCGGTGGCGCCCT
Source organism: Streptomyces sp. NPDC091282 (assembly GCF_044757385.1). Taxonomy (NCBI): domain Bacteria; kingdom Bacillati; phylum Actinomycetota; class Actinomycetes; order Kitasatosporales; family Streptomycetaceae; genus Streptomyces; species Streptomyces sp. NPDC091282. Next base: position 771,392 of record NZ_JBIVUX010000001.1, read on the forward strand.
GCTGGAGCGAGGCGAACCCGCGGTAGTCCGCACTGGCGACGGCGTAGGTGAAGCCGCCGGGCACGTGCACCACCAGGTTGAGCTGGCAGTTGCGCCGGAAGGCGGTGGGGTCGGAGGTGCCGCCGGCCTGGGCGAGGTAGTCGCTGTAGGTGACGGTGAAGGCCTCGTTGTCCTCGGAGACGGCGACGGCGGTGGTGCCCTGCGGGCAGCCGGAGCCGTTCACCGTGGCGACGTTGATCACGATCTTGTCCGGCGGCGGGTCGTCGAAGACGGGCGACGACGAGGCGCCGGCCTGGGCGGGCAGCCCGGCGGTGAGCAGCGCGGTGAGCGCTCCGCCGAGCAGGAGTCCATGCCGCTTGGGTTTCATGGTTTCTCCGGTCGGGTGATCGGGTGGGGGGTGGCAGCCTCGGCCCCCGGGACCCGCGCGCCCCTCAGGGTTCGATGTGGTTCACCCTTGAAGAACCTGTGGGTTTCCTGTGAAGAACGAGGCGCTCGCATCGTAGGAACCCCCGCGCGGCCCGGTCAGGGCCAACTCCGGCCATTCACAGCGGTGGATTTCACAGCCCCGCGGCCGCTCGCCCCGCGCCCCCTACGGGTTCTCCCACGCCGCCGGCTCCGCGGCCAGGGCACGGACCGGTTCCGGGAGGTCGTCCGCCGCGATGTCCGCGACGGTCACCCCTTCGAGGATGCGGCGGACGTTCGCGCGCAGCGCGATCCACAGCGGCAGCAGGGGCTGGGCGGTGCCGGTGTAGGACAGGCCGGTGGGGCGTTCGCCGCGCACCGACACGATCGGACCGTCCACCGCCCGGATGAGGTCCGCCACGGTGATCGCGGACGCGGCCCGGGCCAGCCGGTAGCCGCCGCCCCCGCCACGCCGGCTGTCGACGATCCCGGCGCGCCGGAGATCACCCAGGATGCCTTCGAGGAACTTGTGCGGGATGTCCTGCGCTCCGGCGAGTTCCTCCGCCTTCACCGGGCCGTCGTCCTGCCGTACGGCGAGCTCCAGTACCGCCCGTACCGCGTAATCCGCCCGCGCCGAGATCCTCATGTGTCCATTGTGGGGCGTCCTCCCGTGGACAATGGCCGCACCCGCGCCCCGTAAGATCGCCCGGGAGGATCCCTTGGCGCTCAGCAGACGTACCTTCAGTGCCCTCGCCGGCTCGACCGCGCTCGGCTTCGCCCTGGGCGGCAGCGGCGGCCCCGGGGCGCCCGCCGCCTATGCGGCGCGCACCGTGCCGACCGGCCCGCCCCCGGCCCCGCCGCGCGCCGACGGACGCCGGCACACGATCGGCTACGACCAGTACTCCCTCCTCGTGGACGGGCGGCGGCTGGTCGTGTGGTCGGGTGAGCTGCATCCCTTCCGGCTCCCGAGCCCGTCGCTGTGGCGGGACGTGCTGGAGAAGATGCGGGCGCACGGCTACAACACCGTCAGCATCTACGTGGCCTGGAACTTCCACTCCCCCGCGCCCGGCAGCTTCGACTTCACCGGCGTGCGCGACCTGGACCTGTTCCTGCGCACGGCCGCCGAGACCGGCCTGTACGTCATCCTGCGCCCCGGCCCGTACATCAACGCCGAGGTCGACGCCGGCGGCTTCCCCGGCTGGCTGACCGCCACGCCGGGATCTGCCCGCACCACCGACCCGGTCTACCTCGGGCACGTCGACGCGTGGCTGACGGCCGTCAACCGCATCGTGCGCCGCCACCAGCACACGGACGGCGGCGGGAGCGTCCTGCTCTACCAGATCGAGAACGAGTACGACGGCCACGTCGCCGACCCGGCCGGGCCCGCCTACATGTCCCACCTCTACAAGAAGGTGCGGGCGGACGGCATCGACGTGCCGCTGTTCCACAACGACAAGGGCCGCAACGGCTACTGGATCCCGGGCTCCTTCGACACCGGCGGCGAGCACGGGAAGTGGCTGTACGGCTTCGACGGCTACCCGTCGCCCGCCCAGACCCCGCCGGACTGGGGCCGCTTCGGGATCGGCGGCCTCAAGGGCGGCGCGACCGCGAGTCCCCGTACGCCCGGGTTCGTGCCGGAGTTCGGCGGCGGCTGGTTCGACCCGTGGGGCGGGGTCGAGTTCGGCGGCAAGGGGTACGCCGAGTCCCGGCGCACCCGGGACGCGGCCTACGAGCGCCGCTTCTACCTCACCAACCTCGCCAACGGCATCACCCTGCACAACGTCTACATGACCTACGGCGGCACCAACTGGGGCTGGCTGCCGGCGCCGGTCGTCTACACGTCGTACGACTACGGGGCGGCCATCGACGAGGCCCGCAACGTCACCCCGAAGATGGCCCCGATGCACCAGCTCGGCCATCTCCTCCAGCGGGTCCCGGACTTCGCCAGGCTGGAGCGCGCCGCGGACGTCCACGTGGACGGGCTGCGGACGTACCACCTCACCAACCCGGACACGCGGGCGCACGTGTACGTGCTGCGCAACGACGGGACCGGCCCCGTGACGTCCACCCTGAGGACCCCGGCGCGGGACGGCGGCGACGGCATCGAGGTCACCGTCCCGGCCAAGGACGCCCGCCTCGTCACCACCGGGCTCTCCCTCGGCAGGCGCACGCTGCGCTACGCCACCGTGCAGCCGATGGCCGTGCTCACCGCCGGACGGCAGGACGTCGCCCTGTTCACCGGCCCGTACGGCGAGATGGCGCACCTGGTCCTGGACTGCCCGACCGAGCCCTTCGTGCAGCGCCTGGACGCCGAGGCGGCCTGGGTGTACGACCAGAACGTCCTGCACGTCACCGCGCCGCTCGGCCAGGGCGGGCTGACCCGGGTCTTGGTCCAGCGCGGCGAGAGCGACACCCCGCTGCTCCTGCTCCTCGCCGACGACGCGACCTCGCTGCGGCTGTTCCCGTACGACACCCCGTCGGGCACCCTGCTGGTCTACGGCCCGGCGCTGCTGCGGCACGCGAGGATCAACGGGTCGGCCGTCGAACTCACCGGGGACACGGTCGGGCCGACCGGCCTTGAGGTGTGGGGGCCGCGCGGGATCTCCTCGGTCACCTGGAACGGGCGGCCGGTGCCGACCCGGGTGAGCCTGTCGGGCAGCCTGGTCGCCACCACGAACCTGGCGGCGGCGCCGAAACCGGCGCTGCCGGTCCTGACCGGCTGGCGCCGGAAGGCCGGGAACCCGGAATCCGCGCCTGGCTTCGACGACTCCTCGTGGACGGTGGCCGACAAGAAGACCTCGTTCAGCACGACGCCCGTCCCGGACGGCGGGCCGGTGCTGTTCGCCGACGACTACGGCTTCCACTACGGGGACGTCTGGTACCGGGCCCGGGTGACCGGCGACACCGAGAACCTCCGGTCCGTCTCGCTCGCCTACAGCACGGGCACCCAGGGCATGCTGATGGCCTGGCTGGACGGGAAGCCGCTCGGTTCGCACCGGATGCCGGTGCCGGACGCGAAGACGGTCCGGCAGGGCAGCTGGAGCGCCACGGCCGAGTTCCCGGTCGCCGGGCCGGAGAAGAAGGATCCGGAGCACCCGCGGGACACCGAGCGCGAGAAGGACGGCGGGAAGCCGCGCACGCGGGTGCTGTCCGTGCTGGTGCGGCGCATGCAGCACGACATGGACGGCCGCTCCCTTGACACCCACAGGACGGCCCGCGGCCTGACCGCGGTGACCTTCGCGGGAGCCTCCCCGAAGGTGAGCTGGCGCATCCAGGGCGAGAGCGCGCCCGATCCGGTGCGCGGTCCGCTGAACAACGGCGGGCTGCACGGCGAACGGCAGGGCTGGCACCTGCCCGGCTTCGCCGACGGCGGCTGGCAGCCGGCCGAACTCCCGCGCGCGGACCGGGGCATGGGCGTCACCTGGTACCGGACCGGTTTCCGGCTGGCCGTGCCGGACGGGGTCGACGCGTCGGTGGGACTGGTGCTGGAGGACGATCCGGCGCGGGCCTACCGGGTGCAGATCTTCCTGAACGGGTGGAACCTCGGGCAGTACGTCAACGACGTGGGGCCGCAGCACACGTTCGTGCTGCCGAACGGGATCCTGCGGACCCGGGGCTCCAACACGCTGGCGCTGGCCGTGCTCTCCGACGGGACGAGCGAGTCCGGGCCGGGAGTGGTGCGGCTCGAACTGCTGGGGAGCGCGGCGGGCGGAGTGCCGGTGACGGCGGTGGCCTCCCCCGGCCGCTGAGCGCCGCGGGGCGCCGGCCTCAGGCCAGCCGGATCACGTTCCAGGAGAGCGGTTCGAGGACGGCGCGGAGCGTGCCGTCGGCCAGGACCGTGCCCTCGGCCCGGTGCGGTGTCACCCGCTCCGGGTCGGCGAGGGTGTTGCGGGCGTCCGGGTCCGGGTCGGACAGGACGGTGTGCTCCGTGACCCGCGTCAGGTCCAGGCCGTGCAGGGTGACCTCCAGGGGAAGGGCCGCCGTCCGGGCGCGGTTGACGGCGAAGACGGTCACCGTGCCGTCCTCGGCCCTGACCGCCGTGGCGTGCAGCAGGTCCGTCTCGCCGTACTTCCTCGTCCGGTACGTCGGTGAGTCCACGCGGACGTCCAGGACCCGGCCCCGGCCGTGCCGGGACGCCTGCGCGAAGGGGAAGAAGGTGGTCTGGCGCCAGGCGGGGCCGCCGGGCTCGGTCATGATCGGGGCGATGACGTTGACGAGCTGGGCCAGGCAGGCGACCGCGACCCGGTCGGCGTGCCGGAGCAGGGCGATGAGCAGGGAGCCGAGAACCACCGCGTCCAGGACGCTGTAGCTGTCCTCCAGGAGGCGGGGGGCCTCGGGCCAGTCCCGCGCGGCGGAGTTCTCGATCTCGTGCCACTTCGAGGCGTACCAGACGTTCCACTCGTCGAAGGAGAGGCCGATCCGCTTCGCGGACTTCAGCCGGGCGCCCACGTGGTCGCAGGTGGCGACCACGCTCTCGATGAAGGACTCCATGTCGACGGCGGAGGCCAGGAAGGAGTCGACGTCGCCGTCCTCGGGCTCGTAGTAGGCGTGCAGGGAGACGTGGTCGACCAGTTCGTACGTCTCCGCGAGGACCGTCGCCTCCCACGCGGCGAAGGTCGGCATGGACCGGCTGGAGGAGCCGCAGGCGACCAGTTCCACGGACGGGTCCAGCTGCCGCATGGCGCGGGCCGTCTCGGCGGCCAGGCGGCCGTACTCGGCGGCGGTCTTGTGGCCGGTCTGCCAGGGGCCGTCCATCTCGTTGCCCAGACACCACAGCCGGATGCCGAAGGGGTCCGCGTCGCCGTGGGCGGCGCGCAGGTCCGCCAGGGCGGTTCCGGAGGGGTGGTTGGCGTACTCCTGGAGTTCCAGGGCCTCCGCGACGCCGCGGGTGCCGAGGTTGACCGCCATCATCGGCTCGGCCCGCGGGCCGAGCTTCCGCAGGAAGGCGATGAACTCGGAGAGGCCGAACCGGTTGGTCTCCGTCGAGCGCCAGGCGAGGTCCAGGCGCCGGGGGCGGTCCTCGACCGGGCCGACCGAGTCCTCCCAGCGGTGGCCGGAGACGAAGTTGCCGCCGGGATAGCGGACGGCGGTGACGCCGAGTTCGCGGACCAGGTCCAGGACGTCGGTGCGGATGCCCTCGGCGTCGGCCGCGGGATGGCCGGGCTCGAAGACGCCGGTGTAGACGCAGCGGCCCAGGTGCTCGACGAAGGAGCCGAAGAGGCGGGGGCTGACGTCGCCGACGGTGAAGGCGGGGTCCAGGGTGAAGCGGGCGGTGCGCAATGGTCGCCTTTCGGGGAGTCTGCCCGGCACGAGGGTCCGTCGGGTGCCTCGGATCATGCTCGTGACCTCGAACGGGACCGTAGAATGAAAGCGCTTTCTCGTCAATGGGCCCGCGCGGTGCTCCCTGCCCCGAGGGTCGTTCCGGAATGAACCACCGTCGTCGGATCGCATGACGCGGACACATCCGGACGCGTAATCTCGGACCGTCCGACGCGGCGCGGGGCCGCCGCGGGCGGGGCGAAGGGGGAGCGATGGACGTGGCCGGCGCGCGGCACCGGTGGGCCCGGATCGCGGCGGGACCGCGGCGCTCCGGACCGGGCGCGCAGATGCGCCGCCTCGCCGCCGGCCTCACCGCCGCCGTCCGCGCCAGGCCCCGGCAGCCCGCCGGAGCGGGCGAGCTGTGCCGGGCGCTGTGCGAGGAGATGACCGCGCTGCGCGGCGGACGGCCGGTGGAACTGCGCTTCGAACGCTTCCCGGACGAGATCGAGGTCACCGGACTCTGGGTGGAGTTCCACGACTTCGACCTGGTCATCGTCGAGGAACGGGCCGAGGACCTGCAGCGACTGGTCATCCTCGGACATGAGTTGTGGCACCTGCACACCGGACGGCGCCATCACCACGGAGTCGGCCCGGAGGCGGCCCGCGCGCTGGCCGCCCGGCCCGGCTGGCCGGACACGGCGCTGACGGCGGCCGCCCGCAACGGCTCCCGCCGGGCCGACGAGGCCGAGGCCGACGACTTCGGACACCGGCTGGCGACCGCCTTCCGGCCCTGCCTCGAACAGCCGCACCGGGCCCCGGCCGGACCCGTGCAGCGCAGCCTCGGCTACCGCGGGCGCGGCGGAGCGGCCCGGTGAGGACCCTCTCGGCGGCCGCGAACCCCGGCGGGCTCCTCGGCGAGTTCTACATCTCCTTCTGGATCCCCACCGCGGTGCTGACGACCGCCCTGGTGATCAAGCTGCCCACCATCGTCCGGCTGTGGCGGGACCCGCTGCTGCGCGCGGTCGGCGGACTGCTGCTGCTCGCCTGCGCGGTGTTCGTGTTCTGCACCCCGTCGACGATCGCCACCGTGAACCGGTGGACCGGCGTCCCCAACATCTCGGCCCCGTGGTGCTATTCGCTCATCACCGCGTTCGGCGGCTCCTGCCTGCTGCTGATCATCGCCTGGCGCAACGGGCTGGCCGACCGCTCGGCCGCCACCCGGCGCGCGATGCGCTGGGTCGTCGCCGGCTACTCCTCGGTGATCGTCGCCCTGTGGCTGCTGTTCGCGCTCGCCGACGTCCCCGTGGAACGGCTGCGGGACCTGGACACGTACTACGCCACCACGCCCTTCATGCGCGAGGAGATCCTGCTCTACCTCGTCGCCCACTGCGTGGCCTGCCTGATCACCTCACGGCTGATCTGGAACTGGGTGCGCACCGAGGGCCTGGACGCCTGGCTGCGCTGGGGTCTGAAGCTGCTCGGCGTCGGCTACGTGCTGAACCTGATCTTCGACGCCTGCAAGCTGGTCGCCGTCACCGCCCGCTGGTGCGGCGCGGACCTGGACTGGCTCAGCACCAGCCTGGCCCCGCCGGTCGCCGCCCTGTCCGCGATCGACATCGCCGTCGGCTTCATCCTGCCGCACGCCGGCCAGTACCTCCACGACCGCTGGCGGATCCGGCTCGCCCACCACGAGCTGCGGCCGCTGTACCAGCTGACCCGGACCGTGCACGGCGACGGCGTCCCGTTCGTGCTGCGCGCCACGCCCGAGCTGCGGCTGACACGGCGTGAGACGTTCATCCGGGACGTGCTGCTGCCGCTGACCCGGCGCATCGACGCCGACCTCGAGAGGCGCTCCTACGACGCGGCGCTCGGCCTCGGCCACCCGCCCGCGCAGGCCCGGGCCCTGGCCTCCGCGGTCAGCATCCTGAACGCCGTCGGCACCCGGGGACACGCCCCCGAGAGCGCCGACGCGACCGGCGGTCCGGACGCCACCCATCTCCTGCGGGAGATCGGTGCGGTGTCCCGGGCGCTGCGCCACCCCGACCGGATCGAGGCGGTACGGGAACGTGCGGCCGCCCCAGCAGAGAGCGTTGCCCTTCATGACTGACCGCACCGCCGTCGTCCTCGGCGGCTCCCTCGCCGGCCTGCTCGCGGCCCGGGCGCTGACCCCCTTCACGGACCGGGTCGTGGTCGTGGAACGCGACGTACTGCCATCGGGCCCGCAGCCGCGCAAGGGGCTTCCGCAGGCCCGCCACGTCCACCACCTGTGGTCCGGCGGCGCCCGCGCCCTGGAGGAGCTGCTGCCCGGCACCGTCGAACGGCTGGCCTCGGCGGGCGTACGGCGGGTGCCGGTGACCACGGACATGGTGGCGCTGTCCCCGCGGGGCTGGTACCGGCGCTGGGCGGAGTCCGCGTTCACCCTGACGGGCAGCCGGGACCTGGTGGACTGGGTGGTGCGCGAGCGGGTCCTGGCCGACGAGCGGATCGAACTGGTCACCGGCACCGAGGCGGTGGGCCTGCTCGGCTCGGACCGCGCCGTCACGGGCGTGCGGCTGCGGGCGCTCGGGACCGGTGCGGAGCACGTGCGCACCGCCGGTCTGGTCGTCGACGCGACCGGCCGCGGCTCCCGCATGCCCGACTGGCTGGCCCGGTTCGGGCTGCCGGCGGCCGAGTTCCGTGAGGTCGACTCCGGGATCGCCTACGCCAGCCGGATGTTCCGGGCGCCGGCGGAGACGGTCCGCGCCGGTTTCCCGATCGTCACCCTCCAGGCGAGCCCGCGGGACGGCCGTCCCGGTCGCGGCGGTGTCCTGATGCCGATCGAGGACGGCCGGTGGCTGGTCACCCTGCACGGCAGCCGCGGCGGCGAACCGGGCTCCGCCGACGACGACTTCCTGCGCTACGCGCGGGAGGAGCTGGACCACCCGGTGATCGCCGACCTCCTCGCCGGCGCCGAGCCGCTGACCGGTGTGTCGGTGACCCGTACGACGGCCAACCGGCGCCACTTCTACGAACGGGCGCGGGCCTGGCCGGAGAACCTGGCCGTCCTCGGCGACGCGCTGTGCGCGCTCAACCCCGTGTACGGGCACGGGATGTCGGTGGCCGCGCAGGGGGCGCTCGCCATGCGGGACGTGCTGCGGCGCCGGGGCTGGGGCACCCCGGGGCTGGCCCGGTCCCTGCAGAGGGCGGTGAGCCGCCCGGCCCGTGCGGCCTGGGAACTGTCCACGGGCGCCGACGTGTTCTACCCCGGCGCCACGGAGCACGGTCCTGGCCTGCGCGACCGGCTGGCGCACGCCTACGTGGACCGGCTGCTGTACACGGCGACGGGGAACGGCCGGATCGCCCGCCGGGTGACGGACGTGACGTCGCTGGAGCGGGGTGCGGAGGTCCTGCTGACGCCGGGCGTCCTGCTGGGCGCGCTGGTGGGCCCGCTGCGCCCGCAGCTGACCCGCCCGCCGCTCACCACGGACGAACTGAAGGCGGCCGGCGTCCTGTAGCCCCTTCAGTGGCGCGGGGAACTGCGCGACCGGCCCCCGCGCGCCCGCGGACGACCGGCGGCCTAGCCCTGGAACGCCGGCTGGGCGACTCCCTTGCCCGCTCCCGGGATCACCAGCAGGGAGCCCGCCGTCGGGTGCGGCCGGTCCAGTCCCACCCGGGCCGTCGTCACGTACAGGTCGGTCAGGTCGGCGCCGCCGAACGCGCAGGCCGTCGTCAGCGACGCGGGCAGGCTGATCACCCGGTCCAGGTCGCCGTCGGGGGTGTAGCGGTGCACCGCTCCCCCGCCCCACAGCGCCACCCACACGCAGCCCTCCGCGTCGACGGTCAGCCCGTCGGGATACCCGGCGTCCGCCTCGACGGTCACCAACGGGCGCCGGTCGCGGGGGTGTTCGCCGTCGTAGTCGAAGACGTCCACCCGGCGGGTCGGAGTGTCGACGTAGTACACGCGGCTGCCGTCCGGGCTCCAGCCCGTACCGTTGCTGACCGTCACGTCGGGCAGCAGGGTGGTGACCGAGCCGTCACCGGCCACCCGGGACAGCGTGCCGCCGCCCGTCCGCTCGTCGTAGCGCATGGTGCCCGCCCACAGGGAGCCGTCCGGTGCCACCGCGGCGTCGTTGGCGCGCCGCCCGGCGACCGGTTCGCGGTGGAGCCAGCGGAACGTGTCGTCGGGGTCGAGGAGACCCACGCCGTCCCGGAGGTTGAGCACCAGGCCGCCCCTCGCGCGGGGCTTGACCGCGCCGATGTGCTGCTCGGCGGTACGGACCGTGCGGCGGCCCGTGATCGGGTCGTAGGTGTGGATCCGCGCGCCGAGCACGTCGATCCAGATCAGCCGGCCGGTCGCCGCGTCCCAGGTCGGGCCCTCGCCCAGCGTCGCCTCGGCCGCCACCGCGACCTCGTAGGGCGTGTATGAGGTCGTCATGCCGCGCTCCGGTGGCCGAGGCGCTCGGAGAGTTCGGCGGCGCCCTTGGCGGCGAGCTGTTCCAGCTCGGCGCGGCGCTCGTCGCTCCAGCGGATCATCGGGACCGAGATGGACAGCGCCGCGACGACCTGGCCGGTGCGGTCGAGGACCGGTGCGGCGACACAGGAGACGTCCGGGTTGGACTCCCGGCTCTCCACCGCGATGCCCCGCGCGCGGATCGCGGTCAGGGCCTCGCGCAGCGCGCCCGGCTCGGTGATGCTGTTCGGGGTCATGGCGACGAGGCCGGCGTCGTCCGGGATGCGCGCGGCCAGTTCCCGCTCCGGCAGCGAGGCCAGCAGCATCTTGCCGACCGAGGTGCAGTGGGCGGGCAGCCGGCGGCCGGCGGCGGAGACCATCCGGACCGCGTGGGTGGAGTCGACCTTGGCGATGTAGATGACGTCGGTCCCTTCGAGGATCGCCACGTGCACGGTCTCGTCGCAGGTCTCGGCGACGGACCGGGCGACCTGCTGGCCCTCGGCGGCGAGGTCGAGCTGTTCGGCGTAGCGGCTGCCGAGCTGGTACGGGCGGACACCGAGCCGGTATCGTCCGGGCTGGCCGGGTACCGAGACGATGTAGGACCGGGCGGAGAGCGTGGTCACCAGTTCGTGCACGGTGGTGCGCGGCAGCTGGAGTCTGCGCACTATGTCGGGGGCGGAGAGCGTCCCGTCCCCGTCGAGGAAGAGTTCGAGAATGTCGAGAGCCCGGGTCACGGCAGGCACGAGGCGTCCCACGTCCGGCCCCCTCCCTTGGGTCTTGGCGCCGGATACCGTCGGAACCGCGAGGGCCGTTCGAGATATCAACAGGCGATCGGCATGACGAACACAGGCTAACCACCGGCCCTGGCCCGGGCAATGGCCGGGAACCGGCCGCGCGGCGGCGCGTGCACCATGGGGGGCATGCGACTGGACTTCCAGCTGGTGCTGCTGCGCCGCATGGCCGACCACAACCCGGACCTGGTCGAGGACGCCCGGCGGACGCTGGGCGCGTCGATCGCGGACATGCGCGAGGCCAACAAGCGGTGGCAGGCGATGGCCCGCTCGCCGCGTTCCCGGTCCGCCGCCGCCCGCTACCGCTCGGTCCTCGGACCGCCCGGCTCCGAGAGCGTGCGGCAGGTCGGCGACCTGGAGTGCACGGCCTGGCAGTGGCCGCTCTCCCTGTGGCCCGACCTCCGCTTCGAGGTCCTGGCCGGTCCCGGCGGCGCGGTGTGGAACGAATGGCTGGTCCGCGCCCCCGGCGCCGCCGCCCCGAGCCTGCTGGCCTACGACGACCTCGCCCCCTGGTCCTGCACGGTCGACGAGGCCGCCCGCGCCTTCGCCCCCGCCCGCCCCCTGGAGGGCACGGCGCCGACCCGCTGGGGCCTGGCCCTCACGATGCCGGACGGCCGCCAGGTGGTCGCGGAGTTCACCTGGGGCCTGCTCCAGCGCACGGCGGTCATCGGCGGGCCGCGCTGAGCACGGCCGCCACCACCTCGCGGGTCGACTCGGGGTGCAGGAACAGGAACAGGTTCGGCTCGACCAGCTCCAGCTCCATCACCTGGGGCCGCCCGTCCGCCCCGTCGACCAGGTCCACCCGCGCGTACAGCAGCTCGGGCGCCCCCGGTACGGCGGCCAGCGCCCGCCGGGCCACCGCGAGTTCGGCGTCGGTCGCGGTCCACCGCTCCAGACCGGGGTGGGCGACCTTGTCCGCGTCGTAGGCCGTGCCCGGCGCGAGGACCGCCCGCTTGCGGCTGGCGTGCAGCAGCCGGCCGCCGAAGAACTGCAGCGCCCGCTCGCCGCCGACGTCGATCCCGGCGACGTACGGCTGGACCATCGCGGTCAGTCCCTCGCCGTGCATCCGGGCCAGGTGCCCCACGGCCGTCGCGTGCTCGTCCGGCGTGTAGCGGGCGGCGAACCGGGCGCCGGCGCCGAAGGCGGGCTTGACGACGAAGTCACGGTCCGACGGCAGCTCCGCCGTCTCGCCCGGGGCGAGGTACCGGGTCGGCACGACCGGCACACCGGCCGCCGCCAGCTCGCCGAGATACCGCTTGTCGCTGTTCCAGCGGACCACGGCGGCCGGGTTGGCGATCCGGGTCGCCCGGCCCACCCGCTCCACCCACGGCAGGAACTCCCCGGTGCGCCAGCTGTAGTCCCAGGTGGAGCGGAGCAGGACCAGGTCGAAGGCGCCCCACTCCACGTCCGGGTCGTCCCAGGGACGGGCCACCGCGTCCGCGCCGGCCGCGGTCAGCGCGCGCAGCAGCACCGGCAGATCCTGGTCCTTGCCCGGCTGGGTGCCGGGATCGTAGGTGGCGAGCGCTATTCGGGGCACGGTCGGGGCTCCCTCGTCCTGGTGGCGGCCGGTGTTCCGGCCCGTCGCAGGCTAACCACCGGCGGCCTGCCGACCGCAACCGCGGCCGCCCTGTTGACCTTCCCCCTCGGTGAAGCCCCAGCATCGGTGGCGGACGTCGAGGAACACGGGGTGCGGCATGACATGGCTGACCATCGGCGCCTTCGCGAAGGCCTGCCGGCTGTCGCCGAAGGCACTGCGGCTGTACGACGAGCTGGACCTGCTGCGGCCCGCCCGGGTCGACCCGGGCACCGGCTACCGCTACTACGCCGCCGAGCAGCTCGAACACGCCCGGCTGGTGGCCTGGCTGCGACGGCTCGGGATGCCGCTCGCGCGGATCCGGGAGGTGTGCGCGCTGCCGCCCGGCCGGGCCGCCCGAGAGATCCGGGCGTACTGGGCCGGGGTGGAGGCGGAGACCGCCGCACGCGCGGAGCTGGCCGCGTTCCTCGTCGGCCATCTGTCGGGAGAGACCGGAAGGGACACCACCACCATGCTGGAGTTGCGTTACGCCACCCGTTCGGACCGGGGGCACGTGCGGTCCGCCAACCAGGACACCGTGTACGCGGGCCACCGCCTGCTGGCCGTCGCCGACGGCTGCGGGGCGGCCGGGGCCCGCGCCAGCGCCGCCGCCGTGGACGCGCTGAAGTCCCTGGAGGACGCCGAGCTGTCGGCGGGGAACGTGCTGAACCTCCTGGAGGACGCGGTGCGTTCGGCGGACGAGGCGGTGCGGGAGGCGGCGGGCGGCCTCACGGACGCCGGTACGACCCTCACCGCGCTGCTGTGGACCGGGTCCCGGCTGGCGCTCGCGCACATCGGCGACTCGCGGGCGTACCTGCTGCGGGACGGCGGACTGTTCCGTATCACGCACGACCACAGCGTGGTGCAGTCGCTGATCGACGAGGGGCGGCTGACACCGGAGGAGGCCGACAGCCACCCGCAGCGGATGCTGCTCGCGAAGGCGCTGCCGACGAACGGGCCGGCCACCGCGGACCTGAAGCTGCGCGAGGCCCGGGACGGGGACCGGTACCTGCTGTGCTCGGACGGGCTGAGCCGGCAGGTCTCCGACCCGCGGATCCGGGAGCTGGTCGGAGGCGGCGGCGAACCGGCGCACGTGGCACGGGAGTTGGTGGACGAGGCGAACGCGGTGGGCGGCGGTGACAACGTGAGTGTCGTCGTCGCCGACGTCGTGTCCGCCCGGCCGCCCGTCCCGGCCGGATGACGGCGCCGGCCGGGCCCGCCGTCCGGTATAACGTCGGGCATGACTGCCGACGGCACCGAAGCGCACACCGGTCTGCCCGGTCTCCCGCCGCTCGTCCGGCGGGCCCTCGCCGCCGCCCGCGGCCACGGCTTCGCCCACTCCTGCCGGCCCGAACAGGGGCGGCTGCTCCAGGTGCTCGCGGGCGGGGCGCGCGGGGTCATCGGCGAGACCGGGACCGGGCTCGGGGTCGGACTGGCCTGGCTCGCTTCCGGGGCCCGGCCCGGCGTCCGGCTCGTCAGCGTGGAACGGGACGCGGAGCGGGCCGGGGCGGCCGCCGGGGTGTTCGCGGCCCACACCGCGGTGACGGTGCTGCACGGCGACTGGCCGGACATCGCGGCTCACGGGCCGTTCGATCTGCTGGTCCTGGACGGCGGCGGGCAGGGCAAGGCGCCCGGCGACCGCCCGGCGGCCGTGGAACGCCTCCTCGCCCCGGGCGGCACGGTCGTCATCGACGACTTCACCCCCGCGGCCACCTGGCCGCCCCGCCACCGGGGCGGCCAGGACCGGGCGCGCCTGCACTGGCTGGAGCACCCCGCCCTGCGGGCCACGGAGATCCGGCTCGCTCCGGATCTGAGCACGGTCGTGGCGACGCTCGCCGGCCGCCCGGAGCGACCGGGGCCGCCGGCCGGAGTGCGGGTGGACGGCCCGGGAGGCGGACGCCTGGTGTAGGAAGGGGCCATCGAGGTTCCGACCGGTGAGGAGTCGTCGCGTGTCCCTTCTGTTTCCGGCCCTGGTGGACGGTCCGGGCGAGCACGGCGGGACGGGGGTCCCCGCGGACCGGGTCCCGGAGCGGGTGGCCCTGCGGTTCGGCGCACGGTCACTGACGTACGGGCAGCTCGCCGGGGCCGCGGGCGCCGTGGCGCGCCGGGTCGGGGACGCCGGCCGGGTCGCCGTGTGGGCGACCCCGGAGCTGGAGACGGCGGTCGCCGTGGTCGGCGTCCTGCTCGCCGGCCGGGCCGCCGTCCCCCTCAACCCGAAGTCGGGCGACAAGGAACTCGCGCACATCCTCTCCGACAGCACGCCGTCCGCGGTGCTGGCCGCTCCGGGCGCCGTGCTCCCCGCGGCGGTGGCCGCCCTGCCGCGGATCGACGTCGACGTGCGCGCCACCGGCCCCGTCCCCGAGGACCGCACGGCCGAGGACGATCCCGCCCTCGTCGTCTACACCTCCGGCACCACCGGACCGCCCAAGGGCGCCGTCCTGCCCCGCCGGGCGCTCGCCACCACCCTGGACGCGCTCGCCGACGCCTGGCGGTGGACCGGCGACGACGTGCTGGTGCACGGGCTGCCGCTGTTCCACGTGCACGGGCTGGTGCTGGGCGTCCTCGGGCCGCTGCGGCGCGGCGGGAGCGTCCGGCACCTCGGGCGGTTCGACACCGACGGCGTCACCCGCGAGCTGACCGACGGCGCGACCATGCTGTTCGGCGTCCCCACCATGTACCACCGGATCGCCGAGGCGCTGCCCGCCGACCCCGCGCTCGCCAAGGCCCTCGGCCGGGCCCGGCTGCTGGTCTCCGGCTCGGCGGCGCTGCCCGTCCACGACCACGAGCGGATCGCGGCCGCGACCGGGCGGCGGGTGATCGAGCGGTACGGCATGACGGAGACGCTGATGAACACCAGTGTCCGGGCGGACGGCGAGGCCCGGTCGGGGACCGTGGGGGTCCCGCTGCCGGGCGTGGAGCTGCGGCTGGTGGAGGAGGACGGGACGGCGATCGCCGGGTACGACGGCGAGACCGTCGGGGAGATCCAGGTGCGCGGGCCCAACCTGTTCACGGAGTACCTCAACCGGCCCGACGCCACCGCCGCCGCGTTCACCGCCGACGGCTGGTTCCGGACCGGCGACATGGCCGTGCGCGAGCCGGACGGCTACGTGCGGATCGTCGGCCGCAAGGCCACCGACCTGATCAAGAGCGGCGGTTACAAGATCGGCGCCGGTGAGATCGAGAACGCGCTCCTCGAACACCCGGGGGTGCGGGAGGCCGCCGTCACCGGGGAGCCGGACCCGGACCTGGGCGAGCGGATCGTCGCCTGGATCGTCCCGGCGGATCCGCAGTCGCCGCCCGGCGAGCGGGAGCTGGCGGACCACGTCGCCGCCCGGCTCGCCCCGCACAAGCGCCCGCGGACGGTCCGCTACCTGGACGCCCTCCCCCGCAACGACATGGGGAAGATCATGAAGCGGGCCCTGGGTGTCTGAGAACCGCGCCGTCCGGCTCTCCGCCCGGCAGTTCCTCGACCTCGTCGCCGACCCCGGCACCTTCACCGGACTCCCGGACCCCGCACGCGCGTCCGCGCCCGACGGCCCGCTCGGCTGGCGGGGTTACGACGCCTCGCGCGCCCGCGCCGCCGAGCGCACCGGCGAACGGGAGTCCGTCGTCGTCGGCACCGCGCGCGTCGAGGGCACCGCGGCCGTCCTGATCGTGTTCGAGTTCGGCTACCTCGGCGGCTCGCTGGGCGAGCGCACCGGGGACCGGCTGGAGGCGGCGTACCGGCATGCCCGTGAGCACCGGCTGCCCGTGGTGCCGCTGGTCGCCACCGGCGGCAGCCGGATGCAGGAGGGCATGCTCGCCCTGTCCCAGCTCCAGCGGGTGGCCGGCCAGTCGGCGCTGACCCGCGAGGCGGGGCTGCCGCAGATCGCGGTGGTGCGCGATCCGACGACCGGCGGCGGCTGGGCCACCCTGGGCGCCGGTGCCGACGTGATCCTGGCGCTGCCGGGCGCGCAGGTGGGTTTCGCGGGCTCCCGGGTCCGGCCGCCGGACGCGGACCCGGCGGCGTACACCGCCCACGCGCAGGTCGCGGCGGGGTCGGCGGACGCCGTGGTGCCGCTGGAGGAGCTGCGGGCGGCGCTCGGGCTGTGGCTGCGGCTGCTGACGGGACCGGTCTCCGCTCCGGCCGCGCCGCCGGACGCCCTGGGCGCCGCCGGCCTGCCCGAGACCGGATGGCAGGCCGTGCAGCGCGCCCGGTCGCCGCGGCGGCCGCGGGCCCGCGCCTACCTGGACGCCTGGTTCGGCGACCGCCGGGCCGCCCTCGTCGGCGACCGGTGCGGCGGCGCGGACCCGGAGGGCATGCTGTGCGGGTTCGGCGAGCGGGACGGGCACGTCGTCGCCTTCGCCGCGCAGACCGGCACGGCGACCCGGCCCGCCGGATTCCGCACCGCCACCCGCCTGATACGGCTCGCCGGGCGGCTCGGGATCCCGGTGCTGACCCTCGTCGACACACCGGGCGCCGCCAACGACGCCGAGGCGGAACGGCAGGGCGTGGGCGCGGCGATCGCGGAGCTGTTCGGCGCGGTGGCGGCGGCGCGGACGCCGATCACCACCCTGGTCGTCGGCGAGGGCGGCTCGGGCGGCGCGCTGGCGCTGGCCGCGCCGGGCAACACCTGGGCCACGCCCGACAGTTACTTCTCGGTCATCGCGCCGGAGCTGGCGGCGGCGATCCTCAAACGGCCTCCCGAGGAGGTCGAGGCCACCGCCGGCCAGCTGCGGATCCGGCCGCAGGACCTGGTGGAGCTGGGCGTCGTCCGGGGCATCGCCGGTCACTCCCGTCCCTGAACCCCCGCGCTCCGGCCGCCCGGCGGCCGGGAAACCCCCCGTTCAGCCGTTGCCCCACCCGGCCCCCTCCCGAAGGCGGCCCGCCCCGATCCCCCGGAGGATGCGAAGCAGGCCGCCGACCGGCGGTGCCACCGCGTACGGCCCGCGCACACTCGGGAGGACCTGCCGTGACCGTCAGCCTGGAGCAGTTGCGCCGCTGCCATTTCGCCGTCGATCTGGGGGCCGCCCGTACCCGGGTGTACGTGAAGGGCATGGGCCTGGTCGTCGACCAGCCTTCGGTGGCCGCCGTGAACACGCGGACCGGCGCGCTGATCGCGGTCGGCGAGTTCGCGGAGAGGATGACGGGACGGACACCCGACTACATCCGCGTGGTGCGCCCCATCTCGGGCGGAACCGTCGTCGACATCGAGATCGCCCAGCGGATGCTGCGCCATCTGCTGGGCGACAAGATCCGCCGCTCGCTGCGCCGCAAGCCCCGGCTGCGCGCGGCGGCCTGCACCCCGCACGACGCCGATCCGCTCGCCCAGCGGGCGACGATCGAGACGCTGGCGGGGCTGGGCGCACGGCGGGTGGAGCTGGTCGACACGCTGATCGCCGCCGCCGTGGGCTGCGGGATGCCGGTGGAGCGGCCCGAGGCGACCATGATCCTGGTCTGCGGGGCGGCGGCGACGCAGGTCGCGGTGCTCTCCCTCGGGTCGATCGTGTGCGCCGAGCGGCTGCCGGTGGGCGGCGAGGCCGTGGACCGCGCGATCGTGCAGCTCCTGCGGCACGAGCACGAGCTGCTGCTGCCGAGCCAGTCGGTGCGCCCGCTGCAGCTCGCCCTGTCCGGGACCGGCCTGACCGCGGACGGCCCGGCCTCCACCGAGATCCACGGACGGGACGTGGCCACCGGCCTGGTGCGCAGCGTCCAGGTCGACACCGCGGCCGTACGCGACGCCATCCAGACGCCGCTCACCGGCGTGCTGGACGGGATCGGCAAGGTGCTGCGGGACTGCCCGCCGGACCTGGTCGCCGACCTCGCCGACCGCGGGATCATGATGGTCGGCGGCTCGGCGCTGCTGCCCGGCTTCGACCAGCTGCTGCGGGAGGCCACCGGCATGCCGGTGCACATCGCGGAACGGCCCGACGTGTGCGTCGTCCAGGGCATCGGCGCGATGCTGGAGGGCCGCATCGAACCGCTCGTGCTCAATCCGCTGGCCGCCTAGCGACGCACCCGCGCGGGCCGGGGAAACCGCTGTGCGCGGCGCGGTGGGCGGGTGGCACAGTGGCGGCCATGGTGATCTCCCCGCTGCTGCGGCAGCTCGCCCGCACCCGCCGCTTCACCCTCGGCGCTCCCGCGCGTGTCACCGTGGCGCGGGACGGAGCCCTCGTCCTGTTCCTGCGCAGCCGGGCCGGGGACGATCCCGTCGGCTGCCTGTGGTCGCTCGATCCGGCGACCGGTGCGGAGCGCCTGCTGGCCGATCCCGCCGCGCTGCTCGGCGACGCGGCCGACGAGGTGCCGGAGGAGGAACGCGTCCGGCGTGAACGCGCCCGCCAGGCCGCCACCGGGATCACCGACTACGCCACCGACGCGGCCGGCCGGCTGGCCGCGTTCGCGCTGTCCGGGCAGTTGTGGACGGTGGACACGGACTCCGGCACCGTCCGCAGGCTGCCCGCCGCCGAGCCGGTCGTCGACCCGCGCCCGTCGCCCGACGGCCGGCACGTCGCCTACGTCGCGCACGGCGCGCTCCGGGTGATCGCGGCCGACGGCGGCGGCGACCGCGCGGTGGCCGCGCCCGGCCCGCAGGAGGGCCCGGACGTCTTCTTCGGGCTGCCGGAGCACGCGGCGAGCGAGTCGATGGCCCGGCACCGGGCCTACTGGTGGGCGCCGGACGGGCAGCGGCTGCTGACCTGCCGGGTGGACAACCGGCAGGTCGAGGTCTGGTGGATAGCGGACCCGGCCGACCCGGCCCGGCCGCCGCGCGCCATGCGCTACCCGCGGGTCGGCACCGCCAACGCCGAGGTGACGCTCTGGATCGCCGGCCTGGCGGGCGGCCTCACCGAGGTCCGCTGGGACCGGGAGGGCTTCGAGTACCTGCCGGTGGCCGGCTGGGACGGGCACGGTCCCCTCGCCGCCGTGCTCAGCCGCGACCAGCGCACGCTCCGGGTGCTGGCCGTCGACCCGGCGGACGGAGCGACCGGGCTCCTCGCCGAGCGGCACGACGAGCACTGGGTGGAGCTGCTGGTGCCCGGCGTGCCGGCGCGGACCGCCGCCGGCCGGCTCGTGACCCACCTCGACCGGGGCGAGACCCGCCATCTGGGCGTCGACGGCGTACCGGTCACACCGGACGGCCTGCAGCTGCACGAGGTGCTGGCGGTGGACGGCGAGACGGTGCTGTTCACGGCCTCCGCGGAGCCCACCGAGCGCCATGTGTGGACGTACCGCCCGGACGAGGGCGTACGCCGGCTGACGGAGGAACGGGGGGTGCACACCGGCGTCCTCGGCGGCGACACGCTGGTGATCATCTCGCGTACGCCGGACCGGCCGGGCTCGTCCGCGGCCGTGTGGCGGCTGACCGCGGACGGCCGGACGGAGCCCGCGGGGGCCGGCCCCGGGCCCGTCGCGATCACCTCGCACGCCCAGCGGCCGCTGCTGGACCTGCGCGTGGAGTCCGCCGCCGTCGGGCCGCGCGCCCTGCGCACGCATCTCTTCCTGCCGTCCTGGCACCGTGCCGGGGACGCCCCGCTGCCGGTGCTGATCGATCCGTACGGCGGCCCGGCGATGCAGAAGGTGCTCGCCGAGCAGGCCGGACACGCCTTCGTGTCGCAGTGGTTCGCCGAACAGGGCTTCGCGGTGCTGGTGACGGACGGCGCGGGCACGCCCGGACGCGGGCCCCGCTGGGAGAAGGAGATCTTCGGCGACCTGCTCGGGCCGGTCCTGGACGACCAGGTCGCCGCCCTGCGCCTGACGGCCGCACGCCGTCCGGAGCTGGACCTCGGCCGGGTCGGCATCCGCGGCTGGTCGTTCGGCGGGACGCTGGCCGCCGCCGCGGTGCTGCGCCGTCCCGACGTCTTCCACGCCGCGGTGGCCGGTGCCCCGCTCACCGACCAACTGCTCTACGACGCCTGCTGGAAGGAGCGTTTCCTCGGGCCGCCGGACCGCCACCCGGAGCGCTACGCGCGGTCGTCGCTGTTCGCCGACGCTCCGCAGCTCGGCCGCCCGCTGCTGCTGACGCACGGGCTGTCGGACGACAACGCGTTCGCGGCCAACACCCTGCGGCTCTCCCGTGCCCTGCTGGCGGCGGGGCGGCCGCACGAGGTGCTGCCGCTGAGCGGGATGACGCACTCCGCACCGGCCGACGACACGTTCGCCCGGCTGCTCGGGCATCAACTGGAGTTCCTGCGCAGGCACCTGACCGGCTGACGGATCCGCAGGCCTGACCCGCCGGTGCCGCTCGCCCGGCGGTCCGGCGTGCGCCGGGCCGCGGAGCGGCGGGTGCTCAGTACGGCAGGATCCGCCCGGAGGGCGTCCTGCGGTCGATCTCCTGTCCCCGGGGAGCGGGCCGACGAACAACGCGTACGCGGATCCGACCGTCCATGACGCCCTCCTCATGCCGAGTCCTGACCGGGCCTGCCGTCCGGTAGGAGGGCCATGCCCCGAGATCGGCACCTCCAAGCCTCATGAGCGCCGCGAGTTGGAAACCCCTTCCCGCCTCCCCATCACCGGATTCGCGCGTCCGGCACCGCCGGGCAGCTGCTTTGACGCGCCCGCAACACGGCGTCATCCGCGCGTAACGGGAGGGGACTTGGCGGCCGCGGCTCCCGCCGCCGCGGGGCGCCGGTCAGCGGCGGGCGGTGGCGCCGGAGCCGGGTTCCGTGCCCTCGGCGCGCAGCGAGCCGTGACCGCCCGGCGCGGGGGCGGCGGGGGTGGGCCGGGACGCGCCCCCGGCCTCGGTCGACCTCTTCGCGGGGTGCCGGGGCACGACGTCCTGCGGGAAGGTCAGCTGGCCGTTCATCCACTTCAGGGCGGCGGGCATCTCCCGTACCCAGGTGGGGAAGTTGTGGCTGCCGTTCTCGGGGAGGATGGAGACGACCCGCATGGGCGCCCGGACCGCCTTGATGAAGGCCTGGGTCTGCGGGTAGCCCTTCTCGCCGTGCCTGCTGTTGGCGACCAGGACCGAGACCTGGGGGACGGGCAGGTGCTTCAGCCGCCACGTCAGGTCGTGCCCGTCGACCCGTGCCTGCCGGTCCGGTCCGCTGCCGAAGAGGTTGCCGGTGGTGGGGTCGTCCTTGACCCGGTAGTCCGGGGACAGGGCGGCGGCCGTGGTGTAGACGCCGGGGTCGCGCATGGTGAGCTGGAGGGCGCAACTGCCGCCCGAGGAGTACCCCATGACGCCCCAGGAGTTCGCGTCGTGCCCGGCCCGGTAGGCCGACCTGATCGCCTCCGGCAGGTCCTTGGCCAGGAACGTCTCGGTCTGCGGTCCGCCGGGGACGTCCACGCACTCGGTGTCGCGCGGCGGGGCGACGGTGGGCCGGATCATCACCATGATCGTCGGCTGCATCTGGCCCTTGGCCTGGAGTTCCCCGGCGGTCTGCGAGACCCGCAGGTGCTGGGCGAGGTTGAAGATGCTGCCCGGGTAGCCGCTGAGCGCGACGATCACCGGGAACCGCATGCGGTGGTACGCCTTCTGGAAGTACTGCGGCGGCAGGTAGACGAAGGCCGGGTCGACCACGCCGGTGCGCCTGCCGACGATCTTGACGGACTCCACCCGGCCGACGGTCGCGGCCGGTCCGTCCGGCAGTCCGTCGACCCGGTTCAACTGCTGGTCGCCCGCGGGCTGCACGAGCGCGCCGTGCACGCTGCTGACGCCGTTCACCGAACCGCCGCCGCTGCCGCCGGCCGCCTGCGTGACGCCGACGGGAGCGGTGTCGACGTCGCCGAACAGCTCCTTCCAGGAACCGAAGAACTGGTACGACGAGTTCACCGCGCACGCGAACGCCGCGACGATCGTCACCTGGGTGACGCCGATGACGGCGAGCCGCCCCAGCACCTGCCACAGCCCCGGCCTGGCGAAGCGCGGCCACAGCCAGACCAGCAGCGCCACGCACAGGACGGCCACCGCCGCCGTCGCGTATACGGTCGTTCGACTGGTCAAACCCATGTGCTCAGTCCCTGACTTCCCTGCCCGTGCCTATGCCCTACGCACAGGAGGAGGGCGCCAGAGCCTTTCCCGTTCCGTAACGAGTGATTCAGGCAGAAGACATTGCCTGTTCCTTTATGTCACATGGTGATCCAAATCGACGGCGCGTTGACGACCGATGGTCACCTGACGTGGACGAAGTCGCCCCCCCCCGGTCCTCACCCTCGTGTCCCAGACGCGTCCCAGAGGCGGTGCCGCCCCGCAGCTCACAGGCGTGCCGGTGTCCCGGCGTCCCGGCCGGGCGCAAGCCGGGCCGGGGCCGGGCGAGCCCTGCCAGCCTGATCCCGGCCGGGAGATCCCGGTCACCGATCCGAGGGGGAACACCAGATGGGACAGAGGACGCTTCTGCGGGGTCTGACCCTCGCCGTGGCAGCGATCCTGCCCCTGTACGGGGCGACGGCGGCACAGTCCGCCACGGCCGCGGCGGTCGCGGTCTGCGGGCACACCAGCGCACAGCCCACACTGCAGGAGGGATCGACGGGAGACCCGACGACCGAGGCGCAGTGCCAGCTCAGCCTGGCGACGAAACCGAGCGGGTACACGCCGATCGCGGCGGACGGCTCGTTCGGGCCGGCGACCCGGACGCGGGTCGTGGAGTTCCAGCGGTGCGCCGGACTGGGCGCGGACGGTGTGCTCGGCCCGCAGACCTGGGCCGCGCTGAACACCTGGGCCGCGCAGCCGCACACCTGCGCGACCCACGGCACGCCGGGCACCGCGCAGGCGTCCGTGTGCGGCCACACGGAGACCCGCCCGAGCCTGCAGAAGGGCGCGAAGGGCACCGAGGTCGAGGAAGCGCAGTGCCGGCTGAACCTGGCCATGGAGCCCTTCCACTACCCGCCGCTGACGATCGACGGCGACTTCGGCGGCGGCACCGAGAGCCGGGTCGTCGAGTTCCAGCACTGCGCCAACCTCAGTGCCGACGGCGTCATCGGCCCCAACACCTGGGCGAAGCTGGTGGACTGGTCCGGCCGCGCCGCGTACTGCACGCCGCCGCGCCCGGCCGGCTACCCGGTCGACGGACTCGACACCGCCAAGTACCAGCACCCCGGCGGCGCCCCCATCGACTGGAAGGCCGTCAAGGCCTCCGGGGTCGAGTTCGCCA
Source organism: Streptomyces sp. NPDC091282 (assembly GCF_044757385.1). Lineage (NCBI taxonomy): Bacteria > Bacillati > Actinomycetota > Actinomycetes > Kitasatosporales > Streptomycetaceae > Streptomyces > Streptomyces sp. NPDC091282. The sequence continues at coordinate 794,913 of NZ_JBIVUX010000001.1, forward strand.
CGGTCAAGGCCACCCGCGGCCTGAACGTCACCGACGAGTACCTGGCCACCGACCTGCCGGCGGCCCGGGCGGCGGGACTGGCCGTCGCGCCCTACCACTTCTACACGGGCACCGCGGCCGACACCGGTGCCGCGCAGGCCGACCGGTTCATCGCCGCCGTCCGGGCCACCGGTTACACCGGGCAGCGGGCGGGCGACCTGCCGCCGGTGTTCGACCTGGAGCGCATGGACGACGGCACCGGGCGCTGCCCCACCTACGGCACGGTCGCCGACGCCAAGGCCTGGCTCGACGCGGTGGAGGCGGCCTTCGGACGCACTCCGGTCATCTACACCCAGAAGTCCTTCCTGGACGACTGCCTGGGCTCTACCACCGCGTTCGCCCGCTATCCGCTGCAGCTCGCCGACTACCGCCAGTCGATCACCCAGCCGCCGGTGCCGACCGGCTCGGCGACCTGGACGATGTGGCAGTACACCGACGCCGCGCTGTTCCCCGGCATCAAGGCGCCGGCGACCGCGGACGTCTTCAACGGCACCCAGGCCGACCTGGACCGGCTCGCCAACCGCAGCACCGCCACCGTGGCGGCGGCACCCGCCGCGGCGGCCGCGACGACCTGCTACGGCGGGGCCGTCACGGCGCGGTACGGCGACGTCGTCGACTTCGGGCCGTACGTGACCACCAGCCGCTGCACCGACATCAACATGCGGGTCACCGGCGGAACCGCGGAGTACGTCAACGCCTGCGTGAAGTTCGCGAGGACGGGCGTCTGCAACCACTGGACCAGGGTCGGCCGCGGCTGGACGACCATCGCCACCGACGTCCTGGACGGCACCCGGTTCACGGTGCCCAACGGCGTGCCCCTGGAGGGTGACGACGCCGTCGTGCAGCTCGCCTTCTGACCCTCCCTCTCCTCCCACACAGAACGGGGACCACCATGATCCGGAGCACGATCCTGCCCGCGGCCCTGACCGCAGCGGCCGCCCTGCTGGGAGCGGGCGCCGCGCCCGCCTCCGCGCAGACCTCGGCCGCCGCCGCCAGCTGCTACGGCGGCGCGAAGACCCTGACGTACCACTACCAGGCGGCCGCCAAGGAGTACGGCACCTACACCACGTCCTCGCGGTGCAGCGACATCAACCTGCGCCTCGTCACGGACGTGCCGGGCGTGTACCTGGACGCGTGCGTGGTGTTCACCGACCACACCACCAAGTGCAACAACGGTGACGCGTACACCACGCACGGTACCGAGTGGGGGACCGTCGCCACCGACGTCCTGGACGGCACCCACTTCGTCCTGCGCGTGCACGCCTACGACACCGACGCGCAGAACGTGACCTTCCAGATCGCCTACTGACCCGCTCTTCCCGAAAGGACGACCATGACCTCCTCCTTCCGTCCCATGGACCGCCGCACCATGCTGCGCGGCACGCTGGCCGCCGGTGCCGGCGTCGCCTTCGGCCAGCTCCTGTTCTCGGGCACCGCGCAGGCCTACTCCTGGTCGCGCACGCTGACCGAGGGCGCGACCGGTTCCGACGTGACCGAGCTGCAGATCCGGGTCGCCGGCTGGGCGGCGGACAGCGCCGGCCAGACCCGCGTCGGCATCGACGGCGAGTTCGGCCCCGGCACGGCGGCCGCCGTACGGCGCTTCCAGGCGGCGTACGGACTCGGTGTCGACGCCGAGGTCGGCCCCAACACCCAGGCGAAGCTCAACTCGCTGGAGCAGTCCGACGGTTCCACGCTGCACTTCAACTTCAGCGAGTTCGTCAACCAGTCGGACGGCACCTTCAACGGCGGCAAGCTGAGCGCGTCGCAGGTGAAGGAGAACGTCCGCCGCTGCATGTACAAGCTGGAGGCGCTGCGCAAGAAGCTCGGCGACAAGCCGATCACGGTCAACTCCGGCTTCCGCAGCATCGCGCACAACGCCGACATCGGCGGGGCCAGCGACAGCATGCACCTGTACGGCACCGCCGCCGACCTGGACGTACCGGGCGTGGCCAACAAGACCGTCTACCAGAAGGCGGAGACCTGCGGGTTCTCCGGCCTGGAGACGTACACGGTCGACCACCAGCACGTGGACAGCCGGGCCGACCTCGGCCGGGCCTGGTGGTGGGAGAACGGCACGGTGTGACACCGCTGTCGGGGGAGCGGAGCTCCGGGTGCCGCCGCTTCGGCGCCCGGAGCTCCGCGCGTCAGCGCCGCGGTGTGCCGCTGGGCGAGTCGTTCAGCGCCGCCTCGCAGGAGGGCCAGTCGTGGAAGTCGTGCCGGACGCTCCACAGCCGGTGGGCCGCCCTGATGTTCCAGTCCGGGTCGAACGCGCGCATCGGGGTGCCGTGCAGGTCCTGCAACCGGGTGTCGGAGATCTGGAACACGCCCCAGTTGCGGCTGCCGTTGGTGTTGGGCAGCACGTACAGCGGGTCGAGGAACGACGCGCAGCGGGCCACCGCCACCGCGGTGCCGGGGTCCTCGGTGAACACCTCGCGGACCCGTTGCGCCACCTTCGCCGGCGACCAGGTCGTCATGCTCACCCGGTGCGCGTAGAGCGCCTTCTTGGTGGCGTCGTCGACCACGTTGGTGGCGGGCAGCCCCGCGAGCACCTGGAACGCGGTCACCCGGCGCAGCGTCTCCGGCCCGAAGTCCCCGTCGATGGCCAGCCTGCCGTTCGCCCGTGTCAGCAGGGTCTGGACCTCGCGCACGCACTCGTCGTGCTGTCCCATGCTGACCGTCCGGCACGCGGGCGAGTACAGCAGCCCGCCCCCGGCCGACGGCGTGTCGCCCGTGGAGCTGCCGACGGGCAGCCACACGAACCCGGCCACCAGCACGACGGCGGCCACGGCGGCCAGGATCGCCGAGCGCGAGGACAGCCTCTCGGGCAGCCGGGACCGGTGCCGGGCCGCCGCCCGCTCGGGGGTGCCGCCGAGGGGTGTCACCTCGTCCGCGCCGGGCTCCGCCGCAACGGCCCCGCCGGCCTCCGCGGCCTCCTCCCCCGCTTCCGCCCCGGCCGCCGGCTCCGGCTCCGGGTCCGGGTCCGGGACCGGGTCCGCCTCGGCTTCCGGCTCCGCCTCAGGTTCCGGCTCGGGTTCCGGTGTGCCGGACGCGGCCGCCCCGTCCCGGTCGGTGTCCGCCAGCGCCCACAGCCGGTGGAGTTCGCGAAGCTCCTCCGCGCTCGCGCCGCACACCTTGGCGAAGGCGTGCACCACCCGGTAGTCCGCCGGAACGCTGAGGCCGGAGCAGTACCGATGCAGACTGGACCCGCTGACGCCCGCCTCCTTCCCCAGGCGGTCGTACCCGCGGCCGCTGCGGTCCTTCAGCATCCGCAGGCGGGCGGCGAACTTGTCGGTCTGCGGAGAGGCAACCACACGTCCCCCCTTGCTCAAGCCTCCACTGACGGCAAGAAGCTACACCGCGGGAATGAGACGCGTACGTTCTTTCGATATCGCCACGGCGACAGCCAACGACCGCTTCGACAAAGCTGTTTGACAGCACGTCAACGACACGGCTGACGGCGGCGGACCCGTCGGGAACGTCGCCGAATACGCCGGCAGACCCGTCATCTGACGGACGCGCGACGCGGACCGCGTTCCCTAGCCTGCGGCCATGTCCGCACACGACGAACAGCAGATCCAGGCCGCCAACGACTCCGGCAGGACACCCGTGGTCTTCGTCCACGGGCTGTGGCTGCTGCCCAGCAGCTGGGACCGCTGGGTGGAGCACTTCGACCGGGCGGGTTACGCCGCGCTCTCGCTCTCCTGGCCCGACGACCCGGAGACCGTGGCCGAGGCCAACAGCCACCCGGAGGTGTTCGCCGGCAAGACCGTCGGGCAGGTCGCCGACCATCTGGCGGCACTGATCGGGCGCCTCGACCGCAAGCCGGCCGTCGTCGGCCACTCCTTCGGCGGCCTGCTCACCCAGATCCTCGCCGGCCGCGGCCTGTCCGCCGTCTCGGTCGCCATCGACCCGGCGCCGTTCCGCGGTGTCCTGCCGCTGCCGGTCTCCTCGCTGCGCTCGTCCGCCCCGGTGCTCGGCAACCCCGCCAACCGACACCGTGCGGTGCCGCTGACCTACGAGCAGTTCCGCTACGCCTTCGCCAACGCGGTCGGCGAGGAGGAGGCCAAGGAGCTCTTCGAGACGTTCGCCGTCCCCGCCCCCGGCGCCCCGCTCTTCCAGGCCGCCACCGCCAACCTCAACCCCTGGACGGAGGCGAAGGTCGACACCGGGAACCCGGACCGCGGCCCGCTCCTGATCATCTCCGGCGAGAAGGACCACACCGTGCCGTGGGCCATCGCCAACGCCTCCTACAAGCACCAGCTCCACAACCCCGGCGTCACCGAGATCACCGAGATACCGGGCCGGGGCCACGCCCTCACCATCGACCACGGCTGGCAGGAAGTGGCCGAGACGGCCCTGACGTTCATCCGCCGCTTCACCTGACCGTACCGGGCCGCCGTCACCGCTCACCGGCGGGTTCGGCGGCCCGCTCGGGGCGCACTCGCCCTCGGACCCCGCAGGAACACGGCGCCGGCGAGGGCGCCGAGGAGGCCTTCGCGGCAATGGCGACGGCGCTCGTGACCGGCGTCCCCGTGGCGATGCCGACCCGCCGGGTCATGGTCGCGAGCCCGGTGGCCGCACCCTGTTCGCGGTCGGCGAGACCGGATGCGGCGGCGACGGGCGGCTCGCACCGTCGTGATCTCCAGGGACGGCTCACGGACGTCCGCGGACCGTGTCCTCGGTGCGCCGCCGCGTCCCGGCGCGGGCACCGTCAGCTCAGCAGCCCCCAGACGCCCTGGACGACGAGGCCGACCACGGCCCCCGCGAGGGGAACGGCCAGCAGGAACTCCGCGATCCCCGAGGTCCTCCCCTCGGTGACCGAGGCGCCGCCCTCGGCCGGTGCGGCTCGGCGTGCCTCTTCCAGACGGTCGACGAGCTTTTGGTGGCGGCCGGACGACGGCCACCTGGTGAACGCCTGGAGCCGGACCGTCCGCCGGTCGTCCAGGTCGACCACGACGCCCGGCCGCGGATCGTCGCGGATGCCCCGGACGGCCCGCCACGGGATGTCGTACGTCTCGAAGACGTTGTGCACCCTGAGGTTCTCGGGACCCACTTCGACGAACGGCACGAACGTCAGTCTGGCGACCCAGAAGACCACACAGAAGATGGCCCTGGATTCCCCGCCGGGCACATCGTGCGACGTACCCGGCGGGACCGGTTCCGTAGCGTCCGGCTGGCTGAACGGTCCCTCGACGCCGTTCCGGTGGGCCGGGTCGTCGGCGCAGGCGCCCCGGTGCTTGGACGGACCAAGTCCGCGTGGGTGACGGGGTGGTCGGCGGAGCAGGCGTGGCCGTCGGGGCTCTGCCCGTCCGTGGTGTCCAGCACCGGGTCGGCACTGATGAACTGACCGATGAGGCGCAGTACCGGCTGGCCCGCTTCTTGCCGGACTTGAGAGGGACCTCGGTGCCGCCGAGGCAGAGGACGGTCTCCCCGTCGCTCGCCGTGCCGTGATGGGCGAGCAGGCTGCCGTCCGCGAGAGGCCCAACTGGCCGCCGCAGGTGAAAACGTTCCTGCGCGGGTAGGAGGTGGTGGGGCGGGTGGGACTCGAACCCACGGCCGACGGATTATGAGTCCGCTGCTCTAACCGGCTGAGCTACCGCCCCATAGCGGCGTGTCGCGTACAAGTGTGCGCGCCGTCTGCCGCAGCATAGCCGCTCATACGATCTCCTGCTTCGGATGGTCGGCTTCTGCGGCGCTCACGACCTTGAGGACATCGGCGCAGGCCCAGCGGTTCCCGCGGGCACGGAACGGACATGAAAAAGGACCCCCGCAGGGGTCCTCGTTCAGCATGCTCCCCCGACTGGACTCGAACCAGTAACCTGCCGGTTAACAGCCGGCTGCTCTGCCAATTGAGCTACGGAGGACCGAGCTCCCCCGACTGGACTCGAACCAGTAACCTGCCGGTTAACAGCCGGCTGCTCTGCCAATTGAGCTACGGAGGAATGCCTCGTTGCATCGAACGTACCTACCTGGGTATTCGCCAGTGGGCGCCCGCTCGCTGCGACACATACATTAGCGCAAGCAGGGGGGTGCTCCGCCAATCGGTACTCCCCGACGAGACTCCCCCCGAGGGAAGGGTGGCCGCAATGCGCTACAAGCTCACGTTCGTCGCCGGGCTCGCTCTTGGCTACGTACTGGGTACCAGGGCCGGACGCGAGCGATACGAGCAGCTGAAGAAGTCCGCCCGCCAGGTCGCCCAGAACCCGGCGGTCCGCAACACCGCGGAGACGGCCGCCCAGCAGGGCCGGGTCTACGCGGGCAAGGCATTCCACTCGGTCAGCTCAAAGGTCGGGGACCACGTGCCCGACTCGGTGACGGCCCGGGTCCGGTCCCTGCGCGAACGCAACACCAACGGCGCGGCGCCGGACGACTGGGGCACCGGCAACGGCTGACCGCTCCGCGTCCGCACCCGCGGCAGGGCACGCGTCGCCCCGGAAGGCGCCCGCCGGGCGAACCACGGCGGCGCGTGCGGCAGAATTTCGGGCATGGGGATAGTCGCCGGGTTGGACAGCTCACCGGATTTCACGCGCATCGTGGTCTGCGACACGGACACGGGTGCGGTGCTCCGCCAGGGATACGCACCGCACCCGGTCGACGCGCCGGACGGCGCGGCGCGGCCCAGTGACGTCGATCCGCAGGCCTGGCTGCTCTCGCTCGGCGAGGCGGCCGGCGGCGGACTCCTGGAGGGCGTGCAGGCCATCGGCGTCTCCGCGCAGCAGAACGCGCTGATCCCGCTGGACGCCCAGGGCAACACCGTCCGCCCGGCGATCGTCGGCGGCGACCGGCGCGCCCAGGTCGCGGCGGCCGATCTCATCGACGCGCTCGGCGGCCGGGAGGCGTGGGCGCAGGCGGTGGGCTGCGTGCCGCAGGCCGCGCAGCCGGTGACCAAGCTGCGCTGGCTGGCGAAGGCGGAGCAGGAGAACGCCCGCCGCACCGCCGGGCTGCTGCAGGCCCACGACTGGCTGGTGTGGCAGCTGCTCGGGCGGCCCGTGCGCAGGACCACCGACCGCGGCGGCGCCTCCGGGACCGGCTACTGGTCGGCCGCCACCGGCGGCTACCGGCCCGACCTCGTCGAACTGGCCCTCGGCCACCAGGCCATGCTGCCCGAGGTGATCGGGCCCGCGGACGCGGCCGGTACGACTCCGGAGGGGCTGCTGATCTCCGCGGGGACCGGCGAGACCATGGCCGCCGCCTTCGGGCTGGGGCTGGGCTTCGGGGACGCCGTGGTGTCGCTCGGCGCGTCCGGCTCGGTGATGGCGGTGCACCCGGAGGCGCTCGCCGACACCTCCGGGATGATCACGTCGCTGGCCGACGCCACCGGGATGCACCTGCCGGTGGTGACCACCCTGAACGCGGTGCGGACCCTGCGCGGGACCGCCGAACTGCTCGGCCTGCCCGATCTGGAGAGTCTGTCCGACCTCGCGATGAAGTCGACGCCGGGCTCGCACGGCCTGGTCATGCTGCCGTACCTGGAGGGCGAGCGGACGCCGAACCTGCCGCACACCGCCGGGACGCTCGCCGGACTGCGCCGGGAGTCCATGAAGGCCGAGCATCTCGCGCGGGCCGCGTTCGAGGGCATGCTGTGCGGGCTCGCGGACGCGCTGGACGTGCTGCGCGGCCGGGGCGTGGAGGTGCGGCGGATCTTCCTGCTGGGGCAGGCCGCCGAGCTGTCCGCCGTCCAGGCGGCGGCGCCGATGCTGTTCGGCGCGCAGGTCGTCGTACCGCAGCCGGCGGACTACGCGGCGATCGGGGCGGCCCGGCAGGCGGCCTGGGCGCTCGGGGTCTCGCAGGGGACCCTGGACCCGCGGACCCCGCCGGTCTGGCAGGGCGCGGCGGCCCAGGTGCTGGAGCCCGGGGACGAGCTGGCCGTCGGGCAGGCGGTGCGACAGCAGTTCGTGTCGGTGCGGGAGCAGACCCATCCGGGGGCGTTCCGGGCGTAAACCGGATGAAGGGTCTGTCCGCCGTCAGGTTAATCGGTTGAGGTAACACGGGTGGAGTGTCGGACGATAGGGGCCTAGGGCAAGCGATCCCGCCTCCCGGGCAAGCGAACCCGCCCCCACCGCCGACTCCGAGAGACCCAGCGTGCTCATACGACTTCTGCGGACCTATCTCAGGCCCTACAGGAAACCCATCTCGATCCTGGTGCTGCTGCAGTTCCTGCAGACCTGCGCCACTCTCTACCTGCCCACGCTCAACGCGCACATCATCGACAACGGCGTCGTGAAGGGTGACACGGATTACATCCTGTCGTTCGGCGCCCTGATGATCGGCATCTCGCTCGCACAGGTCGTCTGCAACATCGGTGCCGTCTACTACGGCGCCAAGACCGCCTCGGCGCTCGGCCGGGACGTCCGCGCCGCCGTCTTCGACCGGGTGCAGTCCTTCTCCTCACGTGAGGTGGGTCACTTCGGAGCGCCCTCCCTCATCACCCGTACGACCAACGACGTACAGCAGGTCCAGATGCTGGTCCTGATGACGTTCACGCTGATGGTGTCGGCGCCCATCATGTGTGTCGGCGGCATCGTCCTCGCTCTCGGCCTGGACGTACCGCTGTCCGGGGTACTGGTCGCCGTCGTCCCCGTGCTCGGCATCTCCGTGACCCTGATCGTGCGCCGGCTGCGGCCGCTGTTCAGGTCCATGCAGGTACGGCTCGACACCGTGAACCGGGTGCTGCGCGAGCAGATCACCGGCAACCGGGTGATCCGCGCGTTCGTCCGCGACGAGTACGAGCAGGGCCGGTTCGGCGGGGCCAACAAGGACCTGACCCAGATGCAGCTGGCCACCGGCAACATGCTCGCGCTGATGTTCCCGATCGTCATGACGACCGTGAACGTGTCCTCGATCGCCGTGGTCTGGTTCGGCGCCCACCGCATCGACAGCGGCCAGATGGCGATCGGCGACCTGACGGCCTTCCTCGCCTACCTGATGCAGATCGTGATGTCCGTGATGATGGCCACCTTCATGTTCATGATGGTGCCGCGCGCGGAGGTCTGCGCCGAGCGCATCGAGGAGGTCCTGGACACCGAGTCCAGCGTCGTCCCGCCGCTCGCCCCGGTCACCGAGCTGCGCCGGCACGGTCATCTGGAGATCCGGGCCGCCGGGTTCCGCTATCCGGGGGCCGAGGAGCCGGTGCTCAAGGCCGTCGACCTGGTGGCCAGGCCCGGTGAGGTGACCGCGGTCATCGGTTCCACCGGCAGCGGCAAGTCCACCCTGCTCGGACTGGTCGCGCGGCTCTTCGACGCCACCGACGGCGAGGTCCTCGTGGACGGCGAGGACGTCTCGGGTCTCGCGCCCGAGCTGCTCGCGCAGACCGTCGGCATGGTTCCGCAGAAGCCCTACCTGTTCGCCGGGACCGTGGCGACGAACCTGCGGTACGGAAACCCGGACGCCACCGACGAGGAGCTGTGGCACGCGCTGGAGGTGGCGCAGGCCAAGGGCTTCGTCGAGAAGCTGGAGGGCGGCCTGAACGCGCCCATCGCCCAGGGCGGCACCAATGTCTCCGGCGGCCAGCGCCAGCGCCTGGCGATCGCCCGTACGCTCGTGCAGCGCCCGGAGATCTACCTCTTCGACGACTCCTTCTCCGCCCTCGACTACGCGACCGACGCCGCTCTGCGCGCCGCGCTCGCCGAGGAGACGGCGGAGGCGACCGTCGTCATCGTCGCCCAGCGGGTGGCGACCATCAGGGAGGCCGACCGGATCGTCGTCCTCGACGAGGGACGGGTCGTCGGCACCGGCCGCCACCACGAACTCATGGCCGGCAACGAGACCTACCGGGAGATCGTGCTCTCCCAGCTGACGGAAGCGGAGGCCGCCTGATGGCCGGGCCCATGGGACGCATGATGGCCGGGGGCGGCCCCGACCAGCGCTCGATGGACTTCAAGAACTCGGGCAAGCGGCTGCTCGCCCGGTTCAAGCCGGAACAGCTCACGATCTACGTGCTGCTGTTCTGCGTGGTCGCGAGCGTCACCCTCAGCGTGATCGGCCCCAAGATCCTGGGCCGCGCCACCGACCTGGTCTTCGCCGGTGTCATCGGCAAGCAGATGCCGGCCGGGGCCACCAAGGAGCAGGTCCTCCAGGGCATGCACGAGCGCGGCCAGGGCGCGATCGCCGACATGCTGAAGAGCACGGACTTCACGCCGGGCCAGGGCATCGACTTCGGCCGGGTCGGCGACGTCCTGCTGTTCGCGCTCTGCACGTACGTCGTCGCCGGCCTGCTGATGGCGGTGGCGACCCGGCTGGTCAACCGGTCGGTCAACCGCACGATGTACCGGCTGCGCGAGGACGTCCAGGCGAAGCTGTCCCGGCTCCCGCTGTCGTACTTCGACAAGCGGCAGCGCGGCGAGGTGCTCTCCCGGGCGACCAACGACATCGACAACATCGGCCAGACGCTGCAGCAGTCGATGGGCCAGCTCATCAACTCGCTGCTGACCATCATCGGCGTGCTCGCGGTGATGTTCTGGGTGTCCTGGATCCTGGCGCTGGTGGCGCTGTGCACGGTGCCGCTGTCGTTCCTGATCGCCACCCGCATCGGCAAGCGCTCGCAGCCGCACTTCGTGCAGCAGTGGCGCACCACCGGCAAGCTCAACGCCCATGTCGAGGAGATGTACACCGGGCACACCCTGGTGAAGGTCTTCGGCCGGCAGCACGAGTCGGCGCAGCAGTTCGCCGAGCAGAACGAGGCGCTGTACGAGGCCGGGTTCAAGGCGCAGTTCAACAGCGGTGTGATGCAGCCGCTGATGATGTTCGTGTCGAACCTGAACTACGTGCTGGTGGCGGTCGTCGGCGGTCTGCGGGTGGCCTCCGGCGCGCTGTCGATCGGTGACGTGCAGGCGTTCATCCAGTACTCCCGGCAGTTCTCGATGCCGCTGACCCAGGTCGCCTCGATGGCCAACCTGGTGCAGTCCGGTGTCGCGTCGGCCGAGCGGATCTTCGAACTCCTCGACGCCGAGGAGCAGGCGGCCGACCCGGTGCCGGGCGAGCGTCCGGCGGAGCTGCGCGGGCGGGTGGCGCTGGAGCACGTGTCGTTCCGGTACGACCCGCAGAAGCCGCTCATCGAGGACCTCTCGCTGACGGTGGAACCGGGCCACACGGTGGCGATCGTCGGCCCGACAGGCGCCGGCAAGACCACCCTGGTCAACCTGCTGATGCGGTTCTACGACGTGTCCGGCGGCCGGATCACCCTGGACGGCGTCGACATCACGCGCATGTCCCGGGACGACCTGCGGGCCGGGATCGGCATGGTGCTCCAGGACACCTGGCTGTTCGGCGGCACGATCGCGGAGAACATCGCCTACGGCTCCTCCCGCGAGGTCACCCGGGGCGAGATCGAGGAGGCGGCGCGGGCGGCCCACGCGGACCGGTTCGTACGCACCCTGCCGGACGGCTACGACACGGTGATCGACGACGAGGGCACGGGTGTCAGCGCCGGTGAGAAGCAGCTCATCACCATCGCGCGGGCGTTCCTGTCCGACCCGACGATCCTGGTGCTGGACGAGGCGACGTCCTCGGTCGACACCCGTACCGAGGTGCTGATCCAGAAGGCGATGGCCAAACTGGCGCACGGGCGGACGTCGTTCGTCATCGCCCACCGGCTGTCGACGATCCGGGACGCCGACACCATCCTGGTGATGGAGAACGGCTCGATCGTCGAACAGGGCGCCCACGCCGACCTGCTGGCGGCGGACGGTGCCTACGCGCGGCTGTACAAGGCGCAGTTCGCGCAGGCGGTGGCCGAGGTGGACTAGCCCCGGTCCGGATGCGACGCAAGAGGGGGCCGCCCGCGGGCGGCCCCCTCTTGCGTCGGTTCAGTCCAGGTAGCCCCTCAACTGGTCCGCGAAGGCGTGGTCCCGGAGCTTGTTGAGGGTCTTCGACTCGATCTGCCGGATCCGCTCCCGGGTCACCCCGAAGATCCGCCCGATCTCCTCCAGCGTCCGCGGCCGCCCGTCGGCCAGGCCGTACCGCAGCTGGACGACCTTGCGCTCCCGCTCGCCGAGCGTGGACAGCACCGCCTCCAGGTGCTCGCGCAGCAGCAGGAACGCCGCCGACTCCACCGGGCTCGCCGCGTCGCCGTCCTCGATGAGGTCGCCGAGGGCCACGTCGTCCTCCTCGCCGACCGGCGCGTGCAGGGAGACCGGTTCCTGCGCCAGGCGCAGCACCTCTCCCACCCGTTCCGGCGCCAGGTCCAGGTGCGCGGCGACCTCCTCGGGCGTCGGCTCGTAGCCCCGCTCCTGGAGCATCCGGCGCTGGACGCGCACCACCCGGTTGATGAGTTCCACGACGTGGACCGGGACCCGGATGGTGCGGGCCTGGTCGGCCAGGGCGCGGGACATGGCCTGGCGGATCCACCAGGTGGCGTACGTGGAGAACTTGTAGCCGCGGGCGTAGTCGAACTTCTCGACGGCGCGGATCAGGCCCAGGTTGCCCTCCTGGACGAGGTCCAGCATGGTCAGGCCGCGGCCGACGTACCGCTTGGCCACCGAGACGACGAGCCGCAGGTTGGCCTCGATCAGGCGGCGCTTGGCCATGCGGCCCATCACGACCAGCCGGTCGAGGTCCAGGGCCAGCTCGCTGTCGAGGTCCGGCGCGCTGCCCAGCTTCTCCTCGGCGAACAGGCCGGCCTCGACACGGCGGGCGAGTTCGACCTCCTCGGCGGCGGTGAGCAGCGGGATGCGGCCGATCTCGCGCAGGTACTGGCGGAACAGGTCGGCGGAGGGACTGCCGGTGTCGACGCGGACCGCGCGGGCGGGCTCCGGGTCGGGCTCCGGGGCGTCACCCGCGAGGTCCTCGGCGGCCGGGCCCTCGGCCTCCTTGGGCTGCTCGGGCTCCGTCTCGGGGTGGAGCGCGAGCCGGCTCTGCGGTGGCACGCCGGCGTATCCGCCGGCGTCGGCCGCCGGCTCGTCCGTCAGCGCGCCGTCGGTCTGGGTCAGGGTCTGGGTCTGCACGGGGGCGACCTCCTGGATGATCGCTGCCAGGGGGTGCGGCAGCGGTACTTCGGGGGCGGAGACGACGGCCTCGCCGCTGTCCGTCCCGTACGCGATGAGTGGAACGGCGGGGGTGTGGGACCCGTCCGGGACGGGCCGGCCGCGCTCCGAGGACTCAGGCACCGCCCCCAGTGTGGGGTACGACACATCGCCGCCACGAGGGGCGTGCGGTGACTTTTTGCGTCCGGCCCGTGACCGCGTGCTCAGAGCGCCGCGGCGCCGCGCTGCCTCAACGCCTGGTCGTACTGCTGGAGGACCCACAACTCGTTCTGTACGGAAGCGAGTTGGGCGGGGTCTCCGTGCTGGCCGAGCCGGGTCAGGGTGACGTGGATCTCGGCGACCCGGCGTTCGACCGCGCGCCGCCGGACGGTGACCAGCTGGGCGCCCGCGTAGGGCTCGTCGACGTTCCTGGCCCTGATGGGCTCGACGGCGAGCTCGGTGACCATCGACTTGACGGTGTCGTCGGGGACGGCTTCGAGGACCTGGTGCAGGAACTCCTGGGGTTCGTGGACGCCGTACTCCACGCCGCCGGTGTCGAGGATGGCCTGGCAGACGGCCGCGTACGGCGCGGCGGTGAACTCGTCGACACCGAAGGCGTCGAAGACCGGCGACACCAGCTCCGGGCGCTGCAGCGCCAGTTTGAGCAGTTCGCGCTCGGTGATGTAGACGGGGTTGCGCAGGGTGAGGGACGGGCCGGAGACGGCCGGCCGCGGCGCCGCCTCCTCGTATCCGCCCTGGCGGGTCCGCGAGGGTCCGGGACGCTGCCGTCCGCCGGTGCGCCGGCTCGTCGCGCCGACGCGTTCCACGACGTACTGCTCGTCGCGGATGCCGACCAGTCCCGCCAGCTGCACCGCCACCTCGCGCCGCTGCGTGACCTCCTTGATCTTCGCCACCACCGGCACCGCCTCGTCCAGCGCGGCCGCGCGGCCGCCCGGCGTGTCGAGGTCGTAGCGGTCGACGATCTGGCGCAGCGCGAACTCGAACAGCGGCACCCGCGGTTCGGTCAGGTCGGTCACCGCCTCGTCGCCCTTGGCCAGGCGCAGCTCGCACGGGTCCATGCCGTCGGGCGCGATGGCGATGTACGTCTCGGCGGCGAACTTCTGGTCGTCCTCGAAGGCGCGCAGGGCGGCCTTCTGGCCGGCCGCGTCACCGTCGAAGGTGAAGATCACCCGGGCGCTGCCGTTGTCCATCAGCAGCCGGCGCAGGATCTTGATGTGGTCGCCGCCGAAGGCCGTGCCGCAGGTGGCGATCGCGGTCGTCACCCCGGCCAGGTGGCAGGCCATGACGTCCGTGTAGCCCTCGACCACGACCGCGCGGCTGGCCTTGGCGATGCTCTGCTTGGCGAGGTCGATGCCGTACAGGACCTGGGACTTGCGGTAGATCGCGGTGTCGGGCGTGTTGAGGTACTTGGGCCCGTTGTCCGCCTCGTACAGCTTGCGGGCGCCGAAGCCGACGACCTCGCCGCCGATGTCCCGGATCGGCCACATCAGCCGTCCCCGGAACCGGTCGATGGGGCCGCGCCGCCCCTCCTGCGACAGCCCGGAGAGGACCAGTTCCTTGTCCGTGAAGCCCTTGCCGCGCAGATAGCGGGTGAGGTGGTCCCAGCCCTGGGGGCTGTAGCCGACGCCGAAGTGGACGGCGGCGGCCTGGTCGAAGCCGCGCTCGGCGAGGAAGACCCGGCCGGCCTCGGCCTCCGGGCCGGTGGCGAGCTGTTCCGCGAACCAGCCGGCGGCGATCTTGTGCGCCTCGACCAGCCGGATCCGTTCGCCGCGCTGGTGGGAGGGGTTGTACCCGCCCTCCTCGTACCGCAGGGTGATGCCGGCCAGTCCGGCCAGCCGCTCGACGGCCTCCGAGAAGGAGAGGTGGTCGACCTTCATCACGAACGTGATGGTGTCGCCGCCCTCCTGGCAGCCGAAGCAGTGGAAGAGTCCCTTGCTCGGGCTGACCTGGAAGGACGGCGACTTCTCGTCGTGGAACGGGCAGAGTCCCTTGAGGTTCCCGCCGCCCGCGTTGCGCAGCTGGAGATACTCGGACACGACGGCGTCGATCGGGACCGCGTCCCGTACCGCCTTCACGTCCTCGTCATTGATCCGTCCTGCCACGGGTGAATTCTACGGTCACCCGAGCCCCCCGAAGAGGCGCGGGCAACGGCGCGGGCAACCGCATCGCGCCCGCACCCGCGGCGCCGCGGCCCCCGGCGGCCCCTCAGGCGCCGAGGCTGCCCAACGGCACACGCGGATCCGCCAAGGCGTCCGTGTCCACCACGGCACCCGAGACGATCAGCTTCTGGATCGGCTCTGTGACATCCCACACGTTCACGTTCATCCCGGCCAGCACCCGGCCCTCCTTCAGCCAGAACGCGATGAACTCGCGCCGGCCCGCGTCGCCCCGGATGACGACCTCGTCGTAGGAGCCGGCCGGCGCCCAGCCGCTGTACTCCATCCCGAGGTCGTACTGGTCGGAGAAGAAGTACGGCACCCGGTCGTAGGCGGCCTCCCCGCCGAGCATCGAGCGGGCCGCCGCCGGGCCGCCGTTGAGCGCGTTGGCCCAGTGCTCCACCCGCAGCCGGGTGCCGAACAGGGTGTGCGGGAAGGAGGCCACGTCGCCGGCGGCGTAGACGTTCGGGTCGGAGGTCCGCAGCCGCTCGTCGACGACGATGCCGCCGCCGTGCTCCCGGTCGGCGATCTCCAGCCCGGCCGCCTCGGCGAGCCCGGTGCGCGGCGCCGCGCCGATCGCGGCGAGCACGTCGTGCGCCGGGTGCTCCTCGCCGTCGTCGGTGCGGGCGGCGAGCACCATGCCGTCCTGGCCGACGATCTCGGTGAGCCGTACGCCGAAGCGGAACCGGACCCCGTGCTCCTGGTGGAGCTGGGCGAAGACGTTGCCCAGCTCGGGTCCGAGCACGCCGTGCAGCGGGGTCGGGCCGTGCTCGATGACGGTGACCTCGGCGCCGTAGGTGCGGGCCGCCGCCGCGACCTCCAGCCCGATCCAGCCCGCGCCCGCGATCACCAGGTGCCCGTTGTCGCGGCCGAGGGCGGCGAGGACGCCCTTGAGGCGCTCCGCGTGCGCGAGGCGGCGCAGGTGGTGGACGCCGGCCAGGTCGGTGCCGGGGATGTCCAGGCGGCGCGGTTCGGCTCCGGTGACCAGCAGCAGCTTGTCGTAGCGGACGATCGTGCCGTCGTCACCGAAGCGGACGGTCCTGGCGGCGCGGTCGATGCGGTCAACGGTCTGGCCGAGGTGCAGTTCGATGTCGTTGCGGGCGTACCAGGCGGGCTCGTGCACGAAGACGCTGTCGCGTTCCTCCTTGCCGAGCAGGTAGCCCTTGGACAGCGGGGGTCGCTCGTACGGGTGGTCGCGTTCGTCGCAGATCAGTATCACCCGGCCGGTGAAACCCTCGGCCCGCAGCGTCTCGGCCGCCTTCGCGCCGGCGAGTCCGCCACCGACGATGACGAATGTCTGGTCCGCGTCGACCACTTGAAGCCTCCTCGTAAGGGTGCCGCCACATATGCCGCCCACATGCGCCGCACTGTGAGCCTCCCGCACGCAACGTGATGCGGGAAGAGGGAGTGCCCCCCACTGGCGCGATCATGACCCGTTCAGTCCACGGAGTGTCACAGCGGGGCGCAAAATGTTCACATACGCCCCGTCAGCCTCGCGTGCAGCGACCGTGCCGAGGCGTCGGTGAGCGAGGCGATCTGATCGACGATCACACGCTTGCGGCCGTGGTCGTCGCCCGCCGCGTCGAACAGCGCCCGGAACTGCGGGTCGAGGCCGTCGGGGGCGCGGCGGGTCAGCGCGTCGGCGAGTTCGGCGACCACCACCCGCTGCTCGGCGCGGATCCGTTCCTGCTCGGCACGCTGCATGACGTAGCGGTGGGCGATCGCCTTCAGCACCGCGCACTCCAGCCGGACCTCGCGCGGTACGACGAGTTCGGCGCCGTAGCGGGTGAGCCGGCCGGTGCCGTACCGGTCGCGGGTGGCGGCCTCCGCGGCCAGGCAGAAACGGCCGATGAGCTGGCTGGTGGCGTCCTTGAGGCGGGCCTGGGCGACCGCGCTGCCGTCGTAGCCGTGCGGCCACCACTCCTGGTCCTGGAGCCGGTCGAGGGCGGCGGCGAGTTCGGCGGGGTCGGTGCCGGCCGGCACGTACCTGCCGACGGCGACGGCGTAGATCTCCCGCCGTTCCGGTTCGGCGTGCAGGCAGTTGGGGTCGATGTGGCCGGCGTGCAGGCCGTCCTCGACGTCGTGCACGGAGTAGGCGACGTCGTCGGACCAGTCCATGACCTGCGCCTCGAAGCAGGTGCGGGTGCCCGGTGCCTCCTTGCGGACCCAGTCGAAGACCGGGCGGTCGTCCTCGTACACCCCGAACTTCGGGGACGCCGGGTCGGTGGGGTGCGCGCCGCGCGGCCACGGGTACTTGGTGGCCGCGTCCAGGGCGGCGCGGGTGAGGTTGAGGCCGACGGAGCCCTCCGGGGTGAACCGCTTGGGCTCGATGCGGGTGAGCAGCCGCAGCGACTGGGCGTTGCCCTCGAAGCCGCCGCAGTCGTCGGCGAACTCGTTCAGCGCCTGTTCGCCGTTGTGGCCGAAGGGCGGGTGGCCGAGGTCGTGGGAGAGGCAGGCGGCCTCCACGAGGTCGGGGTCGCAGCCGAGGGCGAAGCCCAGTTCCCGGCCGACCTGGGCGCATTCGAGGGAGTGGGTGAGGCGGGTGCGGGGGCTGGCGTCCCACATCTGGCTGGTGTTGCCGGGCGTGACGACCTGGGTCTTGCCGGCGAGTCTGCGCAGCGCGGCACTGTGCAGGACGCGGGCGCGGTCGCGCTGGAAGGCGGTGCGTCCGGGGCGCTTGTCGGGTTCGGGGGCCCAGCGGTCGGCTGACGCCGGATCGTAGGCCGAGGTGGGTGCGGGTGCGGGGACTGCCATGGTTCGACAGTACGGGTTGACGGTGACAAAACGGAGTTTGCGGGATGTCCGCCCGGCCGCCGGACCGGGTCGCGGCCGGGACTCCGGGGTGCCCGGCGGACGGCCGCGCCGGTCCCCCGCGCCCTCGCCGGGCCACGCCGTCCTCCCGTCCTAGGCGGCCGCCGTCAGCGGTGCCGAGCAGGACCGGTCGTACCGGTGGAGGACCAGGTCCGCCATCGCCCGGTGGGCTCCCAGGGGAGCGGCCGCGAGCCACGGGGCGTGTGCGGCGCACTCCGTCGCGAACCGGCCCGGGGCCGTGAAGTAGGAGGCGAGCGCGATGCGGTGGCGGCCCCGCGCCCGGAGGGCGCCGATCGCGTCCGGGACCGTCGGGGCCGCCGCGGAGGCGTAGGCGGCGAGGACCGGGACGCCGAGGCGGGCGGCGAGCAGCCCGGCCGTGCGGCCGGTGTCGGCGGCGGCGTCGGGGTCGCGGGAGCCGGCCGCCGCCAGGACCACGCCGCCGGCGGGCCGCGGCCGCCAGCCCGCCTCCAGCAGCCGGTCGTGCAGGACGTCGACGAGCAGGGGGTGCGGTCCGAGCGGGGCGGCGAGCCGGGTCACCGCGCGGGCGGCGGCCGCGGCCCGCGGGATGTCCCGCTTGACGTGGTGGCCGCGGCCGAGCAGGAGCGGCACGAGGACGGCCGGGGCGCCGCCGAGGGCCGCGAGGGCGTCCGGCAGCAGGGGCTCGTTCAGTTCGATGTGGCCGAGGCGCACGGACAGACCGGGGCGCAGCGCGCGCACCCGGTCCGCGAGCGCGCGCACGGTGGTGAGCGCGCGGGGGTCCCGGCTGCCGTGGGCCACCAGGACCAGTGCGGGCGGGCCGGGGTGCGGGGTGAGGCCGGACACGGTCATGCCGGGATCCTCGCGGGGCGCGGTTGCGTCCGGGTTGCCCGGCCGTCACGGAAGTTTTCGCGCGCTTCACGGCACGGACCGGGCGGTTGTGAGTGAACCGGAACGTCCCGGGCCGCGTCCTGAAGGGTCGGAGCCTCCGCGAGCGGCCGGGGGACGCGAGGGGGAGGACCGTATGAGGATCCGCCGACCGCGGCTGCCGCGCACCCGCACCGGCAGACGGCGCCTGGTGCAGGGCGTGATGGCGGGCTGCGTGCTGGCGCTGCTGCCGGTGACCTGGCTGTACGTGTCGACGGCCGGCCGGCTGCGCACGGTGGCGGACGTCCCCCGTACCGACGTGGCGGTCGTCTTCGGCGCGGGCCTGTGGGACGGCGAACCGTCGCCGTACCTCGCCAACCGCCTGAACGCGGCGGCGCGGTTGTACGAGGCGGGCCGTGTCCGGGTGGTCCTGGTCACCGGCGACAACAGCCGTGACGACTACGACGAGCCGGACGCGATGCGCGCCTACCTCACCGCGCACGGGGTCCCGGCCGGACGCGTCGTCACCGACTACGCCGGCTTCGACACCTGGGACTCCTGCGTCCGCGCGAAGAAGATCTTCGGCGTGGACCGGGCGGTGCTGATCAGCCAGGGCTTCCACATCCGGCGCGCGGTGGCGCTGTGCGAGGCGGCGGGAGTGACGTCGTACGGCGTAGGGGTCGACGCCAAGCACGACGTGACCTGGTACTACGGCGGGACGCGGGAGATCCTGGCGGCGGGCAAGGCGGCCCTGGACGCGGTCTTCGAGCCCGATCCCCGGTTCCTCGGCAGGAGGGAACCGGGGGTCGCGGACGCGCTGGCCGCGGCGGACCGCCCGGCCGGCTAGGGCGTGTTGCGAGGCGCCGGACCCCTCAGGCGCGCGGGGCGGTGTCGGCGTACGGGGCGGCGGCCGGGCGGGACGGGCGGCCGCCGGTGCGCGGCCGGGCGGCCGGCTCGGGGCGGTCGTCGCCCGCGGGGCCGAGGTGTTCGAGGCCGCCGTCGCGGGTCCAGCGGCCCAGGGTGCCGGTGCGGACCATGGTGCGGCCCTCGCCCAGGAACGGATCGGGCGCGTACCGCCCGGCGTCGGACGCGTCGCCGCCGACGTGCCCGGCCGGGACGCAGTCGCCGCCCGCCCACACCTCGCCGGTCTCGCCGACGGGCAGCGCCCTGCGGTCGGCGTCGAGGACGTACACCGTGCTGTTGGGCACGGGCCGCGCCACGGGCGGCCCTCCGGCCGACGGGTCGTGGCGGGCCATGGTGCTGACGACGGCACTGGCGGCCGGACCCCGGCAGTCGTGGACGGCGGCCTGCCGCGACCAGCGGTCCGCGAGCGCGCGCGACGGGCCGGGCTCCCCGGTGACGGCGAGCGTGCGCAGGCGCGGGCAGTCGGCGGGGTCGATGCCGGACAGCACGGCCGGGGTCGCGATCAGGACGGTCGCGGTGCGGGCCGCGGCGGCGGGGTCGTCGCCGCCGATGACCAGGGTGGCGCCGCGGGTGAGGCAGCCGAGGATCTCCCGGGCCGCCGGACCGCAGGCGAGGTCGAGGAGTTGGGCCACCCGGTCGCCGGGCCGGACGCCGAGGCCGCCCGGTTCGGTGTGCAGCAGGCTGGTGACGTTGCGGTGGGTCACCTTCACGCCCTCGGGGCGGCCGGCGGCGAAGACGACGTGGCAGCCGTCGTCGGGGTGCGGGAGCAGGATCGGGGTGACCCGCTGGTACGGCACCGGGTCGTCGAGGGCGATCACCCGGTGGCCGTCGGGGAGCGGGATGCGCGGGACGTGATCCTTCTGGGTGAGGACCACCCGGGTGCGGGCGGTCCGCGCGATGTGGCGGAGCCGGTCCGGGGAGGTGCGGGAGACGTCCTGCGGGACGTAGGCGGCGCCCGCCTTGAGGACGGCGAGCAGGCCGACCAGCATCGGGATGGACCGGCGGGCGAACAGGCCGACGTGGTCGCCGGGCCGGACGCCCTCACGGACCAGGTGGGCGGCGAGGGCACCGGCGTAGCGGTCGAGTTCGCCGTAGGTGAGGGTCGCGCCGTGGTGTTCGGCGGCTACCGCGTGCGGGTGGACGATCGCGTGCCGTTCGACCGCGCGGTGCACGAGCGGTTCGTGGACGGGTGCGCCGGGGCCGCGGCCGTACTGCCAGAAGAGGTGCTGGTCGCGTGGGGCGAGGTGGCGCAGAGGCATGGCTCGGAGACCTCCTGGCTGCGTGCGTGTACGTGGGGGGAGGCCGGGTCCGGGTGCGGCGGGGCCCGGACCGGGCCTTCGGGGGTGCTGCGGGGTGCTGTGGGGTGCTGTGGGGTTGCTGCGCGAACAGGTGCACGACTGTAGCCCGGCCCGTCGATGTCTCAACGGTGACCGATCGGCCAACCCCGGCACGGATCAAGCCACTTGGTCCTCGCCGGACGGCCGGGGCGGACGAGACCCGGACCGGTCGGTCCGGGACCGGCGACACCGAGCCGGTCGAGCCAACCCCGCCACGGATCAGCCCACTTGGACCTCACCGGACGGCCGGGACGGACGAGACCCGGGCCGGTCGGTTCGGGACCGGCCACACCGAGCCGGCCGGGCCAACCCCAGCACGGATCAGCCCACTTGGCCCTCGCCGGACAGCCGGGACGGACGAGACCCGGACCGGCCGGTCCGGGACCGGCGACACCGAGCGGGTCGGGCCAACCCCAGCACGGATCAGCCCACTTGGACCTCACCGGACAGCCGGGACGGACAAGACCCGGACCGGTCGGTCCGGGACCGGTGAGGCCCGAGCCCGGTAAGGCCAGGGCCGGTCAACCCGGAGCCGGTCGGGCCGCAGCCGGTGGCACCGGAGACGGTGAGGCTGGAGACGGTCAGGCAGCAGCCGGTCAGGTGGCCGCCGGGTGGTCCGGCAGCCCGCGGGCCGTCCAGTCACCGCCCTCGATACGGCGGCCGTCCGCCCGCAGCCCCGCGGCGACGGCGGCTCCCGCCAGGTAGACCCAGGACCGGACGGCGGCCCCGTCCCGCCGCCGGACGACGTCCCGCTCCACGCGCACGTACAGGCTGCGCGGGTCGCCGGGCACGTACTCCTCCAACTCGTCGAGTTCCAGGAGGAGTCTGCCGTAGCCCTCCGGACGGGCGGTGACCAGTTCGCCGTGCACCGCCCCACCGGGCTCCTCGACGGCCCAGGGGTAGCCGGGCCCGTCGTAGAGCACCGCGTCGGGGAGCCGGCCGGACTCCTCGGACACGGTCCGCCCCCGCAGGAACCGGTCATGGTTGGGCTCGCCGGGGCGGAGCGTGCCGTAGACGAAGAACGGGAGGTGGCGGGGGCCGAGGGTGGTCACAGAAAGGATTCTCCACCCCCTTCACCCCCACACACATCTCCATGGAGGCGCTATGGACATGGGTTGTCATGGCCTCTTAAATCGCTGTCGTCATCAGCGCCACCCCCACGCCTTCGAGGCGCCTCCCCAAGGAGACTGATGAGCCGGACACGGAATCCCCGCGTATCCCGCCTCGCCACGGCCGGCGTCGCCGCCACCACCGCGACCCTGCTGGCCGCCGCGCTCTCCCCCGCCGCCCACGCGGACACGAGACCGACCCGGGCCACCGCGATCGACAACGCGGCGCAGGCGCTCGTCCACTACGCCGGCACCCTCGGACTCACCTCCGCCGAGGACACCCGGGTCCGGGACGTGATCGTCGACAGGAACGGCACCCAGCACGTCCGGTACGACCGGACCTACCGTCAGCTCCCCGTTCTCGGCGGCGACTTCGTCGTCCACCTCAAGGCGGACGGCGCCTACCGCGGCGCCGACCGGGCGACCCGGAGCACGATATCCCTCTCCTCGACCGTCCCGGACATATCCGCCCCGAAGGCCGCCGACCTCGCGGTGAACGCGCTGCGGGCGGCCAACCTCGGCGACGCGCTGAAGCAGGTCAAGGCCAAACCCGAGCTGGTCGTCGACGCCCTGCACGGCACCCCGAAGCTGGCCTGGCGCACCAACGCGGTCGGCAAGGACTCGCTCGGCAACCCGGTCGCCCGCACGGTGCTGACCAACGCCCGCACCGGCGCCCAGATCGACGCCTGGGACAGCATCGAGACCGCGACCGGCGACGGCAGCTCCCTCTACAGCGGCACGGTCCCGCTCCAGACGACGCAGTCCGGCTCGTCGTACAACCTCACGGACCCCACCCGCGGCAACACGTACACGGGGGACGCGGCCAACAAGACGGACCTGTGCATCTTCGGCATCTGCATCGTCCGGGCGCCGTCGACGGTGTTCACGGACGCCGACAACCACTGGGGCACCGGGGCGACCTCGGACCGCGCCTCGGCGGCCGTCGACGCCCAGTACGGCACCAACGAGACCTGGGACTACTACAAGAACGTCCACAACCGCAACGGCATCGCGGGCGACGGCAAGGGCTCGTACAACCGCGTCCACTACGGCAACAACTACAACAACGCCTTCTGGGACGACAGCTGCTTCTGCATGACCTACGGCGACGGCGACGGGACCACCTTCGGTCCGCTGGTCGCCCTGGACGTGGCGGGCCACGAGATGACCCACGGCGTCACCTCCAAGACCGCGGCGCTGACCTACTCCGGCGAGTCCGGCGGCCTGAACGAGGCGACCTCCGACATCCTGGGCACGATGGTCGAGTGGTACGCGAACAACCCCTCCGACCCGGGTGACTACCTGATCGGCGAGAAGATCGTCCGTCCCGGCTTCGGCAAGGCGGCCCTGCGCTTCATGGACAAGCCGTCGAAGGACGGGAGTTCGGCGGACTACTGGAGCTCGTCGGTCGGCAACCTGGACGTCCACTACTCCTCCGGCGTCGCCAACCACTTCGCCTACCTGCTGGCCGAGGGCAGCGGGCCGAAGACCATCAACGGCGTCAGCTACGACTCGCCGACGTACAACGGCTCGACGGTCACCGGCATCGGCCACGACAAGCTGGGCGCGATCTGGTACCGCGCGCTGACGGTCTACATGACGTCCTCGACCAACTACGCGGGCGCCAGGACGGCGACCCTGAACGCGGCGAAGGACCTGTACGGCGCGGGCAGCACCGAGTACAACGCGGTGGCGGCGGCCTGGAGCGCCGTGAACGTGAACTGAGCGACGGCTCGCGGATCCGACGAGGCCGCCCCGGCCGACCGGCCGGGGCGGCACACCGCGCGTCACGCGTCACGAAATGACGGGAGCCGCAATTCGGAATTCACCGGGCCTGTGCAATGCGGGCACTTCCCGGGTGGATTCCATGGTGATGCCGTGCAGCGATGTGCGTGTTCGGTGACGGCGTACGCAATTCGTGAACTCCGGCCCCGCGTCGCGTACTTGCGGCAATTCTCCGAGTGCACTAACTAGATGATCCATGAACTTGTTCAGCCGCCCCCACACGTCCCGCCGCACCCCCACGGTCCCCCCGCGTCCGACGGCGGCCCCCGCCTCCTCCGCCTCGGCCCCGGTTCTCCTCGACCCCGCCCTCGCCGCCCTCACCGGCGAGTGGATCATCGACCCGGCGCACAGCAGAATCGGTTTCTCGGTCCGGCACGCGATGGTGACGACGGTCCGCGGATCCTTCACCGAGTACAAGAGCCGCCTCTACTTCGACGGCCGGGACCCGTCCCGGTCCCAGGCGGAGATCATCCTGTCCACGGGGAGCGTCGACACGGGCGTGGAGCAGCGGGACGCCCACCTGGTCGGCCGCGACTTCCTGGACTCCGCGACCCACCCGCGGATGCGTTTCCAGAGCACGGCGGTCCGTCTCAAGTCCCCCGACGTGTACGTCATGACCGGCGACCTGACCATCAAGGGCACGACCCGCCCGGTGGACCTGGAACTCACCTACATAGGCAACGTCACGGACCCCTTCGGCTACGAGCGCGTCGGTTTCGACGGCACCACCACCATCAACCGCATGGACTGGGGTCTGTCCTACAACTCCCGCCTGGCGGAGGGCGGCGCGATGGTCAGCGAGACGGTGCGCCTGCAGTTCGACATCGCGGCGATCCGGTCGACACCGCAGGGAGGCTGACGGCCGCGGACGGAGAGGTGACGGAAACGGCGGATACGGCGGATACGGCGGATACGGCGGGCGCCCTACCGAAGAAGCCGACGCGCCCCGGTCGAAACCGTCACCGCCGAATCCGTCACCGTCGAATCCGTCACCGTCGAAACCGAAACCGTCGAGGCGGAAATCGTCGCCGCCGAATCCTTCGGAGCCGGAAACCGTCTCGGCCGAATCCCGCACCGCGCAATCCCTCCGCAGCCGGGATGCCGGGATGCCCGTCCGGTGTTCCGGGGGCGGAATTCCGGCGGGCTTTTTCCGTCGCGGAACCCGATCCGGGGCCTGATCCGGGGCCCGATCCCGAGCCCGATCCGGAACCCGGTCCGGAACCTGATCCGGAACCCGATCCGGATCAGGAGGCCGGCCGGGATCATGATCCGGGGGCGGGGTGCGGCTCCGGTCACCCGTTCACTCCCCACGGGGGCCCGCCGTTCGTGTGCTTTTCATACTAGAGCCCTCACACCCCCCGTGACCTGCCGGAACTCCCTCACAACCGCCGCCCGCGCCCCTCCCCGTGACACCCATTCATCCCACACCTGACGGAATCTCAGGGAGCGGGCCCGGCCCGCCTGCTTTTACCTCGGAAGAGCAAGGAAGTGGGACGAGTTCGACGAGGGAGCACCATGCGACGCACTGTCCGTCCGCTGACCGGGGCCGCGCTCGCCGTGGCCGCGGCCGGTCTCGCCGCCGCGCCGGCGTACGGCGGCAGTACCGGCGGCCTGGACGTCTACCCGTCGACCACGGCGCCGGGCGCCGTGGTCTCCGCGAACACCGCGGCCTGCGGGAAGGAGTCGTCGGCGGTCGGCGACGCCGGCTCGGTGGGCGCCGGGACGTTCACGCTCGCGCCCAGCACCCACGAGGGCGAGGCGATCGGCCAGTTCCAGGTGCCGGCCGGCGCGCAACCGGGGACGTACGAGATCGTCGCGAAGTGCGCCGACGGGCACCGGCAGGTGACCGGTGACCTGACGGTGGCACTGACGACCGCCGGCGGGCAGATCCAGCCCCACGGCAGTGTGAAGACGGGGGTCGGCGCCCTGGGCACCGACCCCGTGCAGACCGCGGCGGGCGTGACGGCTCTGGCCGTCGCCGCCGCGGGCGGTACCTGGCTCCTGCATCGCCGGGCGAGAGGCGACGGGATCTGACGGACACCCTCCGCTGTCCGTCCGCCGGTACCGCACATCCCACCCCCTCCGGGTCCGACGCCCCTCGCGGCCCGGAGGGGGTAGGGGGTCAGGCCGCCTCCGGGCGCCCTCTCCCCCGCGTCAGAAGCTCCAGCCTCCGACAAAGGGGTTCGCATGCGCAGGATCGGGGACACCGCGATAGCCGCCGTGACCGTCGTGGCGCTCGGTTCGGGCGTCTGGCTGCTCGGCCCCTTCTCCGGCCCGCACACCGCGCCGCCCCAGCCGTCCGCCGCCGAGGGCCGCCCCGATCCCGGCGAGGAACGCCTCGGAGCCCCCGCGCTGCCCCCTTCCCCGCCCACCCGCATCCGCATCCCCGCGATCCGGGTGAACGCGCCCCTGATGGGCCTCGCCCTCACCGCCGCCGGCAGCCTCGACGTCCCGCCGGCCGCGGACAAGAACCTCGCCGGCTGGTACGAGTCGGGCACCGCGCCCGGCGAGACCGGCACCGCGATCGTCGCCGGGCACGTGGACAACACCGAGGGCCCCGCCGTCTTCTACGACCTCGGCGCCCTCAAGCGCGGCGCCACCATCGAGGTGGACCGCCAGGACAGGTCCGTGGCCGTCTTCACGGTCGACGCGGTCGAGGTCTACCAGGCCCGCGACTTCCCCGACGAGAAGGTCTACGGAGCCGCGCCACGCCCCGAACTCAGGGTCATCACCTGCGGCGGCGGCTACTCCCGGACCACCGGCTACCAGGGCAACGTCGTCGTCTTCGCCCACCTGACGTCGAGCCGCTGACCCTCACACCCCTCACCCGCCCCCGAGGAGCGCAGCGTTCCGCACGGGAAACAGCGGGGATGCGGCCGGGTAACGTCGGCGCCGCACGCTCCTGGGCATGACCTCGACCACACGTGCGGCGGTGACCGGCGGCGACGCCCGGACCCGCCCCGGCCACGACACCGTACCCGGCGCGTCCGCCCGTGCCGGAGGCTCCCGATGACCGCCGCCCCGACGACCGCGCCCACCCTGGTGCTCGTCGGGCACGGCATGGTCGGCCAGCGCTTCCTGGAGGAGCTGGCCGAGCGCGGCCTGACCGCCACCCACCGCGTGGTCGTGCTCTGCGAGGAACCGCGCCCCGCCTACGACCGGGTCGCCCTCACGTCGTACTTCACCGGCACGTCGGTCGACCAACTCTCCCTGACCGACCGGGCCTTCATCGACGCGCACGGCATCGAGCTGTGCCTCGGCGACCCGGCGGTCGCGGTCGACCGCGCCGCGCGGCGGGTGACGGCCAGGTCCGGGCGGGTCCTCGGCTACGACACGCTCGTCCTGGCCACCGGCTCGTACCCGTTCGTGCCGCCGGTCCCGGGCAGCGACGCCGAGGGCTGTTTCGTCTACCGCACGATCGAGGACCTGCTGGCGATCGAGGCGTACGCGGCGTCGGGCGCGGCCGTGGGCGCCGTGGTCGGCGGCGGCCTGCTCGGGCTGGAGGCGGCGGGCGCGCTGCAAGGGCTCGGACTCACCACGCACATCGTGGAGTTCGCGCCCCGGCTGATGCCGGCGCAGGTGGACGCGGGCGGCGGCGCGGCCCTGCTGCGCGCCGTCGAGGAGAAGGGCCTGCGCGTGCGCACGGGAGTGGGCACCCAGGAGATCGTGACGGGCCCGTCGGGTGCCGTCACCGGCATGCGGCTGTCCGACGGCTCCGAACTCGCCGCCGACATGGTGGTGTTCAGCGCCGGCGTCCGCCCGCGCGATCAGCTCGCCCGGGACTGCGGCCTGTCCGTCGGCGAGCGCGGCGGCATCGCCGTCGACGAGCAGGGCCGTACGGTGGACGACCCGCGCGTGTTCGCGATCGGCGAGTGCGCACTGGCGGCGGACGGCCGGGTGTACGGGCTGGTGGCACCGGGGTACGCGCAGGCGGCGACGGCCGCGGCCGCCATCGCGCGGGAGGAGTCGGCCTTCACCGGCGCCGACCTGTCCACCAGGCTCAAGCTGCTCGGCGTCGACGTGGCCTCCTTCGGCGACGCGCACGGGACGACGGAGGGCTGCCTGGACGTCGTATACTCCGACGCCCGTTCGGGCCTGTACAAGAAGCTGGTGGTCGGCCGGGACGGCACGCTGCTCGGCGGCGTCCTGGTCGGCGACGCGGAGGCGTACGGGACACTGCGGGCCTTCACCGGTGCGGTGCCGCCGGTCCCGCCCGAGTCGCTGGTGCTGCCGTCCGGCGCGGACGGCGGCGCCCGCCTCGGCCCGTCCGCGCTCCCGGACACGGCGGTGGTCTGCTCCTGCCACAACGTCACCAAGGGCACGGTCCGCGCCGCGGTGACCGGGCACGCCTGCACCACCGTGCCGGAGGTCGGCAGGTGCACCAAGGCCGGTACCGGCTGCGGCAGTTGCGTCAAGGTCCTCGGCCGCCTGGTCACGGACGAACTGGCGGCGTCCGGCGTGCGGGCCGACACCGGCCTGTGCGGCTGCTTCGCGCGGACCAGGCAGGAGCTGTACGAGATCGTCCTCGCGCTGCGCCTCACCGGCTACCGCCAACTGCTCGACGGGTACGGCCGCGAGGAGGCCAGGGGCGGGGACGGCTGCGAGGTCTGCAAGCCGGTGGTGGCCTCGGTCATCGCCTCCCTCGCCCCGACGATCGGCGCGAGCGGCTACGTGCTGGACGGCGAGCAGGCGGCGCTCCAGGACAGCAACGACCACTTCCTCGCCAACCTCCAGAAGAACGGCTCGTACTCGGTCGTCCCGCGCATCCCCGGCGGTGAGATCACCCCCGAGGGCCTGATCGTGCTCGGCGGGATCGCCCGCGACTTCGGCCTCTACACGAAGATCACCGGCGGCCAGCGGATCGACATGTTCGGCGCACGGGTGGAACAACTCCCGCTGATCTGGCGACGGCTGGTGGACGCGGGCTTCGAGTCCGGTCACGCGTACGGCAAGGCGCTGCGCACGGTGAAGTCGTGCGTCGGACAGACCTGGTGCCGGTACGGCGTGCAGGACTCGGTCCGGATGGCGATCGGCCTGGAGCTGCGCTACCGGGGCCTGCGGTCCCCGCACAAGCTCAAGTCGGCGGTGTCCGGCTGCGCGCGGGAGTGCGCGGAGGCCCGGTCGAAGGACTTCGGCGTCATCGCGACCGCGGCGGGCTGGAACCTGTACGTCGGCGGCAACGGCGGTGCCACTCCGCGCCACGCGGACCTGCTCGCCCAGGATGTGACCGACGCCGGGCTGGTCCGGCTGATCGACCGCTTCCTGATGTTCTACATCCGTACGGCGGACCGCCTGGAGCGCACGTCGGCGTGGCTGGAGCGGATCCCGGGCGGCCTCGACCACGTACGGGAGGTGGTGGTCGACGACTCCCTCGGGATCGGCGAGGAACTGGAGTCCCTGATGGCGGCGCACGTGGCCCACTACGCCGACGAGTGGGCGGCGACCCTCGCCGACCCCGACCGGCTCGCCCGGTTCGTGTCCTTCGTCAACGCGCCCGGCACACCCGATCCGGTCGTCGGGTTCGTGCCCGAGCGCGACCAGGTGAAGCCCGACCTGCCCCTGCTGTCGATCGGCCTGCGTCCCGCGCGGGACGTCCTGGAAGGAAGCGCCCCGCGATGACCACGGCCCTCGGCACCATCGGCCTGACGGTCCAGCTCCGCCTGGACGACGGCTGGTTCACGGTCTGCGGCCTGGACCGGCTGACGCCGGGCCGCGGTGTGGCCGCGCTGCTTCCGGACGGCAGCCAGGCCGCCGTCTTCCGGGACCGGTCGGACCGTCTCTTCGCCCTCGACAACCGCGACCCGTTCGGCGGCGCGGCCGTCCTGTCCCGCGGTCTGACCGGCACCCACCGGGGCCGCCCGTTCGTCGCCTCGCCGCTGCTCAGGCAGCGCTTCGACCTGGCCACCGGCCGGTGCCTGGACGACGGGACGGTGCGGGTGACCGCCTACGCGGTACGGGCGGTCGCGGCGGAGCACGCGGGGGCGCCGGGGGCGGCGCACCGGAGCGCGCAGGAGGCGTCGTACCGGAGCCGACGATACTTGACTGATCGTTCCGGTTGAATCTAGCCTCTGGGGCATGGCCAGGACCAAGGAGTTCGACCCCGACGCGGCGCTGCGGTCCGCCCTGGAGCTGTTCTGGCGGCGCGGCTACGAGGCCACCTCCATGGCCGACCTGGTCGAGCACCTGGGCATCGGGCGGGCCAGCCTCTACGCGACCTTCGGCAGCAAGCACGACCTCTACCTGAAGGCGCTGGAGCGCTACCAGGAGGACCGCCTCCCGCCGCTCCTGCGGGACCTGTCCAGGCCGGGCCCGGCGCTGCCGGCCGTATGCGCGCTGATCCGGCAGTACGCCGCCGAGGCCGCCGCCGACGATCTGCGGCTGCGCGGCTGCCTGGTGACCAACACGGCGGCCGAGCTGGCCCCGCACGACCCGGCCGCCGCACGCAGTGTCGAGCGGGACTGGGACCGGGTCGAGACGGGTCTGCACATGGCCCTGGCGCGGGCCGTGACCCAGGACGAGCTGCCGGCCGACCGCGATCCGCTGGCCCTGGCCCGCACCCTGCTGGTGCTGCTCCAGGGCCTCAGGGTGGTGGGCAAGGCGTCGACGGACCCCGGCCGGGTCCGGGACGCGGCGGAACAGGTGCTGACCCTGCTGGACTGACGGCACGGAGACCGCCGGAGCGGCGGACGGCCCGCGGACACCCCCTTCACACCACCGCGCCGCACCTCGATATTGAACCGATCGTTCTGAAATCCGGGCGGGACGTCGCCCGGACGGGAGGAGACATCTGATGGCTGTCACCGAGGCTGCGGCCCGCCGTCGTTTCGCGGGCCGTACGGCCCTGGTCACCGGCGCCGGCAGCGGCATCGGGCGGACCGTCGCCCTGGCGTTCGCCGCCGAGGGCGCGCGCGTCGTCGTGGCGGGCCGCCGTGAGCGGCCCCTGGAGGAGACCGTCGCCCTGATCGAGGAACGGGGCGGCGAGGCGCTCGCGGTACCGGCCGACGTCTCGCGCGCGGGCGACGCGGAGGCGGTGGTGGCCGCCGCCGTGGCGCGCTTCGGCTCGCTGGACGCCGCGGTGAACAACGCCGGGATCTTCCGGGGCGGAGCGCCGCTGGCCGACCTGCCGGAGACCGACTGGCACGAGCAGCTGGCGGTCAACGTGACCGGCGTGCACCTGGCTCTGCAGGCCCAGATCCGCCGGATGCGCGCCCAGCCGGCGGGCGGCGCGATCGTGAACGTCTCCTCCACGTTCGGCGTCCACGTCACCTCGCCGGGAGCCGCCGCGTACGCGGCGACGAAGGCCGCGGTGACGGCGCTGAGCCGGGGCGCGGCGCTGGACCACGTCCGGGACGGGGTGCGGATCAACGTGGTGAGCCCGGGGGCGACGGCCACGCCGATGTCGCTGCGCCCGGGCGAGACGGAAGGGGACCGTGCGGAACGGGTCCGTGCCACCCTGCCCCTGGCCCGGGTCTCCTCCACCGAGGAGATCGCGGCGGCCGTGCTGTACCTGGCCTCGGACGACGCCGCGTCGGCGGTCGGCACCGACCTGGTGGTGGACAGCGGCGGCTCCCTGTAGCGCACCCGCCGGCAGCGGCGGCCCCTCAGATCTCCTTCAGGACCGTCGCGGTGGAGACCCCGGTGAGCCGCTCCGAGGCCTCCCACAGGCGCCGCGCCGTGGTGTCGTCACGGGTCCGGGGCGAGCGCCAGGACGGGGCCGGGGCGCCGCGCCACATCGCGATCGCGGGCCCGGTGAAGGAGTCGGGCCGCACGCCGGGCGCGGTCGCCGCGTACAGCGTGGGCAGCGCACCGGCCTCGGCGGACTGGGCGAAGACCGCGTTCGCGGCGGTCATCGCCCGTTCCGCCGCGCGCCGCCCCTCGGCGCGCGGCCCGGCGGTCTGCAGGTTGGTGGCCGCGTACCCGGGATGCGCGGCGGCCGCGACGAGGTCGCCGCCGTGCGCGTCCACGCGCCGGGCCAACTCGTGCACGAAGAGCAGGTTGGCGCTCTTGGAGCGCGCGTAGGCGATCCAGCGCCGGTACCGGCGGGTGCCGCCGAGGTCGTCGAGGTCGACGGTGGCGACGACGTGCATCATGCTGGAGACGGTCACGACCCGGGCGGCCGGAGTGGCCAGCAGGACGGGCAGGAGCAGCCCGGTGAGCGCGAAGTGCCCGAGGTGGTTGACCCCGAACTGGGTCTCGAACCCGTCCGCGGTGATCCCCAGGGGCGGCGCCATCAACCCGGCGTTGTTGACGAGGAGATCGAGCCGGTCGTACGGGAACGAGGCCGCGAAGTCCCGTACCGAGGACAGGTCCGCGAGGTCGAGGAGCCCGAACTCGATGTGCGCGCCGGGCACTTCGGCGGCCATCCGGTCCCCCGCCTCCTGCCCGCGCGGCTCGCTCCGGCAGGCCAGCACGACCCGGGCGCCCTTGCGGGCCAGCTCGCGCGCCGTGACGTATCCGAGCCCGCTGTTGGCCCCGGTGACGACGGCGACCCGGCCGGTGAGGTCCGGGACGTCGCCGCTGCTCCAGCCGCTGCGCATGAGGGCGCCCTCCACCGACGGGTTCCGTGCCACGGCCAGCCTACGAGCCGGCGTCGTCCCGGGCCGCCGGACACGCGGCCGTACGGCGGCACGTAGGGTGCCGGGGTGATCGGCATTCCGGAAGGGCTGGCGCGCGGGACCGTCGAGCGCGAGGGCGCGCGCGGGGCGGCGTGGATCGCCGGGCTCCCCGCGATCGTCGAGGACCTGCTGGAGCGCTGGGCGTGCGTACCCGACGGCGAGGTGACGCACGGGGGCGTAGGGGTGATCGTCCCGGTGCGGCGGCCGTCGGACGCCGGGCGGTTCGTCCTCAAGGTGTCCTTCCCGCACCCGGGCAACGTCCACGAACCGGACGCGTTCGAGGCGTGGGCGGGCCGCGGGGCTGTGTTCCTGCACCGGCGGGACGACGCCCGGTTCGCCCTCCTGCTGGAACGGGCCCACAGGTCGACGCTGGCGGCCCTGCGGCCCGACGACGAGACGGTGATGCGCGTCGCGGGCCGCCTGAACCATCGCCTCGCCGTCCCGGCGCCCGCGCGTCTGCCCCGGCTGCGGGACCGAGTCGGCACCTGGGTGGCGGAACTGCGCAGGGACGCCGCGGAACTGGCGCACGAACTGCCGTCCCGCGTGGTGGACGCGGCCGTCGCCACCGCCCGTGACCTGGGCCGCGACCAGCCCGACACGCTCGTCCACGGCGACCTGCACGCGCGGAACATCCTGCGGGCGGACCGGGAACCGTGGCTCGCGGTCGACCCGAAGGGCTGGGCGGGGGATCCGGCGTACGACGGCGGCACGCTGCTCAAGTCCCGCGCGCTGTCCCTCCTGGGGGCCGACGACCTCAGCAGGACGGTCGACCGGCTCCTGGACGTCTTCGCCGAGGCGGCGCACCTCGACCGCGAACGCGTGCGGCGCTGGGCGCAGTTCCACGCCGTCCAGGCGTCGTTCCACGGCCGCCGGCACGGCTTCCGCGTGGCACGCGCCGGCCCTCGGCTGGACCTCGTCACGCACTTCGCCGACGCCTTGGCGACGTCGCTGACCGGCTAGGCGCCCCGGTGGCCCCGGTTCGTCAGCGGCGGCCGCCGAACTCCCACGGGTGCACCGCCGTCTCGGCGTACCGGTGCGGGGCCAGCACGGTCCGCGCCCGGTCCGGGTCCGGTGCGCGGAGCAGGGCCGCGGTGCCGACCCAGGTGGCCGCGTCGTCGGAGAGCAGCGGGCCGAAGGCGATCAGCTCGTCGTGGTCGACGCCGGGCGGGAGGCCGAGGGCGGTGGCGTCGGGGGCGGTGGCGTCGGGGGCCGCGGAGGCCTGTCGGGGGCCCAGGCCCAGGACGAGGTAGCGGTCGCCGCCGGTCCGGCCGCCGGGGAAGTCCCACATGGTGCGGCCCAGCAGGTTGTGCCAGCGGCGCAGCAGCACGTCCCGGTAGACACCGGCCTGGTGGTTGGGCTCGTCGAAGGCGAAGGCGCGGGCGGCGGCCGGATCCGGCAGACCGACGATGTGCACGCTGCCGGCGAGCGTCTCGCCGTCGGCGGCGAAGGCCGGACCGCGGGCGATCAGCTCGGCCTCGTACCGGTCCATGTAGGACCAGTGCTCCTCCATCAGCTCCCGGCGCAGCGGGAGGGAACCGGCCCGGTCACGGTGGTAGCAGAAGAACTCCATGGCCGAGGACCCTGCCGTACCCGCGGCGGTGCCTCAACAGGATTCCGGGCGGCGCCGGCCGGGCCCCGCCGGGACGCGCGGCGCGGTCAGTGCCCGACGACCCCGCGCAGCAGCAGGTCGATGAGGCGGCTCGCCAGTTCGCGCTGCTCCTCGCCGGCCGCCATCAGGCTGATCCCGCCGAGCGCCATCAGCACGTCCCGCGCGTCGACGTCGGGCCGCGGCACCGGCGGCGCCCCCTCGCCCGCGTCGAGCAGCCAGGCGATGGCGTCGACCAGCAGCGTCCGGGTGTGCAGTTTCTCGCCGTCGTCCGTCAGGATCACGCGCAGCGCGTCGGCCATCCCCTGCTTCGCCTCCATGAAGTCGATGAACCGCTCCATCCAGGTCCGCAGCGCCTCCACCGGCGGCAGGGTCGCCGCCAGTTCCTCGGCCGCCCCGCACAGCCGCTGCACCTCGTGCCGGTACACCGCCTCGATCAGCAGTTCCTTGGAGGGGAAGCGGCGGTAGAGCGTGCCGACGCCGACGCCCGCCCGCCGGGCGACGTCCTTGACCGAGGCGCCCGGCCCCTCCTCGGCGAACACCTCGGCCGCGGCCTCCAGCAGCCGGTCCTCGTTGCGCTGCGCGTCCGCGCGCAACGGTCTGCGGGACGTCGTCCCGCCTCCGTCGATCCCTGTCACCGTCGTCGGCTCCCCTCGACCCGCGCCCCTTGCAACCGGAACCGGTTCCGCTTACCGTCGAGAAGGCGAACCGGAACCAGTTCCGGATAAGAGCGTACGACGCCACCTGCCGTCATGCCACGCCCCGCGCCCGCCGTGTCCCCTCTCCCCCTCTGGAGTGCGCCATGTCCCACCGCCCCGTCACCACCCCCTTCGGAGCCGACACCACCGCCGCCGAGGTGCTCCGCGGCCTGGACCTCGGCGGCAGGCGTGCCGTCGTCACCGGCGGCGCCTCCGGCATCGGGCGCGAGACCGCCCGCACGCTCGCCGCGGCCGGCGCCGAGGTCGTCATCGGCGTCCGCGACCTGGCGGCAGGCACCGGCATCGCCCGGGAGATCACCCCCGCCGACGGCCCCGGCTCGGTCCGGGCCGCCCCGCTCGACCTCGCCGACCAGACCTCCGTACGCGCCTTCGCGGCCGCCTGGCAGGGTCCCCTGCACATCCTCGTCCTCAACGCCGGCGTCATGGCCACGCCGCTCGTGCGGACGCGGGAGGGGTGGGAGCTGCAGTTCGCCACCAACCACCTCGGCCACTTCGCCCTCGCGACGGGCCTGCACCACGCCCTCACGGCGGCCCGCGGCGCACGCGTGGTCGCGGTCAGCTCGGTCGGCCACGTCAACGGCGACGTCCTCTTCGACGACCCCCACTTCGACCGGCACCCCTACGACCCGTGGGCGGCCTACAGCCAGTCCAAGACGGCCAACGTCCTGTTCGCCGTCGAGGCCGCCCGCCGCTGGGCGCCCGACCTGATCGCCGTCAACGCCCTCAACCCCGGCCGCATCACGAGCACCCGGCTCGGCCGGCACATCGGCGACATCACCGACAGCCCGGCTGCCTTCGACCCCGCCAGCACTGACGTGTCCTGGAAGAACATCGAGCAGGGCGCCGCGACCTCCGTCCTGCTCGCCGCCTCGCCGCTGGTCGAGGGCGTGACCGGCCGCTACTTCGAGGACGCCGTCGAGGCCGGCCCGCACCGGCCCGGCGTCCGGCGCGGAGTCGCCGCGCACGCCGTGGACCCCGGGCGCGCGGCCCGCCTCTGGCAGCTCTCCACCGACCTGACCGCGAACGCGTCACCGTCCGCGACCGGCCACTGACCGGCGGGCCCGGCCGTGAACTCCCCCAGCACACCTCACCGGTGGCCGGATGCGACCGCGGGGAGCCCGGTCCGGGCCGGGCACCGACCAGGCACCGGCCGGCGGCGGCCGCGCCGGATCACAGGACGCGGCGCAGGGCCTCCGGCGTGAGATCGGCGAGCGTCGGATAGCCGTCGACGGCCATGATCAGGTCGGCCTCCGCCAGCAGGGCGCGCAGCACGTGGACGAGGCCGGCCTCACCGCCGTGGGCGAGGCCGTACGCACAGGGCCGGCCGACACCGACGGCGGTCGCGCCCAGGGCCACGGCCTTGACGACGTCGGCTCCCGTGCGCACGCCGGAGTCGAACAGCACCGGCAGCCCGTCGGCGGCCTCGACCACGCCGGGCAGCGCGTCGAGGGCGGGCAGCCCGCCGTTGGCCTGCCGGCCGCCGTGGTTGGAGCAGTAGACGCCGTCCACACCGGCGTCCTTGGCCCGGCGGACGTCCTCGGGGTGGCAGAGGCCCTTGAGGATCAGCGGGAGATCGGTGATCGACCGCAGCCAGGGCAGGTCGTCCCAGGTGAGCGGGTTGCCGAAGATGCCGGCCCACAGGGCGACGGCGGCCTGCGGGTCCTCCTCGGGGCTCCGGCCGCCGAGCAGCGCGCGGAAGACGGGATCGCTGGTGTAGTTGGCCAGGCAGTGCCCGCGCAGCTGCGGGAAGTTGGACGTGGCCAGGTCCCGGGGCCGCCAGCCGGTGATCCAGGTGTCCAGCGTGACCACGATCCCCTTGAAACCGGCCTGCTCGGCCCGGTGCACCAGGCTCTCGGCCAGCCCGCGGTCGGTGGGCGTGTAGAGCTGGAAGAGGCCGGGGGTGTCGCCGAACTCGGCGGCGACCTGTTCCAGCGGGTCGACGCTGAGCGTGGAGGCGACCATCGGCACGCCGGTGCGGGCGGCGGCCCGCGCGACCGCGAGATCACCGTGGCCGTCCTGCGCGCACAGCCCGATCACCCCGACCGGCGCCATGAACAGCGGCGCGGGCAGCCGCATCCCGAACAGGTCGACGGACAGGTCCCGCTCCTTGGCCCCCACCAGCATGCGCGGCACCAGGCCCCAGCGTTCGAACGCGTCGACGTTGGCCCGCTGGGTCCGCTCGTCGCCCGCGCCGCCCGCGACGTACGACCGCACGGAGGCGGGCATCGCGGCCTGGGCCAGCGGCTCCAGATCGTCGTACGTCATCGGGAACGGCGGCACCACCCCGCTCAGCCCGTCGAGGTAGATCTCGTTCTGGTAGTCGGCGAACGCCATGGATCCAGACCTCCTTCAGCCCCGCCCGCCGGTCGCGGGCCCGTGGGTCCACAATGAGAGAGTGACGCGGCGAAGCCCCGAAACGCAGGATTCTCGCTCCACCAGCCATGACCCGCAGGATGCTGTCCCGGCCTTCCTGAGCGAGGACGAGCTGGCGCTGATCAACGCCCTGCAATTGCGCCCGCGCGCGTCCTGGACCGAACTCGGCCGTGTCCTGGACGTCGACCCGGTCACCGTGGCCCGCCGCTACGACCGGCTGCGCGGCCAGGGCACCGCCTGGGTCGGCTTCTCCCCAGGCCCGCGCCTGCTCGAACAGATCTGTGTGGCGTACGTCGTGATCGACTGCGCGCCGGGGACGACGGCCCGGGTCGCGGAGGTCCTCGGCGCCCACCCGCACATGGTCACCATCGAACGCACCGCCACCGGCCACGACCTGCTGGCCACGGTCGCCACCCGGGACCTGTCGGCCCTGTCCCGCTACACCCTCGACCGGCTCCCGCACCTGCCCGGCATCACCGCCGTACGGTCGCGGGTCGTCACCCACATGTTCACCGAGGGCGGTCACTGGCGCATCGCGGCCCTCGCCCCCGCCCAGCGCGCCCGCCTGACGCCGCCTCCGGTCGCGGCCGCCGTCGCGCCGCGCACCGCCGGGGCCACGCCCGTCGACCGTGCGCTGATCACCCACCTCGCCCAGGACGGCCGTATCTCCTACCAGGCGCTCGCCCGGCACCTGGACGTCAGCCTGTCCACCGCCAAGCGCCGTATCGAGCATCTCACCCGCAGCGGTCTGCTCCGTTTCCGCTGCGACTTCGCCCGTCCCCTGGGCGGCTGGCCGGTCGCCGTGACCTTCTGGGCCAAGGTGCCGCCCGCCGACCTCCCGCACGTCGGGCAGTCCCTCATCCGCCTGCCCGAGACCCGCAACTGCGCGGCGGTCAGCGGTCCCGAGAACCTCGTGCTCCAGGCCACGCTGCACTCGCTCGCCGACATCGTCCGCCTGGAGGGCCAACTGGCCACGGCCCACCCGGCGCTGGACATCGCCGACCGGGTCGTCACCCTGCGCCAGGACAAACTCCTCGGCCGCCTGCTGGATCCCCACGGCCGTTCCGTCGGCGTCGTACCGGCGGACCTGTGGGCGGAGCCGACACTGTGACCCGGAGTCAGCCACGCGGCTCGGCGACGGACCGGGTCCACCCCACCGAGAGGCCCCGGGGTCCGGGCGTCCTGGACGTCACGGTCACCGAAACGTTTCTGTAGTCGCGGTAGAGAACGCTCTCGTCATTCTGGCCCGGGTCGCCGTCGGCACACACGGCGGAGTAGCTCACCAGGGAGCCGACCTTGACCTCGACGGTCCCGGAGCCCGAGCAGATCACCCCGACCTCCAGGGTTCCCCGCCGGATGTCCGGGATCACCGGGAACACGTGGGGCCCGGTCCTGCCGCCCGCCGTGACGAACGTCCGCTGCGCGTCGAAGAGCCGGGGCGGATTACGGGGATCCCCGGTGGCGCCGGGCGAATCGGACGCGGAGACGGAGGGAGCCGCCTGGACCGGCGTCCCGCTCGCGGCGGGGCGGCCGGCGGTCGACGCCGTGGCGGCACTGCAGCCGGTCAGCACGAGAAGGACTAGGGGAACAGCGATTCCTGCTCTGCCCATGGGCACCACCCGACGAACGTGGGCGCGCGGCCCGGCGATATGTCGCGCGTAAAGTAACAGGTGAAGGTGGAGG
This sequence comes from Streptomyces sp. NPDC091282, assembly GCF_044757385.1. NCBI lineage: Bacteria > Bacillati > Actinomycetota > Actinomycetes > Kitasatosporales > Streptomycetaceae > Streptomyces > Streptomyces sp. NPDC091282. The sequence goes on from NZ_JBIVUX010000001.1 coordinate 833,893, forward strand.
GGGATGCTGCCATGGGTAGGTCGGACGCGCGGTGGGCCGGTCCGGGGCCGACGAGTCCCGAGGAGATGATCGCGGAGGCGCGCAAGGCGTTCTTCGTGATGTTCACGCTGCTGGCCGTCGTCTGGCTGGTGCAACTCGCCAACGCCGCCGACCACTACGACCTGTCCCGGCACCACGCCGTGGTCTCCGGCGACGTGGGCACGCTCCCCGACATCCTGCTCGCGCCGCTGCTGCACTGGAACTGGGCGCACATCGAGAGCAACTCCGGCCCGCTGTTCGTCTTCGGCTTCCTCGCCGCCTACCGCGGGGTCCTGCGGTTCCTCGCGCTGACCCTGCTGATCACGGTGAGCAGCGGCGCGGTGGTCTGGTTCTTCGAGAAGGGCGACGTGGCCACGGTCGGCGCCAGCGGCCTGATCTTCGGATACTTCGGTTACGTCGTCGTACGCGGCCTCTTCGACCGGCACCTGATCGACACGCTGATCGGGATCGTGATGGGCGCGTCCTTCGCCTACCTCCTCACCGTGGCCGTACCCGGCACACCGGGCGTGAGCTGGCTCGGACACCTCGGCGGCCTGCTCGGCGGCCTCCTGGGCGCCTGGCTCCTGCGCGACCGCCGCCCCCGCCCGCTCACCGACGCCACCCCGCAACCCCGCGCCGACCTCCACAAGGAACTCGGCGACCTCGGCCTCCTCTGACGACCGCCGACTCCGAACGCCTTCGAGGAACAGACCGATCCTCTGCCTGGTCTTCGGTCCTCCGAGGTACGGCGCCGCATGCCCACTGCGCGCACAGGCGGGCGAAGCCCCCCGTCCGGAGGTCCGTCGGCGGCTCCGCTTCCACCGCCCGGACCTTCACGGCCAGGTCCAAGAGCGAGCCGAGGACTACGGGCGGCAAGTCCGTGAAGTCCGTCCACAGTTCGTACTCAGTCCGCACAACCCCTGGCGATAGCACGTTTGCCGTTCTCGTCCCCACCCGAGCGGCCCAGCGCGAAATCACGAGCGACGACCGGATGGGGCGGCGCACTCTCGCCCGAGGCGGCTGATCCACCCGTCAATCCCTTTGTGCGACCGGGCAGGTCACCCCTAGCGTGCAAGCGCGTAGGAACCGTGCGTCGGGGCAGCGCGATCACACGAAAGAGGAGCAACCGCCGTGGGAATCATGGCCTCGGTCAGGGGCTGGCTGGAGTGCGACGACGAACAGCTGGCCCAGATCAAGGAGATCGTGGAAGCAGACGATCCGAAGAGCACCTACAGCGGGGGCTGGGCGTTCCCCGCTCGCCAGTACAACGACGTCAGGTGGGCCTTCTACGGAGGCAACATCCACGCGGTGTCACTCGCCTGGTTCGAGGAGAGGTTGCGTCAGATCGCCCAGATACCCGCCTCCTACAAGGACGAGGAGTACGACGAGAGGCCGCGGGGGCTGTTTCTGGTCAGCCACGAGGTCGACGGCATAAGCGAATGGAGAGTCCACAGCGGCGGCCTGGTGATCGGTGTCCCGGCCGGGGATTACCACTACCTCGACGCCTAGCCACATCACGAAGTCGCACTGGAGTACCGGCCGTCGGCGTCCGTCGGCGACCGGTCGTCGAACAGGCGCCTCCGGGATTGCCCATGGACAGTCCCGTACCTGCTGGTCACGATGCGGAAACCGCCTGGCTGAGGGCTCCGCGGTCCCGAAATCGTCCGCTCTCCCCACCCGCCGCACCAGCGGCCTACGTTCGGAGAGCGAGCAGATGACCGGCCGGCAAGCAACGACGACCTTGTGGCGCCCCACCGGCCCCAGGGAGCTGGATCTGGTTCGGGAGCTGAACTGGCGTGCCTGGCCGCCCGGACTGCCCGAGCAGCCGATCTTCTACCCGGTCCTCAACGAGGACTACGCGGTCAGGATCGCGCGGGACTGGAACGCGAAACACGATGGCGCCGGCTTCGTCACTCGTTTTGAGGTCGCATCAGAGTTCTTGGGCCGGTATCCCGTCCAGCAGGCCGGTGGGACGATCCTCGAACTCTGGGTTCCGGCCGAGGAACTGGACGACTTCAACGCCCACATCGTCGGCGAAATCCAGGTGGTCCACGAATTCCGTCGAGGCGAGGAGGCCCACAGGCGAGGCACACTGCGCGACGAGGGCGCGGACGCGGTCCGCGAAGCGCGGGCCAGAGCGGCGGATCATTTACCTGGATGACCACCCGACGGAACCGACGGACAGGAGGCCATCCGGCCGGCTGACACCGGACAGCCGTCACCCCCCGGCGAGCAGTACTCATGGCTCACCGTGGCCGGCAGGAGAAGCAGGCGGGAGAGCAGCAGGCTCCTTCAGGTCGCGGAAGTGCGGTCGCCCGCGAGGTCGCCAAAGCGCTCGGCCTGAGCGAGGGGGGCACGGCAGCCATGAGAAGCCAAGTCCTTTCGTACGACCACGTTCCGGTCGAGCTGGTCAAGTCGTACTACCCCGTTGAACCCGCCCGCGGGACCGCGATGACGGAGATGCGGAAGATCCGTGGTGGAACGTCCGCCCTGCTCCCGGAGATGGGGTACCCGCCGCGACACACGGTGGACCGAGTGCCGGCCCGAGTGCCTGCGCGAGAGCAGTTCGAAGTGCTGCAACTGCCCAACGGCCTGCCTGTCCTGCGCGCTTTCCGCGTGGCCTACGGTGATGCCGAACGTCCGATCAACAATCGCAGAGGTGGCCAGAGCCGGGCACTTGCGCGAGCTGCAAAACGAAATTCACCTGAACTCGACATGGGCGGCCCGACGGTCGACCCCTGCCCTATGTGACACTTCTGTCACAACTGACGCGTTTTCCGCCTGCGGAACGGGTTGACTCACCTAGCCTTAAGTGATTCTTTTTTTGGGGGGTCTCAGTTGCCGATGACCGCAATCCCGGTTCCGCACCACTTGGATCCGCCGCCGCGACAGCCATTAAGTAAGCGCTTCAGGAGGGCGTTTCGCTCACGGAAAGCTCTTTCGGGGACGAGTCAGTGGATAATCGACTACGGTCTCCCCTTCCTGGCGGTGTTATTCATCACGTGGCTTTTTGCTGCGCGGGTAACTGTTTTGAACAATAAAGGCAAGCTTGAAAAAGAGGGATTTGGTGGCGTCTACAGGGCATTCACCCTGATGGATGCTCCTCAGCATTTTTGGCTGTGGTCTGCCTCGATCCTCGGCTGGCTCATCGTTCCCGCGATCATCGGTGGAGTGGCGGGTCATGTAATTACTGCACGGATTGAAAGTGCCAAGCAGATGTCGTCCAGCTTCCTTTATCGACGCCGGACGATCGGGCAGCGCCTGCGACCTCCTGCGCCAATTACAGCCCTGGGCAGTTATATTAACAAATCAGTTCCCGATCAGCATTTTGTCGACGTCTTCGTGAGGATCGCGCACCGGAATTTTTGGGATATTGCGCAGGATCATTGGGAAGTCATGGTTAGCGACACCATGTCAACAGTCGACTTTGGCGAGCTTGATCGACATGAGAGCCTGCGACGTGCCGAGGATCAAAATCGCATGACAGCTTCACTCGCGGCAGTATTCGGACTGTGCGCAGTCTGTGAGGCTCAGCGATGACATACAGGCCTCAGGGGGGTCATTTCTGATGCGCTCACGAAGTGCCATCGAGAATGCTCGCGCTTCCTTGGTCCTGGCGTTTCCCAGCGCCACCGAGGAAGGGCTGGATCGCGCGGCGCAAATGATGGTGAGATGGGCGGCAGAAGGAGTTGGCGCCACTCTCGATCCATCACTTAGCGCGTTGTTGTATCAAGAACTCTGGGGCATAACTGAATCTCACGGCGAACCCCCCATGCCGCAACTGAGCTATGACGTCTGGATTCCTGCCCCCGAAAGCGACAGGACTTGGCGCCCGGTAGACCCGCCGAGGCGACCGGATCCGGGGCCTGGGAGGCAGTGAGCTATTTCCAACTTCCCGTAAAAGGCTGACAGTTCGGCTTCCAGACAGCTGAAGCCCCTGGTAGATGGGTTTTCGACCAAGAGAACCTCTCCACCAGAGGCTTCGCATGTTTGTCTACCCGTCCGGCGTCGACGTGTCCAGCTCTGCCGTGCGCTTCCTCGCCGCCCGTCCGAGGGAACACCGCCGCGCTCTCGGAACCCGATAGCGCCGCCTGAACGCAGGCCGTCAGACCCTGCTCACCCTCGCCCACCTGCGCACCGCCCAGCCCTACGCCCAGCTCGCGGCCGGATTCGAGATCGGCACCACCCACTGCTTACCGGTACATCACCGAGGCCGTCAGCCTCTTGGCCGCCCTCGCCCCCCCTCACCGAAGCCGTACGAGCGGCATCGACGAAGGCGTACGTGCTCCTGGACGGGACCCTTCTGCCGATCGACCGAACCACAGCCGACCGTCCGTCCTACTCGGGCAAACAACTGTGGGTTTCACCAACCCTGGCCGGCGCCGTCCATGACGTCCGTGCCGACGCGAGCACGGCGTCATCGAGGCATTCGCCGAGGCCGGCATCACCTGCTGGGCGGAGAAGGGCTACCAGGGGGCAGGCGGCACGTTCCGTCTCCCCTACCGCGGCCGATGGGACAGCCTTCCCACCGGCCAGCAGGCCGTCAACCGAGCCCACGCAAAGGTCCGCGCACTGGCTGAGCGGGCCATTGCCACCCTCAAGTCCTGGCGACACCTGCGCAAGCTCCGCTGCTCGACGACCCGAATCACGAGCCTCGTTCAAGCCGTCCTGGTCCTCCAGCTCGCCGCCTCGGGCTGAGATCAACCCGCAGCATTCACCAGGTCCGTCACTTCGGCCTCGGTCGTGCCCGCTCGCAGACGAACATCGAAGGTGTAACCCTCATCGCAGAACACCAGGTCAAGGTTCACTGGCGCCAGCTCGCGGAAGACGATCGCCAACCAGATCGCGTCTTCCTCCCAGACGTCCATGTACAGGCATGTGCCGTCCTGGTGCAGATAGGCCTCACCTGGGCCGTTCTCCGTCTCCAACTGCCATATGAGGCTGCGCACTTCACTGCTGTGCATTGAGTCGATCTCAACCCCGGATCACCGGGCACGGATCGCGTCTGTCAGCGCGTCACGATCGATGCGCCATCCACCCACATCACCCTCGACCACCGCCAAGAACGTCATAGCCAGGGTCTACCAGATGCCCGTGGCACAGCGCGATCGGCTATCGCCTGAAGCTGGAAAAGGCTCAGTGAGTAATCGTTCCGAGTCAAAGGTGTCGGAGCCGACCCTGTGAACCGGATTCGGTATTCCCTCACGTGTCCCCCAGTACAGGAAGGAACACATGAAACTGCAGGTAGCGAAAGGCCGGACCAGGCCCACTGTGACTGCCGGCTTCACCTTCCCCACTTCGAATCCTGACCCTGTCGCGGGCTGCGGCACCTCCCCTTGAGCCGGGGACCGAACCGTGGACGAGGCCCAGCCGTAACCGGAGGGCACAACGGCATCACGTGGGCTCAACGGCAACCAACCCCGTTTTTCCTGTTCAACGACACACCTCGCCAGCCCCCGCAGACCATGCGCCAAGGGGCGGCACCCCCGCACAGGGTGCCGCCCCCTTCTTGCGTGCCGGGGCCGTCGTCCATCGGTCTTGAGGGTCGGGGACGGACGACGGACCCGGGGTTCGTCAGCGGTGGTCGCTGCCCTCCGACTGGGTTGCCGCGCGGCCCGCTTCCAGGCGGGCGACGGGGATGCGGAACGGGGAGCAGGAGACGTAGTCCAGGCCCACCTCGTGGAAGAAGTGGACGGACTCCGGGTCACCGCCGTGTTCGCCGCAGACGCCCAGCTTGAGGTCGGGGCGGGTGGCGCGGCCGGCCTCGGCGGCCGACTTCACCAGGGAGCCGACGCCGTCGCGGTCGATGGTCTCGAAGGGGGAGACGCCGAAGATGCCCTTCTCCAGGTACGCGGTGAAGAAGGAGGCCTCCACGTCGTCGCGGCTGAAGCCCCAGACGGTCTGGGTGAGGTCGTTGGTGCCGAAGGAGAAGAACTCGGCCGCCTCCGCGATCTGGCCCGCCGTCAGCGCGGCCCGCGGGAGTTCGATCATCGTGCCGATGGAGAGCTTGAGGCTGGTGCCCGTGGCCTGCTCGACCTCCGCGATGACCTGGTCGGCCTCCTCGCGGACGATCTCCAGCTCCTGGACCGTGCCGACCAGCGGGATCATGATCTCGGCGCGCGGGTCGCCCTTGGCGTTCCTGCGTTCGGCCGCGGCCTCGGCGATGGCCCGCACCTGCATGGTGAACAGGCCGGGGATGACCAGGCCGAGGCGGACGCCGCGCAGGCCCAGCATCGGGTTCTGCTCGTGCAGGCGGTGGACCGCCTGGAGGAGGCGGAGTTCGTTCTCGTGGGGTTCCTGACGGGACTCCGCGAGGGCCACCCGGACCGACAGCTCCGTGATGTCGGGGAGGAACTCGTGCAGCGGCGGGTCGAGGAGACGGACCGTCACCGGGAGGCCGTCCATCGCCGAGAAGAGTTCGACGAAGTCCTTCTTCTGGAGCGGGAGCAGGGCCTGCAGGGCCTCCTCGCGGTCCTCCTGGGTGTCCGCCAGGATCAGGCGCTCCACCAGTTCACGGCGGTCGCCGAGGAACATGTGCTCGGTGCGGCACAGGCCGATGCCCTGGGCGCCGAAGCGGCGGGCGCGCAGCGCGTCCTCGGCGTTGTCGGCGTTGGCGCGCACCCGCAGCCGGCGCTTGCGGTCCGCGAACGCCATGATCCGGTGCACGGCCTCGACGAGTTCGCCGGCGTCCTGGGCGCCCGCGTGCATCCGGCCCTCGAAGTACTCGACGACCGGGGAGGGCACGACCGGGACCTCGCCGAGGTAGACCTTGCCGGAGGAGCCGTCGATGGAGATGACGTCGCCCTCCTCGACCACCTGGCCGCCGGGGACCGTCATGCGCCGGCGCTTGGTGTCGACCTCCAGCTCCTCCGCGCCGCACACGCAGGTCTTGCCCATGCCGCGGGCGACCACGGCCGCGTGCGAGGTCTTGCCGCCTCGGGAGGTCAGGATGCCCTCCGCCGCGATCATGCCGTCGAGGTCGTCGGGGTTGGTCTCGCGGCGGACCAGGATGACCTTCTCGCCGGAGCGGGACCACTTGACCGCGGTGTACGAGTCGAAGACCGCCTTGCCGACGGCCGCGCCCGGCGAGGCCGCGATGCCCCGGCCGGCCTGCTGAGCCTTCGCCTGCTCGTCGAAGCGCGGGAACATCAGCTGCGCGAGCTGGGCGCCGGTGACGCGCTGCAGCGCCTCCGTCTCGTCGATCAGGCCCTGGTCCACCAGCTGGGTCGCGATGCGGAAGGCGGCGCCCGCGGTGCGCTTGCCGACACGGGTCTGGAGCATCCACAGCCGGCCGCGCTCGATGGTGAACTCGATATCGCAGAGGTCCTTGTAGTGGTTCTCCAGCGTCTCCATGATCTGCATCAGCTGGTCGTACGACTTCTTGTCGATGGTCTCCAGCTCGGCGAGAGCGACCGTGTTGCGGATGCCCGCGACAACGTCCTCGCCCTGCGCATTCTGGAGGTAGTCGCCGTAGACGCCCTGGTGGCCGGAGGCCGGGTCGCGGGTGAAGGCGACGCCGGTGCCGGAGTCCGGGCCGAGGTTGCCGAAGACCATCGAGCAGACGTTGACCGCGGTGCCGAGGTCGCCGGGGATGCGCTCCTGGCGGCGGTAGAGCTTGGCGCGGTCGGTGTTCCAGGAGTCGAAGACCGCGCGGATCGCGAGGTCCATCTGCTCGCGCGGGTCCTGCGGGAAGTCCCGGCCGGCCTCCGCCTTGACGATCTTCTTGAACCTGGTGACCAGCTTCTTGAGGTCGGCCGCCTCCAGTTCGGTGTCGACGGTGACCTTCTTGGCGTCCTTGGCCGCTTCCAGGGCCTCCTCGAAGAGTTCGCCGTCGACGCCGAGGACGGTCTTGCCGAACATCTGGATGAGGCGGCGGTAGGAGTCCCACGCGAAGCGGTCGTCGCCGGCCTGCTTGGCCAGGCCCTGCACGGACTTGTCGGAGAGACCGATGTTCAGGACCGTGTCCATCATGCCGGGCATGGAGAACTTCGCGCCGGAGCGGACGGAGACCAGGAGCGGGTCGTCGGCCTGGCCGAGCTTCTTGCCCATCCGCTGCTCCAGCGCGTCGAGGTGCGCACTCACCTCGTCACGCAGTGCCACCGGTTCCTCGCCGCTGTCGAGGTAGACCTTGCAGGCTTCCGTCGTGATCGTGAAGCCGGGGGGAACGGGGAGCCCGAGGTTGGTCATCTCGGCGAGGTTCGCGCCCTTGCCACCCAGGAGGTCCTTGAGGTCCTTGTTTCCCTCGGTGAAGTCGTAAACGAACTTCGCTACGTGGGGTTCTTTGTTTTCCGACACGGGTCTCGACTCCCTGAAGGACGCGATGGCTGCCCTGACGGCGAGGAACATACCCAGATCGAAGGCGCCTGGGTACGTCTACTCGCGTGTCATGCGCTCGTAACCGACCGTCCGCCACCGGATCGAAAGTCAAAGGTTGGCAAGCGGAGAGGCGCACATGTTTTCACTTCTTGAACGCATGACTGCTCAGAGCGGCACTATTTCGCTCAGATGAGCGGGTGGACTGCACGTCTGATTTCGATCGATGAACGATCGAAGGGTGGCACCCAGTGCCACCCCTTGGAGAAGTGCAGCCGCTCAAGATCCGCTCATCTGAGCGCAACCCTTATCAAGGGTGGCGAGAATCACGCTGCCACAGACGCCGGAAGTTCACCATGCGGACAGCGGGCGGACGCGGACACCGGACGGACATGCCGCCGTCTCGCGGCGCCCCGGCCGCCTCACATCCCGAGCGCCAGCAACCGCTCCTCCACCCGGTCCGGCGCGTACAGATGCTCCACGACCAGCGCCCCGGCGCCGATCACCCCGGCCCGGTCACCGAGCCGCGAGGTCACGACGTCCAGGTGGGCGGTGGAGCGGGGCAGTGCCCGCTGGTACAGCAGCTCGCGCACGCCGGTGAGGAACGACGTGCCCGCCAGATCCCCGGCGATCATCAGCACCCCCGGGTTCAGCAGGGTCACGACCGTCGCCAGCACGTCCCCGACGCGGCGTCCGGCCTCCCTGGCCAGGGCCGCCGCCTCCGGATGGCCGGAGGCGAGCAGATCGCGCACGTCCGAGCCGGAGGCCGCCGGAACCCCCGCCTCCGCCAGCCGCCGGGCCACCGCGCCACCGCTGGCGACGGCGGCGAGGCAGCCGTACGAACCGCAGCGGCACTGCGCCTCGGCGCCCACCCGGATGTGGCCGATGTCCCCGGCGCCGCCGTCGATGCCCCGGTAGATCGAGCCGTCGACCACCACTCCGGCGCCGATACCGGTGGAGACCTTCACGAGGACGAACGCCGAGCAGTCCGGGTGCCCGGTGCGCTGTTCGCCGTACGCCATCAGGTTGGCGTCGTTGTCCACCAGGACCGGAACGCCCGGCGGCGCGCCGGTGTGCTCGGTGAACGCGCGGGCCATGCGGCCGCGTATGTCGTAGCCGTCCCAGCCCGGCATCATCGGCGGCTGGACGACGCGGCCGGTCTCGGTCTCCACCGGGCCCGGCACCGCGAGGCCGATCCCGCAGACCTCGGCCGGCGAGTGCCCGGCCTTGTCCAGCAGGTCGGCGAACCACCGGCCGAGTCCCGTGAGCACGGCGTCCGGGCCGTCCTGCACGACCAGCGTGCCCGCGTGTTCGGCCAGGATCTCGCCGGTCAGCGTGAGGACGGCGGCCCGCGCGTGCCGGGTCTCCAGATCGGCGGCCAGCACCACCGCGTGCGAGTCGTCGAATTCGAGGGTGATCGAGGGGCGGCCGCCGAGCGGCGAGTCGACCGGGCCGCCGGCGCCCTCGCGCAGCCAGCCGGCCCTGAACAGCCGGTCCAGGCGCAGGCCGACGGTCGCGCGGGAGAGCCCGGTGGCCTGCTGGAGGGCGCCGCGCGTCACGGCCCGTCCGCTGCGCACCAGCTCCAGCAGTTCGCCCGAGCTCGCCTGTCCGCCGCCCTTGCCGGTCCTGCCGGGACGTCCGGTCATGCGCACCCCCTTGTGTTTCTCAAGCTTGCATTACATATTGAGTTTTGCGTGTTAAATAGACGTAACCCTACGGTAGCCACTGCCGAACCCGGCCGGCCGGACGTCTTCGGGGAGCCCCGAGTGGATCGCACTGCCCAGCTCACAGCCCATGCGCTCGGTTCCGGGATCGCATACGATCCGCCGTCCACGCGCGCCCCCGGCCCCGCCGGTCCCGGTTCCCTGCACGTCAGGGCGGCACGGGTGCTGGCCGCCAACTGGACCGGCGGCTCGACGGTGCCGTCCCGGAGCCTGTATCCGCACCAGTGGTCCTGGGACTCGGCGTTCATCGCGATCGGCCTGCGGCACCTGTCGCCGCTGCGCGCGCAGACCGAACTGGAGACGCTGCTGGCCGCCCAGTGGGCCGACGGGCGGATCCCGCACATCGTGTTCAACCCCTCCGTGCCCCTCGACGCGTACTTCCCGAGCCCCGACTTCTGGCGTTCCTCGACCGCGGGCCGCGCCGCGGGCGCCCCGCGCACCGTACAGACCTCCGGGATCGTGCAGCCACCGGTGCACGCGCTGGCGGCGTGGCTGGTGCACCTCGCCGATCCCGGCCTGTCCCGGGCGCGCGGCTTCCTGGCCACCGTCCACCCGCGGCTCGCCGCCTGGCACCGCTACCTGCTGCACCGGCGGGACCTCGGCGGCGGCGGTCTCGCCTCCGTCGTGCACCCCTGGGAACAGGGTATGGACAACAGCCCCTGCTGGGACGCGCCCCTGGCCCGTGTCGCGCCCGCCCCCGCGCGCTCCTTCCAGCGCGCCGACCTGGACCACGGCGCCGCCGAGGACCGGCCGACGGACCTGGACTACGGGCGGTACGTACGGCTGGCCGCGGACTACCGGGACGCCGGATACGCCGACCGGCAGCGGGAGTTCGCCGTCGAGGACCCGGCGTTCAACGCGCTGCTCATCGCCTCCGAGCACGCTCTGGCGCACATCGCGCAGGAGTTGGGCGCCGCCGGTACGGCCCGCCACGCGCGCGCGGAGCGGCTGACGGCGGCGCTGGTGGAGCGGCTGTGGGACCCGGAGCGGGAGATCTTCCTCTGCCGGGACCTGCGCGGCGGCCCGATCCCCGAGCGCGGTGTCTCCGGCCTGATCCCGTTGATCGTGCCGGAGTTGCCGGGCGAGATCGCGGCCGCGCTCGTGCGGACGCTGAGCGGCCCGCACTTCGGCACCGGCACGCACCTGGTCCCCAGCTACGACCTGCTCGGCGCGGCCTTCGACCCGCACCGCTACTGGCGCGGCCCGGCCTGGGCGAACACCGGCTGGCTGCTGGAGCGGGGGCTGCGGCTGCACGGCGAACGGGAGCGGGCGGACGCGGTCGGCGCGGCGGTCGTCGAGGCGGCCGACGCCACCGGGTTCGCCGAGTACGCCGACCCGTACACGGGCGAGGCGTGCGGGGCGACCGGGTTCAGCTGGACGGCCGCGCTCGCCCTCGACCTGCACCGCCGGCAGCACGTGGCGCACCACGGACAGCTCAGCCACCGACAGCTTCAAAAGATGGACAAGAGCTGACAAAACGGGGTGTCTTCGGCAGGCGCCCCCCGTTCGACCTGTTGACCAGAGGAGGGGACCGGGGATGACGGACCGGCATCATCTGCTCGTGCACGGCGCGACGTTCGCCGCCGTGGACGACCGCGGAGACATCAGCGGCGTCCGGGGCGGCGGCTCCCCGGACGGGTTATTCGTCCGGGACGCCCGGCACCTCAGCCGCTGGCAGCTGACGGTCGACGGGGCACTGCCCGAGGTGCTGACCCCGGTCTCCGACGGGGACGGCACCCGGTGCGTGCTGGTGCCGCGCGGCGGCCGCCAGGAGCCGCCCGCGTACACCGTCTTCCGTGAACAGGCCGTCGGCGACGGTTCGTTCGCGGAGTCGCTGCGGATCACCAGCAACCGCCCGGTGCCCGCCACCGTCCGGCTCGCGATCACCGCCGACGCCGACTTCACCGACCAGTTCGAACTCCGCGCCGACCACCGCACCTACACCAAGTCCGGCGCCGTGCGCTCCCGCCAGGTCCTCGGCGACGGGCTGGAGTTCGGCTACCGCCGCGGCGAGTGGCGGTCCTGTACGACGATCAGTGCCGAACCGCCGCCGGACGGCGTGGAGGAGACCGGGACCGGCGCCCGCCGCATGGTGTGGACGCTGGAACTCGCCCCGCACGGCACCACCGAACTGGTCGTCCGCGTCATCGGGCGCCCGCACGGCGACCGGCGCGCGCTGCGCGTCCCGCGCGACCCGGCCGCGCTCAACGCACAGCTTCTCGCTCTGGAGGGCGAGTTCGTCGAGGGCGTGGCCTTCCCGACCGGCTGGCCCGAGCTGGCGGCGGCCTGTGCCCGCGGCCTCTCCGACCTCGCCGCGCTCCAGGTCCCGGCCACCGGCCCGGACGGCGAGGACCTCAAGGTGCCCGCCGCGGGCGCCCCCTGGTTCCTCACCCTGCTCGGCCGCGACGCCCTGATCACCTCCCTTTTCGCCCTGCCGTACCGCCCCCGGCTGGCCGCCGCCACCCTGCCGGCCCTCGCCGCCACCCAGGCAACCGAGGCCGGCGCGCACTCGGTGGCGCAGCCCGGCAAGATCGTGCACGAGGTGCGGCACGGCGAGCTGGCGCACTTCGGGCAGGTGCCGTACGGCCGTTACTACGGTTCCGTCGACGCCACCCCGCTCTTCCTGATCCTGCTCGGCGCCTACGTGGAGCGCACCGGCGACACCGCCATGGCCCGCCGCCTGGAGCGCAACGCCCGTGCCGCCGTCGGCTGGATGCTCGACCACGGCGGGCTGACCTCGCGCGGCTATCTCGTCTACCGCGCGGACAAGGGCGGCCTCGCCAACCAGAACTGGAAGGACTCCCCCGGCGCGATCTGCTCCGCCGACGGCGGCCGGCCGGTGGGGACCGTGATGGCGGCGGGCGCGCAGGGGTACGCGTACGACGCGCTGCGCCGCACCGCCTGGGTGGCGCGGACGGTGTGGGCCGACGAGACCTACGCGGCGCTGCTCGAACAGGCCGCGGCGGACCTGCGGGACCGGTTCCAGCGGGACTTCTGGATGCACGGGCCCGCCTTCCCCGCGCTGGCGCTGGACGGCGAGGGCCGGCAGGTCGACGCGCTCGCCTCGGACGCCGGGCACCTGCTGTGGTCGGGGCTGCTCGACAAGGAGTACGGCGAGGAGGTCGGGCGGCGGCTGCTGGAGCCGGACTTCTTCTCGGGGTGGGGGGTACGGACGCTGGCCGCCGGGCAGGCCGCGTACCACCCGCTGTCGTACCACCGGGGATCGGTGTGGCCGCACGACAACGCGCTCATCGCGCTGGGGCTGGCCCGCTACGGGCTGCACGACGAGGCGCGGGCCGTGGCGCACGGGCTGGTCGACGCGGCGACGGCCGGCGGGCACCGGCTGCCGGAGGTGCTGGCCGGATACGGGCGGGACACGCATCCGGAACCGGTTCCGTATCCGCATGCGTGCGTGCGGGAGTCCAGGTCGGCGGCGGCGCCGCTGGCGCTGCTGACCGCGGTGGGCGGGGCGTAGCCTCCGCGGTGGCCCGCGCCTCACCAGAGGCACGCTGTATTTGCCCCTTGTTTGCCGAAAGACCTGAACAGGGGCCTGGTGAGGACCGTACGGAAGGACGGCGGGGCCGGCTCTCCTCGGCGCCGGCCCGCCGTCTCCGTTCCACGGGTCTCGCACGGAAGGACCTCCGGGTTGCCTCAGCACACGAGCATTCGCCAGTCATCGGACACGCCCTCGGGGCCGTCCGAACGCGAGGCCGCACCGGCGGAGTCCGAGACCCCGGCGCCCGGGAGCACCGACGCGGCCGCCGGACCGGGACCGGCCGAGCCGGAACCCGCTCCGGATCGCGCTCCGGAACCCGCTCCGGGATCAGGCCCGGTGTCGGACACCACGACCGACGGTCCCGCACCGTCCACCGAGACCGCGACCGCCACCGAATCGGCGGCCACCGAGCCCGAAACGGCGATAGCCACGGCCGGGACGTCCGACGCCACGCCCGGGAATGCGGACGCCGAGGCCGAATCGGCGGACAGCACGCCGGGAAGTGCGGACGCCACGCCCGGTAGGTCCGACGCCACGCCCGGGAAACCGGACGCCGAGACCGAGGCGGCCGGAACCGTCGTATCCAAAGCCGAGGCCGAGGCCGAATCCGGTTCGGCGGCGCTCGAATCCGAGGCAGCCGTCTCCGAGGCCGAGGCCGAGGGACGGGCCGACACCGGCACAGACACAGACACAGACACCGGCGCCGACACCGACGCCACCTCCGGCGACGCGAGCGCGGAGGGATCCGCCGGGGGCGCCGTCCCGGACGCGGGCGGGCGGCGGCGCGGGTGGGCCGCCTGGAGCGGGCGGGTCCGGGTGCGGCGGGCGGCCTGGCGGGACGTTCATCCCGGTGCCGCCTCCGCGATCTCCGTCGGGATCACTGTGCTCTGCGCCGCGCTGGTGATCGCCGCGCTGGTGATGCCGAACACCCTCGTCGGGCTCGGCCCGGCGAAGTTCCTGCGGATCCCGTCCGAGGGGATCGTCGCGGCGGCCGTCGCGCTGGCGCTGCCCCGGCGGCCCCGGATCGTGCTGGCCACGGTGTTCGGCATCGTGCTCGGCGCGCTGACCCTGATCAACTTCCTCGACATGGGGTTCACCGAGTACCTCGGGCGGAGCTTCAACGCGATCCTGGACTGGAGCCTGCTCGGCGACGCGGAGTCGTACCTGGAGGACACCCTCGGAAAGACGGCCACCGTCGCTGTCAGCGTCGGCGCCGTCGTCCTGGTGCTGCTGCTGTTCGTGCTGCTCGCCCTGGCCACGGTACGGCTGAGCAATCTGCTGGCCCGGCATCAGCGGCAGGCCACCCGGGGCACGCTGATCGCCGGTGTCGTCTGGATCACCTGCTCCTCCTTCGGCCTCCAGATCGCCGGCGGGGTGCCGCTCGCCTCCGACCGCACCGCGAACGCGCTGGAGATCAAGGCCCGTCAGGTCCGCGACACCCTGCACGACGAGGCGGAGTTCCGGAAGGTCGCCAAGGTGGACGCGTTCGGGAACACCCCGGCCGACCAGCTGGTGCCCGACCTGCGCGGCAAGGACATGATCTTCACGTTCATCGAGAGCTACGGCCGCAGCGCCATCGAGGACCCGATCGAGGCACCCGGGGTCGACAGCACGCTCGACGCCCAGACCAAGGCGCTCGCCAAGGCCGGCTTCGCCGCCAAGAGCGGATGGCTGACGTCGGCGACCTACGGCGGCAGCAGCTGGCTCGGGCACTCCACCACCATGTCGGGGCTGTGGGTGAGCAACCAGCAGCGCTACCGGACGGTCATGGCGAGCGACCACCTCAGCATCACCAAGGCCTTCCAGAAGACCGGTGACTTCGACACGGTCGGCGTGATGCCGGGCATCCAGAAGGGCTGGCCGGAGCAGAGCTACTACGGCCTGGACAAGGTCTACAACGCCTTCCAGCTCGGCTACCAGGGGCCGAAGTTCAGCTGGTCGACGATGCCCGACCAGTACGCGCTCCAGCAGTTCCAGGAGCGGGTGCACAGCAAGAAGCCGGCCGACGGCAAGTCGCGGATGTCGTTCCTGATCCTGACCTCCAGCCACCAGCCGTGGGCGCCGATCCCGAAGATGGTGCCGTGGGACCAGCTGGGCGACGGTTCGGTCTTCGACGCCATCCAGAAGGCCGGCAACAAGGCCTCCGACGTCATCGCCGACACCACCAAGTCACGTCAGGAGTACGGCAAGTCGGTCCAGTACTCGGTGACCGCGCTCTCCGAGTGGCTGCAGCGCTACGGCAACGACGACACGGTGCTGGTCTTCCTCGGCGACCACCAGCCGATCGCCCGGGTCAGCGGCAACCACGCCAACCGTGACGTGCCGATCTCGATCGTCGCCAAGGACCCGAAGGTGCTCGACGCGATCGACTCCTGGAACTGGACCGACGGTCTGCGTCCGGCGCACGACGCCCCGGTGTGGAAGATGAGCGCGTTCCGCGACAAGTTCCTGACCGCCTACGGCTCCACCCCGCACCCGAAGACGAACTGACGCAGGGAGGAGGCACCGCCGCTCAGGACGCCTCCGTCGCCGCCCGCGCCACCTCGACGAACTCCGCCAGGCACCGCGTGAAGCCCTGACGGGCCTCGTCGAAAAGGTCGCGGGCGCCGGCCTCCCCGAGCGAGTGCCGGTACAGGGCCCCGTTCGCCCGTCTCGCCGCCTCCAGGACCGCCTGGGCGGCCGTCGCGGCGGGAGCGGGGCCTTCCAGGGCCACGATCCGCACACGGTGCAGCAGCAGGTCGTAGGCGCTTCTCAGGTCCGCGCGCAGGTCGTCCAGGCCGGTCGGCGCGGCCGGTGGGGACCCGCCGTGCAGCAGGAAGTCGCCCTTCCAGTACAGCTCGCCCTTGGCGTGGGCCTGTGCCATGAAGTCCGCGTAGGCCGCGCGCCGCGACTCCCGCACCCGGCCGAGCCGCTCGGCGCGTGCCGAGGCCTCCGCCTGCACCCTGGCCGCGCGCACATTGCCCAGATTGGTCACCCAGCCCGCCAGTACCGCGGTCCCGCCGGTGAACGCCGCGACCCACACCGCACTGTCCCCCATGGGGGCAAGTGTCGAAGGGCCCCGGCTCCCTGTCGAGACCGCTCCCGGCCTCAGCCGCCCGAGGTGTCCAGTTCCGCGTCCTCGCCGATGCCCGAGCAGTCGTAGGGGTCCTTCAGCCAGCCGTCCGGGAGGACCACGCGGTTGTTGCCCGACGTGCGGCCGCGGGGGCCGTCGGCGCCGGCCGGCCAGGGCTGGTCGAGGTCCAGTTCGTCCAGGCCGGCGCGGAGTTCGGCCAGCGAGGAAGTGACGGCGAGGCGTCCGCGCATCTCGCTGCCGACCGCGAAGCCCTTGAGGTACCAGGCGACGTGCTTGCGGAAGTCGACGACGCCCTTGGACTCGTCGCCGAGCCATTCGCCGAGCAGGGTGGCGTGCCGGACCATGACGTCGGCGACCTCCTTGAGCGCCGGTCGCGCGATGTCCTGCGGGCGGCCCTCGAAGGCGGCCACCAGGTCCGCGAAGAGCCACGGCCGGCCCAGGCAGCCGCGGCCCACCACGACGCCGTCGCAGCCGGTCTCGCGGACCATCCGCAGGGCGTCCTCGGCGGACCAGATGTCGCCGTTGCCGAGCACCGGGATCTCCGGGACGTGCTCCTTCAGGCGGGCGATGGACTCCCAGTCGGCGGTGCCGCCGTAGTGCTGGGCGGCGGTGCGGCCGTGCAGGGCGATCGAGGTGACGCCCTCCTCGACGGCGATGCGGCCGGCGTCCAGGTAGGTCATGTGGTCGTCGTCGATGCCCTTGCGCATCTTCATCGTGACCGGCAGGTCCCCGGCCCCGGCGACCGCCTCGCGCAGGATCGCGCGCATCAGGTTGCGCTTGTAGGGCATGGCCGCGCCGCCGCCCTTGCGCGTCACCTTGGGGACCGGGCAGCCGAAGTTCAGGTCGATGTGGTCGGCGAGGCCCTCCTCCGCGATCATGCGGACGGCCTTGCCGACGGTGGCCGGGTCGACGCCGTACAGCTGGATCGAGCGCGGCTTCTCGGTCGCGTCGAAGCGGATCAGCTGCATCGTCTTCTCGTTGCGCTCGACCAGGGCCCTGGTCGTGATCATCTCGCTGACGAAGAGGCCCTTGCCCCCGCTGAACTCTCGGCACAGGGTGCGGAAGGGCGCGTTGGTGATCCCGGCCATGGGGGCCAGGACGACCGGCGGCGCCACGGTGTGCGGGCCGATCTGGAGCGGGGTCGTGGACTCGGGCATTCCCCCATTGTCCCGTACGTCGCGCGGTGCTCGGCCGCCCTGTGGACAACGGCCCGCCGGACACCCTCCGTCATGATCATGTAACACTCATTAGTTAGACGCACTATCGACATCGGCGTAGGATGGGGACCATGCCCGAGCTGACCCATCGCCGACGCATGCTCGTGCTCGCGATCTGCTGCATGAGCCTGCTGATCGTGAGTCTCGACACCACCGCCCTCAATGTCGGCCTGCCGTCCATGCAGCGCGAACTGCACGCCTCGACCGCCGGTCTGCAGTGGACGATCGACGCGTACACCCTGGTCCTGGCCTCGCTGCTGATGCTCGCCGGGTCGACGGGCGACCGGGTCGGCCGCAAGAAGGTCTTCATGACCGGCCTGGTCGTCTTCTCGGTGGGCTCGCTGCTCTGCTCGCTGGCGCCGAACCTCGAATCGCTGATCGCGTTCCGCATGCTCCAGGCGGTCGGCGGCTCGATGCTCAACCCGGTCGCCATGTCGATCATCACCAACACCTTCACCGACCCGCGCGAGCGGGCGCGGGCGATCGGCGTGTGGGGAGCGGTGGTCGGCATATCCATGGCCGCCGGACCGCTGGTCGGCGGCCTGCTGGTGGAGTCGGTCGGCTGGCGCGCGATCTTCTGGGTCAACCTTCCGGTGGGCCTCGCCGCGCTGCTGCTGACGCTGCGATTCGTGCCGGAGTCCCGGGCGCCGAAGGCCCGCAGGCCCGACCCGGTCGGCCAGGTGCTGGTCATCGCGCTGTTCGGGGCACTGACGTACTCGATCATCGAGGCGCCGACCGCGAGCGCGTCCACGGTGCTGCCGTTCGCCGCGGTGGCCGTCGCCGCCCTGGCCGGACTGCTCGTCTACGAGCCGCGGCGCGCCGAACCCCTCATCGACCTGCGGTTCTTCCGCTCAGCGCCGTTCAGCGGGGCCACCGTGATCGCGATCAGCGCGTTCGCGTCGCTCGGCGGCTTCCTGTTCCTGTCCACGCTGTACCTGCAGAACGTGCGCGGCCTGGACGCCCTGCACGCGGGGCTGTGGATGCTGCCGATGGCCGTCCCGATGTTCCTGTGCGCGCCGTTCGCCGGCCGCCTGGTCGGCAGCCGGGGCCCACGGCTGCCGCTGGTGATCGCCGGTGTGGCGATGACCGGGAGCGCGGTGCTGTTCGCGGCCTTCGAGGCGGAGACCTCCGACACGACGCTCTTCCTCGGTTACGTGCTGTTCGGCATCGGCTTCGGCTTCGTGAACGCGCCGATCACCAACACGGCGGTCTCCGGGATGCCGAGGTCGCAGGCGGGCGTGGCCGCCGCCGTCGCCTCCACCAGCAGGCAGCTCGGCCAGACCCTGGGCGTGGCGGTGATCGGCGCGGTGCTGGCGTCGGGCATCGGCTCGTCGTCGTACCGCCAGACGTTCGTGACCGCCGCCCGCCCCGGCTGGTGGATCCTCGCCGGCTGCGGCCTCGCGGTCCTGGTCATCGGCGCCCTGACGAACGGCCGCTGGGCCCGTACGACCGCCGAGCGCGCGGCACACCGCCTGGAGTCGGCGGAGATCCGCCAGGTCGTGGGGACGGCCGGCGAGCGGGTGTGAGTTCCGGGGGCCGGGCGGCGTGACGTCCGGGCCCGGGTGTGGCCTCCGGGCCTCGCGGGTCCGGGTCGCGTGAGTCCTGGTGTCCGCCGCGGGTGGTGGGGTGTCAGCAGGAGCGGAGCATGCGTTGGTGGCGGGTCCGCACCGCCTGTCCGAGGGCGCCCAGGGCCAGCGACTGCAGTAACGCCGATATGACGAGCACCGCGGCGAAGGACCACGCCGGACCGGTCGGCGTGCCCCATGCCGTCCGGCCCAGCGCCGCGACGAGCGGGAAGGCCGGGAAGGTGACCAGCGGCGGCCAGAGCCAGGCGAACTCCTGCTCGGGACCGTCGGCGGCACCGGGCGAGTCGGCCGCCGCCTTGGCGACGACCACGGCGACCACGGCGAGGTAGGCCACCGAGACCCGGTTGGCGAGCGTCAGTCGGACAAGGGTGCGCGTAGGGCCGGTTGTCATCGGTCGTCCCCCCGGGGCCGGTCGTCGGTTCGGCTGCTCACTGCATCGTCTGCCGACGGCGGCGCGCTGTCCTGAGTACCCGTACTCAGTCCCGCTCCGCCGCGACCGCCAGCGCGTGGAGCTGTTCCAGCCGCCGCCGGGACTCGTCGTCCGTCGGCGTGTAGGTGACCAGGCGCGCACCGGTCTCGCGGGTCAGCCACAGGTCGGTGTGGTCCAGGGAGAGGAAACCGACGTACGGGTTGAGGAACTGCTTGGTCCGGGTGCGCAGGTCCACCACCTCGTAGCGCTCCCAGTTCGCGCGGAACTCCGGTGACTCCGCCGTCAGCCGCTTGACCAGCATCTTCCAGGCGGGTTCGGCGAGATGGCCGGCCATCGAGGCGCGGAGTTTCGCGGCCATGAGACGGCGGGTCTCCTCCAGGTGCACGATCGAGCGGCGCCAGTCGGGGTTGGTGTAGACGAGGATCATGCAGTTGCGGTCCTCGGGCGGGACCGCTTCGAGGTCGCCCATCAGGCGGGCGTAGGTGCGGTTGTGGGCGAGGATGTCGTAGCGGCTGTTCTGGATGGTGGCCGGGAAGGGTTCCAGGGCGCGCAGCATCTGGTGCAGCGCCGGGGTGACGCCGGTGCAGTGGGCGGCCGGGGTCGGGTCGGCGGCGCCGGCCAGCTGGAAGAGGTGGGCGCGTTCGCTGGCGTCCAGCAGGAGGGTGCGCGCGAGGGCGTCCAGGACCTGCACGGAGACCTGGATGTCGCGGGCCTGTTCGAGCCAGGTGTACCAGGTGACGCCGACCGCGGAGAGCTGCGCGACCTCCTCGCGGCGCAGGCCGGGCGTGCGGCGGCGGGTGCCGTGCGGCAGGCCGACCTGCTCCGGGGTGATCCGCTCGCGGCGGCTGCGCAGGAACACGGCCAGCTCGCTGCGCCGGACGCCGACGGCGCTGCGGGCCGCCGAGGCCGCCGACTCCGTCGACTCCGCCGGGCCCGCCGTCGTCGTCCGAACCGGAACCGTGTCGTGCGCCGAGGTCGTCATGGTTCCAGCCTGCCGCGTCGCGGATCCTGTTGCCAGGTACTTCTTCTACCAGGACAAGAAGACTCTGGTACCCGTCTGAGCGCCGGAGCAGGCTCATGGTCATGACCGAAACCGTCACCACGGCGGCCGTGCGCCCGCCGTCCGCGCCACCCGCGCTCGGCGGGCCGGGGCTGTTCACCGTCCTGCTGGCCGCGGCCCTGCCGCTCGTCGACTTCTTCATCGTCAACGTCGCCCTGCCCACCATCGGAACCGACCTGCACGCGAGCGAGGCGGTCCTGGAACTCGTCGTCGCCGGGTACGGCGTCGCCTACGCCGTCCTGCTCGTGCTCGGCGGACGGCTGGGTGACCTGTTCGGCCGCCGCCGGCTCTTCCTCGCCGGCATGGCCGCGTTCGGGCTGACCTCGCTGGCCTGCGGACTCGCGCCCGGCGCCTGGTCGCTGGTGGCCGCCCGGGTCGCCCAGGGCGCCGCCGCGGCCGCGATGCTCCCGCAGGTCCTCGCCACCATCCAGGCCGCGACCAGCGGCGGCCGCCGCGCCAAGGCGATGAGCCTGTACGGCGCCACCGCCGGCCTGTCGATGGTCGCCGGGCAGATACTCGGCGGCGTGCTCGTGGCCGCCGACATCGCCGGGACCGGCTGGCGCGCGGTGTTCCTCGTCAACGTGCCGGTCGTCGCCGTCGGGCTGGTGCTCGGGGCGCGGCTCGTGCCGGAGACGCGGTCGCAGCGGCCCGAACCCGTCGACGGACCCGGCACCGTGCTGCTCGCCCTCTCCCTGCTCACCCTGCTGGCCCCGCTCACCGAGGGGCGGGCGGCGGGCTGGCCGCTGTGGACCTGGCTGTCGCTGGCCGCGTTCCCCGCGGTGGCCGCCGCGTTCTACGCCGTGGAGCGCCGCGCCGACCGGGCCGGCCGGACCCCGCTGGTCCCGCCGAGCCTGTTCGCGCTCGCCTCGCTGCGGCGGGGTCTGGTGCTGATGGTGCCGTTCTCCGTCGGCTTCAGCGGGTTCATGTTCGTGATCGCCGTCGCCCTGCAGAGCGGGGAGGGCATGGACCCGGTCCCGGCGGGAATGGCGCTCGCGCCGATGGCCGTCGCCTTCCTGTTCGTGTCCCTGGCCGGGCCGCGGCTGATCGCGCGGTACGGCAGCCGGGTGGTGACGGCGGGGTCGGTGCTCCAGGGGATCGGCGTCGTCCTGATCGTGCTGGCCGTCCGGCGGGACTGGCCGCACCTGGACTTCACCGGGCTGCTGCCGGGGGTCGCGGTCGCCGGGGCGGGTCAGGCGCTGCAGCTGCCCAACGTGCTGCGGCTGGTGATGTCCGAGGTGCCGGTGGGGCGGGCGGGGGTGGGGAGCGGGGTGATGGTCACCACGCAGCAGTCCGCGCTGGCGCTGGGGGTGGCGACGCTCGGCACGCTGTTCCTCTCCCTGGTTCCGCACCATGGGTTCCGGGATGCGCTGGTCGTCGCGCTGCTGGTGCAGTTGGGGCTAGTGGTGGTGACCGGGGGGTTGAGTTTGCGGTTGCCGCGTGCGGTGCGGTGAGCTGCGCGCGGGCGAGGGGGTGAGTGCGGGTGCGGTGCGTGTCGTTCGGGTGCGGCGGCGTCGTGGCTGGTCGCGCAGTTCCCCGCGCCCCTTCACCGGCCCGCCGACCCTGAGTGCCGCGCCGTCGTGGCTGGTCGCGCAGTTCCTCGCGCCCCTAGGTCGGCCGCCGGGACCGGCGTGGGTTCGGCACCCTCCGGGATCGCAGCGAAGGGCCGTGCCGACAGTTGCGCGCCGTCGTGGCTGGTCGCGCAGTTCCCCGCGCCCCTTCAAACGCCCGCCGACCCTGAGTGCCGCGCCGTCGTGGCTGGTCGCGCAGTTCCCCGCGCCCCTTCGGGGGCGTCTCGGGGTGGGGTCAGGTGGGGAGTTCGAACCAGACGATTTTGCCGGTGCCCAGGCGGGTGGTGCCCCAGCGGCGGGCCAGGCGGTTGACCAGGAACAGGCCCCGGCCGTGTTCCTCCTCGGGTGAGGCCCGGCGCAGCCTGGGCAGTTGCGGGACGTCGTCGCCGACCTCGCAGCGCAGCACGTCGGTGCGCAGCAGCCGCAGGGTGATCGGCCGGGAGGCGTGCCGTACCGCGTTGGTGACGATCTCGCTGACCAGCAGTTCGGCGGTGTCGCTGAGTTCGTCGAGGCCCCAGCCGGCCAGGGCCTGCCGGGTCAGCCGACGGGCCCGGCCGGGGCTGCCGACCTCCGGTTCCAGGGTCCAGTAGGCCACGTCGCTCGGGGCGATGCCGTCGAAGCGGGCGGCGAGCAGCGCGATGTCGTCGTCCCGGTCGCCCGGTCCGAGCATGTCGAGGACCTCGTCGCACAGCTCCTCCAGCGGGGGCGGCCGGTCGGGGCCGGTCAGCTGGGCGGTGGCGGCGAGCCGTTCCCGCAGCTGCTCGATGCCGGTCCACACGTCGCGCAGCCGGGACTCGACCAGGCCGTCGGTGTAGAGGAGCAGGGTCGCCCCGGCGGGCGCGTCCAGTTCGACCGCCTCGAAGTCGATGCCGCCGACGCCGATCGGGGCACCGGGCGGCACCGCGAGGACCTCCGTCTTGCCGCCGGGGTGCAGCAGGATCGGCGGCGGATGGCCGGCGTTGGCGACGGTGATGCGGTGCGAGACCGGGTCGTAGACGACGTACAGGCACGTCGCCATGCGGTCGGTGCCCAGGCGCTGGGCCTGCTCGTCGAGGTGGTGCAGCACCTCCTGCGGCGGCAGGTCGAGGCCGGCCAGGGTGAGCGCGGTGGTGCGCAGCTGGCCCATCACGGCGGCGGAGGTCATGGAGTGCCCCATGACGTCGCCGACGACGAGGGCCACCCGGCTGCCGGGCAGCGGGATCGCGTCGTACCAGTCGCCGCCGACGCGGGCCGTCTCGGCGGCGGGCAGGTAGCGCACGGCCAGCCGGACGCCGGTGGGCCGGGGCAGGGAGTGCGGCAGCATCGCGCGCTGCAGCCGGTCGGCGATGAAGGCCTCGCGGCTGTAGAGGACCGCCTTGTCGACGCCGAGCGCGGTGTGGGTGGCCAGCTGGGCGGCGACCAGGAGATCGGCGGGTTCGAAGGCCGGGCGTTCCGGGCGGCGCAGGAAGACCACCGCGCCGGTGACCCGGCGGCGGCCGCGCAGCGGGGCGAGGATCGCGTGCATGCCGGACCAGCCGTTCAACGCGCTGTCCTCGCCGACGAGTTCGCTCAGCGCGGTGCGGGTCGCCCGGTCGTCGGCGAACACCGGCCGGACCCCGCGCAGCACCTCGGCGAGCGCGCCGCCGGGCACCACCTCGCTCCAGTCGCCGGCGTCCAGGTCGTCCTGCTCGTCGTCGACGGCCTCGGCGGGCCAGACCAGGCCCTCGGCGCCGGGACCCTTGATCCGGTCGGTGCGGCGCAGCCGCAGCACGGCCGGTCCGGCGGGACGTTCGTCGCCGACCGGCAGCGGGTCGCGCAGGTAGACGAGGGCCGCGTCGGAGTAGGTCGGGACGGCGGCCCGGCACAGTCCGAGCACGATCTCGTCGGTGTCGAAGCCGCGGGCGATCCGGCGGGTGGCGGCGCCGACGTAGCGCAGCCGGTCCTCGTCGGGCGCCCTGGGGACGGCGGGGCGGGTCCGCGGGCCGTCGGCGTCCTCGCTCACGCCGAGCGCGGCCAGCGCCGACAGCGCGTCGGCGAGGGCGATGTCGTCCGCCACGAAGTCCTCCCGGTCCATGCGCCGCAGGAACACCGCGAGGCCCACGACGGCGTCGGGTGCGCGCAGCGGGGCGAGCAGGATCCTGTTGCCCTGCGGGAGACGGGAAGCGGTCCCGAGCAGTTCACCGAGGGCCTCCTCGACGCCGTCCGCGTCCCTGCCGCACGCCCGCCCGCACCGCAGGATCCCGGCGAGGGCGCCGCCGGAGGGCACCGGGGCGGCGGCCGGCGGGGCGCCGCCCATCAGGCCGCCGAGTTCGGCCGGCGGGCCGTCCAGCAGCAGGCGCAACGGGCCGTCCGGGTCAGGTCCCTGCTCGGCGAGGTAGACGAACACGCCGTCCGCCAGGTCGGGAACGGTCGACAGGCACAGTTCCCTGACGACCTGGGCCGCGCCCTCGGCGCGAGCGATCCGGCGGCCGGACACGGCAAGGAAACGTTGTGGATCCGGCAGCATCGCCTCTCCGTGCCGGTGGCCGCTTCAGCAAAGGTCGCTCTCATCTTGAGCCTTGGTCAATGCCGTGTCCAGGGTTTCCGCCGGTACACCAAGTCGGGCTCGGGCCCGCCGGGTTGGCACGGGAGCCCGGATGTACACCGGGAACGTCCTGTCCAGCGGCAAAAACCCGGCCGGCCGGACACGGCTTGGCCAACTCGCTGTGAAGAAATCCCCGTTGATGTTGGTGATGCTGCACACTCCTCCCGTCGACACGTGCCGGAGGGCAGATCGGGCACCGACTCGGAGGCGTCATGTCACAGCTGGATTCGAGCAAGGTCAGCCGGTGGGACCAGCACGGGCGGGAGCACACGGTGCGGGTCCGGCGCACCGGCGTCCAGCGCACGATCAGGTGTGACACCTGCGGCTGGCGGCAGAGCGCGCAGTTCCTGCCCTGGCTGAAGGCCGAGGAGCACCTGGCCGAGGCCCACCAGGCCACCGTGGACCCGGAGGGAGCGCAGCCCTCCCGATGAGTTTCCGCCGGTGCGCGGGTCGTACGTGCGACCGCATCCGACGGAAGGACGACCGATGACCGACTCACCGCTCCGTGCCACCCTGCGCCGCCGTGTCGAGGACGGGACGGTTCCCGGGGCCGTGGGGCTGGTCGCCCGCGGCGCCGACGTGGAGGCGGTGGCCGTCGGGAACGCCGGTGCCGAGGGGTCCGCGCCGATGGCCCGGGATTCGATCTTCCGGATCGCGTCGATCACCAAGCCGGTGACCGCGGCGGCGGTGCTGATGCTGGTGGACGAAGGCCGGATCGGGCTGGAGGACCCGGTGGCCGAGTGGCTGCCCGAGCTGGCGAAGCCGATGGTGGTCCGCACCCCGCACAGCCCCGTCGACGACGTCGTGCCGGCCGCCCGGCAGGTCACCGTCGAGGACCTGCTCAGCTTCCGCGCCGGCTGGGGCCTGCCTTCCGACTTCTCGCTGCCCGCCGCGCGGGCCCTGTTCGAGGTGCAGGACCACAGCCGTCCCTTCGGGGACTGGCCGGACCCGGACACCTGGCTGGGTCTGCTCGCCGGGGTGCCGATGCTGCACCAGCCGGGCGAGGCCTGGCTGTACGGCACCTCCTCGGCCCTGCAGGGCATCCTGGCCGCCCGGGTGTCCGGCCGCGCCTTCCCCGACCTCCTCTCGGAGCGGATCTTCGAGCCGCTGGGCATGCGGGACACCGGGTTCGAGGTGCCAGCGTCGAAGCGGGACCGGTTCACCTCGTCGTACGCGCCCGCCCAGGACGGCACCCTGCGCCTGACCGACACCCCGGACGGCGACTACGCCCGGGTGCCGCGCTTCGCCTCGGGCGGCGGGGGTCTGGTCTCGACGGCCGACGACTGGCTGGCGTTCGCCCGGCTGCTGCTGAACGCGGGCAGCGCGCCGGACGGCCGCCGGCTGCTGTCCGCGACCTCGGTCAGCCGGATGACCACCAACCACCTGACGGCGTCCCAGCGCGAGCGGGCCGCCCTCTTCCTGGAGGGCCAGGGCTGGGGGTACGGCGGCCAGGTCGACGTCGCCCCGGCCGATCCGTGGAACGTGCCCGGCCGCTACGGCTGGGTGGGCGGCACCGGCACCACCGCACACCTGGTCCCGGCCACCGGCACGGTCACCGTCCTGATGACCCAGGTGGCCATGACGGGCCCGACCCCGAACCCGCTGATGCGGGAGTTCTGGCGGGTCACCGCCTAGGGCCAGCCGCGAACGTCCCGCCTGCCGCGCGGCGACCGCTTCCGGCCGGTTTGGCGGTTACTGCATTCGGGTGACGGTGCGGGGGCGGGTCGCGAGGTCGGCGCGGCTGTCGCCACCTGCGGACTTTACCGGGCCGAGAGGTGCCCGCGACCCGTTCCGGAACCGTCCGGGTCGCCGTCGCGCGCGGCCCGGCGAAGCCTTGAGGAGTCCCTCGTCCTCGTCGACAGGAGCTCAGCAATGCACCGCATCCACCGCCCGGTCTCGCGGGTTCTCGCCGCCGGCGCCCTCTCCCTGGCCCTGCTGTCGGCCGGTACCGCCGGCTCGTTCGCCGCGCAGGCCAAGCCGAGTCCCGCGCCGAGCAGCGCCAAGCCGAAGCCGAGCCCGTCCAAGTCCGGCATGAGCTCGATCTCGGTCAAGACGAACAAGACCTCGGTCAAGGCCGGTGACAAGGTGATCTTCACCGGTCGCACCCAGGGCCTGAAGATCGGCACGCCGCTGGTGCTCCAGCACGAGAACCACGGAAAGTGGGTCCCGCTCCGGGCGAGCGTCAAGGTCAAGAACGGCAGCGCCTACGCGCTCACCTCGAAGATCAACACCAAGGGCACCGAGCATCTGCGGATCGCGGCCGGCAAGACCCACTCCCCCACGGTCACCGTCAAGGTGAACTGAGACCGCGCAGCAGCAGATCGGCCAGTGAGGCGAAGTCCGCCTCGGCCTCCGGCCGCATCCACTCGCGGGCGTAGCCCGGGTCGTGGAAGCGGCCGGTGGCCTGGAAGACGACCCGGGCCGCCGCGGCGGGGTCGGACACGGTGAAGACTCCCGTGCCGGCCCCGTCCCGGAGGATCCGGGCGAGCTGCCCGGTCAGGTCGTCGATGTGCTCGGTGACCGCCGGGCCGTTCTCGTCGACCAGCACCATGTAGGTGGCGAACAGCTCCGGGTCGTCGCCGGCCTTGCGGCGCTTGGCGTCGAAGAGCGCCCACAGCCAGTCCCGCAGCCGCGCCCCGGGGTCCCGGTCGGCGGCCGCGATGCCGCACAGCTGCTCCGAGGTGCGGTCCAGCCACCTCTTCGTCACCGCCTCCCGCAGCGCCGCCTTGGTCCGGAAGTGCCGGTAGACGCTGCCGTGGCTGACGCCGAGCGCGCGGGCCACGTCCACCACGGTGGCCTTGGCCGGGCCGTGCCGGCGCAGCACCTCCTCGGTCGCTTCGAGGATGCGCTCGGCGGTCAGGGCCGGGGTCGGGGTCGGGGACGTCGCTGCCATGGCCTAGACGGTACCTGGCACCGGGATCAGTGCTCGGTGCCGAGATGGCTCATCTGCGCGGCCGGGTAGCGGGTGCCCGCCGCGGCGCCGGCCGGCACGGCCTCCTCGATCGCCGCCAGGTCGGCCTCGTCCAGCGTGACGTCCAGCGCGCCCAGCGACTCGGCGAGCCGCTCGCGGGTGCGGGCGCCGACGAGCGGCACGATGTCGTCGCCGCGGGAGAGCACCCAGGCGATGGCGATCTGGGCGACGGTCACGCCCTTCTCGTCGGCGATCTTGCGCAGCGCCTCCACGAGGTCGAGGTTGTGCCGGAGGTTGTCGCCCTGGAAGCGCGGCGAGAAGGCCCGGAAGTCGCCGGCGCCGAGCTGCCGGTCGCTGGTGAAGTGGCCGGAGATCAGGCCCCGGGACAGCACGCCGTAGGCGGTGATGCCGATGCCCAGCTCGCGGGTGGCGGGCAGGATCTCCCGCTCGATGTCGCGGGTGATGATCGCGTACTCGATCTGCAGGTCGGAGATGGGCGCGGTGGCGGCGGCCCGGCGGATGTTGTCCACCGAGGCCTCGCTGAGCCCGATGTGCCGGACGTATCCCTGCTCGACCAGTTCGGCGATGGCGCCGACCGTCTCCTCGATCGGCACGTCCGGGTCGACGCGGGCGATCCGGTAGACGTCGATGTGGTCGACGCCGAGGCGCTGGAGGGAGTAGGCGGCGAAGTTCTTCACGGCCTGCGGGCGGCCGTCGTAGGCGTTCCAGCCGCCGGCCGGGTCGCGTAGGGCACCGAACTTGACGCTGGTCAGGGCCTTGTCACGGAGGTCGGCGGGGGCGGTGCGCAGGGCCTCGCCGACCAGCATCTCGTTGTGGCCCATGGCGTAGAAGTCGCCGGTGTCCAGGAGGGTCATGCCGGCGTCGAGGGCCGCGTGGACGGTGGCGATCGACTCGGCGCGGTCGGCCTCGCCGTAGAGCGCGGACATGCCCATGCAGCCGAGGCCGAGAGCGTGGACGCGGGGGCCGGTGGTTCCGAGGGTGCGGATGTGCGTCGTCATGCCCCCAGCTTGGCATGACAGCTGACAGATTTCAATATCTGTCATTCCATACATGGCCCGGCTTTCTGGTCCAGACCTATTGACGAGAGGTCTGGACCACGCGCACTGTCATGGCTACGACAGCACTGCCCTGGCTACGACACCTCGCCGCACCCCCACCGGGAGGATCCGTATGTTCCGCCGCGCCCTCAGCCTGCTCGCCGCCGCCCTGGCGACCGCCGCGCTCACCCAGTTGCCCGCCGCCGCCCCCGCCTCCGCCGCCGACACCTGCGCGGTGAAGCCGAAGCCGGCCGGAAAGGTCCTGCAGGGCTACTGGGAGAACTGGGACGGCTCCGCCAACGGCGTCCACCCGCCGTTCGGCTGGACCCCGATCACCGACTCCCGGATCGCCGCGCACGGCTACAACGTGATCAACGCGGCCTTCCCGGTCATCCGCTCCGACGGCACCGCGCTGTGGGAGGACGGCATGGACGCGGGCGTGAAGGTGGCGACCCCCGCGGAGATGTGCGCGGCGAAGGCGGCGGGGCAGACCATCCTGCTGTCGATCGGCGGCGCGGCGGCCGGCATCGACCTCAGCTCGTCCGCCGTGGCCGACCGGTTCGTGGCGACGATCGTCCCGATCCTGAAGAAGTACAACTTCGACGGCATCGACATCGACATCGAGACGGGCCTGGTGGGCAGCGGCTCCATCGGCCAGCTCTCCACGTCCCAGGCCAACCTGGTCCGCATCATCGACGGGGTGCTCGCCCAGATGCCGGCGGGCTTCGGCCTGACGATGGCCCCGGAGACGGCGTACGTCACCGGCGGCAGCATCACCTACGGCTCGATCTGGGGCGCCTATCTGCCGATCGTGAAGAAGTACGCCGACAACGGCCGGCTGTGGTGGCTGAACATGCAGTACTACAACGGCAGCATGTACGGCTGCTCCGGCGACTCCTACTCGGCGGGCACGGTGGCCGGCTTCACCGCCCAGACCGACTGCCTCAACAAAGGCCTGGTCGTGCAGGGCACGACGATCAAGGTGCCGTACGACAAGCAGGTCCCGGGACTGCCCGCGCAGTCGGGCGCGGGCGGCGGCTACATGTCGCCGAGCCTGGTCGCCCAGGCCTGGAACCACTACGGCACGTCCCTCAAGGGCCTGATGACCTGGTCGCTGAACTGGGACGGCTCCAAGAACTGGACCTTCGGCGACAACGTGAAGGCGCTCCAGCACCGCTGACCGCACGGGGCCGGCCGGCGGGCACCCGCGGGCCGGTGGATCCCCGCGGGCCGGTGGGGGTTGATCGCGCAGTTCCCCGCGCCCCTGAGGGCGCTCACGGCCCGCCGCCCGATCCAGGATGCCCGCCCTCCGGCCGACCGAGTCGGCTGGAGGGCGGGCGTCCTGGGGTGGAAACGGGTCTAGCAGCCCAGCAGGCGTCCGGCGAGGTAGCCCTCGATCTGGTCCAGGGAGATCCGCTCCTGCTTCATCGAGTCACGCTCGCGGACGGTGACCGCGTTGTCCTCCAGCGTGTCGAAGTCGACGGTCACGCAGTACGGCGTGCCGATCTCGTCCTGGCGGCGGTAGCGGCGGCCGATGGCGCCGGCGTCGTCGAACTCGATGTTCCAGTGCTGCCGCAGGGCGGCGGCGAGGCCCTTGGCCTTCGGGGACAGCTCGGGGTTGCGGGACAGCGGGAGCACCGCGACCTTGACCGGCGCCAGGCGGTGGTCGAGGCGCAGTACCGTGCGCTTCTCCAGCTTGCCCTTGGCGTTCGGCGCCTCGTCCTCGACGTAGGCGTCGAGCAGGAACGCCAGCATCGCGCGGCCGACACCGGCCGCGGGCTCGATGACGTACGGCGTCCAGCGCTCCCCGGCCTCCTGGTCGAAGTAGGAGAGGTCCTGGCCGGAGGCCTTGCCGTGGGCGTTCAGGTCGTAGTCGGTGCGGTTGGCGACGCCCTCCAGCTCACCCCACTCGCTGCCGCCGAACTGGAAGCGGTACTCGATGTCGGCGGTGCGCTTGGAGTAGTGGGAGAGCTTCTCCTTCGGGTGCTCGTACCACCGCATGTTCTCCTCGCGCAGGCCCAGGCCGGTGTACCAGTTCCAGCGCTGCTCCATCCAGTACTCCTGCCACTTCTCGTCCTCGCCCGGCTTGACGAAGAACTCCATCTCCATCTGCTCGAACTCGCGGGTGCGGAAGATGAAGTTGCCGGGCGTGATCTCGTTGCGGAAGGACTTGCCCATCTGGGCGATGCCGAACGGCGGCTTGCGGCGCGAAGTGGTCTGCACCTGGGCGAAGTTGGTGAAGATGCCCTGGGCGGTCTCCGGGCGCAGGTAGGCGACGGAGCCGCTGTCCTGGGTCGGGCCGAGGTGGGTGGAGAGCAGACCCGAGAACTGCTTGGGCTCGGTGAACTGGCCCTTGTTGCCGCAGTTGGGGCAGTTCACGTCCGCCAGGCCGTTCTCCGGGAGGCGGCCGTGCTTGGCCTCGTAGGCCTCCTCCAGGTGGTCGGCGCGGAACCGCTTGTGGCACGCGGTGCACTCGGTGAGCGGGTCCGTGAAGGTGGCGACGTGACCGGAGGCCACCCAGACCTCCGGGGCCAGGATGACGGACGAGTCGAGACCGACCACGTCCTCGCGCGACGTCACCATGTAGCGCCACCACTGGCGCTTCAGGTTCTCCTTGAGCTCGACACCGAGCGGCCCGTAGTCCCAGGCGGCGCGCTGTCCGCCGTAGATCTCACTGCACGGGAATACGAAGCCACGGCGCTTGCTCAGGCTGACGATGGTGTCGATCTTGTCGGCGGCCACGGTGCTCTCTTCATTACGACGACGGGCGACGAAGCGAGATGCTTCACAGCGAATGATTCAGGTTACCGGCGGGGGCTCCCCCCCGGCCAAATCGGTCCCCCATGACGGACGGGAGGCCCGGCGCGCACCGGAGTGTCGCCGAAGTGCCCCGCCGGAGCTTGTTGACAACGGTTTCCATCTTTGTTGAAAATGACTCTCATGAACGTACGACGTCGCCTCATATCCGCGGCCGCCGCGGCCACCGTCACCACCCTCGGCATCGCGACCCTCACGGCCTGCGGAGGTGACGCCACGGCGGCCGGGACCGGGAGGTTCGACGTCGTCGCCTCCTTCTACCCGATGGCCTTCCTCGCCGACCGGATCGGCGGGAACCACGTCCACGTCACCAGTCTCACCTCGCCCGGCCAGGAGCCGCACGACCTGGAGATCAGCCCCAAGCAGATCATCGGGATCGAGAAGTCCGACGCGGTCCTCTACCTGAAGAACCTGCAGCCCTCCGTCGACGCCGCGGTCGCCCAGTCCTCGGTCGGCACGAAGATCGACGCGGCCTCCCTGACCACGCTGGAGCAGCACGGCAACGAGGTCGGCGGCCACGCGGCCTCGCACGACACCTCCAAGAACGAGGAGGCCTCCGGCCTCGACCCCCACATCTGGCTGGACCCGGTGCGCTACGCCCAGGTCGCCGAGGGCGTCGGCAAGGCCTTCGAGAAGGCCGACCCCGAGCACGCGGACGACTACAGGAAGAACACCGCCGCCCTGGTCGAGCAGCTGGACGCCCTCGACACCGCGTTCAAGGACGGCCTCGCCCACACCAGGACCAAGGTCTTCATCACCACCCACGCCGCCTTCGGCTACCTCGCCGAGCGGTACGGCCTGACCGAGGAGGCCATCAACGGCCTCGACCCCGAGTCGGAGCCCAGCGCGGCCCGCGTGAAGGACCTGGAGACCATGGCCAGGGCCGACGGCGTCTCCACCGTCTTCTACGAGACGCTCGTCAGCGACAAGACGGCCAAGACCATCGCCGCCGACGCCGGACTGAGGACGGACGTCCTCGACCCGATCGAGGGCATCACCGGCAAGTCCCGCGGCAAGGACTACTTCGCCGTCCAGCAGGCCAACCTCAAGGCCCTCCGAACGGCCCTCGGCGCGAAATGAGCGGAGAGAAAATGACCGGCGAGCCCGTCATATCCCTGCGCGGTGTCACCGCCGAGCTGGGTTCGCGCCCCGTCCTGCGCGGCATCGACCTGACCGTGCACCGCGGCGAGGTCGTCGCCCTGCTCGGCGCCAACGGCTCAGGCAAGTCCACCGCGATCCGCACGATCATCGGCCAGGTGCCGGCCACCGGCGGCGAGATCGCCCTGTTCTCCACCCCGCGCCGCGCCTTCCGCGACTGGTCGCGGGTCGGCTACGTCCCGCAGCGCACCACCGCGGCGGGCGGGGTCCCCGCCACCGTCACCGAGGTGGTCTCCGCCGGGCTGCTCTCCCGCACCCGCTTCGGCTTCTTCCGCAGGGCCGACCACCAGGCCGTCCGGGACGCGCTCGGCCTGGTCGGGATGGCGGACCGGGCCAGGGACAACGTCGAGGCGCTCTCCGGCGGCCAGCACCAGCGGGTGCTGATCGCCCGCGCCCTGGTCGCCCGGCCCGACGTCCTGATCATGGACGAGCCGATGGCGGGCGTGGACCTGGCCAGCCAGGAGATCCTCGCGCGCACCCTGCGCGAGCAGGTCGCCCAGGGCACCACGGTCCTGCTGGTCCTGCACGAACTGGGCCCGCTGGAGCCGCTGATCGACCGCGCGGTCGTCCTGCGCGACGGCTGCGTCCTGCACGACGGCCCGCCCCCGGCGGCCGTCGGCCAGCACGCCCTGCCCGGCCACGACCACGTCCACCCCCACGACGAGCACACACCACTGCGCACGGGACTGCTGAGCTGATGGACTTCCTGAACTACGCCTTCATGCAGCGGGCCCTGCTCGCCGCCGTCCTGGTCGGCATCACCGCGCCCGCCGTCGGCATCTACCTGGTCCAGCGCCGCCAGGCGCTGATGGGCGACGGCATCGGCCACGTGGCGATGACCGGCGTCGGCCTCGGCTTCCTGCTCTCCACCTCCCCGGTGTGGATGGCCACGGCCGTCTCCGTCCTCGGCGCCATCCTGATGGAGCTGATCCGCTGGTACGGCCGCACCCGCGGCGACATCGCCCTCGCGATGCTCTTCTACGGCGGCATGGCCGGCGGTGTGATGCTGATCAACCTCGCGCCGGGCGGCTCCAACGCCAACCTGATGTCGTACCTCTTCGGCTCGCTGTCGACGGTGTCGGAGTCGGACGTGACCGCGATCTGCGTGCTCGCCGCCTTCGTCCTGCTGGTCACCCTCGGTCTGCGCCGGCAACTGTTCGCGGTCAGCCAGGACGAGGAGTTCGCCCGGGTGACGGGCCTGCCCGTGCGGGCGCTGAACCTGCTGACCGCCGTCACCGCCGCGGTCACCGTGACGGTCGCCATGCGCGTGGTGGGTCTGCTGCTGGTGTCGGCGCTGATGGTGGTGCCGGTGGCCGCGGCCCAGCAGCTGAGCCGCAGCTTCGCGGCCACCTTCGCGATCGCCGTCGCGATCGGTGTGACGGTGACGATCGGGGGCACCATCACGTCGTACTACCAGTACGTTCCGCCGGGGGCGACGATCGTGCTGCTGACCATCGCCGCGTTCGTGGTGCTGAGCCTGCTGGCCGCGCCGCTGGCCCGGCGGCGCGCCCGTGCGGCGGCCGCGCGGCGGCCCGCCGGGGACCCGGCGGAGTGCGCGATTCCGGCCGGACGGCAGGCCGCCGACGAGGCCGGCGTCTGACCGCGCTGCCTGCGGGCTGGCACAATGGCCCGGCAGAAGCAGTGATGTGAGGAGGCAACCGGTGACGACCGCTGGACCGCCCGTGAAGGGCCGCTCGACCCGTCAGCGGGCAGCCGTGGCGGCGGCCCTCAACGAGGTCGACGAGTTCCGCAGCGCGCAGGAACTGCACGACATGCTCAAGCACAAGGGCGACTCGGTGGGCCTCACCACGGTGTACCGCACCCTCCAGAACCTCGCCGACGCCGGCGAGGTGGACGTCCTGCGCACCTCCGACGGCGAGTCCGTGTACCGCCGCTGCTCCACCGGCGACCACCATCATCACCTGGTCTGCCGCGTGTGCGGCAAGGCGGTGGAGGTGGAGGGACCCGCCGTCGAGAAGTGGGCGGAGGCGATCGCCGCCGAGCACGGCTACGTCAACGTCGCCCACACCGTCGAGATCTTCGGCACGTGCGCGGACTGCGCCGGGACCGCGGGAAGCTGCTGAGCCGCCCGCGCTACCCGCGCGTGATGTTCCGGTCGAGGATCGCCCGCAGCCGGTCGACGTCGGCGGGGTCCGAGAGGCCGCGCTTGGGCAGCATCGTGAACGCGACCGCGCCCTTGGTGTCGCTGAACGTCACGAAGAGTTCGGGAGTCTCGCGGTAGCGGGGCTGCGCCACCCAGTCGACCGTGGTCGAGGTGTGGTCGGTGGTCACCGTCACCCCCGACGCCGTGACGACCGCCCGGAAGACACCGTTGCGTGCGGCCATGCGCTGCATGGCCCGTCCCATCAGCCTCGGGAGGACGAGCAGCAGGGCCACGAAGGTGACGAGCCCGACCAGCAGACCCACGTTGGCGTTCTGCCCGGTGAGCATCAGGAGGACCTGCAGGGCGGCCAACGCGGAGGCCACGCCGATCATCCAGTACTCCCGTCGCCCGCCCCTGCTGAACCGACGGCGCTCCCGCGATATCGCGACGAAGTCCCTCGCCGTCGGCACGAACTCCAACTCCACCGTGTCCGGCACGGAGTTCTGCCCCAGATTCATGTCCATGACCATGGGGCGGATCGTAGCCGCGCCGGTCAGCTGCGGTCGAAGCACCTCTCCAGTTCGTCGAGGCGGTAGAACGTGCTGCCCTTGGAGAGGGGCTTGCAGTCGGCCTTGAAGGGGATCTCCTTCTCGTCGTAGAGCATCCGCACCAGGTAGTCGTCGCCCTTCCGGAAGACGTCCCACTGGATGTTGGAGGCCAGCGGGGCGACCTCGGCGCCGCGCCAGGGGTTGGTCGCGTACGTGTACGTCCGGCCCGGCTTCGCGGGCTTCTCGCTGCCCGGCAGTCCCATCAGCGCCGCGAGCGGGATGATCTCCTCGGCGTGCGTGAAGCGGAGTTCGGCGCCCAGCGTGCCGGTGCCGTCCCGCTTGGCCTCGACCTGCCGGAAGAGGTCGTCGAGGAGGGGGGCCGCCATCTTGTAGGTGATGTCGCTGTCCGCGAAGCTCGGGCCCTTCTCGTAGAAGTCCTCGGCGTCGCCGAGGTAGCCGAACCAGGCGGCGTCGCGCGGGGTGAGGTAGCGGCCGAAGTCCCAGCCCCTGCCGTCCGGGCTCTCCTCGCTCATCGCGGGCGCGATCGCGTAGAGGTTGTAGACGGCCTCGGCGGCGGTGACGTCGGAGGCGACGGCGGAGAACTCGCCGCCGGTGACGCGCCGCACGAACGCCGGCGCGAAGATCCTGCCGAGGACCCGGGCCGCCGCCCGGTGGGTGGCCGGCTGGTCGGTGACCGACTCCAGGGTCGAGGCCAGCCGCTCGTCGCCGGCCAGCCACTTCTGGTAGTCGGCGCCGCCCGCGGACTTGTGGAAGTACAGCAGGTCCTTGTCGACCCGGGCGGGGCCGAGCGCGGCCTTCAGCGCCGGGTCGGCGTCGGTGAGCGCGGTGGCGAAGACCGTACCGCTGTCGACCGCGCGGCCCTGCCCGGAGCTGACGACGTCGATCTTCTCGCCGTTCCTCGCGATCGAGTCGAACAGACCCGGCAGGCGCTTCTCCATGCGGACGGCGGTGGCGCGCAGTTCGTCCTTGCCGCGGCCGCTGAGGCTGCCGTACCCGACGGCGCTCATGGCCGCTTCGAGGGCCCGCACGTCCGGGCCGAACTCCCGGCCGAGCCGGGTGAGCTGGCCGTCGGCCGCGGCCCGGTCCCAGAGCGCGAGGACGGTGTCGCCGTCCTCGCCGTCGGTGGCCGAGCGCGAGCCGTGCCGGGAGACGTTCTCGGTGAACACGGCGGTGTACCCGGCGGGCGGCTGCCGGTAGGTGCGCGGGTCCTGGCCGGGCGAGTACACCGCCTTGGTGCCGTAACCGTCGCGGCGGGCGGGCCCGTCGCCGGTGGCGTGCGCGGGCAGCGCCGCCAGCAGCAGGGCGCCCAGGGCGAGGACCGGGGTGACACGCTTCATGAAGGACCGTCCAGGGGCGGGAGACCGGTGGGGCCGGGCATGAACTCCCGCATCCTGGACGGCTTCAGTGAACGGCGGGTGACCGCTACTCGCCGGGGTGGCGGCCCTCCATTGCCAGCAGTTCCTCGTTGGGGATCGCGCCGCCGAACCGGCGGTCCCTGGAGGCGAATTCGAGGCACGCGCGCCACAGGTCACGGCGGTCGAAGTCGGGCCACAGGACGTCCTGGAAGACCATCTCGGCGTAAGCGCTCTGCCAGAGCAGGAAGTTGGAGGTGCGCTGCTCGCCGCTGGGGCGCAGGAACACGTCGACGTCCGGCATGTCGCCGTAGTACATGTGCTTCTGGATGGTCTTCTCGGAGATCTTCGACGGGTCGAGGCGGCCGGCCCTGACCTCCTCGGCGATCGACTGCACGGCGTCGGCGATCTCGGCGCGGCCGCCGTAGTTCATGCAGAAGTACAGGGTGAGCAGGTCGTTGTCCTTGGTCTGCTCCTGGGCGACCTGGAGTTCCTTGGCGACCGACTTCCACAGCCGGGGCATCCGGCCCGCCCAGCGCACCCGGATGCCGAGTTCGTCGAGCTGGTCGCGGGTCTTGCGGATGAAGTCGCGGTTGAAGTTCATCAGGAAGCGGACCTCTTCGGGCGAGCGCTTCCAGTTCTCGGTGGAGAAGGCGTAGAGCGAGATGTTCCGGACGCCGATCTCGATGGAGCCCTGCAGCACGTCCAGGACGCGCTCGGCGCCGACCTTGTGGCCCTCGGTGCGCGGCAGCCCGCGCTCCTTCGCCCAGCGGCCGTTGCCGTCCATGACGATGGCCACGTGGCCCGGGACCAGTTCGCCCGGGAGCTTGGGCGGCCGGGCACCGGACGGGTGCGGCTCCGGCGTCCTGTACTCGCGGCGCCGGCTCCCCAGGATCCCGCGTACGACCATGTGCTTCTCGTCTCCCTCTAGCTCTTCTCTACGTACCTGAGCGAGCGCAGCCCCCGCTCCAGGTGCCAGTGCAGATAGGCGGACACCAGCCCGGCGCCCTCCCGGATGTGCCGCGCCTCGGCCGCGTCCGCCGTCTCCCAGTCTCCCGTAAGCAGCGCGCCGAGGAGAACCAGGGTCTGCGGTGAGGGTACGACGCTGCCCGGGACCCGGCAGTCGACGCAGACGCTGCCGCCGGAGGCGACCGAGAAGAAACGGTTCGGACCGGGCATGCCGCACTTGGCGCAGGAGTCGAAGCTCGGCGCGTAGCCGTTCACGGCGAGGGAGCGCAGCAGGAACGCGTCGAGGACGAGGTGGGGTGCGTGCTCGCCGCGGGCGAGGGTCCGCAGCGCCCCCACCAGCAGCAGGTACTGCTGCACGGCCGGTTCGCCCTCGTGGTCGGTGAACCGCTCGGCGGTCTCCAGCATGGCGGTCCCGGCGGTGTAGCACGCGTAGTCGGTGACGATGCCGCCGCCGTACGGCGCGATGGTCTCGCTCTGCGTGCACAGCGGCAGCCCGCGCCCGACCAGCTCGCTCCCCCGTGCGAAGAACTGCACGTCGACGTGGGAGAACGGTTCCAGCCGGGCACCGAACTTCGACTTGGTCCGCCGTACTCCGCGGGCCACGGCCCGCACCCGGCCGTGGCCGCGGGTGAGCAGCGTGATGATCCGGTCCGCCTCACCCAGCTTCTGGGTGCGCAGCACGATGCCGTCGTCGCGGAACAGGCTCATGGGCCCATTCTGCCCTGCCGCGGCGCGGGGCCGGTCCGGTCCGGATCGCTCAGGGCACCTCGCCGCGGCTGCGGGCGTTGGCGTGGGCGGTGGCCGCGCTGAGCCGTTCGGCCTGGGTCGCGATCCGCACGGCGTCCGGCCGGGCGTCCCACTCGCGTCCTCCCCCGTACGGCCGCAGCTGCACGTACGGGCCCTCGTGCCCCATGACGATGCCCAGCCGCCCGGTACCGGTGTCGACGGCGCAGGAGCCGACGGGGAGGTTCATCGCAGTCACCTCACCTGGCTCCCCCGCCCCCGGGGATTTCACGCTTCGCATCACCGGGGTGGCGCTGCGTGCCTAGACTCGGCCGGAGTCTGTCCCGGACGGCCCGCCGCGGCGGCACCGCTCACATCAGTCCGGCGGCGGCGAGGTGCTTGCCCACGCACTCGGTCTCCGCCTGCGACAGCGGCACCTGGGGCTCCGCCGTGACCGGGGAGGCGATGATCCCGCGCAGGTGCAGCGCCGCCTTGAACGCGCCCAGCGCCGCCGAGCTGCCGCCCATCCGGCGCCCGTCGCCGGCCCGGACCATCCCGAACAGCCCGCACAGCCGCTCCTGTTCGGCCCGCGCCCGCTCCCGGTCGCCGTCCCGGCAGAGCCGGTGGAGCCGGACGTAGCCGTCCGGGTCGACGTTGGCGAGCCCCGGTACCGCTCCGTCGGCGCCGAGCGCGAGGGCCGAGTCGACGGTCAGCTCGGAGCCGGTCAGCGCGCTGAACCCGGGCAGGCCCCGGCTGCCGGTGACGACCTCGCGGAAGCCCGCCAGGTCGCCGCTGGAGTCCTTCAGTCCGGCCAGCACTCCCTCGGCGGCCAGTTCCAGGACCAGGTCGGCGGGGAGCTTGGTGTGCACGGCGGACGGGATGTCGTAGGCGATCACCGGGACCGGCGAGCGGTCGGCGACCAGGCGGAAGTGGCGGGCGATCTCGGCGGGGTGGGTGCGGGTGTAGAAGGGCGCGGTGACGACGACCGCGTCGGCGCCCGCCGCGGTGACAGACGCCACGTGGTCCAGGACCCGGGGCGTCGTCATGTCGATGACCCCGGCGAGCACCGGGAGCCGCCCGGCCGCGTGGGACACCACCGTCTCCGTGACCAGCCGGCGCTGCCGGTCGGTGAGGTAGGCGGCCTCCGAGGTCGAGCCCAGCACGAACAGTCCGCTCACCCCGGCCGTCACCAGGTGGTCGACGAGCCTGCGCAGCGAGGGGACGTCCACCTCGCCGTCCGGGGTCAGGGGGGTGCAGACGGGCGGTACGACTCCGGTCAGCGGGGTGGGCAGGGTCATCAGGGCTCCCTGGGCAGACGGTGGCTCGGCTGGTCCTCCTCCAGTGGATGGTGACAGCGGTAACGGTGAGCGGGGCGTGACGCGGCCGTGAAGTCAGGCATGCGGACGGCACACTCGTCGTCCGCCTTCCAGCACCGGGTGCGGAACGGGCACCCGGACGGCGGCCGGACCGCCGAGGGCACCGGGCCGGTCAGCGGGATGGGGTCGATGGGGCGGAGCAGGCCGGGGGCGGCCGAGAAGAGGGCCCTGGTGTACGGGTGCCGGGCGTGGTCGGTGACGTCGGCGGCCGGGGTCTCCTCCACGATCCGGCCCAGGTACATGGTGATCACCCGGTCGCTCATCCGCCGTACCGTCTGGATGTCGTGGGAGACGAAGACCATGGCGAGGCCGAGCCGCTCGCGCAGGTCGAGCAGGAGGTTGAGGATCTGGGCGCGGACCGAGACGTCCAGGGCGCTGGTCGGTTCGTCGGCCACCACCAGGTGGGGGTCCAGGGCCAGCGCGCGGGCGATCGCGACCCGCTGGCGCTGACCGCCGGAGAGCCGGCCGGGCAGCGCGTCGGCGACGGCCCGGGGCAGGCCGACCAGGCTCATCAGCTCCCGTACCCGGTCCTCCCGTTCGGCCTTCGTGCCGCGCTCGTGGACGTCGAGCGGGTCGCGCAGGATGCGGCGCACCGGCAGCCGCCGGTTCAGGGCCGTCGAGGCGTCCTGGAAGATCATGCCGGTGCCGGCGCCCACGGCCGAGCGGCGTTCGGCCGGGGCCATCGACCACAGGTCGCGGCCGCGGAAGGCGACCGTGCCCGAGGTCGGCCGCTGGATGCCGACCAGGACCTTGGCCAGCGTCGACTTCCCGCACCCCGACTCGCCGACCACGCCGACGGTCTCGCCGGGCGCCACGGTGAGGTCCGCGCCGGTCAGCGCGTGCACCCGGTCCCGGCCGAACAGGCCTGCGCCGCGCGCCCGGTGGACCACGTGGACGCCGGACAGCTCCACCGCGCTCATGTCACCGCCTCCGCGCCGGCCAGGTCGGCGGCCGGGTGGTGGCAGGCCACGGTGTGGACGCGGGAGCCGGCGAGGTCCGGTGCCGTGGTCCGGCAGACCGCGCTCGCCGCCGGGCAGCGGTCCGCGAACCGGCAGCCCGCCGGGAAGTCGGCCGGGGACGGCACCACGCCGCTGATCTGGGTCAGCCGCTCGGACCCGGACTCCAGCGACAGGACGCTGCCGAGCAGGCCGCGGGTGTAGTGGTGGGCCGGTGCGGCGACGAGTTCCGCGGTGACGCCGGTCTCGACGATCTGCCCGCCGTACATCACCGCCACCCGGTCGGTGACGTCCGCGACGAGGGCCAGGTCGTGGGAGACGAGGATCAGCGCGAAGCCGAGTTCGGCGCGCAGGCGCAGGAGGAGTTCCATCACCTGGGCCTGGACGGTGACGTCGAGGGCGGTGGTCGGTTCGTCGGCGATGATCAGGCGCGGGTCGCGGGAGAGGGCCATGGCGATCAGGACGCGCTGGCGCTGGCCGCCGGAGAGTTCGTGCGGGTAGCTGCGGAGCGTGCGGGCTGCGTCGAGGCCGACGAGGGAGAGCAGTTCGGCCGGCGGGTGCTGGCCTCCGCGTCGCACCAGCTGTTTGAGCTGGGCGTTCACCGTCATCGAGGGGTTGAGGGAGGACAGGGCGTCCTGGTAGACCATCGCGATCTCGTGGCCGAGGAGGCGACGGTGCGGAGTGGTCAGGTCCAGCGGTGGCTGCGGGCCGGCGGCCGGCCGCGCCGGTTCGGCGGCGGCCGCGTCTCCGGTACGGCCCCGCACCCTGCCGGGGCGCGTCCGCGCACCGGCGTGGAAGTCGATCCGGCCCGTCACCCGTGCCGTCCTCGGCTGCAGGCCCATGACCGTCAGGGCCGTCAGGGACTTGCCGCAGCCCGACTCCCCGACCAGCCCGAGGACTTCGCCCGGGTGGACGGCGAAGCCGATGCCGTCGACGATGTTCACGCCGCGGTGCCGGTCCGGGAAGGCGACGGTGAGGTTCGTGACGGACAGGACCGGCGGCCCGTCGTCGCGGGGAAGCGGGCGGGCCCGGGCCCGGAGCCGTGCGGCGGCCTCCTCCAGCGCGGGCAGTTCCAGGACCCCGCCCGGCTCGGGTGGTGCCTGGACGGGGTCCTCGGCCGGTTCCGGCTCCTTCGCTGCCGGTGCCGCCCACGCGTCCGAGACGCCCTCGGAGAGCACGTTGAGCGAGAGGACCGTGAGGAGGATGAGCAGGCCGGGGAAGAGGGTCGCCCACCAGCCGCCGGTGAGCACCATGTTCCTGCCGTCCGCGATGACGCTGCCCCAGGACGGGTCCGGGGGCCGCACGCCCGCGCCGATGAAGGACAGGGAGGCCTCGAAGACGATGGCCTCGGCGACCTGGACCGTGCAGAAGACCAGCACGGGCGCGGCGCAGTTGACGGCGACGTGACGCAGGACGATGTGCGGGGTGCGGGCGCCGATCACGCGTTCCGCGGTGACGTAGTCCTCGCCGTACTGGTCGAGGACGTTCGCCCGGACCACGCGGGCCACGGGCGGGGTGAACAGGAACGCGATCGCGCAGATCAGGACGGTGATGCCGCCGCCGAAGACGGCCACCAGGACGGCGGCCAGGGCGATGCCGGGGAACGCCATCACCACGTCCAGGCAGCGCATCAGCGTCTCGTCGACACCTTTGCGGGAGGTGGCCGCGAGGGCGCCGAGCAGCGCGCCGGCGACCAGGGCGAGCGCGGTCGCGCCGAGGCCGATGGCGAGGGACCAGCGGGCCCCGTACATCAGCCGGCTGAGGATGTCCCGGCCGAGGCTGTCCTGGCCCATCCAGTGCCCGGCGGAGGGGTGTCCGGTGCCGCCTGCGGGGGCCTGCTGGGCGAGCGGGTCGTCGGGGGCGAGGAGCGGCGCGCACAGCGCCGTCAGGGCGACCGCGGCCAGGAGGACGAGGGCCGCCAGGGACAGCGGGGACAGGCGGCGCAGCCGTACGCCGGGCCGGACCAGGGCGGCGGTGAGGGCCGAGCGGGTGAACGTCGTCATGCCGCCTCCCGCAGACGGGGGTTGACCAGCAGGTAGAGGATGTCGATGACGAGGTTGACGACGACGAAGCCGGTCGCGGTGGTGAGCACGACTCCCTGCACGACGGCCGGGTCGCCGTTCTGCACGGCGTCGATCATCAGCTTGCCCATGCCGGGCAGGGCGAAGACGGTCTCGATGACGACGGCGCCGCCGAGCAGGTAGCCGACCCGCAGCCCGAGCACGGTCAGCGGGTTGACGAGCGCGTTGCGCAGGACGTTGCGGCCGACCACGACGTGGGGCGGCAGGCCGCTGCCGATCGCGGTGCGGACGTAGTCCTTGTCGAGTTCCTCGACCACCGAGGTGCGCACGATCCGGGTGAGCTGGGCGGCGACCGGCAGGGAGAGGGCGAGCGCGGGCAGCGCCATGGTCCTCAGCCAGCCGGTGACGGAGTCCTCCGGGTTGATGTAGCCGCCGGACGGGAACCAGCCCCGGTCGACCGCCAGGTACTGGATCATCAGCAGCGCCAGCCAGAACGCGGGGGCGGCGACGCCGACGAGGGACAGGACGCGGATGGCCTGGTCCGGCCAGCGGTCGCGGTGGACGGCCGCGGTGACTCCTCCGGCGAGGGCCAGGACGACGGCGATGCCGAGGCCGAGGAAGGTCAGCTGGAGGGTGAGCGGCAGGGCGGTGGCGACCTGGTCGAGGACGGGCGTGCGGGTGAGGGCGCTGGTGCCGAGGTCGCCGTGGAGCAGACCGCCGACGAAGTGGACGTAGCGCAGGGGCAGCGGGTCGAGGAGGCCGTTGCGCTCGCGGAAGTCGTGGAGCTGGCGCGGCGTGGGGTTGGCGCCC
Source organism: Streptomyces sp. NPDC091282 (assembly GCF_044757385.1). NCBI lineage: Bacteria > Bacillati > Actinomycetota > Actinomycetes > Kitasatosporales > Streptomycetaceae > Streptomyces > Streptomyces sp. NPDC091282. Next base: position 877,765 of record NZ_JBIVUX010000001.1, read on the forward strand.
TGGAAGAACGCGGACGCCGGGTCGACGTCGGAGAAGCGCATCACCAGGAACACGAACAGGGCGATGCCGAGCAGCAGCGGCACCAGCAGGGCGACGCGGCGCAGCAGGATGCGCGGGACGGCGTGCATGCCGTCAGGCCCACTTGGCCGTCAGGACGTTGATGCCGGGGTAGGGCTGGGCCCTTATGCCGGTGAGCCTGCGCGGGTCCCAGGCGGTGATCAGCTCGTTGTGGACGACCGGGTAGAGGACGGCCTGTTCGGCGACGACGTCGACGTACTCCTGGATCATCGTCCTCTTGCGGTCCGGGTCCGGTTCGCGGGTGGCCGCGTCCATGTCGGCGAAGAGCCGCTTGGCGACGGCGTCGTCGGACCAGCGCGCGTAGCCCATCCAGAGGTTCCCGGGGCCGTAGTTGTAGCGCATGATCAGGTCGGCGTCGAGGCCGAACTGGTTGGGGTTCGAGACGGCGGCGACGACCTGGTAGTCCTGTTTCTGGTCCATCTTGGTGAACACGGCCGTGGTCTCCTGGGGTGACAGGGTCGTGGCGACGCCGACGGCGTCCCAGGACGACTTGATGGTGGGCAGGCAGTCGACGAGCCAGCTCACGTTGACGGCGAGGATGTTCACGCGCAGGCCGCGCACTCCGGCGGCCTTCAGGAGCGCCTTTGCCCGGTCCGGGTCGTGGCCGTAGACCGTCCTGGCCCTGCGGTAGGCGGGGTTGGTCTCGTTCAGGAACGAACTCGCGGGCTTTCCGTGGCCCTTGAGGGCGACCTCGACGAGCTGCTCCGTGTCGATGGCGTAGTGCAGGGCCTGGCGGACCCGGACGTCGTCGAAGGGCTTGTGCCGCGTGTTGAACATCAGGAACAGGTTGTTCATCCCGGCGCCGCCGCCGACCGACAGTCCGCCCTGTTCGAGGCGGGTGATGTTGGCGTAGGGGATGTTGTCGGAGATCTGCGCGCCCGCGCCGGTCCCGGAGATCCTGGCCACCCGTGAGGCCGCGTCGACGATCGTCAGCCAGTTCATCGCGCGGAAGGCGGGCCGGCGGGGGCCGTTGTAGCCGTCGTACGCGGCGAAGGTGGTGTTGGACTTCGGGTGGTGGCCGGTCTGCCGGTACGGTCCGGTGCCCACCGCCAGTCCCTTGATCGCGTCGTCCCAGGCGCCGGGCCGGGAGAACACGTGCCTGGGCATGATCTTGGCGAGGGTGAGCCGGGCGACGCCGTCCGGGAAGGGGAAGGCGAGGACCAGGTCCACGGTCCGGGTGCCGACCTTGCGGACCTCCTTGAGCCAGCCGGCGAAGAAGCCCTTGGCGAGGGTCTGGGTGCCCGGGTCGAGGATCCGGTCGAAGACGAAGACCACGTCGTCGGCGGTGACCGGGGTGCCGTCGTGGAAGGTGGCGCCGGGGCGCAGGGTGAACCGCCAGGTGGTGGCGGACGGGTCGGCGGGCAGCCGGGTGGCCAGCGCGGGATAGGGGGCGCGGGTGATCGGGTCCGTGTCGGCGAGGCCCTCGTAGATGTGGTTGTTGGCGGCCATCGCGAACGCGGAGGCGGTCTGGGTCGGGTCCCAGCTGCCGTCGTTGCCGTAGCCGATGACGGCGGTGAGGGTGCGGTCGGTGCCGTGGCCGCCGAGGTCGATCGTGGACCGGGGTCCGCAGGCGGTCAGCGTCGTCAGCGAGGCGGTCGCGCCCAGCGCCCCGGCGTGTTTCAGGAACGTCCTGCGGCCGTGGGTCGCCTCGTCGCGCACGGTGCCTCCAGCGTGGGGGAAAGGAGACGTCGGACCTCGTGTGTAAGCGCGACCATAAGAGGGGGTTTCGGGACGGTCAAGGCAGCGCGCACGAATGGCGTAAACCATCAGAGGCCGGACCAATGGCGCGCGGTGCGACGGCACCGGCCACCGGGAGGCGACCGGTGCCGGACGAGAGGCCTAGGGCAGGGTCTTCTCGTAGGAGGCGTCCTGGTCGGAGTCGTAGACGAGCTTGCCGGCGTGGTCGTATCCCCGGACCCGCGGCGCGACGGTGACCTGGCGGTCCAGGGTGCCGGTGGCGACGAACCAGCCGTGGTCCAGGACGGCCTCGCGGGTGCTGCCGCCGTAGGTGACGGTCACCTTGCCGACCGAGGGGCGGCAGGCGCCGATGAACCCCCAGCGGTACGGCAGCTTCCAGTGCCCCTTGTCGAGGGCGGACTGCTGGTAGAGCCTGCCGGCGTTGAGGTCCGGGACCACGGCCACCAGGGAGTCGCCGAAGGGGTCGCCGATGCCGGTGTTCAGGCCCTGTGCCGCACCGTCCTTGTCCGTGCAGATCAGCCGGGCCGGCGTCGGCTTCGCGCGCACGGCGACCACGGAGAAGCCGTCGCCGGGCGAGTTGGTGTCGCCGGTGGCCTTCATCGCGAGGACGATCCGGTAGTCGGCGGCCGTGCCCAGGTCGCGGTAGCTCGGGTCCCCGGCGATGCGGTGGGCCTTGTTGTAGGCGATGCACCGGCCGAGCCCGGCGGCGGCCTGCTCGTAGGTGACGCCGTCGAGCAGTTGCCCCTCGCCGGCGGGCCGTGCGGGGCCCGCCGCGGTCGCGGACGGCGCCGGGCGGGTGCTGGTCCGCACGGACGGCTCGGGCCGCGCCGGGCCGGCCGCCTCGCCTCCGCCGCCGCCCCCCGCGACCGCGTACGCGCCGACCGGCAGCGCGGCCAGCGCCGCCAGCGCCATCCCGGTCACCCCGAGCCGCCGCCGGCGCTCCCGCAGGCCCCGCCGCCGGATCTCCGGATACGGCACCGGTGACGGCCGGATGTCCGCGGCGTCTCCCGCCAGCAGCGCCCGGACCCGGTCCTCGAACTCCGGCCCGTCCTGCGCGTCCTGCTTCCCGCCGCTCACCTGGTGCCTCCCTGCCCGGATCCCGCGTGGCTCATGGCCTGGGTGAGTCCGGGAAACGTGCGCAACTTCGCCAGGCCCTTGGACGCCTGGCTCTTGACCGTGCCCGGCGAGCAGCCGAGCACGTCGGCGACCTCCGCCTCGGACAGGTCCTCCCAGTACCGCAGCACCACCACCGCGCGCTGCCTGGGCGGCAGTTGCGCGAGGGCCGCGAGCAGCGTGCCGCGCTCGTCGGCCCGGGAGACCGCGTCGTCGTGCCCGGCGCGCTCGGGCGGCGCGGCGGTCAGCGACTCCGTGACGCGCCGCTTGCGGAACCGGTCGCTGTTGCAGCTGACCAGCATGCGGCGGACGTAGGCCTCCGGGCGGTCGGCCTTGGAGACCCGGCGCCACGAGCGGTACGCCTTCGCCAGCGCGGTCTGCGTGAGGTCCTCCGCGTGGTGCGGGTCGCCGGTGAGCAGATAGGCGGTCCGCACCAGATGGGACCACCGCGCTCTGACGAATTCCTGGAACTGGGCCTCGAGTTCGGCCTGCATCAGCCACCCCCCTCACCCTCCAGACCACCCGCCGCGCCGATTCGGTTGCCCGGGGCCCGGGTTCACTGCCGGGGTGCCGCCACCCGCCGGAACTCGATCGTGTCGTACGCCGTCCGCGTGCCCGTCTCGTAGAGCACGCCCACCGTGCGGCGGTCCACCTGGACCAGGTCCGAGTAGGCCGCCTTGAGGGTGGACAGGGTCAGGAGCTGGTCGAAGCTGATGCCCTGGTCCGTGCTGGTCCACAGGGCCATGGCCTGGCGGGCGGTCGGGACCGAGGGACCCGAGAAGAGCAGCGGGGCGTCGGGGCCCTGGAGCTGGAGGACCGAGCCCTGGACCACCGGGACCCGGCGCAGGGTCGGCTGGACGGTGTAGGGCGCGTCCAGGGTCTGGCCGCCGTCGCTCGAATAGGCGTCGAGGCGGTTGCCGGGGCTGGAGCCGTTCTGGTCACGGGCGTTGAAGTAGATCCGGCCGCCGGGGAGCTGGGCGGCGGTCGTCTCGTTGGCGTTGTCGCGGCCGGTGTAGGAGTCGTCGGCGAAGCCGAGGTGCCAGCGCCGGCCGCCGTCGTCGCTGTAGATCGCGTGGCCGCCGTAGTACCTGGCCTCCCGGCCGGTGTCGGTGGAGCCGGCGCGGGGCGGCCCGGAGTGGTCGGCGGCGACCACCAGGCGGCCGCGGTGCGGTCCCTCGGTGAGGGCGACGGCGTGGCCGGGACCGGTGGCGTACCAGCGCCAGCCGGCGCGTTTGACCTGCGCGGTGATCTCCTTCGGGGCGGTGAAGGACCGGCCGTCGGTCCTGCTGCGCTGCACGAACACCCGGCGGCTCTGCTCCGCGGTGACCTGGCCGCGCATGATCTGCGCCTCGTTCACCGAGCCGTCGTTGTAGGAGGTCACCAGGACGACGTCGCCGGTGCGCGGGTCGACCACGGGCGCCGGGTTGCCGCGGGTGTCGCCGTCGCCGTCGGTCACCACCTGGAGGGGGCCCCAGGTGCAGCCGCCGTCGGCGGAACGTCTGAGGACCACGTCGATGTCGCCGCTGTCCCCGGTGGTGCTGTGCCGGCCCTCGGCGAAGGCGAGCAGGGTGCCGTGGCCGGTGCGGACGGCGGCCGGGATGCGGAACTGGGCGTAGCCCTCCGTCCCGGACGTGTAGGGCACGGAGGACTCGCAGGTGGCCGCCCAGGCCTTGGGTGCGGCGGTGAATGCCCCGAGCAGCAGGGCGGCGGCGAGGGAGATCCGGCTCGCACGGGTCACAGGAGACACATGGCTCACGCCTCCATGGTCCTCCACGCCGCCGCCGGCGCATCCCCGCAACGACCGAACGGGTGAGGCGGTCTGGCGCACCGTCAGGTCAGGACGGCATGCGGGCCGCCGCCAGCAGGCGGGTCACGTCGGCGGCGCAGATGGTCAGGGCCGCGCCGACCGTGCCGAGGACCTCGCGTTCGGCGTTGGTGTAGGGGCCGTCGGCGAGCGCGATCCGGGCTCCCTGCAGGAGCAGGGACTCGCGGCCGCCGGGGGCGAGGTGCGGGGCCAGCGGGTCGAGGGCCTCGTGCAGTTCTATCGCGAGGCTCGCGCCGCCCGGCTGCTCGAAGACCCGGCCGGTGTCGGCGGCGAGCGCGTCGACGAGCGCGCTCAGCCGGTCCTCCGTGGCGTCCTCGAAGCCGGCCGCGCGGACGGCGCCGGCGGCCGCCTCGAGGGAGGCGCGGGCGCAGGTGCCGCCGGCGGCGAGGACGGCGAGGGCGACGGTGTGCACGGCGTCGCGCAGCATCGCCGAGAAGCGCGAGGTGGTGGGGTGGTCGAGGACGTCGGTGCCGAAGTGGTGGCGGCAGGCGGCGCACTCCACGACCGGCCCGGTGGTGCCGCGCGGCAGCACGGGCACGCCGAGCAGGGTGAAGCGGCGGCGGCCGGTGAGCCGCTGGTAGTTGCGGTCGCCTCCGCAGCCGGGGCAGAAGAACTCGCCGTCGCCCACGGGGGTCCATGCGGTGCGGGTGCCCAGAATGCGGGCAGGCCTGGCGGTTCGGCCGTCTCGTCCCCGTACTGGCAGCACGTCGCACCTCCTTAACGCCGTGGCAACATCGCCACCGCTGGCGTGATGTTAGCCACATCGGCGAGGTGGAGTCAGTACCCCGTACGAGACCTTTCCGTGACCTCCACGGTCCGATGGCCGGTAAACGACGGGGCCCTGATCGCCGCAACTCGCGATCAGGGCCGGTAAACCGCCGGTCAGAGGGGTTATCGCGTCGCGCGGTTGACGGCGGAGACGACCGCCTTCAGCGACGCACGCGTCGTGTTCGCGTCGATCCCGATCCCCCACAGAACCTTGTCGCCGATCGCGCACTCGATGTAGGAGGCGGCCTGCGCGGAGGCGCCCTCGCTCATCGTGTGCTCCTGGTAGTCCAGCAGGCGTACGTCGATGCCCAGGCCCTGCAGCGCGTCGAAGAACGCGGAGATCGGGCCGTTGCCGGAGCCGGTCAGGACGGTGTCCTCGCCGTCGACGACGGCCTCGACGGTGAGGGTGTCCACGCCGTCGGTGTCGGTGGTCGACTGGCCCGTGCGCACCTGGACGCGGCCCCAGGGGTTGTCCGGGTTCGGCAGGTACTCGTCCTGGAAGACCGCCCAGATGTCGGAGCCGGTGACCTCGCCGCCCTCGGCGTCCGTCTTGGCCTGGATGAGCCTGGAGAACTCGATCTGCATCCGGCGCGGCAGGTCCAGCTTGTGGTCGTTCTTCAGGACGTAGGCGACACCGCCCTTGCCGGACTGCGAGTTGACCCGGATGACCGCCTCGTAGGAGCGGCCGACGTCCTTCGGGTCGATCGGCAGGTAGGGCACGGCCCACTCGATGTCGTCGACGGTGACGCCCTTCGCGGCCGCGTCGGCCTCCATGGCGTCGAAGCCCTTCTTGATGGCGTCCTGGTGGGAGCCGGAGAAGGACGTGTAGACCAGGTCGCCCACGTACGGGTGGCGCGGGTGGACCTCCATCTGGTTGCAGTACTCCCACGTACGGCGGATCTCGTCGATGTCGGAGAAGTCGATCTGCGGGTCGACGCCCTGCGAGAACAGGTTCATGCCGAGGGTGACCAGGTCGACGTTGCCGGTGCGCTCGCCCTGCCCGAACAGGCAGCCCTCGACGCGGTCGGCGCCGGCCATCAGCGCCAGTTCGGCGGCGGCGACGGCGGTGCCGCGGTCGTTGTGCGGGTGGACGGAGAGCACGACGTGCTCGCGGCGGGACAGGTTGCGGTGCATCCACTCGAAGCGGTCCGCGTGCGTGGACGGCGTCGAACGCTCCACGGTGGCGGGCAGGTTGAGGATGATCTCGCGGCCCGGACCGGGCTGGTAGACGTCCATCACCGCCTCGCAGACCTCCAGCGCGAAGTCCAGCTCGGTGTCGGTGAAGATCTCCGGGCTGTACTGGTAGCCGAACTCGGTGTCGGGGCCCAGCAGTTTCTCCGCGTACTCCATCACCAGGCGGGTGCCGTCGACGGCGATCTGCTTGATGTCGTCCTTGGAGCCGCGGAAGACCACCCGGCGGAAGACCGGGGCGGTGGCGTTGTACAGGTGCACGGTGGCCCGCCGGGCGCCCTTCAGGGACTCCACGGTCCGCTCGATCAGGTCCTCGCGGGCCTGGGTCAGCACGGAGATCGTGACGTCGTCGGGGATCGCGCCCTCTTCCTCGATGATGGAGCGCACGAAGTCGAAGTCGGTCTGGCCGGAGGCGGGGAAGCCGACCTCGATCTCCTTGTAGCCCATCTTCACCAGCTGGTCGAACATCCGGCGCTTGCGCTCGGGCGACATGGGGTCGATCAGGGCCTGGTTGCCGTCGCGCAGGTCGGTGGAGAGCCAGCGGGGCGCGGCCGTGATGCGCTGCTGGGGCCAGGTGCGGTCCGGGATGTCGACCTGGTCGTAACGGCCGTACTTGTGGACCGGCATGGTGGTGGGCTGCTGGCGGTTGGCCATGATGCGGGGCTCCTCAGGATGTCCGGAAGGACGGCCGACGACGCAACACGAAGCTCCGCGGGGAGGGAGTCGACCTGGACTACAGGCCCTCGCCGCGGCAGCTAAGAAGAAGCAGCCCGAAACGCATGATGCTCCGCATGCTAGTCGAGCCCCTTCGGACGCGGGGCGCCGTATCAGTATGCGGGACCGTGGGGACGAATAGGACAAAACGTGCGCCATACCACTCACGCTCACGCAGAGTCATCAATTGTCGCGGTATTTCATCAATCATGGTTGCGGGTAGTGACACCGGCGTGACCCAGTGCGAGGGTGCGGTGCATGACGACCAACGGGGGCTCTGAGCCCGTCATCCGCCGCACGCCCGTTTTCTGCGGGATCGTGCCGCCGCACATCCTCGACCAGCTCGCCCGGCACGAGGACGGCGCACTCGCCGACTCGGCGCTGCGCACCCTGCAGCACGACTCCGCGGCCCGCACCCGCCGCCGGGTCACCGCCGTGCGCACGCTCACCGCCGTCGCCGCCCCGGCGGCCCCGGACAGCACACCGCGCCGCACGGTCTACGACGCCGGGCACGGCACCGACCTGCCCGGCACCAAGGTCCGCGAGGAGGGCTCCGAACCCGGCCAGGACGCCAGCGTCAACCGCGCCTACGCCGGCCTCGGCGCCACCTTCGACCTCTACCTGAAGGCGTACGCGCGCGACTCCATCGACGGCGCCGGACTCGCGCTCGACGCGAGCGTGCACTACGACCGCGACTACGACAACGCCTTCTGGAACGGCGAGCAGATGGTGTTCGGCGACGGCGACGGCGAGATCTTCACCGACTTCACCAGCTCCGTCGACGTCATCGGCCACGAACTCACCCACGGCGTCACGCAGTACACCGCCAACCTGGAGTACTACGGCCAGTCCGGCGCGCTCAACGAGTCGGTCTCGGACGTCTTCGGCTCGCTGATCAAGCAGTACTCCCTCGGCCAGAGCGCGGACCAGGCCGACTGGCTGATCGGCGAGGGTTTGCTCGCCCCGGGCGTGCGCGGGGTGGCCCTGCGCTCCATGAAGGCGCCCGGCACGGCGTACGACGACCCCCGCCTCGGCAAGGACCCGCAGCCCGCGACCATGGCCGGCTACCTGAAAACCAACCGCGACAACGGCGGCGTCCACATCAACTCCGGCATCCCCAACCACGCCTTCTACCTGCTCGCCGCCGCCCTCGGCGGCAACGCCTGGGAGCGGGCCGGACAGATCTGGTACGACGTGCTCACCGGCGGCGACCTGCGCGCGGACGCCGCCTTCACCGACTTCGCGAAGCTCACCGTGGCCGCGGCCAGGTCCCGCTTCGAGGAGGGCGAGGAGAGCGAGGCCGTCGTCAAGGCGTGGGCCCAGGTGGGTGTGCAGACCGCCTGATCCCGTACTACACAGGGACCCATGCGTATTCAGGTGAGGCGTACGGGCGGGTTCGCGGGCATCGAGCGGCAGGCCGAGGTGGACACCTCGGGGCGGCCCGACGCCCAGGAGTGGCAGACCCTGGCCGAGCACGCGCTCGCGGCCGGCCGGGGCGCGCCCCCGCACGGGGTGCCGGACGGGTTCGCGTACCGGATCACGGTGGACGGGCGGACCGCGTACGCGGCCGACCCGCAGCTGACCGCCGAGCAACGAGAGCTGATCACAAGGGTGTTGAAGGAGGGCGCCTGAACGGCACCGGCAACGGGTAGTTCACGCCGAGGCGTTGACTTCCGTTACTGGTGGTAAGGATGATCCCGGCCATGGCGACTGACGCGGTCCATCCGGCACCTGAGCTCCCCGGCTTCCCCGACGGTTTCCTCTGGGGTGTGTCGACCTCGGCCCACCAGATCGAGGGGGCGGCAACGGAGCGCGAGTCCTCCGTGTGGGACGTGTTCTCGGCCGGACCCGGCCGGATCAAGGACGGTTCGACGGCGGCGGTGGCCTGCGACCACGTCCACCGCCACCGCGAGGACGTCGCCCTGCTGGCCGGCCTCGGCGTGGACGCGTACCGCTTCTCGGTCTCCTGGCCGAGGGTGCGCTCGGCGGGCGGCCTGGACTTCTACGACCGGCTGGTGGACGAGCTGTGCGCGGCCGGCGTACGCCCGGTCCCCACCCTCTTCCACTGGGACCTGCCGACGGCCCTGCACGACAAGGGCGGCTGGCTGGAACGGGACACCGCGGCCCGGTTCGCCGACCACGTCACGACGGTCGCGGACCGGCTCGGCGACCGCGTCCACAAGTGGATCACCCTGAACGAGCCCGCCGAGCACACCCTGTTCGGCCACGCCCTCGGCGCCCACGCCCCCGGCGAGCGGCTGATGTTCGACGCGCTCCCGGCCGCCCACCACCAGCTCCTCGCCCACGGCCTGGCGGTACGGGCGCTGCGCGCGGCGGGGGCCGCCGACATCGGCATCGCCAACTCCCACGGCCCCACCTGGCCGGCCTCGCCGGAGCAGCCGGACCTGGACGCGGCCGCCTTCTACGACCTCCTGCTCAACCGGCTGTTCGCGGAGCCGGTCCTGCTGGGCGCGTACCCCGACGGCATGGGTGACCTGATGCCGGGCGACGTCGCCGCGGACCTGGCGGTGATCGCCGAGCCGCTCGACTGGTACGGCGTCAACTACTACGCCCCGACGAAGGTGGGCGCCCCGCGCGGCACCGAGATCGAGTTCGGCGGGCTCACCCTCCCGGCCGACCTCCCCTTCTCCGTCCAGGACATCGAGGACGTGCCGGTGACGGACTTCGGCTGGCCGGTGGTCCCGGAGGGCCTGACCGAACTCCTCACCGGCTTCCGGGACCGCTACGGCGACCGGCTCCCGCCGATCGTCATCACCGAGAACGGCTGCTCCTACGAGGGCCTGGACGACCAGGAACGGATCGCCTACCTGGACGGCCACATCCGGGCGCTGCACCGGGCGGTTCGGGCCGGGGTGGACGTGCGCGGCTACTTCGTCTGGTCGCTGCTGGACAACTGGGAGTGGGCGGAGGGGTACGCGCGCCGGTTCGGCCTGGTCCACGTGGACTACGCCACCGGGACGCGGACCCCGAAGTCGTCCTACCGCTGGTTCCGCGACCGGCTCCTGGCCCAGAGAGCCCGGGCGCGCGGATGACCACGACGCGGGAGCCGGCCGCGCTGGCCGAACCGGCCGAGCGGGTCGGCCGGGGCTGGACCTCGGCGCTCAGTCTCGCCAACGGGGCGATCTGGGTGGGCTGGTACGGCCCGCTCCAGATCCTCCTCGCCTCCCAGGCGAAGGACTTCGCGCCCGGCTCCGGGATGTCGAAGGAGACGATGCTCGCGTGGGTGACCGGCGTCGGCGCGGTGGTGTCGCTGGCGGCGAACCCGCTGTTCGGCGCGCTGTCGGACCGTACGACGTCCCGCCGGGGCCGCCGCACGCCGTGGATCGTCGCGGGCACGGCCGGCGGGGCGCTGTCCCTGCTGCTCCTGGCGGGCGCCGGCGGCATGGGGACGATGATGCTGGGCTGGTGCCTGGTCCAGCTGACGCTGAACGCGGCGTTCGCGGCCGTCACGGCGGCCGTGCCGGACCGGGTGCCCAGGAGCCAGCGGGGCTCGGTGGGCGGCTGGCTGGGCGCCGCGCAGATCCTCGGGGTGGTCGGCGGCACGGGGCTGGCGACGGCCGTCGGGGGCGTCGGGGCGGGCTACACGGCGTGCGCGGTGTTCACGGCGCTCGGCGTGCTGCCGTACGTGCTCCGGTACCCGGACCTCAGGCTGGCGCCCGCGGACCGGCCGCCCTGGTCACGGCGGGGCTTCCTCGCCGGGTTCTGGCTGAGCCCGCGCCGCCACCCGGACCTGGGCTGGGCGTGGCTGACCCGCTTCCTGATCAACCTCAGCAACGCCCTGGTCCTGCTCTACCTGCTGTACTACCTCCGCGACCGCCTGCACCACGCCGACCCCGAGCAGGGCGTGCTGATCCTGACGGCGGTGAACGGGCTGACGCTGATGGCCACCGTCGTGGTCGGCGGCGTCTGGTCGGACCGGGTGGGCCGGCGCAAGCCGTTCGTGATCTGGTCGGGGATGCTGATGGCGGCGGCGACCGCGCTGCTGGCCGGCTGGCAGACCTGGCCGGGGGCGATCGTCGCGGCGGCCCTGCTGGGCGTCGGCTTCGGCGTCTTCACCTCCGTCGACTTCGCCCTGATGACGGACGTGCTACCGACGGCCCTGGACCGCGGCAAGGACCTCGGCGTCATCAACGTGGCCAACGCCCTGCCCCAGGTCGCCGCCCCCGCCCTCGCCGCGCCGGTCGTCACCTACCTGGGCGGCTACCGGGTGCTCTACCTGCTCGCGGCGGTGATCGGGCTGGCGGGGGCGGGGCTCGTGGGGCGGATACGAGGGGTCGACTAGGGCGTGTTGTTCACAGGGCTCCGGCGTCGCGGGCGGTCCACACGCTCGGGTAGATCGGCCGGAAGCCGAGGTCGCGGCGGATCCGCTGGTTGGACATGATCCCGAACCAGGGGTCGGCATCGGTGCGGGTGTGCTGGTCCGCGGGCATCTCCACGCCGTTGAGCCGGTACAGCTCGACGGTCGTGACCGGGGCGTCGTCGGCGATGTTGTAGAGCGGGCCGCCGACCGCCGGGGCGTACAGCAGACGCATCAGGCCCTGGCCGACGTCCGCGTGGTGGGCCATCTGGAGCCGCTGGGCGGGCGCCCAGTTCACGGCCCAGCGCATGACGGCGGCCAGGTGCGGGTCCCCCTCGCCGTAGACGAACGGCAGCCGCCCGATCCGCACCTCCATGGCGCCCGCCAGCGCGAGCAGCTCCCGTTCGGCGGCCGCCTTGGACTCCGGGTAGGCGCCCCACAGCTCGCCGCCGGGCCGGCTCTCGTCCTCCTCGGTCAGCGGCCTGCCGCGCCCGGTGCCGTACACGTTCCCGGTGCTGACCTGCACGAACCGTCGTACGCCGGCCGCCAGGGCGGCCCTGCCGAGGGCCACCGCGGCATCGTGGTTGACGGCCCACGCCTCCTCGTCCGGCACCCCGCGGAAGGCCGCGGCGACGTTCACGACGGCGTCCGCCCCGGCGACGGCCTTGCCGAGCGCCTCCTCGTCCCGCAGGTCGCCGACGGCCACCTCGGCGCCGAGGGCCTCGAACGGCTCGCCGCGGGCCGCGTCCCGCACCAGCACGCGCACCCGCTCCCCCGGCCGGGTCTGGCCGAGCAGCCGGGGCACGAACCGCCGTCCGACCTGTCCGGTCGTTCCGGTGACAAGAGTGATCATGACGTTCTCCTTCTGGGCCTTCGCTCCGACACCACCACCCTCGGCCCGGCGGACCGGCACCGGGAGAGACCTCCCGATCAGGGGACCGGCAGTCCCTGGATAAGCCGGGCGGCCCGCGTCACCCTGGAGGGGTGAACCGCCCCGAACTGGCCGACTTCCTTCGCCACGCCCGCACCCGCCTGGACCCCGCCGACGTGGGCCTGGCCGCCGGCGCCCGCCGCCGCACGCCGGGCCTGCGCCGCGAGGAGGTGGCGTCCCTGGCCGGCATGTCGGCGGACTACTACACCCGCCTCGAACAGTCCCGGGGCCCGCGCCCGTCCCGCCAGATGCTCACGGCGATGGCCCGCGCGCTGCGGCTGACGGATGACGAACGCGACCACCTGTTCCACCTGGCCGGCGAGGAGCCGCCGCGCCGGGAGGCGACGAGCACCCACGTCCGCCCCGGCCTCCTCCTGGTCCTGGACCGACTGCACGACACCCCGGCGCTGGTGACGACCGACTACGGCGAGGTCCTGGCCCAGAACGCGCTGTCGCGGGCGCTCAGCGGTGACGTCCTGGCCCGGCCGCCGCGTGAACGGAACCTGCTCCGGCGGTACTTCCTGGACCCGTCGGCCCGCGACCTGTTCCCGCCGGAGGACCGGCCGGCCCACACCCGGGACCACGTGGCCAACCTGCGGGCGGTGGCCGCGGCCCGCCCCGCCGACCCGGTCCTCGCCGCCCTCATCGCCGAACTCCTGGCGGGCAGCGAGGAGTTCGCCCGCCTGTGGGCCGACCACGAGGTGGCGGTCCGGCGCGCCACCGTCAAACGCTTCCTGCACCCCGCCGTCGGCCTCCTGGAACTGGACTGCGAGGTCCTCCTCAACGCCGACACCCACCAGCAACTGGTCGTCCACACCGCCCGCCCGGGTTCCCCCTCCCACGAACGCCTGCAACTGCTGCGGGTGGTGGGCCTCCAGGACATGACCCCGAGCCGCTCCTGACCCCTCGGATACCGTTGCCGGAACGCACACGCAATGAGCGAACGACGGCAACGGGGGTTGCGGGGTATGGCGGGGTACCGGCCGGCGGACTGGCAGCCACTCGACCTGGACCGGGATCCCACGCCCGGTGATCCGTACCGGGTCCGTACGCTCGCCTCCCAGCTGCACGCCTTCGCCGATGACGTCTCGGACGCGTTGCGTCTGGTGAAGGGCATGGCGGGTGAGGACACCCTGCTGCAGTGGGCGGGGAAGTCCGCGGACGTCTTCAAGGAGCAGTTCAAGGACGTTCCGAAGAACCTGAAGAAGCTGAAGAAGTCCTACGAGTTGTGCGGAGACGCGCTGGCGGACTACTGGCCGAAGCTGGAGCGTGCGCAGGCTCTGGCGGACCGGGCGCTCGCGAAGGCGAAGGACGCCCAGTCCGATCTTTCCTCGGCCAAGTCGCGGCTGTCCTCGGCTGATTCGTGGGTGACGCGGGCCGGGAAGGAAGCCGACAAGTACAAGGACGACCCCACCGGCGCGAAGTCGGACGGCGAGAAGCCGGACGAGGCGAAGGTGCGGGCCGCGACCCGGGACATGCGGAACGCGAAGTCCGCCCACACGGCGGCGCAGTCGGATGTCACGTCCGCGCAGAGCGCGCTGGACGCGGCGAAGAAGATGGCCGAGGACGCGCGGAGGATGCGCGACGACGCGGCGGGCGAGGCGAAGCGGAAGATCGACGAGGCGTCGGACGCGGGGATCCCGAACCGGCACTGGTGGCAGGACGTGGGTCACTGGTTCGAGGACAACTGGGACACGATCGTCACGGTCTGCAAGGTCGTCGTCGCGGTCGTGGGGATCATCGCGCTGATCATCGGCGGTCCGATCCTCGGCGCGATCGTCCTGGTCGCCGCCCTCGTCGTCCTCGCGGACACCCTCTACAAATACTCCAAAGGCCAAGCCTCCTTGTGGGACGTCGCGTTCGCGGCCCTGGACTGCATACCCGGCGGCAAGGGCATCACGTCACTGGGCAAACTCGCCAAGGGCGTCAAGGAGTTGAAGAACCTCCGCGGCGGCATGAAGGCCATGAGCATCGGAGTGAAGGGGCTCGGCAGGAGCACCCGTGCGCTGAGCCGGCAGATGAAGAAGCTCGTCACCTGTGGCGACCCGATCGACATGGCCACCGGGCAGATGGTCCTCTCCGAGACGGACATCCTGCTGGACGGGGTGTTCCCCCTGGAGATCGAGCGGCACCACCGGACCGGCCTCGGCGACGGACGTATGTTCGGCCCCGCCTGGACGTCCACGGTTGATCAGCGACTGATCCTCGAACCGTACGGGGTCCGGTTCCACACCGCCGACGGAATGGCCCTCACCTATCCGCTGCCGGCCCAGGGCGTCCCGGTGCTTCCCGTCGAAGGCCCACGGTGGCCGCTGGAGTGGGTCGACGAAGGGGCCGGAGTCCTGGCCGTACGCCGACCGGAGACCGGCCTGACACTCCGTTTCCGGCGGCTGCCCGGCCACGCGGCGACCGATCTGCCGCTCGTCTCCCTCACCGACGCCAACGGCAACACCGTCGCTCTGAGCCACGGGCCGGACGGCACCCTCACGGAGGTCGCGCACAGCGGAGGCTACCGGCTGGGGGTGACGACGGAAGCGGGCCGGATCAACCGGTTCACCCTGCTCAGCGACCCCGAGCGGCCGACGCTCCTGCGCTACGGGTACGACGCGAGGGGTGATCTCACGGAGATCTACAACTCCTCAGGTCTGCCTCTGAGATTCGACTACGACGAGCGGCACCGCATCACCGGCTGGGAGGACCGCAACGGTGTCCGGTACCGGTACACGTACGACGACGAAGACCGGTGCACGGCCACCACCGGAACCGGCGGCATCCTTGACTACACCTACCTCTACGACGCGAAGCGCCACACCTCGGTAGCCACGAACTCCCTCGGCCACAGCACCACCTACCGGTTCGACGAGGCCTACCGGCTGATCACCGAGACCGACCCGCTCGGGCACACGACGACCCGGACCTGGGACCGGCACGGCAATCTCCTGACCCTCACCGACCCGCTCGACCGGACCACCGGCTACACGTACGACGAGGACGGCAACACCACCCTCGTGGTCCATCCGGACGGAAGCGGCTCCGCCTACACCTACACGCGCGGCGGGGACCTGGTCACGGCTGTCGAGCAGGACGGTGCCACCTGGCACTACGCCTACGACGACCGCGGAAACGTGGTGTCCGTCACCGACCCGTCCGCCTCGACCACCGCCTACCGCTACGACGACCGGGGCGCGGTCGCCTCGGTCACCGACACACTCGGCGGCGAGAGCCGGGTGACCAGCAACGCCGCGGGGCTGCCGACCGAGGTGACCTCACCGGTGGGGGCCGTCACACGGTTCCGCTACGACGCGTTCGGCCGGGCGGTCCAGGTCATCGAGCCGGACGGCGGGGCGACCGCCGTGGCATGGACCGTCGAGGGGCATGCGGCGCGGCGCACCTTCCCCGACGGCTCGGCCGAGACCTGGACCTACGACGCCGAGGGCAACATCCTCACGCACACCGACGTACTGGCCGCCGTCACTCGTTTCGAGCCGGCCCCCTTCGACCGGACCGCCGCCCGGACCGACACCGACGGCGGCAGGATCGAATTCACGTACGACACCGAACTCCGGCCGGTAGCCGTACGCAACGCCCAGGGGCAGACCTGGACGTACGTCTATGACCCCTTGGGCGACCTCATCGCTGAGACGGACTTCAACGGCCGCGAGACCGCCTATCTGCGGGACCCGGTGGGAAGGGTCGTCGAACGCGTCAACGGCGCCGGTCAGTCCGTACGCTACCGTCACGACGCGCTGGACCGGGTGATCGAGCAGGAGGACTCCGACGGCCGCGTCACGCACTTCGAGTACGACCGGGGCGGAGCTCTCCTGCGTGCCGTCAACGCGGACGCCGATCTCTCGTTCACCTACGACGCGAACGGCCGCGTCCTGACGGAGACCTGCAACGGCGCGACGCTGACGAACGCCTACGACGCCGCCGGCCGGCGCATACGTCGCCGGACACCGGGCGGCCTGCTCAGTGAGTGGCGCTACGACGCCGGGCATCACCCGGCCGAGCTGCACGGCTCGGGGCACACGGTGGGCTTCGCCCACGACGCCGCCGGCCACGAGGTGCTGCGGTCCCTGCCGAACGGAGCGTCGTTGCGGCAGGGGTGGAGTTCCACCGGGCATCGCCTGGTGTCCCAGGTCGTGGGGGCGCGGGACGAGCCGGACCTGATCGCCCGCTCGTACACCTACCGTGCCGACGGCCTGCCCAGCGTCGTCACCGACTCCACGTCGGGCTCCACCGCGTACGCGCTCGACTCGCGCGGACGGGTCACCGCGGTCACCGCCCGCGACCGCCGGGAGAACTACGCCTACGACGGTCTGGGCAACCTCGTCCGGTCCGAGCTTTCCGGACTGTCCGACGGTCGGACACCCGAGGTCCAGGGTGCCCTCACCTACCGGGGCACCCTCGTGCAGAGCGCCGGGCGTTCCCGGTACGAACACGACGCCCAGGGCCGGGTGGTGCGGCACACCCGCACCCTGTTGTCCGGCGGACACCGCGTCTGGGCTTTCACCTGGGACCCCGAGGACCGGCTGCGCGCCGTGCGCACCCCCGACGGGAGCCTGTGGCGTTACCGCTACGACCCGCTGGGCAGGCGGACCGCCAAGGAACTCCTCGCCGCCGACGGTACAACCGTCCTGGAACGGACCGACTTCGTCTGGGACGGCACCCGGCTGGCCGAGCAGAACCGCTCGGCTGCCCGGGGTTCCTCGGAGACGACCACATGGGACTGGGAACCGGGCGGTGACCGCCCCCTCGTACAGCGCACCCGGTCGAGCGGCGGCCCGGACGACGACTCATGGGTCGACGAACGGTTCTACTCCATCGTCACCGATCTCGTCGGCACACCCACGGAACTCGTCGACGAGGATGGCCGGGCGGTCTGGCGCTCCCGGAACACCCTGTGGGGCCTGCCGACGGGCGCCCCGCCGTCCCCCGGTCAGGCTGACTGCCCGCTGCGTTTTCCGGGCCAGTATCTCGACGTCGAGACAGGGCTGCACTACAACCACCACCGCTACTACGACCCCGCCGCGGCCCGGTACCACAGCCCCGACCCGCTGGGGCTGGACCCGGCCCCGCACCACCACGGCTACGTCGTCAACCCGCTCGCCTGGGTCGACCCGCTGGGGCTGGCTCCCTCGTGCAAGACCGTCATCCGGCACTACACGACCAAGAGCGGCTACAACAAGATCATGGGCGGCGGTGGCAAGAACGGCATCACCCTGAAGGTGCCGGCCACGACCCAGGGGAGAAACGCCGCCGCAGTGTACGTCACACCGATGAGCCCGGCAGAGGTGGCCAAGAAGCCCGGCGGCTTCAAGTCCTATCTCGGTCTCACGAAGGAGAAGAGCGAGTACATGATCGAATTCGAGGCCGAGAAGAAGCTCTTCTCCGGGCGGCTCCGGGGCGGCCGGGACCACATCTGGTTCTCCGGCAGCGACGTCACCGTTCCCCGCGACGCGATTCGGTACCACGGCCCGACCTCGGGTTGGACGGCCTGAACCAAGCACATCACACAGACACCGCACCCCAGCGAGGAACACGTATGGACCTGACCGGTCATTCGAACGACTTCACCGTGGACTCGGCCTTCCCCGACGCCATGCGCCGCTTCGTGGCCCGCGCCCGCCGGCGGTGGTCGCGGCTCCTGCTGTCCGGGGAGCCGTCGGCCGGGGAGGCGCCGTGGCGGCTTCCCGAACCGGACGACGACTACTCCGGGATCGTCACCTTCTCCTCCGGGCCGGAGATGGAGGACTTCTGGGAGGAGAACGGCTACGCGCTGGACCACTCGGGGCAGGGGCCGTTCGCAGTCTTCTACCGCCGCCGCACCGGGCCGCTGCACGCCACGGCGATCTCCGGCATCAGGACGGACGACCCCGACGTCGGACAAGCGGTCGAAGGAACGGGCCTGTTGATGGCGGAGTACTACACCGTCAGCCTGCTCACACCGGAGGACCCCGCGACCGACCCCTTCTCGGCGGGGGTGGTACGGGATTTCGTCGCCGCCTTCGGGGAGACGGCGCAGTAGGACAGCGGGGCCGGCCCTAGGGCAACACGCCCTAGAACCCCAGCCGCCGCAGCTGCTTCGGGTCCCGCTGCCAGTCCTTGGCGACCTTCACGTGCAGGTCCAGGAAGACCGGGGTGCCCAGCAGGGCCTCGATCTGCTTGCGGGACTTGATGCCGACCTCCTTCAGGCGCTTGCCCTGGGGGCCGATGACGATGCCCTTCTGGCTGGGGCGCTCGATGAAGAGGTTGGCGTGGATGTCCAGGAGGGGCTTGTCGGCGGGGCGGTCCGGGCGCGGCAGCATCTCCTCGACGACGACGGCGATGGAGTGCGGCAGTTCGTCGCGGACGCCCTCCAGGGCCGCCTCGCGGATCAGTTCCGCGATCATGACCTGCTCGGGCTCGTCGGTGAGGTCGCCCTCGGGGTAGAGCGCCGGGCCCTCGGGCAGGAGCGGCACGAGGAGGTCGGCCAGCAGGCTCACCTGCCGGTCGCCGGTCGCCGACACCGGCACGATCTCGGCCCACTCGAAGCCCAGCTCCTTGCCCAGCTGGTCGATGGCGATCAGCTGCTCGGCGAGGGCCTTGGAGTCGACCAGGTCGGTCTTGGTGACGACGGCGATCTTCGGGGTCTTGCGGATCCCGGCCAGCTCCTTGGCGATGAAGCGGTCACCGGGACCGATCTTCTCGTTCGCCGGCAGGCAGAAGCCGATCACGTCGACCTCGGCCCAGGTCGTGCGGACGACGTCGTTGAGCCGCTCGCCGAGCAGCGTGCGCGGCTTGTGCAGGCCCGGGGTGTCGACCAGGATCAGCTGCGCGTCCGGCCGGTGCACGATGCCGCGTACCGTGTGCCGCGTGGTCTGCGGCTGGTTCGCGGTGATCGCCACCTTCTGCCCGACCAGAGCGTTCGTGAGGGTGGACTTGCCCGCGTTGGGGCGTCCGACGAAACAGGCGAAGCCCGCCCGGTGGACGGCCTTCGACGGTTCCGACGGCTCGGTTGACTGGCTGCGAACGCTCATGGCCCCCATTCTCCCTGATCCACGAGCCCCCGCCGTACCGTGAGAATTCGGTGACGCAGCGGCAACGAAACGTCACGGAAACACTCCTGTAGGCGGCCGGAAACGCGATGCGGTGAATCTCTGACGAGCCCGCACGACGTTCCCCTGCCGAGCCCCCACGACGCCGGAGCCGCCCGTGATCACCGCCGCCGCGCACGCCGACACCGGCGACACCGCCTGGCTGCTCGCCGCCACCGCCCTGGTCCTGCTGATGACGCCCGGCCTGGCCCTGTTCTACGGCGGCATGGTCCGCACCAAGAGCGTCCTCAACATGCTGATGATGAGCTTCGTGTCGATCGCGCTGGTGACCGTGGTGTGGCTGGCGGCCGGATACTCGCTGGCCTTCGGGCCGGACGTCGGGGCGGGTCTGCTCGGCGGCCTGACGCACGCGGGGATGAGCGGGCTCGGCCCGGACAGCGTGCAGGGCACCGTCCCCACCCTCCTGTTCGCCACCTTCCAGCTCACCTTCGCGATCGTCACGGCCGCGCTGATCAGCGGTGCGGTCGCGGACCGGGCGAAGTTCGGGGCGTGGCTGGTGTTCGTGCCGGTGTGGGCGCTGCTCGTATACGTTCCGGTGGCGCACTGGGTGTGGGGTCCGGGCGGCTGGATCGCGCGGTACCTGGGCGCCCTGGACTTCGCCGGCGGCCTGCCCGTCGAGATCGGCTCCGGCGCCTCCGGCCTGGCGCTGTGCCTGGTTCTGGGCCCGCGGCTCGGGTTCAAGAAGGACGCCATGCGCCCGCACAACCTCCCCATGGTGGTCATGGGCGCCGGTCTGCTCTGGTTCGGCTGGTTCGGATTCAACGCGGGCAGCGCGCTCGGCGCGAACGGTCTGGCGGCCGCCGTCTTCCTGAACACCATGGCCGCCGGCTGCACGGGCCTGCTGGGCTGGCTCTTCGTGGAGCAGCGGCGCGACGGCCACCCGACCACGCTGGGCGCGGCCTCCGGCGCCGTCGCCGGCCTGGTCGCGATCACTCCGTCGTGCGGTTCGGTGTCGCTGCCCGGCGCGCTGGTGGTCGGCCTCGCCGCGGGCGTGGTCTGCTCGTACGCGGTCTCCTGGAAGTTCCGGCTGAACTACGACGACTCGCTGGACGTCGTCGGCGTCCACCTGGTCGGCGGAGTCGTCGGCACCCTCCTGATCGGCCTGTTCGCCGAGCGGGCCATGACCGGCGGCGCCGAGGGCCTCCTGTACGGCGGCGGGCTCGCCCAGCTCGGGAAGCAGGCGGTGGCGGTGGCGGCCGTCGCGGCGTACGCGTTCACCGTGACGTACGGGCTCGGCCGGCTGCTGGACAGGACGCTGGGCTTCCGGGCGAGCGAGGACCAGGAGCACACGGGTCTCGACCTTACGGTGCACGCCGAGACGGCTTACGATCACGGAGTCCTGGGCCACGGCGCCCCGGTCGGCGCGTCCCTCCTCCCCTCCGCCCAGAAGGTCAAGCCCCAGCCATGAAGCTCGTCACCGCGATCGTCAAGCCCCACCGCCTCGACGCCGTGAAGACCGCACTCCAGGAGCTCGGCGTGCACGGCCTGACCGTGACCGAGGCCAGCGGGTACGGCCGGCAGCACGGCCACACCGAGGTGTACCGCGGCGCCGAGTACCGCGTCGACCTGGTACCCAAGGTCCGCATCGAGGTGGTCGTGGAGGACGCCGAGTCCGAGCCGGTGATCGAGGCGATCGTCACGGCCGCGCGGACGGGGAAGATCGGGGACGGGAAGGTGTGGGCCCAGCCGGTGGAGACGGTCGTACGGGTACGGACGGGCGAGCGCGGTCCCGACGCCCTCTGAACGGCCGCGGCGGACCACGGCGCCGCCGGACCCGGGCCAGCAGCACGCCGCCGGCCACCCCGGCGGCGAAGACCAGCCCCACCACCAGCCACGGCAGGGCGAGGAACGACGTGCTCGCCGACTCCTCGGTGCCGTGCGCGCTGGCCGTCAGCGTGACGTTCCCCCAGTCGAACTGGGGCGCGTCCCGCCAGGGCGCGGTCAGGCGCACGCGCTCTCCGGGCAGCAGCTCGGAGGGGACGCCGGTGAGGTCGCGGCTGAGCAGCGTACGGCCGAACAGTCCCTCGGCCCGCAGCCGGACCCGGGGGTTCAGCGTCACGTTCCCCGTGTTGTGCAGGGTGTAGGAGACCGTCGCCGTGCTGTCGCCGAGGCCGGGCACGAGCGGCTGGTGGTGGACGAGGCGCACGTTCTCGACGGAGACAGCCGGCAGCGTGGGCCCGCTGACCCGCAGGTAGACGCGGGCGCCGACGGCCCGCTGCACGCCGAGCGCGAGGGAACCGGCTCCCGGGTCGACGCGCTCGTCCAGCGCCAC
Source organism: Streptomyces sp. NPDC091282 (assembly GCF_044757385.1). NCBI lineage: Bacteria > Bacillati > Actinomycetota > Actinomycetes > Kitasatosporales > Streptomycetaceae > Streptomyces > Streptomyces sp. NPDC091282. Next base: position 899,770 of record NZ_JBIVUX010000001.1, read on the forward strand.
GATCGCTCCGGGGTGGTCGCCGGGTTCGGCGTCCCCGGGCACGTGGAGGGTGAAGGGGACGGTGACCGTCCGGTGCGGCGGCACGGTGATCCGCTTCTTCGCGATCCGCGCCCAGGCCCCCACCCCCCGCATCTTCTCGCGCACCGTCCGGACGGCGAATCCGCCGTCCCGCGCGGTGTTGTAGGCGTCGGCCGCGTACAGCCGGAAGGTGAGCGGCCTGCCGGTCTTGTTGGCGACGGCCACCTTGTCGGTGATCGTCCGCCCGGGGTCCAGGGAGAGGTAGAAGTACGGCCGCGCGGCGATCCTGGAGGCGACCGGATACACGGACCAGCTGCCGTTGTCGGCGGCGTGCGCGGGAGCCACCGCGCACAGGAGTCCGAGGAGCAGGCTCAGGAGGAGGACATACGGCTTGACGCGACGCATGGGTGCGGACCCCCGGTCGGAAGCGGTTCGGGTGGCGACCGGGTCCGTCCGGCGGGCCCGGTCGCCACGGGGAGGTGGCTCAGCTGAGCGTCAGGGTGAGGACTCCGGAGTACGATCCCGGCGGCGTGAACGCCGGTACGTCCAGGGAGAGTCCGGCGCCGACGGTGAACTCGCCGCCGGTGACGGTGGAGTCCGGGGCCGACGCGAGGGTCGCTCCGGAAGCGCCGACGGCACCCGCCGAACCGGCCGCACAGGTGCTCGGGCTGCCCGCCTTGGTCGCGCAGGACGGCGTCCAGCTCAGCTTCCCGGCGTCGATCTTGGCGCCGGGCCCGGTGAAGTCGGTGACCTTGCCGGTGAGCGACCACCCGGCGGGACCGCCGCGGAAGTCCTTCACGGTGACGGTCTGCAGCGCGCCGGTGGACGCCCCGCCCTGGCCGAAGTCGACCGCCGACAGCGCGACGGAGTCCCCGGCCTGGGACATGGACAGGGTGCCCGCCTTGACGGTGGTCGTCAGCTTCTGGCTGCCGTCCGGCACCGGAGTGGTGTCGTTGACCACGTAGGCGGCGGGACCGGCGCCCGCCGTGTCGCTCCACGCGCTTCCCTCGTACGCCACGATCCCGGTCGTCGTCTTGTCGTTGACGGTGAGCGGGGCGCTGAAGGAACCGTCGGAGCCCGCGGTGGCGGTGGCCGTGTCCGCGGTCTGGCTGCTCCCGGACCGGCCGGCGAGCGTGACGGCCGCGCCCGGGGTGAAGTTCCGCCCGCTGACGGTCACGCTGTCACCGGCGTTCCCGGAGGCCGAACTCAGAGAGATGGCGCGGTTGTTGACCGGGGTCGAGTCGGTCGCCGTGACGGTCTGCGACACCGGGGCGGGCGGGTTGGTGACCGTGCAGGGGGTGTCCAGCTCCAGGATGTAGCTGGTGTGGATGTTGTAGTCGCCGGGCGAGAGGGTGATGGCACCCGGCGAGGTGACCGTGAAGGTGCCGGTCATCGAGAACGACGGGAAGGTGCCGTAACCGGGCACCGGGTCGTTCTTCTTCGGCCCGGTCACGGTGACGTCCCCGCTCTGCGCCCCGCCCAGGGTCACCTTCCCGGTCGGCGTCATGATGTCGGCCGGCAGGGCGAGCGCGGTCGGGTTGTTGGCGGCGGGCGTGACCACCGTGTAGGTCACGGTGACCGTGTCGCCGACCTTGGGTGTGGCGTCGTCCACCGAGACGCTCGCGGTGGTCGTGCCGTCGATCGGCGGGAGGCCCGCGACGGCGGGCGGGATGCAGTGGGTGGCGAAGTCGACGTTCGTCCCGGCGGCACCGGCCGGACAGGCCAGCGCGCCTCCCGCCGTGACCGCCAGCGCGGTCGCCCCGAACAGTGAGACCAGGCGCCACCGTCGGGATCTTCGTGATCTTGGGGGTGAACCCATGGAAGCCCCCTCCTGAGGGTTGCGGGCGCAGCGGCTCCTCTGCGCCGACAGGGGGCCATTGATGTGGAGGGCGCGTGAGAAGTCAATGGAGATGCCGCAGAAACCTGACGGTTCATCAGCTTCTGCGGCATCCGGAACGAACCCGTCAGCGCGCCCGGGATCAGAAGACGAACGGACCGGGCGACTGGGCCGCGCTGGACGTACAGGTGACGGTGATGCCGAAGATGACCATCTTCAGCGAGCCGCCGTGGAAGTCGAGGCTGTCGCCGGAGGCGACGGTGCCGGGCAGCGGGCCGACGGTGACGGCGCTGCCGGCGGCCATGGCCGGGTTCACGGTGCCGCTGAAGACGACGTTGCTGCCGTGCGAGTTGGCCATGGTGAGCGTGGAGGCGATGGAGTTCGCCGACAGGGCGAGCGGGGTGGTGATCGCGGTGGAGGTGAGCTTGAGGGTGGCCGAGGTACCGCTCTGGGTCGCGGTGAGGGTGGCCGCGCCGCCGCCGAAGATGCCGCAGCTGGCGGTGACGGTGGCGGTGGTCGGGGTGACGGCGGCGGCCGAGGGTGCGAAGGCCAGCGCCGTGGCGGCGAGGGCCCCCGCCGCGAGGGCCGCACCGGTGGTCAAGCGTTTCATGGGATCGGGCTCCCTTCCCGTTGTGGGAATGCCATGTGGGGATGGCGACCCCGGTCCGGGTGGATGCGGGCACACCGCGGGGCGCCGGTTCCGGCGCCCCGCCCGTATCTGACGGTCCGTCGGAACTTACGGTCCCATTGATGCGCGAGCGACACGGACCCGACAAGGTTGAAATCTGGCCTAGTGCGACGGGGCGGTGCGGCCACCGGGGCGAGTGCGGGTGCGTGGGGGCTGGTCGCGCAGTTCCCCGCGCCCCTTTCGGGGGCGCGGGGAACTGCGCGAGCGACCACGACGTACCCGCACCCGGGTCAACGGTCCTCGTCCGCCCCCCGACGGAGTCAACCCGGTCAGGCCGGGACGGTCAGTCGTACCTCTCCGTCCGGCCCCGCCAGCAGCACCGGCGTCCCCGCCCCGCCGAGATCCCGCACCGCCGCCAGGTCCTCGGGACCGACCCCGTCCGCGCCGGTCACGACCGCCGCCGCCTCCAGCGACTCCGCCCCCGACGCCACCGCCATCGCCACCGCCGTCCGCAGCGCGCTCAGCTTCAGCGAGGCCAGCTCCACCGTGCCGGCCACGTAGGTCCGGCCCGTGGAGTCCCGGACCGCCGCCCCCTCGGGCACCCCGTTGCGGGCCCGGGCCGAACGGGCCAGGGTGACGATCTTCCGGTCCTCGGGGTCAAGCGCGCTGCTCTCGGTCATGCCCCGAGCATACGAACAACTTGACTCGGTCAGACACCCGGGCCGCCCGCGTCAGGCCCGGTCAAGGCGCAGCCGTTCCGCCCTCGGCAGACCGGCCACGACCAGGTCGTAGGAGTCCTCTACGAGTTCCTTCAGCAGCCGGTCGGGCAGGCCGCCGTCCGCGGTCACCGTGTTCCAGTGGCGCTTGTTCATGTGGTAGCCGGGGACGATCAGTCCCTCGTGGTCGGCGCGCAGCCGCACCGCGTCCTCCGGGTCGCACTTGAGGTTGACCGTCAGCGGGCGTGCGTCCAGCCGGCTCAGCGCGAACATCTTGCCGAGCACCTTGAAGACGGAGGTGTCCGGGCCGAAGGGGAACTCCTCGGCCGCCGCGTTGAAGGAGAGGCACAGGGCGCGGAGCCGGTCGGGGGTCACTCGGGTGCGTCCTCGGGGTCGTCGGGCACCGGAACCGGCTCCACCAGCACCGTCACGATCTTGTTCCGGCGGCCCGCGGCGGCCTCCGCGGTCAGCGCCAGCTTCCGGCCGTCGGGCAGTTCGACCTGGGCGGCGGCACCCGCGATGGGCACCCGGCCGAGCGCCTTGGCGAGCAGGCCGCCGACGGTCTCCACGTCCTCGTCGTCGTACTCCTCCAGGCCGTACAGCTCGCCGAGGTCGGTGATGTCGAGGCGGGCGGTGACCCGGTAGCGGTCGTCGCCGAGGTCGGTGACGGGCGGGAGTTCACGGTCGTACTCGTCGGTGATCTCGCCGACGATCTCCTCCAGGATGTCCTCGATGGTGACGATCCCGGCCGTGCCGCCGTACTCGTCGATGACGACGGCGACGTGGTTGCGTTCCTTCTGCATCTCGCGCAGCAGGTCGCCGGCGTTCTTGGTGTCGGGCACGAAGAACGCGGGCCGCATCGCGGTGGAGACGAGGTCGGACTCGGCGTCCCGGCTGATGTGCGTCTTGCGGACCAGGTCCTTCAGATACACCATCCCGACGATGTCGTCCTCGCTCTCGCCGGTGACCGGGATGCGCGAGAAACCGGAGCGCAGGGCCAGGGTGAGGGCCTGCCGGATGGTCTTGTACCGCTCGATGACGACGAGGTCGGTGCGCGGGACCATCACCTCGCGCACGAGGGTGTCGCCGAGTTCGAAGACCGAGTGCACCATCCGGCGCTCCTCGTCCTCGATCAGGGACTCCTTCTCGGCGAGGTCGACCAGGGCGCGCAGTTCGGCCTCGGAGGCGAACGGACCGCGCCGGAAGCCCTTGCCCGGGGTCAGGGCGTTGCCGATGAGGATGAGCAGGTACGGGACCGGGCCCATGATCCTGGCCAGCGGCAGCAGGACGTACGCGGCGGCCGTGGCCGTGTTCAGCGGGTGCTGGCGGCCGATGGTGCGCGGGGAGACGCCGACGGCGACGTAGGACACGAGAACCATCACGCCGATCGCGGCGAGCAGCGCCTCCCAGGTGGCGGGGATCTCCTGGAGGCAGGCGTAGGTGACCAGGGCCGCGGCGGCCATCTCGCAGGCGACGCGGACCAGCAGCGCCACGTTGAGGTAGCGGGTGGGGTCGGCGGCGATCTGGGCGAGTTTGGCGCTGCCGCGCCGCCCGGACTTCACCGCCTCCTCGGCGCGGAAGCTGGAGACGCGGGCGATACCGGCCTCGGCGCAGGCGGCCAGCCATGCGACGACGACCAGGGCGATCGCTCCGGCGACGATCTGGGGACTCATACGAGGCCGACCCCCGGCTAGGAGACCGTGGGCGCGGGCGAGGGGCCGGTCAGGCCCTTCTCTCCGCGCCAGCCGTCCACGATGGCCGCCTGCAGGCCGAACATCTCGGCCTTCTCGTCGGGCTCCTCGTGGTCGTAGCCGAGCAGGTGCAGCACTCCGTGGACGGTGAGCAGTTGGAGCTCCTCGTCCATGGAGTGCTGGGTGTCGGCCTCGGCACCCTGCTTGGCGGCGACCTCCGGGCAGAGCACGATGTCGCCGAGCAGCCCCTGCGGCGGCTCGTCGTCGTCCTTCGACGGCGGGCGCAGCTCGTCCATCGGGAAGGACATGACATCGGTCGGCCCGGGCAGGTCCATCCACTGGATGTGCAGCTGCTCCATGGCGTCGGCGTCCACGACGATCACCGAGAGCTCGGAGAGCGGGTGGATGCGCATCCGCGCGAGGGCGTAGCGGGCGATGTCGAGGATCGCCTGCTCGTCGACCTCGGTTCCGGACTCGTTGTTGACGTCGATCGACATGGCGCTGTGCTTGTCTACTTCCCCTTGTGCCCGGACTTCGAGCGGCCGCCCTGGTGGGCGCCGTTCTCCGTGCCGTGCGTGCTGTCGTACTGCTCGTACGCGTCGACGATACGGCCCACCAGCTTGTGCCGTACGACATCGTGGGACGTCAGCCGGGAGAAGTGCACGTCCTCCACGCCCTCCAGGATGTCCTGCACCTGGCGCAGACCGGACTTGGTCCCGTTGGGCAGGTCGACCTGGGTGACGTCACCCGTGATCACGATCTTCGACTCGAAGCCGAGCCGGGTCAGGAACATCTTCATCTGCTCGGGCGAGGTGTTCTGGGCCTCGTCGAGGATGATGAAGGCGTCGTTGAGGGTGCGGCCGCGCATGTAGGCGAGCGGCGCCACCTCGATGGTGCCGGCCGCCATCAGGCGCGGGATCGAGTCCGGGTCGAGCATGTCGTGCAGCGCGTCGTACAGCGGCCGCAGGTAGGGGTCGATCTTCTCGTAGAGCGTGCCCGGCAGGAAGCCGAGCCGCTCGCCCGCCTCGACCGCGGGCCGGGTCAGGATGATGCGGTTGACCTGCTTGGACTGCAGGGCCTGCACCGCCTTGGCCATGGCGAGGTAGGTCTTGCCGGTACCGGCGGGGCCGATGCCGAAGACGATCGTGTGCTTGTCGATCGCGTCGACGTACCGCTTCTGGTTGAGGGTCTTGGGGCGGATCGTACGGCCGCGCGAGGACAGGATGTTCTGGGTCAGAACCTGGGCCGGGGTCTCCTCCGCGCCCTCCCCGTTCTCACTCGCCCGCAGCATGGCGATCGAGCGTTCCACTGCGTCCTCCGTCATCGGCTGCCCGGTGCGGAGCACCAGCATCATCTCGTCGAACAGGCGCTGGACGATGGCGACTTCACGGGCATCGCCGACCGCGCTGATCTCATTGCCCCGGACATGGATGTCGGCCGCCGGGAAGGCCTTCTCGATCACACGCAGCAGGGAGTCGCCGGATCCCAGCACGGTGACCATGGGGTGCTGGGCGGGAACCTCGAACTGAGCTCGGGCCTGCTGCTGCGCGGGCGTGTGAGCTGTGGGTGTCTGAGTCATGGGCCGGCGCTTAAGGCCTGCGGTTCCTCCTCATCACGGCCGCGTAGCTGAGGGCGGCCTCGCGCTACCAAGCGTACGACGCCGGGGTGACAACGCCGTAGGCCTTTTCCCGGCGGAAGGCGCCCCCATTGCCGCCGTGAGCCCTGCATGCGCTCCGGTGCGCCGGGGCAGAATCCGGTTTCACCGCCACGCGTGGCCGGGGGGCCGCGTCCGCTCCGCGCCACCTGTCCGCCCAGAAAGCAGGTAGCCGTGCGCTTGCGTCTGCCCACGTCGGTGTCCGAGGCCCGCCAGTGCCTGTCCGAGGGAGCGATACCCGTCGGTGGTGCGACCCTCGTCTGGGCCGTGTGGCAACGGGACGGCTTCCCGGAACAGGCGGTCTCCCTGCGGAACGTGCCCGAGGCCACGGCGATCGGGGACGGCGTGCTCGGGGGCGCGGTGCTGCTGCACCAGGTGGACGACCGGGTTCCCGAGGTGCTGCGGACGGCGGCGAAGGGCGTCGGCACGGGCTCGGTGCGCCGGACCGCGACGGTGGGCGGGAACCTCGCCGGGTCGACCCTGCGGGACCTGCTGCCGGCGGCGATCGTGCTGGACGCGTGGGCCGAGGTGCTCACGGCGGACGGCGTGGACGAGGTGGACCTGGCCGAGCTGGAGGCCAAGGCGCCGGTCCTGCTGGCGCTGCGCTGGCGGGAGCCGGTGCGGGGCGCGTACGCGAAGGTCGCGGATCCGGCGGGCGGCGAGGTGCCGACGATCGCCGCGGCGGCGGTGGACACGGGGGGTGTGCTGCGGGTCGCGGTGCGGGAGCGGTACGAGCTGAGCCGCGGGTCGGCCGCGGCCGGCGGGGACGGGGTGGAGGAGCTGTTCGCCGGGGCGCTGGCCGGGGTGTCCGAGGGGGGACGGGCGCTGGTGCGGGAGCAGGTCGCGAGGGCGACCGGGGCGTAGGCGGGGGCGGGCGGGTCCGTCGTCGTCGGCCGCGGGCCGGTGGGGGCTTGTCGCGCAGTTCCTCCCCCAGCCTCCGGCCGGGGGCACCCCCAGCGCCCCTTCCGGGGGCGCGGCCGACGACGGACCGGGCGTCACCCCGCCCGGCCGAAGCCGATCGTCGGGACCGCTCGGCGCAGCGGCCAGGGCCGTACCTGGTCCTCCTGGGGCACCAGCCCGTCCAGGAACGCGTACCGCCGCAGCGCCGCGGGGTCCTGGCCGTCCACCGACTGGACCTTGCGCCACCACGCGCCGATCTCCGACCAGCCGGGCGCGGACAGCGAGCCGCCGAACTCCTGGACGGAGAGCGCCGCCGTCAGGCCCGCGAAGGCGAGGCGGTCGGCCAGCGGCCAGTCGGCGAGGGTGCCGGTGACGAACCCGGCGACGAAGACGTCTCCCGCGCCGGTCGGGTCGAGGGCCTCCACGGCGATCGCCGGGACCTCCGCGGACTCGCCGGTCCGCCCGTCGACGGCGTAGGCGCCCTCGGCGCCGAGGGTGACGACGGCGAGGGGGACGTATCGGGTGAGGGCGTGGGCGGCGGCCCGCGGGCAGTCGGCGCCGGTGTAGCGCCGCGCCTCCTCGGCGTTCGGCAGGAACGCCTCGCAGTGCTCCAGGTCGGCGAGCCCGGCCAGGTCCCAGGCACCGGTGTCGTCCCAGCCGACGTCGGCGAAGATCCGGGTGCCCTCGGCGGCGGCGCGGGCGATCCAGGGGTTGCGGGTGCCGGGGGTCAGGGAGGCGACGGCGGCCCGCGCGTGCGCCGGGTGACCGGGCGCGTTCTGCTGCCGGAACAGGGTGTCGGCGGGCGGCTCGTGGCCGTGCGAGACCATGGTCCGCTCGCCCTCGTACGCCATGGACACGGTGACCGGCGAATGCCAGCCGCGCACCGTCCGTGACGGGGAGAGGTCGATGCCCTCGCCCTGTTCGAGGGCGTCCCAGCAGTACTCGCCGTAGTGGTCGTCGCCGAACGCGGCCGCGAGGGAGGTCTTCAGGCCGAGCCGGGCCAGCGCGGTGGCCATGTTGGCGACGCCGCCGGGGCTGGAGCCCATGCCCCGCGCCCAGGACTCGGTGCCGCGCACGGGCGCGGAGTGCAGGCCGGTGAAGACGATGTCGAGGAAGACGGTGCCGGTGAGGTAGACGTCCCACGGCGGATCGCCGGGCGCGCGCAGGCCGGCCAGCGGGTCGACCTGGGCGGCGCAGTGGGACGTCGTTGCTCCTCTGTCGTCGTCGAGGTACTCCGGTTCCTCTCCGGCGAACGCGTTGGACGCGGTCACGGTGCGCTCCCTGGACGTGGTGCGGATCCGGCCAGTCTGCACCATGCCGGGGCGGTGACGGCGGCTCCCGGCATACGACCGCTCCGACGAGCCCCGTCACGCAGCGTGCGGTCGCCCTCCGTCCGGTGCCGGGCGCCCGCCGGTGGCCGCGGGGTTCACAGGGAGGCTCCGACGAGGTCGAGGCCGGTGGTCAGCAGCGTCTGGAGGCCGGCGAGGTGGGCGGCGCTCGGGTCGGTGAGCGGGGCGCGCACGGGGCCCACGGGCCGGCCGCGCAGCCGGGCCGCCGCCTTCACCAGCGAGACCGCGTATCCGGGCACCAGGTCGCGGAGTTCGACGAAGGGCACGTAGAAGTCGCGCAGCAGCTTGTCGACGGTGCCGTGGTCGCCGGCGCCGAGGGCGGCGAAGAAGGCGTCGGCGATCTCGGGCGCGAAGGCGTGCACGGCGGAGGAGTAGGCGGGGACGCCGACGGCGGCGTAGGCGCGGGCCTGGATCTCGGCGGTGGCGGCGCCGTTGAAGAACAGGAAGTCCTCCGGGGCGGCGAGGGTGAGCCGCTGGAGCCGGTCGAGGTCGCTGTGGCCGTCCTTGAGCCCGATGACACCGGGGACGCGGGCGATGCGGGCCAGCGAGCCGGCCGTGTAGGCGACCTGTCCGCGCTGGTAGGCGATGAGCGGCAGGGACGTCCGGGCCGCGATCCGCTCCAGCTGCGCGACCAGCCCGTCCTGCGGGGCGGCGACGAGGTAGTGCGGCAGCACGAGCAGGGCGTCGGCCCCGGCCTCCTCGGCGGCGCGGGCGAACCGGGCGGCCTGCGCCCAGCCGTACCCCACTCCGGCGACCACCGGTGTCCGTCCGGCGGCCTCCTCGACGGCGACGGCCACGACCTGGCGGTACTCGTCCTCGTCGAGCGAGAAGAACTCGCCCGTCCCGCAGGCCGGGAAGAGCGCGCCGGGGCGGGCGGCGAGCTGCCCGCGGACGTACTCGCGGAATCCGTCCGGGTCCAGGGACCCGTCGGCGTGGAAGGCGGTCAGCGGGAACGACAGCACCCCGCCCGCCATTCCGTCCCGCAGCCTGCGCACCACGTCCTCCGGCTGTCCGGCCACCGAATCCATCTCCCCACGTAGACGTCATACACGTATGAGAACCAAGACTAGATATGCGAACACCCCCCGTCAACGGCGCACCCCGCCCCCGCCCCCTTACGATCGGCACATGTCCGAGACAGCAGGCGTCCGCGAGGTGAAGTCCGCGGCGCGCACGGTGGAGCTGCTGGAGCTCCTCGCGGCCCGCGGCGACCGGCCGGCCCGCCTCCAGGAACTGGCGGACGAACTCGGCGTCCCGCGCAGCTCGATGTACGCGCTGCTGCAGACCCTGATCGCGCGGGGCTGGGTGCGCACCGACACGACCGGCTCCCTCTACGGCGTCGGCATCCGCACCCTGCTGACCGGCACGACCTACCTGGACTCCGACCCGCGCGTCCGCCTGGTGCGCCCCTACCTGGACGAGGCGTCGCAGAAGCTGGGCGAGACCGTGCACCTGGCCCGCCTGGACGGCCGGGACGTGGTGTACCTGGCGACCCGGGAGTCCCACGAGTACCTGCGCACGATCAGCAGGGTGGGCCGCCGGCTGCCCGCGCACGCCGCCGCCCTGGGCAAGGCGCTCCTCGCGCAACGCCCCGGCGAGGACCTCCCCGAGGGGCCGTACGAGGCCCTGACCCCGCGCACCCGCACCACGCGGGAGGCGCTGGCCGCCGACCTCGCCGAAGTGCGCGCCCGCGGCCACGCGATCGACCGCGAGGAGGCCGTCACCGGCATCACCGGCTTCGGCTTCGCCCTGCGCTACGACACCCCGGCCCAGGACGCCGTCAGCTGCTCGGTGCCGGTGACCCGTCTGACGCCGGAGCACGAGGACCGGATCGTCGCCGTGATGCGGGAGGTCCGCGCGAGGATCGAGGCGGCGACGACCGGAGGCACCGTCAACTGGCGCTGACGGAAAGGGACTTCACGCGCGGGCGCGGACCGGGCGGTGCCGTGCGGCCTGCCACGGCGCGCGGCGCTCCTACCCCTCGGCCCACCCCGCAAACAGAACATGACCCAGATCACACCGCCTCCCCTTCTTCCGCCCTCCCCGCGCTTGATACAAATTGCCCGCGCGTTCCTGTCCGTCGACGGCCTGCGCCCCCTCCCCCCGCTCCGTCGCTCCTTTCGCATGCCCTGGGAACGCCCGTGTTCGCCCGCACCACCCCCTGGCCGCTCGTCGCCCTCTTCACGGCCGGGTACCTCTCCCCCTACCTGCTCCCGACCACCGTCGGCCGGCTCGACTCGGGGCTCCCCGTCTCCGCCACCCAGGCCGGCGCCATCGGCAGCGCCCTGCTGCTGAGTTCCGCGGCGGCCGGTTTCCTGCTGGCCTCCCGCGTGGACCGCATCGGCCCCCGCACCCTGGCCCGCGCCGGACTGCTGCTCGCCGTGCTCGGCTACGGCGGCGCCGCCCTCACCGGGCACGTCCCGGCGGTCGTGGCCGGCGTGATGGCCGGCGGCTTCGGCTCCGGCACGGTCACCGCGGTGGCCGCCACCGGCATCGCGGCTCAGCGCGACCCGCACCGCGTCACCACGCTCGGCCTGCTCGGCGTCTCCGCGCTCGCCGCGGCCGTGTACCTGACGGTCCCGCACCTCGGACCCGGCCACGCCCAGCCGCTCGCGGCGATCGCGCTCACCGCGCTCGCGGTCTGGCCGCTCACCGGCCGCCTGTCCCCCCGTACCGCCCGGACCGTCGCCGTCACCTCCGGCCCGAAACTGCCGCACCTGCGCTCCGGCCTGCTGCTGGCCGCCGCGATGCCGTGCTGGTCGGCGGCGCAGAACTCGCTGTGGGGAGTGAGCGGCCGCATCGGCCTGACGCAGGCGCACCTCGGCGAGGTGACCGTCGGCGTGGTCTTCGCGGTGGCGCTCGGCGCCGGCCTGCTGGGCGTGGTCGCGGCCGGCGCGCTCGGCCCGCGGCTCGGGCAGGCCCTGCCGATCGGCCTGGGCACGGTGCTGATCGCCGGCTGCATCGCGCTCAGCGCGTCGGCCACGGACCTGACGACGTTCGCGTCCGGCGAGATCGCCTGGAACCTGCTCTACCCGGTCGTCCTGTCGTACGTCATCGGCCTGGCCGCCTCCCTGGACCCGCGGGGCCGCTGGGCGGTGCTGGTCGGATCGGCGTCGTCACTGGGGACGGCCGTCGGCCCGATGACCGGCAGCCTGCTGTCGGCCGCCGCCGGGTTCCCGGCGATGGGCGCGGTCCTGGCGGCGGGCCTGCTCGCGGTCGCGGTCCCGCTGACGGCGGTGGCGCTCGGGCGCAGGACCACCACCGTCACGACGGCCTACCCGTCCCTCACCGACGAACCGGTCCGCCTGGACGTCGCCGCCTAGCCCCTGCCCGGTGTGCCGTGGGGGCCGTCGCCGAACTCGTAGGCGTCCACCTCGGCGAGGTAGCGGGAGCGCAGGTCCTCGTCGTCCTCCAGGAAGGAGGCGCGGAAGGAGTTGCGGGCCAGCTCCCGCATCTGCTCCTTGGTCAGGCCCAGCGCGTCGCGCACGGCGTGGTAGTTGTCGGCGACGTAACCGCCGAAGTAGGCCGGGTCGTCGGAGTTGACCGTGCACAGCAGGCCCGCCTCCAGCATCGCCCGCAGCGGGTGCTCGGCGAGGACGTCGACCGCGCGCAGCCGTACGTTCGACAGCGGGCACAGCGTCAGCGGGATCCGCTCCCGCACCAGCCGGGCGACCAGGTCCGGGTCCTCCATGCAGCGCAGCCCGTGGTCGACGCGCTCCACGCCGAGCAGGTCCAGGGCCTCGGTGATGTAGGCGGGCGGCCCCTCCTCACCGGCGTGCGCCACGCGGCGCAGCCCGAGGTCGGCGGCCGTCTCGTACACCTCGCGGAACTTGGCCGGCGGGTGGCCGACCTCGGCCGAGTCCAGCCCGACGCCGATGATCCGGTCCAGGTGGGGCCGGGCGGCCTCCAGCGTCTCCAGCGCCGAGTCGGCGGACTCGTCCCGCAGGAAGCACATGATCAGCCGGGTGGACATCCCGTGGTTCTCGGTGCTCCGGCCGAGCGCCCGCCACAGCCCCTCGACGATCGTGCGCATGGGCACGCCGCGCGCGATGTGCGCCTGCGGGTCGAAGAAGATCTCGGCGTGCCGCACGCCCTGCGCGGCGGCCCGCGCCAGATAGGCGTTCGCCAGGTCCTCGAAGTCCTGCTCGGTGCGCAGGACGGTCATCAGCTCGTAGTACAGGTTCAGGAAGGACTGGAGATCCTTGAACAGGTAGGCCTCGCGCAGGGCCTCGGTGTCCGCGTAGGGCAGCACGACGCCGTTGCGGGCGGCCAGCCGGAACGCCAGCTCCGGTTCCAGCGTGCCTTCGATGTGGAGGTGCAGTTCCGCTTTGGGGAGGGGCATCAAAGCATCGTAAGGCCGCTTCACCTGCGCTTCGGAACCGGCACTCGGAGCAGGTCGTAGGCGACGGTCAACTCGCCCGCGTAGCCCACGTCCCGTGCCTGCCGCTCGAACTCCTCCGGGTCCGGGTAGCGCTGGCTGAAGTGGGTCAGCACCAGGTGCCGGACCCCGGCGTCGCGGGCGACGGCGGCCGCCTGACCGGCGGTCAGGTGGCCGTGCTCCGCGGCGAGCCCGGCGTCCTCGTCGAGGAACGTGGACTCGATGACGAGCAGGTCGCAGTCCTCGGCGAGGGCGTGCACCCCGTCGCAGAGCCGGGTGTCCATCACGAACGCGAACCGCTGCCCGCGCCGCACCTCGCTGACCTGGTCCAGGGTGACGTCACCGAGGACGCCCTCGCGCTGGAGACGGCCGACGCCCGGGCCCCGCACGCCGAGCGCGGCGAGCCGGTCGGGCAGCATGCGCAGGCCGTCGGGCTCGACCAGCCGGTAGCCGTAGGACTCGACCGGATGGGACAGCTTCCGGGCCTGGAGCGTGTATCCGGCGGTGACGGCCAGGTCGCCGTCCGCGTCGACGGGCGCCTCGGTGACGCCGACGGTCTCCCGGTAGGCGGTGGCGTACCGGAGCCGGTCGAAGAACCGCTGCCCGGACCTCGGGAAGTGCGCGGTGACCGGGTGCGGGACCTTGTCGAGGTTGATGCGCTGGACCACCCCGGCGAGGCCGAGGCTGTGGTCGCCGTGGAAATGGGTGACGCAGATCCGGTTCAGGTCGTGCGCGGCGACCCCGGCCCGCAGCATCTGCCGCTGGGTGCCCTCGCCGGGATCGAAGAGGATGCCCTCGCCGTCCCAGCGCAGCAGGTAGCCGTTGTGGTTGCGGTGCCGGGTGGGCACCTGGCTGGCGGTGCCGAGGACCACCAGTTCACGGACGGACACGGCGGTCTATCCGGGCGGCCACTGCAGGCCACGGCCGCCGAGGACGTGCGCGTGGGCGTGCCAGACGGTCTGGCCGGCGCCGCCGCCGGTGTTGAAGACGATGCGGTAGCTCTCCAGCTTGTCCTCGTCGGCGACGGCCTGCGCCTCGCGCAGTATGTCGGCGGCCACCGCGGGTTCGGCCGCGGCGAGTTCGGCCGCGTTCGCGTAGTGGACCTTGGGGATCACCAGGACGTGCGTGGGCGCCTGGGGGTTGATGTCCCGGAAGGCGACGGTGGTGTCCGTCTCGCGGACGACGGTCGCGGGGACCTGGCCTGCGACGATCTTGCAGAACAGGCAGTCGTCCTCGGGTTCCCCTGCCATGTCTTCTCCTCACCGGTGATCAGCTTCGTGGGCATCGTAGTCGGTCCGGCCGCGGGAGGGCGGGGGCCGGGCGCCGTCCTCACCCGGGCAGCGACGGCGGGGTCTTGGCGGGCGTGGTCCGCAGCGCCTCCAGCGCCAGCCGCACCGCCTCCTCCAGCTGGGGATCCCGGCCCGCGGCCCAGTCCTGCGGCGCCTGTACGACCTCCACGTCCGGGTCGACGCCGTGGTTCTCCACGCCCCAGCCGTACCCCTCCAGCCAGAACGCGTACTTCGGCTGGGTGACCAGCGTGCCGTCGACCAGGCGGTAGCGGCTGTCGATGCCGATCACCCCGCCCCAGGTGCGGGTGCCGACCACCGGGCCGATGCCGAGCGCCTTGATCGCCGCGTTGACGATGTCCCCGTCCGAACCGGAGAACTCGTTCGCGACGACCACCACCGGGCCCCGGGGCGCGTCGCCGGGGTAGCTGAACGGGCGCATGCCGCGCGGCACGTCCCAGCCGACGATCCGGCGGGCCAGTTTCTCCACGACGAGCTGCGAGGTGTGCCCGCCGCGGTTCTCCCGGACGTCCACGACGATGCCCTCGCGGGCCATCTCCACGCCGAGGTCGCGGTGGATCTGCGCCCAGCCCGGCGCCTGCATGTCCGGCACGTGGAGATAGCCCAGCCGGCCCTCGGACAGCTCGCGCACCCGGGCCCGGCGGCCGGCCACCCACGCGTGGTAGCGCAGCGGTTCCTCGTCGGCGACGGGGACGACGACGGGGTGGCGCAGTTCGCCGCCGCCCGCCGGGGACACGGTCAGCTCGACCGCCTTGCCCGCGGTGCCGACGAGGAGCGGGCCGGGTCCGGTCACCGGGTCGACGGGGCGGCCGGCGACGGCCACGATCGCGTCGCCGGGCCGGACCGCGACGCCCGGCGCGGCGAGCGGGGAGCGGGCGCCGGGGTCGGAGGTCTCGGCGGGCAGGATCCGGTCGATGCGCCAGCTGCCGTCCGGGTGCCGGGAGACGTCGGCGCCGAGCAGGCCCTGGCGCGGCCCGTGGCCGTGGCCGCCGCGCGGGGTGACGTAGGCGTGCGAGGTGCCCAGTTCGCCCTGCACCTCCCAGAGCAGGTCGACCAGGTCGTCGTGGGTGGCGACGTGGTCGACGAGCGGGCGGTAGCGGTCCAGGACGCCGTCCCAGTCGAGGCCGCCGAGGTCCGGCCGCCAGAACTGGTCCCGCATGATGCGGCCGGTCTCGTCGAACATCTGCCGCCACTCGGCGGCCGGGTGGAGGGTCTGCCGGACGCGCGACAGGTCGACGGTGACGTTGGTGTCGCTGTCGTCGTCGCCGGAGGCACGGCGGTCACTGGGTACGACCCTGAGCTTGCCGTCGGCCCACAGCAGGACGCGCTTGCCGTCGCCGCTGACCTCGAAGTGGTCGGCGTCGGAGGAGAGGTACTCGATGCGCTGCTGGGCGAGGTCGTAGCGCTCCAGCTCGGTCTTGGGCTCCGGGTCCTCGGGGTGGGCGCGGGAGGCGCCGAGCACACCGCGCACCGGGTGCCGCAGCCACAGGACGCCGTCCTTGGCGGCGCGCAGACCCGAGTAGCGGCCGGCCTCGACGGGGAAGGGCACGATCCGGTCGGCGAGGCCCTCCAGGTCGACGCGGGTGGCGGGGGTGCCCTCGGCGTCGGGGGTCTCGTCCTTGTCGGGGGTCTCGAAGGGGCGGCCGTGCCGCTGCGGGCCGAACGGCGAGGGGGTGGTGGCGGCCAGGGTGATCAGGTGCGGCCGGTCGCCGACCACGAACGCGAGGTCGAAGACGTGCTCGTCGTAGACCGGGTCGAAGGAGCGGGTGGAGAGGAAGGCGAGGTGCTTGCCGTCGCGGGTGAAGGCGGGCGCGTAGTCCTTGAAGCGCAGCGGGGTCGCCTCGGTGACCGTGAGGTCGGTGGTGTGCGCGATGCGGAGCTGGGCGAGCCCGCCGACACCGGGGTGGGACCAGGCCAGCCAGCCGGAGTCGGGCGAGAACGTGAGCCCGCCGACGTCGCCGTCCTCGCTGCGGTCGACCTCGCGCACCTCGCCGGTCTCGCGTTCGACGAGGAGCAGGCGTCCGTCGTGCGCGGCGACCGCGACCCGGCCGCCGTCGGGGGCGACGGCGAGGTCCAGGACCCGGCCGAGCTGCCCGGCGGCGAGCCGGCGCGGGGTGGCGCCGGGCACCCGGCCGGTGGCGGGCGCGAACTCCAGGGCGTCGTCGCCCTCGGCGTCCGTCACCCACACCACCCACTCCTCCGCGTCCGCGCGGAAGGTGACGGGCATGCGGGCGCGCACTCCGGGCTCGGCGGCCAGGGCGCGGGCCGGACCCGACCGGTGGGTCACCCAGTGCACGCCGCCGCGGACCAGGACGGCGCTGCCGCGCGCGGTGTGGTCGGGCGAGGCGGCGGAGAACCAGTGGGCCGCGTTGACCGGGCCCGGCTGCCGGTCCACCCGGGCCCCGCCGAGCCGGATGTCCAGCCGGCGCGGCTCGGCGCCCTCCAGGTCGTCCAGGAGCCAGAGCTCACCTGCCGAGGCGTAGACCACGCGGGTGCCGTCACCGGCCGCGTGCCGGGCGTAGAAGCCGCCGAGGGGGGTGTGCCGGCGCAGGTCGGAGCCGTCGGCGAGGGAGGAGTACAGCGCGCCCGTCCCCTCGTGGTCCGAGAGGAAGGCGATCCGGTCCCCGGCCCACACGGGCTGTTCGATGTTGCCGTCGAGTTCCTCGTGCAGCCGGACGAACTCGCCCCCGCCCTCGCGGTCGATCCACAGCCGGCCCGCGGTGCCGCCGCGGTACCGCTTCCAGGCGGCCGCCTCGCGTCCCATCGTCGCGGAGAGCAGCACGGTGTGCGGTCCGAGGGCGACGTGGCCGACCGGGCCGTAGGGCAGCACGGCGGAGGGCCCGCCGTCGAGCGGGACGGTCCTGGCCCAGCTGCGCCGCAGGCTGGCCTGGCCGTAGGTGCTGATCGCGAGGACCTGTCCGTCGGCGGTCCAGCCGCGCACCTGGGTGCGGGAACTCCCCCAGTGCGTCAGGCGGGTGGCGGAGCCGCCGTCCACGGGGGCGGTGTGCACCTCGGGGGCGCCGTCGCGGGTGGAGGTCCAGGCCAGCGTGGTCCCGTCGGGCGAGATGCGCGGCAGGGTCACCGGGACGTTGTCGGCGCTGACCCGCCAGGCCCGGCCGCCGTCCAGGGGCGCGAGCCACACGTCGTCCTCGGCGGTGAAGGCGACCAGGTCGCCGTGGACATGGGGAAATCGGAGGTAGGACCGCGGTCCTGTCGCTGCACCCTGAGTCACCCGCTCAGACTATGCACGCCGGGCCGGTCGCGGTGACCGGTTTCGATCACTTGCCCTGCACGGGCCGGCACTTGGGATCGTCCTCGCACCAGAGGGTCCTCGTCACGGTCACGGTGGGACCCGGCCGCTGTCCGTAGGTGGGCGGCCGGTAGGTGCTGCCGACGGGCGCGGGGGTGGCGTCGCAGTCGCCGAGGCCCGTCACCCGGAACCACTCCTTGCCGCCCACCTTCGCGACGAGGTTCCCGCGCACGCAGGCCCCGCTGACCGCCTTGGTGATCCGCCCGGTGACGGTGATGTCCCGGCCGTCCTTGGTCCTGCCCCGGCAGTCCACGGAGACGACGGCGGTCTCGGACGCCGAGGGCGTCTTCGGCGCGGCCGAACCGTAGTTGCCGGTGCAGGTGAGCCAGCTGACGTCGACGTGCTGCCGTTGCAGCTCGGCGGTGGCGGTCCGGTCGGTGGTGTACGCGACGGTCGCGGAGTTCAGGTCCGTCGGCCGGCAGCCCGCCAGGCCGATCACGGCGATCACGACGAGCCCCGCAGCGGCCGCGGGCCCGGTCACGCGCGGCCGTCGCCGAAGCGGCCTCGATGCCCCCATGACAGGCAGACTGCCACCGACCGGTCCGTGACGGTAGGGGGCGTGCGGCCACTCACGTGTTCGCAGGGGTCACCCGCACGGGGCGCGGCCCGTGTCTCGTCAGGTGAGCAGCAGCAGCCATTCCTGGAGTTCCACCAGGTTGCCCTCCGGGTCCTTCAGGTGGGCCACGCGCATGCGTTCGGTCATCGGCGCCGGTCCGTGCACGAGGACCGCGCCCCGCGCGGCGAGCTGCTCGCAGTAGGCGTCCAGGTCGTCGACGCGCAGCACCACCAGCGAACGGTGCCCGGTCGCGGTGTCCCCCAGCTCGCCCAGCACCTCGGCCATCATGGTCCGGTCCTGCAGGGCTATCCCCGCCGACCCGGCGTGCGGACTGAACTTCTCGTACGGTCCCTCGCTCGCCCCGGACTGCGGCTTCAGCCCGAGCACCTCGGCGTAGAAGCGGTAGCAGGCGGCGAAGTCGGAGACGAGGAGCCGGACTTGGGCGAGTTCCACGGCGCGTTCCCCCTGGGGTGTCGTTCGGGTCGGGGTGGTGTCGTACGGGTCAGGACCACCGGCCGGTCCGGCCGAGGAGCAGGGCCGCGGCCGCGGTTCCGGCGGTCGATGTACGCATCACCGTAGGCCCCAGGGTGCAGGCCCTGGCACCCGCCTCCTCGAAGAGCGCCACCTCGTCCCGGGCGACGCCCCCTTCGGGCCCGACGACCAGCACGATCTCGCCGTCGGCGGGCAGCGGCACGGCGGCCAGCGCCTCACTGGCGTGCCCGAAGTCGGAGTGGAGCACGGCGGCCAGGGCGGCGCCCGCCACAAGTGCCGCGACCTGCTTGGTGGTCGCCGCGTCCGCGATCTCCGGGAAGCGCACCCGGCGGGACTGCTTGCCGGCCTCGCGGGCGGTGGCCCGCCACTTCGCCAGGGACTTCAGGCCCCGGTCGCCCTTCCACTGGGTGATGCAGCGGGCGGCCTGCCAGGGCACGATCGTGTCGACGCCCACCTCGGTCATGGTCTCCACGGCGACCTCGCCGCGGTCGCCCTTGGGCAGCGCCTGGACGACGGTGATGCGGGGCCGCGGCGGCGGCTCCTCGTGGAGGGCCAGGCCCGTCACGACGAGCCGGTCCTTGCCCTCGGCGGCCTTGACGACGCCCTCGCCCCACCGTCCGCGTCCGTCGGTGAGGATGACGTCCTCACCGGGCTGGAGCCGTTTCACGGAGACGGCGTGCCGGCCCTCGGGTCCCTCCAGGACGGCCTCTCCGCCGAGGACGGTCAGCGGGTCGGCCACGAACACCGGGGCGGTCACCGCCCGGCCCCCGTGACGCCCGTGCCGCCGGCCCCGGCGGACAACGCTGTCGCCGCGGCGGCGAGTTCGTCCGCGAGGACCTCCACCAGCCGCGCGGCGGGCAGTTCGCGGACCATCCGGTGCCCCTGCCCGGCCCACAGCGCCATGCCCTGCGCGTCCCCGGCCGCGGCGGCGGCCTTGCGCAGCGGCGAGGTGAGGTGGTGGACCTCGGGGTAGGCGGCGGGCGCGTACGGGCCGTGCTCGCGCATGAAGCGGTTGACCAGGCCGCGGGCGGGCCGCCCGGAGAACGCCCGGGTCAGCGCGGTGCGGGTGAACAGCGGGTCGGTCAGCGCCCGCTTGTGCGGTTCGGCGGCGCCGGACTCGGGCGTGGCCAGGAAGGCGGTGCCCAGCTGGGCGGCGCTCGCCCCGGCGGCGAGGACGGCGGCGATCTGGCTGCCGCGCATGATGCCGCCCGCCGCGACGACGGGAAGGGCCACGGTCTCGCGTATCCGGCCGACCAGCGCCAGCAGGCCCGTCCCGGACCCGTCGTTCTCCGGCACGTCCCGGTGGGTGCCCTGGTGGCCGCCCGCCTCCACGCCCTGGGCGATCACCGCGTCGGCGCCGGCCCGTTCGACGGCGAGCGCCTCCTCGGCGGTGGTGGCGGTGACGAGGGTGAGGGTGCCCGCCCGGCGCAGCGCCTGAAGCGCCTCCGGGCTCGGCACGCCGAAGTGGAAGGAGACCACGGGCACCGGGTTGTCGAGGAGGACGGCGAGCTTCGCGTCGTAGCCGTCGTCGCGGCCGCTGTCCGGGTCGCCGAGCTCGGTCTCGTACCAGGCGGCCTCACCGGCCAGCTGGTGCGCGTACACCTCCACCGCGCCGGACTCGGCGTGCTCGGGCTGCGGCATGAACACGTTCACGCCGAAGGGCCGGCCGGTCAGTCCCCGCAGCTGCTTGATCTCCTGGTACATCCCGTCGGCGGTCTTGTACCCGGCGGCCAGGAAGCCGAGGCCGCCCGCCTCGGACACGGCGGCGGCGAGCTGCGGCACGGAGACCCCGCCCGCCATCGGGGCCTGCACGATCGGAAGCGGGAAGAGATCGGTCAGTGCGGAGGACATGACGGCATGTTGTCACGTCCTCCGAACAAGACCGAATCGGGCCGCCCCTTTGGCACATGCCACATATGTCCGGCCCGCGGGGGCGGCGCCCCGGCCCGGCGGCCCGTCAGCGCCCGTTGAACGCGTCCTTGAGACGGCTGAACAGACCCTGCTGGCCGGGCTGGAACTGGCCCGTCGGACGCTCCTCGCCGCGCAGCTTCGCCAGTTCCCGCAGCAGCCGCTCCTGCTCGGGGTCGAGCTTGGTCGGGGTCGTCACCTCGACGTGCACGATCAGGTCGCCGCGGCCGCCGCCGCGCAGGTGCGTGACACCGCGCCCGTGCAGCGGGATCGACTGCCCGGACTGGGTGCCCGGCCGGATGTCGACCTCCTCCAGGCCGTCCAGCGTCTCCAGCGGCACCTTCGTGCCGAGGGACGCCGCCGTCATCGGGATCGTCACCGTGCAGTGCAGGTCGTCGCCGCGCCGCTGGAACGTGGAGTGCGGCAGCTCGTGGATCTCGACGTACAGGTCGCCGGCCGGACCGCCGCCGGGGCCGACCTCGCCCTCGCCGGCGAGCTGGATCCGGGTGCCGTTGTCGACACCCGCGGGGATCTTCACGGTCAGCGTCCGGCGCGAGCGCACCCGGCCGTCGCCGGCGCACTCGGGGCACGGCGTGGGCACGACGGTGCCGAAGCCCTGGCACTGCGGACACGGCCGCGAGGTCATGACCTGGCCCAGGAAGGACCGCGTCACCTGCGACACCTCACCGCGGCCGCGGCACATGTCGCAGGTCTGCGCCGAGGTGCCCGGCGCCGCGCCCTCGCCGTTGCAGGTGTTGCAGACGACGGCCGTGTCGACCTGGATGTCCTTGGTCGTGCCGAAGGCCGCCTCGTCCAGCTCGACCTCGATCCGGATCATGGCGTCCTGGCCGCGGCGGGTGCGCGAGCGCGGACCGCGCTGCGACGCCGTACCGAAGAACGCGTCCATGATGTCCGAGAAGTTCCCGAAGCCGCCGGCCCCGAAGCCGCCCGCGCCCGCGCCGCCGCTCTGCGAGAGCGGATCGCCGCCGAGGTCGTAGACCTGCTTCTTCTGCGGGTCCGAGAGCACCTCGTAGGCGGCGTTGATCTCCTTGAACCGCTCCTGGGTCTTCGGATCCGGGTTGACGTCCGGGTGCAGCTCGCGCGCGAGCCGACGGAAGGCCTTCTTGATCTCTTCCTGCGACGCGTCGCGGCGCACGCCGAGAACGGCGTAGTAGTCCGTGGCCACTTACGACTCCGCCAGGATCTGTCCGACGTACCGTGCCACCGCTCGTACCGCTCCCATCGTTCCCGGGTAATCCATGCGGGTCGGTCCGACCACGCCGAGTTTGGCGAGTGCCTCGCCGCCCGAACCGTAGCCGACCGACACCACGGACGTGGAGTTGAGTCCCTCGTAGGCGTTCTCGTGACCGATGCGTACGGTCATGCCCGAATCCCCCGCCTCGCCCATGAGCTTGAGGAGCACGACGTGCTCCTCCAGCGCCTCCAGGACGGGCCGGATCATGAGGGGAAAGTCATGTCCGAAGCGGGTGAGATTGGCGGTACCGCCGATCATCAGCCGCTCCTCGTTCTCCTCGACGAGCGTCTCCAGCAGGGTGGAGAGCACCGCCGAGACCGTACCGCGGTCCTCGGCCTCGAAGGCTTCCGGCAGATCCTCCACCAGCCGGGGCACGTCCGAGAACCGGCGGCCCGCGACCCGGCTGTTGAGCCGTGCCCGCAGATCCGCCAGCGCGGACTCCCCGAAGGGCGCCGGACAGTCGACCATACGCTGTTCGACCCGTCCGGTGTCGGTGATCAGCACCAGCATCAGCCGGGCCGGCGCGAGCGCCAGCAGTTCCACGTGCCGCACGGTGGACCGCGTCAGCGACGGGTACTGCACGACCGCGACCTGCCGGGTCAGCTGCGCCAGCAGCCGCACCGTCCGCGCCACGACGTCGTCGAGGTCGACGGCGCCGTCGAGGAAGTTCTGGATGGCCCGCCGCTCGGGCGCGGTCATCGGCTTGACACCGGCGAGCTTGTCGACGAACAGCCGGTAGCCCTTGTCGGTCGGGATCCGCCCGGCGCTGGTGTGCGGCTGGGCGATGTACCCCTCGTCCTCCAGGGCGGCCATGTCGTTGCGCACGGTCGCCGGGGAGACGCCGAGGTTGTGCCGCTCGGTCAGCGCCTTCGACCCGACCGGCTCCTCGGTACCGACGTAGTCCTGGACGATGGCGCGCAATACCTGAAGCCTGCGTTCACTCAGCATGCGGCGCCACACCTCCAGAAAGTCGTCCCCGCGGCCTTTCGGGTCTTTCGTCTGGCACTCTGCGATCCCGAGTGCCAGCGTCCCCGGCCCAGTGTACGGCCGTCGGGCACCGACCGGGCAAGGTCGGCCGGGACCCGTTGCGTTCTGCAGCTAGCGTCCCGGTATGACGGTGACTTGGGAAGAGCTGGGCTGGGAGCGGCTGGCCGAGGGGGTCGGCCGGTGCCGGCTGCCGGGCTGGGACTGCACGGCCGGGCTGGTTCTCGGGGCGGGCCGGGCCCTGATGGTGGACGCCGGGTCGAGCCTCGCGGAGGGCGCGCGGTTGCGCGGGCAGGCGCGGCGGCTGGCCGGACGCCGTGTGACCGATCTCGCGCTCACCCATCCCCACTTCGACCACGTCCTCGGCGCCCCGGCGTTCGCGGGCGCCGACGTGTACGCGGCGGCGGGCGTAGAGGCCGTGTTCGGGCACGGCCGCGAGGAGATCCGCCTGGACGCGGTCCGCAACGGCCTGCCGGCCGCCGAGGCCGCCGAGGCGGTGGCCGCGCTGACGGAGCCCGGCCGCGCGGTGCGCGGCGAACGGACCCTGGACCTCGGCACCGGCCGCCGGGCCCTGCTGGCCGCCGTGGGCCCCGGCCACACCCGGCACGACCTCGCGGTCCTCGTCCCCGGCGACCCCGCGGTGGTGTTCTGCGGCGACCTGGTGGAGGAGTCCGGCGAGCCGCAGACCGGACCCGACGCCGTGCCGTCCCGCTGGCCGGTCGCGCTGGACCGCCTGCTGTCCCTGGGCGGCGAGGACGCCCGGTACGTGCCCGGTCACGGAGCGGTGGTGGACGCGGCCTTCGTACGACGCCAGCGCGACGCGCTCGCCGCCCGCTTCGGCGTGTCGTGACCACGCCGCCCCCGCTTCTCCTATCGTCATCCGAATGCGCCAGTACTCCGCCGACCTGACCCCGCCGTGGAAGAAGCCGAAGCCGGTCCCGGAGGTGGCCGCCGAACCCGGCCTGGTCGTCGAGGAACCCGGCACCGGCTTCTGCGGCGCGGTGATCCGCTGCGAGGCGGGCACGGTGACGCTGGAGGACCGCTTCGGCAAACACCGCGTCTTCCCGCTGGAGCCCCGCGGCTTCCTCCTGGAGGGCCGGGTGGTCACCCTCGTGCGCCCCGCCGCTGCCGCCCCCGCGCGCCCCTCCCGCACGGCCTCCGGTTCCGTCGCCGTCCCCGGCGCACGCGCGCGCGTGGCCCGCGCCGGCCGCATCTACGTCGAGGGCCGCCACGACGCGGAACTCGTCGAGAAGGTCTGGGGCGACGACCTGCGCGTGGAGGGCGTGGTCGTGGAGTACCTGGGGGGCGTGGACGACCTGCCGGCGATCGTCGCCGAGTTCGCGCCGGGCCCCGACGCCCGCCTCGGGGTCCTGGTGGACCACCTGGTGCCCGGCACCAAGGAGTGGCGCATCGCCGAGTCGGTCACCAGCGGACACGCCCTGGTGGTCGGCCACCCGTACATCGACGTCTGGGAGGCGGTGAAACCGGCCGCCGTCGGCATCGACGCCTGGCCGCGGGTCCCGCACGGCCAGGACTGGAAGACGGGCGTGTGCCGGGCGCTCGGCTGGCCCTCGGACAACACGGGCGCGGTGTGGCAGGCGATCCTGGCCCGCGTCGGCTCCTACAAGGACCTGGAACCGGAACTGCTGGGCCGGGTGGAGGAACTGATCGACTTCGTGACGGCTCCCTAGGGTCTCCCCCTCGGGGTCCGGACCGCCCGCCTCTCAGTCCACGAGGTCCCGGACCACCGCGTCGGCGAGCAGCCGGCCGCGCAGCGTCAGCACGGCCCGTCCGCCGTCGTACGGGCCCTTCTCCAGCAGCCCGTCCGCCAGCGCGCGCCGGGCCGCCGTCCGCCCCTGCTCCTTCAGCAGCGTCAGCGGCACTCCCTCGCGCAGCCGCAGCTCCAGCAGGATCCGCTCCACCCGGCGGTCCTCGTCGGTGAGGACCTCGCGCCCGGCGCCCGGCGACCGTCCCGCCGCCAGCGCCGCCGCGTACGCGCCGGGATGCTTGACGTTCCACCAGCGCACGCCGCCCACGTGCGCGTGCGCGCCCGGTCCCGCGCCCCACCAGTCGGCGCCCCGCCAGTACAGCTCGTTGTGCAGGCACCGGGCGGCCTCGGAGGTGGCCCAGTTGGACACCTCGTACCAGTCGAAGCCGGCCGCCGACAGCATCTCCTCGGCGATCAGGTAGCGGTCCGCGTGCACGTCGTCGTCGGTCATCGGGACCTCGCCCCGGCGGATCCGGCGGGCCAGCTGGGTGCCCTCCTCGACGATCAGCGCGTACGCGGACACGTGGTCGGGGCCGGCCCCGACCGCCGCGTCCAGCGAGGCCCGCCAGTCGTCGTCGGACTCGCCCGGCGTGCCGTAGATCAGGTCGAGGTTGACGTGCTCGAAACCGGCCGCGCGGGCCTCGGCCACGCACGCCTCGGGGCGCCCGGGGGTGTGCGTGCGGTCCAGGACGCGCAGCACGTGCTGCCGGGCGCTCTGCATGCCGAAGGAGATCCGGTTGAAGCCGCCCTCGCGCAGGGCCGCCAGGTAGGCGGGGTCGACGGACTCCGGGTTCGCCTCCGTCGTGACCTCCGCGTCGGCGGCCAGTCCGAACTCGTCCCGGATCGCGCCCAGCATCCGCACCAGGTCACCGGCGGCCAGCAGCGTCGGCGTGCCCCCGCCCACGAACACCGTGCGGACCTCGCGCGGGTCGTCGCCGAGGACCTTGCGGGCCAGCCGGACCTCGTCGGCCAGGGTGTCGGCGTAGTTGTCGCGGGAGGCGAGGACACCGCCGGTGGAGCGCAGCTCGGTCGCCGTGTAGGTGTTGAAGTCGCAGTAGCCGCAGCGGGTCGCGCAGTACGGGACGTGCAGGTAGAAGCCGAGCGGGCGGTCGGCGGCACCGGCCAGCGCGTGCGCCGGGAGCGCGCCGTCGTCCGGGACCGGCTCGCCGTCGGGAAGTGCGGAAGGCATGTCCTCCATTGTCCCGTACGCCGCCCGAACCCCGCGACGCCCGTCCCGGACGCCGCCCGCCGCCCGCGGCGCCGGTCACTCGGCCTGGAGGACCAGCAGCGCGAGGTCGTCCTCCGGCTGCCCGCCGCCGAACTCGTGCACGAGGCGTCTGATGCGCTCGGCGATCAGCTCGGCGCTCAGGCCCGTGCAGCCCGCGAGCGCCCGCGCGAGCCCGTCGCCGTCGTCGAACTGCCGGGAGCCCGAGCGGCGCTCGGTGACCCCGTCGGTCACGCACAGCAGGCTGTCGCCGGGCCCCAGCTCGATGGTCTCGCTGGTGTACGTCTCGTCCTCCACGACGCCGAGCAGGGTCTGCGGCCGGGCGGCGGTGCGGACCTCGCCGCCGGGGCCGAGGAGCAGCGGCAGCGGGTGCCCGGCCGAGGCCAGGGTGCAGCGGACACCGCCCCCCTCCAGCGGCGTCAGCTCGCCGTACAGGAGGGAGAGGAAACGTGTCTGCGGGCCGTCGCCCGGCGGCACCGCGCGGCCGCCGGCCGCGACCAGCGCGCGTGCGGCGGCGTCCGCGGCCTCGGTGGCGTCGTCCAGGAGGAGCTGGTTGAGCCGGTCCAGGACATCGGCGACCCGGTAGCCCTCGCGGGCGAGCAGCCGCAGCCAGGGCCGCGCCAGACCGATCACGACCGCGGCCTCGGGACCCTTGCCCTGCACGTCGCCGACGGCGAAGCACCAGCGGCCGTCGCCGGCCGGGAAGAGGTCGTAGAAGTCACCGCTGGGGCCGCCCTTGTCGCAGGGCTCGTAGACCAGGGCGCTGCGCATGCCCGGGATCTCGGCGACCGCGCCGGGCAGCAGCCCGCGCTGCAGGACGGCGCTGATGGTGGCCTGCCGGGCGTACTGGCGGGCCGCGCCGATGGCGAGCGCCACCCGGCGGCCGAAGTCCTCGACCAGGCCGGTGATCTCGTCCGGGAAACCGGCCGGGCCCAGGCGTCCGATCACGAGCGTGCCGAGCGGACGTCCGCCCGCGATCAGCCGGTAGGCGAGCGCCGAGCCGACCGCGCCCTGCGGGCCGCCGAGCGCCTCGCCGGGCCAGGGATACGGCTCGGGCCCCGACCGCAGTCCGCCCGTCGCGCACGGCGGGTCCTTCTCCAGCGCCCGGCGCAGGTCCTCGATGCGGTTCTCGCTGCCGTGCCAGACCCGGGCCAGCCGCGGCCCGCCCGCGCCGCTCGCGTCGCCGTGGCCGCCGGGCCGCACGGTCGACTCGTCCTCCAGCCACACCGCGCACCAGTCCGCCAGCCGCGGCACGATCAGCTGGCCGGTGAGCGCGGCCACCAGGTTCTCGTCGAGCTGCCCGGCGAGCAGGTCGGAGGCCTCGGCGAGGAACGACAGCGCGCCCCTGTCCAGCCAGTCCCGGTCCCGGTCGGAACGCCGGGGACAGCCGCGCTCCGGCGCGGAGGCGTGCGCGGGAGGCTCGGGCGCGAGGATCTCGGCCACCTTCAGCTCCTGCTCGTCCGGGAGCGTGCCGCCCCGGCCGGTCAGGCGGGCCCACACCGTCTTCGCGCCGATGCGGTAGGTGACGCCCCAGGACTCCGCGAGCGAGGCGACCAGGCGCAGCCCGCGCCCGTACTCCGGGGTCTCGTACGGCGTCTCGCCCGGGTGGTCGCGCGGGGCGCGGGAGGGATGGCGGTCGGTGACCTCGACGACGAACGCCGTCTCCTGCCGTGTCTCCTCCAGCCACCACTCGACCTCGACGTCGGTGCCGGCGTGCACGACGGCGTTGGTGACCAGTTCGCTGACGACGACCATGGCGTCCTCGGCGATCCGCTGTCCCGGCTCCAGCAGGCCGCAGTCCGTCCACTCGTCGACGGCGGCGCGCACCAGCGCGCGGGCGGAGCCCGGCGCCAGGGGGCTGCCGGGCAGGGTCGCGCGCCCCTGCGCGTACGCGCCCGCGACCTCGTGCGCGGGCGCGGGCGCCTCGTCGTGCGCAGGCGCGGGCGCCTCGTCGTGCGCAGGCGCCTCACGGACCCGGGAGACGGTCTCCCGTTGCGTGGGTATGGCCCCCATGTCGAGCTCCCCGAGCAGTTCGGACGAATGCATCCCGGTCGATGCGGACAGAGTGACAGACTGACTGCGCCCATAAGCACCGAGTTACCGAAGTGGGCCGCCATGAGTGAGAACCGTGCTACGCGTGTGCTCGAAGTCGGACAGAAACCGGAACAACTCCGAGCATCCGAGCTGCGCCCCCTGCTCGCCGCGATGACCGCCGCCCGCGACGGCGACTTCACGAAGGCGCCGGAGGGCGGGGAGGGGATCGTCGGCGAACTCACCGCGGTCTTCAACCAGATCATGGATCGCAGCGTGCACTTCAACACCGAGGTGCAGCGCGTGAAACGGGAGCTGGTGCGCCACGGCCGTCTCGACGAACGCGTCTCGGCCAGTCCCGGCCAGGGTGCCTGGACGTCCCGGGTCGACGACGTCAACCAGGTCCTCGACGCGCTGGTCGCACCGGCGGCGAACGCCACACGCGTGCTGGACGCGGTGGCCGGCGGCGACCTGACCCAGCGCGTCGACCTGCACGACGGCAGCCGCCAGCTGCGCGGGGACCTGCGCCGGCTGGGCCGCGCGGTGAACAAGATGGTCGACCAGTTGTCCCTGTTCACCGGCGAGGTGACGCGGGTCGCGCGCGAGGTCGGCACCGAGGGACGGCTCGGCGGCCGGGCCAAGGTGCAGCGCCTGTCCGGCAGCTGGCGGGACGTGACGGAGGCCGTCAACACGATGGCGTCCCGGCTGACCGCCCAGGTCCGTGACATCGCCCTGGTGACGACGGCCGTGGCCCGCGGCGACCTGACCCGCACGGTGACCGTCGAGGCGACCGGTGAACTGCTGGAGCTGAAACTGACCGTCAACACCATGGTCGACCAGCTGTCCGCGTTCGCCGACGAGGTGACGCGCGTCGCGCGCGAGGTCGGCACGGAGGGCCAGCTGGGCGGCCGGGCGCAGGTGCGGGGCGTCTCCGGCGTGTGGAAGGACCTCACCGACAACGTCAACTTCATGGCGTCGAACCTGACCTCCCAGGTCCGCAACATCGCCCAGGTGACGACGGCCGTCGCCAACGGCGACCTCTCGCAGAAGATCACGGTCGACGCGAAGGGCGAGATCCTGGAACTGAAGTCGACGATCAACACGATGGTCGACCAGCTCTCCGCCTTCGCCGACGAAGTCACGCGCGTGGCACGCGAAGTCGGAACCGAGGGCAACCTCGGCGGCCGGGCGCAGGTACGGGGCGTCTCCGGCGTGTGGAAAGACCTCACCGACAACGTGAACTTCATGGCGGACAACCTGACGTCGCAGGTCCGCAACATCGCGCTGGTCTCCACGGCCGTCGCACAGGGCGATCTCGGAAAGAAGATCACCGTGGAGGCGAAAGGCGAGATCCTCGAACTGAAATCGACGATCAACACGATGGTCGACCAGCTCTCCGCCTTCGCCGACGAAGTCACCCGCGTGGCACGCGAAGTCGGAACCGAGGGCAACCTCGGCGGTCAGGCGCAGGTCAGAGGCGCCTCGGGCGTCTGGAAGGACCTCACCGACAACGTCAACTTCATGGCGCTGAACCTGACCTCCCAGGTCCGCAACATCGCCCAGGTGACGACGGCCGTCGCCAACGGCGATCTTTCCAAGAAAATCACCGTCGACGCGCGCGGCGAGATCCTGGAACTGAAGGACACCGTCAACACGATGGTGGAACAATTGCGGGCCTTCGCCGACGAGGTCACGCGCGTGGCCCGCGAGGTCGGCACCGACGGCCGGCTCGGCGGCCGGGCCCAGGTCCTCGGCGTCTCCGGCGTCTGGCGTGACCTGACCGACAACGTCAACTACATGGCCGACAACCTCACCTCGCAGGTCCGCAACATCGCCCAGGTCGCGACGGCCGTGGCACAGGGCGACCTGTCGAAGAAGATCGACGTGGACGCGCGCGGCGAGATCCTCGAACTGAAGACGACGATCAACACGATGGTCGACACCCTGTCGTCGTTCTCGTCCGAGGTGACCCGCGTGGCTCGCGAGGTGGGCTCGGAGGGACAGCTGGGCGGGCAGGCGCGTGTGGAGGGCGTGTACGGCACCTGGAAGCGCCTGACGACCAACGTCAACGAACTCGCCCTCAACCTCACCACCCAGGTCCGTGCGATCGCCGAGGTCGCGTCGGCGGTGGCCCAGGGCGACATGTCCCGGTCGATCACGGTGGAGACGCAGGGCGAGGTCGCCGAACTGAAGGACAACATCAACCTGATGGTGGCCAACCTGCGCGAGACGACCCGCGCGAAGGACTGGCTGGAGTCCAATCTGGCCCGGCTCGCCGCGCTGATGCAGGGCCACCGGGACCTGATGGAGGTCGCCGACCTGATCCTGCGCGAGCTGACCCCCTTGGTGAACGCCCAGTACGGCGCGTTCTTTTTGGCCGACCCGGACGAGGACGGCGCCGCCGTCGGGACGGCCCCGCCGGCGAAGGGCCTGGCGTTCATCGCCGGCTACGGCTCGGCCCAGGACGCGATCGTCGAGACGGGCGGCCTGCCGGTGCACGGCCTGATCCGCCAGGCGGCCCGCGAGAAGAAGCGGATCCTCGTCGAGGAGGCGCCACCGGACTACATCAAGATCAACAGCGGTCTCGGCGAAGCGGCGCCGACGACGATCGTCATCATCCCGATCCTCTTCGAGGACAAACTCCTCGGCGTGATCGAACTGGCCTCCTTCTCCCGGTTCTCCGACGTCCATCTGGCCTTCTTCGACCAGTTCGTCAACACCATCGGCGTCGCCATCAACACGATCATCGCCAACTCCCGCACGGAGTCCCTGCTCGGCGAGTCGCAGCGCCTGGCGATGCAGCTCCAGGAACGCTCGGACGAACTCCAGGAACAACAGGCCGAACTGCAGCGCTCGAACGCGGAACTGGAGGAAAAGGCCGCGCTCCTGGCGACGTCTTCGCAGTACAAGTCGGAGTTCTTGGCGAACATGTCCCACGAACTGCGCACTCCGCTGAACTCCCTGCTGATCCTGGCCCGGCTGCTGTCCGACAACCCGGACGGCCGCCTCTCCGACCAGGAGGTCCAGTTCGCGACGACGATCCACCGCTCCGGCTCGGACCTCCTCCAGCTCATCAACGACATCCTGGACCTGTCGAAGATCGAGGCCGGCCGCATGGACGTACGCCCCAAACGCCTGCCGCTGATCAAGCTCCTCGACTACGTCCACGCCACCTTCCGCCCGCTGACCCTGGACCGGGGCCTGGCCTTCGAGGTGGCGGTCGGCGAGGACGTGCCGCGCGAGATGCACTCCGACGAACAGCGACTCCAGCAGATCCTGCGCAACCTGCTCTCCAACGCGATCAAGTTCACCGCCAAGGGACGGGTGGAACTGCGGGTCGACCGGGTCAAGGACCCCGAACAGCACTACGTCCACGGCAGCGACGAGGTGATCGCCTTCGAGGTGACGGACACCGGCATCGGCATCGCCGCCGAGAAACTCCCGGTGATCTTCGAGGCGTTCCAGCAGGCCGACGGGACGACGAACCGCAAGTACGGCGGCACCGGCCTCGGCCTGTCCATCAGCCGCGAGATCGCGGGCCTGCTCGGCGGCCGTATCGTCGCGGCGAGCGAACAGGGCAGGGGCTCGACGTTCACGCTGTACGTCCCGGTCGTCAGCCCCGGCCACCCCGCGACGGGCCCGACCCCCGAGGACCGTGTCCCGCCGGCCCCCGACCCCGCCAGGTCCGGCGCCCCCGACACCGACGACTCCTGGCCGGCCCCGGCCAAACTGGCGGCCTGGCAGTCCGGCCGCGCCGGACGGGTCCTGCCCGGCCGGCGCGTGCTGATCATCGACGACGACATCCGCAACGTGTTCGCGCTCACCCACGTCCTGGGCCGCGTCGGCATGCCCGTGCTGTACGCGGAGAACGGCCGGGAAGGCATCGAGACCCTCGAACGCAACGCGGACGTCGAACTGGTCCTGATGGACATCATGATGCCGGAGATGGACGGCTACGAGACCATCGCAGCCATCCGCCGCGCCCCGCGCTGGACCGGGCTGCCGATCGTCGCGCTGACGGCGAAGGCGATGCCCGGCGACCGCGAGAAGTCCATCGCCCGCGGCGCCAACGACTACGTGCCCAAACCCGTGGACGTCGACCGGCTGCTCACCGTCGTCTGCGCACTCCTGGACCCCGACGGCACGCAGGACGACGCGACCGCCGCCACGGAACGGACGGGGCGATGACCACTGACGAGCGGGCCGGCATCCTCCTGGTCGACGACATGGAGGACAACCTGATCGCACTGGAGGCCGTTCTGGGATCGCTGAACGAGCCGATAGTGCGCGCGCGTTCCGGCGAGGAGGCGATGAAGGCCCTGCTGCGCCGCCGCTTCGCCGTGGTCCTCCTGGACATCCGCATGCCGGGCATGGACGGCTTCGAGACGGCCGCGAACATCAAACGGCTCGACCAGACCAAGGACGTCCCGATCATCTTCCTGACGGGAGTCGAGGAGGACGCCGGATACGCCTTCCGCGGGTACGCGACGGGCGCGGCGGACTATCTGACGAAACCCTTCGACCCGTGGGTGCTGCGGGCGAAGGTCAACGTGTTCCTGGAGCTGCACAGGAAGAACCAGCAGTTGCAGACACTGCTGAGCCGGGAACAGGCGGACTTCGGCGAGTTGAGCACCCGTCTGGCGGCCTTGGAGGACCACCTGTCGGGAGACGGCCCGCCGGACGCGGCGGCCCTGCGGGCCGAGGTGGGCGAGCTGCGCCGGCTGATCCGGCCGCGGGCGCGCGGGGGCCTGCGCGACCAGCCCCCGCGCGCCGGAACCTGACGGCGCGGCCGCTACGCCTCGCGCGTCCCCGCGTACATCTCGTCGATGAGGTGCTTGTAACCCCGCTCCACCACCGGCCTCTTTACCTTCAGGCTCGGCGTGATCTCCCCGTGCTCCACGTCCAAGTCCCGGGGCAGCAGCCGGAACTTCTTGATGGTCTGCCAGCGCTGCAGACCCTCGTTGAGCTGCTTGACGTAACCGTCGACCATCTCGACGGTCGCCGGCGCCGCCACGATCTCGGCGTAGGACTTGCCCTCCAGACCGTTCTCCTTGGCCCAGTCGAGGATCGCGACCTCGTCGAGGGCGATCAGGGCGGTGCAGAAGTTCCGGTCGGCGCCGTGCACGAGGATGTTGGAGACGTACGGGCAGACCGCCTTGAACTGTCCCTCGACCTCGGCGGGCGCGATGTACTTGCCGCCGGACGTCTTGATGAGGTCCTTCTTGCGGTCGGTGATCCGCAGGTAGCCGTCGGGGGACAGTTCACCGATGTCACCGGTGTGGAACCATCCGTCGGCCTCCAGGACCTCGGCCGTCTTCTCGGGCAGCCCGTGGTAGCCCTCCATGATGCCGGGGCCGCGGAGCAGGATCTCCCCGTCGTCGGCGATGCGCACCTCGCAGCCGGGCAGCGGCTTGCCGACCGTGCCGGTGCGGTAGGCCTCGCCCGGGTTGACCAGGGACGCGGCGGAGGACTCCGTCAGACCGTAGCCCTCCAGGACGTGCACACCGGCACCGGCGAAGAAGTAGCCGATCTCGGGGGCCAGCGCGGCGGACCCGGAGACACAGGCCCGCAGCCGTCCGCCGAAGGCCTCGCGCAGCTTGGAGTAGACGAGCCCGTCGGCGACCTTGTGCTTGGCGGCCAGCCCGAACGGCGCGGTCGCGGCACCGGTGCGGCGGAAGTTGTCCTGGGTGACCTTGGCGTACTCGCGGGCGACGTCGGCCGCCCACTGGAAGATCTTGTACTTGGCGGCACCGCCGGCGCGCGCCTTCGCGGCGACGCCGTTGTAGACCTTCTCGAAGATGCGCGGTACGGCCGCCATGTAGGTGGGCTGCACGATCGGCAGGTTTTCGATGATCTTGTCGACGCGGCCGTCGACGGCCGTGACGTGTCCGACCTCGATCTGCCCGGAGGTGAGCACCTTGCCGAAGACGTGGGCGAGCGGCAGCCACAGGTACTGCACGTCGTCGGTGCCGATCAGGCCGGTCGCGGCGATCGCCTTCGCCATGTACGACCAGTTGTCCTGCGGCAGCCGTACGCCCTTGGGACGGCCGGTGGTGCCGGAGGTGTAGATGAGCGTGGCGAGCTGCTCCTTGGTGATCGCCCCGACCCGCTCCTTGATCAGCTCGGGGTGCTCCTCCAGGTACGCGGCGCCGCGCCGCTCCAGCTCGGCCAGGCTGATGACCTCGTCGCCCGTCTCCGGGCCTGCCGGGTCGATGACGACGATCCGGGTGAGCTCGGGCAGTTCCGCGCGCTTCTCCAGGGCCTTGGCGACCTGTGCCGCGTCCTCGGCGATCAGCACCCGGCTGCCGGAGTCGGACAGGATGAACGCCGACTCCTCGGCGTTGGTCTGCGGGTACACGGTCGTGGTGGCCGCTCCCGCGCACAGGATGCCGAGGTCGGCGAGGATCCACTCCACGCGCGTGGAGGAGGCGAGGGCGACGCGCTGCTCGGGTTCGATGCCGAGTTCGATGAGTCCGGCGGCGATCGCGTAGACGCGTTCGGCGGCCTGCGCCCAGGTCAGCGACTTCCATTCGTCCGGGCCCTGGCCGGAGGCGGCGGGCACCGGGTACCGGTAGGCCTCGGCGTCCGGTGTGGCCGCCACACGCTCCAGGAAGAGGGCCGCCACAGACGGCGGACGGTTCTCGATCAGTGTCTGCGTGTCGCTCACGACATCCTCCGGGGGCCCGCGACGGTGCGGCTGGCTCAGTACGGCTGGGTTCACTCACGGTGCGGTTCGAACTTCTTGTTTAACTCGTGAGTAACTATCGAGCAGGGATCAGAGTAAGCCGCGACCGGCCCGTACGTAAGGGGCCCCGGCCTGTCTGTTTTCCCGCATGTTCCACCGAGAGCGACCCTACGCACGCGTAGGGGCCCGACGCACTTTCGTACGGCGGACCCCTGTTGCACCCGTTTTGCGGCCGCGGCCGGATGTTACCGGTGGTTACTTCTTGCTCTTGGCCGATCCCGCGCTGTCATCGCTGCTGAGGACCGCGATGAAGGCCTCCTGAGGAACCTCCACGGAACCCACCATCTTCATCCGCTTCTTGCCTTCCTTCTGCTTCTCCAGCAGCTTGCGCTTACGGGAGATGTCACCGCCGTAGCACTTGGCGAGGACGTCCTTGCGGATGGCGCGGATGGTCTCGCGGGCGATCACCCGGGAGCCGATGGCTGCCTGGATGGGCACCTCGAAGGCCTGCCGGGGGATGAGCTCGCGCAGCTTGGCGACGAGCCGCACGCCGTACGCGTAGGCCGCGTCCTTGTGCGTGATCGCCGAGAAGGCGTCCACCTTGTCGCCGTGCAGCAGGATGTCGACCTTGACCAGGCTGGACGTCTGCTCGCCGGTGGGCTCGTAGTCCAGCGACGCGTACCCGCGCGTCTTCGACTTCAGCTGGTCGAAGAAGTCGAAGACGATCTCCGCGAGCGGCAGCGTGTACCGGATCTCGACGCGGTCCTCGGACAGGTAGTCCATGCCGAGCAGGGTGCCGCGCCGGGTCTGGCACAGTTCCATGATCGAGCCGATGAACTCGCTGGGCGCCAGGATGGTGGCGCGCACGACCGGCTCGTACACCTCGCCGATCTTCCCCTCGGGGAATTCGCTCGGATTGGTGACCGTGTGCTCGCTGCCGTCCTCCATCACGACGCGGTAGACCACGTTCGGGGCGGTCGCGATGAGATCGAGCCCGAACTCGCGCTCCAGCCGTTCCCGGATGACGTCCAGGTGCAGCAGGCCGAGGAAACCGACGCGGAAACCGAAGCCGAGGGCGGCGGAGGTCTCCGGCTCGTAGACGAGCGCGGCGTCGTTGAGCTGGAGCTTGTCCAGGGCCTCACGCAGCTCCGGGTAGTCGGAGCCGTCCAGCGGATACAGACCGGAGAAGACCATCGGCTTCGGGTCCTTGTAGCCGCCAAGAGCCTCCGTGGCGCCCTTGGTCTGGCTGGTGACGGTGTCACCGACCTTGGACTGGCGGACGTCCTTCACACCGGTGATCAGATACCCCACCTCGCCGACGCCGAGGCCGTCGGCGCCCAGCATCTCCGGCGAGTTCGTCCCGATCTCCAGCAGCTCGTGGGTGGCGCCCGTCGACATCATCCTGATGCGCTCGCGCTTGTTGAGCTGGCCGTCGATGACACGGACGTAGGTGACGACACCGCGGTAGGAGTCGTAGACCGAGTCGAAGATCATCGCGCGGGCGGGCGCGTCGGCGACACCGACCGGCGCCGGGATCTCCTTGACGACCTTGTTCAGCAGCGCGTCGACGCCGACACCGGTCTTCGCGGAGACCCGCAGCACGTCGTCCGGGTCGCAGCCGACCAGGTTCGCCAGTTCCTCGGCGAACTTCTCGGGCTGCGCGGCCGGCAGGTCGATCTTGTTGAGCACGGGGATGATCGCGAGGTCGTTCTCCATCGCCAGGTAGAGGTTGGCGAGAGTCTGCGCCTCGATGCCCTGGGCGGCGTCGACGAGGAGGACGGTCCCTTCGCAGGCCGCCAGCGACCGCGAGACCTCGTAGGTGAAGTCGACGTGCCCCGGGGTGTCGATCATGTTGAGGATGTGCGTGCTGCCCTGGTCGGGGCCCTCGGTCGGGGCCCAGGGCAGACGCACCGCCTGGGACTTGATCGTGATGCCGCGCTCGCGCTCGATGTCCATCCGGTCGAGGTACTGAGCACGCATCTGCCGCTGCTCGACCACACCGGTCAGCTGGAGCATCCGGTCGGCGAGCGTGGACTTGCCGTGGTCGATGTGCGCGATGATGCAGAAATTGCGGATCAGCGCCGGGTCGGTACGGCTCGGCTCGGGCACATTCTTAGGGGTCGCGGGCACGCAGGGTCCTGTCTCTTGAGGCGCCTTGTGCCTCGGGTCGGATCGATACGTAGCCTCCATGGTCCCATGACAGGGGACCGGGGACCGGTTTGGGCCGTTCCCCGCCCCGCTGCTACTCTGGGCAGCTGTGTCTCTTGCCCTCTCAGCGCGAGGCACGTCTTCGAGAAATCATCGGTACGGGATCCGCGCGGTCCCGCACCAGAACCTGAAAAGGCTCTTTCGTGGCGAACATCAAGTCCCAGATCAAGCGGATCAAGACCAACGAGAAGGCTCGGCTGCGCAACAAGGCCGTCAAGTCCTCCCTGAAGACCGCGATCCGCAAGGCCCGTGAGGCCGCTGCCGCGGGTGACGTCGAGAAGGCCACCGAGTACCAGCGCGCTGCCGCGCGTCAGCTCGACAAGGCCGTCTCCAAGGGTGTCATCCACAGGAACCAGGCCGCCAACAAGAAGTCGGCGCTCGCTTCCAAGGTCGCGTCCCTCCAGGGCTGACACTTGATACGAAGCCGGAAGGATCCGGGCGGGCCCTCTCTCATCCGCCCCCTGACGGCCCTCAGAGCCTGTTCGCGGCCTGCGTTCGCCACGCGGGAACGGGCTCGAAAAGCTTGAACCGATGCCCCGGCACGTCACCCTTCCCCAGGGAGACCGCCGGGGCTTCCGGCATTCCGGACGAGCCCGAGCGGCGAGGTGGCCTACTGCCCGCGCCGCGGGCCAGGTGTCCTCGCGGCGGGCCTGAGGTCAGCCCCGGCCGCGCGAGCGGGCCGCCCGCGCGATGGTGACCACTGCCTTCTCCAGGGCGTACTCGGGATCGTCCCCGCCGCCCTTGACTCCCGCGTCGGCCTCGGCGACGGCCCGCAGCGCCACCGCGACCCCGTCGGGTGTCCA
The DNA here is from genome assembly GCF_044757385.1 of Streptomyces sp. NPDC091282. Classification (NCBI taxonomy): domain Bacteria; kingdom Bacillati; phylum Actinomycetota; class Actinomycetes; order Kitasatosporales; family Streptomycetaceae; genus Streptomyces; species Streptomyces sp. NPDC091282. The sequence goes on from NZ_JBIVUX010000001.1 coordinate 937,473, forward strand.
GCCGCGCATCTGCTGCCGTACCCGGTCGATCTTCCAGGGCGGCATTCCGAGCTCCCGCGCGAGATCCGCGGGCCGTCCGCCGCGCGCGCCCGACAGCTTCCCGATCGCCCGCACTCCCTGCGCGAGCGCGCTGGTGATCAGCACGGGGGCCACCCCGGTCGCCAGCGACCAGCGCAACGCCTCCAGCGCCTCCGCCGTACGGCCCTCCACGGCCCGGTCGGCGACGGTGAAGCTCGATGCCTCGGCCCGCCCGGTGTAGTACCGCCCGACGACGGCCTCGTCGATGGTGCCCTCGACGTCGGCGGCGAGCTGGGTCACGGCGGATGCCAGTTCCCGCAGGTCGCTGCCGATGGCGTCGACGAGGGCCTGGCAGGCCTCGGGAGTGGCGGAGCGCCCGAGCGCGCGGAACTCGCCGCGGGTGAACGCGAGCCGGTCCGCCGGCTTGGTCATCTTCGGGCAGGCGACCTCCCGCGCCCCCGCCTTGCGGGCCGCGTCCAGCAGTCCTTTGCCCTTGGCGCCGCCCGCGTGCAGCAGGACCAGCGTGATCTCCTCGGCGGGTGAGCCGAGGTAGGCCTTCACGTCCTTGACCGTGTCGGCGGACAGGTCCTGCGCGTTGCGTACGACGACGACCTTGCGCTCCGCGAAGAGCGACGGGCTGGTCAGCTCGGCGAGCGTGCCGGGCTGCAACTGGTCCGGGGTGAGGTCCCGTACGTCCGTGTCGGCGTCGGCGGCCCGAGCGGCGGCCACCACCTGCTGCACGGCACGGTCGAGGAGCAGCTCCTCCTGCCCCACGGCGAGCGTCAGCGGGGCGAGCGGATCGTCATCAGCGGTCTTCTTTGCCATCGCGCCAAGCATCCCACGGCCCACTGACAACGCCGCCGCGCGCTCGCTACGGCTCCTCGCGCCAGCCCTCCCACTCGCCGGCGAACTCGTCCAGCTCCGCCGGGTCAAGGCGGGCCTCGGCGTCCCTCAGCAGCACCAGCCACTGGGCGTCCTCGGCGTCGTCCTCCCCCGCCAGCGCGTCCCGCACCAGCCGCGGCTCCTCACCGATCCCGAAGCGCTCCCCCAGCGCCTCGGCGGCTTCCTCCGCCGCGTCGCGGTCCGGCAGCACCAGCACATGTCTCACATCGCTCACGGCACCATTGTCGGCCACGGCCGCCGGCAGCGAAGAGGCGCCGTGACCGGCTCAGCCCTTGGGCACGATCTGCACGTCCAGGTCGACGCGGATGCTCGGTCCGACCACGGCGATCCCGCGCGCCAGCATCGTCTGCCAGCTCACGGTGAAGTCGTCGCGGTGCAGCTCGGTCGTGGCCCGGCAGGCCGCCCGCACCTCGCCCTCCATGCCGTTGCCGAGCCCCAGGTACTCGGTGTCGAGCGTCACGGTCCGGGTCACGCCGTGCAGGGACAGCGCTCCCGTGACGGCCCACCGGGCACCGCCCCGGTACGCGAACCGGTCGCCGTAGAACTCCAGCGTCGGAAAGCTCAGCACGTCCAGGAAGTCCGCCGACCGCAGATGGTCGTCCCGCATCCGCACGCCCGTGTCGATGGTCGCGGCGTCGATCACGATGTGCAGGGCGGACCGCTCCATCGGATCGGCGATCCGTACCGCCCCGGCGAACGAGTTGAACCGCCCGTGGATCCGCGCCAGTCCGATGTGCCGCGCGGTGAAGGCGATCGAGGAGTGCGTCGGTTCGATCTCCCAGTCCCCCGGCGCGGGCAGCTCCGGCGGCCGGGCGACCTGGAGGGTGACGTCACCGAGCGACGCGAGACTGTTCTCCGCGACCTGCGTGACGGCCCGGTACGGCATGAACCCCTCGGCGGACACCGCCACCCGGTACTCCCCGGCGGGCACGGCCGTCACGAACGAGCCGTAGGGATCCACGCCCCCGCTCACCACCGTGCGCCCCAGGGTGTCGGTGACCGTGAACTCGGCGTTCGTCACCGGCTCGTCGACCGGGTCGAGCACCCGGCAGCTCAGCACACCGGCGTCGGGCGGGGTCTGCACCGCCGCGAGGGGACTCGTCCGCTGCACCCGCTTCGTCCGGTTTCCCCTCAAGCCGCCGAACATCCACGTCACCTCTGTACACCTCGCCACCGTCACCGACGAAGGAACATTCGATCATCGATACGGCTTTCGGGGCAACTCGGTGCCACATCGCGGTAATCCGGCAGATGCGCCGGAACCACCCGCGGGGAGCGGGCTGGGCGTCCGTGCAGCCCGGATCAGCCGTTCCGGACGGTGTCCCGCGAATCCCGTACGACGGGCACACGGTCCAGCCGGATGCCGAACCGCTCCCGGTAGACCGCCAGTACCTCCTCGTCGCTCCCCAACTCCCGTACCTCCCGGGCCCCGTCCGCGGCAGTCGTCGTCAGCGTGCGCCCGCCGATCGTGACGCGACCGCCGTCCTCGGTGACCCGGGTACACACCAGTGACCGGGTGAAGTGGGACGACGGCGAGGTGCTGTGCCACCACGCTCCGGCGGCGAAGTCTCCGAGCACGCGCGGGCGGACCTCCAGCCGGTACTGCGGCTTCCCGTTCCGCAGCACGTCCAGGTCCCCGGCGGCCGCATGGGCTTCTCCCCCGGTCCCCACCGTGTCCGGCCCGGCCGCGGCGATCCGGAACGTGCCTCCCGGATCCTCCTGCTCACCGCGCTCCGCGAACGCCAGCGGACCGTGGCTGTGCGCCCCGAACCCGACATCGGCGAGCCATTCGCTCCCGTCCGCCGTCCCGACGCGCAGCGCGAGATGGTCGTACGGGATGCCGAGCCGCCCCTCGTCCCCGTACACCCGCGCCGCCAGCAGCGCGACATCGAAGCCGAGGGCGTCCAGCAACGCCGAGAAGGCTCCGTTGAGTTCGTAGCAGAACCCGCCCCGGCCCGCGACGGTCACCTTGTCCAGCAGCCGTTCCTGCGCCAGCACGACCTCCTCGCTGAGGTGGATCGACAGGTTCTCGAAGGGCACGGCCCGCAGATGCCTCAGATGCAGGTCGTGCAGGGCCTCGGCGGTCGGCCGGGCCGGGCGGGCGGCCCCGAGCCGGCGGAGGTACGCGTCGGCCTGTGTGCGGGTCAGCGACTTCATGGCCTCAGTCTCGCGCCACCGCCAACTCCCCCGCGCCCCGCCCCGTACGGCCGCCGGTCACGGCGAGCGCACCGTCCCGGTCGGTCCGCAGCACGACCGCGCCCGCCGCCCGCAGCCGCGCCACCGTGCCGGGCGCCGGATGCCCGTACGGGTTGTCCGCCCCGCACGAGATGAGCGCCACCCGCGGCGCCGCCAGCCGCAGCAACTGCGGATCCTGGTACGCCGACCCGTGATGGGCCACCTTCAGCACGTCCACCCGGCCCAGCGCGGCGGCGGCCGGTGATCTCAGCAGTTCCTGCTGGGCCGGCGGTTCGAGGTCTCCGAGCAGCAGCATCCGCAGCCCGGCCGAACGGACCAGCAGCGCGACACTGGCGTCGTTCGGGCCGTCGGCCGACGGTAAAGGGTCCGGGGGCGGCCACAGCACCTGCCAGTCCAGCCCGCCGGTGGCGCGGCGCTCTCCGGCGACCGCGCGGGTGATCGGAATGCGGTACTCGGCCGCCTCCCTGCGTACGAACGCGGCCTGCTCCGCGGGCTCCTCGAACCCGGTGGTCTCGATCTGCGCCACCGTCCGCCCGCGCAGCACCCCGGGCAGCCCTGCGACGTGGTCGGCGTGGAAATGGGTCAGGACGACCAGCGGGATGCGGGTGATGCCGAGTTCCCGCAGGCAGTGGTCGACCAGGGCCGGATCGGGTCCGGCGTCCACCACCACGCCCGTGCCGGCGCCCGCGGCGAGCACCGTTGCGTCGCCCTGCCCCACGTCGCACATAGCGAGCCGCCAGCCGGGCGGCGGCCAGCCCGTGATCACCCGGGTCAGCGGCACCGGCCGCACCACAAGCAGCGTGAGCAGCACCGCGAACGCCCCGCACCACCAGGGATGCCGCAGCACCCGCCGCCCCAGCGGTACGACGACCACCGTGACCGCGGCCAGCAGCAGCGCCCCCGCCCAGCTCCCCGGCCAGTCCACGCCCGCGCCCGGCAACGCGGCCCCGGCCCGGGCGATCCCGGCGATCCATCCGGCCGGCCAGCCCGCGCACCACGTCAGCACCTTGGCCAGGGGCATCGCCACCGGGGCCGCCGCGAGCGCCGCGAACCCCAGGACCGTGGCCGGCGCGACGGCGATCTCGGCCAGCAGATTGCACGGGACCGACACCAGGCTCACCCGCGCCGACAGCACCACGACGACCGGTGCGCACACCGCCTGCGCGGCGGCGGCCGCGCCGAGTGCCTCGGCCAGCCGCTCCGGCACCCCGCGCCGTCGCAGCGCCTCGCTCCAGCCGGGCGCCAGCACCAGCAGCGCCCCGGTGGCCAGCACGGACAGCACGAAGCCGTAACTGCGGGCCAGCCACGGGTCGTAGAGCACCAGCAGCAGGACCGCCGTCGCCAGCGCCGGGAGCAGGGATCTGCGGCGGCCGGTGGCCAGGGCCAGCAGGGCGACGGCTCCGCAGACCGCGGCCCGCAGCACGCTGGGATCCGGCCGGCACACGACGACGAATCCGAGGGTGAGCGCGGACGCGAACAGGGAGGTCGCTCGCAGCGACAGTCCCAGGCGTGGGGCGAGGCCGCGCCGCTCGACCTGCTGGGCCAGCCCCGGCGGTCCGATGAGCAGGGCGAGCAGGATGGTGAGGTTGCTGCCGGAGACCGCGAGGGTGTGCGCGAGATCGGTCTGTTCGAAAGCCTCGTCCAGTTCGGGCGTGATCCGCGAGGTGTCGCCGACGACCAGTCCGGGCAGCAGCGCCCGCGCGTCCGCGGGCAGCCCTTCGGTCGCCTCCCGCAGCCCGGCCCGCAACCGCCCGGCCAGCCGCTGCGGCCTGCTGGGCTCGCCCACCACTGTCGGTGCCGGATCCTTCCGTACGCGCAGTATCGCCGCGGTCCGGTCCCCGCCGGCCGTCGCCGGAGCCAGGCGGCCGGTCACCCGCAGCCGTGTCGACGGGAGCAGCCCGAGCCACTGCGCGCGGCCACCGCCACCGGGCGCCCGCACTCCCGGGTCGACGGCGATCAGCACCGGTGACCTCGTCGTCACCGCCGTCCCCTCGCCGTCTTCCACCCGCCGTACCTCGCCGCGCACCAGCACGGCGACCGGAGTGGCGTGGTCTCCCCGCACCCGTGGCCTGCTGAGCCACGGATCGCCGGTGAGCTCCACCTCGACGGTCACGGTCGCGTAGGCGCGGGCCAGCCCGGGGACCGGTCCGCGGCGCACGTCCGCCCCGTGCAGCCCCGCGGAGGCGGCGGCTCCTGCGACGCAGAGAAGCAGCGCGCCGACGGAGGCGTTGCGCCAGGCCGATCGGTGGGCCGGGAGTTCGTCGGTGGCGGGGGTGGCGGGCCGGTGGTCCGGAGGGGCGCTGGTGATCGCCGCCCTGGGCGCGAGGGCCGGAAGGCCGGCCGCCGCTGTACCGGCTCGGGGGTTCGTCCGGCTCCGCCACAGCAGGGTCAGGCCGGCGAGGAGACAGACGACGGCGATTCCGGCGGTCCACGCGACCGGCGCGTCCAGGGTCAGGGCCGCTGTCGCCCAGGCGGCAAGCGCCGGTGGCACCAGCCGCAGGTCGGCCGCCGTGTCCTGCCGGGGGTGCGCGGTGCCGAGCCGGCCGCCGGAGTCGGCGTGCGCGGCCCGGCGCAGGGTCCCGCTCCCCGGCTGCGTCGCGTGGGTCGTGGTGCTCATGGCCGTACCAGGTCCCGCAGGTCGGAGAAGCGGCGGTCGCCGATGCCCTTGACCTGGCGGAGTTCGTCGACCGAGCGGAAACCCACGTGCGCGGTGCGGTACTCGACGATGTGCTGGGCCAGTACCGGGCCGACGCCGGGCAGGGCGTCGAGTTGCTCCACGGTCGCCGTGTTCAGGGAGATCGGTGCGGACGGGCCCGTTCCCGCGGCGGCACCGCCTGGCGCTTGCCCAAGAGCGGCCGGCGGGGCGGGGCCCCCGACGACGATCTGTTCGCCGTCGACCAGGAAACGGGCCCGGTTGAGTCCGCCGGTGTCCGTTCCGGGCCGTACCCCGCCCGCCGCTCGCAGCGCGTCGGTGACCCGGGAGCCGGCCGGAAGCGAGTGGACGCCCGGCTCACGCACCTTGCCGGTGACGTCCACGACGACCTCGCCGCCGGACCGCGCCGGCCCGGCGGGCGCCGCGGTGGTGCTGCTGCTCTCGGCCGGAGCGTTCTGCCCGCTCTTCTCGTAGGGTGCCTCGGCTCGCACCACCTCCGGGGCGCTCACGGTCTCGGTCCGGCCCGACCAGAAGTGGTGCACGGCCAGGGCTCCCGCCACGACGAGGACCACGCCGATCGCGACCGCGCCCCGGCGCTCCAGCCCGCAGCGGGCCTGCAGCCAGACCGGCATCCGCTCACGGACGGCGAGCCCGACGCGGGTCCGCAGCGCGGGGAGCGCAGGGCGGCGCGAGGCCGTGGGCTCGTCGCCGAGCACGCGGGCCGAGGACATCACGGCGGCCGCCGTGGACAGGACGGCCGCGGCGGTACGTACTCCGGAGGCGGCGGCGCGCATCCCGGAGGTGGCAGCGGTCAGTCCGGCCGCCGCACCCGTACCGGTCACCGTTCCCGCGTGCGGGGGGCCGTGTTCCGGTTCGGGCCTGGTGACTCCCCGTTCGCCGAAGAGAAGCTGTGCCCGGCGGCGCAGTTCTTCCGCGGGGGCCGGGCGGTGCCGGGCGCGGAGCAGGACCGCGGGCCGGCGGTTCCGGCTCCGGCCGTCCGAGGCGGGGCCCCGGCCCGGGCCGCTGGTCGCATGTGTCGTGTGTGAGCGTGATCGAAGTGCCATGCGACGAGGATGGGGCTCGCCGCAGATCCGCGATGATCTTGCTCAAATTCCGTGGAAGGCGGCCCGGTTGTGGACAACTTCACCACTCGTACGAGTGAGAACGACGGGCCGGTCGTCCGGTGATCCACAGGTCACCGCAGTGAGACGACCGCTCCGAGCAGGCCGGGGCCGGTGTGCGCGCCGATCACCGCGCCGACCTCGCTCACATGCAGCTCGGCGAGCCCCGGCACCCGCGCCCGCAGCCGGTCGGCGAGGGACGAGGCCCGCTCGGGGGCGGCGAGATGGTGGACGGCGATGTCCACCTCGGCGCCGCCCGCCCGCTCCGCGGCGAGTTCTTCAAGGCGGGCGATGGCCCGGGACGCCGTCCGTACCTTCTCCAGGAGCTCGATCCGTCCGCCGTCCAGCTGCAGCAGGGGCTTCACGGCCAGCGCGGAACCCAGCAGCGCCTGGGCCGTGCCGATACGGCCACCGCGGCGCAGATAGTCGAGGGTGTCGACGTAGAAGTACGCCGAGGTGCCCGCGGCGCGTTTCTCCGCGGCCGTGACCGCCTCGTCGGCGGTGCCGCCCGCCTCGGCGGCCTCGGCCGCGGCGAGCGCGCAGAACCCGAGCGCCATGGCGACCATCCCGGTGTCCACCACCCGTACCGGGACGGGTGCTTCGCGGGCCGCGACGACCGCCGCGTCGTAGGTGCCGGACAGTTCGGCGGACAGGTGGAGGGAGACGATGTCGGTGGCACCGGACTCGGCGACCTTGCGGTACGTTTCGGCGAACACCTCGGGGCTGGGCCTCGACGTGGTGACGGAGCGCCGCTTCTGCAGCGCATGGGCCAGGGAACGGGTCGAGATCTCGGTGCCCTCTTCGAGCGCCCGGTCACCGAGGACCACGGTCAGGGGGACCGCGGTGATGCCGTGCCGTGCCATCGCCCGCGGCGGCAGGTAGGCCGTTGAATCGGTGACGATCGCGACATGGCGGGACATGAGCTGGAGGTTACCTGGCGTAGCTCAGGTGCGGCAGCCCGCCCCCGACGGTCCCGACCTGGACCGGCCGCCTCAAGTGGTGCTCTCCGGGCGGGGCTTCTTCTGCCAGGGGTAGGCCTGACGGCGGCCCGGCGGGGTGATCGCGGGCTGTGCCGGACCCTCGTCCGGGGCGGACCGGGGAGACTCGGGCCAGGTCTGCCGGTCGGCCTGGCCGGCGGCTGCCTCGGGCCACGGCGGAGTCGCGGGGGCGGAGGCCGCGGTGGGACGGGTCCAGTGCCGAAGGGCGTCCGCCTCGACGCCGATCTGCGTGCTCAGGGTGTCCAGGTCGTCGTCGGCGAACCGGTGGGCGCGGTCGCGCACGGCCCATCGCAGCGCGTCCGCGGACTCGGTGATGCGGCTGGTGCGCCCGCGCAGCTCGGGCAGCCGGGCGGCGAGGGTGGTCCGGTCCGGCTCGGCCTCCAGGCGCCTGAGGTCGCTGTCCAGTTCGTGCCCGTGCACGCTGAGCCGCTGGAAGAGGGCCTGGGATTCCTTCAGCGACTCGTCCTCGGCGGCGCCGGCGTCCAGCGCGTCCTGGGTGGCCCGCATCGAGGTGCGCAGGGCGAGGCGCAGCTGTGCGATCTCGGCCGCCGGACCGATCTGGACCATGGACTTGGCGCGCAGGGTGTGGTCCTCGACCGTCCGCCGGGCCTGTGTGATCGTGCGGTCCACACCGCGTTTGGCGGCGCCGACGGCCTTGAAGGTGACGTAGGCCCCACCCGCGACGAAAAGCAGGAAGAGCACGGCGAATACGGCGATCACTGTTTCCACGGTGCTCCTCCTCGGCTCCCGGTCACCCGACCGCTTCCGAGCACGGCGGGGGCGGCCGCCCTCTTCAACGGTAAACGCAAAGGGCAGGCCCGGAGTTCCAGAAAAACCCCGAACCTGCCCTTAGGGGACCGCCGGGAGGCGGCCCGCGGCCGTCAGGCCGTGACGATGTTCACCAGCTTCGGCGCGCGGACGATCACCTTGCGGATCCCCGCGCCGTCCAGCGCCGCGACGACCTTCTCGTCGGCCAGCGCGGCCTTCTCCAGCTCGTCCTCGGAGATGCCCGGCGGCACCTCCAGGCGGGCCTTGACCTTGCCCTTGATCTGCACGACGCAGGTCACGGTCTCGTCCACCACGAAGGCCGGGTCGGCGACCGGGAAGTCCCGGTGGACGACCGAGTCGGTGTGGCCCAGCTTGCGCCACAGTTCCTCGGCGACGTGCGGGGCCAGCGGCGCGATCATCAGCACCAGCGGCTCGGCGACCGTCCGCGGAACCGCGCCGCCGGCCTTGGTCAGGTGGTTGTTCAGCTCGGTGACCTTGGCGATGGCGGTGTTGAAACGCAGGCCCTCCAGGTCCTGACGGACACCGTCGATCGCCTTGTGCAGCGCACGCAGCGTCTCCTCGTCCGCTTCGCCGTCGGTGACGGTGACCTCACCGGTCGCCTCGTCGACGATGACGCGCCACAGCCGCTGCAGCAGCCGGAACTGCCCGACGACCGCGCGCGTGTCCCACGGGCGGGAGACGTCCAGCGGGCCCATCGCCATCTCGTACAGGCGCAGCGTGTCGGCACCGTACTCGGCGCAGATCTCGTCGGGAGTCACCGCGTTCTTCAGGGACTTGCCCATCTTGCCCAGCAGGCGGGTGACCTTCTCGCCCTGGTGGAAGTAGGCGCCGTCCTGTTCCTCGACCTCGGTGGCGGGCACCGGGAAGCCGCGGCTGTCACGGTAGACGTAGGCCTGGATCATGCCCTGGTTGAACAGCTTGTGGAACGGCTCGGCGGACGAGACGTGCCCCAGGTCGTACAGGACCTTCGACCAGAAACGGGCGTACAGCAGGTGCAGCACGGCGTGCTCGGCGCCGCCCACGTACAGGTCGACACCGCCGTGCGGCATGCCCTGGCGCGGGCCCATCCAGTACTGCTCGATCTCCGGGTCGACCAGCTGCCGGTCGTTGTGCGGGTCCAGGTAGCGCAGCTCGTACCAGCAGGAACCGGCCCAGTTGGGCATGGTGTTGGTCTCGCGGCGGTACTTCTTCGGCCCGTCGCCCAGGTCCAGGGTGACGTTGACCCATTCCTCGTTGCGTGACAGCGGCGTCTCGGGCTGGGTGTCCGCGTCCTCCGGGTCGAAGGTGCGCGGCGAGTAGTCCTCCACCTCGGGCAGTTCCAGCGGCAGCATCGACTCGGGCAGCGCGTGGGCGACGCCGTCCTCGTCGTAGACGATCGGGAAGGGCTCGCCCCAGTAACGCTGGCGGCTGAACAGCCAGTCGCGCAGCCGGAAGTTGACGGTGCCCTCGCCGATGCCCTTGCGGGCCAGCCACTCGGTGATGCGGGCCTTGGCCTCGGCGACCGGCAGGCCGTCCAGCTTGATGCCGTCGTTGGAGGAGTTGATGATCTTCGCGTCGTACGAGGCGAAGGCGTCCTCCCAGGTGGAGGTGTCGGTGCCGCGGCCGTCGGTCGGCTCGACGATGCACACGATCGGCAGCTCGAAGGCGCGCGCGAACTCGAAGTCGCGCTGGTCGCCGGCCGGGACGGCCATGATCGCGCCGGTGCCGTAGCCCATCAGCACGTAGTCGGCGATGAACACCGGGACCTTGTCGCCGTTGACCGGGTTGGTGGCGTACGCGCCCGTGAAGACGCCGGTCTTGTCCTTGGCCTCGGCCTGCCGCTCCACGTCCGACTTGGCGCCGGCCTGCGCGCGGTACGCGGCCACGGCCTCGGCGGGCGTGGCGTGGCCGCCGGTCCACACGTCGTGGGTGCCCTCGGGCCAGGCGGCCGGGACGAACGTGTCGACCAGCGGGTGCTCGGGGGCCAGCACCATGTAGGTCGCGCCGAACAGGGTGTCGGGACGGGTGGTGAAGACGGTGATCTTCTCGCCGTCGATCGGGAAGTCGACGCGGGCGCCCTCGGAGCGGCCGATCCAGTTGCGCTGCTGCAGCTTGATCGCCTCGGGCCAGTCCAGCGCCTCCAGGTCGTCCAGCAGCCGGTCGGCGTAGGCGGTGATGCGCATGTTCCACTGGCGCAGCTTCGCCTTGAAGACGGGGAAGTTGCCGCGCTCGGAGCGTCCGTCGGCGGTGACCTCCTCGTTGGCCAGCACGGTGCCCAGGCCGGGGCACCAGTTGACCGGCGCGTCGGAGGCGTAGGCCAGCCGGAACTCGCCCAGGACGTCGCCGCGCTCGGTGGCGGTCAGCTCGTTCCACGCGCGCGTGTGGCCCGGGACGGCGCGCTCACCGGACTCGAACTGGGCGATCAGTTCGGAGATCGGGCGGGCCTTGTCCGCTTCGTCGTCGTACCAGGAGTTGAAGATCTGCAGGAAGATCCACTGGGTCCACTTGTAGTAGTCCGGGTCGATCGTGGCGAACGACCGGCGCTTGTCGTGGCCCAGGCCCAGCCGGCGCAGCTGGGCCTTCATGTTCTCGATGTTGGACTCGGTGGAGACGCGCGGGTGCGTGCCGGTCTGCACCGCGTACTGTTCGGCGGGCAGGCCGAAGGCGTCGAAGCCCAGGGTGTGCAGGACGTTGTGGCCGTTCATCCGCTGGAAGCGGGCGAAGACGTCGGTGGCGATGTACCCCAGGGGGTGGCCGACGTGGAGTCCCGCCCCGGACGGATACGGGAACATGTCCATGATGAACTTCTTGGGCCTGGCGACCAGCTCGGGGTCGCCCGCCAGGTCACCCTTGGGGTTGGGCGCGGCGTAGGTGCCGTCGGCGTCCCAGAAGTCCTGCCAGCGTGCCTCGATCTCGGCCGCCAGGGCTGCCGTGTAGCGGTGCGGCGCAGCCTCCGTCGACATGGCGGCGGCAGCGGGGTTCGTCTCGCTCATGATCCTCAAAGCTCCATCGATCGTCTCTGCCTGCGGCTGCGACTTTCTAGAAACGAAAAATCCCCTCGCACAGGAGGGGACGCCGCGCCGATGCCGACCGGCCGTTTGGTCCGGCGGTCGGGACTGATCAGCGCGGCCCGCTAAGCAGAAGGCGTACGGCACGCATGGCGTCAGGGTACCGCAGCACTTGAGCAAGCCGCGACGCGCTTACGTATCAACGGTTGACACGTACGTCCAAGGCGACAATCAGGACGAAAGTTGAACCAGGTTCAAAACTTACTTCGCGTAACAACCGCTAAGGGACATCACACGACTCATATTGCCCTTTGATAACAACGCAATAACTCAAACCTCGTACTGATCGGTATGGCGCCACTTAGGCTGCGGCACCGGGACCGCTTTCCCGAACTGCTCGGAGTTGCCCCCATGAACCCTCGTCGTAGTAACAGCTCGCTCCCCAAGCCAGGCCGTTCGGTCTGGGGGGTGGCGTCCGCTGTCGTTCTGCTGCTCATACCCGTGGTCGTGCTGACCGGTGGCAGCCAGTTCCAATCGTTTCTGAACTTCGGCGCGGGCGTGCTGTCGCTCGTCTCGCTGAGCTGTTCGGTGATCTGGGGTCTGATCGCACAGGACCGCATCTTCCTCAACACCCGCCAGCGGATCGTCGGACAGGCGGTCCACCGGACGACCGCGGTCGCGTCGATCGCGTTCCTGCTGGTGCACATCGTCACGAAGATCGCCCTCGATCACACCGTCGTGATCGCCGCGATCATCCCGTTCTCGCTCGGCGTCACCGGAAGCGCCGGCCTGATCGGGCTCGGCTCGCTGGCCGGACTGCTGATGATCTTCGTTGGCGTCACGGGTGCCCTGCGCAGCAACTTCGCCGCGCCGGCCGTGGTGGCGGCCCGCTGGCGGGCCATGCACATGCTGGCCTACCCGGCCTGGTGCGCCGCACTGATCCACGGTCTGTTCGCGGGCCGTGCGGCGAAGCCCTTCTTCATGATCTCGTACGAGCTCTGCCTGGTCGGCGTGATGGCCGCACTCGCGCTGCGCGCCGCTCCGCGCCCGTTCAAGCGCAAGGTCGCCGACCGTCTCGTCTCCGTTCTGGGCAGCTCGGAGCGCCCCGAACTGGACGACCTGGACGCCAGCCGTGCGCGGATGGGCGAGTCGGGCCTGTCCGGCTACGACGGCGGTCGCGACCGTGACCGCGAACCGAGGTCCTCACGGGCCGGCGCCTCCGCGCCGCAGCCCAACCCGCTCTTCCCGACCGGCACGCCCTCCGCCGAGCCGGCCTCCGGCTTCGCGGCCGCCTACCGTGCCACCTCGCCGAGCCAGCCCCAGTCGCCGTTCGCGTCCGGCCAGACCGCGCGCATGGAGCGGCTGGATCTCCAGGCCACCGAGTCCTTCCCGCGCGCGGACGGCCCCAACAGCACCTCGGGCAGTTGGCCGGTCCCGTCGCCGCCGCCGGTCGGCGAGGCGCCGCCGTCGGCGTACGACCCGCTCCAGGACACCGGATACAACATCCCGGTCTATGGCAATCCGGGCGCGACCGGAACAGGCGGACGTGATGTGTACGACACGGGTGAGACGAACGCCCGCTATGGCACGTACAACTCGAATGACACGTACAACAGCGGTCCCGCCAACGAACCAGCGCCCGGCGCCTCCTACGACGCACCGGGTTCGGGCGAACCTTGGAACACGCCTTCCGGAGGCTATAGGTGAACGAGGCCCTGCCCGACGTACCAGAAGTCCGAGTGGTCGGCCTTCCACAGCTCACGTCGGGTTTCGACCTTGTCGAAAGGCTCGATCTGCCCATGCACCTCAAGGTGCACGGGCCGCTTGAGCCCTTGGGCGGGGAGCAGCTCGCGCAGCTCTCCGAACGCATCAACCTGAAGGGCCGCGGCGGCGCGGGCTTCCCCTTCCACAAAAAGCTGCGGTCGGTCGCCGAAGCGGCGATCAAGCGCGGCGTCCGGCCGGTGGTCGTCGTCAACGGCAGCGAGGACGAACCCGCCTGCCGCAAGGACACCGTGCTGATCAACCGTGCCCCGCATCTGATCCTGGACGGCGCGTTGCTGTGCGCCGAGGCGCTGGGTGCCCGCACGCTCGTGGTGGGGGTCACCCGGGAGTCCACTCAGCGTTCCATGGAGCAGGCGCTCGCCGAACGTGGCCTGAGCACCGGTCGCCGTTCGGCTCTGAAGGCGTTCGTGCAGCGGAATCCGGTCCGCATGGTCACCGGTGCCGCCGCGTCGCTGGTCCGCTCGATCGACGGCGGCCCTGCCATCCCGCCGGGCCGCAAGACCAGCGCCTCCCAGAACGGAGTCGGCGGCGCTCCCACGCTGCTGTCGAACGCGGAGACGTTCGCGCAGCTGGCGATCGCCGCCCGGATCGGCCCGGAGCGCTACGGCAACACCGGCCTGTACGACGAGCCGGGCACCGTCATGCTGACGGTCTCCGGCGCGGTCGCCCGCCCCATGGTGATCGAGGTGCCCACAGGTGTGCCGCTGCGCTACGTCCTGCAGCTGGCCGGTGCTCCGCCGGTGCCGCAGGGTGTGCTGACCGGCGGCTACCACGGCAAGTGGATCGACGCGGCCACGGTCAACGAGGCGATCGTCTCCCGCAACTCGCTGGACGCGGTGGGCGGTGCGCTGGGCGCCGGCGCGATCCTGCCGATCACCCAGGACACCTGCCCCCTGGGCGAATCGCTGCGGGTCGCCCAGTGGCTGGCGGAGGAGAGCGCGGGACAGTGCGGTCCCTGCTACCTCGGCCTGCCCGCGGCGGCACGCGGCATGGAGGACATCCTCAACGGCGGCGGCCCGGCCGCCCTGGAAGCCCTCAAGCAGGTCGCCAAGAACGTCAAGCGGCGTGGTGCGTGCTCGCATCCGGACGGTTCCGCGATGTTCCTGGAGTCGACGATCAAGGCGTTCACCGACGACCTGGCCGCGCATGTCCTCGGAAACGGCTGTGGACGGCCCGTGGAAGGCGTTCTGCCGCTCTTCGAGGGCGGGAAGACGCCGACCGGCATCCCTGGCGGCGCGGAGCCCGAGGAGGCCGGCGGCAGTCGGCAGAAGATTCACGTGGACTGGACGCTGTGCCGGGGTCACGGTCTGTGCGCGGACATCCTCCCGGAGGTCTTCGAGCTGGGGGCGGACGGCTTCCCGACGGTGGCGCAGGCGAAGGTGCCGCGCTTCGCGGAGGCCAAGGCTTTGCGCGCGGTGCGCCGCTGCCCGGCGCTCGCCCTGCGTCTTGAGGAGGACACGCGTTCCCAGGCTCCGGCCAAGAACCTGCCGGTCCTCTCGCAGGGCCGCGGCCGTCGCGCCCTCGGCCGCTGATCGCACGGACACCACCTGGTGTGTGCGGGCCACCCGGCCGGGTGGCCCGCACACACCAGGTCACATCTCTCCGGGTACCCGTTTTCGTTGTTTCCGTGTTTCTGCCTGACGCCGACGACGCAGGCACAAAAGTCGCCCGGCAACGCAGAAAGCGGACCATCCATCCGGATGATCCGCCTTCGACTCCTGTGGAGCTAAGGAGAATTGAACTCCTGACCTCCTGCATGCCATGCAGGCGCTCTACCAACTGAGCTATAGCCCCGTGTTTCGCTCCGCCCGGTTTCCCCGGCGGCGACGCCAACATTACACGGTCGACCGGGTGCATCACCAAATCGTTTCCGTTGTGTGCGGATACGGGCGCTAGTGTCGGACTTCGTGACCGTGATCGTGTTGTCCGAGACCCGGCGCCGCGCGCCGGTGGCCCTGGGGTTCTGCCTCTTGTCGTTCACGGCGTTCTGGGCGGCCCAGCGGGCCGCGCACGTGTCGATGATCGACCTGATGGTCTACCGGGCGGAGGGCACGACGGTCCTCGCGGGCGGCGACCTCTACGCGCTGCGGACGACGGCCGCCCATCTGCCGTCCACCTACCCGCCGTTCGCGGCGCTGCTGTTCACGCCGCTGACCCTGCCGGACGTCGCGACCCTGCGGACGCTGGCGACGGCCGGGAACCTCGTTCTCCTGATGGTGTTCGTGGCGCTGTCGCTGCGGCTCGTGGGACACGCGCGCGTGGAAGGCGTGCTGTGGGTCGCGGCGGCGGCGGTGTGGTGCGAGCCGGTGTGGACGACCGTGCGGTACGGGCAGGTCAATCTGCTGCTGGCCGTGCTGGTGCTGTGGGATCTGTCACGGCCAGCGGCCGAACGTCCGGGCCGCTGGGCGGGGGTGGGCGTCGGGCTCGCGGCCGCGGTGAAGTTGACGCCCGCCCTGTTCGCGGTGTTCCTGCTCGTCACGGGTCTGATGGCGCGTCGCGCGGGCCGGGACGGCGGGCCGTGGCTGCGGCACGCGCGCGGGGCGGCGGTCGCCTTCGTGGGGGCGACCCTGCTGGCGGCGGCCGTCCTGCCGTACGACTCGTGGCGGTTCTGGACCGGGATGGTGTTCCGCACGGGGCGGGTGGGGCGGGCCGAGGAGACCGCGAATCAGGCCCTGCGCGGCGTTCTGGCGCGTTTGCTGCACACTCCCGAGCCCGGAGCGCTCTGGACCGCTGCCGCGGCCCTGACGGCCGTTCTGGGGCTCGCGGTGGCGGTGGCGGCGGAGCTGCGCGGCCGACGGGGCTGGGCGGTGGCTGGGTGCGCGGTGACGGCGCTGTTGATCAGCCCGGTGTCCTGGTCGCACCACTGGGTCTGGTGCGTGCCCGTGGTGCTGCTGCTGTGGACGCGCGGACACCGGGCCGTGGCGGCCGGCACGGCGCTGGTTTTCTGCTCGTACGCCCTGTGGTGGGTGCCACACGGGCAAGGAAGGCCCGAATTGCACCAGAACGCCGTGGACTTGGCGTTGTCGGCACTCTACGTGGTCTCGGGACTGCTGTTCCTGGCGCTCGCCC
The DNA here is from genome assembly GCF_044757385.1 of Streptomyces sp. NPDC091282. NCBI lineage: Bacteria > Bacillati > Actinomycetota > Actinomycetes > Kitasatosporales > Streptomycetaceae > Streptomyces > Streptomyces sp. NPDC091282. The sequence goes on from NZ_JBIVUX010000001.1 coordinate 953,989, forward strand.
GGACATCGTTGCCGAAGCCGGGCGCCGTTCAGGCCGTGACGAACGAGTAGAACCGTTTGAGCGTGCAGTGTTCCTCGAGGAGACGGCCGTAGATCGGCTCGCCCTCCAGTTCACGGTAGGTCTCGATGGGGTCGCCTTTTATGATCAGCGCCCGCGCGCATTCCTCGCACCAGTACTGGTAGTCGGGGTTGATCGGCTCCATGTCGCGGACGATCGGGGTGCCGCTCCCGCACCAGTCGCACTTCCGCCTGTGTGCACCCATCGATCAGCTCCAGCTGTGGCCGCAGGCCGTGCACACGTAGGAGATCCCGCCGTTGTCGCCCAGTACTTGGGCGACATGGACGGAACCGCAGGAAGGGCAGAGCAGCCGGGTGGTCGTGTCCTGTATCAACGCCGCACCGAGGAGGTGGCCGCCCTCCTCAAGGATGCTCGCAGGCATCGCTACTCCTCCCGTCGGGCCGCGCCCCCTTCCGGCCGTTTGATTCTGCCACGGCCGGACCAATACGGTCAGCGACGCCTCAGTACCAGTCCGGACACGGCACCCGCGGCCGCGGTCGCGGCGAGCGCCCATGCGCAGGCTGACAGCGCCTCCGCAGAGGTATACGCCCGTGGCGCCCCAAGTGACTCAAGCCGGTTCAAGAACAGTGTGCCGAACGCGGCGACACCCATGAGCTGGCCGAGTTGGGTGACGGTCGCCAGGAGACCGCTGGCGTCCGCCGCGTCCTCGGGGCGCACGGTTGCGAGTGCACCGGTGAGTGTGGGACTGAAAGCGAGCGCGAGCCCTGCGCCCACTCCGGCGTACGCCAGATAGAGCCACGCGCCCCCGTCGCCGCCGTCGCGGAGGACCAGGCCGACGCCGGCGACGGACAGCGCGGTCAGCGCGAATCCGGCCGGGGTCAGCGCCCGCTGCCAGGAGGCGGGCCAGCCGCGCCAGGTGAGGGCGACCGCGCCGAAGACGACGGCGGTCGGCGCGAAGGTGAGTCCGGCGCGCTGTGCGCCGTAGCCGAGGCCGGTCTGGACGTGCAGGGTGAGGGTGAACAGGAGTCCGGCGTTGACGGCCATGACGGCGAGGATGCGCAGGACGGCCAGTCCCATGCCGGGGTGGCGCAGGACGCGGGGTGCCACGATCGGGGCGCCGCCGCGCCGGGCGAGTCGCACCTCGTAGGCGCAGAACAGCGCGAAGACGACCACGGCGGCCGCGAGGGACAGCCAGGACCACAGGGGCCAGTCCTCCTCCTGGCCGAGCACCAGCGGGACCGTGAGCAGGGACACGGCGGCCCCGAGCAGGACCAGGCCGGGCAGATCCAGGCCGCGGGCCCGTTCGGGTCCTGATCCGGTGTCCCGGGGCAGGACGCGCCTGCCGAGGACGAGGAGGACGGCGCCGACCGGCACGTTGACGAGGAACACCGGCCGCCAGCCGGTGCCGAACAGGTCCGCGCCGACCAGGACGCCGCCGATGATCTGGCCGGCCGCGGCGCCGACGGCGAGGACCGCCGAGTAGGCGCCGAGTGCCCGGATACGGGCCTCGCCGCCGAAGGTGCGCTGGATGATGCTGAGGACCTGCGGGATCATCACCGCCGATCCGGCGCCCTGCACGAGCCGGAACACGATCAGTTCGGTGGTTCCCTGGGCCAGGCCGCAGGCGAGTGAGGCCGCCGTGAACAGCACCAGTCCGGCGAGGTGGACCCGGCCGTGGCCGAGGCGGTCGCCCAGACGGGCGCCGGTGATGAGCAGCACGGAGTAGGTGATGGCGTAGCCGGCCACGACCAGTTGCAGGTCGGCTCCGGAGGCGTGGAGGTCGGAGCCGATGGTGGGGGCCGCGACGTTCACGATGAAGACGTCCAGCACGGCCATGAACAGGGCCGCGAGGACGACCGCGAGGAGCAGCCGGGGCGGGCCGTCGGCGGTGGGTGCTTCACTTTTCGCGGGAATTCCAGCGGATGCGGAATCTGGTTCCGTCCGGGATGTCGTCGTCATGTTCCGAGCGTGACCAGGGGCCTGTACGGGTGCCGAGAGTCCGCCGATGCTGGTACTGGCAGCACCTGGCAGCGGGCGGGTGCTGCGCGCACGATGGAGGACGTGACGACGGGGGGCGTGACGATGCCGACGACTGCACACCGCCGCAGGCCTGAGCTGGCCGCTTTCCTGCGCAGCAGGCGGGCCCGGGTGACCCCGGCCGACGTGGGGATGCCGCCGGGGCTGCGGCGGCGCACTCCGGGGCTGCGCCGGGAGGAGGTCGCCCAGCTCTCGGGCGTGGGGGTGACCTGGTACACGTGGCTGGAGCAGGGCCGGCCGATCAATGCGTCGCCGCAGGTGCTGGACGCGGTGGCGCGCACGCTGCGGCTGGACACGCCGGAGCGGGAGCATCTGTACCGGCTTGCGGAGGTGCCGTACGCGGCGGCGCCGGAGCGGCTGTCCCGGTCGGTCGGCGCGGAGGTGCAGGGCATCATCGACGCCCTGGATCCGCTGCCGGCGGTGGTGTACACGTCGCGGTACGACGTGCTGGCGACCAATCCGGCCTACCGGGATCTGTTCCTGGTGCCGGAAACGGTGCGGATCGGTGTGCCGAACGTCCTGTGGACGCTGTTCACGGTGTCGGAGGAGGCGTGCCCGGTGGTGCACCGGGAGCGGGAGCTGCCGGTGATGGTGGCGACCCTGCGCTCCAGTTACGGCAGGCATGTCGGCGAGCCGGCCTGGGAGGATTTCGTCCGGGCGTTGTCCGGTGCGAGTGCGTACTTCGCGCGGCTGTGGGAGAGCGGTGCGGTGGCACGGCCGGGGCCGCGGGTGAAGACGTTCCGTCATGAGGCGGTGGGTGAGCTGCGGATGACGTCGCAGTCGCTGTCGATCGACGGGATGCCGGAGTCCCGGATCGTGGTCTACACGCCGGAGGACGAACGGACGCGGGAGCAGGTCGCCTTGCTGCGGCGGCGCAGGCAGCGGTTGTGGCCGGTGAGCGACGACGAGGCCGCCGAGATCATCCATGAGTGGAACACGAAAAATCCCGCCCCTTGAGAGGGCGGGATTCATTCAGCGATCTTCGACAACTCGACTCTTGAGTGGAGTGTCGATCTGTGGAGCTAAGGAGAATTGAACTCCTGACCTCCTGCATGCCATGCAGGCGCTCTACCAACTGAGCTATAGCCCCGCGTGTTCTTCTCGCCGTTTTGCCTGGCGGGGCGAACAAGAAGAACTTTAGCCTGCGACCTGCCGGAAAGTGAAATCCGGGCTCCGGCGCGGGGCGGCCGGAGGGTCGCCGGTCCGCGGCCGGGAGGGACGCGTCAGTCGTCGTCGCCGAGGACGGGCTCCGGGAGGGTGCCCGCGTTGTGCTCCAGGAGCCGCCAGCCGCGTGCGCCTTCGCCGAGCACGGACCAGCAGCAATTGGTGAGACCGCCGAGGCTCTCCCAGTGCTGGGAGTCCAGGCCGAGCAGGCGGCCGATGGTGGTCCGGATGGTCCCGCCGTGGCTGACGACCACGAGGGTGCCGTCCTCGGGGAGCTTCTCGGCGTGCCGCAGCACGACGGGGGCGGCCCGGTCGGCGACCTCGGTCTCCAGCTCGCCGCCGCCGCGGCGCACCGGCTCGCCGCGCTTCCAGGCGGCGTACTCGTCGCCGTGGCGGGCGATGATCTCCTCGTGCGTGAGGCCCTGCCAGACGCCCGCGTAGGTCTCGCGCAGCGCCTCGTCGCGGATCACGTCGAGGCCGGTGAGCTCGGCGAGCTGCGCGGCCGTGTCGGCGGCCCGCCGCAGGTCGGAGGCGACGATGGCGTCCGGGCCCAGGGAGGCGAGCAGCCGGGCCGCGCGGCGGGCCTGGCCGACGCCGGTCTCGGTGAGCTCGACGTCGGTGGAGCCCTGGAAGCGGCGTTCCACGTTCCAGGACGTCTGGCCGTGCCGCCACAGGATGATGCGGCGGCCGCGGCCCGTGCGGTCGGTCACCTCGCCCGTGGCGCTCATCACCACTCCCCGCCGGGCTCACCGTCGGCTTCGGCGGCCTTCAGTTCGGCGTGCTCGGCGGCCTTGCCGCGGGTGGCCTTGGCGTCGGCGGGCAGCTCGATCTCGGGGCAGTCCTTCCACAGCCGCTCCAGGGCGTAGAAGACGCGCTCCTCGCTGTGCTGGACGTGGACGACGATGTCGACGTAGTCGAGCAGGATCCAGCGGGATTCGCGGTCGCCCTCGCGGCGCACCGGCTTGGCGCCGAGTTCCTTCTGGAGGCGTTCCTCGATCTCGTCGACGATCGACTTGACCTGGCGGTCGTTGGGCGCGGAGGCCAGCAGGAAGGCGTCCGTGATCGACAGGACGTCGCTGACGTCGTAGGCGATGACGTCGTGGGCGAGCTTGTCGGCGGCCGCCTGGGCGGCGGCGGTGATGAGCTCGAGGGAACGGTCGGTGGCGGTCACTACATGGCTTTCCGTCGGCGGTCGATTGACCTCAAGGGTCTCACGGACCGCCGGGCGCACCCCACGTGATGGTCGGGTCACGTGGGGTGCGGCGGCCGCCGGCTCAGGAGGAGGACGGCTTGTAGTCCTGGCCGAGGACGACCGAGACGTCGGCGCCCGAGCCGACGGTGCCCTTGGCCACGGCGCCGGCGTCGAGGCCGAGGGTCTTGGCGACCTCGGTGGCGTTCTCCTTGTCGGCGGCGTCGGAGTACAGCACCTTGGAGGCGGCCTCGGTACCGGAACCCGTTCCGCCTTCCAGGAAGGTGTAGCCGCCGTTGACGAGGACCACGCGCGCCTTGTCGGTGTTGTCCTTGACGCCGCTGGCGTTCTGGACGGAGACGCGGACCGCGGAGTCCGCCGAAGGGCTCTTGGCGGTGCCGCCGAGGATGTCCTTGACGACGCTGGAGCTGGTCTGGGCGCTGAGGGTGCCGTCGCTCTGCACGGGCAGCAGGGCTGTCTTGTAGTCGCCGCCCTTGGCGAGGTCGGCGAGCTTGGCGAGGAAGGTGCCGAGGTCTTTGTCGGTCAGCGAGGGGTCGAGGATCTGCGCGAGGGTCTGCACGGTGACCGTGGCGGCCGAGGAGTCCGACGACATCTTGCGCAGCACGCCCTGCATGACCTGTCCGAACCGCTCCAGCTGGGCGTTCTGGGCCTCGCCCGACGCGCGGTAGGTGGCGTAGGCGACGGCGGCCTTGCCGCTGAGGGTCTGGTCCTTGCCCTGGTGGACGAGGGGTGCCTGGCCCTTCTTCTTGGCGTCCGGGTCGGGGACGTCGGTGTTGGTGTCGATGTCGATGTTGCCGACGAGTTCGACGAGGTTCTGCAGGTAGGGCGTGTCCAGGCGCCAGGTGCCCTCGATGTTGGTGCCGAGGACGGTGTCGAGCTGGTCGCGGGTCCCGGAGGAGCCGTCGTCGGTGACCGACTTGGCGAGGGTCGTGGTGCTGCCGTCGTCGTCGGTCATGGCGAGCGCGTTGGGCAGCAGGACGGTGGTGCCCTGTTTGGTGGTGGTGTTGTCGACGAGCAGCACGGTGGAGGTGCCGCCGCCGCTGGTGTTGTGCAGGTGGACGACGACGACGTCGCGTTTCTGGGCGGCCGCGGACGTCGCCGTACCGCCCTTGGCCGCGGAGGAGGACAGTCCGGGGAGTTTTCCGGCGTACCAGAGGTAGCCGGCGCCGCCGACGACGGCCAGGGCGAGGACGACGACCAGTGCGGTCATGCGGCTGCGGGCGCGGCGTTTTGCCTCTTCGCGGCGTTCGGTGCGGTTCTCGGTGAAGTTCAGCCAGTCGATGACGTCCTCGGAGTCACCGTCGGGGGCTTCGACGAACGCGAACTGTCCGGTGTCGTAGTCCCCTTCGTCGCCGGGGGCCTGGCGGGGGCCGGCGGGTTCGTGGACGGGGCCGGCCTGCTGCGGGATGTGCGCGGTCTGCTCGGCCACCCGGGGCTGCCTGCCGCTCGTGGCGGCCTGCCCGTAGGGGTCGTGCACGGGGTGGCCGCCGGTGCCGTACGGGTCGTAGGCGGGCGTGACCGGCTGCTGCCCGGTGTCGTGGGCGGGGTGCACGGGGGCCTGCTGCCCGGTGTCGTACGCCGGCGGGGCCTGCCGTCCGGGGTCGTACGCGGGCGTGCCCTGCCGGCCGGGGTCGTTGTACGGGTCGTACCCGTAGCCCTGTCCGGCGTACGGGTCGCACGTCTGCTGTTGCTGCTGGTGTTGTTGTTGCTGTGCGGGGATCTGGCGGTACACCGGTTGCCCGTACTCGTCGTAGCCGACGAGTTCGTACTGGTCGCTGCCGTAGCCCGCGTCGTATCGGTCGTTCACCGGTGCCCCTCTCGGCTCACTCGCGTCACTCGCCGCGGTACAGCTCGCGCTTGTCGATGTAGCGCACGACTCCGTCCGGCACCATGTACCAGATGGGGTCGCTCTTGGCGACTCTCGCACGGCAGTCTGTGGAGGAGATGGCCAGCGCGGGAACCTCCACCAGCGAGACGCCGCCCTCGGGGAGACCGCGGTCGGTCAGCTGGTGGCCGGGCCTGGTGCAGCCGATGAAGTGGGCGAGGGAGAAGAGTTCCTCCGAGTCGCGCCAGGTGAGGATCTGGCCGAGGGCGTCGGCGCCGGTGATGAAGAAGAGGTCGGCGTCGGGGTTGAGGGCGCGCAGGTCGCGCAGGGTGTCGACGGTGTAGGTGGGGCCGCCGCGGTCGATGTCAATGCGGCTGACGGAGAACTGCGGGTTCTCCGCGGTCGCGATCACCGTCATCAGATAGCGGTCCTCGGCCGGCGAGACCTTGCGGTGAGTCTTCTGCCACGGCTGTCCGGTGGGCACGAACACCACCTCGTCGAGGTGGAACTGGGCGGCGACCTCGCTGGCCGCCACGAGGTGTCCGTGGTGGATCGGGTCGAACGTTCCGCCCATGACGCCGAGGCGGCGTTTGCCGGTGTGCGCGGGGCCCGCGGCTGTGTACCGCGGGGTCGTCACCGTGTCGTCGGCGGCGTCGGCCGCGTCATGCGCCGGACCGGTAGGCATGTCCTGCTCTCCCATGCGTGCAGACCCTACCGGCCCGGCCCGTGGGCCCTGTCCCGAGGACGGGTGCCGGGCTCGGCCGCCGGTTCAGCGGTCGCGGTTGAAACGGGTGGTGATCCACAGCAGGAGCAGCAGCACGATCAGCGCGCCGCCGCCGGTGACGAGCGGGTTGAGGCTGTCGTGGTTGCCGCCGCGCTCCTCGCCCTCGGCGGCGAGGGTGACCAACTGGGCAGCGGCGCTGTGAAGATTCATCATCTGCGGCAGGACCTATCGCGTGTGGACGGGATAAAGACGTCGGTCCATCGTATGCGGGCGGTGCGGCGGCGATCACGCCGACTCCTCCGTTGGGCCGACTCCCCGGCCGTCCCGCCAGGACCACGGGTCACGGCGGCTCCGCCGGGCCGGGAACGATCCCCGTGGCTCAGTCGTCCTTCTGTCTGTACCCGCGCAGCAGGAACCAGGCGGTCAGCGCGCAGCCCAGGAACATGACGATCAGGACGACCCGGAGCAGGTCGCCCGAGCCCTGTTGGTGGGCGGCGCTCGCGGCCTGGGTGAGCCAGGCGGCTCTGGGGTTGGGCTCCATGAGGCACTCCTTCGGCAGTACTGCCCGACCACGGTAGCGCCGCCTAGGCTGGTCCCTGCTTCGGGGGCACGGTGGGCACACTCACGCACATGGGGGATGACATGTCCGACGACGGCCACGAGCACAACGGGGACGGGCGGGTGCCGAGCAGGCAGCGCAGGCGGTTCCCGGGGATCTCCTCGCGCGCGTACGAGCATCCGGCGGACCGTTCGGCCCTGGTGGCGCTGCGCAGGCTGAGCGGTTTCGACACGGTCTTCAAGGCGCTCAGCGGGCTGCTTCCGGAGCGGAGTCTGAGGCTGCTGTTCCTGTCGGACTCGGTCCGCGTGTCGGACCAGCAGTTCGCACACCTGAACGACATGCTGCGGGACGCCTGTTACATCCTGGACCTGGAGAAGGTCCCGCCGATGTACGTCAACCAGGATCCGCAGCCGAACGCCATGTGCATCGGCCTGGACGAGCCGATCATCGTCGTGACCACCGGGCTCGTCGAGCTGCTCGACGAGGAGGAGATGCGGGCGGTCGTCGGCCATGAGGTGGGGCACGCCCTGTCCGGCCACTCGGTGTACCGCACGGTGCTGCTGTTCCTGACGAACCTGGCGCTGCGCGTCGCCTGGATCCCGCTGGGCAACCTCGCGGTCATGGCGATCGTGACGGCGCTGCGGGAGTGGTTCCGCAAGTCGGAGCTGTCCGCCGACCGGGCCGGGCTGCTGGTGGGGCAGGACCTGCAGGCGTCCATGCGCGGGCTGATGAAGATCGCGGGCGGCAACCACCTGCACGAGATGAACGTGGACGCGTTCCTCCAGCAGGCCGAGGAGTACGAGTCCGGGGGCGACCTGCGCGACTCGGTGCTGAAGATCCTGAACGTGCTGCCGCGCTCGCATCCGTTCACCACGGTCCGCGCGGCCGAGCTGAAGAAGTGGGCCGCGTCCCGGGACCACCAGCGGATCATGGACGGTCACTATCCGCGGCGGGACGAGGACAAGGACACGTCGGTCGGTGACTCGTTCAAGGAGTCGGCGGCCAGCTACGCGAGTGACGTGAAGAGCTCGAAGGACCCGCTGATGAAGCTGGTCTCGGACATAGCCGGCGGGGCCGGCGGTCTGGGCGGCCGGGTCAAGCGCGGCTTCGAGGGGTTCACGAGCCCGTCGCCCGGCGGTGCTTCCTCGGCGACGGACGCGCCCCCGAAGGACGACCTCCGGAAGGACGGCCCGGCGCAGGACACCCCGCCGCGCGACGAGGAGTAGGCGGGACGGGATCCGGGCGGGACGAGGGGCCGGCGGTCGCCGGTCAGGGCTTCGGTTCGGCCGCGCAGGTCAGAGCTTCGGTTCGGCCGCGGCGGTCAGGGCTTCGGTTCGGCCGCGGCGGCCAGCGTCCCGCACAGGGCGGCGGCGCTGTCGGTGGCGTACGGGTCGGTGCCCGCGGGGCCGCCCGCCTGGGCCTTCTCGCCGGCCAGCAGCGGGCGCAGGCGGTCGGCGGAGTCCGCGGCGCAGGACAGCGGGCCCGCCTGGACGTAGGAGACGACCAGCTGGGCCTGGTGCAGACGCAGGTCGTCCCGGTCGAAGCGGAAGGTCAGCTCGCGGCGGACGGTGAACAGGGACACCTGGGAGCCGGCCGGTGCGCCGGCGGGCCGCAGCGCGTAGACGAGCGTGTGGTCGGCGGTGACCTGGAGGGTGGCCGAGCCGGTCTCGGTGGCCTGCATGCTGCCCTGGACGCGGATCCTCGGGTCGGCGAGTTCGACACGGGCGGGGTCGAAACGGATCAGCCATCCGGTGGGCGCGTGCCGGCCGTCCGCCGCGGGGTGGTCGAGGCTCTGGTCGAACTGGTCGAGCTGCCGCGGGTCCAGCAGGGCCCGGGCGGGCCGCACCTCGCTGCTGTCGAGGACCTCCGGGTAGAGCGCCGAGCGGACGATGTAGTCCTTGGCCGTGGTCAGGGCGGTGACGACCTGGCTGTCGGAGAAGTGCGCGGTGCCTCGGACGGCCGGCAGCGGTATGCCTTCGGCGCCGGCCTCGTACTGGGCGGCGGGGCTGTGGGCGAACAGGGTCTCCGCGTCGGCGGCGCCGGGCACCGGGCCCTGCGGGGCGAGCGGGACGACGGTCATCCGCAGCGGTTCGACGGGCTGCTGCGCCTCCTGGGTGCCGTAGGGGTGGCGTACGCCCATGTAGATCGCGGTGCCGAAGGCGACGAGTATCAGCAGGACGAGGATCAGGGCCTGCCGGGTGAGGCCCCGGCGCAGGGGCGGGCGGCGGCGCACGGCGGGCGCATGGTCGGACATGCGTTCGTGCGCGGAGGACTCCTGGAGGCGGGCAGCGCGGATGAACGATTCGTCGAAGACGACGGATCGGTATTCGTCCTCACCACCCACGGGGCCGCCCTCGGGTGTCCCCTCGGGTGGGTCCGCAGGCCCGCCCATACTCTCAGAGTAGGTCTCGGAAGCCTCAGGTAAACGCCCAGCTACACGACAACTTCTGACAGGTTCTCACCACAACCGGCCATCGCCGCTCAGGGGGTGCGCGGGACCGCGGAGACCGCCGGCTGGGCCGGCTGGGAGTACTCGGCGGACGCGGAGGGTGCGGCCGCGGTGCCCTGTTCCAGGCCGGTGGAGGGAGGGCGGGGCACCTGGTCGCGGCTGCCGCCCGAGGACGCGCCCCGGTAGACCGCAGCGAAGGCCAGCGCGACCATGCCGATGCCCATGACGACCGCGAGCACCCAGGCCACGGGGCGGTGCCAGCGCACGTTCCTGCCGTAGGCGCTGCGGGCGCCGTAGCCGTCCTCGGGTTCGTCGGTGTCGTCCAGGTCGTCGAGGCCGCCGAGATCGGTGCCGTCCCGGTGGAAGCGGTCCTCGAAGTGCTCGCCCCCGGCGACGGCACGGCGGGCCTCGGCCTCGGAGGCCTCCGCTCTGGCCTGCGCGGCGGCCAGGAGGCGTTCGACCGCGGTCGGCTCGTGGATCACGGCCGCCTTGACGAAGGCCTCGTCGAAGACCACGGCGTCGAACTCCTCGTCCGACATCCCGCGGTCATGGTCGTCGTCGGGCTCCCAGCCGTCAGGGAACGGCGTGCCCCCCACGTCCTCCGGCACGGATCCAGAGTAGACCTGGGGGGTCAATTTGGGCAGACGGTATGGAAATTCGTAGGCCGGTGAGACACCTCTCACGACCGTGCGGGCCCTTCGTACGCCCTGCCGCGCGCCCGCGCGCCGTGGGGCGTGCGCGGTTGGGCCGTTCGGGTGATGCCGACGGTCCTCGTCAGCGGCGGACGTGGCCGTCGCCGGTGACGATGTACTTGGTGCTGGTCAGTTCCGGCAGGCCCATGGGGCCGCGGGCGTGCAGCTTCTGTGTGGAGATGCCGATCTCGGCGCCGAAGCCGAACTGGCCGCCGTCGGTGAAACGGGTGGAGGCGTTCACGGCGACGGTGGTGGAGTCGACCAGCTGGGTGAAACGGCGGGCGGCCTGCTGGGAGGTGGTGACGATCGCCTCGGTGTGCCCGGAGGTCCACAGCCGGATGTGCTCGACGGCCCGGTCCAGGGAGTCGACGACGGCGGCGGCGATGTCGTACGACAGGTACTCGGTCTCCCAGTCCTCCGGGACGGCCTCGACCACGGTCGCCTTGGAGTCCTCGGCGTAGGCGAGGACGCGTTCGTCGGCGTGGACGGTGACGCCGGCGGCGGCGAGGGCGTCCAGGGCGCGCGGCAGGAACTCGGCGGCGATGTCCTGGTGGACGAGGAGGGTCTCGGCGGCGTTGCAGACGCTGACCCGCTGCGCCTTGGAGTTGATCAGGATGTCGATCGCCATGTCGATGTCGGCGTGGGCGTCGACGTAGACGTGGCAGTTGCCGGTGCCGGTCTCGATGACGGGGACCTTGGACTCCATGACGACGGTCTGGATCAGGGAGGCGCCGCCGCGCGGGATGAGGACGTCGACGAGGCCGCGGGCGCGCATCAGCTCGTGCACGGACTCACGGCCCTCGCCCGGCACCAGCTGGACGGCGTCGGCGGGCAGGCCGGCGCCGCCGACGGCGTCGCGCAGGACGCGGACCAGGGCGGTGTTGGACTCGTAGGCGGAGGCGGAGCCGCGCAGCAGGACGGCGTTGCCGGACTTCAGGCACAGGGCGGCCGCGTCGACGGTGACGTTCGGGCGGGCCTCGTAGATGATGCCGACGACGCCGAGCGGGACGCGGACCTGGCGCAGGTCGATGCCGTTGGGCAGGGTGGAGCCGCGGACCACCTCGCCGACCGGGTCGGGCAGCTTCGCGACGTCCCGGACGTCGGAGGCGATGGCGCGGACCCGCTCCGGGGTGAGGGTCAGGCGGTCGATGATCGCCTCGCTGGTGCCGTTCTCGCGGGCCTTGGCGATGTCCTTCGCGTTGGCCTCGACGATCTCGCCGGTCCGGACCTCCAGGGCGTCCGCGACGGCGAGCAGCGCGTCGTCCTTCACGGCACGCGGCAGCGGCGCGAGGTCGGCGGCGGCGGCCTTGGCACGGTAGGCGGCCTGGGTGACCGGGGACATGGCGTCGTACGGCGAGAGCGTGGTCATGGAGGAAGGGTAGTGCGCGCGGGTGCCGCGTTCACGGTTCGTTCCATACCGCGAGACGAGCCCGAAAAGGGTTGATAACGGGCAGGCTCAGAACGGGTGGATACCGACCGGTGTCGCGGGCGGCGGACCGTAGCCCTCGGCGATCCGCAAGTGGTAGGTGGTGCGGTCGATGACTTCGAGGCCGACGATCTCCCAGGCCGGCAGCCCGGCGGTCTGGCGGTGCTCGCCCCACAGGCGCAGCGCGACGGCGGCGGCGTCGTGGAGGTCGCGGGCCTCCTCCCAGTAGCGGATCTCGGCGTGGTCGCACGCGTAGCGGCTGGTGAGGAGGAACGGGTGGTCGTGGGCCAGTTGTTCGAGTCCGCGGCGCAGTTCCGGCAGGGGGACCTCGGCACCGCAGACGCTGAGGGTGACGTGCCACAGGCGCGGCAGGTCCTTCGGCTCCTCGTAGGTGTCCCCGGCCGCGACGCTCGTCAGAGCACCGCGGGACGCCGCAGCCCCAGGGCGCACTCGTCTCACGACGGCCTCCTTCAGCTGTGCTCGTGCGGAACGTGGTCCTGAGACAAAGTTGAGCAGGCCGCAAGGGTTCGTGTGGCGGTTTTACGGAACGTCCCCCACCGGGGGCCGTCGTTACGCCCCGTTTTTACGGGTGGAGGATCACCAGGTCGTCCCTGTGTACGACCTCGCGCTCGTAGGCGGGGCCCAGCTCGCGCGCCAGTTCCCTGGTCGAGCGTCCGATCAGCTGGGGGATCTCCTTGGCGTCGAAGCTGACCAGCCCGCGGGCCACCGCACGGCCCCGGGTGTCGCGCAGTTCGACGGGGTCGCCCGCGGAGAACTCGCCCTCCACGGCGGCGATCCCGGCGGGCAGCAGGGATTTCCGGCCGTCGACGACGGCGGTGACGGCGCCGTCGTCGAGGGTGAGCGAGCCCTGCGGGGTGGAGGCGTGCTGAAGCCACAGGAGGCGGTCTGCGGACCGTTTGCCGGTCGGGTGGAAGTAGGTGCCGGTGTCGCCGCCGGAGAGCGCGTCGGCGGCGTGCACGGCGCTGGTGAGGACGACGGGGACGCCCGCGGCGGCGGCGATCCGGGCGGCCTCCACCTTGGTGACCATGCCGCCGGTACCGACGCCGGCCTTCCCGGTGCTGCCGATCTCGACGCCGGCGAGGTCCTCGGGGCCCTTCACCTCCGCTATCCGCGCGGTGCCGGGCCTGCTCGGGTCGCCGTCGTAGACGCCGTCGACGTCGGAGAGCAGGACCAGGAGGTCGGCGTGGACGAGGTGGGCGACCAGGGCGGCGAGGCGGTCGTTGTCGCCGAAGCGGATCTCGTCGGTGGCGACGGTGTCGTTCTCGTTGACGACCGGCAGGGCGCCCATCGCGAGGAGTTTGTCGAGGGTGCGGGAGGCGTTGCGGTGGTGGGCGCGGCGGCTCATGTCGTCGGAGGTGAGCAGGACCTGGCCGACCCGGACGCCGTAGCGGGCGAAGGAGGCGGTGTAGCGGGCGACGAGCAGTCCCTGGCCGACGCTGGCGGCGGCCTGCTGACGGGCGAGGTCCCTGGGGCGGCGGCGCAGGCCGAGCGGGGCGAGGCCGGCGGCGATCGCTCCCGAGGAGACGAGGACGACCTCCTTGTCGCCGCCGCCGCGGCTCTTGGCGAGGACGTCGACGAGTGCGTCGACCCGGTCGGCGTCCAGGCCGCCGGAGGCGGTGGTCAGCGAGGAGGAGCCCACTTTGACGACGATCCTGCGGGCCTCGCCGACAGCCTGCCTTGCGCTTGCCACGTCCTGTCCCCACTTCCTCGCGCGTGGCAGCAATCTACGCGAACGGGACCCCCGTCCGGCCGGGCGTCCAGCCTCCGGACACGGCGGCGGACACGACGTCCCGTAGTCGCGCGGTCACGTACCGAACAAGGCAAAAAGGTTGTGTGGACTGTCCATAGAAATCGAAACGAACTTAAAGTTAATTTGAAGTCTGTGTCATCTAAAAATCGCAGCATGAAGCGCATCCTGCTCAGGTCGGGCAAGAGCCCCTATGACGTCGTCGGGGTCGAAGAAGCCCTGCACCGGGACGTCATAGCCACCAACTCGGGCAACCTGATCTTCAGCGACGCCGCGCACAAGATCCTGGAGACCCCGGGCACCGAGGTCGTCTCCAACGGCATGCCCTCCGACGTCTCCGCCGCCGGCCGCATCAACGAGCAGTACGACGCCTTCGTCATCCCGCTCGCGAACGCCTTCCGCCCGTCCTTCGAGAGTTCGCTGAAGCGGATGACCCGGCTGATCTCGAAACTGAAGATCCCGGTGGTCGTGCTCGGTGTCGGCGCGCAGACCGGAGTCGGCTACAACGCGGACCGGCTCAAGCGGATCGAGCCGACCGTGCGGGAGTTCTGCGCGGCGGTGCTGGAGCGCAGCGCGTCGATCGGCGTGCGGGGCGAGTTCACCGAGCAGTACCTGAGGGACATGGGTTTCAAGGACGTCGAGACGATCGGCTGTCCTTCGCTGTTCATGTACGGCGACCGGCTGCGGGTGGACAAGGAGGCGCTGGAGCTGACGCCGGATTCGCGGATCGCGATCAACGGCTCGCACAGCGCGGTACGCGCGCAGGGCCTGGACCGGATCATCACGCGCACCCACGAGCGCTACGCGCATCTGCGGTTCGTCGGCCAGAACCTCAGTGACGCACGGCAGTTGCACTGGCGCGACCTGTCGGACCCGAACGCCGCGGTGACCGCGATGCCGACCCATCCGGACCACCCGATGTTCCGCGAGGACAAGGTGCGGGTCTACGTCGATCCCCTCACCTGGATCGACGATCTGCGGTCCTTCGACTTCTCCTTCGGTTCGCGCATCCACGGCAACATCGCCGCGCTGCTCGCCGGTACGCCGGCGACCGTGCTGTGCGGTGACTCGCGGACGCTGGAGCTGTGCCGTTACTTCGAGATCCCGCACCAGCGGCTGGACCGGGCGGTCAAGGACCTCGACTCGGCGGACCCGGCGAAGCTGTACGCGGAGGCCGACTTCGGCGGTCTGGTCGGCGGTCACCGGGAGCGCTTCGAGCGGTTCACCGGGTTCCTCGACCGCAACGGTCTGCAGAACACGTTCACGCACGGCGACGGCGGCGCGGCCTTCGACGAGCGGATGCGCGCGCTGACGTTCCCGGCGGGCATCCGTCCGTGGAACGACGCGGACTTCGCCTCGCTCACCGCGCGGTTCGGCTGGCTGCACAGCCGTATCGAGGCGCTGTCGGTGGACAACGCCCGGCTGCAGAAGGAGCTGGTGCGCTCGGGCACGCGTACCAAGGTGGTCGCCGCGCAGCCGCCGCGGCCCTCCTCGGTGTACCGGCGGGCGCGGCGGGCCGTGGGCAGGCCGATCCGGCGGGCGCTGGGGACGGGTCAGTAGACGTCCCGCCCGGCGCCCGGCGTCCGGTCAGGCCGCCGCGGCCTTGACCTCGCGGGTCGGCAGCGACCTGCGGAGCCTGCGTGCGGCGCGCCGCAGGAAGGTGTTGGCCGCGTCCTCGCGGTAGCCCGCGACGGCGCGGGCCTCGCGGGGTTCGGCGAGGTAGATCCAGTCGGGGATGCCCGACTTCTTGACGCGGAAGTGCGGGTAGGCGAAGTAGACGCGGGTTCCGCGCTTCTCCAGGAGGGCCCCGGCCTGCTTCTTCGCGCGGACGAACTCGACGACGTCCAGGAGGAGGTCGGGGCGGCGGACGGCGACCAGGTGGAGTCTGAGCCGTTCGTGGACCCTGAGCCGGCGGGCGATCTCCGGGTTCCAGTGGGCGTCCATCAGGGGCTTGGCCAGCTCCATCTTCTTCGCCCGTACGTCGTCGCCGTCCTTGAGGAATTTCGGGCCGAACTGCGGGAGCAGGGTGACCAGGAACGGCCGGACCATGAGGGTGTCGCGCCGCGGGCCGGCCGGCACCATGTCCGCGATGAGGTTCATGAGGGCACGTGCCGAGTCGAAGCGCAGGGTGTAGCTGCCGCTCTTGGTGACGTGCTTGCCGTCGTCGCGGCCGACCAGGTAGTAGCAGGGGTAGTCGGCGACCACGGAGACGCCGTCGGCGCGCAGGTAGGCCTCCATGGTGAACAGCGCGTCCTCGCCGGTCCACAGGGACTCGTCGAAACGCATGCCGTGCTGTTCGAGGAGTGAGCGGCGGAAGAGTTTCTGCGCGCTGAGCGTGAACTTGATGTTGGACGAGAAGACGTCGGTCCGGTCGAGCGTCTTGCCCCACATGGACTGCGGGGGTTTGCGGTTGATTCCTTCGACCTTGCCGAGGACGACGTCCGTGTTGTTCTTGTCGGCCATGGCGACCATGCGCGCCAGGGCTTCGGGGCCGAGCCGGTCGTCGGCGTCCAGGAAGAACACGTAGCGGCCGGCGGCCTTGCCGAGGCCGACGTTGCGGGGGCCGCTGGGGCCGCCGGAGTTCTCCTGGCGGATGACCGTCACCGGCATGGCGGCGCGGGCCGCGAACTCCTCCAGGTACTCCCCCGTGCCGTCGGTCGACCCGTCGTCGACCGCGATGACCTCCATGCGTGCCGGGTCGAGCGTCTGGCCTTCCACGGAGGCCAGGCATTCGACGAGATACGGCATCGCTTCGTACGCCCCGATGATCACAGTCACATCAGGCTGCGCAACGACGGTCACGTTTCCCCCTAGTCAATGGTGCGTTCCCCCTGCGTCATCCGGATCGCAATGTTTTAGATGACCGGTGGAGGCAACCGGTTGCCTCGGGGCGCACTCGCAGTGGCACACGTCACACAACAGTGAGCCTGCCGTGTGGTGTACAGCGGGTTACGTCGGACAGTACGGATGCGCGGTAAGAGCTGCTCACCGAAGACGGCGAAGCGTCGGTAAGAAGAAGAGCGCGCATTTCTGAGCAGCGGTAAGAGGTCGCAACGGCCCGGAACGACGCCGAGGGGGCGCGGACCCAGGAAAGATCCTGGGTCCGCGCCCCCTCGGCGTCGTTGTGCGAGCGGTCAGCCGGTGGGGTTGCTCTCGGCTTCGCCGGCGGCCTTCAGCGTGTCGCCGGGCAGTACCTCGGCGAGTTCGGCAGCCTCCGGGTCGCCCGCCGCGATCAGGGCCTCCTGGCCCAGGTTGCGGGACTCGGCCTTGCGGGCGAGCGCGGCGACCGCGGCGTTGAACTGCTCGATGGAGGTCGGCTCGTCCGGTCCCAGCAGGTACTGCTTGAGTTCGCCTCGCTCCAGAGCCAGCGGATCGGCCGAAGGGTCGCGTACGGCGTCCAGCAGTGCGTCGAGTTCCTTGGCGCTGTTGGAGAGGATCACGGCCGCGCGTACGGCGGTGTTCGCCCGCTTGAACTCCTCCACGCCGACCTCGGCGGAGTCGGTGACGGCGTACGGCTTGCCGCTCGCGATGAAGTCGGAGACGACGCTGGAGATGTCGGAGACCATCGCGTCGGCGACGTTGAAGCAGTCGTACAGGCGCGGTTCGGCGCCGGTGACGACCTGGTGCTGGTGGTCGGGGAAGGAACGCCAGTGGGCGTCGTTCCACTCGGCGCGCAGCCGGGCGATCTCCTCGTGCTTCTTCAGGTCGACGACGTCGTCGCGGCTGGCCTCGGCCTCGTCGCGCTTCTCGCCGCCGGCGCCGGCCAGCTCGGCCAGGCGGGCCTCGATCCGGGTCAGGTCGGCCTGCGCGGCGGCCAAGGCGGTCGCGTCGGTGGTGAAGCGGGCGTCGGTGGCGCGCTGGGCGGCGGCCTTCTCCAGGAGGGCGGTGACGCGCCGGTGGGCGGCGCCCGCCTGGGCGCTGACGGTGCCGGTGAAGGGGTGCGGCTTGTAGAGGACGCGGACCGGCGGGTCGGCCTTGACCAGCTTCTTCACGATGTTCTCGCCGGCCAGCACGAGGGAGGTGTTGCCGGGGTTGCCGTCCCAGCCCTCCCAGGTGGGCGCGTACAGGACGGTCGGGCAGCGGCCGTCCGCGGGGGTGGCGGGCCCGCTCTGGATGGGGGCCAGCTGCGGGCGGCCGACCTCGACGATGTCGGCGTCGCGGACACCGACGTCGGCGATGGCGTAGCGGTCGCGGCCCGCACGGCCGGCGGTCCACACCTCGTCGTAGACCTTGCTGAACGGGTTGACGCTGGCCAGCTTGTCGCTGTCGCCGTGGCCGATGAAGACGTGCTTCATGGTGGGGACGCGCAGCAGGTGGATGTTCTTGCCGACGTTGGCCGCGTAGAGGGCGACGCGGACCGTGGCGAGGTCCAGGTTCATCAGGTGCACGCCGCCGGGCACGCAGATGACGGGGGCGGTGGTGGGCGCCAGGTTCTGCAGGATGACGCGCTCGCGGAGCAGGACCAGCGGACGGGAGTCCAGCTGTTCCATGGTCTCCAGCCACATGTTGACCTGGTAGGCGGAATCCTTGGAGCCGGAGAAGTACAGGACGGTCTCGGGCTTGTAGTGGCCCAGCCAGTCGTCGACGGCGGCCAGCACGGTGTCGGCGTCCGGCGGGGTCTTGCGGCCGCGCACGTACGGCATCAGCACCAGGACGTACAGGCAGCCCAGTGCGAGGGTGATCCCGATGCCGGCGAATCCGGCGATCGCGTTGTCGGTCATCGCCGAGATCAGCAGGCCGACGACGGCCGCGAGGTCGAGGTGGAGCATCTTCTCGGCGGAGCGGTCGAGCAGGCCCCGCGGCGGGGCGTCCGGGATGCGGATGCGGGACTTGAGGTCGACGTTGCGGGTGGCGACCGGCATCCGGCGGCGGTTGCGGATCAGCTGGACGAGCGCGCCGTGCGGGGCCTGGAGGCCGTAGGAGGCGATGAAGCAGGCGATCGCGCCGTAGAAGATCAGGTGGTTCGAGAGGTCCATCCGGGCCAGCAGCAGGATCAGCAGCAGCTGCCGGATCAGGAAGCGGATCGACAGACCGGCCCGGACCTTGCTCAGGCGGTTGACGAGATAGCTGCCCTTGCGGTGGAGGTAGTGGTCCGCCAGGTACGTGACGGCGGCCGCGGCCGCGAAGGCGTACACGCTCGGGACGAGCGCGGCGATCATGAGGACGGGGAAGCCCAGCATCATGAGTGCCGCCGCGGCCAGCTCGGCCGCGCTGCCCACCCGGGCGACGCGAATTGCGGTGGATATCACGGAGAACCTTTTGCTGACAAAAAGGCCGGAATTTGACCTTGCGGACGATCTGGGAAGTTGTCGATCGGAGATTCTTACGGTTCAGGCCCCTGTGAATGCTCCGCGAACGCGCAGCCACAGAGGCCTGAATTACAGCTGACTAAGGGACGTCGATTATGCCACGCCGTCCTGTCGGTCCAGGACACTGGCCAGCGCCTGCTCGAAGCCGGAGGCCTGGCCGGCGGCGGCCGTCGGGTCCTGCTGGCGGACGTCGATGACGTGGCCGGTGAGTTCCGACAGCAGCACGTCGAGGGAGGTGCGGGCGACGGCCTCGGAGGAGAGCAGCGAGCCCGACGGCTCCTGGCCGAACGCCTTGGTGCGCATCGGCGTGGCGGTGCGCTCGGGGTTGACGCAGTTGACGCGGATGCCGTCGCCGGCCCACTCGTCGGACAGCGCCTGGGTGAGGTTCACCATGGCGGCCTTGGTCGAGGAGTACAGGCTGTACTCGGCGCGGCCCCGGGTGTAGCTGCTGGAGGTGTAGAGCAGCAGCTGGCCCTTGGTCTCGGCGAGGTACTTGTAGCTGGAGCGGGCGATCTGCACCGGGGCCAGGTAGTTGACCTTCATCGCCTCTTCGATGGTGGCGTTGTCGGTCTCGGCGAGCTTGCCGATGCGCAGCACGCCCGCCGTGTTGACGACGTGGTCGATCCGGCCGGTCTCGGCGTACGCCTTGGAGAGCGCGTCGTCGACCTCCTCCGGGTTCTCCACGTGGGTGCCGGTGGTGGAGCGGCCGAGCGCGTAGACGTTCGCGCCGTAGGACTCGGCGAGTTCGGCGATGTCCTTGCCGATGCCGTACGAGCCGCCGAAGATCACCACGGTCTTGCCGGTGAGCAGCTCGCGGTAGGCGTCCTCGTCCTTCTGCTCGGGCGCGGCGGTGGAGCCGAGCTGGAACAGCTTGTCGGCGATGAAGACGTCGACGGGCTGGGTGACCTTCATGTTGTACTCGTCACCCGCGACGACGTGGATCGGGACGTCCGGCAGGTACTTGAGGACGACGGA
Organism: Streptomyces sp. NPDC091282; assembly: GCF_044757385.1. Lineage (NCBI taxonomy): Bacteria > Bacillati > Actinomycetota > Actinomycetes > Kitasatosporales > Streptomycetaceae > Streptomyces > Streptomyces sp. NPDC091282. Next base: position 974,145 of record NZ_JBIVUX010000001.1, read on the forward strand.
GCAGTCGTCGGTGGCCTGGAAGTTCGGGTCGCCGTCGGCGACCTCGTAGGCCCGCTTGATCGTGGACAGCTTGAAGGCCTGCGGGGTCTGGCCGCGGCGCAGCCGGGAGCGGTCCGGGATCTCGGTGATGAACTCGCCGTCCTGGCCGTGCGTCCGGGTGACGATGATGGTGTCGGCGGACGGGATGGCGACGTCCACGGCCTCGTAGCGCTCCAGCGCGGTCACGCAGTCGTCGATGACGCGCCGCGACAGCAGGGGGCGTACGGCGTCGTGGAAGAGGACGTTGAGGTCCTCGCCCTCGGCCAGGCCCTCACCGAGGGCCGCGATGGCGCGCTCGGTGGTCTCGTTCCGCGTGGTGCCGCCCTCGATGATCTTCTTGACCTTGGTGAACCCGGCCTTGGCGACGATCTTCTCGACGTCCGGGACGTAGCCCGGGGCCATCAGGACGATGATGTCGTCGATCGAGTCGGTGTTCTCGAAGGTGGTCAGGGTGTGCTCGATGACTGCCTTGCCGGCGATCTTCAGCAACTGCTTGGGGATCGACAGACCCACCCGCTGGCCGGTGCCACCGGCCAGGATCACTGCGGTGGTTCGGGGCTTGGCTATGTGCTGGGACACAGGTGACCTACCTTGGGGCATCAGGGAACCTGGAAATGGTCCCACTTCGGGTTACCGGTGTGCAAGGTGAGCGCCGCCCGCCGCATATGTGCCCGCAACCTTTCATTCACCTTGCGGCGCTGGTGATGGGCATCGCCTCCCGGGCATCCGGGGAAGTTCCGTGAATTTGCTGTGAGTAACTGCACAAGGCATTCCGATTGCTGTGCGTGACGTGTGGCACGTCTCAGTCACACTAAGACGTGCCCCGTCGATGCCTTAGCGCGGCTAAGACGTGCCCCACCGGGCGGCCCGGCGCGCCCGAGCCCGCCCCTGCCCGTCCCGGTCCGCGCCGGCCCGTCCGGGCACAGGACCGGTTCAGCGTCGTCGCAGCTTCTTCAGACATCGGTGGCCCAGTACCCGCAGGAGGTCCTTCGACGACGTCTGGTGCACCGTCCGTGCTTTCGCCTCCGCGGTGTGGCGCACCGGCACCGCGGCGGCCGCGGCGAGCACGCCGTACAGGGCCTGGGCGGCGACCTCCGGTGCCATGCGGGCCTCGGCGGGGGCCGGGCCGCGCTGCCGGGGCACGGCGGAGAGCAGGGACGGGTCGCCGACGACGCGGACGCCCGTGGCGTCGATGTGCTGCGCCATCTCGGCGCCGATACGGCCGGCGGCCTCCACGGCCCAGTCGGGGGTGGAGATCCTGAGGTCGTCGGCGGCGGGGCTGCACGTGTTCTTCATATGCATGACGGCGCCGTTGCGGACGAGCTGGGAATAGAGCTCGTCGGGCAGCCCATTGCCGCGGAATTCCATGTTGAGCTTTCGCAGCATTTCGGTCTCGGCGAGGGTCAGGGAGCGGTTCGCCGTGTCCGGGACGGGCTGGAGGAGGTTCTCGGGCAGCCCGAGCAGTGCTTCGAAGGTGCGCATCAGGCTGTCACGGTCGCGGTCGTCGACCACGACGACGGTGAGCCGGTCGGCGCCGACCGCGCGGCTCCAGCGTTCCACCAGCCGGTCGTGCCGGTGGCGGCGCCAGAAGCTGGGGTTGGGCTTCTCGTAGGGGGCCTTGCGCAGCATGTGGTGCAGCCACTCCTCGTAGCCCATGCGCAGCCCGTTCTGCACGTACTGCTGCCACTGCGAGGGCATGATCCGGGCCAGCGGGCGCAGGGTGACCAGGACGTGCACGCGGTCGCCGCCGAGCTGCCGGACGATCCGGGCGACGGTTTCGTCGTCGGCGGCGTCGGCGAAGAACTCGCTGCTGATCACGGAGGTGCGGGAACCGGTGGCCTCGACCTGCTTGAGCAGGAGGGTCCAGTGCTTCTCGGTGGGCGCGATGTCGCCCATCATCGCGGGCCGGGCGCAGGCGGCGAGGACGGCCTCCATGGGATGCCGGCTGGTCGCCGGGAACTCCACGCCGTGTGCGGGCAGCTTGTCCTTCGCGGCGAAGAGGGCGCCCTGGACGGCCGTGGTGCCGGTCTTGTGCGGGCCGATGTGCAGCAGGCGGGTACCGGGCGGCAGGGCGGCGAGGGGGCCGGCGGTGCGCAGGGGGCTCGTGGGCCCTTCGGGGCCTATTGGGGCGTCGTTCACCGGGCTTCGCCTCTCGTACAGTCCGTCTCCATGGTGAAAGGAAGGTAAGACGTTTACCTGAGGTTCACCTGAGAGGAGCCTGGGACACGGATGAGTCCCAGGCTCCCGTCACACGGAGTCGTCGGCCTGCGGCCCGGATCGCCGGGCGCACGCGTGCTCCGCCCGGCGAACCGGTCGGACGGCGCGCACGCCCCGGTGCGCCGCTCAGACCACCCGTACGCCCGGTTCGTCCGCCTCGACGCGCAGGGTCGCGAAGGTGCTCGCGGTGGCCTGCGGCCGGACGACGGTGTCGACGACCCGCACGCGCGCGTCGATGCCGTCGCGGCGGATGTCGAAGAGGTGGTAGCCGCGGTGGGCGTCGATGACCTTCCAGTGCGGGTTGTCGGGCTTCAGCGGGTCGAACTGGGCGTGGAAGGCGGCCTGGTCCTGGTCGCCGTTGCTGGAGACGGAGGTGCCGACGAACTCGGCGCCGACGACGTCCGAGGACGGGTCGGCGAAGTCCTTCTTCAGGTCGCTGATCATCGTGAGGTGCCGGTCGCCGCTGAGCACGACGGGGTTGCGGATCGAGGCGAACTCGTCCAGCAGGGCGTTGCGTTCGACCTGGTAGCCGTCCCAGGCGTCGTAGTACCAGAGCTTTCCCTCGCCGGGCAGGATGTCGGTCTCGGCCATCATGATCTGCGAGGCGATCAGGTTCCATCGGGCCGGGGAGTCGTGCAGCCCGTCGAGGAGCCACTGCTTCTGCGCGGCGCCGAGCATGGTCAGGGAGGGGTCCTCGGCTGCCGCCTGGCTGGTGACCTGGTCGCTGCGGAACTGCCGGGTGTCCAGGACGTTGAGCCGGGCGAGGCGGCCGAACTCCAGGCGGCGGTACATCCGGATGTGCGGTCCGTCGGGGATCGCGGTGGCGCGGACCGGCATGTGCTCGTAGTAGGCCTGGAAGGCGGCGGTCAGCCGGGCGACGAACGCGTCGTGGGACTGCTTGTCGGGGTCCTGCGGGACCTGGCCGGCCCAGTCGTTGTCGACCTCGTGGTCGTCGAAGGTGACCACCCAGGGCGCGTTCGCGTGCATCGCGGCGAGGTCGGGGTCGCTGCGGTACTGGGCGTAGCGGTTGCGGTACTGCGCGAGGGTGTACGGCTCTCCGGTCCCCTCGTGGCGGCGCGGGCCGGCCGAGGACGGGGTGGACTCGTAGATGTAGTCGCCGACGAAGAGGACGACGTCGGGGTCCTGGGCCAGCATGTCGGCGTACGGGGTGAAGTATCCGTGCTGCCAGTTCTGGCAGGAGGCGAGGGCCACGCGCAGGGAGCCGCCCCGGGCGTGCGGGTGGGGTGCGGTGCGGGTGCGGCCGGTCGGGGAGATCCGGCCGCCGGCGCGGAAGCGGTACCAGTAGGTGCGGCCGGGGCGCAGTCCTCGTACGTCCACGTGGACGCTGTGCCCGTACTCGGGCCGGGCGTGGGCGGTGCCCCGGCGGAGGGGCTTGCGGAACCGCTCGTCCTCGGCGATCTCCCAGGCGACCGGGACGACGGTGTCGGGCATGCCGCCGCCGTTCAGGGGGTCGGGGGCGAGCCGGGTCCAGAGCACGATGCCGTCGGGGAGCGGGTCGCCGGAGGCGACGCCGAGGGCGAACACGCCGTCGGGCAGCGGGGTCTCGGCCGCCTGGGCGGAGGCGGGCAGCCAGAGCTGGGCGGACGCGGCGGCGGTGAGGACGGCGGCACCGGTGGTCAGAAAGCGGCGTCGGTCGGGCGATGGTGCTCCGGTCATGCGCGGACTCCCTTGCCACAGTGGCCTCTTGGACGGTCTGGCCTTCGGAAGCTCCCACGGGCGGACGGCCCGCGCGCTGAACGAAGGCCTTCGTGCGCATGACAACTAGGCATCCAACGGGCGACCTGGCCGCCAGAGGAACAGACCAGTGGCACGACCGTCGGACCACACCGGCGGACCACACCGGCGGACCACACCGGCGGGGCGACGCGGCGCGCCCACGGCCACCGGGACCCGCACCGGCTCCCGTCGGCGCGCCACCGGCCCCCGTCACCCCGTCGCCGGGCCGGCCCCCGCCGCCGCCGTGACCGCCGCCGCCAGCCGGTCGCGGAACCAGCGGTGGCCGGGGTCGGCCGAGTTGCGCGGGTGCCAGGCCATGCCGAACTCGACGGGATCGAGGGCGAGCGGGATCGGGAAGGTGCGCAGCCCCAGCGCGTCGATGGTGTCGTCGAGCCAGTCGGCGACGGTGAGGGCGACGAGGTCGGTGGTGCGGGCGAGCAGCATGGCGCTGGTGTGGCTGGGGACGACGACGGCGATACGGCGCCGGAGGCCGAGTCCGTCGAGGGCCCGGTCGATGGGGCCGAGGCGTCTGCCGTGCCGGGAGATGCCGATGTGTCCGGCGGCGGCGAACCGGCGGGCGGTGATCCGTCCCTCCAGCAGCGGGTGTCCGGCGCGGGCGACGCCGACCAGGGTCTTGCGGGCGAGCCGGCGGGTGCGGATCTCGGGGTCCAGACGGCCGAGGACGCCCAGTTCGACGTCGACCAGGCCCTGCCGCAGCGCGGGCCCGCCCTCCAGCGCCTCCGGTACGAAGACGACGTCGACGTCCGGGGCCTCGGCGTGGACGTGGTCGGTGAGGGTGCCGGCCAGGCCGACGAGGAGCAGTTCGGTGCTCTGCACGGTGAAGGCACGTTGCAGGTGGACGGGGTCGAAGCCGGCCCCGGGCCGCAGGACGTCGTCGCAGCCGCGCAGCAGTTCGGCGACCTGGTCGCGGAGTTCGAGGGCGCGCGGGGTGGGCACCAGGCCCTGCCCGGCGCGCACCAGGAGCGGGTCGCCGACGGCCCGGCGGAGCCGGGCGAGGGTGCGGCTGATCGCCGCGGGCGAGGTGCCGAGCCGCTCGGCGGCCAGCGTCACGCTGTTGTCCTGGAGCAGGGCGTCCAGGACGCGCAGCAGGTTGAGATCGATCAAAATGACCCTTCTGAGCTGCACTTTTGCGCCTGCGGCAAGGATTGCCTGCTCATCTTTGCATGGCGGTGCGGGTGGTGTGCGGCCAAGAGTGGTCCTCGCGGCGGGAGCGGGTCCGGCGGACCGGCCCCGCGGGGATCCGCCGCGTTCCACCGTCACGAAGGGCACGCACGTGTACGTCATCACCGCACCCACCAGCACCATCGGCCGTCTGGTCGTCGACGGCCTGCTCGATCGCGGCGAGCGGCCCCGTCTGGTCACCCGGGACGCCTCGCGGCTCGCTCCCGGGGTCCGGGCGCGGGCCGAGGTCGTCGAGGGTTCGCACGGGGAGGAGAGTGTGATCGACCGGGCCTGCGCGGACGCCGAGGCCGTCTTCTGGCTGGCGCCCGACGACCCGGCCGCGCCGACCGCCGACGCCGCCTACGTCGACTTCACCCGTCCCGCGGCGCGGGCGTTCGCCCGGCACGGGGTCCGGCGGGTCGTCGCCGTCACGGCGCTGGGCCGTGGCACGCGGCTCGCGGAGCACGCGGGTGCGGTGACGTCGTCTCGGGCGATGTGCGACCTGATCGCCGCGTCGGGGGTGAACTTCCGGGCGGTGGCGTGCCCGTCGTTCATGCACAACCTGCTCCACCACGTCGGGTCGATCAGGGAGCAGGGCCGGTTCGCGATGATGGCCGACCCGGATCTGCGGGCGCCGCTGGTGGCCGCCCGGGACATCGCCTCGACCGCCGTACGGCTGCTGCTCGACGGCACCTGGACGCGGTCGGGGGAGGTCGCCTGCCTCGGTCCCGAGGATCTGTCGCCGAACGACATGGCCCGGATCGTCTCGGAGGTGCTCGGCACCGAGGTCGGCTACCGGCGGATCACCGGCGCCGCGTTCCGGGAGCGCATGACCGGTTTCGGGATGAGCGAGGGGATGGCCCGGGGGCTGGCCGACATGTTCGAGGCGAAGAACAGGGGTCTGGACAACGCCGAGCCGCGCACGGCGCAGTCGACGACGCCGACGTCGTTCAGGACGTGGTGCGAGGAGGTGCTCAGGCCCGCCGTGACGGGCTGAACGCCCGGGGCCGGCCGGCTCCGGGCGCTCCTCCCCCGCTGCCGGTCACTCCTCGAACGGGTCGAAGTCCCCGTACTCGCGCAGCGACTCGTCGCGTTCGGCCTGGCGGTCGCGGCGGCGCTGCACGGCGGGACGCTGCTCCTCGAAGCGGTGGTCCTCGCCGCGGCGGCCGAGCATCTCGGCGCCGGCCATCACGGACGGCTCCCAGTCGAAGACGACGGCGTTCTCCTCGGGGCCGATGGCGACGCCGTCGCCGGAGCGGGCGCCCGCCTTCATCAACTCCTGCTCCACACCGAGGCGGTTGAGGCGGTCGGCGAGGTAGCCGACGGCCTCGTCGTTGTTGAAGTCGGTCTGCCGGACCCAGCGTTCGGGCTTCTCGCCGCGCACCCGGAAGAGGCCGTCCTCCTCCTGGGTGACGGTGAAACCGGCGTCGTCGACGGCCTTGGGCCGGATGACGATCCGGGTCGCCTCCTCCTTCGGCTTGGCGGCGCGGGCCTGGGCGACCAGGTCGCCGAGCGCGAAGGACAGTTCGCGCAGGCCGAGGTGGGCGACCGCCGACACCTCGAAGACGCGGTAGCCGCGCGCCTCCAGGTCGGGGCGGACCATGTCGGCGAGGTCCTTGCCGTCGGGGATGTCGGTCTTGTTGAGGACGACGATCCGGGGCCGGTCGTCGAGGCCGCCGTACTGCTTGAGCTCCTCCTCGATGACGTCGAGGTCGGAGAGCGGGTCGCGCTCGGACTCCAGGGTGGCGGTGTCCAGGACGTGCACGAGGACGCTGCACCGCTCGACGTGGCGCAGGAACTCCAGGCCGAGGCCGCGGCCCTGGCTGGCGCCGGGGATGAGTCCGGGGACGTCGGCGATGGTGTAGACGGTGGAACCGGCGGTGACCACACCGAGGTTGGGGACCAGGGTGGTGAACGGGTAGTCGGCGATCTTCGGCTTGGCGGCCGACAGGACGGAGATCAGCGAGGACTTGCCGGCGCTGGGGTAGCCGACCAGGGCGACGTCGGCGACGGTCTTCAGTTCCAGGACGACGTCCTGGAGGTCGCCGGGCACGCCGAGCAGCGCGAAGCCGGGGGCCTTGCGGCGGGCGCTGGCGAGGGCCGCGTTGCCGAGGCCGCCGCGGCCGCCCTGGGCTGCGACGTAGGAGGTGCCGTGGCCGACGAGGTCGGCGACGACGTTGCCCGCCCCGTCGAGCACCACGGTGCCGTCGGGCACGGGCAGGACCAGGTCCTGGCCGTCCTTGCCCGCCCGGTTGCCGCCTTCGCCGGGCTTGCCGTTGGTGGCCTTGCGGTGCGGGGAGTGGTGGTAGTCGAGGAGGGTCGTCACGGACTGGTCGACGGTCAGGATGACGTCGCCGCCGCGGCCGCCGTTGCCGCCGTCGGGGCCGCCGAGCGGCTTGAACTTCTCCCGGTGTACGGAGGCACAGCCGTGGCCTCCGTTACCCGCGGCGACGTGCAGCTCGACGCGGTCCACGAAGGTGGTCATGGTGGTGTGCCTCCTGGGGATACCCCCGGCCGGGGCCGGGGGGAGTACGGGGTGATGCCTATGTCAACACGCGAAAGGCGGACCCGCCTTCCCGATCGGGAAGTGAGGTCCGCCTCGCGGTGCGTCCGGTCCGGACCCTCCAGGGGGAGGGCCGGGTGCCGTCCGGTCAGAAGACCAGGACTCAGGCGACCGGAACGATGTTCACGACCTTGCGGCCACGGTGGGTACCGAACTCCACCGCGCCGGGCTGCAGCGCGAACAGCGTGTCGTCGCCGCCACGGCCGACGCCGGCGCCGGGGTGGAAGTGGGTGCCGCGCTGACGGACCAGGATCTCGCCCGCGTTGACGACCTGACCGCCGAAGCGCTTCACGCCGAGGCGCTGAGCGTTGGAGTCACGACCGTTACGGGTGGACGATGCGCCCTTCTTGTGTGCCATCTCTCCTCAGTCCCTTACTTCGCAGCCGCGGGGATCTCAGTGACCTTGATCGCCGTGTACTGCTGGCGGTGGCCCTGACGACGACGGTAACCGGTCTTGTTCTTGTAGCGCAGAATGTCGATCTTCTGGCCCTTGTGGTGGTCCACGACCTCGGCCTGGACCTTGATGCCGGCCAGCACCCACGGGTCGCTGGTCACGGCTTCGCCGTCGACAACGAGCAGGGTCGAGAGCTCGACCGTGTCGCCAACCTTGGCGGTGGAAATCTTGTCAACCTCAACGATGTCACCGACAGCAACCTTGTGCTGGCGGCCACCGCTGCGCACGATGGCGTACACGCGGATCTCACTCTCTCGCTCGGGGAACGGCACCCCCGCAGTCCAGCCGTCCGGCACGCGGGCGGCCTCTCCGGAACACCGTGTGCTCCGGAGGAAGAGGTTTACGGGGATGTGGCACGTCCTCATATCCATGGACACGCCGACGGTCAAGGTTACGGGGCGGTGGCCGAGGGGGTCAAACCGGGCCCGTGCGATGTGGGGCCGGTCACTCGGAGCGGGCCCCACGGGGTACGGGACCGGCCGCGCGGACCGGTCCCGTACCAGGGGTGTCAGGCCTCGTCGGAGGCGGCGACCGTGGCGGTCTTCTTCGCCGTCGACTTGGCGGCGGCGGTCTTGGCGGTCTTGGCCGCCTTCTTCGCCGTCGTCTTGGCCGTCGTCTTCTTGGCCGCGGTCTTCTTGGCGGCCGTCTTCTTCGCCGCCGTCTTCTTCGCGGCGGTCTTCTTGGCGGCCGTCTTGCGGGCCGTCTTCTTGGCCGGAGCGGCCTCCTCGGCGGCCTCGGCGGCCTCGGCGGCGGTGTCGGCGGCCTCCGGGGCCTCCGTCGCCGGGACGACCACGACGGCCGTCTCCTCCGACGCGGTCGGCGCGGTGGCCTTGCGGACCGCGCGGCGGCGCGGGCGGGCCGGTGCGGCGCTCTCGGCGGGCGCGGCCGCCTCGGGCTCCGCGGCCGTCTCCGCCACCGGCTCGGCCACGGGTTCGGCCACGGGTTCGGCCACCGCCTCGGTGGCCGGGGCGGACTCGGCGACGACGGTCACCACGGCCGTCTCGGCACCGGCCGGGGAGCCGGCGGGCGCCGACACCTTCCGGGTGGCCCGGCGACGGGTACGGCCCTTGGGCGCGGCCTCGTCGGCGGCCGGGGTCTCCGGCGCCTCGGGGGCCTGGACGACCGGGTCCTCCACGGCGACCGGCTCGGCGTGCGCCTCGGCGGCCGGTTCCGGCAGCACCTCGTGGTCGGCGCGCGCGGCCGGCGTCTCGGCCTCCGCGCCCCGGCCGCGTCCCGCGTGCTCCCTGGGCGCGCCGGCCGGAGCCGAGGCCCGGCGGCTCGCCCGGCGGCGGCCTCGGCCGCGTCCGGCCGCGGCCTCCGCCTCGGCGACGCTGCTGTACAGCTCCTCGTCGGGGGCGAAGTCCGGGGCGGGCAGCGCGACGGGGGCGGCGGCCTCGGCCGCGACCTCCGCCGCCGTCTCGGCCGCCTGGACGGCCTCGGCGTGCTCGACGGCGCCGTCGGCGGCGGCCGTGTGGGTCTCGTGCAGGTCGTGGTCGTGCTCGTGCCCGTCGCCGCCGCGGCCGCGCTTCTTGCGCTTGCCGCCGCCACCGCCGGAGCTCGGCTGCTCCATGTGGACGATGACGCCGCGGCCGTTGCAGTGCACGCACGTCTCGGAGAAGGACTCCAGCAGGCCCTGTCCGACCCGCTTGCGGGTCATCTGGACGAGCCCCAGCGAGGTCACCTCGGCCACCTGGTGCTTCGTGCGGTCCCGCCCGAGGCATTCGAGCAGGCGGCGCAGGACCAGGTCCCGGTTGGACTCCAGGACCATGTCGATGAAGTCGATGACGATGATGCCGCCGAGGTCGCGCAGCCGCAGCTGGCGGACGATCTCCTCGGCCGCCTCCAGGTTGTTCCTGGTGACCGTCTCCTCCAGGTTGCCGCCCTGGCCGGTGAACTTGCCGGTGTTGACGTCGACGACGACCATCGCCTCGGTCCGGTCGATGACCAGCGAACCGCCGCTGGGCAGCCAGACCTTGCGGTCCAGGGCCTTGGCGAGCTGCTCGTCGATCCTGTAGGTGGCGAAGACGTCGACCTCGGAGGTCCACCGCGACAGCCGGCCCGCGAGGTCGGGGGCGACGTGCGCGACGTAGCCGTGCACGGTCTCCCAGGCGTCCTCGCCGCTGACGACGACCTTGGAGAAGTCCTCGTTGAAGATGTCGCGGACGACCCGGACGGTCATGTCGGGCTCGCCGTACAGCAGCGCCGGGGCGTTGCCGTTCTTCGACTTCTTCTGGATCTCCTCCCACTGCGCCTGGAGGCGTTCGACGTCGCGGCGCAGCTCGTCCTCGCTGGCGCCCTCGGCGGCGGTGCGCACGATGACGCCCGCGTCCTCGGGGACGATCTTCTTGAGGATGGTCTTCAGCCGGGCCCGCTCGGTGTCGGGCAGCTTGCGGCTGATGCCGGTCATCGAGCCCTCGGGCACGTACACGAGGTAGCGGCCCGGCAGGGAGACCTGGCTGGTCAGGCGGGCGCCCTTGTGGCCGATCGGGTCCTTGGTGACCTGGACGAGCACGGACTGGCCGGACTTGAGGGCGGCCTCGATGCGGCGCGGCCCGTTGGCCATGCCGAGCGCCTCGAAGTTGACCTCGCCGGCGTACAGGACGGCGTTGCGGCCCTTGCCGATGTCGATGAAGGCGGCCTCCATCGAGGGCAGCACGTTCTGGACCTTGCCCAGGTAGACGTTGCCGACGTACGAGGTGGCCTGCTCCTTGTTGACGTAGTGCTCGACGAGCACGCCGTCCTCCAGGACGCCGATCTGGGTGCGGTCGCCGTGCTGGCGGACGACCATCACGCGCTCGACGGCCTCGCGGCGGGCCAGGAACTCGGCCTCGGTGATGATCGGGACGCGGCGGCGGCCCTGCTCGCGGCCTTCGCGGCGGCGCTGCTTCTTGGCCTCCAGACGCGTGGAGCCCTTGATGGACTGCACCTCGTCGGACGGCTCGGACTGCTTGCGGGGCTCGCGGACCTTGACGACCGTGCGCTCGGGGTCGTTGTCACCGGGCTCGCTGTCGGAGGAGGAGTCCCCGGCGCGGCGCCTGCGGCGACGGCGACGGCGGCTGCTGGAGGATCCGGCGGCCTCGTCGTGGGCCTCCTCGTCGTCCTCTTCCTCCTGGTCGGCGGTGTCGGTGGCGTCCTCGTCGGCCTGCTCGGCGGCGATCTCGTCGCTGTCGGCGTCGCCGCCCTCGCCGTCACCGGCGTCACCGCGGCGACGGCGGCGGCCTCCGCGGCGGCGACGGCGGCGGGACCCGGCCTCCTCGGTGTCGTCGTCACCGTCGGCGGCGTCCTCGGCCTCGTCGGCAGACTCCTCGGGCTCCTCGGTCTCGTCCTCGGCGGCGGGCCGGGCGGCCGGGGCGTCGTCGGCGGCACCACGGCGCCGGCGCCGGCGGCGCGATCCGGTCTCGGCCTGCTCGGACTGCTCGGCCTGTTCGGCCGGCTCCGGGCGGTAGGGGGCGACTTCCTCGGGCTCCTCGGTGACCGCGGCGACGGCGGCCGCCTCGGCGGCGGCGCGCTCCGGGGTCTGGAACTTCGGCTCGGTGAACACGGGCGCCTGGAACACGGCCACGGCGGGCCGGGCGGGGCGGCGCTGCGCGTCGTCCTCGGCGGACGCGGCAGCGGCGGCGGGCTCGGAGAACCCGACGGCGGCCTGCCGTACGACCCGGCGGCGGCGCCTCGGGGACTCGGTCTGCGCCTCCTCGGCGGCGGGCGCCTCGGTGGTGGAGGTGACGGCCGGGGCCTGGACGGCCTGCGGGGCCGCGGCGGGGGCTTCGGCGGCGGCCTCGGGCGCGCCGGCGGGCGCGGTGACCTTGCGGGTGGCGCGGCGCCGGGTGCGGGGCGCGGGCGTGGTGGGCTCGGCCTCGGGGGCGCCCGGGGAGGTGCCGCCGGTCTCGGCGGCGGGCTCCTCGACGGCCTCGGGGGTCTCGGGGGCCGCGGGTGCGGTCTCGGCGGCGGTCTCGTCCGCGGCCGGGGTACCGGCGGGCGCGGAGGCGCGGCGGGTGGCCCGGCGGCGGGTGCGCGGGGCGGGCACGGTCTCCTCGGCGGCTTCGGCGGTCTCGACGGCCTCGGCGGTCTCGTCCGTCTCGGGGGCCGCGGACACCGCGGGTGCCTCGACGGCCGCTTCGTTCCCCGTGGTCTCGGCCTCGGCCGTCTCGGCGGGGGTGGTGACGCGGCGCGTGGCACGCCTGCGCGTCCGGCGCGGCGCGGCCTCCTCGTCGCTCTGCACGGTGGTCTCGACGGCCTCGGCGGGCTCGGTGGCAGCCGTGGTCGCGGGCAGGACGGTCTCGGCCGTCTCGACGGCCTCGGCTCCCGTGGGGGCGCCGGCGGGCGCGGAGGCGCGGCGGGTCGCCCGGCGGCGGGCGCGCGGGGCGGCCTCGGCGGTCTCGTCCGCCGCGGCCGTCACGGTCGGGGCCTCGTCGGCCGCCGCGGTGACCGCCTCGGCGGCCGTCACGGCCGGCGCGGTGGTCTCGGCCACGGCGTCGGTCCCGGCGGGCGGTCCCGCGGGGCGGGAAGCCGCTCGGCGACGCCTGCGCGGGGGCAGGGTGTCGCTGGGGGTGTTCGGTTCGGAGCCCTCGATGGGCTCGGTCGGTTCGAGCATGCGGGCGGTTCTCCCGTCAGGCTCCCGGGCGCCGCGCCTGATCCGGCGTCGTTCGGTTCGAGCGACCGCCGGTGACGTCCGCGGCTCGCGCGATGCGCGGTGCCGCCGTGTGGGGCGCGGGCGCCGCACAGGAGCTCTCTGTGTCCTGTCTCGCCGGTTCCGTACGCCTTGTCGCGGACGGCCTGGCGAAAGTCTTCTGGTCGGTGCGCTGCCCGACCCAGGTGGCTCCCGAGTACGAGGGCTGCGCGTAACGACGTCCGTCCTTCGCGGGACCTTCCCTACGCGGGCACCGTCGCGGTGGCAGCGGGTTCGGCCTTCGAGAGGGCCGCAACTGCCTCGCGGTCGGGCGCGAGCGGGTCGGTCACCGTGCCGGTCTCTTCATCGAGCAGCCCCTGCGCCAGCCTGGTCACCGCTGCGGGGACCGGCGGCGCCAGGTCGGCCACGGCGCGGAGACCGGACAGGACGTCGTCGGGTCGTACGGCAGGCGTCACGTGCCGAACAACCAGCCGCAGTATCGCACAGGCCTGGTCGCTCGGCCTATCAGCCGTTTCATTGTGCGTTTCAAGTCGTACGACGGCGGGGCGTGCGTCGAAGGTGCGGACGCCGTTCTTGGTCATGCGCTGGACGTCGACGGCGTCGGCCGCGTTGAACGCGGCGACGGCCGCCGTGGCCAGTTCCGGGTCCAGGCCGGGCAGCCGCATCTCCCACACGGAGGCGGTGAGCCGGTCGGCGAGGCCGGAGGTGCGGGCCTCGACCGCCTCGACGATGTCGAGCCCGGCGGGCAGCGACTCGTCGAGGAGGACGCGCAGCGGCTCCGGGTCGCGGGCCGCGGTGAGCGCGATCTCCAGGTACTCGGCCTCGCTGCCGGTGCCGGTGGGTGCGGCATTGGCGTACGACACCTTCGGGTGCGGTGTGAACCCCGCCGAGTACGCCATGGGCACCTCGGCGCGGCGCAGCGCACGCTCGAAGGCGCGCTGGAAGTCACGGTGGCTGGTGAACCGGAGGCGGCCGCGCTTGGTGTAGCGCAGTCGGATGCGCTGCACCGCCGGTGCGGGCGGCGGGCCTTCGGGCTGTCGCTTGCCCAGTGTCGTCAGTCCTTCGTGGTTCTCGTGGGGGCGGCCGTGCCGCGGGGGCCGTGCTGCCGTGTCCTGCTATCCATCAAGAGTACGTGTGTCGCGGCCCACGGGTTCCCGGCGGTCCGCGGCGGGCGGCCGGGACGGGGCGCCGAACAGGGCGCGGCGCAGGTCGGCGCGGGCCTGCCGGACGGCGCGGCCGACCGCCCGTGCGACCTGGGCGGCGGGCCTCAGCAGGTGGTCGCGCAGGACGTGCCCGACCGGGGTGAGGACGGTCCGGTGGAGCAGGCGGGCGGGTTCCAGGAGGATCCACCGGAAGAGGGTCCCCAGGATCCGTCCGAGGGCCCGTGCGACGTGTCCTGCGGCCCGCCAGGCGAGTCCGAGGGCGTCCAGGATCTCCTTGAGGACGATGAGCAGGACGCGGCCGGCCGGGGCGAGGATCCAGCGCCACAGGGCGGCGGCGGGCAGCACGAGGAGGACGCGCGCGGTCCAGTACAGGGCGGTGACCAGCTGTGCGAGCAGCCAGGCGACGGCTCGGGCGACGGGTTCGAGGATCCGCAGCAGCGCGTGGCCGAGCGGGGTGAGCACGCGCGCGTAGAGCCATGCGAGGGCGTGGCCGAGGGGGGTGAGCAGGTGGCGGTACAGCCAGATCAGCGGCACGACGACGAGGACGTGCAGGAGCCGGGCGGCGGCGTGGCCGACGGGGGTGAGGACGTACCGCCACAGGAAGCGCGCGACGGCGACGACGAGGTATCGCCACAGGAACCGGGCGACGGCCGCGAAGGCGTCCCAGAGCAGCCGTACGGGGAGGACGACGAGGAACACGACGATGCGGACGGGGATCCTGATCGCGACGACCAGGCACCCTTCGGGCTGCTGTGTCGGCGGCGGCGGTTGCCGGTACGGCTGTTTCTGCATGTCCATGGCCGTAGAGACGCTATCGCGCACGGAGCGGATGCGATCGGCCACCCTTGATCACCGAACGGCGGCGAGAAGATAACGTTTGACCCGCGCACGCCAATCTGGATGGATCCGGCCATGGCGGCTTGATTTGCTGGGCGCCAGCCAAATCTTGAGCCTTTCTTGGGTCCTTGGGGGACGAACAATGAACTGGTACGTGGACGTACTGAAGAAGTACGCGGTGTTCAGCGGCCGTGCGCGCCGGCAGGAGTACTGGATGTACACCCTGTTCAACGTGATCGCCGCCATCGTGCTGGCGATCATCGGGCGGGTCATCGGGTTCCCCGCGCTGGTGGCCGTCTACTACCTCGCGGTGCTGGTGCCCAGCCTCGCGGTCGCGGTCCGTCGCCTGCACGACACCGGCCGCTCCGGCTGGGCGATCCTGATCGGCATCATCCCGCTGGTCGGCGGGATCATCCTGCTGGTGTGGTTCGCCTCCGAGGGCAAGCCCGAGGCGAACCAGTACGGCGAGAACCCGAAGCACGCGGTCGCCGTCTGACGCGCTGTCACGCCGAAGGCCCGCCGGATCCGTCCGGCGGGCCTTCGCCCGTCTCCGGGGCGGCGGTGTCAGCGGCGGGGCAGGACACCGGCCGCGACGAGCGCGTCGTACAGCCGCTGCTGCTCCTCGTCGAGCCCGGAGTACAGCAGGTCGTACGCCTCCTCCTCGCCGCGCAGCGCCGCGACGGGGTTCCAGTCGTCGCCGAGGGCCGCCATGACGTGGGCGCGCCGGGTCATCTCGTGGCCGGTGAGGTCGATGTCGAAGGCGACCGGTTCGGCGGGAAGGGGGGCATCGGAACTGGACATATGACCGAATTTAGGCAGCCCGGTCCGCCCGCGACAAGAGTCCGTGGGACACCTCACAGCAGGTCGTCGCCGGCAGCCCGAGCCGGTGCGCAGGCGCGGAAGAGGGCCACCGGCCGCGGATCGGCCCGCGACCCGGTCCGGGACCTCCTGAGAGAATCCGCACCCCCGTTGTGCTGCGAGGAGACGCCATGCAGGTAGCCGTACTCACCTTCGACGGATTCAACGAACTCGACAGCTTCATCGCCGCCGCGCTGATCAACCGGTGCCGCGCCGACGGCCTGGAGGCCTTCATCACGACACCGACGCCGGTGGTCACGTCGATGAACGGCGTCGAGGTGACCGGGCAGCGCCCGATGGAGTTCGTGACCGAGGCCGACGTGGTGCTGGTCGGCAGCGGGGTACGGGCCCGTGAGGTGGCGGCCGACGACCGGCTGGTCTCCCGGCTGCGCCTCGACCCGTCCCGGCAGCTGGTCGGCGCGCAGTGCTCCGGCGCGCTGGTGCTCGCCCGGCTCGGCCTGCTCGGCTCGATGCCGGTCTGCACGGACCGCAGGACCAGGCCCTTCGTCGAGGCGGCCGGGTTCACCGTCCTGGACACGCCCTTCCACGCCGAGGGGAACGTCGCCACGGCCGGCGGCTGCCTGGCCTCCCAGTACCTCGCCGCCTGGGTGATGACCCGGACCCTCGGCGAGGACGCGGCCCGCGGGGTCCTCGACTACGTCGCTCCGGTCGGGGAGAACGAGGAGACCGTCGACCGCGCGCTGCGCGCCGTCCGTACCGCCACGGCCACGGCCGCCCGCTGACGGCGCCCCCGCCCGCTCAGGCGGTCAGGCCCGTCGCGGACACCGGCAGGTGGCGGGGGCCGCGCAGCACCGCGTTGGCGCGGTACGGCGGCGGGTCCTCCAGCAGCCGCAGGCCCTGGACCCGGCGGAACAGTTCGGGCAGGGCGAGCTGGGCCTCGACCCGGGCGAGCGGGGCGCCGAAGCAGTAGTGGATGCCGGTGTAGAAGCCGAGGTGTTCGTTGTCCGCGCGGTCCGGGTCGAACCGGTCGGGGTCCGCGAAGCGCCGCGGGTCGCGGTTGGCGGCGGCCACCATGATCCACACCAGTGAGCCCTCGGGGATGGTGGTGCCGGCCAGTTCGATGTCGGCCAGGGCGACGTTGAACGGGACGAACTGCACCGGCGGTTCGTAGCGCAGCATCTCCTCGACGAGCGGGACGGTCAGGGCCGGCCGGGTCCTGAACCTCTCCAGGACGTCGGGGTGGCGCAGCAGGGTGAGCGTGGTGTTGGTGATCAGGTTGACGGTGGTCTCGTGGCCGGCGACCAGCAGCAGGACCGCGGTGGCCACGAGGTCCCCGGGGGTCAGGCTGCCGCCGGGCCCGGTCTCCGGCGCGAGGGCGCTGAGCAGCCCCGGGCCGGGGTGCCGGCGCCTGGTCTCGATCAACTCGGCGAGGTAGGAGCTGAGTTCCCGGCGCGCCGACAGGATCTCCTCCTGGCCGATTCCCGCCTGCGCCGGGTCGATGTGGGAGGCGACGGCGTCCGCCCAGCCGTGGAAGCGCGGTTCGTCCTCGCGCGGCACGCCGAGGACCCGGCAGATGGCGGTGACGGGGAGCGGGTAGGCGAAGTCCTCGACGATGTCGATGCGGTCCTTGCCCTCGAAGTCGTCGAGGAGCCCGCCGACGACCGCGGCCAGTTCGCCGCGCAGGCTGTCGATGAACCCGGGGCTGTGGGGCGGGCCGAACGGCCGGTTGACGGCGGCGCGCAGCCGGTCGTGTTCGGGCGGGTCGGTGAAGATGAAGCTCGGCGGCAGGCCGGTCTCCTCCTCCGGCCGCGCGGGCCGCTCCGAGCCGGGCGGCCGGTGGCGCAGGTCCTGGCTCAGCCGCGGGTCGTTGGCCAGGCTCCGCGCCTCGTGGTAGGTGCTGACCAGGTAGGTGCCGTCGTCCTCCCGCAGCACCGGTGTCCTGCGCAGTTCGGCGTAGAGCGGGTAGGGGTCGGCGCGGTTGGCGGGGTCGAGGATCCGCGCGGAGAGGGTGCCGGGCTTCATGGTGTCTCCTGGTGGTGTCTCCTGCCGAGGCCGTCCGGGCTCCGGGCCTCGCTCACTCGGGCAGCGGCGTGCCGGCCTGTTCGGCGGCCATGTACCGCGCGTACCAGTCGGGCCAGTCGGGGTCGGGGGCGCCGGTGCGTGCCTCGTGCTCGCCGTGGGCGGCCTCGGCGCGCCGCAGGGCGCTCGCCAGGTCCTCGGCCGAGGCGTACGAGGTGGCCGCGGGATCCAGCCGGCCAGGCAGCCGGTCGGTGACCTCCTGGAGGAGCCAGCCGTTGCCGTCCGGGTCGCTGAACGACAGGAAGGAGCCGTAGCTGCCGTGCTGCGGGGCGGGGCCGGGCAGCCGGGCGTCGCCGTCGGCGTGGTGGAAGACCCCGCCGGCGTCGTGGAACACCTCGCTGGGGCGGGCGCCGTGCTGGGCGAGTTCGTCGCGGGCGGTGTCGATGTCGTCGACGACCAGGTGCAGCCCGCGGGCCGAGCCCGGCGCCTGTTCGGTGACCGCCTCGCCGAAGATGACCGACGCCGGGGAGCCGGGCGGGGTCAGCTGCACGACCCGGAACTCCCCGTCGGTGGCGACGTCCGCGTCGAGCCGCCAGCCGAGCCCGGTGTAGAAGTCCTTGGCCCGGTCCACGTCGGACACCGGCACCACGACGACCTCTAGCTTCATGTCCATGGCTTGCACTTCCCGTCTCTCGGGGGCCACCGGCGACGGCAGGGCGCGCGGGGCACCGGCTCAGTGCGCGAGGAGCTGCTGGCCGCCGTCGATGTCGTAGGTGGCGCCGGTGAGGGCGTCGTTGACCATGAGGTGTACGGCGAGGGCGGCGACGTCGGCGGGACCGACCACCCGGCCGATGGGCAGGGTCCTCCTCAACTCCTCGCGCCGGGCGTCGAGTTCGTCGCCCAGCAGGGCGGCCGACAGCGGGGTGTCCACGAATCCGGCGGCGATGAGCGCGACCCGGACCGGGGCGACCTCCAGCGCCAGGTTGGCGACGAGCGCCGGCAGCGCGGCGGTGACGGCGCCGGTCACCGCCATGCCGGGCGCGGGCCGCCGGCCGCCGGTACCGCCGATGAAGACCAGCGCCCCGCCGGGCCTGACCTTCCCGCGGCTCGCCCGTGCCACCGCCACCGCCAGGGCGAGCCGCCCGCCGAAGTCCCGTCCGGCGTCGGCCGGATCGAGTGCGTCGAGCGGGGTGTACGCGGGGCTGCCCGCCGTCACCAGCACGTGGTCGACCGTCCCGGGCAGGCCGCCGAGGAAGCGCTCGGTCCGTGCGGTGTCGAAGGCGTCGAAGGCGGCCGTGCGCACGGGGTGGAGTTCGGCGGCGGCCCGGCGCAGGCGTTCGGCGTCGCGTGCCACGAGGACCGGTTCGCCGCCGGCCGCGCGGACCTGCCGTGCGGTCTCCAGGCCGATGCCCGCGCTGCCGCCGAGCACCACGACCGTCTGCCCGGCGAGTTCACCGCGGCCCGTCCCGTCACCGCTCATGGCGACGGGCTCCGTCCCGGTGGCAGCCGGGGGTGCGTCAGGTGCCGCGCTCGGAAGGTGTCAGCAGTCATGGACGGTTCCCAACTGGCCGGCGACCGGATCGCTCGCTGCCCGGGACGCGGCACGGCGGACACCGCCGACGGCAGCCCGCGAGCCCTCCGCTCCCCCGGGCTCCGCGTCACGCTCCGTCGCGGACCCGCCGTCTCGGGACCCTCAGTCTGTCACTCCGCCGGCCGAACGGCATCCGGGCCGGGGCCCCTTCACCGGGGCAGCGTGACGGGGTCCAGGAGCCGGCGCGGCCCGTCGATCGCCGCGGAAACGGGATCCTCGCCGCGGTCCTCCGGCTCGAATCCGGGGCCGGTCTCCAGCACGGTCTCCGGGACCGGGACGGCCGAGCCGCACGTCGCGCACCGTCCGTCGCGGTCGATCGGACCGCCGTCGCGCTCGTGCCGGAAGACCCGCTTCGCCCCCGCCGGCGAGTAGAAGGCGTCTCCCCAGGCCATCAGGGCGCGCAGGACGGGCCACAGCTCGACGCCCTTGGCCGTCAGCCGGTACTCGACCGCGCCGCCCGTCCCGTCGTCCCGGGTGAACACGCCTTCCCGGACGAGCGACTTGAGCCGGTCGGTCAGCACCGCGCGCGGGATGCCGAGCTGGGCGGCGAAGTCCCCGAACCGGCGCACTCCGAAGAACGCGTCGCGGACGATCAGCAGTGTCCACCGCTCCCCCACGACCTCCAGGGTCCGTGCCAGCGAGCAGTTGCGGTCCGCGTAGGTGCTGGGCAGTGTCATGCGACCACCCTACCTCCGCCGGTTCACTCACTGAACCGATGCGTGCTACGGTCGTGAGCAGTGGCAGTTCAGTGACTGAACTGCCCTTCCCGAGCCGAGGAGCCCGACCTTGTACCAGTTCCTTGTGTCCTTCACCGTCCGGCCGGAACACCGCGCCGACTTCGTCCGGGCGGCCCGCGCCACCGCCCGCGACTCCCTGGCGAACGAACCCGGATCCCACCGGTTCGAGATCATCGCGGACGAGGAGGACGCGGACGTCTTCTACCTCAACGAGGTCTACGCCGACGCGGACGCGTTCGCCGCCCACGCCGCCGGTCCGTACTTCGCCGCGTTCTTCGCCGAGGCCGGTGCCTACGCCACCGGCCCGACCTGGCTGATGCGCGGAGAGGTCGTCGCCGGCCCCGACCCGGCGCCGGACCACGGCGCCGCCCCCGTCACCGCACCCTCCACCCCCTCCTGAACGGCGAGGTCCGCCATGTCCTCCGTCCTCGTCACCGGCGCCTCCCGAGGCATCGGCCGCGCCGTCGCCGCCGAACTGGCGGCCCGCGGCCACCGCGTGATCGCCACCGCACGCGACCCCGAGACCCTGGCCGGCCTGCCCGTCGACCAGCGGCTGCGCCTGGACGTCACCGACCAGGACACCGTCGACCTGGCCGTCCGCCGGGCGGGCGAGATCGACGTCCTGATCAGCAACGCCGGCGCCACCGTCCGGGCACCGCTGGAGAGCGTCCCGCCCGCCGAGGTCGAGCGGCTCTTCCGGCTCAACACCCTGGGCGCGCTGCGCGTGACCCAGGCCGTGCTCCCCGCGATGCGCCGGCGGGGAGCGGGCCGGCTGGTCTTCGTCTCCAGCGTCCAGGGCCGCCTGGTGCTCCCGCTGACCGGCCCGTACGCCGCCTCGAAATGGGCGCTGGAAGCCCTCGCCGAGACCCTCGCCCTGGAGACCGCCGGCTTCGGCGTGCAGGTGAGCATCGTCCAGCCCGGCGCGGTCTCCTCGGGCGGCGCCGAACGCGCGAAGGTGTTCCTGGCGGAGGACGACCCCTACCTCCCGCTGCAGGAGGCCCTGGCAGGCCTGCGCGGCGAGACGGTGACCCCGCAGGACGTGGCCGCGGTGGTGGCCCGGACCGTCGAGGAGCCCGATCCGCCGCTGCGGGTGCCGGTGGGGCCGCCCGCCGAACGCCTCCTGCGGGCACGCAAACAGGCTCCCGAGGACCGGCCCTTCCATCCCGCCGGGACCGGCCGGCAGCCGGGCGGAGCAGCGGACCCGCCCAAGTGTTAGCCCACCTGGACGGGTGCACCTGTGCCGGTCAGCGGTCGACGCGGTCTCTCGTGCTTGCATCCTGCGAGAAGGGCGATCACATGACCGACGAGAGACAGCAGGACACCCGCTCCCGATCCACCGCGTCCCGGCGCCGGGCACCGGTCGGGATCACCCACCAGGTCCAGCCCGTCCTCGCGGAACCCATTCCTGGAGGAGCCGGCTGATGGCCGCAGACAACGAGACCCCGACCTGTACGTTCAGCTTCAGCGAAGCGCTCGACTTCGACCCCGAGCTCGCGGACCTGATGAAACACCGTTCCCCCACGCGCATCCGGCTCCCCTACGGCGACGCGGAGGCCTGGCTGGTCACCGGCTTCGACGCCGTCAAGCAGGTGACCACCGACGCGCGGTTCAGCCGCGCCGGCATCATCGGCCACGACTACCCCCGGATGACGGCGGAGCCCATCGTCTCGCCGGAGTCGATCAACGTGATGGACGTGCCGCAGAGCAGCCGCGTCCGCCACCTGGCCTCGCAGGCCTTCACGCAGCCGCGGGTCGACCTCATGCGGGACCGGATCGTCGGGCTCACCGACCGTCTCCTGGACGACATGGAGAAGGCCGGCCCCCCGGCGGACGTCGTGGAGCACCTCGCCGACCGGCTTCCCCAGCACGCCGTCCTGGACCTGCTCGGCATCGAGCGCGAGGACTGGTCCCGGATCGGGAAGGCCGTCCACCAGCTGCTCGTCGTCGGCGAGGGCGGCAAGGAGGCCGCGGTCAAGGCCAAGGCCGACCTGACGGACTATTTCGCCGAGCTGGTCGCCCTGCGCCGCACCTCGCCCGGCCCGGACATCATCAGCGCGATGGCCGCGGCGCGGGAGAACGAGGACCACCTCGACGACAGGGAACTGGCCGTCATGGCGCTGACCCTGGCGCTCAGCGGCCAGGACACGGCGACCTGCGAGATCAGCAACATCGTCTACCTGCTGCTGACGCAGCCCGACCTGATGCGGGACCTCACGGCCCGTCCCGAGACGCTGACCGACGTCCTGCACGAGATGCTGCGCTGCATCCCGTTCCGCAAGGGCGTCGGGATCCCGCGGGTGGCGCTGGAGGACGTCGAGCTCGACGGCGCGCAGATCAAGGCGGGCGACTTCGTGCACGTGTCGTACCTGACCGCGAACCGTGACCCGGAGCGCTACCAGGCCCCGCACGACATCGACCCGGAACGCCCGAGCGCCCCGCACATGACCTTCGGCTGGGGCGGCCACCGCTGCATCGCGATGCCGCTGGCCATGGCCGAACTCGAAGTGGCCGTGGGCCGCCTCGTGGAGCGGTTCCCGAACCTGCGGCTCGCGGTACCGCCGGAGAAGGTGCGCTGGGACACCGAGACGATCCGGCGCTTCCCGCTGGAACTGCCGGTGACCTGGTAGAAGAACCGACAGCGTGCCGGCCCGGACGCCCCGCCCGGCCCGGCACGCCGTCGGCGGCCGGCGCCGGGCCGCGTTCTCGACCCGCTCAGGCCTGCCGCCGGGACAGTGACAGCCGGCGCCGCTGGCGGTCGACGTCCACGACGACGACCGTCAGCTCATCGCCGACCCGTACGACGTCCTCCGGCGCGGCCACGGGCACCGGGCTCAGCTCGGACAGATGCACCATGCCCTCGATGCCGTCGGCGACCTCCACGAAGGCACCGAACGGGACCAGTTTCGTCACCCGCCCACTCAGCCTCTGTCCCACCACGATGCCGTCGGCGAACACCAGGAAGGGGTCCGGCTGCATCGCCCGCAGGGACAGCCGGGCCTCCCCGTTCCAGTCGTCGAACTGCAAGAACTCGCACGACACCCGCTGCCCGACCTCGACGACGTCGGAAGCGGTCTCGAAACGACGCCAGGACAGCTCGGGATACGTGATGAAGCCGACGCCGGGAAACACCGGATGCTCAGGACCCTCGTCCAGCGCCACGAAGACCCCGAACGACTCGATCGCCGCCACCGTGCCGGTCAAGCACTGCCCAGGACGAAGCCCTTTGAGGAACGCCCAGAGCTCCGGATTCTCGATGGCCGCCATCGACAGCCGCACCCCGCCCTCGTCCACCGCCGTCACCTCGCCGGCGATCCTCTCTCCGACCACAGCGACGTCGGCGAAGCGCCGGCGCCAGGAACCCTCCAACGGGCCCACCGTGCCGAGCGGCCGGTCGGTGAAGCCGTCCAGGAGCACCTGGATCCCGGACCGGGAAACCGCGACGACCGTGCCGTGGCACACGTCCCCGACACCGATCGCCGCCAGAAACCTGCGGACGTCCCCTCCGGCCGACGCGTCCCCCATGTCGTGAAGACTCTCACGGGAGGGACCGCTCACCTCAGTGCGTATGCCCGCTCGCGGCCGGCGTCGGACCCGCGTTCTTGACCGTCAGCGGGAGCAGCTTCTTGCCGGTCGGGCCGACCTGGATCTGGGTGTCCATGGCCGGGCAGACCCCGCAGTCGAAGCAGGGGGTCCAGCGGCAGTCCTCGACCTCGGTCTCGTCGAGGGCGTCCTGCCAGTCCTCCCAGAGCCAGTCCTTGTCGAGGCCGGAGTCGAGGTGGTCCCAGGGCAGGACCTCCTCGTAGCCGCGCTCGCGGGTGGTGTACCAGTCGACGTCCACGCCGAGGGCGGGCAGCGTCTTGTCGGCGCAGGCCATCCAGCGGTCGTAGGAGAAGTGCTCGCGCCAGCCGTCGAAGCGGCCGCCGTCCTCGTAGACCGCGCGGATCACGGCGCCGACGCGGCGGTCGCCGCGGGAGAGCAGGCCCTCGACGATGCCGGGCTTGCCGTCGTGGTAGCGGAAGCCGATCGAGCGGCCGTACTTCTTGTCGCCGCGGATCTTGTCCCGCAGCTTCTCCAGGCGGGCGTCCGTCTCCTGCGCGGACAGCTGCGGGGCCCACTGGAACGGGGTGTGCGGCTTGGGGACGAAACCGCCGATGGAGACCGTGCAGCGGATGTCGCCCTGGCCGGAGACCTCGCGGCCCTTCTGGATGACGTTCATCGCCATGTCGGCGATCTGCAGGACGTCCTCGTCGGTCTCGGTGGGCAGGCCGCACATGAAGTAGAGCTTCACCTGGCGCCAGCCGTTGCCGTAGGCGGTGGCGACCGTGCGGATCAGGTCGTCCTCCGAGACCATCTTGTTGATGACCTTGCGCATGCGCTCGGAGCCGCCCTCGGGGGCGAAGGTGAGGCCGGAGCGGCGGCCGTTGCGGGTCAGCTCGTTCGCCAGGTCGACGTTGAAGGCGTCGACCCGGGTGGAGGGCAGGGAGAGGCCGATCTTGTCCTCGGTGTAGCGGTCGGCCAGTCCCTTGGCGATGTCGCCGATCTCCGAGTGGTCGGCGGAGGACAGGGAGAGCAGGCCGACCTCCTCGAAGCCGGTCGCCTTGAGGCCCTTGTCGACCATCTCGCCGATGCCGGTGATCGAGCGCTCGCGGACCGGGCGGGTGATCATGCCGGCCTGGCAGAAGCGGCAGCCGCGGGTGCAGCCGCGGAAGATCTCCACGGACATGCGCTCGTGGACGGTCTCGGCGAGCGGGACGAGCGGCTGCTTGGGGTAGGGCCACTCGTCCAGGTCCATGACGGTGTGCTTGGAGACCCGCCACGGCACGCCGGACTTGTTGGGGACCACGCGGGCGATCCGGCCGTCGGCCAGGTACTCGACGTCGTAGAAGGCGGGGACGTAGACGGAGCCGGTCTTCGCGAGGCGGAAGAGGACCTCCTCGCGGCCGCCGGGGCGGCCCTCCGCCTTCCAGTCGCGGATGATCTTCGTCATGTCGAGGACGGCCTGCTCGCCGTCGCCGATGATCGCCGCGTCGATGAAGTCGGCGATGGGCTCCGGGTTGAAGGCCGCGTGGCCGCCGGCCAGGACGATCGGGTCGTCCAGGCCGCGGTCCTTGGACTCCAGCGGGATGCCCGCGAGGTCCAGCGCGGTGAGCATGTTGGTGTAGCCCAGCTCCGTGGAGAAGGACAGGCCGAACACGTCGAAGGCCTTCACCGGGCGGTGGCTGTCCACCGTGAACTGCGGGACCCGGTGCTCGCGCATCAGCGCCTCCAGGTCCGGCCACACGCTGTACGTGCGCTCGGCGAGGACGCCCTGCTGCTCGTTGAGCACCTCGTAGAGGATCATGACGCCCTGGTTGGGCAGACCGACCTCGTAGGCGTCCGGGTACATGAGCGCCCAGCGGACGTCGCAGTCCTGCCAGGGCTTGACCGTGGAGTTGAGCTCTCCGCCGACGTACTGGATCGGCTTCTGCACATGCGGGAGCAGAGCTTCGAGCTGCGGGAACACAGACTCGGCGACCTGGGCGGCGGCTTCGGCAGGCATCTCGCGGACCTTTGTGAGCTGACTGGGGGCACCCCCGGCCGACGGCTGGGGGGAGGGTGGTCATCCAGCCTAGCGCGCCCGGCGGTGTCCCCCGTACGCCCGCTCAGACGCGGACGTCCTCGGTGATCCTGCGCCAGGCGCGCGGCGTCCTCGCCTCCACCTCCGCGGCCCGCCGCTCCTCGCGGCCGTACAGCAGCCCGTAGGTGAACGCGCTCTCGCCGGCCGCGTGCGCCACGGCGGACAGTTCGCGCAGGGTCCGGCGGGCCATGACGCTGTCCTGGTGCTCGCCGAGCAGGGACTGGAGCGACTTCATGGATGCGACCAGTGCCTTCGCGGGGCGGCCGAGGGCGGGGCGGGCCGCCTCGGCGGCGTAGCGGGTGCGCTTGGCCTTCTTGCGGGCCTCGTGCAGGCCGAGGTCGCGCTCGTGGCCGGGGGGCTGGTCCATGGCGGTCTCGATCAGGCCGGTCACCTTCGCGAAGTCCCGGCGTACGGCCTTGGCGAGGACCTTCTCCGGGTCCCCGGCGGCGGCCCGGCGCAGCGGCGGGTCGGCGAGCAGGGCGTCCAGGGTGTCCAGCAGGGCGAGGTGGCGCCGGGAGTCGAGGACGCCGAGGAGCCGGCCGCGGGAGCCGCGGGCGCCGGCTTCGGCCCAGGCGTGCAGCCGGTCGTGGACCGGTCCTGAGACGAGCGGGCCGGGGACCTCGTCCAGGGCGGCGAGCAGGCGTTCGGCGAGGACCTCCTGGTCGCGGCCCACGCCGAGTTCCCCGGCGAGCCATTTCAGCTCGTCGGCGACCGGGTCGGTGACCCGCCGGTCGAGGACCTTGCCGAAGGTGCGGAAGGTGCTGCGCAGCCGCCGGGTGGCCACCCGCATGTCGTGGACGCCCTCCTCGGTGTCCAGGCGGACGGCGGGGTCGAGGGCGACGATGGCGTCCCGCTGGGCGCGGACGTAGGCGAGGACGTGGTCACCGGCCGTGACGGGTGCGCCGGGGCCCGACGTGGGCGGGTGCGGTTTGCCGCCCTTGGTCGCGGTCAGGGCCCGGCCCAGTTTGGAGGCGGACTTCGAGGGCCGTACGCCCGCCTTGCCGAGGCGTTTCTCCACCTTGTCGAGGAAGGCCGGGTCGCCGCCGTCGGCGAGTTCCACCTCGATCTCGGTCCACTGCGCCTTGCCGGTGCCGCCGAAGAGCCGTTCGGCGCGGACGTGGTCGACGCTGACCTCGGCGAGCAGGGCGCCGTCGGCGTCGACGAGGTGGCGGATGTCGCGGGTGGTGCGCAGGCGGATCACCGGGACCAGCCGGCCCTCGCGGACCCGGGAGCGGGTCAGGCCGGCCAGTTCGGCGGGGAGGGCGTCGGAGAGCGGGGCGTGGATCTCGTCGCGGACGCCGGGGGCGACCGGGAGTTTGAGGTGCCAGCCGGCGTCGGTGCCTCCGGTGCGGTGGCGCAGGGTGACGCCGGCCGAGGCGAGCCGCAGGTCGGAGGTGTCGTGGTAGGTGGCGTCGAGTTCGGCGGTGCCCTTGTCCACGACGTTCGCCACGCCGGCGACGCCGGTCAGGTCGGGCAGCCCGCTCTCGTCGGATTCGTACTTGCGCTCGATCTCACGCTTCGTATCCGCCATGAACCGAATCTAATCGCCCGGGCGCCGCGAGGACAGCGGGCCCGGGAGGTGAATCCGGAGTGGCACAAAAACGAGGGTGAGGTGAACAACCGGCAAACGGCCCTTTCGCCGCATACCGGATGCCCCGCTCACCCTCGCCGCCGTCTCGTGGCGCCGCCCCCCTCAGGCGGACATGGGGCGCTGCACTCTGATCGACTGGAGCAGCCCCACCGCCACCCACACCACGAACATCGACGAGCCGCCGTACGACACGAACGGCAGCGGCAGGCCGGTGACCGGCATGATGCCGAGGGTCATGCCGATGTTCTCGAACGCCTGGAACGCGAACCAGGCCACGATGCCGGCCGCCACGACCGTGCCGTACAGCTCGGTCGTCTCGCGGGCGATCCGGCAGGCACGCCACAGGACGACGCCGAGCAGCACGATGATCAGGCCCGCGCCGGCGAAGCCCAGTTCCTCTCCCGCCACCGTGAAGACGAAGTCGGTCTGCTGCTCGGGCACGAACTGGCCGGTGGTCTGCGAGCCGTGGAAGAGGCCCGCGCCGGTCAGTCCGCCGGAGCCGATGGCGATCCGGGCCTGGTTGGTGTTGTAGCCGACGCCGGCCGGGTCGAGTTCCGGGTTGGCGAAGGCCGCGAAGCGGTTGATCTGGTACTCGTCCAGGATGTGCAGCTGCCAGACCGCGATCGCGCCCAGCAGGCCGGTCGCCAGCAGGCCGAAGATCCAGCGGTTGGAGGCGCCGGAGGCGAGCAGCACGGCCAGGATGATGATCACCATGACCATGACCGAGCCGAGGTCGGGCATCAGCAGCACGATCAGGATCGGCACCGAGGCCAGCCCGAGTGCCTGCAGGACCGTGCGGTGGTCCGGGTACTTCTTGTCGCCGGCGTCGACGCGGGCCGCCAGTATCATCGCCATCCCCAGGATGATCGTGATCTTGACGAACTCGGACGGCTGGAGCGAGAAGCCGCCGCCGAGCACGATCCAGGAGTGCGCGCCGTTGACGGTGGAGCCCAGCGGGGTGAGCACGGCGAGGATGCCGAGCAGCGACAGGCCGTACAGGATCGGCACCGCGTTGCGCAGCTGGCGGTGGCCGATCCAGACCGTGCCGATCATCAGGCCGAGCCCGATGCCGGTGTTCATCAGGTGCCGGAGCAGGAAGTAGTACTGGTCGCCCTGGTTGATCTCGGTGCGGTTGCGGGTCGCCGAGTACACCAGCAGGGAGCCGAGCAGGGACAGCGCCAGGGCCGCCATCAGCATCGGCCAGTCCAGGCGGCGGGCCATCGAGTCCCGGGCGAAGACCCGGGTCCAGCCGGCCCGCGCGGGACCGTATCCGGAGACGGAGAAGCTGTTGGCTCCGGTCATGCCGCGAACCTCCCGTCGCACACGCACGTCACGTCAGCATCCTCCGGCTTCCCCTCTTCCGCGCCCGCCTTCGGGTGTCGCGGTTGCCCGTGGACGGCGAGGACGAGGTGGCCGGGGTCGGCTGGCCGCTGCCGTCGCCCTTGTCGCCCTGCTGGCTCGCCTGGAAGTCCTTCGCCGCGTCCTTGGAGACCTTCGGGGAGGCGATGGTGCCGTCCGTGCGGACCTTGGGCAGGCCCTGCTGCGGGGTGTAGAGCAGCGCCTTGTTCTTGTCGATGGAGCCGTTGGCGCCGACGCCGTACAGCGCGCTGTAGATGTTGCGGACCGCCTCACCGGAGGCACCGGAACCGGTTCCGGCCTGGGCGATGGTCATGATGACCGTGTAGTCCTTGGAGTACGTCGCCAGCCACGAGGTGGTCTGCTTGCCGTAGACCTCGGCGGTACCGGTCTTGCCGTGCAGGGCGATCTTGTCCTGCGGCCAGCCGCCGAACTTCCAGGCGGCGGTACCGCGGGTGATGACGCCCGCGAAGGCGTCGTCCATGCCCTTGAGGGTGGCCTGGCTGACGGGCAGCTTGCGGACCGGCTTGGGCTTGATCTCCTGGACGGTCCTGCCGTCGGCGCTGACGACCGCCTTGCCGATGGTCGGCTGGTACTCGGTGCCGCCGTTGGCCACCGCGCCGTAGATCATCGCCTCCTGGATCGGCGTGACGAGCGTGTCGCCCTGGCCGATGGAGTAGTTGATCTCGTCACCCTCGCGCATCTTGTTGCCTTCGAGGCAGTTCTCGTACTCGATCTTCTCGACGTACGAGCCGTCCTTCTTGCCGGACTTGCACCAGGCGTCCTTGTTGGCGTTCCAGTAGTCGAGCTTCCACTGGCGGTCGGGGACGCGGCCGGTGACCTCGTTGGGGAGGTCGACGCCGGTCTCCTTGCCGAGGCCGAACTGGTGGGCCGTCTTGAAGAACCAGTCCTTGGGCTGGTTCTTCTTCGGGTTGATGCCGCCGTCCTTCTTCCACTCGCTGTCGGCGAGGCCGTAGAAGACGGTGTCGCAGGACACCTCCAGGGCGCGGCCGAGCGAGATCGGGCCGAAGTTCTCGCCCTCGAAGTTCTTGAAGACCTGGCCGCCCACCGAGTACGAACTCGTGCAGGGATATCCGCCGTCCCAGACGTAACCGGCCTGGACCGCGGCGGCCGTGGAGACCACCTTGAACGTCGAACCGGGCGCCGCCTGACCCTGTATGGCCCTGTTGAGCAGCGGGTAGTCGGAGTTCTTGCCGGTGAGGGCCTTGTAGTCCTTGGCGGAGATGCCGCCGACCCAGACGTTCGGGTCGTAGGTGGGCGCGGAGGCCATGGCCACGATCCGGCCCGTCTTGGCCTCCATCACGACGACGGCGCCGGAGTCGGCCTTGTAGTTCTGGCTGGTGATCTTGTCGTACTGCTGGCGGGCGACCTTCATCGCCTTGTCCAGCTCGTACTCGGCGACCCGCTGGACGCGGGAGTCGATGCTGGTGACCAGGTTGGAACCGGGCTGGGCGGCGTCGGACTTGGCCTTGCCGATGACCCGGCCGAGATTGTCCACCTCGTAGCGGGTGACGCCGGCCTTGCCGCGCAGTTCCTTGTCGTACTGGCGCTCCAGCCCGGAGCGGCCGACCATGTCCGAGCGCAGGTAGGGCGAGCTGCTGTTCTGGGCCTGCTGGATCTCGTCGTCGGTGACCGGGGAGAGGTAGCCGAGGACCTGCGAGGTGTTGGCCTTGCCGGGAGCCGGGTAGCGGCGCACGGCCTCGGGTTCGGCGGTGATGCCGGGGAAGTCCTCGGCGCGCTCGCGGATCTGCAGGGCCTGCTTGGCGGTGGCCTCGTCGGTGATCGGGATCGGCTGGTAGGGAGAACCGTTCCAGCAGGGCTGCGGGGTCTTGGAGTCGCAGAGGCGGACCTTCTGCATGACGTCGGTGGGGTTCATGCCGAGGACGCCCGCGAGCTTGGTGAGGACCGCCTTGCCGTCGTCCTTCTGCTTGAGCAGGTCGGTACGGGAGGCGGAGACCACGAGCCGGGTCTCGTTGTCGGCGATGGGGACTCCGCGCGCGTCCAGGATCGAGCCGCGCACGGCGGGCTCGACGACCTGCTGGACGTGGTTGCCGGAGGCCTCCTTCTGGTACTCGGCGCCCTCACGGATCTGCAGGTACCACAGACGGCCGCCGAGCGTGCCGAGCAGGGAGAGCACCAGGATCTGGATGACGACGAGACGGATCTGGACCCGTGGGCTCCGACCGGTCTCGGGAATGTTGGTCACTGGGTTGCCTCCCCCTCTCCGTGCTGTACGTACGTGTCATATACGACGAAGCTGTGGGCCGCGTCGCCGGGCGGCCGGGTGAACTCCCCCGCGTTCACAGCCGCTTGACCCCCTTGATGCGGCCGACGCGGACGTTGCGGGTGCGGGCTCTGGCCTTCAGGGAGCCGAGGCCGCCGCGCTGGCCGCCGATGCGCAGTCCGGTGCCGGAGGAGAGCCAGCCGGAGGAGATGTCGCCGCTCTTGCCGGAGTTGGCCTCGGTCAGCGGGTCGCTGTCGGCGCGGCGGGCCAGCCACATGATGCCGGGGACGACGAACGGGGCGAGCAGCAGGTCGTAGAGGGCGGCGGTGATCAGCAGGCTGGTCATGCCGACGTGCCGGGCGGCGGTGTCGCCGACGAGGGCGCCGACGCCCGCGTACAGCAGGGTGGAGCCGACGGCGGCGGCGACCACGACGAGCATCGGCCCGGTCGCGGACTTCAGCCGGCCGTTCTCCGGCTTGATGAGGCCGGCGCAGTAGCCGACGACGCAGAGCACCAGGGCGTAGCGGCCGGCCGCGTGGTCGGCGGGCGGGGCGAGGTCGGCGAGGAGTCCGGCGCCGAAGCCGACGAGGGCGCCGCCCACATGGCCGTAGACCATGGCGAGGCCGAGGACGGTGAGGAGCATCAGGTCGGGGACGGCGCCTGGCAGGTGGAGACGGGCCAGGACGCTCACCTGGATCACCAGGGAGACGACGACGAGGGCGGAGGAGAGCAGGATCCGGTTGACACGCATGAAAAGGATTCAGCTCCTACCGCTGCTGGGCGTTGGTGTCGGTCTCGTCGGTGGCCGAGTCCGTCGCGGACTCCGTGGCCGAGGCGCTGCTCGTGTCGGACGCCGTGTTCGCGCTCGCGGACGGGGTGACCGTGACGGTCACCGTCGGGGTCGGTGTCGGCTTCGGCTTGCTGGGGAGCACCTCGTCGCGCGGGTCCTTCTTCGGCGCCTCGACGACCACGCCGACGATGTCGAGCTTGGTGAAGGAGACGAACGGCGTGACGGAGAGGGTGCGGGTGAGACCGCCGTTGGACGGGTCGACGCCGGTGACGGTGCCGACCGGGACGCCGGGCACGAAGGGCCGGTCGGCCTCGGAGCCGAAGGTGACGAGCCGGTCGCCCTTCTTCACCTCGGCCTTGCCGTTGAGGAGTTCGACGCGCAGCGGGCGGTCGCCCTGGCCGGAGGCGAAGCCGAGTTCGTCGCTGCCCTCCATCCGGGTGCCGACGGTGAAGTCGGGGTCGTTGGCGAGCAGCACGGTGGAGGCGTCGGGGCCGACGGTGGTGACCCGGCCGACCAGGCCGCTGCCGTTGAGGACGGTCATGTCGCGCTTGATGCCGTCGTTGGCACCGACGTCGATGGTGATGGTCCAGGAGAAGCCCTGGGCCGACCCTATGGCGATGACCTGGGCGCCCTTGATGCCGTACTGGCCCTCGCCCGCCATCTTCAGCATCGAGTCGAGCTGGGCGAGGCGGCTGCGGTTGCGGTCGTCGCTGCCGAGCTTCGCCTTGAGCGTCGCGTTCTGCTTCTCCAGCCGGGCCAGCCGGTCGTGCCGTTCGTCGGAGTCGCGGACGGCGGAGACGGCGTTGCCGACCGGGTCCACCACCGACGACATGCCGTTCTCGATCGGGCCGAAGACCGCGGCCGCGGCCTGCCGGGCGCCGTCGACCGGGGAGTTCCTGCCACCTCGGATGTCCACCGTGATCAGCGCGAACGCGATCGCGATCAGCAGCACCAGGAGCAGCCGGCTCTCTTTCGTGTCCCTCACGTGCGGCGGCCGTGCCTTCCTCGAATAGGAACTTGCGGGGAACTGTCTTCAGGAATGGGGAATTGTTCTCGGGAGAACGGGGAGCGGAGGGGCTCGTCCGTGGAGCCTATGCCTCCATATCAACGATCCGCCGCACGAGAGGGGATCATCTCGTACGGCGGAATCGAAGAGTTACGTCATCTGCGCGGCTGGGCGTCCAGGACCTGCTGGAGCGCCTCGAACTCCTCGACGCACTTGCCGGAGCCGAGCGCCACGCTGTCCAGCGGGTCCTCGGCGATGTGGATGGGCATGCCGGTCTCCCGGCGCAGCCGCTCGTCCAGGCCGCGCAGCAGTGCTCCGCCGCCGGTCAGAACGATTCCCCTGTCCATGATGTCGCCGGACAGCTCCGGCGGGCACTTGTCCAGCGTCGTCTTCACGGCGTCCACGATGGCGTTGACGGGTTCCTCGATCGCCTTGCGGACCTCGGCGGCCGAGATGACCACGGTCTTCGGCAGCCCGGACACCAGGTCCCGGCCGCGGATCTCGGTGTGCTCGTCGGAGTCCAGCTCGTACGCCGAACCGATCGTGATCTTGATCTGTTCGGCCGTGCGCTCACCGAGGAGGAGGCTGTACTCCTTCTTGATGTGCTGGATGATCGCGTTGTCCAGCTCGTCGCCCGCGACGCGGATCGACTGGGCGGTGACGATGCCGCCGAGCGAGATGACCGCGACCTCGGTGGTGCCGCCGCCGATGTCCACCACCATGTTGCCCGTGGCCTCGTGGACCGGCAGGCCGGAGCCGATGGCGGCGGCCATGGGCTCCTCGATGATGTGCACCTGGCGGGCACCGGCCTGCGACGACGCCTCGATGACCGCGCGGCGCTCGACTCCGGTGATGCCGGAGGGCACGCACACGACGACCCGCGGGCGCGCCAGGTAGCGCCGCTTGTGGATCTTGAGGATGAAGTAGCGGAGCATCCGCTCGGTGATCTCGAAGTCGGCGATCACGCCGTCCTTCAACGGGCGTACGGCGACGATGTTGCCGGGCGTGCGCCCGATCATCTTCTTCGCCTCTGCACCGACTGCCAGGATTCCACCGGTGTTCGTATTGATCGCGACGACGGACGGCTCGTTGAGTACGATCCCGCGACCCCTGACGTACACCAGCGTGTTGGCGGTCCCGAGGTCGACAGCCATGTCACGGCCGATGAACGACATTGAGTTCCCCATCAGGATTCGTCTGGCCTTCCCGGGAGCTTTTGAGGGCATTTCAGGTCGGCGAAGTGGGTGCTGTGACGTGAAGGCTTCCATGGTAGACGCGCCTGCACGAACACTGCGCGAGGGTCTTCGCCATTGTCAGCACGTACGGGGCCGTCTCGCTTGTGGAGACGGTCCGACGGGGGCACTCGTTCCCCCGATCGGCACGCATATGCCGAGGGACGGCCGAAATCATCCGGCCGTCCCAGGTCACGTGGACCGCCGGACTGACACCCCGTCAAAAACGTCCACGAAAAATCCTCGCGGGGCGCGTCGGCCCCGGACGGGCTACGCGCGACCCGGGAAGAAGATCTTGATCTCGCGCTCCGCGGACTCCTCGGAGTCGGAGGCGTGGATCAGGTTCTCGCGGACGATCACACCGAAGTCGCCGCGGATGGAGCCGGGCGCGGCGGCGATCGGGTCGGTGGGGCCGGCCAGCGCGCGGACGCCCTCGATGACCCGCTCGCCCTCGGCGATCAGGGCGACGACCGGACCGGAGGCCATGAACTCGACCAGCGGCTCGTAGAACGGCTTGCCGACGTGCTCGGCGTAGTGCTGCTCCAGCGTCGCCCGCTCCAGGGAGCGCAGCTCCAGCGCGGTGATCCGCCAGTCGGCCTTGCGCTCGATACGGCCGATGATCTCGCCGGTCAGGCCGCGACGGACGGCGTCGGGCTTGAGCAGGACGAGGGTGCGCTGAGTCACGTGAGGGCTCCTTCGCGGTACTTACGTGTGCGGTGAGGAGAGGCTACAGGGCTGGTCCGGACGCCCGTCACGCAGTGTCAGCTCCCCGGGGCCGGGGGTCCGTCCGGCTGCGCGGCGAAGCGCGCCTTCGCCTCGTCGATCTTCCTGCCGTAGTGCACCGACGCCCACCACAGGGCCGCGAAGACCAGGCCCAGGAAGTACATCGTCGGCACGAAGACGCCGGAGGCGACCAGCGCGATCTGCAGGGCCCAGCCGAGGGCGACGCCGCCGGGCCGGGTGATCACCCCGCACAGCGCCACGCACAGGACCATCGCGATGCCGCTGACCAGCCACACCGTGGAGGTGGACAGGTCGGGGTCCTTCATGGCGACCAGCGCGGCGAAGCCGATGACGAAGAACTCGCCGATCAGGGTGGAGGAGCAGAGCGTCCGCACGGTCAGGACCTCCCCAGCAGCAGCCGGGCCTCGCCGACCGTGATGACCGAGCCGGTGACCAGCACTCCGGCGCCCGCGAACTCGCCCTCCTCCTCGGCCAGCGTGATCGCGGCCTCCAGGGCGTCCGGCAGCCGCGGCTCGACCTGCACGCGCTCCTCGCCGAACACCTCGACGGCGATCGTGGCCAGTTCGTCCGCGTCCATCGCGCGGTGGCTGGAGTTCTGGGTGACGACGACCTCGGCGAAGACCGGCTCGAAGGCCTCCAGCAGGCCCCGGACGTTCTTGTCGCCGCTGGCGCCCACCACGCCGATCAGCCGGCTGAAGTCGAAGGCCTCGCCGACCGCCTCGGCGGTGGCGCGGGCGCCGGCCGGGTTGTGCGCGGCGTCCAGGACGACGGTGGGAGAGCGCCGTACGACCTCCAGCCGGCCCGGCGAGGTGACCGCGGCGAACGCCTTGCGGACCGTGTCGACGGCGAGCGGCTCGGGCCGCTGGGCCCCGACGCCGAAGAACGCCTCGACGGCGGCCAGCGCGACGGCCGCGTTGTGGGCCTGGTAGGGGCCGTGCAGCGGGAGGTACACCTGTTCGTACTCGCCGCCGAGGCCGCGCAGGGTGAGCAGCTGGCCGCCGACGGCGACCTGGCGGGCGACCACGCCGAACTCCAGGCCCTCGCGGGCCACCGTGGCGTCCACCTCGACGGCCTTCTTCAGCAGCACCTGGGCGGCGTCGACGGGCTGCTGGGCGAGGATCACGGTGGCGTCCTGCTTGATGATCCCGGACTTCTCGCCGGCGATCTCGGCGGTGGTGGTGCCGAGCCGGTCGGTGTGGTCGAGGTCGATCGGGGTGACGACGGCGACGTCGCCGTCGATCACGTTGGTGGCGTCCCAGGTGCCGCCCATGCCGACCTCGACGACGGCCACGTCCACGGGGGCGTCCGCGAAGGCCGCGTACGCCATGCCGGTGAGCACCTCGAAGAAGGACAGCCGGTACTCCTGCCCGGAGTCGACCATCTCCACGTACGGCTTGATGTCCTGGTAGGTCTCGATGAACTTCTCGGCGCCGATCGGTGCGCCGTCGAGGCTGATGCGCTCGGTGACCGACTGCACGTGGGGGCTGGTGTAGCGGCCGGTGCGCAGGTCGAAGGCGCCGAGCAGGGCCTCGATCATGCGGGCGGTGGAGGTCTTGCCGTTGGTGCCGGTGATGTGGATCGAGGGGTACGACCGCTGCGGGTCGCCCAGGACGTCCATGAGGGCGGCGATCCGGGTGACCGACGGCTCCAGCTTGGTCTCGCCCCAGCGGGTCGCGAGGTCCGCCTCGACCTCCCGCAGGGCCCGGTCGACCTCGGGGTCCGCGGGGCGGGCCGGGACGTCGTCCTGCGGCGTGGAGCCCTGGGTACGCAGGGTCCGGCTGCCGGCCTCGATCACCGCGAGATCGGGGTCGCGGTCCGTCTCGGCCGCGACGATGCCGTCGAAGTCGTCCTCGACGCGGTCGTCGAAGCTGTCGTCGGAGCTGTCATGGGGGTCGCGCGGGGGCAGGTCACTCACGCCACCAGTCTACGGAGCCCGGCGGCCGCCCGGCGGCCCAGGAGGGGCCGGAGCACGCACCGGGCCCGAGAGACCCGGGTGGCGGGTCGTGTCCGGCCTAGGTGTCGGCGGGCGGCAGGGACTGCTCGCACCAGATGGTCTTGCCCGCGGAGGTCTGGCGGGTGCCCCAGCGCTGGGTGAGCTGGGCGACCAGCAGCAGGCCGCGGCCGCCCTCGTCGAAGACCCGGGCCCGGCGCAGGTGCGGGGCGGTGCTGCTGCCGTCGGAGACCTCGCAGATCAGCATCGCGGTGTCCCGGATGAGCCGCAGTCGGATCGGGGAGCCGCCGTAGCGGATGGCGTTGGTGACCAGCTCGCTGACCACCAGCTCGGTGGTGAACGACAGGTCCTCCAGCCGCCAGGCGCCGAGCTGGTCGGTGGTCAGGGTCCGGGCACGGGCGACGTGCTCGGGGTCGGCCGGGACCTCCCAGGTGGCCACCCGGTCGCCGGGCAGGGCGTGGGTGCGGGCCAGCAGCAGCGCGACGTCGTCGGCGGGCTCGCCCTCGCGGAGCATGGCCACCACGTGGTCGCAGGTGGCCTCCAGCGACTCCCCGGGGGCCGTCAGGGCGTCCCGGAGCCGGTCCAGGCCCTGGCTGAGGTCGAGGTCGCGGGAGTGCACCAGGCCGTTGCTGAACAGCGCGAGGGTGGAGCCCCTGGCGAGGTCCAGCTCGGTCGTCTCGAACGGCAGGCCGCCGAGCCCGAGCGGCG
Organism: Streptomyces sp. NPDC091282; assembly: GCF_044757385.1. Taxonomy (NCBI): domain Bacteria; kingdom Bacillati; phylum Actinomycetota; class Actinomycetes; order Kitasatosporales; family Streptomycetaceae; genus Streptomyces; species Streptomyces sp. NPDC091282. The sequence continues at coordinate 1,011,370 of NZ_JBIVUX010000001.1, forward strand.
GTCCGGGCTGGCCGGGAGCCTTCTCCACGGCACCCTGCGGAGTGATCACGAAGGGCAGCGGATGACCGGCGCTGGCGAGGGCGCAGCGCCGCGACACCGGGTCGTAGACGGCGTACAGGCAGGTCGAGCCGACCTCTCCGGCCGGTTCGGGTGCGCCGTCGTCCAGGTGGAGGACGAGGTCGTCCAGGTGGGTGAGGAGTTCCTCGGGCGGCAGGTCGACGTCGGCGAGGGTGCGGACCGCGGTGCGCAGCCGCCCCATGGTGGCCGAGGCCTGGATGCCGTGGCCGACGACGTCGCCGACGACCAGGGCCACCCGGGTGCCCGACAGCGGGATCACGTCGAGCCAGTCGCCGCCGACGCCGGCCCGGGTGCCGGTCGGCAGGTACCGGTAGGCCACCTCGACGCTCGGACGCTCGGGCAGGTCGTGCGGGAGCAGACTGCGCTGGAGCGCCATCGCGGTCTCGCGCTCCCGGGTGTAGCGCCGCGCGTTCTCGATGGCGGCCGCGGTCTTCGCGGCCAGCTCCTCCGCGTCGGACAGGTCGTCCTCCTCGAACGGCGGGGAGTCCCGCATCCGCCAGAAGGCGATCACTCCCATCGGCACGCCCTGTGCCGCCAGCGGCGCGGTGATCAGCGAGCCCATGCCGTAGCCGAGGAGCTGTTCCGCGCTGCGGTCGTCGGTGGCCCAGCCTTCCGGGGCGACGCGCAGGTCGGAGTGGAGGGCGGCGCCCGCGCCGGGGGCGGCCCGGCTGGGCGCGGCGGGGGCGCCGACGGGGTCCAGGGGCGCGTGCTCGCCGACACCGCCCCTGGCGACCCGGCGCAGCACGGCGGTGCCGTCGGCGTTCTCCGGCTCGCCGCCGGTCAGGACCGCCGCCGCCAGGTCGACGGTGACGTGGTCGGCGAAGCGGGGGACGGCGACCCGGACGAGTTCGTCGGCGGTCCGCCGCACGTCGAGGGTGTTGCCGAGGGCCGTCCCGGCGTCGTAGAGCAGTCTGAGCCGGCGGTGGCTCTTCTCCAGGGAGGCCGCCATGGTGTTGAACGCCGTCTCCAGCTGCCCGATCTCCCGCCGGCCCGAGGGCGGCACCCGCGCGCTCAGGTCGCCCGCGGCGAGCCGGGTCGCGGTGCCGGCCATCCGGCGCACCGGCCAGACGATCACGCGGGTGACGTAGGCGCCGTAGCCGACGATCAGTACCACCGCGCCGGCGACCCCGATGGACGCCCCGAGGGCGAGCCGGTCCATCCGGTGCTCCAGGACGTGCTCCTGCCGGTCGATGACGACGCGCTCGCCGCCGAGGTAGTTCCTGAGCGAGCTGCGCAGCTCCTCGACGCGCTGCCGGCCGTCGCGGGTGCGTGCCGTGCTGCTCGCGTCCGGGTCGCCGCGCCGGACCGCGTCGACCAGCGGGACCGAGTAGTCGTCGATGAAGGACTGCCCGGACTGCTGGATCCGCAGGGCGAGCCGGCGCTGGGAGTCGGAGGCGCTGATGTCCACGAGCCGCTGCGCCTGCGCGGGGAACGCGGCGCGCGCGGCCCGCCAGGGTTTGAGGAACTCGTCCTGCCGGGTGATGACGTAGCCCAGCTGCCCGCCCTCCATGTCCAGGACGACCTTCTGGACCGCGCCCGCCTGGTCCAGCGCGGGCCGGCCCGCGCGGGCGGTCTGCAGGGAGCCGCGTGCGTCCTGGATGGCCCACAGCAGCATCAGGAAGACGACGCCGATGAGGACCGCGAGCACGGCGCCGGTGACAGCCGTCAGGGGGACCAGCCCTCCTTGCGGAGGTGTCCTCCTTCGGCCCCTGCGCAGCATGCGGGCGTTCCCTCCGCCACCTTGCGTCGAAACGGAACATCCAGGCTATGTCCCTACTTTTGGATTGTAGGGCGGTGGCCGGTCCGCGCTTGGCGACGGGAAGAACGCGCAGGCGTCCGGCGGCCCGGGAACGGGCTGCCGGACGCCTGTGCGGGGCGTGCGGGGTCAGGCCTGCGGGAGGCGGTCCAGCTGGGTCTGGATCCGGGCGATGTCCTCGTCCGCCTTGGCCAGCCGGCCGCGGATCTTGTCCACCACGTTGTCCGGGGCCTTCGCCAGGAACGCCTCGTTGCCCAGCTTGGCCGTCGCCTGGGCCTTCTCCTTCTCGGCGGCCGCGAGGTCCTTGGCCAGCCGCTTGCGCTCGGCCGCCACGTCGATGGTGCCGGAGAGGTCGAGGGCGACCGTGGCACCGGCGACCGGGAGGGTGGCGGTGGCGGCGAAGGCGTCGCCCTCCGGCTGGAGGCGCAGCAGCTGGCGGATGGCCGCCTCGTGCGGGGCCAGTGCCGTGCCGTCGAGGGTGAGGCGGGCCGGGACCCGCTGGCCGGGCTGCAGGCCCTGGTCGGCGCGGAACCGGCGGACCTCGGTGATGACGGACTGGAGGGACTCGATCTCCCGCTCCGCCGCCTCGTCGCGGAAGCCGCTGTCGGAGGGCCACTGCGCGACGACGACCGACTCGCCGCCCGTCAGCGTCGTCCACAGGGTGTCCGTGACGAAGGGGACCACCGGGTGGAGCAGCTTCAGGGTGACGTCGAGGACCTCGCCGAGGACCCGCTGGGAGACCTCGGCGGCCCGGCCGCCGGCCTGGAACGTCGTCTTCGACAGCTCGACGTACCAGTCGAAGACCTCGTCCCACGCGAAGTGGTAGAGCGAGTCGGACAGCTTCGCGAACTGGAAGTCGTCGTAGAACGCGTCGACTTCGGCGACCGTCTTGTTGAGGCGGGACAGGATCCAGCGGTCCGTCGCCGACATCTCGGACGCGTCCGGCAGCGGGCCCTGGACCGTGGCGCCGTTCATCAGGGCGAACCGGGTGGCGTTCCAGATCTTGTTGGCGAAGTTGCGGGAGGCCTGGACCCAGTCCTCGCCGATCGGCACGTCGGTGCCGGGGTTGGCGCCGCGGGCCAGGGTGAAGCGGACGGCGTCGGAGCCGTACTTGTCCATCCAGTCCAGCGGGTCGACGACGTTGCCGAAGGACTTCGACATCTTCTTGCCGCGCTCGTCGCGGACCAGGCCGGTCAGCGCGATGGTGCGGAAGGGGACCTCGCCGTCCATCGCGTACAGGCCGAACATCATCATCCGGGCGACCCAGAAGAAGATGATGTCGTGGCCGGTCAGCAGGACGTCGGTCGGGTAGAACTTCCGCAGGTCCGCGGTCTGTTCGGGCCAGCCGAGGGTGGAGAAGGGCCACAGGCCGGAGGAGAACCAGGTGTCCAGGACGTCGGTGTCCTGCTTCCAGCCCTCCGCCTCGGTGCCGGGCGGCTGCTCGTCGGGGCCGACGCAGACGACCTCGCCGTCGGGGCCGTACCAGACCGGGATGCGGTGGCCCCACCACAGCTGGCGCGAGATGCACCAGTCGTGCATGTTGTCGACCCAGTCGAAGTACCGCTTCGACATGTCCTCGGGGTGGATCTTCACCCGGCCGTCGCGGACCGCGTCACCGGCGGCCTTCGCGAGCGGGCCGACCTTGACCCACCACTGCATGGACAGGCGCGGCTCGACGGTCGTGCCGCAGCGCGAGCAGTGGCCGACCGAGTGGACGTAGGGCCGCTTCTCGGCGACGATCCGGCCCTGCGAGCGCAGCGCCGCGACGATCGCGGAGCGCGCCTCGAAGCGGTCCAGGCCCTCGAAGGGGCCGTGGACGGTGATGACGGCGCGCTCGTCCATCACGGTGATGGACTCCAGGCCGTGGCGCTGGCCGATCGCGAAGTCGTTCGGGTCGTGGGCCGGGGTGACCTTGACGGCACCCGTGCCGAACTCGGGGTCGACGTGCGTGTCGGCGACGACGGGGATCGTACGGTCCGTCAGCGGCAGCTTGATGCGCCGGCCGACCAGGTGCTTGTACCGCTCGTCGTCGGGGTGGACGGCGACGGCGGTGTCGCCGAGCATCGTCTCGGCGCGGGTGGTGGCGACGACCAGCGTCTCCTCGCCCTCGCCGTACGTGATGGAGACCAGCTCGCCGTCGTCCTCCTGGTACTCCACCTCGATGTCCGAGATGGCCGTCAGGCAGCGCGGGCACCAGTTGATGATGCGCTCGGCGCGGTAGATCAGCTCGTCCTCGTAGAGCCTCTTGAAGATGGTCTGGACGGCCTTGGACAGGCCCTCGTCCATCGTGAAGCGCTCACGGTCCCAGTCGACGCCGTCGCCGAGCCGGCGCATCTGGCCGAGGATCCTGCCGCCGTACTCTTCCTTCCACTGCCAGACCCGCTCGACGAACTCCTCGCGGCCGAGGTCCTGGCGGGACTTGCCCTCCTCGGCGAGCTGCTGCTCGACCTTGTTCTGGGTGGCGATGCCGGCGTGGTCCATGCCGGGCAGCCACAGCGACTCGAAGCCCTGCATGCGCTTGCGGCGGGTCAGCGCGTCCATCAGCGTGTGCTGGAAGGCGTGGCCCAGGTGCAGGGAGCCGGTGACGTTGGGCGGCGGGATGACGATGGTGTACGCGGGCTTGTCGCTCTTGGCGTCGGCCGCGAAGTAACCGCGCTCTACCCAGCGCTCGTACAGCGGCCCCTCTACGTCGGCCGGCGCGTACTGGGTCGGCAGTTCGGTGCTGGGCGCTGTGGGCTGCTGCTGAGCGTTCTCGGTCACGGGGCTCAGTTTAGGGGTGTCTCGGCGCTGTCCCGAAACGCCTTTGTTCTGTAACGGTGCGCACCCCCGTGCCGTCGGGCTCCGGCGGCTGGGACAGGATGTCAGGAACACATAAGCATCTGGAGGGGAACCCAGAGATGAGTCACAACCAGCCGGGCCCGTACGGGGAGCCGCCGCAGCAGCCTGGACCCTACGGACAGCAGCCGGGTCCGTACGGCCAGCCGCCGCAGGCGCCCCAGCCCGGCTACGGCTACCCCCAGCAGCCGCAGCAGCAGCCCCAGCAGCCGGGTTACGGCTTCCCGCCCCAGGGCGGCCCCGTCCCGCCGCAGCAGAACCCGTACGGCCAGCCGCAGCAGCCCTACGGCCAGCCTCCGTACGGCCAGCAGACCTACGTCCCGCAGCCGCCGGCGCCCGGCGGCGGCAGGAAGAAGACGGGCCTGGTCATCGGCGCGGTCGCGGTCGTGGCGGCGATCGCGGTGGGCGCGTACTTCGTCCTCGGCAACGGCGGCGGCGCCAGCTCGGTCGCCGACGACGGGCCGCACAAGCTGACGGCACCGGCCGCGGTCGTCGACGGCGCCTACAAGAAGCAGGGCACCTCCCAGTCGGGCCAGCTGACCTCCTCCGACGTCAAGAACGCCGAGGCGTGGGGCATCCACGACCCCAAGGACGTGAGCGCGAGCTACGTGCAGGGCTCGGGCCTGACGGCCAAGTCCCTGTCGTTCAGCGGGGTGTACGGCACCATCGACGATCCCGAGAAGACCGTCGACGCGATGTTCGCCGAGACCAAGGCGGAGAGCGCCAAGAGCGACTCGCAGGGCAAGCTCGTCGGCGAGCCGAAGAAGTTCGAGCCCGCCGGCTTCGACGGCATCATGAAGTGCCAGGAGATCGAGTCCAAGGACAGCTCCACCGGCAAGTCCACGACGATGCCGTTCTGCGTGTGGGGCGACCACAGCACGGTGGCCTACGTGTTCGCCTACGACCTGGCCGCCATCGCGACCGGGAAGAGCGGCTCGATGGAGGACACCGCCGCCCTCACCGCCAAGCTCCGCAACGACGTCCGCGTCAAGGCCTGACGGTCCCCCGAGACACCGAAGAGGGGCGCCCGCGAGACTCGCGGGCGCCCCTCTTCGCTACGACCGGTACGGCTACGCCGACTTCTGCTCCCCCGCGCCCCGGCCGCGCGCGTCGCGCGGGATCAGGGTCGGGTTGACGTTGGAGTGGACGACGTCGGCCGTGATGACGACGCGGGCCACGTCCTTGCGGGACGGCACCTCGTACATCACCGACATGAGGACTTCCTCCATGATGGCGCGCAGGCCGCGGGCGCCGGTCTGGCGGAGGATGGCCTGGTCGGCGATGGCCTCCAGCGCCTCGCGCTCGAAGTCCAGCTCCACGCCGTCCAGTTCGAACAGCCGCTGGTACTGCTTGACCAGCGCGTTGCGCGGCTCGATCAGGATCTGCAGCAGGGCCTCGCGGTCCAGGTTGTGGACCGAGGTGATGACGGGCAGCCGGCCGATGAACTCGGGGATCATGCCGAACTTCACCAGGTCCTCGGGCATGACGTCCTCGAACTGGTCCTTGGACTGCAGCTCGCGCTTGGAGCGGATGGTCGCGCCGAAGCCGATGCCCTTGGCGCCCGCCCGGGACTCGATGATCTTCTCCAGGCCCGCGAACGCGCCGCCCACGATGAACAGGACGTTCGTCGTGTCGATCTGGATGAACTCCTGGTGCGGGTGCTTGCGGCCGCCCTGCGGCGGCACCGACGCGGTGGTGCCCTCCAGGATCTTCAGCAGGGCCTGCTGCACGCCCTCGCCGCTGACGTCCCGGGTGATCGACGGGTTTTCACTCTTCCGCGCGACCTTGTCGATCTCGTCGATGTAGATGATCCCGGTCTCGGCCTTCTTGACGTCGTAGTCGGCCGCCTGGATCAGCTTGAGGAGGATGTTCTCGACGTCCTCGCCCACGTAGCCCGCCTCCGTGAGCGCGGTCGCGTCGGCGATCGCGAACGGGACGTTCAGCATCCGGGCCAGGGTCTGCGCCAGGAGCGTCTTGCCGGAGCCCGTGGGGCCCAGCAGCAGGATGTTGGACTTCGCCAACTCGATGGCGTCCTCGCGGCTCTGGCCGCCGCCGTTCTCGCCGGCCTGGACCCGCTTGTAGTGGTTGTACACCGCGACCGAGAGGGCCTTCTTGGCGGCCTCCTGGCCGACCACGTAGCCCTCCAGGAACTCGTAGATCTCGCGGGGCTTGGGGAGTTCCTCCCACCGCACCTCGCTCGTCTCGGCGAGTTCCTCCTCGATGATCTCGTTGCAGAGGTCGATGCACTCGTCGCAGATGTACACACCGGGCCCTGCGATGAGCTTCTTGACCTGCTTCTGGCTCTTGCCGCAGAACGAGCACTTGAGCAGATCGCCGCCGTCACCGATGCGTGCCACGGTGTGCTTCCCCTTCGCCTGGGAGACGCCTGGACTCTTCCGAATCCAGCGGCTCCTGGTGCTGCCTTATGTCGACGGTACCTTGCCGGGACCCCCGTACGGGCCCCCCTTGGCACGGTTCACTTTGACGTGCACCTTGCCGAGCCCGCGGTGGAACCGGGCCAAGGGCGGCAGAGACTACAGTCTCTGTCAGCGGACGTCAGCGTTGTTCATCTTCCGGGTGGAGATGATCTGGTCCACGATGCCGTAGTCGAGCGCTTCCTCGGCCGTGAGGATCTTGTCGCGCTCGATGTCCTCGCGGACCTGCTCGATCGGCCGGTTGGAGTGCTTGGCCAGCATGGTCTCCAGCTGGTCACGCATGCGCGTGAACTCCTTGGCGATGATCTCCAGGTCGGAGAGCTGGCCGCGGCCCGTGGAGCCGGCCGGCTGGTGGATCAGGACCCGGGAGTTCGGCAGCGCCATGCGCTTGCCGGGGGTGCCGGCGGCCAGCAGGATGGCCGCGGCGGAGGCCGCCTGGCCCATGCAGACCGTCTGGATGTCGGGCTTCACGAACTGCATCGTGTCGTAGATCGCCGTGAGGGCGGTCATGTCGCCGCCCGGGCTGTTGATGTAGATCGAGATGTCCCGGTCGGGGTCCATCGACTCCAGGCACAGCAGCTGCGCCATGACGTCGTTGGCGGAGGCGTCGTCGATCTGGACGCCGAGGAAGATCACGCGCTCCTCGAAGAGCTTCGCGTACGGGTCGTACTCGCGGATGCCCTGGGAGGTGCGCTCGACGAAGCGCGGGATGACGTAGCGGGCGTCGGGCCGGGGCCCGTCGTAGCGGGCGTCAGCGGCGCCGGGAATGTTGCTCATGAGGGTGTTCACCGTCCTGGTGGCGTTCGGGGGGCTGGAGTCTCGGCGGAGCGTGGCGTGGCCGGGCCTGGTGTCAGGCGCCGGTGCCGCCGCCTCCCGGAACACCGGAGGCATGCGTGATGATCTCGTCGATGAGACCGTACTCCTTGGCCTCCTCCGGGGTGAACCAGCGGTCGCGGTCGCCGTCGCGGACGATCGCCTCGACGGTCTGGCCGGAGTGCTGAGCGGTCAGCTCGGACATGCGCTTCTTGGTGCGCAGCAGGTACTCGGCCTGGATCTTGATGTCCGAGACGGTGCCGCCGAGGCCCGCGGAGCCCTGGTGCATCATGATGTCGGCGTGCGGCAGCGCGAAGCGCTTGCCGGCGGCGCCGCCGGTGAGCAGGAACTGGCCCATCGAGGCGGCCATGCCCATCGCGATGGTCACCACGTCGTTCGGGATGTACTGCATGGTGTCGTAGATCGCCATGCCGGCCGTCACCGAACCACCGGGGCTGTTGATGTAGAGGTAGATGTCCTTGCCGGGATCGGCCGCGAGCAGCAGCAGCTGCGCGGTGATCTTGTTCGCGATGTCGTCGTCGACCTGCTGGCCGAGGAAGATGATCCGCTCGCCGAGCAGCCGGTTGTAGACCTGGTCGCCGAGACCACCACCGATGGAAGTCTCGCCGGCGGCGGAGGGCATCAGATTCGTCACGTATCCACCTGCTCGTCTTACGACGGCGCCGTGCCGTCTCACGTTTCCGTAGCCGGGGGCTTGGCTGCCCTCGTACTCATGGACCCTAACGCGATGGTCCCTTCGGGGAATCCCGGTAAGAGGGCTGTTCGCCGGGGGCGTAGTCGCCTTCGGCGGTGGCCGACGGCTACTCGCCGTGGTGGTACGGGTGCGCGGGCGCGTACGGGTGCGTCGTGGTCGCTCGCGCAGTTCCCCGCGCCCCTTACGGGGCGCTGACACCCGAGCCCCATACCGAAGGGGCCCCCGGGACAGTGCCCAGGAGCCCCTTCTGCGTCTGCTGGAGGCGCCGTGGGCTCAGCCCTCGGTCTTCTCCTCGGCGGCGGCGTCCGTGGCCTCGGCGGCGGCCTCGGGGGCCTCCGTCTCGTCCTCGTCGTCCAGGTCGACGATCTCGCCGTTGGTGTCCTTCACCGTGGCGGCCTCGACCACGACGGCCAGGGCCTTGCCGCGGGCGACCTCGCCGACCAGGAGCGGAACCTGGCCGCCCTCGACGACGGCCTGGGCGAACTGGTCGGGGGACATGCCGGAGGAGGCCGCACGCCGCATGAGGTGCTCGGTGAGCTCCTCCTGGTTGACGTTCAGCTTCTCGACCTTGACCAGCTCGTCGAGGACGAACTGGGTCTTGATGCCCTTGACCGCGGCTTCCTTGGTCTCGGCCTCGAACTCCTCGGCGGTCTTGCCCTGGATCTCGAGGTATTTCTCCAGGTCGAGACCCATCTGGCCGAGCTGGTGGTGCTCCAGGTTGTGCTTGCGGGTGTTGATCTCGTCCTCGAGCAGCTTCTCGGGGACGGGCACCTCGACGAGCTCCAGGAGCTTCTCCAGGACGCGCTCCTGGGCCTGGGTGGCCTGGTCGTAGGTCTTCATGTCGGCGAGGCGCTTGCGGCTGTCCTCGCGAAGCTCGTCCAGCGTGTCGAACTCGGAGGCGAGCTGCGCGAACTCGTCGTCCAGCGCGGGCAGTTCGCGGGCGGCGACCTGGGTGACCTTGACGGTGACCTCGGCCTCGCGGCCGGCCGCGGAGCCGCCCTTCAGCTCGGAGGCGAAGGTGGCCTCGCCACCGGCCTCCAGGCCCTTCACGGCGTCGTCGATGCCGTCCAGCAGCTCGCCGGAGCCGATGGTGTAGGAGACGCCGCTTGCGATGCCGTCCTCCAGCACCTCGCCGTCGACCTTGGCCTCCAGGTCGATGGTGACGACGTCGCCGTCCTCGGCGGCCCGCTCCACCGGGGAGGTGGAGGCGAAGCGCTCGCGGAGCTGCTCCACGGACTTCTCGATGTCCTCGTCCGTCACCTCGACGGCGTCGACCTCGACCTCGATGCCGGAGTAGTCCGGGATCTCCAGGGCGGGGCGGATGTCGACCTCGGCGGTGAAGTTCAGCGTCTCGCCGTCCTTCAGCTCGGTGATGTCGACCTCGGGCTGGCCCAGCGGGTTGAGCTCGGCCTCGTTGACCGCCTCGGTGTAGAACTTCGGAAGCGCGTCGTTGACGGCCTCCTCCAGCACCGCACCGCGGCCGAACCGCTGGTCGATGACGCGGGCCGGGATCTTGCCCTTGCGGAAGCCCTTCACCGTGACCTGCTGGTTGATCTTCTTGTACGCCGCGTCGAGGCTGTCCTTGAGCTCCTCGAAGGGCACCTCGACAGTGAGCCGAACCCGGGTCGGGTTCAGGGTCTCCACGGCGCTCTTCACGGTTCGGTCTCCTTGTGGCTGACTGCTTGGGTTCTGCCGGCGCCAGAGGGGCCCGGCGGAGTGTTCGCCGCCCGGAGGAGTTCGTAGGCCGCCGTGCGGGGGCCGGGACACACGGGCCAGCAGCTTGCATAGTAACCGCAGCCGCTCAGCGCCCCAAAAGGCGATCAAGACGGACGCCGTCATCCGGTGGTCGGGGTGGCGGGATTTGAACCCACGGCCTTCCGCTCCCAAAGCGGACGCGCTACCAAGCTGCGCCACACCCCGTTTCGGTGCGACACGTAGGGTACATGCCCGGGCCGCCCGCGTCGGCCGCTTTGTTCACCCGCGCCGACGCCACATCCGCGCAGACCAACACGTTGGCCTCAGCGGCGGACGACCCGCTACGATGCCTCTGTGCCGCGGTCACGGACCTGCGGCGCATGACGTGCGGGCGTAGCTCAATGGTAGAGCTCCAGTCTTCCAAACTGACTACGCGGGTTCGATTCCCGTCGCCCGCTCTGCGTGCCGAAGGCCCAGGTGAGAGGTTCCGACCTCATCGCCTGGGCCTTCGGTGCGTCCGGAGCCGGGCAGGCCGGGCCGCGGGGGCGGCCGGACGGGGCGGACGGCGTACAGGGCGGCGTACAGGGCGTACGGAATCCACGCCCCGCGCACCCGCATGCGCACACGCGCGCGCCCGCGCGGTCAGAAGCTGATCGAGTTGATGGTCTGCGCTATGGAGTCGAGGAAGCGCTGGATGGAGGGGGCCATCCCGGTGGACGCGAGGAAGAAGCCGAACAGGATGGCGACGATCGCGGGACCGGCCTTGATGCTCCCCCCTCTGATCAGCACCACCAGGATGATCGCCAACAGCAGCACCACAGACAGTGAAATGGCCACAACTGATCACGCCCTCGGTCGGTTCCGCTCTCCCGGCCCGGGGGTACTGCCCCGCACCCCCGCCAGGACCATCGTGCCACCAACCCGGCCGCACTATGCGGCCCGTGACACAACGTCGACAACTCACCGCCCACCGGCCCCCGCCCGCACAGTAATTCGACGCCCCGCGCGGCGGCGGATCCACGGCAATCGGCGCACTTGGTTTCGGTGTCCACACAACGCGTGCGCAGCCAATTCGAATTGTTGACACAGGCACCACAAGACGGGTCCACATGGGGACGTTATGCACCAATTAGTCGGGATGAATAGGGACATCGCGGGTGTAAGTGCCGCATGAAACCGCATGAACACAGGAGTCGGCCGCGATAATTGAACCGGCGGCCCGCCGGCGGTCACGGCGGATATCCGGCATTCACATCGGTGGTTTTACGAAATCCCACAGGCGAGGCTAGGGTGCCTCAGATGTTTGCCGCCGCCACGTCCCCCGGCCAGAACCCCGCACCGCGTCCCCCGGCCCGGCCGCCGGCGGACAGACAGCGCGACGCGTTCTTCGACAACGCGAAGTACCTGGCGATCGTGCTCGTCGCGATGGGGCACTCCTGGGAGCCGCTGAAGGGCGACAGCCGCGTCCTGGAGGCGGTGTACTGCGTCGTCTACGCCTTCCACATGCCGGCGTTCATCATCATCTCCGGCTACTTCTCCCGGAACTTCGACATGCGCCCGGACCGGCTGAAGCGGCTGGTCACCGGTGTCGTCGTGCCGTACGTCCTGTTCGAGACCGGCTACTCGCTGTTCGAGCGGTACGTCAACGACTCCCCCGGCCAGGACATCAGCCTGCTCGACCCCTGGTACCTGACCTGGTTCCTGTGCGCGCTGTTCGTCTGGCGGCTGACCACGCCGATCTGGCGGGCGGTCCGCCATCCGCTGCCCGTCGCCTTCGGCGTCGCGATGCTGGCGTCCGTCTCCCCGAGCATCGGCGACGACCTGGACCTCCAGCGGGTCCTGCAGTTCCTGCCGTACTTCGTGCTCGGCCTGTGCCTGCGGCCCGAGCACTTCAGGCTGGTCCGGCAGTGGCCGGTGCGGATCGCCGCGGTGCCGGTGTTCGCCCTCGCGCTGGCGTTCTCCTGGTGGTCGGTGCCTCGGATGAACACCGCCTGGTTCTACCACCGGGACTCCGCGCAGGAGCTGGGCGTGCCGTGGTGGTGCGGGCCGGTCATGGTGCTCGCGATGTTCGGCTGCTCGATGGTGCTGACGGTCGGCTTCCTGTCCTGGGTGCCGGGCCGCCGGATGTGGTTCACGGCACTGGGCGCGGGCACGCTGTACGGCTACCTGCTGCACGGTTTCGTCGTGAAGTACGCCGATCACGCGGGCTTGTTCGACGCGCGGTGGCTGCACGGCCCGCTCGGCGAGATCCTCGTCACGGCGCTCGCCGGCACCGTCGTCACGCTCTTGTGCTCCGCGCCGGTCCGGCGGGTGTTCCGGTTCGCCATGGAGCCGGACATGGCCTGGGCGTTCCGGCAGGACGCGGCGGAACTCGCGCGCGGCCGGCAGGACCGCCGCGAGCGCGCGGGCCAGGGCCAGGAGGGCCGGACGACGGCCGGCGTCTGACTCCGCTACGACGGCAGGCCGAGGAGCGCCCGCATCCGGGCGTACTTCTCGGTCAGCCGTTCGCGGGTGGCCCCGTCGAGCACGGCGAGCCGGCCGGGGTCCGCGTTGTGCGCGAGGTCGGCCTGTTTGACCAGGAGCGCGCCCGGGGTGCCGAGGATGCGGCGGGCGTAGGCCTCGGGCGGCTCGCCGGGGCGTTTGGTGACGGCGAGGACGATGGCCCTGGTCCGCGCGGTGAGGGGGGTCGCGGCCAGGTCCTCCGGCGTGAGGACGTGGTCCTCGACGGCGTCGTGCAGCCAGGCGGCGGCGATCTGTTCCACGTCGCCGCCGCGGGTGCGGACGCCTTCGGCGACGGCGGCGAGGTGCTCGGCGTAGGGGCGCCCGGCCTTGTCGGTCTGTGTGGCGTGCGCGGCTCGGGCGAGTTCCTCGACGTCGGTGAGGGAGAGCGGGGTCCGGGTCATGGGGCGAGTATCGCGCGGCGGGGCGTGCCGCTCACCGGCGCCCGGTGGGCGCCGGGGCTCTCACCTCGCCGCCTCGCGGCAGATCAGCAGCAGCGCGCGGTCGTCGTTGACGTCCTTGGCGACCGCCTCGATCAGGTGCCAGGCCGCGCCGTGGAAGCCGCCCGCCACATAGCGGTCCGCCTCCCCCGTGAGCCGGTCGATGCCCTCCACGATGTCCCGGTCCGACGTCTCCACCAGGCCGTCCGTGAAGAGCATCAGGACGTCGCCCGGACGCAGCGAGCCCTTGACCGAGTCGAACTGCGCGCCGTCGTAGACGCCGAGGAGGGGGCCCTCCGCGGCCTTCTCCTCCCAGCGGCCGCTGCCCGCGCTGAGCTGGAGGCCCGGCGGATGGCCCGCGGAGTAGAGCTCGTAGTCGCCGGAGTCCAGGTCGAGGACGAGGTGGATCGAGGTGGCGAAGCCCTCGTCCCAGTCCTGGCGCAGGAGGTAGCCGTTGGCGGCGGTGAGGAAGGCGTGCGGGGGCAGGGAGCCGAGGAGGCCGCCGAAGGCGCCGGACAGCAGCAGGGCGCGGGAGGCCGCGTCCATGCCCTTGCCGGAGACGTCGGTGAGGACGACCTCCATGGTGCGGCCGTTGTTCGTGCGGGCGGCGACCACGAAGTCCCCGGAGAAGGACTGCCCGCCGGCCGGCCGCAGCGCCATCTCGCGGTGCCAGCCCGGTGGCAGCTTCGGCAGCTTGCTCTGCACCCGGATGCGTTCGCGCAGGTCGAAGAGCATGGTGCCGCCGCGCCGCCAGGGCACGCCGACGCGGCTGCGGAACTGTGCGGTGAGGAGGCCGAAGAAACCGCAGGCCGCCACGACCAGGACCACGCCGGGGGTGACCCGGGAGGGGCCCTCGGTGTAGGGGCCGAGCCGGACCGACTCCACGATCAGTGCCGTGGCCCCCGCGCCGTACAGGCCCAGCAGGCTCGCCGGGCGCAGCAGCAGGCCGCCCGCGATGATCGGCAGGACCAGCGAGGCCGGCGAGAACCACACCGAGTTGGCGAGCGTCATGGCCGCCAGCACCGGGACGGTCAGCAGGAGTCCGGCGAGCGCGATCCAGTCGGAGCCGTCGCCGCGGAAGTAGTCCACGGCGCTTCTGCGCAGCCCGACGCGGACCCGGTGCCACTGCATCCTGCACCGGGCCGTGAAGGTCTCGGCCTTCCCGCGCCGCTCTCCGTCTACTGCCATCAGTTCGGGACCCTATCCATCGGACCGGCCGCTCGGCACGGGAGGTCCCACTTGTCCCCCGTCCGAGGTTCGCCTTCGGGTGCGACTTCACAGTGAACTTCACCGGACGGCTCCGCGTCGCCGTCCGGGAGAAATTCGCTGGCCCGTACCGCATCGTCCCTGGTAGGCATGGCGCATGGCGAGCGACCGTACGACCGAGCTGAAGGTGCTGCGTGCCGAGGAGTTCGACGGGTGGTGGGACCACCTGGTGCGGGCCTTCGGAGCCGGCCCCGCGTCGGCGGAGGAGCGTGAACTGGACCGTTCCCTCACGGAGTTCGAGCGGTCGATGGCCGTCTGGGACGGCACCGAGGTGGTCGGGACGGGCGGGGCGTTCAGTTTCCGGATGACCGTGCCGGGCGGCGCGGTGCTGCCCGTGGCGGGCGTCACCATGGTGAGCGTGGCCGCGACGCACCGGCGGCGCGGGGTGCTGACCGCGATGATGCGCCGCCAGCTGGACGACGTACGGGAGCGCGGGGAGGCGCTCGCCGCGCTGACCGCCTCCGAGCCGGCGATCTACGGCCGCTTCGGGTACGACATGGCCGTACAGCAGTTGCATGCCGAGATCGACACGAGCCGGGTGACGCTGTCCGCGCCGCCCGGCACGGACGACGTACGGCTCCGGTACGCCGGGCCGGCCGACGTGCTCGACGCGTGCGAGGCGGTGTACGCGGAACTGGTGCCGCTGCGGCCCGGGATGCTGGCCCGGCAGCCGGGCTGGGAGCGGGCGTTCCTGGTGGACCCGGAGAGCGACCGGGACGGCGCGTCGGCGCTGCAGTGCGTGGTCGCCGAGCGGGACGGGCGGATCGTCGGGTACGCCCGGTTCCGTACCAAGATGGGCTGGTCGCCGAGCGGGCACGACGGCACGGTGGTGCTGGAGGACCTGGCCGCGCTGGACCCGGCGAGCGACGCGGCGCTGTGGCGGTTCCTGTTCGGGATCGACCTGATGTCGAAGCTGACGCTGCGGGGGCGGCCGGTCGACGACGCCTGGCAGTACCTGGTCTCCGACATCCGGCGCTGTCTGACGCGGGTGCGGGACATGGGGTACCTGCGCCTCGTCGACGTCGGCCGGGCGCTCGCGGCGCGGACCTACCAGGCGCCGGTGGACGTGGTGCTGGACGTGGAGGACGCCTTCTGCCCCTGGAACACCGGGCGTTGGCGGCTGACCGGCGACGCCAAGGGCGCGTCCTGCGAGCGTACGACGGACGCGGCCGAACTCGCCCTGTCCGTACGGGAACTGGCGGCGGCCTACCTCGGTGGTGTCTCCCTGGCGTCGCTGGCCAGGGCGGGCCGCGTCCGCGAGCTGCGGCCGGGTGCGCTCACGGAGGCGTCGACGGCGTTCGGTGCGGCGGCCCTGCCGTGGCTGCCGCACGGCTTCTAGAGCCCGCCCGGCCCGCCCGGCCCGCCGGGTCCGCTGGTCAGCGGCTCTGGCAGCGGGGGCACCAGAAGAGGTTGCGGGCGGCCAGTCCTGCCGTGGCGACGTGGGTGCCGCAGACGTGGCAGGGCAGGCCTGCCCTGCGGTAGACGTACACCTCACCGCCGTGGTCGTCGACGCGCGGCGCACGGCCCATGGCCTCGGGGCTGTGCTCGGGCCGGACGGTGTCGATGCGGTTGTCGCGGACGCCGTCGCGCATGAGGGCGACGAGGTCGGCCCAGACGGCGTCCCACTCGGCGCGGCCGAGGTCCCGGCCCGCGCGGTAGGGGTCGATGCCGTGCCGGAACAGCACCTCCGCGCGGTAGACGTTGCCGACCCCCGCGATGACCTTCTGGTCCATCAGCAGTGCGGCGACGGTCGTACGGCTACGGGAGATCTTCCGGTACGCGGTGTCCGGGTCGGCGTCGGCGCGCAGCGGATCCGGGCCGAGCCGGGCGTGTATCGCGTCCTTCTCCGCGTCGGTGATCAGGGCGCAGGTGGTGGGGCCGCGCAGGTCGACATAGGAGGCGGTGTCGGCGAGGCGGAGGCGGACGGTGTCGGCGGCCGGGGGCGCCGGTGCGTCGCCGAAGCCGACCTTGCCGAAGAGGCCGAGGTGGATGTGGACCCAGTCGCCGTCGCGGAAGCCCAGGAAGAGGTGTTTGCCGTGGGCCTCGGTGCGGGTGAGGGACGCACCGTCGATGAGCTGGGCGGCGTCGGAGAACTTGCCCTGCGGGCTGCTGACCCGGAGGGGTCCGGTGAGCCGGCGGTAGTCCAGCGCGAGCCGGTGGATCGTGTGCCCCTCTGGCACGGAGGCGGTTCCTTTCCTGCCGGCGGCGGGGACGGGTGCTGCGCGACCGGCCCCCGCCGGGCGGCGGACGCTAGGGCTGCGGGTGGTGCGAAGGGATCGGCGGGAGGGCGCCGGTGCTCTCGTACGTGTCGAGCATCTCGATGCGGCGGATGTGGCGCTCGCCCTCGGAGAACGGCGTGTTCAGGAAGGTCTCGACGAACTTCGTCGCCTCCTCCTGGGTGTGCATCCGCGCGCCGACCGCGACGACGTTGGCGTTGTTGTGCTCACGGCCGAGGGAGGCGGTCTCCGCGCTCCAGGCGAGCGCCGCGCGCACGCCCTTCACCTTGTTCGCGGCGATCTGCTCGCCGTTGCCGGAGCCGCCGATCACGATGCCGAGGGACTCGGGGTCCGCCGCCGTCCGCTCGGCCGCGCGGAGGCAGAAGGGCGGGTAGTCGTCCTGGGCGTCGTAGATGTGGGGGCCGCAGTCGACCGGGTCGTGGCCCGCCGCCTTCAGCCACTCGACGAGGTGGTTCTTGAGTTCGAAGCCCGCATGGTCGGAGCCGAGATACACGCGCATGGGACGAGTGTGACATGGCCGCAATCGCGCGGCAGTACAGGGGCCACGCCCCGGAAAGTGTGAGTAACACTACAGAACCTCAGGAAAACCTCAAGTAACGATATGGATTCAAAGGTTCAGGAATTCCTTCGCCTCCGTTTCACTGGACCAACTCGCACGCCGCTCGTGCGAGACCCCCACTCACCCCCGCTCGACGGCGCAAAGGAATTCCCCCATGACTTCGCAGCCGAACACGACTGCACCGCCCCCGGCCGGCGACCCCGGCGACGGCGAGGGCAACGGTCTGCACGCAGGACTCAAGAACCGCCATCTGTCGATGATCGCCATCGGCGGCGTCATCGGCGCGGGTCTCTTCGTCGGCTCCAGCTCGGGCATCGCCACCGCGGGACCCGGCATCCTGCTGTCGTACGCCCTCGTCGGCACGCTCGTCGTCCTCGTCATGCGGATGCTCGGCGAGATGTCCGCCGCCAATCCGACCTCCGGCTCGTTCTCCGCGCACGCGGACCGCGCGCTCGGCCGCTGGGCCGGGTTCTCCATCGGCTGGCTGTACTGGTTCTTCTGGGTCGTGGTGCTGGCGGTCGAGGCGACCGCCGGTGCCAAGATCCTGGAGGGCTGGATCCCGGCCGTGCCCCAGTGGGGCTGGGCGCTCATCGTGATGGTGGTCCTCACCGCCACCAACCTGGTCTCGGTCGGCTCCTACGGCGAGTTCGAGTTCTGGTTCGCCGGGATCAAGGTCGTCGCGATCGGCGCGTTCATCGTCGTCGGCCTGCTGGCCGTCCTCGGCGTGCTGCCCGGCGTGCACACCGACAAGGCGAGTTTCGCGAACCTCACCGACCACGGCGGATTCCTGCCCCACGGGCCCGGCGCCATCCTCACCGGCGTCCTGCTCGTCGTCTTCTCCTTCATGGGCAGCGAGATCGCCACGCTGGCGGCCGGCGAGTCGGAGAACCCGCAGCGCGCGGTCACCAAGTCGACCAACAGCATCATCTGGCGGATCGGCGTCTTCTACCTCGGCTCGATCCTCATCGTCATCGCGCTGCTGCCGTGGAACGACCCGTCGATCAAGGAGAAGGGCTCCTACGTCGCCGCCCTCGACTCCCTCGGCATCGCGCACGCCGGCCAGATCATGAACGTCATCGTGCTGACCTCGGTGCTGTCCTGTCTCAACTCGGGCCTGTACACGGCCTCCCGGATGGCGTTCTCGCTCGGGCAGCGCGGTGACGCGCCGAAGGCGTTCGCCCGGACCACCTCGCGCGGTGTGCCGATGACCGCGATCGTCTCCTCCGTCGTCTTCGGGTTCGTCGCCGTCTTCTTCAACTACCGGTTCCCGGACTCCGTCTTCCTCTTCCTGGTCAACTCCTCCGGTGCGGTCGCCCTGTTCGTGTGGCTGGTCATCTGCTTCTCGCAGCTGCGCATGCGGAAGATCATCCAGGCCGAGGCGCCGGAGAAGCTCGTCGTGAAGATGTGGCTGTACCCGTACCTGACCTGGGCGACGGCCGGTCTGATCGTGTTCGTCCTCGGTTACATGCTGACCGACACCGAGGGCGAGAGCAGCGGCCGTACGACCGTGCTGCTGTCGCTGCTCGTCGCGGCGCTCGTGATCGCGGTCGCCGTGGTGAAGCAGAAGGTCACGGCGGGCCGCGCGGCGGCCGCCACCGAGGCCGCCGAGCCCGCCGACAAGGTGTCCGTCGGCTGACCGGAACCCCCGGTCACAGCAGGGTGAAATCCTCCTTGACCTGCTCGTAGGTCCGTACGGCCTGGGCTTCGACCGCCGGCTGGTACCAGGTGTTGATCTGGTACGACTTCCCGTCGGCGTCGAAGCCCAGCAGCCGTGCGTGCCAGGGGACGCCCTGGAGCGTGAAGGTGTACTCCCAGACCACCGCGGGACGGCCGCGGAACACCGTCTGGGCCAGCCGGATCTTGCGGTAGTCCCGGCCCTGCCGGGCGCTGCGCTCGGAGGCCCGCCAGCTGTCCATGAGATCACCCCTGGCCAGCGACGACTTGGCGACCAGTTCCTGGCCGCCGTCGGGCGAGGTGTAGTGCACCTCGGCGCCGGTCTTCACGTCCCTGCGCCAGCCCTTCGGGGTCACCCAGGCGAAGCCGCCGGCCTCCTCGTGGGCGCCGGGCGGCAGGGTGCGGGGGCGGGCGGTGCCCTCGACGGTGGGCGCGGACGCGGCGGGCGTCGCACTCGTGGCGGCCGGGGAGCCACCGGCCGCCCTGCCGTCACCGCCGCCCGCCGTGGTGGTGACGAGGACGGCGACGGCGACGGCCACCGCCGCGGCCCCCAGTACGGCCAGGAGCGCGGTGCGCCGGGGGACCGCCGCGGGCGCGCCGTCCCTCCCCCGCCCTTCGGCCGCGGGTGTCCCCTGCGCCCCTGACGGCCTCCGTGGCGCGGGGTCCGCCGGACGGCCGGACGGGGGCTCCGCGCGGGATTCCGCCGCCTGCGTCGACGCGCTCGCCGGCAAAGGCGTCCGCACCCGCGCCGGGCGTTCGTCCTCCGGCTCCGCGGCACGCGGTTCCGCCGGCTCGACGTACGTCGGGGTCGGGCGCCGCGCCGGGACGGGAACCGGGGCCGGATGCGCCACCGTCGGGGTCCGGGGCGGGTGGGCCACCGGGTGCAGGGCCTCCTCGACCTCCGCCAGTCCCGGCCGTAGCGCCGGTTCCTTCGCGAGCAGCGCGGCCAGCAGGCCGTGCAGCGGTCCGGCCGCCGCGGGGAGTTCGGGCTCCTCGTAGAGGACCGCGTGCAGGGTGGCCAGGGTGGTGTCCCGGGAGAAGGGGGAACGGCCGGCGAGGGCCGCGCACAGGGTCGCGCCGAGCGACCAGACGTCGGACGGCGGGCCCTGCGGGCGTCCGGAGATCCGCTCGGGCGCCATGTAGTCGGGCGAGCCGACGAGCATGCCGACCATGGTCAGTGCCTTGGCGTCCTGGATCGCCGCGATCCCGAAGTCGGTGAGGACGACGCGGCCCGCGGCGCTCTCGACCAGCACGTTCCCGGGTTTGATGTCCCGGTGCAGCACTCCCTGGGCGTGCACCTGCCGCAGCGCGGCGACCAGGCCGAGGCCGATCCGGGCCGCGGCGCGCGGGCTCAGCGCCCCCTCCTCCGCCATGATCCACTCCAGGGAGCGGCCGTTGACCAGCTCCATGACGATCCACAGGCGTTCGCCCTCCTCGACCACGTCGTAGACCCGGACGACGTTGGGGTGGTCGATGCGGGCGGTGGCCCTGGCCTCGCGCAGGGTGCGTTCCCGGCGGGTGCGGGCGTCCTCGGCGCCGAGGCCGTCGATCCGCATCTCCTTGACGGCGACCTGCCGGTCGAGCGTCTCGTCGGTGGCCCGCCACACCCGCCCCATGCCCCCCTGCCCGATACTCGCGGCCAGCCGGTAGCGGCCGGTCACCAGCAGCCCCGGGACACCACCGGCCCCCGTCCTCCCCGAATTCCCTGGACCAACCGAATTCCCTGGACCACCGGAATTCCCCGGGATCTCTGAACTCCCTGAATTCTCCGGCAATTCGCTGCACCCCCTCAACGACCGCCTCCGGCGCCACACAATGGTCACACTTACGGCCGTACCAGCATAGTGCGGAGAAATCTTGTGGTACCTCTTCAAGTGACCGCGAATTCAGGTGCGGTCCAGGGGGTTGCAAGGGGGACGAACATGAGTTCTCGTCGTATGGCGGTTGTCACGGGATCGCTCGTCGCGGCATCTTTCTCGGCCGTGCTGATCCTCCCGTTCACGGCTGCCGCCGATGACCAGGGACCGGCGAGCGGCAAGGGGGGAAAGGCGGTCGACCAGGCACCCGCGGGTGTGAGGCTGACGACGACACTGCCCGGGAAGATCTCGGTCGACAACAGTTCGCGGAAAACGGCGATCACCGCCACTGTCAGGAACGAAGGAACCAAGGAGAGCGCCGGCATCAGGCTTCTGGTGGTCGGTTTCGACGGCCTGAAGGTCACCGGCGTGCGGGGCTGCGACGCAATCGCGGCGAAGGACCTGCCGGCCGGCGCGAACAGCGGCTTCAGCTGCCCGGTCGGCGCGCTCGGCGCGGGAAAGTCGGCGTCGTATCCGGTCGACGCCACGTTCGACCTGGGCGGGAAGGGGAAGATCTGCCTGCCCGTGCAGAGCGCGGACGGGAAGAAGACCTTCTGGCAGCAGGGCCCGGTGCCGTTCGGTACGACGAACCCGTCGCCGAACGCGCCGGCCACGCCGCTGCTGCTCGGCACCGACAACAAGCCGGTCGGGCCGGGCGGCGACCGGCTGCCGAAGACCGGCGCGAGCCCCGACGTGGTGCCGCTCGGCGCGGCCGGTGCCGCGCTGGTCGCGGCCGGCGCGGCGGGCGTGTGGTGGTCGCGGCGGCGGGCGGACTGAGCGGGACGCACGAGCGGGGGCCCGGGGCGCGTGTGCGCCCCGGGCCCCCGCTCGGTCTGTGCGGGCCGTCAGTTCTTGCCGGTGAGCTTCCAGGCGGCCGGCATCGCGCCCATGGCCAGGAGGGCCTTCACCGCGTCGCCGATCAGGAACGGAGTGAGGCCGGCGGCGATCGCCGCGGACGCGGACAGGTGCGCGGCGTAGGCCAGGTAGGGCACGCCGACCGCGTAGATGAGCGCCTCGCCGAGCAGCATCGTGCCCGCCATCCGCAGCATGTCGCGGTCGGCGCCGCGGCGGGCCAGGGAGCCCACGACGGCGGAGGCCAGCATCATGCCGAGGATGTAGCCGAAGGAGACGGAGACGCCGGAGGTGCCGCCCGCGAACCACGGCAGGCCCGCGAGGCCCGCCAGCGCGTACAGCGTGAGGGAGAGCAGGCCGCGGCGGGCGCCGAGCGCGGTGCCGACGAGCAGGGCCGCGAAGGTCTGGCCGGTGACCGGGACCGGGGAGCCCGGCACCGGGACGGCGATCTGCGCGGCGAGGCCGGTGAGCGCGGCGCCGCCGGCCACGAGGGCGACGTCGCGGACCCGGGACACGGGCAGGAGGTCGGCGAGGACGGTGCCGGTGCGGGTCGACGCGGCTGCGGTGGCGGTGCTCATGGGGACTCCGCGGGGTGAGGGTGGGCAGGCAGGGGACACCGTGACGCTATCCCGGGCCGCCTGAGCCGAACACGTCAGCGATCGACAAAGGCCGCGACGGGCACATGGTGGGCTCCCCACAAAGAATGTGGGCTACACGTGCCATGAGGTGACGCCGATCACTGAGGCAGAGATGTTTCAGTCACGTCAACGGCGTTGAACAGGCCTGTGGAGTTCCGCCAATCGAATCCCAGTGCTCTGGTGGGATTCCGGGCCGCTGTCCTACGCTCTCGCACATGGCCGCCCAGTCCCGGAACCTCACGTCGCGTCGCTATGTCGAGCTGCGACGGCAGGGGGCCGCCACCTGTCGCGGTCCGCTCTGAGGCCGCGCGGCAGGGACCTCCCGGCGCGCCTCGCCCCGCGCAGACGTGTCGGCCCCCGTTCCCGAGGACGCATCCCATGCCCCGTACCGCGGCACCTTCGCTCGTCCCTCCCTCCGGCCACCGGCGTCGGACCAGCGCCGGCGTGGTGCTCAGGTCGGTGCTGGAGCACGGGCCCGTGGCCCGCTCCACCATCGCCCGGCTCACCGGCCTGTCCCCGGCCTCGGTCACCGACTACTGCGCCCGGTTCACCGAACTCGGCCTGATCCGGGAGGCGCGGGCGCCCCGGCGGGCCCGTTCGGTGGGCCGGCCGCACGTGCCCGTCGACCTGGACGACTCGCGGTTCGTGGTCGGCGGGGTGCACGTGGCCGTGCCGTACACCACGGTCGCGCTGCTCGACCTGCGCGGCCGGGTGCTCGCGCGGCGGGAGCTGAAGCACCGGGACACCGAGCCGGGCGGGGTGCTGGAGCGGGCCGCCGCGGGGCTGGCCGCGCTGCTCGACGGCGCGCCGGGCAGCCGGCCGCTGGGCGTCGGGGTCGCGGCCGGCGGCTGGGTGGACCGGGACTCCGGGACCGTCGTGGAGCATCCGCTGCTGGGCTGGCGCGAGGTGCCGGTGCGTGAACTGCTCGGCGCCCGCACCGGACTGCCGGTCCACGTGGACGGGCACGCGCGGGCGCTGGTCAACGGCGAGCGGCTGTTCGGGCGGGCCCGGCACAGCCGGAGCGTGCTGCACCTGTTCGTCGGCAACGTGGTCGACGCGGCCTTCGCCACCGGCGACGAGGTGCACCACGGTCCGCGCTCGCAGGCCGGCACGATCACCCATCTCCCGGTGCCGGGCGGCACCGAGCCGTGCGGCTGCGGGCGCACCGGCTGTCTCCAGGCGGAGCTGAGCGAGCGGACGCTGGTGCGGCGGGCGCGGGCGGCCGGGGTCGTGGACCGCGCCAATCCGATGGACGTCCTGGCGGCGGCCGCCGCCGGTGACGCGGTGGCGGTGCGGCTGCTGACGGAGCGGGCGCGGCTGACCGGGCGGGCGGCGGGGCTGCTGCTCGACGTGCTGAACCCGGAGAGCGTGGTCGTCACCGAGGTGGGCGTGCTGCACCGCGAGGACTGTCTGGCCGCGCTGCGGGAGGCGGTCGGGCCGCGGCGGGCGGCCGTGGTCGCGCCGACCAGTTTCGGGGACCGGGTGCTCGCGGTGGCGGGCGGTTCGGTGGTGCTCGACGTGCTGTACCGGGACCCGTTGAGCGCGTCACCACGGCTTATTTAATTCAGAAACTCGGAATATTGACAGCCGTCGTCCACGGCAAGGAGCATCCTTCCCATGACCTGTCGCACCCTCTGTTGCTGACGTCTTGACGCGCCCTCGGCGCGTATTTCCCGACGTGCGAGTCCTCTCTTCCCGGCCTTCCTCCGCCGCGAATCCGAGCTGCCCCGCGCCGTCTTCCCACCGTTTTTCAGCCGCCTTTCGGCCGCTTTTCCCCGGGAGTCCTCCCATGCCTTCTGCGTCCTCCTCCGGCGTCGACCGCCGGCTCTTCCTCACCTCGCTGCTCGGCGCCTCGGCGGCCGTGGCCGGGCTCGGCGGCTGCGCGGGCGGCACGGCCGCCGCCGGGACGGCGGGCGCGGCCGCCGCCCCGCTGGCCACCGCGGTGCCGGCCGGCACCAGCCTGAAGATCGCCTCCTACCTGAACACCCAGCAGCTCCAGTTCAAGCTGGCGAAACTGCCCCCGCTGCCGTTCACGGTGTCGAGCTGGCTGAACATCGGGGCCGGTCCCGACGTCATCAACGCGTTCCGCGCCAAGTCCCTCGACCTCGCGAACAACGCGGGGATTCCGCCGATCCAGGCGCAGTTCCAGGGGTTCGCGGCGAAGATCGTGGCGATCAACATCACCCGCAGGCCCAACTACCTGTTCGCCACGAAGCCCGGCAGCGACATCCGCACGGTCGCCGATTTCCAGGGGAAGAAGCTCGCCTTCTCGCAGGGTCAGGCCCAGGGGGTCGTGCTGCTGCGGGCGCTGAAGGAGGCCGGGCTCGCCTACGACGACGTGCGGCTGGTGCAGCTGACCAGCAACCAGTTCCTCACCGCCCTGCAGTCCGGCCAGGTCGACGTGGCCCCGCTGGCCAACACCCAGGCGCCGTCCTACCTCCAGCAGTACGCGGCGAAGGGCGCCCGCACGATCGACACCGACGTCGTCGACCTGCTCAGCCTGCTGTGGGCGCCGCAGGCGGTCCTCGGCGACCGGGCCAAGGCCGCCGCGGTCGCCGCGTACATCCCGCAGTGGGCCAGGGGCCTGGTCTGGCAGTGGGAGAACCCGGACACCTGGAACGAGGAGTTCTACGTGAAGACCCAGAACCTGACCCTCGCGCAGGCCCGGGGCGTCACACGGCTCGCCAACAAGCCGCTGTTCCCGCCGAGCTGGGACGAGGCGGTCGCCTGGGAGCAGGAGACCGCGGACCTGCTGGCGGAGGGCGGCTTCGTGAAGAAGACCGACGTCTCCTCGCTCTTCGACCACCGCTTCGAGTCCCTGGCCGCGCGGGCCGTACCCGCGGAGTACCGGAAATGACCGCCGTGGCCACCGGCACCGTGCCGGTTCCCGTGGCGGAGGAGGACCACCGGGTCCGTCCGCGCCGCCGCCTCTCCCCCGGCCGCCGGCTGCCCGCCGCCCGCCTGGCCGGGCCGCTGGTCGTCCTGGCCGCGTGGGCGCTCGCCTCCGCCGCCGGACGGCTCGACCCCGGCGCGGTCCCGGCGCCGTGGACCGTGCTGGACACCGCCGTGCACCTGTGGACGGCCGGGACGCTGCGCACCGACATCCTGACCTCGGTGGAGCGGGCCGGGTACGGCTTCGCGATCGGGCTGGCCGCCGGGGTGCTGCTGGCGCTGGCCGCGGGGCTCAGCCGGGCCGGCGAGGCGCTGATCGACGGGACCGTGCAGATCAACCGGGCGATCCCGACCCTGGGCCTGATCCCGCTGTTCATCCTCTGGCTGGGCATCGGCGAGACCTTCAAGGTCGCGATCATCGCGATCGTCGTCTACATCCCGGTCTACCTGAACACGCACGCCGCGCTGTCCGCGATCGACAGCCGGTACGTCGAACTCGCCGAGGTGCTGGACCTGTCGCGGCCGCGGTTCATCGCGAGGATCGTGATCCCCGGCGCGCTGCCCGGATTCTTCGTGGGGCTCCGGCTCGGCGTCACCGGATCGTGGCTCGGGCTGGTCGTCCTGGAGCAGATCAACGCCACCAGCGGCCTCGGCTACATGATGTTCCAGGCCCAGAACTACGGCCGCAGCGACATCATCCTGGTCGGTCTGCTGATCTACGGCGTCTTCGGCCTCGTCTCCGACACCGTGGTCCGCGCCGTCGAACGGAGGGTGCTGTCGTGGCGCCGCACACTGAGCAGCTGACCCGCCCGGCCGTCCGGCTCCGCGGGCTGACCCGGTCGTTCGGGGACCGTACGGTCCTGGACGGCATCGACCTGGACCTGCCCGCCGGACAGTTCACCGCGCTGCTCGGGCACAGCGGCTCCGGCAAGTCCACCCTGCTGCGGGCGCTCGCCGGACTCGACCACGCGGTCCGCGGCAGCGGTGAACTCAGCGCCCCGGAGCGGGTGTCGGTGGTCTTCCAGGACTCCCGGCTGCTGCCGTGGCAGCGGGTGCTGGACAACGTGGTGCTGGGGCTGGACGGCAAGGACGCCCGGGACAGGGGCCGTTCGGCGCTCGACGAGGTCGGTCTCGGCGGCCGGGAGCGGGCCTGGCCCGGTGAGCTGTCCGGCGGCGAGGCGCAACGGGCCGCGCTGGCCCGCTCCCTGGTCCGCGAACCCGAACTGCTGCTGGCCGACGAGCCGTTCGGGGCGCTGGACGCCCTCACCCGGATCCGGATGCACCACCTGCTGCGCGAGCTGTGGCAGCGGCACCGCCCGACCGTGCTGCTCGTCACGCACGACGTCGACGAGGCGGTCGTCCTCGCCGACCGCGTCCTGGTCCTGGAGAACGGCCGGATCGGCCTGGACCTGGCCGTGGACCACGACCGCCCGCGGGACGCGTACCGCACCCGGCTGCTGACCGCCCTCGGTGTCACGGAGGACCCCGCATGACCCGCACCCTGCACCTGAACGCGTTCCTGATGAACACCGGCCACCACGAGGCCTCCTGGCGCCTCCCGGAGAGCGACCCGCACGCGCACACCGACCTCACGCACTACGTGCGGCTGGCCAGGGCCGCGGAGCGCGGCACCTTCGACTCGCTCTTCCTCGCCGACGGGCCGCATCTGTGGGGCGGTGTCGCCCAGCGTCCGGCCGGTGCCCTGGAACCGCTGACCCTGCTCACCGCGCTGGCGACCGCGACCGAGCACATCGGCCTGATCGCCACCGCCTCCACCTCGTACAACTCCCCCTACAACCTGGCCCGCAGGTTCGCCTCCCTTGACATCCTCAGCGGCGGCCGGGCGGGCTGGAACATCGTCACCACGGCGGGCGCGGAGGCGGCCCGCAACTTCGGTCTGGACGCGGAGCCCGCGCACGCCGAGCGGTACGCGCGGGCCGCCGACTTCCTCGACGTGGCCCTGAAGCTCTGGGACAGCTGGGAGGACGACGCGGTCGTCGCCGACAAGGCGGCCGGCGTCTGGGGCGACGACGCGAAGATCCACCCGCCGCGGCACGAGGGGCCGTACTTCCGTGTCGAGGGCGCCCTGAACGTGCCGCGCTCCCCGCAGGGCTACCCGCTGCTGGTGCAGGCGGGATCCAGCGAGGACGGCAAGGCGTTCGCGGCCCGCTACGCGGAGGCGGTGTTCACCGCGCAGCAGACCCTCCCGGACGCGCGGGCCTTCTACGCCGACCTGAAGGCGCGCACGGCCGCGGCCGGCCGGGACCCGGACCACGTCAAGGTGCTGCCGGGCATCGTCCCGGTGATCGGCTCGACCGAGGCCGAGGCGCGGGAGCAGGAGCGGCTCCTGGAGGACCACATCGTGCACCGGTACGGCGTCGACCGCCTGGAACGGCTCCTGCAACTGGCCCCCGGCACCCTGGAACTGGACGCGCGGCTGCCCGCCAGCCTGCCGACCGAGGACGCCGTGGAGGGCGCGAAGAGCCGGTACACGCTGGTCGTCGGGCTGGCCCGCCGCGAACGGCTGACCGTGCGGCAGCTGATCGGGCGGCTCGGCGGCGGCCGCGGACATCTGACCTTCGCCGGAACGCCCGAGCAGATCGCCGACGCGATCGGGACCTGGTTCACCGAGGGCGCCGCCGACGGCTTCAACATCATGCCGCCGGTGCTGCCCTCGGGCCTTGAGACCTTCGTCGACCACGTGGTGCCGGTCCTGCGCGCCCGCGGCCTGCTGCGCACCTCCTACGGCCCGCGCCGGACCCTGCGGGAGCGCTACGGCCTGCCCCGCCCCGCCAACCAGTACACCGCCAGCCCTGTGTCCGCCTGAAAGGAACCGTCATGTCCCTGGAGATCACCAAGATCACCGCGAACATCGGCGCCCGGGTCTCCGGCGTCGACATCTCCCGGCCGCTCGACGCCTCGGCCGCGGCCGAGATCCGCGAGGCCCTGAACGCGCACAAGGCGCTCGTCTTCGACGACGTGCACCTCGACGACGACTCCCAGCAGGCCTTCGTCCGGCACTTCGGCGAGGTCACCACCGCCCATCCGACGGTCTCCTCGATCGCCGGCGCCCCGAACGTCCTGCCGGTGGACAGCGAGCGCGGCCGGGCCGCCAACCACTGGCACACGGACGTGACGTTCGTCCTCAACCCGCCGCAGGCGACCACCCTGCGCTCGGTCACCGTCCCGCCGTACGGCGGCGAGACCCTGATCGCGAGTTCGGCCGCCGCCTACCGGCAGCTCCCCGAGCCGCTGCGCCGGCTGGCGGACACGCTGTGGGCGGAGCACACCAACGACTACGACTACGCGGTGCCCGACGAGGAGATCGACGCCGAGCAGGCCGCCCAGCGCGCCCAGTTCACCTCGATCACCTACCGCACGGTCCACCCGGTGGTGCGGGTGCACCCGCTGACCGGGGAACGCGGCCTGTTCATCGGCGGGTTCGCGCAGCGGATCGCCGGGCTGCCGCCGGCCGAGTCCCGCAGGATCCTCGACCTGCTCCAGGCGTACGTCACCCGCCCGGAGAACGTCCTGCGCCACCGCTGGTCGCCGGACCAGCTGGTGGTCTTCGACAACCGGATCACCCAGCACTACGCCGTCGACAACTACGACGGCCTGCCGCGCCGGCTGCACCGGGTGACCCTCGCCGGTGACGTCCCGGTGGGTGTCGAGGGCAAGGAGAGCCACTCGGTCACGGGCGACGCCTCGCACTACACGAGCGTGGCCGCGTAACAGCACTGCGTCAGCGAGGCGTCCGGATGGTGGGCGGCCGTGCCCGTGAGCGGGACGGCCGCCCAGACTGTGGGCGTTTTTGCCCATCTCACGCTTGGACGAGCCGCGCCCATGCCGCACAGCACCACCACGGTCCGGACACCGCCGACGCAGGACGGCGGTGCCGGGCTCTCCCACGGCCTCAAGCAGCGCCACCTCTCGATGATCGCCCTGGGGGGTGTGATCGGCGCGGGGCTGTTCGTGGGCTCCGGCTCGGGGATCGCCGCCGCCGGCCCGTCCGTGGTCGTCGCCTACGCCCTCTCCGGGCTGCTGGTGATGCTGGTGATGCGGATGCTCGGCGAGATGTCGGCCGCCCACCCGTCGTCGGGTTCCTTCTCGGCGCACGCGGAGCGGGCGATCGGCCCGTGGGCGGGGTTCACCGTGGGCTGGGCGTTCTGGGTCCTGCTGTGTACGGCCGTGGGGCTGGAGGGCATCGGCGCGGCGAAGATCGTGACCGGCTGGCTGCCGGGGACACCGGAGTGGGCGTGGGTGGCCCTCTTCATGGTCGTGTTCTGCGTCACGAACCTGGCGTCGGTCCGCAACTTCGGCGAGTTCGAGTTCTGGTTCGCCGCGCTGAAGGTCGGCGCGATCGGCCTGTTCCTGGTCCTCGGCGCCCTGGCGATCGCCGGTGTGCTGCCCGGCACCGATCCGCCGGGCACCGCCCACCTCACCGACTTCCTCCCGAACGGCGGCCAGGGCCTGATCGTCGGCCTGCTCGCCTCGGTCTTCGCCTACGGCGGCCTGGAGACGGTCACCATCGCGGCGGCCGAGTCGGAGGACCCGGTACGGGGCGTGGCGAGCGCGGTCCGCACCGCGATGTGGCGCATCGCGGTGTTCTACGTCGGCTCGATGGCCGTCGTCGTCACCCTGGTCCCCTGGGACTCCCCGGAACTCGTCGAGAAGGGCCCCTACGTCGCCACCCTCGACCGGCTGGGCATCCCCGGTGCCGGCCAGGTGATGAACGTGGTCGTCCTGGCCGCTCTGCTCTCCGCGATGAACGCCAACATCTACGGTTCCTCGCGCATCGCCCACTCGCTGGTGGAGCGCGGGCACGGTCCGCGGGCGCTGGCCAGGGTCTCCGGCGGTGTGCCGCGCCCGGCGGTGCTCACCTCGTGCGCCGTCGGCTTCGGCTGCGTCCTGCTCAGCCGCTGGCGTCCCGACGACGTCTTCCCCTGGCTCCTCAACATGATCGGCGCGGTGATCCTGGTCGTCTGGATCTTCATCGCCGTCTCCCAGCTGCTGCTGCGCCGCCGTCTCGAACGGGAGAAGGCCGGGCGCCCGGTGGTGCGGATGTGGGGGTTCCCGTACCTGACCTGGCTGGCGCTGGCCGGCATGGCGGCGGTCTTCGTGCTGATGGCCCGCGAGGCGGACACCCGCGTGCAGCTGTACTCCACGGGCGCGATGACCGCCGTGCTCGCGGCGGCCGGCCTGGCCCGGCAGCGGCGGCGCACGGCCCGGACCTCCGCGCGGCCGTGACGCGCGGAGGCCGTGCCGTGGCGGCGCCGGTGACTACAGGTTGCTGAAGTCGGGCCCCTTGGTGCGGGTGCGCTTGATCTCGTAGAAGCCGGGGACGGAGGCGACCGCGAGGGTGCCGTCCCACAGGCGGGCCGCCTCCTCGCCCTTGGGGGCGGGGGTCACGACCGGGCCGAAGAAGGCGATCTGCTCACCGTCCGCGCCGGGAACCGCGATGACCGGGGTGCCGACGTCCTGGCCGACCTTGTCGATGCCCTCCTTGTGGGAGGCGCGCAGCTCCGCGTCGAACTCGAAGTCCTCCTGGTCGGCGTAGTCGATCAGGTCGGCCGGCAGGCCGACGTCCGCGAGCGCTCCGGCGATCGCCTCCACGGTCGGGCCCTCGCCGTCGTTGTGGATGCGGGTGCCGAGCGCGGTGTAGAGCGGGCCGAGGATGTCGGAGCCGTGCTTCTGCCAGGCCGCGGTGACCACGCGGATCGGCTTCCACGCCTTGGTCTCCAGCAGCTCGCGGTACTCCTCGGGCAGTTCGTCCAGCTTCGGCTCGTTGAGCACGGCGAGGCTCATGATGTGCCAGCGGACCTCGATGTCCCGGACCTTCTCCACTTCCAGGACCCAGCGCGAGGTCATCCACGCCCAGGGGCACAGCGGGTCGAACCAGAAGTCGACGGGGGTCTTGCCGGAACGCGTCTCGGTCTCGGACATGGTTCTCCTCGGAATAAGGCCTTTTCCAGCGGCAACACCGGCACCCCCGACCCCATTCCCGGGTCCCCCCGGTCAGGTGCGCATGGGAGGATCGGTGCTGTTCCGGCGACCGACAACGATGAGGGAGTGCCGCCCGTGCCCGGTGAGAATCTGTCCCGTGACGAGGCCCGCGAGCGGGCCGCACTGCTGTCGGTGGACAGCTACGACGTATCGCTGGACGTGCGGTCGGCCGTCGGCGAGGGCCAGGCCGAACCGCGCACCTTCCGTTCGGTGACCACGATCCGGTTCCGCTGCAACGAGCCGGGCGCGTCGAGCTTCGCCGACCTGGTCGCGCCGGGCGTGACGGCCGTGACCCTGAACGGCAAGGACCTCGACCCGGGCGAGGTCTTCGACGGCGCCCGGATCGCCCTGGAGGACCTGGCCGCGGAGAACGAGCTGGTGGTGGACGCGCAGTGCGCCTACTCCCGGACCGGTGAGGGCCTGCACCGCTTCGTCGACCCCGAGGACGGCGAGGTCTACCTCTACACGCAGTACGAGCCGGCCGACTCCCGGCGGGTCTTCGCCAACTTCGAGCAGCCGGACCTCAAGGCGCCGTTCCGCTTCGAGGTGCGGGCGCCCGAGGAGTGGACGGTGTGGAGCAACGGCGCCGGTGAACTCGCCGACGGGGTGTGGCGGTTCGCGGAGACGAAGCCCATCTCGACGTACATCACCTGCGTGGTGGCCGGTCCCTACCACTACGTGACGGACCACTACACGCGCACGCTCCCGGACGGGACGACGCTGGAGATCCCGCTCGGCGCGATGTGCCGCAAGGGCCTGGCGCCGTACTTCGACGCGGACGACGTCTTCCTGGTCACCCGGCAGGGCCTGGACTTCTTCCACGACCACTTCGACTACCCGTACCCGTTCGGGAAGTACGACCAGGCGTTCGTGCCCGAGTACAACCTCGGCGCGATGGAGAACCCGGGTCTCGTGACCTTCCGGGAGGAGTACATCTTCCGGGGCAAGGTGACGCAGGCGTCCTACGAGGCGCGGGCCAACGTCATCCTGCACGAGATGGCGCACATGTGGTTCGGCGACCTGGTCACCATGGTGTGGTGGGACGACCTGTGGCTGAAGGAGTCCTTCGCGGACTTCATGGGCACGTTCGCGAACGTCGGCGCGACGCGGTTCACCAACGCGTGGACCACCTTCGCCAACCGCCGCAAGGCCTGGGCCTACCGCGCCGACCAGCTGCCGTCCACGCACCCGATCACGGCCGACATCCGCGACCTGCAGGACGCCAAGCTCAACTTCGACGGCATCACCTACGCCAAGGGCGCCTCCGTGCTCAAGCAGCTGGTGGCGTACGTCGGCCAGGACGCGTTCCTGGAGGGCGCCCGCCGCTACTTCAAGCGCAACGCGTACGGCAACACCCGCCTCGGCGACCTGCTGTCGGTGCTGGAGGAGACCAGCGGCCGGGACATGGGCGCCTGGTCGCGCAAGTGGCTGCAGACGGCCGGGGTGAACTCGCTGACGCCGCAGGTGCTGCTCGCCGCGGACGGCCGGATCGAGGAGCTGGCGGTGGTCCAGGAGGCCGCCGAGTCGCATCCCGAGCTGCGCCCGCACCGGGTCGCGGTCGGTCTCTACCGCCGTACGGCCGAGGGCGCGCTGGAGCGCTACGCGCGCGCGGAGGCGGACGTCGACGGTCCGCGCACGGTGATCGCCGACCTGGCGGGCGCCGAGGCCCCGGAGCTGGTCCTGGTCAACGACGACGACCTCACCTACTGCAAGATCCGCTTCGACGACGCCTCGCTGGCCGCGCTCCGGGACCACCTGGGCGACCTGACCGACCCGCTGGCCCGTGCCCTGTGCTGGTCGGCGCTGTGGAACCTGACCCGGGACGCGCTGCTGCCGGCCCGGGACTTCGTCGGCCTGGTGCTGCGGTTCGCGAGCCGTGAGTCGGACATCGGGGTGCTGCAGATGCTGCACGCCTGGGCGGAGTCGGCGCTGGTGCACTACGTGGCGCCGGAGAGCCGGGAGGCGGCCGGGCGGCGGCTCGCGGAGGGCGCCCTGCGGGAGCTGCGGGAGGCCGAGCCGGGCAGCGAGCACCAGCTGGCCTGGGCGCGGTTCTTCGCGTCGACGGCGGCGGACGAGGCGGACCTGCGGCTGCTCGGCGACCTGCTGTCGGGCACGGCCGTGATCGACGGCCTGGACGTGGACCAGGAGCTGCGCTGGGCGTTCCTGGAACCCCTCGCCGCGCACGGCGTGGCCGACGAGGCGGCGCTGGCGGCCGAACTGACCCGCGACGACACCGCGTCCGGCAAGCGCCACCAGGTGCGCTGCCTGGCGGCGCGGCCCTCGGCGGCCGTGAAGGCGCAGGCCTGGGCGCAGGTCGTGGAGTCGCAGGCGCTGTCCAACGCGCTGGTGGAGGCGACCATCGCGGGCTTCGCCCAGTCCTCGCAGCGGGACCTGCTGGCGCCCTACGCGCGGAAGTACTTCGAGGTCATCGCGCGGATCTGGGAGGACCGCTCGATCCAGATCGGCATGGACGTGGTGCGGGGCCTGTACCCGGCGTTCCAGGACCGTCCCGAGACGCTGGAGGCGACGGACGCCTGGCTCGCGGCCCACGCCGACGCGCCCGCGGCGCTGCGCCGGCTGGTCCTGGAGGCCCGGGACGACCTGGCCCGGACGCTGCGCGGACAGGAGTGCGACGCGCGGGCCGTCACCGGCTGACCTTTGGCCTTGGGTTGCCCGCCGGGTGACCGTTACGGAATTCATTCCATCATGGCCGTAACCCCTGGTCCGCACTCGATCGGACCAGGGGTTTTCGGCTCCTACTCGGCACTCGAACACCTGACCTTTAGCACCATTCTGTCCGCATTCTTCAACAGGAACGTAACAGCGGTTACCGGGCAGACCGGACGCGGGAATCTCCGGTCCATGACCCACAACACCCCGCTGTCCCCCCGCCCCCTCCGCCACCTCTCCGACGTCCACCGCCGGGTGCTGACGACGACTCAGCTCCGCTCCCACGGCGTTCCGGCCGCCGAGATCACCGAGCAGTGCCGGGCGGACGGACCCTGGCAGCAGCTGCTGCCCGGCGTCGTCCTGCTCCACCCGGGACCGCCCACCAGCGAGGAACGCCTGCACGGGGCGCTGCTGTTCGCCGCCCGCGAGCCCGCCCCCGGCGTCCCGTCCCAGCCCGGTGCCGGCTCCCCGCACCGCACGGTCTACCCGGAGGCCATGATCACCGGCCTGGCCGCGCTGACCCTGCACGGCTTCTCCGCCACCCCGCCGCTGCTCTCCCTGGAGCACGTGGACGTCCTGGTCCCGCGGCTGCGCCGGATCCGCTCCACCTCCTACGTCCGGGTGCTGCGCACCCCGGCCCTGCCGACGCCCGAGGCGGTGACCGGCCTGCCGGTCGCGCCGGTCCCCCGGGCCCTCGCGGACGCGGTGGCGGACCTGACCGACGCGGAGGCGGTCCGCCGGCTGCTGACCGAGGCGGTCCGCGGCCACCACTGCGAACCGGCCGCGGTGGTGCGGGCGCTGAACGAGGCCAAGCTGCTGTCCCGCCCGCACGTGGTCGACGCCGTCGACTCACTGGTC
This sequence comes from Streptomyces sp. NPDC091282, assembly GCF_044757385.1. Classification (NCBI taxonomy): domain Bacteria; kingdom Bacillati; phylum Actinomycetota; class Actinomycetes; order Kitasatosporales; family Streptomycetaceae; genus Streptomyces; species Streptomyces sp. NPDC091282. Next base: position 1,046,141 of record NZ_JBIVUX010000001.1, read on the forward strand.
GCCGAGGGCCGGGCCATCGCCGAGGACCGCCTCTACCGGATGGTCCGCGAGCACGGCCTGCCCGACCCGGTGTGGAACGTCGACCTGCGCCTGGCCGGCGGCCCGCACCTGGGCGGCGTGGACGCCTACTGGCCGGAGCAGGCCGTCGCCGTGGAGCTGGACACCCGTGCACCGCGACAGGACGAGGACGCGCTGTGGTCCGAATACGCCAGCAAGCGGGAGCACCTGGAGCGGCTGGGCATCACCGTCGTCCACCTCACCCCGAGGAAGCTCCGCGACACGATGGAGCAGCAGGCTGCGGTGGTCCGCACCGCGCTGATGGCCTCCGCCGACCGGGACCCGGCCGCCCATGTCGTGGTGCTGCCCCGGTAACCGAGGGGGGAGTCCGGAGGGGAGCGAAGGGGCCGTCGGTTCGGAGGGGGACCGACGGCCCCTCGGCGTCCGCCGCTACTGCCCGCCGACCCCCGGGCGCAGTTCGTCGCGGACGTCGCCGGCCACGCGGTCGAGCAGGTCCGCGTACGCGGCGATCATCCGGGTGCGGCTGAACCGCTCGCGGCTCGCGAGCAGCGCGGGAGCGAACGCCTCGCGCTCGGCCACCGCGGCCGACCACGCGAAGGCGATCGCGTCGGGGTCGAAGGGCGTCACGAGTCCGTGGCCCTCGACGATGGACGCGCTGTCGCCGACGTCGGTGGTCACCGGTACGGCACCGCACATCATGCCCTCGATCAGGCACAGCGGAGCCGCCTCGCCCGAGACGGAGGTCAGGGCCACGACGTCGGACCCGGCGTACACGGCCTCCATGTCGTGCCGTACGCCCAGCAGGTGCACCCGGTCGCCGAGGGCGGCCCGGTCGGCGCCGAAGGCGATCTCCATGTCGGCCCACAGGGCGGGGTTGTCCTCGGTCATCCCGGCACCGCACATGACCACGTGGCCACCGCCCTCGCGGGCCAGCCAGGCCCGTGCCGCCCGCAGGAAGAGCGGCACGTTCTTCATGCCGGCGTACCGGGCGGCGAAGACGACGACGGGAGCGCCGGCCGGGATCCCGGCCGACTCGCGGAAGGCGAGGCGCAGCGCCGCATCCGGCCGGAAGCGGAGCAGGTCGACCCCGTTCGGGATGACGTGCAGCAGCTCACCGGGGATGCCGGCCGCCTCGTACGCGTCCCGCGTCGACTCGGCGCAGCACACGCACGCCACGACCTTCCCGTCCGCGATGGCCGTCCGCAGCTCGTCCAGCGCCGGGCCCTGGTTCTCCGGGTCGGACCGGTGCAGGCAGACCACGACGGGGCGGCGGGGCAGACCGGCCTGGTTGAGGAGCGCGAGCGGCTGCTCCTTCAGCGAGAGGATCACGTCCGCGCCGGCCATCGCCCGTGCGGTATCGGCCAGTTCGGGTCCGCTGAAAACCGACGCCGCGACGGCGCCGTCCACCAGTCCGGCGGTGCGGCCCAGCGAGGTCACCTCGACGCCGCCCGCCGTCAGCGTGCGGTAACAGGCGTCGTCCTCCATGCGCTGCGTGGTGGCTTCCCGGTGGACCTCACCGTGCAGACTCAGCACACGGTGCCACTGCTGTCCGCCCTCTACCAGGCCCAGCAGCACATCACTGTGCACGATCCGGGCTCCCCCGGAGAAAAAGCCCTCGTAGACCGAGAGCACACGAAGTCCGAGCCGAGCGCCCACACGAACACCTGCCTTGCACCAGATCGAGCCATCCCCGGGAACCTCGGGTTAGCCGATATGAGGCGGTACGGACGTTTCATTCGGATGAACGACATGTCTCGTGCCGGAGTCCGATTCATTTACACGGTGCGTGCCGGGACACGCACGCTCAGCGGCCTCGCAATGCCTTCGTTGTCACGCCTGTGACCTGCGGCTTCGTGGTTCTCCGCCGGGCCGGTGGGACGCGCCGGGGCGGGCCGGCCGACGGCAAAGAATCGGCAAGCGGGCCACCCGGACGTACGCGGAACGTCAGCCGCGGGCGTTGAGCCGGGCGGCCCGGCGGGTCAGGTGGTCGCGCTCGGCGAGGTTCGTGGCCCTGCGGGCCGCCTCGGCGTACAGCCGGGCCGCGGTCGCCCGGTCGCCGTCCCTCTCGTGCAGGTGGGCGGCGACCGCGGCGTACCGGGGCAGGGACGTGTCCAGCCCGGCGAGGGCGGCGAGGCCGGCGCGGGGTCCGTCGGCCTCGCCGACGGCGACCGCGCGGTTGAGCCGGACGACGGGGCTGCCGGTCAGCCGGGCGAGTTCGTCGTACCACTCGACGATCTGCACCCAGTCGGTCTCCGCGGCGGTGGGCGCGTCCGCGTGCAGGGCGGCGACGGCGGCCTGGGCCTGGTACTCGCCGAGGCGGTCGCGGGCGAGGGCGCCCTGGAGGATCCCGACGCCCTCGGCGATCAGGCCGGTGTCCCACCGGCCGCGGTCCTGCTCGGCGAGCGGCACCAGGCTGCCGTCGGGCCCGGTGCGGGCGGCCCGGCGGGCGTGGTGGAGCAGCATCAGCGCGAGCAGCCCGGCCGCCTCGGGGTGGTCGACCCGGGCGGCGAGCTGCCGGGTGAGCCGGACGGCCTCCGCGGCGAGGTCGACGTCCCCGGAGTAGCCCTCGTTGAAGACCAGGTAGAGGACGCGCAGCACGGTCGCGACGTCGCCGGGCCGGTCCAGGCGGACGCCGGAGACCGTGCGCTTGGCGCGGCTGATCCGCTGGGCCATGGTCGCCTCCGGGACGAGGTAGGCCCGGGCGATCTGGCGGGTGGTGAGGCCGCCGACGGCGCGCAGGGTGAGCGCGACGGCGGCGGAGGGGGTCAGCGAGGGGTGCGCGCACAGGAAGTAGAGCTGGAGGGTGTCGTCGGCGCCGGGGACCGGGCCGGGCGGCGGCTCGTCGTCCGCCCGGTCCTCGCGCCGGCGGCGGGCGGCGTCCGCGCGGGTCGCGTCGAGGAACCGCCGCCATGCCACCGTGACCAGCCAGCCCTTCGGGTCCCGCGGCGGGTCGGCGGGCCACACCCGGACCGCCTCCACCAGCGCCTCCTGCACGGCGTCCTCGGCCGCCGCGAAACCGGCTCCGCGGCGGACGAGGACGGTGAGCACGCTCGGGGAGAGGCTCCTGAGCAGGACCTCGTCCATCAGTGGCAGGACTCCTCGATGGTGGGATGCGCGGTCAGGAACGGGCGCACCTCCAGCCACTCGTGGATCGGCCGGCCGCCGGCGCCGGGAGCGGCCGACAGCTCACCGGCCAGCTCCACGGCGCGCTCCTGGCTGTCGACGTCGATCACCATCCAGCCGGCGATGACGTCCTTGGTCTCCGCGAACGGCCCGTCGGTGACCGGCGGGCGCCCCTCGCCGTCGTACCGGACCCACATCCCGTCCGGGGCGAGGGCCTGGCCGTCGACGAACTCGCCGGACTTCTCCAGGCGGGCCGCGAAGTCGTTCATGTAGCGGATGTGGGCCGAGATCTCCTCCTGCGTCCACCGGTCCATGGGCACGTCGTTGACGGCGGCCGGAGCGCCCCGGTAGTGCTTGAGCAGCAGGTACTTCGCCATGGTCGTTCTCCTCGGTGCTCGTACGGCCCATTGTGGCCGCCCTCGCCCCTGGGACGGAGCCGGCCGAGCGTTCTCGACATCGCCGCCAAAGATTTTTCCCGCCGCCGCGGATTCCGCCGGGCGCTCGCGCGGGGAGTGCGCGTCCGGGCCGCTCAGTCGCCGCAGAACTCCGCGTCCAAAACCGTGCCCGGGTCGCCCGTCCAGTCGCCGTTGAAGTTCACGGCCAGGGCGTGGCGGCCGTCGGCGGTGGTGGCCGCGGTGGAGGAGGAGCCGTGGATGCCGCCGTCGTGGCCCCAGACGTGGACGCCGCAGGAGAGGGTGCGGTCGATCAGGCCGAGTCCGTAGGCGCTGCCGGGGTCGCCGGGGACGGGGACCGTCGTCTTCATCTCCTTGAGCTGGTGCGCGGGCAGCAGCCGGCCGCGCAGCAGGGCCTGGTAGAAGCGGGTCAGGTCGGCGGAGGTGGAGATGATCTCGCCGGCCGAGGAGGCCAGGGACGGGTTGAGGGCGGTGACGTCGTAGGCGGGGCCGGTGGCGGTCTCCGCCAGCTTCGAGTAGGCGCGGCTGCTCGGGCTCGGCAGGGTGGTGCGGGTACCGGGGACGACGGTGCCGGTCAGCCGCAGCGGCTCGATCACCCGGCGGGTGATCTCCTCGGCGTACGAGTGGCCGGTGACCGCCTTGATCACCATGCCGGCCAGGACGTAGTTCGTGTTCGAGTAGGACCAGTCCGTGCCCGGTGCGAAGTCCGGCGCGTGCCGCATCGCGAGGGCGACCAGCTCGGCGGGTGTCAGGGTGTCGTAGCGGTGCCGCAGGAAGCCGTCCTTCAGGAAGTACGTGCGGACGAAGCCGTCGTCCGAGGTGTAGTTGTAGATGCCGCTGGTGTGGTCGAGCAGCTGACGGACGGTGACGCGGCGGCCGTCGTTGCCGTGGCCCCGGACCACTCCGGGCAGCCACCTGTCCACCGTGTCGTCCAGGGACAGGCGGCCCTCCGCCTCCAGTTGGAGCAGGACGGTGGCGACGAAGGTCTTCGTGATGCTGCCGACCCGGTAGTGGTCGGAGGCGGAGCGCGGCGCGCCGGTCCGGGTGTCGCCCACCCCGGCCGTGGTGGACCAGGTGCCGTGCGGGTCGCGGGCCGTGGCCGTCACCCCGGGCACGCCCGCCGCGACCGCGGTCCGCACCGCCTCGCGGGTGGCCCGGTGGCCGGCGGCGGGTGCCGCCGCCGCCGGTGCCAGGAGTGCCGCCGACAGGGCCACCGCGGTGGCCGCCACCAGTGCCGTACGTACGAACATGTCTCTCCCCCGGTCGGGTCGCCGTGGTCGTGGTACCCGGCTGGGGAGAGGGACACCGGCGTGATCGGGGAGGTTGCCCGACTGTGGGCCGGTTGGGTGAGTTTCAGCCCTTCTTGAGGACCAGCTCCGTGTTCCGGTCGACGGCGTCGCCGGCGAGGACCTTGCTGGCTCCGGGGGCGTTGAAGGCCAGTTCGCGGTAGAGGGCCGCGAGGCCGGTCTGGGAGAGGTCGGAGAAGTCGGTGCGGTGCGGGGCCGCCGCCTCGATCAGCGTGGTGAAGAGCGAGACCGTGCCGTCCTTGTTGTCCGTCAGCTCCACGACCCGGGCCAGCTGCGGGTGGTCGACGTGCGAGGCGGTGGTGATCTCCCAGAAGGCGTTGCCGTTGGAGGCCTTGTGCGGGGTGATGAGGTTGCGGTGGATGTGGCCGTTCACCCAGGCGAGGACGTTCGCGTGCCGGTTGAGGAGGCTGACCAGTTCGGCGCCCGAGTGGCGGCGGTCGCCCGGACGGGCCGGGTCGGGGCGGGTGTTGGTCATCGTCTTGCTGGTGTGGTGGCTGAAGACGACCGCGTAGGAGTCCTTGTTCTCCCGCAGGGTCTTCTCCAGCCAGGCCAGTTGGGCCGTGCCGATCGATCCGTCGTAGTGGCCGCCGGCGTCCGTCGTGTCCAGGCTGATGCCGATCACGTCGTCGGAGATGCGGAAGGCGTAGTACTGGGTGCCGGCGGCCAGGTTCGCGGAGGAGTAGCCGTGCCCGACCGGGCCGAGGCCCTGGTAGGCCGGGTCCAGGTGGGCCTTGAGGTAGTCCGCGGCCGTGTACGGGGCGCGCTTGGGGTCCGGTGTGACCGAGCGCGCCGACCGGGCGTGGGCCTTGAGGAAGTCGCGGTAGCCGCTGCCCTTCGGGTCCGCGGCGGTGCGGATGGCGTCCTGGAGCTTCTTGGCCTCGGCGTCGGTCACCGTCATCAGCTTCTTGCCTGCGACCGCGGCGGCGGCCAGGTAGGGGTCGGCGTGGGAGCCGTAGCAGCCGAGCGGCAGGGCGTCGTGGTTGCCGACGGTGGAGTACCAGGGCAGGTTGAGGCCGGGGCTGTTGACCTCGCGGATCGCGGCGGCCAGGAAGCCGGCCAGGTGCGGGAAGCCGAGCGCCTTGTCGCCGTCGCGGACGGTCGAGCTCGCCTGCCAGTACTGCTTCAGGCCGCTGTTCTGCACGCCCTCGTAGTGCGTGGGGTCGCCGCTGTTGGGGGTGATCCGGCCGCCGCTCATCACCTTCATGAACCACTCCAGTTCGGAGTGGGCGTTGTTGTCGGTGTTGTCGCCGGTCGTCATCACGAAGTGCAGCGGGGAGCCGGTGACCGGGGCGCCGCGCAGCGCGTTCACCCGCTCGACGAGGGAGATCGCACCGGGCACGGTGAGGGCCTCGTGCGGGCGCCAGGCGTGCGGGTCGTGGGCGCGCAGGTATTCGAGGCGCAGCGGGTGCTGGACGTCCATCAGGTGCAGGTCGGTGAACTGCACGAACGAGGCCAGGGCGCTGCGGCGGCCGGCCCGGCCGGACTTGGCGGCGGCCAGGTCGGAGCGCAGGACGCGCGCCCAGCCGGGGCCGTCGCCGAGCCGCCGGTAGCCGGAGCCGTTGCGGGGCGCGGCGACGGAGGCCACGGTGGTGCCCTTGGTGTACGGCGCGAGGGGCGCCGCGGCGGCCGCGCGGCCCTCGGCGACCGGCTGCTGCTCCGCGGCGGCGGCCGGCGCGGCGGGCGCGGCCTGGCCGGCGGTGGGGCGCAGGGCGAGGCCGACGCCCGCGGAGAGCGAGACGGCTCCGGCGGCGGCGAGCACGGTGCGGCGGTTGATCTCCAGTGCCTCGCGGCCCTTCTGGGCCGCGGAGGTGGCGACTGAGCGTATGCGCGACATGGCGCGGTCTCCCCGAGTGCGAACGCGTCCGGCAGTGGTCGCGGGCGATCGCTTCCGCGAACGTCCCGCTCACTCTGGATCGTTGGCACCGGGAATGGCCTGCGCGTGAACGCGACGGCAACGCGCAGCGCCGATCACCGTACGTGGATCAGGTGAGGTGGGGACCGGTCATGGAGCGGATCGCGGGCGGCCGGGGGCCGGTCACTCCGCGTTCATCTGACGGGGAAGGGGAGGGGCTCCGGTGCTCACGAGTGCGCCGGCCGCTACCCCTGGTCGTGGGCGAACCGTCCCGCCGCGGGCCGTTCCCGCCACAGCCGCAGGGCGGTGTCGACGAGCCGGATGTGCCTCAGGTCCGGTACGGCGTCCAGGTCGTGCCAGGCGGCCATGTCGGTGGAGCCGTTCACCTCGTTGCGCAGCTCGCCGCCGGCGATCTCGGCGCTGTAGACGATCCGCACGTGGTGGTGGTCGGTGACCCGGGCCAGCAGGTCGCGCCGGGCGAAGCGCTGGTGCTGGGAGTCGATGCCCAGCAGGCCGGTCACCTCGACGCGGTAGCCGGTCTCCTCCATGAGTTCGCGGCGGACCGTGTCGTAGGGGTCCTCCCCGTGCTCCATGCCGCCGCCGGGCAGCACCCACTCGGGGGTGCCGTCGTCGGCCGGTGACCGGGCCAGCAGGACCTGTCCGTCGCGGACGCACACGGCGTAGGCCGCCACCCTCAGCTTCTCGCGCACACCGGCACGGTAGGGCCCCCGCGCGTCCGCGGCCACCGGATTTCCTTTCACGGCAAGGACACCGATAGGGGGTTTTCCCCATACGTTCATATCGATTCGGTCAACGTTCCCAAAAGACCGTTCCCTTGGGGAAAGCTGTGCGCCTACGCGCCGGTTCTTGACCGGAATCCGGCCGTTCCATGCTCGTTCCTTTACCTACAAGGGATGCAGATGACCCTCAGCCCCCAGCACGAGCCGATACCGGGCCACAGACGTCTGGGCCGGTTGGCCCTCGCCGTCGGTGTCGTGGCCGCGCTCTGCGCCGCCGGACCGATACCCCTCGCCGCGGCCGCGGCCGCGACCCCGGCCCCGCCCGCCACCACGGACGTCAAGTCGGCCCACGACAAGCTCGGTTCGGACGACGCCGAACTGCTCGCCGAGGCCAGGGCCGACGGCACCAAGAACGTCACGATGATGATCGCGACCGCGCCGGGCCAGACCGCGCGGGTCGCCGAGGAACTGGACGGCGTCAAGGGCGGCTCGGTGGGCCGTACGTACGACAGGCTCGGCTACGTCCGTGCCACCGTCCCCACCGTCCGGGCGGAGTCGGCGATCGCCGCCGCGGCGAAGCTGTCCTCGGTCCACGCGATCGACCTGCGCCAGGAGATCCCGCTCGACGACCCGGCGGTGGCGGACACCGCCAAGCCGGCCAAGGCCGCGAAGGCCTACCCGGCACCGGGGAAGAACACCGCGGCGCGCAACCCGTACAACCCCTCCTTCGAGACCGGCGCCGTCGACTTCGTCGAGGACCACCCGAAGGCGGACGGCCGGGGCGTCACGATCGGCATCCTCGACTCCGGCGTGGACCTCGGCCACCCGGCGCTGCAGAAGACCACCACGGGCGAGCGGAAGATCGTCGACTGGGTCACCTCGACCGACCCGATCGTCGACAGCGACCAGACCTGGCGGCCCATGGTCACGGCCGTGTCCGGGCCGAGCTTCAGCTACGGCGGCCAGACCTGGACCGCGCCCGCCGGGTCGTACCAGGTGAGCACGTTCAAGGAGTCGTACACCGCGGGCGGCGACGCGGCCGGTGACGCCAACCGGGACGGGGACACCACCGACAGCTGGGGCGTGCTCTACGACCCGGCGGCCGGCACGGTCACCGTCGACCTGAACAACAACCACGACTTCGCCGACGACAAGCCGATGAAGCCGTACAAGGACGGCTACCAGGTCGGCTACTTCGGCACCGACAACCCGGCGACCGACGTCGTCGAGCGGCAGCCGTTCGTCGTGCAGATCCGCAAGGACGTCCCCATGGACCCCTACGGCGGGGACTGGGTCGGCAAGACGGCGGACTTCGTCAACATCGGGGTCATCGAGTCCGAGCACGGCACCCACGTGGCCGGCATCACCGCCGCCAACGGCCTGTTCGGCGGCAGGATGAACGGCGCGGCACCGGGCGCGAAGATCGTCTCCTCCCGGGCCTGCACCTGGACCGGCGGCTGCACCAACGTCGCGCTCACCGAGGGCATGATCGACCTGGTCGCCAACCGGGGCGTCGACATCGTCAACATGTCCATCGGCGGTCTGCCGGCGCTCAACGACGGCAACAACGCGCGCGCCGAGCTGTACACCCGCCTCATCGACACCTACGGCGTGCAGCTGGTGATCTCCGCCGGCAACTCCGGCCCCGGCGCGAACACCATCGGTGACCCGGGCCTCGCCGACAAGGTCATCTCGGTCGGCGCGGGCATCTCCCGGGACACCTGGGCCGCCAACTACGGCTCCCAGGTGACCACCAAGTACCAGCTGCTGCCCTTCTCCTCGCGCGGTCCGCGGGAGGACGGCGGCTTCACGCCGACCCTGGTCGCCCCCGGCGCCGCGATCAACACCACCCAGACCTGGCTGCCGGGCTCCCCGGTCGCCGAGGCGGGCTACTCGCTGCCGGCCGGCTACTCCATGCTCCAGGGCACCTCGATGGCCTCCCCGCAGGCGGCCGGAGCCTCCGCGCTGCTGCTGTCGGCGGCGAAGCAGAAGCACATCGCCCTCTCCCCCGCCGACCTGCGCACGGCGCTGACCTCGACCGCCCACCACATCAAGGACGTGCAGGCGTACGAGGAGGGCGCGGGCCGCATCGACATCGTCGACGCCTGGGAGTCCATCCGCGACCACGCCACCGCGCACACCTACACCGTCAAGGCGCCCGTCGACACCGCGATCGACTACGCGCTGAAGACCCCGGGCTTCGGCACCGGCCTGTACGACCGCGAGGGCGGTCTGAAGGCCGGCCAGAAGAAGACCTACGCCGTCACCGTCACCCGGACCTCCGGCCCGGACAAGGCGCTCCGGCACGAGCTGCGCCTCGAGAACAACGCCGGGCACACCTTCAAGATCCTCGGCGACGACGAGGTGAAGCTGCCGCTGAACCAGCCCGTGACGGTCACGGTCCAGGCGAAGCCGAAGAGTGCCGGCATCAAGTCGGCGATCCTGGAGGTCGACGACCCGCGCACCGAGGGCGTTGACCAGCAGATCCTGGCGACCGTCGTGGTCTCGGCGCCCGTCGACCACACCTACGCGGCGGCCGGTTCGGTGCAGCGCAACAGCTCCACGTCGTACTTCGTGACCGTGCCCGAGGGCGCCACGTCGCTGGAGGTCGCGATGAGCGGGCTGGCCGACAAGAGCCAGACCCGGTTCATCTCCATCCACCCGTACGGCACTCCGGTCGACAACACCGGCACCCCGTACTGCTACAACAACTACCTCGACGGCAACGGCTGCAAGCCGGACGTCCGCTCCTACGCCGACCCGCAGGCCGGTGTCTGGGAGATCGAGGTCGAGGCGCGCCGCACCTCGCCGCTGCTCGACAACCCGTACAAGCTGGGTGTCACCGTGCTCGGCGCGGCCTTCGACCCGCAGACCGTGACCCTGCCCGAGGCCAAGGCCGGCGTCCCGGCCACCGCCTCCTGGAAGGTGACCAACAAGTTCGCCGCGCTCGACGGCAAGCTGGTCGGCGGTCCGCTCGGCTCCTCGAAGACGACCCGTCCCTCGATCAAGGAGGGCGAGACGCAGACCACCACGGTGGACGTCCCGGCCGGTGCCACGTCGCTGGACGTCGCCATCGGAGGGGTCTCGGACACGGCGGCCGACCTCGACCTGACGGTGTACGACGCGTCCGGCAAGCAGGTCGCGCAGTCCGCCGACGGCGACTCGGAGGAGGCGGTCTCCATCGCCTCGCCCGCCGCCGGCACCTACACGGTCAAGGTCGTCGGCTACTCGGTGCCGTCCGGCGCCACCGACTACAACTACCGCGACGTGTTCTTCTCCGCCGCGCTCGGCGCCGTCACGGTGGACGGCTCGGCCCCGGTCAAGCTGGGCACCGGTGCCTCGGCCACGGTGAGCGGCCAGGTCACGGCGGTGGCGGCGGCCCCCGAGGGACGTGAGTTCTTCGGCCGGGTCCAGCTGGTCAACGCGCGCGGCACGGTCGCGGGCACCGGCAGCGTGAGGATCGACAAGGTCGTCCCGTAGGGGACCGGTTGACGAGGCGGGCGTCCCTGAGGGGCGCCCGCCTCGTCATGTGCCCGGGCAGGACGCCGTCCGCGACCCGGGCAGGTCCCGGACGATCCAGGCGCGTTCCGGCGCGATCTCGGCCTCGCCCACGGCGGACAGGCCGGCCGTGGACGCGCCCCGGGCGACGCCGACCAGCAGCCGGGACCCGACGCGGATCCGGGCGTCGGAGGCGACGACGACGTCGACCTCCCCGGCCGTCCGCGCCGGCTTGTAGGCGCGGGTCACGCGCAGGGTGACCCGTTCCGTTCCGGTGTCCGGCAGGCGCCGCACCACGGTGACCGTGCCCTCGGCCACCAGCCGGGCGCAGGCCAGGTAGCCGGGTCCGGCGGCGGACTTCGCGCCGGACCCGCCGGCGGCCGCGCTGTCGGCGGCGGACCCGGCCGCCTTGTCGTCGGTGCCGTGCGTACCGAGCCGGCCGATACCGAGGACGGCGCAGGCGAAGGCGGCCGCGAGGGCGCCGACGAGACCGAGGGAGCGCACGCGGGGATGCCGCCTGCGGGCGGGGCGGGGCGCGGGCCGGGGATCGGGCCGGGGCGCCGGACGCGGCCCGGCCAGGGCGTCCCCGAGGGTTTCGAGCTGGGCGCGCAGCAGTGCCACGTCGGCGGCGGCGGCCCGGTGCTCGGCCAGGAAGGCGGGGTCGGCGCGCTGCGCGTCGGTGAGCGGCTCCTCCATGAGGACCGCGAACAGGGCGTCGACGTCCTCGTCCGGGCCGTCTCGGCCGTCGTGTCCGGCGGGCATGGTCACACCACCTCGTCCTCGTGCAGGCGGGTGCGCAGGGCGCGGACCGCCGTGTGCAGCCGGCTCTTGACCGTGCCCTCGGGGATGCCGAGCTCCTCGGCTATCCCGCGCACCGGCAGGTCGGCGTAGAAGCGCAGGACGAGGACCTGGCGCTGGGCGTCGGGCAGCTCGTCCAGGCCGCGGGCCACCGCGAAGGACAGCAGGCTGCTGTCCTCGCCGTCGGCGTGGTCGGGGACGCGGAGGGCGGCCAGGCGTTCGCCGAGACGTTCCTGGCGGCGCTTGGCGCGGTGCCAGTCCATGGCGAGGTGGGAGGCGACCACCGCCGCCCACGCCGACACGTCCCGCGGCGCCTCCTGCCCGTTCGCGGCCCGCTCCAGCAGCCGCAGGCGGACCTGCTGCACCCCGTCCGGCAGGTCCGCCTGCGGTACGCCGCCCAGCGCGAGCACCGCCCGCACCCGGCGTTCCTGGTCCGCGTCCAGGGGATCACCGTGCGGTTCCCCCTGGGCCCGGCGGCCCTTTCCGCGCAGCACACACCCCACCCCCCTCACCGCGTTTCCCCTACGACGCCGCGGCCCCCGGAAACGTTCGGCCGGCGCCCGGAAATCTTTTCCGGGGGCGGCCGAAGGGGGGTGCGAGGCGTACGTCACACCGGCCCGCCCGGCAGCACAGCTTGCGGCACGGACGCAGGACGGGGCCAATTTATGCAGCTCAGCGCGGGTGCCGACGGGAGTTCCACGGGGTGGGGTGTCCGTCCTTCGGGCATGGCGTGCAAAGAATTGGACAGGCTGACCCGGGTCGGCCGCATGATGGAAAGGCCGTAGACACACGTCACCGTACGCAGAGGGAGTCACCGTGAGGGTCGGAATCGTCGGAGCCACCGGTCAGGTCGGCACGGTCATGCGCAGGATCCTCGCGGAGCGCGACTTCCCGGTCACCGAGCTGCGGCTGTTCGCCTCGGCCCGTTCCGCGGGGACCGTCCTGGACGGCGTGACCGTGGAGGACGCGGCGGCCGCCGACTACACCGGCCTGGACATCGTGCTGTTCTCGGCCGGCGGGTCCACCTCGAAGGCGCTCGCGGAGAAGGTCGCCGCCCAGGGCGCCGTCGTCATCGACAACTCCTCCGCCTGGCGCAAGGACCCCGCCGTCCCGCTGGTGGTCTCCGAGGTCAACCCGCACGCGATCGGCGACCGCCCCAAGGGCATCATCGCCAACCCCAACTGCACCACGATGGCCGCGATGCCGGTCCTGAAGGTGCTGGACGCGGAGGCGGGCCTTCAGGCGCTGGTCGCCACCACCTACCAGGCGGTCTCCGGCTCCGGTCTCGCGGGCGTCGCCGAGCTGCACGGGCAGGTGCAGAAGGTCGCCGCCGACGCCGACAAGCTCACCCACGACGGCGGCGCGGTCGACTTCCCCGAGCCGCAGGTCTACAAGCGCCCCATCGCCTTCAACGTGCTCCCCTTCGCCGGCAACCTCGTCGACGACGGTCTCAACGAGACCGACGAGGAGCAGAAGCTGCGCAACGAGTCCCGCAAGATCCTGGAGCTGCCCGACCTCAAGGTCTCCGGCACCTGCGTGCGCGTCCCGGTCTTCTCCGGCCACTCCCTCCAGGTCAACGCCCGGTTCGCCCGCCCGCTCAGCCCGGAGCGCGCCACCGAGCTGCTCGCCGGCGCCCCGGGCGTCGAGCTGTCCGACATCCCGACCCCGCTGCAGGCGGCCGGCCGGGACGCCTCGTACGTCGGCCGGATCCGCCGCGACGAGACGGTGGACAACGGGATCGCGCTGTTCATCTCCAACGACAACCTCCGCAAGGGCGCCGCGCTGAACGCGGTGCAGATCGCCGAGCTGGTGGCGGCGGAGCTGTCCGCCTAGGCGCCGGCCGCCTCGGGGTGTGCCGCGTCCTGCCGTCGGCGGGCGCGGCAGCGTCCCGGCCGGTCGCGCAGTTCCTCCCCCGGTCTTCGGCCGGGGGTGCCCCCAGCGCCCCTTCGGGCGCGTCACCGCAGGGCTCGTCGTCGAAGGGGAACCCCGACACCATGACCAACAGTGAGCCGTCCTGTGCCGCATCGCGTGTCCTCGACGGCAAGGTCGTCATGATCACCGGTGCCTCCAGCGGGATCGGGGCGGCCGCCGCGCGACTCTTCGCACGGGAGGGGGCGGCCGTCGTGCTGACGGCGCGGCGCACGGAGCGGCTGGCCGCGCTGGCCGACGAGATCGGCGCGGCCGGCGGCCGGGCCCTGGCCGTCCCCGCGGACGTCGCCTCGGCCGAGGAGGTCGAGCAGGTGGTGCGCACCGCCGTCACCGCCTTCGGCCGCCTGGACTGCGCCTTCAACAACGCCGGGTTCGGGACCGCGGGCACCGAGCTGCACGAGACCGGCCAGGACGTCTACGAGCGGACCATGGACGTCAACGTGCGCGGGGTGTGGAACTGCCTGCGCTTCCAGATCCCCGAGATGCTCGGGTCCGGCGGCGGCACGATCGTCAACACGTCGAGCGTCGCGGGGCAGCGGGCGACCGGGGCGTCGGCCGCGTACGTGGCCGCCAAGCACGCCGTCCTCGGGCTGACCCGGGCCGCCGCCGCCGAGTACGCGGAGCGCGGCATCCGGGTCAACGCGCTGGTGGTCGGCAGCACCCGCACCGAGATGATGGACCGGGCCGTGCGGACGACGCCGGAACTGCGGGAGCGGTTCGAGGGCGAGACACTGCAGAAGCGGATGGCCGGCCCCGCCGAGGTCGCGGAGGCCGCACTGTGGCTGTGCAGCGACCGCTCTTCTTTCGTCACCGGCGCGGCGATGCCGGTCGACGGCGGCACAACGGCCGCCTGAGGCCCGCCGTCCGGGCGATGTCTGGGGTTTTCCCTCGTCGCCCGGGGCAGGGCCGACGTGGAAGGATGGCGCAACCCACACATAACGAGGAGATGACCGCGTGCCTGGCACAAACCTGACTCGCGAAGAGGCACAGCAGCGGGCGAAGCTGCTCACTGTCGACTCGTACGAGATCGATCTCGACCTCTCCGGAGCGCAGGAGGGCGGTACCTACCGGTCCGTGACCACGGTGCGCTTCGACGTCGCCGAAGCGGGCGCCGCTTCCTTCATCGACCTGGTGGCCCCCGCGGTCCACGAGGTCACCCTGAACGGCGACCCGCTCGACCCCGCCGAGGTCTTCGCGGACTCCCGGATCGCGCTGCCTGGCCTGCTGGAGGGCCGCAACGTCCTGCGGGTCGTGGCCGACTGCGCGTACACCAACACGGGCGAGGGCCTGCACCGCTTCGTCGACCCGGTCGACGAGCAGGCCTACCTCTACACCCAGTTCGAGGTGCCGGACGCCCGCCGGGTCTTCGCCAACTTCGAGCAGCCGGACCTGAAGGCGACCTTCCGGTTCACCGTGAAGGCGCCGAGCGGCTGGACGGTCATCTCCAACTCGCCGACGCCCGAGCCCAAGGACGACGTCTGGGCCTTCGCGCCGACGCCGCGCATCTCGTCGTACATCACCGCGCTGATCGTGGGCCCGTACCACTCCGTGCACAGCGTGTACGAGAAGGACGGGCAGAGCGTGCCGCTGGGCATCTACTGCCGGCCCTCGCTCGCCGAGTTCCTCGACTCGGACGCGATCTTCGAGGTCACCCGGCAGGGCTTCGACTGGTTCCAGGAGAAGTTCGACTACGCGTACCCGTTCGAGAAGTACGACCAGCTGTTCGTGCCGGAGTTCAACGCGGGCGCGATGGAGAACGCGGGCGCGGTGACCATCCGCGACCAGTACGTCTTCCGGTCCAAGGTGACCGACGCGGCGTACGAGACGCGTGCCGAGACGATCCTGCACGAGCTGGCCCACATGTGGTTCGGCGACCTGGTCACCATGGAGTGGTGGAACGACCTGTGGCTGAACGAGTCGTTCGCCACCTACACCTCCATCGCCTGCCAGGCGTACGCGCCCGGCTCGCGCTGGCCGCACTCGTGGACGACGTTCGCGAACTCCATGAAGACCTGGGCGTACCGGCAGGACCAGCTGCCCTCCACGCACCCGATCATGGCCGAGATCCGTGACCTGGACGACGTCCTCGTCAACTTCGACGGCATCACCTACGCCAAGGGCGCCTCGGTCCTCAAGCAGCTCGTCGCCTACGTCGGCATGGACGAGTTCTTCACGGGCGTGCAGGCGTACTTCAAGCGGCACGCGTTCGGCAACACGCGCCTGTCCGACCTGCTGGGCGCCCTGGAGGAGACCTCCGGCCGGGACCTGAGCACCTGGTCGAAGAAGTGGCTGCAGACCGCCGGGATCAACATCCTGCGCCCCGAGGTCGAGACGGACGCGGACGGCCTCGTCACCTCGTTCACGATCCGCCAGGAGGCCCCGGCGCTGCCCGCCGGCGCCAAGGGCGAGCCGGTCCTGCGCCCGCACCGCATCGCGGTCGGCCTGTACGACCTGGACGAGGCGACCGGCAAGCTGGTGCGCACCGACCGGATCGAGCTGGACGTGGACGGCGAGCTGACGGCCGTGCCGCAGCTGACCGGGCGCCGCCGCCCGGCGGTGTTCCTGCTCAACGACGACGACCTGTCGTACGCGAAGGTCCGCCTGGACGAGCGGTCGCTGAGCTTCGTGACCGAGCACCTGGGCGACTTCGAGGCCTCGCTGCCGCGCGCGCTGTGCTGGGCGTCGGCCTGGGACATGACCCGCGACGCGGAACTGCCCGCCCGCGAGTACCTGTCCCTGGTGCTGGCCGGCATCGGCAAGGAGTCCGACATCGGTGTCGTGCAGTCGCTGCAGCGCCAGGTGAAGCTGGCCGTCGAGATGTACGCCGCCCCGACCGCCCGCGAGGCCCTGCTCACCCGCTGGACCGACGCCACCCTCGCCCACCTGCGGTCGGCCGCCGCAGGCAGCGACCACCAGCTTGCCTGGGCCCGTGCCTTCGCGGCCACCGCCCGTACCCCGGAGCAGCTGGACCTCCTGGACAGCCTGCTGGAGGGCACCCACACCATCGAGGGCCTGGCCGTCGACACCGACCTGCGCTGGGCGTTCGTGGAGCGGCTGGCGGCGGTCGGCCGGTTCGACGAGGCGGAGATCGCCGCCGAGTACGAGCGGGACCGGACGGCCGCCGGCGAGCGCCACGCGGCCACCGCCCGTGCGGCCCGCCCGACCGACGAGGCCAAGGCCGAGGCGTGGGCGTCGGTCGTCGAGTCCGACAAGCTGCCGAACGCCGTGCAGGAGGCGGTGATCGGCGGCTTCGTCCAGACCGATCAGCGTGAGCTGCTGGCGCCGTACACGGACCGGTACTTCGAGGTCCTGAAGTCGGTGTGGGACAGCCGTTCGCACGAGATGGCCCAGCAGATCGCGGTCGGGCTCTACCCGGTCCTCCAGGTCTCCGAGGAGACCGTCGCCAAGACGGACACCTGGCTGACCGAGGCCGAGCCGAACGCGGCTCTGGCCCGCCTCGTCTCGGAGTCCCGCGCGGGCATCGAGCGCGCCCTGCGCGCCCAGGCGGCGGACGCCGCGGCCCAGTAGCGGCCGAACGGTACGACGGAAGGGGCGCCGGTGTTCCGGCGCCCCTTCCGCGTGTACGGCGCCGGGTGCGGGGCGGCGGTCCTGGTGTGCGTGCGGTGGCCGGGTGCGGGGGCGGTGGTCCTGGTGTGGGTGCGGCGGCCGGGTTGGGGGGCGGTGGTCCGGTTGCGTGTCCCACCCGGGTATCCCCCAGGCCGAGTTGAGTATCCGTGCTCACGTCCGGGGTCCGCGCGGCTTGCGAGGATCGGTGCAACGGCGCGGCACACGGCGCCGGTCCACCGATCCGGGGCCCTCGGCCCCCCGCCCGTCAGGGAGAACCCGTCATGTCCCGTCGTATCGCGCTGTCCGTCGTCGCTGGTGTCGTCGTCCTCGGGGGCGCCGGTGCCTTCGCCCTCGCCTACGCCGGCGACCAGCCGCCCGCCTTCGCGCACAGCACCGCCCGCTACACCGCGCCCCGGGCCGGTCACGACGGTTCCCTCGCCTTCTCCACCGAGGTCACCGCGTCCTCCGGAGTGAAGAGCCTGAAGGTGCTGGCCTGGCCGCAGAAGTCGGAGTTCGCGAAGAAGCCGCTGACCGCGAAGGACATGGCCGCCGTGGAGTCGGCGACCTGCGCGCCGGCCGCGGGGGACACCGCGCGGTGCACCTACCGGGCCGTGGTGTCCGCCGCCGACGCCGCGTCCTCGCCGCACGGCACCTGGCACGTCGCGGTGCTGGCCACCGCCGAGGACGGCAGCACCACCCTGGACACCGAGGTCACCGACTTCACCGTCGGCTGAGCCGGTGCGCCGCCGATGGCGTCCCCTCAGCCGACGTGCGCGGCCAGCGCCGCCTCGATGTCCGCGGCCCCGGCGTCCTCCGCGGCCCAGGCCGCGTACCCGTCGGGCCGCACCAGCAGCGTCGTACCGCGGCCGCTCGCCCAGCGCGCCACGGCCAGCCGGTCCGCGCGCCCCTCGCCCGGGTCGTGGGCGCCCGGCGTGACCAGGACGAACCGGCCGCCGCGCAGCGCCTCGTAGAGCCGGCCGCCACCGGCCAGGGCGAGGTCGGGAACGCGTGTCCCGGTCAGCGGATGGGCGCCCCGCGGCGCCGGGTAGCGGTAGCCGACGCCGGTGACCTGCCCCGTGACCCGGGCGCGGAGGGGGGCCAGCCGGGCGAGCACGGCCATCAGCACCGTACGCACCGGCAGCTGCCAGCCCTTGGCCATCGCCAGGCGGACGATCGCGCCGCTGCTGCGCAGCACCGACCTGCCGACCGGGTGGCGTTCGCTCTGGTAGGTGTCGAGCAGGCCGGGGGCCGCGTGGCCGTGCAGGACGGCGGCGAGCTTCCAGCTCAGGTTGGCCGCGTCCTGCAGACCGGTGTTCATGCCCTGGCCGCCCGCCGGGGTGTGCACGTGCGCCGCGTCCCCGGCCAGGAAGACCCGGCCGACCCGGTAGCGGGGCGCCTGCCGCTCGTCGCTGTGGAAGCGGGACATCCAGCGGGCGTCGTGCATCCCGAAGTCCCGGCCCAGTGCCGACCGGGTGATCTCCCTGACCTCGTCGAGGCCGACCGGCTCGTGGTCGGGGACGTCGCGGCCGCGGTGCCAGCAGATGACGCGGTGGTAGCCGTCGCCGAAGGGCGCGAGGAAGGCGAACGCGTCGCCGACCGCCCCGGCCGTGATCAGCGACTCCGGTTTCTCGTCGAGCAGCACGTCGGCGAGGACGACGGACCGGATGGCCGACCTCCCCGGGAACGGCAGCCCGACCGCCTCCCGCACGGCGCTGCGCATGCCGTCGGTACCGACGACGTACTGGGCGCGCAGGTCCTCGCCGCCCGCGACGTGCACGGTGACCCCGTCGGCGTCCTGGCTCAGGCCGGTCACCTCGGACTCGTACCGGAAGTCGACGCCCGCGGCGGCAGCGCGGTGCTCCAGCACCTTCTCGACCTCGTACTGCGGGATCACCAGCACGTGGCGGAAACGGGAGGGGAGGGCGCCGAGGTCGAGGGTGAGGCCGTCGAAGAGGTTGAGCCGGGTGAGCGGGTTGCCGAGGGCCTCCAGGTCGTCGGCGAGGCCGCGGGCGTCCAGCTGCTCCAGGGCGCGGGCGTGCAGGACGAAGGCGCGGGAGAGGTTACTGATGCGGTGCGGTCGCTTCTCCAGGAGCGTGACCGGGACGCCGGCGGCGGCGAGGTCACCGGCCAGGAGCAGGCCGGTGGGGCCGGAGCCGACGACGATCACGCGGGAGGGGGTGGTGGCGGTCGGGCCGTTCATGGGAGGCCTCCTGAGTGCCTGCGCCTGTTGGCCAACACATGTTTGCCAACGATTGTTTGCCAACGCTTGTTGACAAGCCTAGGCAGGGTCGGCGACGCAGTCAACACTTGTTGGCCTACGAGTGTTGACCTACGCTCGTGGGCATGACCGGCTCTCCCAGTGGAACCACAGAACCCGCCGGCGGCCCGGCGGCACGCCGCTCCGACGCCAGCCGCTCCGCCATCCTGGCCGCGGCCCGCGAACGCTTCGCCACCGACGGCTACGAGCGGGCCACCATCCGCGCCATCGCCAAGGAGGCGCGCATCGACCCGTCCATGGTCATGCGCTACTTCGGCACCAAGGACGGCCTGTTCGCGGCCGCCGTCACGCTGGACCTGAAGATGCCCGACGTGTCACGGGTGCCGCCCGAGGAGGCCGGGCGCACGCTGGTCGCCCACTTCCTGACCGTCTGGGAGACGAACGAGGAGTTCACGGCGGTGCTGCGGGTCGGCATCACCAACAAGGCGGGCGCCGAACGGCTGCAGGGCATCTTCCGGGACCAGGTGGTCCCGATGGCCCGGCGGGTGTGCCCCGACCCGGAGCAGGTGCAGGCACGGGCAGGACTGTGCGCGGCGCAGCTGCTGGGGCTCGCCCTCACCCGGTTCGTGCTGCGGCTGCCGCCGGTGGTGGAGCTGACGCGCGAGGAGGTCCTGGCGTGGCTCGGGCCGACCCTGCAGCGCTACCTGACCGCGCCGAGCCCCTGAGCACGACGAGGGCGCCGGCCGTCTTCCGCACGTCCCGCGACGGGAGGTGCGGAAGGCGGCCGACGCCCTCTGCGGAAAAGCTTCGTCAGGCCTTGGCCTTGGCCTTCACGGCGCCGGGCTTGTGCACCCGGATCTTGGACTTGTCCAGCACCATGACCAGGCCCGCGATGACCACGAAGAGCACGAGGGGGATCAGGACGTAGAGACCCAGCGTCTCGATGACGCTCAGGCCCTTGCCGGGGTCGTCGCCGTCGTCACGCGTGAGCGCGAGAGCGGGGGACGACATGAGCAGCATCATCAGCGTCGTACCGGCAGCCAGGGCGCCGGCGCGCAGGGCGTTCTTCTTGTCCACCCTCCCAAACTAGCGGGCCGACTTGAGGGCCGCGCGGCCGGGGTACCGGTACGCGGCACCGCATGCCGCCGCGGCCCTCCAGGGCCGCGGCTCTCACGCCCCCGACGGGCTCGGCACGGAGACCGGGCGACCGTCCTCCTCCTCGTCCGGCGGGCCCTCCGGCTCGTCCGGCGGGCCGTCCGGCCGCAGGACCGCCAGGAGTTCCCGGACCCTCGGCGCGGCCGTCAGCTCCTCCAGGGTCACCGGCCGGCCGGTGGCGTCCGCGATCGGCAGCCGCCAGTTCGGGTACTGGTCCCAGGTGCCGGGGAGGTTCTGCGGGCGGCGGTCGCCGACCGTGTCGGGCAGCCAGACGCCCACCATGCGGGCCGGGGTGCGCAGCAGGAAGCGGTGCACGGCCCGGATCTCGGCCTCCTCGTCACCGGCGTCGGGGGCGGCCAGCAGGCCCAGCCGGGTCAGCACGGCCAGCCACTCCGCCGTGTCCGCCGCCGCCTCCGCCCGCTCCTCGGCCACCGGGCGGGTCAGCAGGCCGAGGCGGTCGCGCAGCTCGACGTGTTCACCGGTGAGGCGGGCGGCGGTGGGCGGCAGGTCGTGGGTGGTGGCGGTGGCGAGGCAGTCCGCGCGCCAGCTCTCCGGAGGGAGCGGGCGGCCGTCGCCGTCCCAGTCCCGTTCGAACCAGAGCACCGACGTGCCGAGCACCCCGCGCCGCTGCAGCGCCTCGCGCACCCCCGGCTCCACCGTCCCGAGGTCCTCCCCGATCACCAGCGCGCCCGCCCGGGTCGCCTCCAGGGCCAGCAGCGCCAGCATCGCCTCGGCGTCGTAGCGGACGTAGGTGCCCTCCGTGGGCGGCCGGCCCTCCGGCACCCACCAGAGCCGGAACAGGCCCATCACGTGGTCGATGCGCAGCGCGCCCGCGTAGCGGAAGAGGGCGCGCAGCAGCTGGCGGTAGGGGGCGTGGCCCGACTCGGCCAGGCGGTCGGGACGCCAGGGCGGCAGGCCCCAGTCCTGGCCGCGGGCGTTGAAGGCGTCGGGCGGGGCGCCGACGGACATCCCGGCGGCGAAGAACGCGCGCTGCGCCCAGGCGTCCGCGCCCGCCGGGTGCACGCCGACGGCGAGGTCGTGCACGATCCCGACCGGCATCCCCGCCTCGCGTGCGGTGCGCTGGGCGGCGGTGAGCTGGGTGTCGGTGAGCCAGGCCAGCCGGGTGTGGAAGGCGACCCGGTCGCTCAGCTCGGCGCGGGCGCGGGCGGTCTCCTCGGACCGCGGGTCGCGCAGCGGCTCCGGCCACCGGTGCCAGTCGGGGCCGTGCCGCTCGGCGAGCGCGTACCAGGTGGCGTGGTCCTCCAGGGCCTGGCCCTGGTCGGCGCGGAAGGCGTCGTAGGCGGCCTGCCGGGCGGCGGAGAGCGGCGCGGCGGCGGGCGCCTCCAGGGCCTGCCGCTTCAGCTCCCAGACCGCGTCCCGGTCGATGTGGGCGCCCTGGCCGAGGACGGCGGCGCGCAGCTGCGCGGCGCGTTCCGTGTGCGCGGGGTCCGGGACGTACTCGGGCACGGACTCCGGCCTCAGGTGCACCGGGTCGGGGAAGCGGCGGGAGGAGGGGCGGTACGGCGAGGGGTCGGTCGGCGGGCCGGGCACGGCCGCGTGCAACGGGTTGACCTGGACGAACCCGGCCCCGGCCGTGCGTCCGGCCCAGTCGGCCAGAGCGGCGAGGTCACCGAGGTCGCCCATGCCCCAGGAGCGGTGGGAGAGGAGCGAGTACAGCTGGACGAGGAGGCCGTGGCTGCGGCCCGCGGGCGCGGGCAGCCGGTCGGGGGCGACGATCAGGTGGGCGTGCGCGCTGCGGCCGTCGGGGGCGACGGCGGTCAGCCGGTGCACTCCGGTCGGCAGGCCGGTCACGCCGTCGCGGGTGGAGCCGTCCTCGGTGCGTACCTCCAGCCGGGTGCCGGCGGGCAGGTCGAGGGCGGGGTCGCCGGAGCCGGACCAGTGCACGAGCGTCGGCGGCAGCAGCCGTTCGGCGAGGTGCCGCTCGCGGTCGGCGAGGGCGGCGCGGACGGCCTCCGGGCCGCTCGCGTCGACGTCCAGCGCGGCCAGCGCGGCCGTCACGGCGGCGGCCGACGCCTCGACCGTACGGTCCGGTGACGGGCTGTAGGAGGTGGCGACGCCGTACAGCCCGGCGAGCCGGCACAGTTCCCCGTCCAGGGCTCCGCTCATCTACAACCCCGGCTCACTGGTCAGCGGAGCCAGGTCGGCGAGCGGAGGTTCGCTGGTCAGCGGCTCGGTGTCGGGCAGCGGCGGCTCGCTGGTCAGCGGCGCCTCCGCGCAGACGGTCTCGGCGCTGAACACGCACAGCAGGGAATCCTCCTCGCTGTGCACCGGGGGTTTGAACTGGGCCGGGATCGGATGATGAACCGCTGCGGCCACGGTGGCCTCCTTCTCCTGACGTCGAACGGCGCGGCGGACGCCGCGTCTCGGCAGGCCTACCCCGAAGCGCCGGGGGCACTCCCCCGTCCCGCCACGCGCCCCGCGAACCGCGCGCGTCCGGGTGACCGATAGAGACGGTGTGAGACTGTTCCGCCCCATGGGGGGCCACCGGCAGGACGACGCTCCAGCCGTCACGGACGGGGCGCTGCTGCGATCCGTCGCGTCCGGCGACGACGCGGCGCTGGCCGCGCTGTACGACCGGCACGCGGGCTGGCTGCACGCCCGCCTGACCCGGCGCTGCGCCGACCCCGAGGTGGTCCGGGAGGTGCTGCAGGACACCTTCGTCACGGTGTGGCGGTCGGCGGCCGGGCACCGCGGGCAGGAGGCCGGCGGCTGGCTGTGGACGATCGCCGCCCGCCGGCTGGTGGACGCCCGCCGGGTGCAGGAGAGGGCTGCACGGGTGGAGCCCCTGCCCGGTCCGGCGGCCACGCCGTCCGCGGAGGACCGGGTCCTCGCGGGCCTGGAGTACGGCGACGTCGGCACGGCCCTGGACCGGATCTCGCCGGAACTCCGCGAGGTGCTGCGGGCGACGGTCGTGGACGGCCTGAGCACCCGCGAGACCGCGCTGCTGCTCGGCATACCGGAGGGCACGGTCAAGTCCCGCGCGCTCCGGGCCAGGGCGGAACTCCGCACGGCCCTGGCCCGGCTGAACCCCGCACCGATGGGAGGCCCGGCATGACGGAGCCCTGGCACGCTTCCGAGGACGTCACGCTGCGGTACGCCGACGGCTCCCTTCCCGAGCCGGACGCGTGGTCCCTGGAGAAGCACCTGGAGACCTGCGCCGGATGCGCGGCGCGGGTGTCGGCGGCGGTACGGCACACGGCGGCCGGCCCGCTGCTCGACGAGATCCGCGACGCGGTGCTGACGTCCGTGTCACCCGCGCGCGGGACGCGGAGAACCGCCGCTCACGGGATGCCGGAGAGCACCGTCCGAGCGGTACGCGGAACCGCGCGACCGGCCCGCGCGCACCCGCGCCGGGCCCCCCGTGCGAAGGCCGCCCTGTGGTCCCTCGGGCCCGCCGTGCGCGGTTCCTGGCTCCTGGCCCTGCTCTGCGTGGTCCTGGGCGCCCTCCTGCTGGCCCGCGCCGCGGACTACGCGGGTGCCCGCACGCTCCTGCTCACCGTCGCCCCGGTGGTCCCCGTGGCCGGCGTCGCCCTCTCCTACGGCCCGCACGCCGACCCCCTGCACGAGATCACCGCGGCCACCCCGTCCGGCGGCCTGCGCCTCGCGCTCACCCGCACCGCCGCCGTCCTGGCCGTGAGCCTGCCCGCGCTGGCCCTCACCGGGGCCGCGCTGCCCGCCTCCGGCGCGCCCGGCGCCGCCGCCTGGCTGCTGCCGGGCCTGGCCCTGACCCTCGGCTCCCTGGCGCTCGCTTCCTGCGTCGGGTGCCGTACCGCCACGGCGGTGACCGGGGGCGGCTGGCTGGCCGCCGTCCTCGTCCCGGCCGTCGCCGCCCACGGCGGCCCGTTCACGGCCCGGCTGGCCGCTCAGCTGTCCGCCCGCTTCGACGGGAGCCAGGCCGCGTGGGCCGCGGCCGCCGTCGCGTGCGCCGCGCTGCTGGCCGTCCGCCGGCACGCCTTCGACCACATGGAGAACCGTTGAGCATACGCGTCACCGGCCTGCGGGTACGGCACCGCAGGACCGTCGCCCTGGACTCCGTCGACCTCGCGCTCGGCACGGGCGTGCACGGGCTGCTGGGTCCGAACGGCGCCGGGAAGACCTCGCTGATCAGAGTGCTGGCGACGGTCGCCCGGCCGGCCGCGGGCCGGGTGGAGGTGCTCGGCCGGGACACCGCGGGGCACCGTGCCCTCGGCGAGGTCCGGGCCCGGCTCGGCTATCTGCCGCAGGAGTTCGGCCACTACCCGGGCTTCACCGTGCGGGAGTTCGTGGCGTACGTGGCCTGGCTGAAGGAGATGCCGGCCGCCGGGGTCCCGGCCGCGGTGGCACGGGCGGTGGACCGGGTCGGGCTCGCCGACCGGGCCGACGCGAAGATCCGGACGCTGTCCGGGGGCATGGTCCGCCGGGTCGGCATCGCGCAGGCCGTCGTCAACGAACCGGAGGTCCTGCTGCTCGACGAACCGACCGCCGGCCTCGACCCCGAACAGCGCGTCGAGTTCCGGGAGCTGCTGCGCGAGCTGGGCGCCTCGGCGACCGTGGTCGTCTCCACGCACCTGGTGGAGGACGTGGCCGCGGCCTGCACGGAGGTCACCCTGCTGGACGCGGGCCGGGTCGCCTACCGGGGCACGCCCGGCACGCTGGCCGCCCTCGGTGAGGCGTCCGACGGCCCCGGCGACCATCCGATCGAGCGCGGCTACACGACGGCCCTGCGCACCCACCGCGCCACCGCGGGAGCACGGCGGTGAGCGCCATGGCCGCGGTGCGGGCGCCGCTGCTCACGGAGGCCCGCCGTGGCTTCGCGCCCTGGGCCGGCCTGGCCGTGCTGCTGACGCTGGGCGGGACGCTCGCCGCCACGGCCGACCGGTGGCAGGGCGGCTGGGCGGAGACGGCCACCGAACTGCACGCGGCCGTGCTGATCGCGGCCCCGGCGGCCGCGGCCGCGGGCTGCTGGCAGGGCGGCCGGGAGCGGCGGCGGCGCACCCGGGAGCTGTGGGAGACGGCCGTACGGGCGCCGCTGGCCCGGTTCCTCGTGTCGGCGCTGCCGACGGCACTGTGGGTGGCCGCCGGGTACCTGGCCGCGGCGGGGCTGGCGCTGCTCGCGACCTGGCCGTACGCCCTGGGTGGAGCGGGTGACGGACCGCGTCTGGCGCGGCTGCCCGCCGACGCGGCCGTCACGGGGGCGGCCGTGCTCGTCGGTCAGGTGGTCGGGCGGGTGGTGCCGTGGCGGGCGGCGGCGCCGCTGCCGGCCGTCGCGGGCTACGTGGGGCTGGGCGTGCCCGCGGTGGCGGACTCGGGGAGCTGGCGCCACCTCGACCCGGCGTTCTTGGTCCTGGACACGTCCGTGCCGGTGTGGTGGCTGCCGGTGGCGATGACGGTCTGGACGGGCGGTCTGGCGGGGGCGGCCGTCCTGGCGTACGCGGCGCGGCGCCGGTGGACGGCGGTGCTGCCGCTGGCCGCCGCGACGGCCGCGGCCGTGCTGCTCACCCAGGCCGGGGACGGGCTGTGGCGCACCGACCCGCTCGTCCGCAGGCAGGTGTGCGACACGTCCGTCACGCCCGCGGTGTGCGTGAACGCCCGGTACGCCGGTGCGCTGCCGCAGCTCACCGACGCGCTGTCGGACGTCACCGGCAGGCTGGCGGGGGTGCGGAACCTGCCGGTGCGCTGGTCGGACCGGTGGGGCGGACCGCGTGCGGACGAGGCGGGGCTGCCGTCGCTGACGCCGCTCGGCTGGTCGTTCGTGCGGGGCCGCCTGACCGACCCGGTGATGTTCGCGTGGCAGGCAGCGGCGGCGCTTCAGCTGCGGGGCGACTGCCCGGACGACGCGTCCTCCACGGCCGACGACGCGGTCCTGGACTACCTCGCGCCGCGGCCGGACCAGGAGTACTTCGACCGCCTGGAAGCCGGGGGGAACACGCGGCAGCGGGCGGAACTGGCCGAGCGCCGCGCCGCCCGCGCCCGGCTGACGGCGATGGGCGGTGCGGAACGCCGGGCCTGGCTGTCGGCGTACTTCGCTGCCCGCGCCGCGTGCGATGCGAAGGGGGTGCCGGCCCTGTGACGCCGCTGCTGCTCTACGCCCGCTCGCGCGCGGTGCCCGCCACCCTGGCCGCGCTCGCGGGCACGGCGGCCCTCGCGGCCTGGGCGGCGGCCGGGCTGGACGCCTACGTGGACCCCGGCCGCCGGGTGCCGGTGCCGGCGCTGGCCCCGCTGCTGGCGGCCGCGGTGATCGGGGTGAGCCTGTACGCGCCCTCGGACGAACTGGACCGTACGGCGGTACGGCCGTGGTGGCCGCGCCGGCTGGTGCAGCTGGCCGGGCTGACCGCGGTCGCGTGCGGGCTGCTGTCGCCGGCGGTGCTGGGGCATCCGGAGACCTTCGGGCCCCCGGCCATGGTCCGCGACACGCTCGGCTGTGCCGGCATCACGGCCGGGGCGGCGGTGCTGCTGGGGGCGCGGCTGAGCTGGCTGCCCGCCTTCGGGTACGTGAGCGCCGTGTACCTGGGGGCGTCGGGGGCGCGTGGGAGCGCGGTGGCCGTGTGGGCGTGGCCCGTGCAACCGGGTATGCAACCGGGCGCCTGGGCGGCGGCGCTGGGGGCGTTCGCGGCGGGCGGCGCGCTGTATGCCGTACGGGGTGCGCGCGTCGAAGGGCCCCGTGGCTGAGGCGGGCAGCCACGGGGTGTGCGAAGGCCCGGATCGTCAGGCGGAGATGCCGTCGATCCGGGCCAGGGCGTCGTCCGCGCCGTACGGCTGCAAATAGGGCAGCCAGCGCGGATCCCTATGGCCGGTCCCGATGATGCGCCAGGCCAGGCCGGTGGGTGGTGCTGGTTTGTGCCGCAGCCGCCAGCCGATCTCGAAGAGATGGCGGTCGGCCTTGACGTGGTTGCAGCGACGGCACGACGCGACCACGTTGTCCCAGACGTGCTGACCCCCGCGACTGCGCGGGATGACGTGGTCGACGCTGGTTGCGACGCCACCGCAGTACATGCACCGGCCTCCGTCGCGCGCGAAGAGCGCCCTTCGGGTGAGCGGAACGGGCCCGCGGTAGGGAACCCGTACGAATCGCTTGAGCCGGACCACGCTGGGTGCGGGGACTGTGACGGTTGCGCTGTGCATGAAGGCGCCGGATTCCTCCAAGGCGACTGCCTTGTTCTCCAGGACGAGGACGAGCGCGCGGCGGAGCGGTACGACGCCGAGGGGCTCGTACGACGCGTTGAGGACCAGGACATGCGGCACAGGGGCCTCCTTGGGCGTCGGCGGCGCGTGGCTCGCGCCGGGACGATCTGTGGCCAGTCTCCCCTCTTGCCTGGTGGACGCGCCACCATGTCCACGTAACGGCCTGGGAGTGTTTTCGACCACACCACAGGGGTCCCCCGAGTCCCGCTTCGCCCTCGCGGGCCAGTTCAACGGGAGGCCCGGGGCGTGAGTGCGGTCTCTCCTCCCGGCATCCGTCGGGCGCACACGCGATGCCCCGTTAGTGTGGTCATCCTGCCCGTCCGGTGACCTTTTCGTGACCTTGAAGCCGTGACCGTGAACGCCGTGCCGGAGGGCAGTACCGCACCGCCAGGAGGTACCCGCCGTGTCCTTGCCCGTCGCCCTGCCGGCCGCCGGTCCGTCGCCGTCACCGATCCCCTCGGGGTCGGAGACACCGGCGGTGCCCACGCTCCAGGACGCCCAGGAGAGCGCCACCAACGCCGCCACGTGGGTCGAGCAGAACTGGTCGACATGGCTGGCGATCGGGCTGAAGGTGCTGCTCGTCCTGGTGATCGCGGTGGTGCTGAGAAAGATCGTGCTGCGGGCGATCACCAAGTTCATCGACCGGATGAACCGGACGTCCGAGTCGCCGGAGGGCATCACGCTCGGCGGGCTGCTGGTCAACGCCGAGCGGCGGCGCCAGCGCTCGCACGCGATCGGCTCCGTGCTGCGGTCGGTGGCGAGTTTCCTGATCCTCGGCACCGCGGCGCTGATGGTGCTCAGCAGCTTCCAGATAGATCTGGCGCCGCTGCTGGCGTCGGCCGGTGTGGCCGGTGTGGCGATCGGCTTCGGCGCCCGCAACCTGGTCACGGACTTCCTGTCCGGCGTGTTCATGATCCTGGAGGACCAGTACGGCGTCGGCGACTCGATCGACGCGGGGGTCGCCTCCGGCGAGGTGGTCGAGGTCGGCCTGCGGGTGACCAAGCTGCGCGGCGACAACGGCGAGATCTGGTACGTGCGCAACGGCGAGATCAAGCGGATCGGCAACCTGTCGCAGGGCTGGGCCACGGCCGGCGTGGACGTCACCGTCCGGCCCACCGAGGACCTGGACCGGGTCCGGGCCACCCTGGAGGAGGTCGCCGAGAAGATGGCCAAGGAGGAGCCCTGGAACGAACTCCTCTGGGGTCCGATCCAGATCCTCGGCCTGGACTCCGTCCTCATCGACTCGATGGTGGTCCGGCTCTCCGCCAAGACCATGCCGGGCAAGGCCCTGACGGTGGAGCGCGAGCTGCGCTGGCGGATCAAGCGGGCCTTCGACGAGGCCGACATCAGGATCGTCGGCGGGGTGCCGGTGGCGCTCACCGAGGAGGAGGCGCCGGACCCGACGGCGGCCGTGGCGGCCCCGTCGGTGTTCTCCAACGCGGACTCGCCCCAGGTGGCGGCGACGGCCCCGATCACACCCCAGCGGCCGGTGCCGCCCGGGAAGTAGCGGAACGCTTCAGCACGCTCGTCCGAGTGGACAGACGGGGCACCCCGACGCCGAAGGGCACGGGGTGCCCCATTCGCTTTGCCGGGGCGCCCGTCGCGGGCCCGGCCCGGCGGCGGCGTACGGAGAACCCCGCCCGGCGCCGTACGCCCGCGGTCCACACGTTCTTCACAGGAACCCCCCATCACCCGCCCATCTCGCGGTGATCTAGTGTCGCCCCACCACGGGTCCTTGATCTGGAGCGCGAAGCCGCCCGGGGAGCCGTCGTGAAGGTGGGGAAACATGAGAAAGCTCGCCATAGGCGCCGCCCTGTCCGGCGCCCTGGCCCTGGCCGGTGCCGTGGCGCCCGCCGCCTCCGCGGCGCCGAGCACGCCCGATCTGAAGTTCACCGGGATCAAGGTCAACGGCGGCAAGGCCGTCGTGGCCGGCACCACCGCGAAGGTGACCGTGCCGGTGACCTACACCCTGACCCGGCCCGCGGACGTGACCCTGAACGGCGACTCGTCGTTCGCCGGCGTGATCCTCTACCGCGGCACCCTGAAGGCGATGGACAACGCGGTGGGCCCCGACGACGCCCCCGCCTGCACCACCACGGCGACCACGGCGACGACCGTCACCGCCAGCTGCACCGAGAAGATCGTCGTCGATCCGCGCAGGGACCTGTTCGAGGCCGCCGACGCCGGCACCTGGAAGGCGGGCGGCTTCTACAGCTACGTCGACGGCTCCGCCTCGGACGACTTCCTCAGCACCAGCTCCGGCACCGCGATCTGGGGCAACCTCGGCACGGCCAAGGTGCTGCGGGCGGCCAGGGCGACCGCCGACGCCTCCCCGGAGCCGGTGGTCAAGGGCCGGACGATCACCGTCAGGGGCAAGCTGACCCGCGCCGACTGGGACGCCTCCGCGTACAAGGGCTACCAGGGGCAGAAGGCCGTCCTGCAGTTCCGCCCCGAGGGCGGCACCGCGTACACGAACGTCAAGGACATCACGTCGGGCACCGGCGGCACCCTGTCCACCACCGTGAAGGCGTCGAGGAGCGGCTACTACCGCTACGTCTTCGCCGGCACGGCGACCACCGCGCCGGCCACGGCGACCGGTGACTTCATCAAGGTCAAGTAGCACCCGCGGCCACCCCGCACCCCCCCATACACAAGGGCCCGTCCGGACGTCCGGACGGGCCCTCGGTGCGTCCGAGCGCAGGTAACGAGTGGGTTGCCGCGCAGTCGGGCTATTGACGCTCTCCCTCCGGCGGCCTACGTTTTCCAGCCAACAGGAAACTTTCCTAACAGTGATCATGGGTGAGCGGTCCCGGCCGGCGATCCCGGCACGTGAACCCGACGCGTCACCCGGGTGGACCTCACACCCTGATCACTGGGAAACTGAGCGGCTGGAAAGGCAGGTGTCGAACCGCATGGCAGGAACCGCCGGCACGCCGGGCACCCCGCGCGTACTGCGCGCCATGAACGACCGCGCCGCACTGGACCTGCTGCTGGAGCACGGCCCGCTGTCGCGGACCCGGATCGGCAAGCTCACCGGCCTCTCCAAGCCGACCGCCTCGCAGCTGCTGGCCCGCCTGGAGGCGGCCGGACTGGTGCTCGCGACCGGCACGAGCGAGGGCCGGCCGGGCCCCAACGCCCAGCTGTACTCGGTGAATCCGGGCGCCGCGCACGCCGCGGGACTCGACGTCAACCCGGCCCGCATCCGGGCCGCGGTCGCCGACGTCACCGGCCGCACCGTCGGCGAGTACGAACTCCCCACCCCGGGACGCCGGTCCGCCCAGTCCGTCGTACGGCAGGTCACCGACGCCCTCGACGGCGCGGTGAAGGCGGCGGGACTGGCCCGCGACGACGTCCGGCGGCTGGTCATCGGCACGCCCGGCGCCTTCGACCCCAACACCGGCCGGCTGCGCTACGCCTCGCACCTGCCGGGCTGGCACTCCCCCGCGCTGCTCGACGACCTCGCCGCCGCGCTGCCGATGCCCGTCGAGTACGAGAACGACGTCAACCTCGCCGCCATCGCCGAACAGCGGCTCGGCGCGGCCCGCGGCCACGGCGACTTCGTCCTGCTGTGGAACGAGGAGGGCCTCGGCGCCGCCCTGGTCCTCGGCGGCCGGCTGCACCGCGGCTGGACCGGCGGCGCGGGCGAGGTCGGCTTCCTGCCGGTGCCGGGCGCCCCGCTGGTGCGCCAGGTCACCAAGGCCAACAGCGGCGGCTACCAGGAACTCGCCGGCGCGCAGTCGCTGCCCCGGCTGGCCGACGCGCTCGGCATCGGCGACCTGCCGGCCGGTTCGCACTCCGAGGCCGCCGCCGCGCTCGTGGCCTGCGCCGCCGATCACGGCAGCGGGCCGCACCACGAACTCCTGCGGACCTACGCGACCCGGATCGCCACCGGTCTCGCCTCCCTCGTCTCCGTCCTCGACCCCGAACTCGTCGTCCTCAGCGGCACGGTCCTGACCGCGGGCGGCGAAGTCCTGCGCGCCCTGGTCCAGGCCGAGCTGGAGGAGCTGGCGGCCGCCCGGCCGCGGCTCGTCGTCGGCGAGGTCCAGGAACACCCCGTGCTGCGCGGCGCGCTGGAGAGCGCGCTCGCGACCACCCGCGACGAGGTCTTCGACACCTCGCGCTGACCACCCGCCCGTTCCGCCCCGGCTTCCCGCACAGCAGCTTCCTCCGTCACCGCCCGCCCGCCCCTGGGAGATCCCGTCATGCCCTCACGCACACCCGCAGTGGCCCGAAAGACGGCTTTTGCCCTGACCGCCGCCGCGAGTTCACTGGCCCTGCTCACCGCCTGTACCGGCCAGTCCTCCTCCGGAGCCGACGACGACGCCTCCGCGAACACCACCATCAACTTCTGGCACGGCTGGAGTTCGGCGAGCGAGGTCGCCGCGGTCAAGTCGCTGGTCGCCGACTTCGAGAAGACGCACCCCAACATCCACGTCAACGTCGTCGGCAACATGACCGACGACAAGGTCAACCAGGCGCTACGCGGCGGCGGCGACAAGGCCCCGGACGTGATCTCCTCGTTCACCACGAACAACGTGGGCAAGTTCTGCTCCTCGGGCGCGCTGATCGACCTCAACCCGTTCTTCAAGAAGGCGGGCATCGACCCCGAGACGACGTTCCCGAAGGCGATGAACGAGTACACCCAGTTCGACGGGAACCGCTGCACGGTCCCGCTGCTCGGTGACGCGTACGGCCTCTACTACAACAAGACGGCGTTCGAGAAGGCCGGCATCACCTCGCCGCCGAAGACGTGGAGCGAGTTCCGGGCGGACGCGAAGAAGCTGACGATCGCCAAGGGCGACAGCTACCAGCAGCTCGGTTTCATGCCGGACTACCACGGCTGGGAGACCACGACCGAGCACTACGCGGCCCAGTTCTCGCCGCAGTACTTCACCTCCGACGGCAAGTCGAACATCGCCAAGGACCCGGCCTTCACGCAGGCGTTCACCCTGCAGAAGAACCTCGTCGACGACCTCGGCGGGTTCCAGAAGCTGGAGAAGTACCGGGCGACGCTCGGCGACGAGTGGGGCGACAAGCACCCCTTCCACACCGGCCAGGTCGCCATGCAGCTCGACGGCGAGTGGCGGCTCGGGATGGCGCTGGCGACCAAGCCGAAGTTCGACATAGGCGTGGCCCCGCTGCCGGTCCCCGACGACCAGGCCGCCCAGTACGGCAAGGGCTACATCACCGGCACCATCGCCGGCATCGCCTCCACCAGCAAGAAGCAGAACGCGGCCTGGGAGTTCGTCAAGTACATCACCACGGACACCGACGCGGTGGTGAACTTCTCCAACGCCATCCACAACGTGCCGTCCACGCTGACCGCCCTCAAGTCGCCGAAGCTGAAGTACGACCCGCGCTTCAAGACCTTCCTGGACATCGCCGCCAACCCGGACTCGACGACGTCTCCCGCCTCCATCAACGGCGGTGTCTACCTGACGACGATCCAGAACTTCGGCTACGACTACGAGAGCGGCAAGGCCAAGGACCTGAAGGCCGGCCTCGCGGCCACGGCCAAGCAGATCGACACGGACATCGCGCAGGCCCAGTAGCGATGAGCGCCATCACCCTCGCGTCGAAGCGCCGCCGGTCGGCGCTTCGTACGGCCGCCTTCATGTCGCCCTGGCTGATCGGGTTCGCGGTGTTCTTCGCGTACCCGCTGATCTCCACGGTCTACTTCTCGTTCATGCACTACGACGGCTTCCGGCCGCCGACGTGGACCGGCACCAAGAACTGGAGCTACGTCTTCGAGCACTACCCCTACTTCTGGCCCGCGCTGCGCAACACGCTGTGGCTGGTGGTCGTGATGGTGTCGCTGCGGGTCGTCTTCGGACTCGGCGTCGGCATGCTCATCACGAAGATCAAGACGGGTACGGGCGTCTTCCGCACCCTCTTCTACCTGCCCTACCTCGCTCCGCCGGTCGCGGCGACCATGGCCTTCGCGTTCCTGCTCAACCCGGGCACCGGGCCGGTCAACTCGATCCTGGAGAAGGTCGGCATCCCGGCGCCGGGCTGGTTCAACGACCCCACCTGGTCCAAGCCGGCGCTGACCCTGCTGGCGCTGTGGGGCATCGGCGACCTCATGGTCATCTTCATGGCCGCGCTGCTCGACGTGCCGACCGAGCAGTACGAGGCCGCGGAGCTGGACGGGGCGTCCGCGTGGCAGCGCTTCCGGTTCGTGACGCTGCCGAACATCTCGCCGATCGTGATGTTCGCGGTCGTCACCGGCGTCATCCAGACGATGCAGTACTACACGCAGCCGCTGATCGCCGGGAAGGTCGCCTCGGGCGTCATCCAGGGCGCCGGCACCCAGTTCGAGCCCGGCTATCCCGAGAAGTCGACGCTCACCCTCCCCCAGCTCGTCTACAACCTCGGCTTCCAGCGCTTCGACTACGGCTCCGCCTGTGTCGTCGCCCTCGTCCTCTTCGCCCTGTCGATGGTGTTCACCGCGTTCCTGATGCGGCGCCGGGGCGGTCTCATCCAGGCAGGTGACTGACGATGACCCAGGTACTGGACCGGCCGGCGCGACTGGCGCCGCAGCCGGTCTCCCCGGCCGAGCGCACCGCCCGCCGCAAGGCACTGCTGAACTGGGTGGCGGTGCACTCCGTCGGCCTCGCCGCCGCCCTGTTCTTCACGCTCCCGTTCGTGTTCGTGTTCCTGACCTCGCTGATGAGCGACAGCCAGGCACTGAGCCGGGACCTGATCCCGCACACCTGGGAGTGGGGCAACTACAAGAAGGTGTTCGACACCCCGGGCTTCCTGACCTGGTGGAAGAACACGCTGATCTACGCCGGTCTGGGCACCGTCCTGACCGTCGTGTCCTCGCTGCCGGTGGCGTACGCGCTCGCCAAGTTCCGCTTCCGGGGCCGCAATCTCTCGCTGATGCTGGTCATCTCGATGATGATGCTGCCGCCGCAGGTGGTCATCATCCCGATGTACCTGTTCTGGGCGAAGCAGCTGGACCTGTCCGGCACGCTGTGGCCGCTGATCATCCCCATGGCGTTCGGCGACGCGTTCTCCATCTTCCTGCTGCGCCAGTTCCTGATGACGATCCCGAACGAGTACCTGGACGCGGCGAAGGTGGACGGCTGCGGTGACCTGCGCACCCTGCTGCGGGTGGTGATCCCCATGGCGAAGCCGGGCATCGCCGCCGTCGCCCTCTTCCAGTTCTTCTACGCCTGGAACGACTACTTCGGACCCCAGATCTACGCCTCGGAGAACCCGGGCGCCTGGACCCTGTCCTACGGCCTGGAGTCGTTCAAGGGCATGCACCACACCGACTGGAATCTCACCATGGCCGCGACCGTACTGGTCATGGCCCCCGTGATCCTCGTGTTCTTCTTCGCCCAGAAGGCGTTCGTCGAGGGCGTCACGCTCACCGGAGTGAAGGGTTAACCCTTTTATGAAACTCACCGTGGTCGGCGGAGGCTCGACCTACACCCCCGAACTCATCGACGGATTCGCGCGGCTCAGGGACACCCTGCCCATCGAGGAACTGGTCCTGGTCGACCCGGCCGCCGACCGCCTGGAGCTGGTGGGCGGACTGGCCCGCCGGATCTTCGCCAAGCAGGGCCACAGCGGCCGGATCGTCACCACCTCGGACCTGGACGCCGGTGTCGAGGGCGCCGACGCGGTGCTGCTCCAGTTGCGCGTCGGCGGCCAGGCGGCCCGGCAGCAGGACGAGACCTGGCCGCTGGAGTGCGGCTGCATCGGCCAGGAGACCACCGGCGCGGGCGGCCTCGCCAAGGCGCTGCGGACCGTACCCGTCGTCCTGGACATCGCCGAACGCGTCCGCCGCGCCAACCCGAACGCCTGGATCATCGACTTCACCAACCCGGTGGGGATCGTGACCCGCGCACTGCTGCAGGCCGGGCACCGGGCGGTCGGGCTGTGCAACGTGGCGATCGGCTTCCAGCGGAAGTTCGCCGACCTGCTCGGCGTCACCGCCTCCGAGGTGCACCTCGAACACGTCGGCCTCAACCACCTCACCTGGGAGACGGCGGTCCGCCTCGGCGGCCCCGAGGGCGAGAACGTGCTGCCCAAGCTGCTCGGGGAGCACGGCGACACCATCGCCGCCGACCTGAGGCTGCCGCCGGGGCTCCTGGACCGGCTGGGCGGCGTGATCCCCTCGTACTACCTGCGCTACTTCTACGCCCACGACGAGGTCGTGCGGGAGCTGCGCACCAAGCCGTCCCGGGCCGCCGAAGTGGCCGCGATGGAGAAGCAGTTGCTGGAGATGTACGGCGACCCGGCGCTCGACGAGAAGCCGGAGCTGCTCGCCAAGCGGGGCGGCGCCTACTACTCGGAGGCGGCGGTGGACCTGGCGGCGGCGCTGCTGGGCGGCGGCGGCAACCCGTACCAGGTGGTCAACACGTACAACGGCGGGACGCTCCCGTTCCTCCCGGACGACGCGGTGATCGAGGTGCAGGCCGCGGTCGGCTCCGGCGGGCCCGTGCCGCTGCCCGTCCCGGACGTCGACCCGCTCTTCGCGGGGCTGGTGGCGAACGTGACGGCGTACGAGGAACTGGCGCTGGAGGCGGCGCTGCGCGGCGGCCGGGACCGGGTCTTCCGGGCCCTGCTCTCGCATCCCCTCGTCGGCCAGTACGCCTACGCCGACGCCCTCACCGACCAGCTGATCGCGCACAACCGGGAGCACCTCGCGTGGGCCTGACCGCAAGTGTCCTCGCCATCGACGCGGGCAACAGCAAGACCGACGTCGCGGTGGTCGCCGCGGACGGCGAGGTCCTCGCCACGGCCCGCGGCGGCGGCTTCCGGCCGCCCGTGGTCGGCGTCGAGCAGGCCGTGGACGAGGTGGCGGCGGCGGTCACCGAGGCGTACGCCGCCGCCGGCGTCACCTCGGCCGGCCATGTCTCCGCCTGCCTCGCCAACGCCGATCTGCCGGTGGAGGAGGAGCAGTTGGCCACCGCGCTGGCCGCCCGCGGCTGGGGCGGTTCGGTGACCGTCCGCAACGACACCTTCGCGATCCTGCGGGCCGGCGTGGCCGAGCCCCGGGGCGTCGCGGTGGTCTGCGGGGCGGGCATCAACTGCGTCGGCATGCGCCCCGACGGCCGCACCGCCCGCTTCCCCGCGATAGGCCGCATCTCCGGTGACTGGGGCGGCGGCTGGGGCCTGGCCGAGGAGGCGCTGTGGCACGCGGCGCGGGCCGAGGACGGGCGCGGCGGGCCGACGGCCCTGGTGGACACCCTTCCGGCGCACTTCGGGCTGACGTCCATGTACGCGCTGATCGAGGCGCTGCACCTGGAGCACGTCGCGTACGGCAGGCGGCACGAGCTGACGCCGGTGCTGTTCGCGACGGCCGCCGACGGCGACCCGGTGGCGCGCTCGGTGGTGGACCGCCTCGCGCAGGAGGTCGCGACGATGGCCACGGTCGCGCTGACCCGCCTCGACCTGCTGGACGAGGAGACGCCGGTCCTGCTGGGCGGCGGCGTGCTGACCGGCGGTCACCCGCAACTGGACGACGGCGTACGGGAACTGCTGGCGGCACGGGCGCCCAAGGCGGTGCCGAGCGTGGTCCGGGCCCGGCCGGTGCTGGGCGCCGCGCTGCTGGGACTGGACACGGTGGGCGCCCGGTTGCCCGTGCAGGAGAGGGTGCGGGCGTACTTCGAGGGGTGACACCGCAGGTGGGGGCCGGACGTGCCCCGTAGGGGCGCTGGGGGCACCCCCGGCCGAAGGCCGGGGAAGGAACCGCGCGACCGGCCCCCACCGGCCCGCGCCCGGCCACGATGCCGCATCCTCTCCGCGCCGCGCCCCCGCGCCGTGCCCCCGCACCACCCTCGCGGAACCGAACCGATCCCCCCGGCGTATTCATGGGCAGGGGTTCCGCTGCGATCGGATCAAGATCCCGTGACGGCCGGTGCCGAATGTCAGTCCGGGCGGCGATACTGGGCGGCGACCGGATGACCATGGGGGAGGTCGAGTGACACACCCGCCGACGAAGAGCGCGGCACCGCCGGGCGCGGGCACCGTCCTGCCCGCACAGCGGACCGGCTCTTCCGCGCCCGAGGTGACGCCCCGGCGGCGCACCGCCTTCGCGGAGGGTGTCGGGCAGGTGCGTGCCGCCGTCACCACCGAGCCCGGCCGGCTCCGCCTGATCGGGGCCGTCCTCGCCGTGCTGATCGTCGCCTTCGGCGCGGTCACCGCCTGGCAGATGACCGACCGCGCGGCGGCGGCCGACGACGTGCTGCACCGCAGCCAGCCGCTGAGTTCGGGCGCGGCCGACATCTACCGTTCGCTGGCGGACGCCAACACCGCTGCCGCCAGCGGCTTCCTGGCGGGCGGTCAGGAGACCGCCGCCTCCCGGGCCCGGTACGAGTCGGACATCAGGACGGCCGCCGCGAAACTCGTCACCGCCGCCGCCAACTCCGAGCCCGGTTCGCCCTCGGAGGCGGCCGTGGCGAAGCTGAACAAGCTGCTCCCGGAGTACAAGGGGCTGGTCGAGCGGGCCAGCGTGTACAACCGCCAGGGCTATCCGGTCGGCGGCGCCTACCTGCGCTACGCGAACGAGAAGATGCAGAAGGAGATGCTCCCGGCCGCGGAGGATCTCTACACCAAGGAGAACGGCCGGCTGTCGTCCGACTACGCGGACGCGACCCCCTATCCGTGGGCGGCGATCGTCCTCGGCCTGCTCGCCCTCCTCGCGCTCGGCTGGGCCCAGCTGCGCCACTACCGCCGCACCAACCGCCTGCTCAACCACGGCCTGGTCGCGGCCTCCGCGGCCACCGTGGTCACGCTGCTGTGGCTGGTCGTCGGCCACAGTCTCGCCCGCGCCGGCCTGGACGGCTCCTACGACCACGGCGTCCGCTCGCTGAACGTGCTGCACGACGCCCGGATCGCCTCCCTGAAGGCCCGGGGCAACGAGAACCTCAGCCTGGTCTCGCGCGGCGCGGAGACGGTCACGGTCGACGGGCGGACCTACGACGCCTACTACTACGACTTCGACCAGGACATGACGGCCCTCGCCAAGGGCCTCTCGCAGGCCGCGGCGCTCGCCGACGACCAGGCGGGCAGCAAGCCCGTGCAGGCCGCCCAGGGGAACATGAAGGTGTGGAAGGAGCGGCACGCCGACGCCCGCACCGAGGACGAGAACGGCGACTACCAGGCCGCGCTGGACAAGGTGATAGGCGACAAGGGCGCGACCGCCGAGTGCTTCGACAGCGTCGACGCGAACCTGAAGAACGCGCTCGCCCACGAGGAGAGCGAGTTCCAGGCGCGGGCCACCGACGGCCGGGACGCGATGTCCGGGCTGCCGATCGGTGCCGCCATGCTGGGTGTGGCGGCGGCGTCGGGCGCGCTGTTCGGCATCGGGCGCAGGCTTTCGGAGTACCGGTGAGAGGGGGCGGGACGGTGTTCGTGCGGAGGATGCGGGCCTCCCTGCGCGGCTGGGGCGGAGTGGGCGCGATGGCGGTCGGCTGCGCTGTGGCGCTGGCGTTCGTCCTGCTGCTGCCGCTGACCCAGTCGTCCGCGGGGAGCACGACGGGCGCGGGCCGCGGCGGGTCGGGGTCGGCCACCGCCCGCCAGGCGACGGCCGGCAACTGCACCGACTCCCAGGCGCAGAACGAGACCTGGTCGCCGTCGGGCGCGGACGGCACGACGATCGACGCCATCAAGGCCCGTACCGGTGCCAAGCGGAAGCTGATCGTCGGCGTCGACCAGAACAGCTACCGCTGGGGCTACCGCAACCCGAACAACGCGGGTGCGGAGCTGGAGGGTTTCGACATCGACCTGGTGCACCGGATCGCCCAGGACATCC
The DNA here is from genome assembly GCF_044757385.1 of Streptomyces sp. NPDC091282. Lineage (NCBI taxonomy): Bacteria > Bacillati > Actinomycetota > Actinomycetes > Kitasatosporales > Streptomycetaceae > Streptomyces > Streptomyces sp. NPDC091282. Next base: position 1,085,711 of record NZ_JBIVUX010000001.1, read on the forward strand.
TCGGCGACCCGGACGCGGTGCAGTTCAAGGCGATTCCGACCAGCCAGCGGATACCGGCGATCCAGGACGGCCGGGTCGACATGGTGGTCCGCACGATGACCATCAACTGCGACCGGCTGAAGGACGTGGCGTTCTCCGCCCCGTACTTCAAGACCGGCCAGCAGGTGCTGGCGCCCAAGTCGTCGCCGATCACCGGGTACGACAGCTCGCTCGCGCACCGGCGGATCTGCACGGCGGCCGGTTCGACGGCGTACGCGAAGCTGGACGCGGACAAGAAGTCCGGGAAGCTGCCCGCCTCGGCCGACATCTCCGCCACCGTGCCGAACCAACTCGACTGCCTGGTAAGGCTCCAGCTCGGTGAGGCGGACGCGGTGGTCACCGACGGCGCGCTGGCCGCCAGCCAGGCCGCGCAGGACCCGACGGTCGAACTGAAGGGCGCGGCCTTCACCACCGAGTACTACGGCGTGGCGATGAAGCAGGGTGCGACCGATCTGGTACGCCGGGTCAATCAGATCCTGGTCGGCTACCGGGCCGACGGCTGGCAGGCGTCGTACGACAAGTGGCTGTCGGCGACACTGGGAGCGGACTCGGCGGCGTCCAAACCGTCGGCGCCGCAGTACCTGCGCACCAGCTGACCCGCATCCGCGCGGCCCAGCCCCGACGAGCGAGCGAGAGGTGATCGATGGGCGTCACGGACCCCACCGGGCCGGTGATGGACCGGGACGAGGTGGACCGTGCGCTGGCGCGGCTCGGCGCCGAGCACGAGGCGATCGAGACCTCGCTGCTCGCCCTCCAGGACCACGCGGGCCGCAGGCTCCTGGAGGGCGCCGAGCTCACCGGGACGACCCGGGAGCGCTGGACGTCCGCCGACGCCTCGATCACCTTGCTGTGGGCGTACTTCGACGCCTACACGGACGCTCTGCGCGCGGCCCGGGAGATCAGGGCGCGGCGCCGCTGGTCCAGCCGTGAGGACCTGGTGGAGCTGACCGAGCTGCTGCGCGGCGAGTCGGTCACGGTCGCCGGCAGCGCCTCGGCGGCGGCCAACGCGCCGACGCTGCTGTCCGCGGGCGGCCGGCTCAGCGAGCGTTTCTCGCTGGAGACCCTGGTCGACCGGATGAACGAGCTGTACGCGACCTCGCTGGACATGGTCGTCACCGCCGACGCGGTGTGGTCGGCGCTGCCCGCGCGGATCGATTTACTCGCCGCGGAGCTGCAGCGCACCCGCAAGCTGGCGCACTCCGTCGGCGTGCGGCCCGGCGAGCACCCGGCCGGCGACGACCTGGAGCGGATCACCCGGATACTGACGAGGCTGCGCGAGGACGTGGTCTCGGACCCGCTGGGCTTCTGGGTTCCGGCGCAGGGCAGTTCGGCGCCGGGCGGCGGCCGGCCGGACACCGCGGCGTACGACCGTCAGGCGCGGGCGCTGGAGGAGGTGCGGCGGGAGATCGACGCCGTGCTGACGGTCCGGCAGGACGCCGAGGCCCGGCTGATCACGCTGCGGGACGTGCTGTCGCGGGCGGACCGGACCCTGGCCGAGGCGCGTACCGCGCGCGGCGAGGTGCTGGCGAAGATCGCGGCGACCGAGGTGCCGGTGGTCAGCGGCCCGCCGACCGCGCTGCAGGAGCAGCTGGCGACGGCCGCGGAGTACCGCAGGTCGGCCCAGTGGCACCGGCTGTCGCCGCTCCTGGAGTCGCTGGAGCAGAAGGCGGAGGACGAACTGCTGCGCGCGCGGGAGTCGTTGACGGCGGTCACCGCGCCGCTGGCGGTGCGCGCGGAGCTGCGCGGCCGACTGGACGCCTACAAGGCGAAGGTGGCCAGGCACGGGCTTGCGGAGGACCCGTTCCTGATCGAGCGGTACGACGCGGCCCGGCGGATGCTGTGGAGCGCGCCCTGCGACCTGCGGGTCGCGGAGCAGGCGGTGCTGCGCTACCAGCAGGCGGCGGCCGAGGCGCTGGGTGCGCCGCGGGTGCCGCAGCAGAGCGGTCCCGAGGACCGGAGGGGACCCGGAGCGTGAGCGACAAGGGGGATGCGTCGGCGATGAGCCAGGCGGGACAGACGTGCCAGCGGCCGGACTGCGAGGGCACGTACGAGGACGTCGGCGACGGCGAGCTGTACTGCGACACCTGTGGTCTGGCCCCGGTGGTCTCGGTGAGCGGCTCGGTGGAATCGCCGCCCACCGGGGTCACGGCCGGGGGCCGGGATTCGGCGAGCAGCGCCAGCGCGCGCTCCACCGGCCGCAGTTCGCGTACGTCCTCGCAGTCGTCGAAGTCACGGCGCTCGGTGTCCGGGCGGCTCTCGCGGTCCCTGTCGGGCAGGTCGACGGGCCGTTCGGTGTCGGTGCGCAGCTCGGGTTCGTCGACCAGCGGGTCGGGGCGCAGCCGGCTGGGCGCGGGTCTTGTCACGGTCCCGCAGGTGCCGAGGCCGGACCCGCGCGAGATGGTCCTGGACAACCCCGAGGTGCCCGAGCGGAAGCGGTTCTGCTCGCGCTCGGACTGCGGGGCGCCGGTCGGCCGGGCCCGCGGGGAGCGGGAGGGGCGCACCGAGGGGTTCTGCACCAAGTGCGGGAACCCGTACTCGTTCGTGCCCAAGCTGAAGGCCGGGGACGTCGTGCACGGCCAGTACGAGGTCGTGGGCTGCATCGCGCACGGCGGTCTTGGCTGGATCTACCTGGCGGTGGACCGGGCGGTCTCCGACCGCTGGGTGGTGCTCAAGGGCCTGCTGGACACCGGCGACCAGGACGCGATGGCCGCCGCGATCTCCGAGCGGCGGTTCCTCGCGGAGATCGAGCACGCCAACATCGTCCGGATCTACAACTTCGTGGAGCACCTGGACCAGCGCACCGGTTCGCTCGACGGCTACATCGTCATGGAGTACGTCGGCGGCAAGTCCCTCAAGGAGATCGCCAACGACCGGCGCACCCCGGAGGGCCGCCGCGACCCGCTGCCGGTGGAGCAGGCCTGCGCCTACGGCATCGAGGCCCTGGAAGCCCTCGGCCATCTGCACAGCCGCAACCTGCTGTACTGCGACTTCAAGGTCGACAACGCCATCCAGACCGAGGACCAGCTCAAGCTGATCGACATGGGCGCGGTGCGCCGCATGGACGACGACGAGTCGGCGATCTACGGCACGGTCGGCTACCAGGCCCCGGAGGTCGCCGAGGTCGGCCCGTCGGTCGCCTCCGACCTGTACACGGTCGGCCGTACCCTCGCGGTCCTCACGTTCGACTTCCAGGGCTACACGACCGTCTTCGTGGACTCGCTGCCCGACCCGGACACCATCGAGGTGTTCCGGAGCTACGAGTCCTTCTACCGGCTGCTGGTGCGGGCCACCGACCCCGACCCGGCCCGCCGGTTCGCCTCCGCGCAGGAGATGGCGGAGCAGCTGACGGGTGTGCTGCGCGAGGTCGTGTCGGTGCAGACCGGCAGGGCCAGGCCGGCGCTGTCGACCCTGTTCGGGCCCGAGGTCAAGGTCATGGACACGGAGCTGTTCCCGAAGCTGGCCGGGGACGTGTCCCGGCTGGGCGCGCGGGCGGTGGCGTCCAGGACGCTCGCGCTGGAGCCGCCGGGCGCGGCATCCGGGGACGCACCGTCCCTGGTGCGGCCCGTCCCGGTCCCGGCGGTGGCGCTCGCCCTGCCGGTCCCCACGGTCGATCCGAACGACCCGAACGCCGGGTTCCTGGCGGGGCTGACCACCTCGGGAGCGGGCGAGGTCAGCCTGCTCAGCGCGCTGGCCGCGGCACCGTCGCAGACGGTCGAGACCCGGCTGCGCCAGATCCGGGCCCGGCTGGAGAACGGCGACTTCGAGGCGGCGCTGCTGACCCTCGGCCGGCTGGAGGACGAGCAGCCCGACGACTGGCGGGTGGTCTGGTACCGCGGTGTGAGCGCCCTGGTCACCGGCGACCACGAGGGCGCGGCGCTGTCCTTCGACGCGATCTACGACGCCTTTCCCGGCGAGACCGCGCCCAAGCTGGCGCTCGGCCTGTGCGCGGAGGTGCTCGGCCAGCTGGACAACGCGGCCGAGTACTACCGGCTGGTGTGGGCGACCGACCCGGGCTTCGTCAGCTCCGCGTTCGGCCTGGCCCGGGTGCAGCTGGCGGCCGGGGACCGGCGCGGTGCGGTGCGTACCCTGGAATCGGTGCCGGAGGCGTCGATCCACTACACGGCGGCCCGGGTGGCGGCCGTGCGGTCGCGGCTGCGGCACCGGACCGCGACGCCCGACGACACGCCGTTCCTGGACGATCTGACGGCCGCCGCCGGGCAGATCGAGGCGCTGGACGCGTACGGTCTGGATCCGGCGCGGCGTGAGCAGTTGTCGGCGGAAGTCCTCGGCTGCGCGCTGGACTGGATACTCTCCGGAGGCCGGGACTTCCAGCCCGTCGTCGGCGGCCGGGTGCTGCTCGGCAGCGGTCTGGACGAGCGGGGCCTGCGCTTCGGCCTGGAGCGCTCGTACCGCACGCTGGCCAGACTGGCGACCGGCGGTGAGGAGAGGATCGAGCTGGTGGAACGGGCCAACCGTTACCGCCCCCGGACGTGGGTGTAGTTGATGTCGCAGATGCCCCAGCAGGCAGCACCGGCGAAGTGCCCGAGCTGCGCCGAGCCGCTCGAATCGGGTGACCTGTTCTGCGGTGCGTGCGGGTACGACCTGTCGGCCGTGCCCGCCGCGCCCCAGGACCACCCGACCCTCACCATGGGCTCCCCCGGTGTGGCCTGGCCACCGCCCGAGCCGGACAGCTCCGGCCCGACGGCGGCCCCGCACCTGCCGTCGGACCTGCCCGGCACGGACTCGGGCGGCAAGCCGCTGCCGGGTTCGGCGCCGCACGGCGCGCCGGTGCCGCCGGCCGCCGGGGTGCGTTTCGACCGGCCGCCGGAGCCCGACGACGACTACGCCCTCCAGGCGCCGGACCCGCGGGTGGCCGCCTCCGCCACCGAGAGCGCCGAGACGACCGAGCTGCCGAAGGTCTGCGTGGCCTGCCGGGCGGGCCGGGTCGACGACGACGGCTACTGCGAGAACTGCGGGCACGCCCAGCCGCGCGAACGCGACCACATGGAGCAGGAGTCCGGTCCGCTGGCCGCCGTCAGCGACCGCGGGCTGCGCCACCACCGCAACGAGGACGCGTTCAGCGTGGGGCACGCCGCGCTGCCGGACGGGACCCCGGCGGTGTTCGCGGTCGTCTGCGACGGCGTCTCCTCCGCGACCCGCCCCGACGAGGCCTCGCTGGCCGCGTCCCGGGCCGCGAGCGAGGCGCTGCTGGCCGCGCTGCCGCAGGGCACGCACCCGCAGGCGGCGATGCACGAGGCGATCGTCGCCGCCTCCGAGGCGGTCAACGCCCTCGCCGAGGAGCCCCCGGAGGCCCGCGAGCACACCCCGCACCAGAACGCCCCGGCGTGCACGCTCGTCGCCTCGATCGTGGCCGCGGGCCTGCTGGTGGTCGGCTGGGTCGGCGACAGCCGGGTCTACTGGGTGCCGGTGGACCGCGACGCACCGCCGGCCCGGCTCACCGAGGACGACTCCTGGGCGGCGCAGATGGTGGCCGCGGGGCTGATGAGCGAGGCCGAGGCGTACGCCGACGAGCGGGCCCACGCGATCACCGGCTGGCTCGGCGCGGACGCCTACGAACTGGAGCCGCACACCGCTTCCTTCAAGCCGGACCGGCCCGGTGTGGTCGTGGTGTGCACGGACGGCCTGTGGAACTACGCGGAGTCGGCCGAGGAGATGGCCGAGGTCGTGCCCGCCGACGCGGCGGCGCGGCCGCTGCACGCGGCCCGGGTCCTGGTCGGCCACGCCCTGGACGGCGGGGGCCACGACAACGTAACAGTGGCGCTGCTCCCGTTCCCGGCACCGCCGCAGGGGGCAGGATCCGCCTGAGGCCGCCGCAAAACGGCCGTAAACGGGAACGAGACGCACCAGGCAGTACCCGCGGACCGGAGGGGACCGGTCCGCACACCGTCAGCACCCACCACGCGTGGGGTGGAGGGGGACCGGAGCAGTCATGGCCAATTTCTCGAAGTCGAACGTGCCGCAGTTCTCGGTGGACGTCTACCAGAACGAGTACCTGCCGGACGGCGGCCGCGAGGTCAACGCGATCGTCACGGTGACGTCGACCGGCGGCGGCACCGTCGGCAGCGCGGCGGGGACGACGACGTACGCGCCCGGTCAGGGGCCGGCCGCCGGCGTGGTGATCATGGTGGACTGCTCGGGTTCGATGGACTATCCGCCGACCAAGATGCGCAATGCCCGGGACGCCACCGCGGCCGCGATCGACACCCTGCGCGACGGCACCCATTTCGCGGTGGTCGGCGGCACGCACGTCGCCAAGGAGGTCTATCCGGGCGCCGGGCGGCTCGCGGTGGCCGACCGCACCACCCGGGAGCAGGCCAAGCAGGCGCTGCGCCGGCTGAGCGCGGGCGGCGGTACGGCGATCGGGACCTGGCTGCGGCTGGCCGACCGGCTGCTGTCCTCGGCGGACGTCTCGATCCGGCACGGCATCCTGCTCACCGACGGCCGCAACGAGCACGAGTCGCCGGAGGACCTGAGGACCGCCCTGGACTCCTGCGCCGGACGGTTCACCTGTGACGCCCGCGGTGTGGGCACCGACTGGGAAGTGAAAGAAGTCACAGGGATAGCCTCCGCGCTCCTCGGCACCGCGGACATCGTCGCCGACCCCACGGGCCTGGCCGCCGACTTCACGCGGATGATGGAGACGGCGATGGGCAAGGAGGTCGCGGACGTCGCGCTGCGGCTGTGGACGCCGGTCGGCACGACCATCAAGTTCGTCAAGCAAGTGGCGCCCACGGTGGCGGAGTTGACCGGCCGCCGCGCCGAGGCCGGGCCGCGCGCCGGGGACTATCCGACCGGCTCCTGGGGCGACGAGTCCCGGGACTACCACGTCTGCGTGGAGGTCCCGACGGCCGGGCTCGGTCAGGAAATGCTCGCCGCCCGGGTGTCGTTGGTGGTCCCGCAGCCCGACGGCAGCGCCCAGAACCTGGGCGCGCAGGGACTGGTCAGGGCGGTGTGGACGGACGACATGGTCGCCTCGACCTCCATCAATCCCCAAGTCGCCCACTACACCGGCCAAGCCGAACTGGCACAAGCCATCCAGCAAGGGCTGGATCTTCGCAAAGCGGGCGATATGGACGGAGCAACGGCCAAACTGGGCCGGGCCGTTCAGCTCGCCAGCGCCTCGGGGAACGCGGATACTGCGAAACTGCTTGCGAAGGTGGTGGACGTGGTCGACGCCGCGACGGGTACTGTGCGATTGAAAGCGAAGGTGGCCGAGGCCGACGAGATGACGCTCGAGACCCGGTCCACAAAGACTGTTCGTGTAAAGAAGTGACCTGACAGCACACGCAGGACACCCGGACAGGCTCAGGACGAACCTGACAGAGAGGGAACCACCGACATGCCGACCTGCCCGAACGGACACCAGTCGGGTTCCGACGACTGGTGCGAGGTGTGCGGTCACCGCATGGCCGGTGCCGTGCCCCCGCCGCCCCCGCCGACCGCCGGCGGCTACGGCTTCCCGCCGCCCGGGCCCGGTGCCCAGGCCGGCGGCCGGCACCTGTCCGCCGTGCCGAACGGGCACGAGCCGGAGCTGTGCCCGCAGTGCCGCACCCCCCGCGAGGGCGGCGCGCCGTTCTGCGAGGAGTGCCGCTGGAACTTCCTGACCAACACGGCCACCTCGTACACCCCGGCCGCCCCGCGCCCGCCCGCCGGCGGCGGCCCGGCCGCGCCGACCTTCCGGCCGCCCACCCCGCCGTCGTACGGCGGCAACACCGACTCCTACGAGTACCAGGGCTCGCGTCCCTCCCAGGTGAACCGCCCCGCGGAGCCGATCCCCTCCTTCGGCAGCGAGCCCTCGGGTCCGACGCCGTTCGCGAACGAGCGCGGCGGCGGCCCGTCGGGTCCGCCCGGACCTCCGGCGTTCGGCGACCGCGGCCAGGCCGGCCCGCCCCCGTTCGGCGGCGACCGCGGCCAGCAGGGACCCCCCGCCTTCGGCGGCGACCGCGGACCGTCCGGCCCTCCGGCGTTCGGCGACCGCGGCCAGGCCGGGCCCTCCGGGTTCGGCGGCGAGCGGGGCCAGTCGTCCCCTCCGCCCTTCGGCGGCGAGCGCGGCCCCTCGGCTCCGCCGCCGGCGTTCGGCGGTGCTCCGGCCCAGACCTCCGGCGGCCCGTCCGCGTTCGGCGGCCCGCCCGGCGCCGGCCCGTCCTCCGGTCCCTTCACCCGCGACCCCGCCGCCGGTCCCTTCGGCGGCGACCCGTCCCGTCGGCAGCCCGGCGCGACCACCGGCGGCGCCCCCGGCGCCTTCCAGCAGTCGGCTCCGCCCGCACCGCCCGGCTTCCCGCAGGAGACCGGCAGGCCCGCGGCCGGCGGCCCGCCCTTCGGCGGCGACGACGACTGGGTGATCTCGCCGCCCGCGGGCGGCCCCGGCGCACCCCCGGCCCCCGCCCAGGGCGGGTACGGCTACCCGCAGCCCGGCGCCCCGGCCGGTCCCGGCTACCCGCAGGCCCCGCAGGGCCCGGCGACCTGGACGGCGACGATCGGCCCGGACCGCGCGTACTTCATGGCCATGATGCAGCGCTCGGGTCCGGAGGCGGCCGGCCTCAACCTGCCCGCCTACTCCCCCGAGCAGCAGCGCACCCTGGCCGGCAACCAGGTCACCATCGGCCGCCGCCGGCACTCCACCGGCGACACCCCGGACATCGACCTGGCGGTGCCGCCGGAGGACCCGGGCGTCTCGCACCAGCACGCGGTCCTGGTCCAGCAGCCGGACGGCAGCTGGGCGGTCGTCGACCAGAACTCGACGAACGGCACCACGGTCAACGGCGGCGAGGAGCCGATCCAGCCCTTCGTCCCGGTGCCGCTGCAGGACGGGGACCGGGTGCACGTGGGCGCCTGGACGACGATCACCGTCCGGCGGGGCTGAGCCGGACCGCCCGTACGGGACTCAGACCGGGAGCGGCCAGACCCACGGCCCCTCCCGGTCGTCCAGCCACAGCCACCCGCCGTCCGGCGTGACGGTGACCCCGTACCGCTCCCGCCCCGGCATGCCCGCACGCCGCCAGATCCGGTGGGCCTCCCGCGGGCCGAGCACGCCCCGGGTCAGCTCCAGCAGGAACCGGAACACCTCGTCGTCGAGCGCCCGGGACGGCACCCCGCTCACGTCCGGCGGCTCCTGAGGGCTCGGCCCGCGCAGCGGCACGAAGAAGGCCGCCGACGGCAGGAACCGCCCCTCGGCGCACCCGTCGCCCCGGACGGCCAGCGCCAGCAGGCCCGTGGCCACCGGCGCGAGGATCCGCCCGCCCGCCGCGCACTGCGCGACCCAGGCCCGCGGCACGCCCGTCGTCGCGCAGGTCGCGATGATCCGGTCGAACGGCGCGCGCGCCGGCACGCCCCGCGTCCCGTCCCCGGTGACGACGGCCGGCCGGTACCCGGCCGCGGCCAGGTGCCGCCGTGCCGACTCGGTGATCTCCGGATCGACGTCGACGGTGGTGACGAGACCGCCGTCGCCGAGCCGGTGTGCCAGCAGCGCCGCGTTGTAGCCGGTGCCGGCGCCGATCTCCAGCACCCGGTCGCCGTCGGCGACCCCCAGCGCGACCAGCATCCGGGCCATCAGCGAGGGCTGGCTGCTGGAGGACAGCAGCCGGCCGTCGCACAGCCGGGTGGCCAGCGGAACGTCCTCGTAGGCACCCCGCACCCAGCGCTCCCGGGCCCGCGGGTCGGGGCTCTCGCCCCACCGGCGTTCGTGCCCGTCCGCCCCGGCCGCGTAGTAGTACGGCACGAACAGGTGCCGGGGCACCGCGGCGAAGGCCGCCCGCCACACCGGCTCCGCCGCCCAGACTCCCTCGGCGTCGATCTCCCGCACCAGCTCTTCGCGTGCCGTCGCGGCGAGCCCTTCGATGTCCGGGACCCCGAGGTCGTGAGCGCCCATGCGTCCACCCTAGAACCCCGCGTCGGCGGGGGTCCTAAGCCTTGAGTCCTCGGCCACCGCGTCTGAGACCATGTACGGGTGAGAGAGATTCGGCGCGGCACGCTGCAGGAGAAGACCTTCTACGAGCAGGTCGGCGGGGAGGAGACCTTCCGCAGGCTGGTCCACCGTTTCTACGAGGGCGTCGCCGGGGACCCGCTGCTCAAGCCGATGTACCCGGAGGAGGACCTGGGCCCGGCCGAGGAACGGCTCACCCTGTTCCTCATGCAGTACTGGGGCGGCCCCACGACCTACAGCGACAACCGCGGCCACCCCCGGCTGCGGATGCGGCACGCCCCCTTCACCGTGGACCGGGCCGCGCACGACGCCTGGCTGCGGCACATGCGGGTGGCCGTGGACGAGCTGGGCCTGTCCGAGGAACACCACGAGACGCTGTGGAACTACCTCACCTACGCGGCCGCCTCGATGGTGAACACCCCGGACTGACCACGGGACGCCGGGTCAGCGGACGCTGACGTCCAGCGCCCCGAGTCCCGCCCGCCGTACGGCGATCGACCCGAACGGCGTGCGCAGCCGCAGCCACGCGCCCGCGGAGAGCAGGACGGCCTCGTCGGCCGGGCGCAGGAAGCGCAGCGACTGGGCCGCGTGCACGGCCCGTACCGGAAGCCGGGTGCCGCCCACGGTCCGGGACCAGATGTCCCGCCCGATCCGGTCGAGTTCGGCCCTGGTACGGCTCTGCGGCGCCAACTCCGCGGTACGGGACCGGAATTCGCCCACCGCGGCCGCCACGGTGGCCGCCAGCGCCGCCGGCGCGGGCAGTCCCGGCTCCTCGCGCCAGCCGCCGCGCGGCGGCAGAACGCCCGCCCACGGCGGTCCGGTGACCGCGCCCGGCACCGCGGCCGTGCCGGCCTGTTCGTCCACCGCCTCCAGCAACTCCCCGGCGGAGACGGTCACGTCGAGGGTGACGTCGAGGCCGCTCTCGTACGGCTTGGCGAGCCGGACCGCGCGGATCGCCAGCACCTCGAAGGACGGCGGCCGCCCGAAGACGGCCAGCGCGGTGCCGGCCGCCTGGAGGCGTACCGCGGCCGAACGGTCGTAGTGCAGCAGCCGGGACAGGAAGGCGGCGAGATCCGCCGCCTCCCCGTCGTCGGCCAGGTGGAGCACCGTCATGCGGCGACGGCCTCCTCCTTGTCGTCCCGGTACTCCTCCAGGAAGTCCCGCTCGTCGGCGGTGATCCGCCGCGGCCGGCCCGTCTCGAAGTCGAAGGGCACGACCACCGTGGAGGCCCGTACGTAGATCGTGTCGTCGTCCTTCACCTCGTAGGTGATGGTGAAGGAGGCGGCCCTGATCTCCGTGATCCACAGCTCGATGTCCACCGGGTGGTGCCGGTGGACGAGCTGCCGCTTGTAGTCGATCTCGTGGCGGGCCACCACCGACCCCTGCTTGAAGTCCTTTTCCGGCCGGAACAGGAAATCGATACGCGCTTCCTCCAGGTAGCGGATGAAGACCACGTTGTTGACATGGCCGTACGCGTCCATGTCGGACCAGCGCAGGGGGCAGCGGTAGTGGTGGCGCAAGTGTGATCAGCCCCGGGTCAGCTTCTTGTAGGTGGCCCGGTGCGGACGCGCGGCGTCCGGTCCCAGCCGCTCGATCTTGTTCTTCTCGTACGACTCGAAGTTGCCCTCGAACCAGAACCACTTGGACTCGCCCTCGTAGGCGAGGATGTGGGTGGCGACCCGGTCCAGGAACCAGCGGTCGTGGGAGACGACCACGGCGCAGCCGGGGAATTCGAGGAGCGCGTTCTCCAGGCTGGAGAGGGTCTCGACGTCCAGGTCGTTGGTCGGCTCGTCGAGGAGCAGGAGGTTGCCGCCCTGCTTGAGGGTGAGCGCCAGGTTGAGGCGGTTGCGCTCACCGCCGGACAGGACACCGGTCGGCTTCTGCTGGTCCGGGCCCTTGAACCCGAACGCGGACACGTACGCCCGGCTCGGCATCTCGACCTGGCCGACGTTGATGTAGTCGAGGCCGTCGGAGACGACCTCCCACAGCGTCTTCTTCGGGTCCAGGTTGGAGCGGCCCTGGTCGACGTAGGAGATCTTGACGGTCTCGCCGACCTTGATGTCGCCGGAGTCCGGCGTCTCCAGGCCCTGGATCATCTTGAACAGGGTGGTCTTGCCGGCGCCGTTCGGGCCGATGACGCCGACGATGCCGTTGCGCGGCAGCGTGAAGCTGAGGCCGTCGACGAGGACCTTCTCACCGAAGGCCTTGTTCAGCTTGTCGACCTCGACGACGATGCTGCCGAGCCGCGGGCCCGGCGGGATCTGGATCTCCTCGAAGTCCAGCTTCCGCATCTTGTCGGCCTCGGCGGCCATCTCCTCGTACCGCGCGAGACGGGCCTTGGACTTGGCCTGGCGTCCCTTGGCGTTGGAGCGGACCCACTCCAGCTCCTCCTTGAGGCGCTTCTGCCGCTTGGCGTCCTTCTGGCCCTCTACCTTGAGACGGCTCGCCTTGCTCTCCAGGTAGGTGGAGTAGTTGCCCTCGTAGGGGTAGGCGCGGCCGCGGTCGAGTTCGAGGATCCACTCGGCGACGTTGTCCAGGAAGTACCGGTCGTGGGTGATGGCCACGACGGTGCCGGCGTACTTGGCGAGGTGCTGCTCCAGCCAGTTCACCGACTCGGCGTCGAGGTGGTTGGTGGGCTCGTCGAGGAGCAGCAGGTCGGGGGCTTCCAGGAGCAGCTTGCAGAGCGCGACGCGGCGCTTCTCACCACCGGAGAGGGTGGTGACGGGCCAGTCGCCGGGCGGGCAGCCCAGCGCGTCCATGGCCTGCTCCAGCTGGGCGTCGAGGTCCCACGCGTTGGTGTGGTCCAGGTCCTCCTGGAGCTTGCCCATCTCGTCGAGCAGCGCGTCGGAGTAGTCGGTCGCCATCAGCTCGGCGATCTCGTTGAACCGGTCGAGCTTGCCCTTGATCTCGGCGACGCCCTCCTGGACGTTCTCCAGGACGGTCTTCTCCTCGTTGAGCTTCGGCTCCTGCATGAGGATGCCGACGCTGTAGCCGGGCGAGAGGAACGCGTCACCGTTGGAGGGCTGCTCCAGCCCCGCCATGATCTTCAGCACGGTCGACTTACCGGCGCCGTTCGGACCGACGACGCCGATCTTCGCCCCCGGCAGGAAGCTCAGGGTGACGTCGTCGAGGATCACCTTGTCGCCGTGCGCTTTGCGCGCCTTGCGCATGGTGTAAATGAACTCAGCCAAGAGAAACCGTCCGGCAGCTTGAATCTGGCAGTGGGCAGATACACCCCATCTTGCCTGACGTCCAGCGTTGGGTGTTAACCCGTTTGGTCGGGGGGCTGTGACCTGGGGTTTCATTGACGGGTGCGGTGGCGGGCCGTCGGCTGTGGTCACCGTCCGGCCGGTGTACCGAAGGAGGCGGCTGTGGTCTGGTGTCCGCGATGCGACCAGGGATGGGTCACCCGTGCCCGCGTCCGGGGAGGGGCCGGGTCGTTCCGGCTCTGCTACGAGTGCGACACCGTGTGGGTGGGGCGGGAGCCGCACGCCGGTCCGCCGTTCCTCATCCTCGAGGAGTACCTGGCGCCTTTCGGGCTGGACGGCATCTGGTCGAACATCGAGGTACTGGACAGGAAGCCCGGCGAGTAGCCCCGCCGGGTCCGGGCCGTGTCACCCCTTCCGCGCGCCTGCGAGGCGGGGGCGGTTCAGGGTGTGGTGGAGGAGGGTGGCGGTCAGGGTTGCCGCGGCGATCGTTCCCGCTGCGCGGAAGGCCGAGGTCGAGCGCCAGGACAGGACCGACCAGCGGGACTGGGCCGACAGGACGGAGCCCGTGCTCAGCCATGAGCCCGCCGAGATCAGGGACAGCGCCGAGCCGATGGAGCCGGCCGACAGGGCGCTGCCGATCGAGCCGACGGACAGGGCCGAGCCGACCGAGCCGATGGACAGGACGGATCCCACGGAGCCGATCGACAGGACCGAGTCCTCGGACCACAGGGACAGCACCGAGCCGGACGAGGTGCCGCGGGATGACTTGGTCATGGGGCCATACTGCCCTGCGGGGCCCCTCGGTGGGGGTCAGTCGGTGGGGTTCTCGCGGCGGCGGAGGATCACCAGGACGGCGCCGCCGATCACCACCAGGCCGATGGCGACACCGGTGATCACGCCGGTCGCGGAGTCGCCGCCGGTCGCGGCGAGGTTGACGTCGGAGGCGGTGCCGCCGACCGAGGCGGGGCTGGGCTCGCTGAGGGTCTGGGCGGCGAGCCCGCTCTCGGCGGCCTGGGTCTTGCAGTCGAAGACGCCGGTGAAGCGCCGCTCCAGGCCGCCCGCGCCGGTGATCGTGAAGTCGTAGACCTGGTCCTCCTGGAGCGGGATGGTCACCGTCCGCGAGGTGTTCGCGGGGATGGTGTGCTCGGTGTCCATCAGCTCGAAGGTGAACGGCTGGTCGCCGGTGTTGGCCGCGGTGATGTCCACGCCGCCCGTGGCGCAGTTCTTCTCGGCGGACAGCGCCGGTATCGCGCCCTGTTCCGCCCAGGTCGCGTTCGCGGTCGCGGCGACCGTGGACTCGCTGGAGCCGGCCAGGATCTGCGTCTGGCTGCGGCTCTCGGAGGTGAAGGCGCGGCCGACCGGGACGGTGGTCGAGGCCTGCACGGTGAGTTCGGCGGAGGCGTCCGTCGCGTCGTCGGGGACCTGGAAGTACAGCTCCGCGCCGTTGCGCGCCGTGGTGACGGGCCTGCCGCCCTTGTCGGTGATCCGGACGCCGGTCAGGGCCGCGTCGGCGGGCGGGACCACGGTGACGGTGCGCGCGTTGGTGTGCACGGTGACCGGGCCCAGCAGGGCGCCGGGCCGGCCGGAGACCGCGGGCGGGTCCAGAGTCAGCGAGGCCTCGGGCTCCGACTGGCCGCGGGCGTTCTTCTCCAGGTAGTCGGCGAGCTTCTCGGCCTGCGGGTCCACGGCGTCGACGTCCGCGCCGTCGGAGTAGCGCCAGATCGCCACCTGGGTGCCGGCCGCCGCGTCCTGCTCGCTGAGGGTGCCGGCCCCGGCCTTGCGGGCGAGCGCGGCGAGGTCGTTGACCTGCGGGTAGGAGTTCTGCAGGATCCAGCGGATCCGGCCGGCGTTCGTGTTGGCGCCCAGCGAGGTGCCGCTCCAGGCCGTCTCGTGGTACTTGGCGTCCCGCTGGGTGGGGTTGTGGAGGTCGACGCAGTACGTCTGGAGCGTGCCGCCGCCGTCCACGGACATCTCGAACAGGCCCGCGGAGACCTGCTCGTCGCCGTCCGTGCCGTGCACGACGGCCTCGCCGTAGGTCTTCAGGGCGCCGATGGTGGCCGTCGCCCCGCTCTGGCTCTGCCCGGTGCCGTCGTCGGCGGCGGCCCGGCCGGCGCCGGTCAGCACGGCGGCGGCCACCAGCCCGGACGCCACTACCGCGGCGGCGAGGCGGGCCACGCCTCTCGCGGACACGGGCGTGCCGGAGGGCCTGGCGGACGCACCGGGCGCCGAGGAACCAGAGAACGCAACGAGCACAGAATTCCCCTTCGAGCAGGACCCCTTGACCACGGGGGGCGGTCCCACCAGCAGAATCAGTGACCCCAGGGGCCACGCCCGGCATCCTATGGATCAGCCGGACCGCCCATTCCCGGTGAGATGGTCCGATGAGCGATCCGATCCGTAATCGTTATCGCGGAGCGCCGGACGGACGGCGGTCATCTACACGTCGACTCGGCCGTCATGGTGGACACTTCCGGGTCCATGCGCCGATACACCGTCAAGGAGCGTTCAACAGGCCGCAGTTCGGCCGGTCGAGGGCGGATTGGGCTTTCCGCACAGGGGCTTCACGTCACCGCCACAGGTTCCACCCGCCGTCGCTCCGCCGCGTCGGCGGGCTCCTCGGGTGTCTGCCAGTCCGGCTCCGGGCGGGGCGGTGCCGGTGCCGCCGTCTCCGGCTTCGCCGCCCGCCGGAAGGCCGCCGTGCCGCGGGCGAGGTCGTGGCCGATCGCCACCGCGTCGATGTCGGCGGAGGTCCACTGCTGGCCCTCACGCGTCTCGGTGCGCACCTTGAGCCGCCCCTGCACGACGACCGGATCGCCGACGGAGAGCGAGGCCGCCGCGTTGGTGGCGAGCTGCCGGTTGGCCCACACCGTGAAGAAGTTGGTGTGGCCGTCGGTCCAGGTGTTCTTGTCGCGGTCCCAGTAACGCGAGGTCACCGCCAGCCGGAACCGCGCCGACGGCCCCGCCGCCAGTTCCCGGTAGACCGGCTGCGTCGCCACGTTGCCCACCGCGCAGACCAGTGTCTCGTTCATCAGGCATCCCTCCCTCGCCCGGCCGCCACGGCCGGGCCGGATCCGCCCACGGGCCCGTCCCGTACGGCTGTGTCCTTCGCGGCCACCGCCCTCCTGGCGATCGCCGCGGGACCCAGACTGCCGCCGCCGGAGCGGACCCGCCGAGCGCTGTGGACCACCGCCGGCCTGTGGACAACTCCGCCACCCGGACGGGTGATCCGTTTCCCCCGGGCGGCCTCACCCCACCCCGGCCCCCGTGCGCGTCACCCTGGCGTACTGCTCCCGCACCTCCTGGTAGCGCAGCAGCTCCGCCGCCACCGGATCCAGCACCCGGGCCCGGCCGCAGCCGGCCGCAGCCTCCCGCAGCCGGCGTTCCGCCTCCAGCCCGTACCGCCGGGCCGGTCCCCGGGCCGCCATCCGGCAGCCCCACTCGACCAGCGGCCCGCCGATGATGCCGGCGACCATCAGCAGCACCGGCACGCCCAGATTGGGCGCCATCACCCCGGCGATCTGCCCGACCAGCCACAGCCCGCCGACCACCTGGAGGAGGGTCATGGCGGCCTGGGCGAGCACCGCCACCGGCCACCAGCCGGGCCGCGGCGGACGGCCCGGCGGCAGCCCGGCCTGGGTCGCGAGGTCGTCCAGCGCCTCCGGCAGGCCCTGCGACCCGCGTACGGCCGCCTCGCGCACCGCCTGCGCCCACGGCGCGGGCAGGCCCGCCGAGGCCCGGTCGGAGACCGTGCGCACGGCCTGCTCGACGCGCTGGCGGGCGGTGGCCTCCTCCTCCGGCTGGGCCTGCTGGAGGCGTCCCGTGGGCTGGTCGGCGCGCCCCTTGTGCCAGCGCCACAGCCGCAGCCACGGCGTGCCGCAGGCCCGGTTGGCGTTGCGCAGCCAGGCGCGTTCGGCGGCCTCACCGGCGGCGGTGGCGCCCACCGCGTCGGCCAGCCGGGCGGCGAAGTCCTCGCGCGCCTCCTCGCTGAGCCCGGCGCGGCGCCCGGTGGCGTACACGGGCCGCAGCCCGGCCGCGGCGGCGTCGACGTCGGCGGCGACCCGGCGGGCGGCGGCGCCCCGCTCGGAGACGAACTGGCCGAGGGACTCGCGCAGTTCGCCGACGCCGTCGCCGGTGAGCGCGGACAGCGCGAGCACCGTGGCGCCCGGTTCGCCGTACTCGCCGAGCGCGACGCCGTCCTCGTCCAGGACCCGGCGCAGGTCGTCCAGGACCAGGTCGGCGGCCTCGCCGGGCAGCCGGTCGGTCTGGTTGAGGACGATGAACATGACCTCGGCGTGGCCGGACAGGGGCCGCAGGTAGCGCTCGTGGAGCACCGCGTCGGCGTACTTCTCCGGGTCGACGACCCAGATCACCGCGTCCACCAGCTTCAGGATCCGGTCGACGTGTTCGCGGTGCTGGACCACCGCCGAGTCGTGGTCGGGCAGGTCGATCAGGATCAGGCCGCGCAGCTGGGCGTCCGCCTCCGGGTTGTGCACGGGGCGGCGGCGCAGCCGGCCCGGGATGCCGAGCCGGTCGATGAGGGCGGCGCTGCCGTCGCTCCAGCTGCACGCGATGGGCGAGGCGGTGGTCGGGCGCCGTACGCCGGTCTCCGAGATGGCGACGCCGGCGAGCGCGTTGAACAGCTGCGACTTGCCGCTCCCGGTGGCGCCCGCGATGGCGATGACGGTGTGCTGGCCGGAGAGCCGGCGGCGGGCGGCGGCCTCGTCGAGGACCCGGCCGGCCTCGGAGAGGGTCTGGCTGTCGAGGCGGGTGCGGGACAGGCCGACGAGTTCGCGCAGCGCGTCGAGGCGGGAGCGCAGCGGGCCCTCGTACGCCAGCGGGGCCGGGAGCGGGGCGCCCGGGCCGCGGGTCTCCACGACGGGGACGGCGGCCTTGGCGGTCTCGGTGACCCGGCGGGCGATGAGGCCGTCGTCCCAGACGTCCTCCTCGGCCCCGGCCTCGCCGTCGTCGCCGGGTTCCTGACGGTCCTGCCGCTGCTCGCGCTGCGGCTGCTCCCGCTGCTCCCGCCCGCGCGCGTGCGGGACGGTCTCGGTGTCGGTCCCGTCGACGGCGGCGGTCCGGTCCGCGGGCTCCGCCCCGGTCCCCTCCCGCCGGTCGTCGGAGGCCTCCGGCGCCGGGTCCTTCGCGAGGCGGGGCGCGGTGTCCCCGCGGTGGTCCGGTGCGGACGCGTCCGTCCCGGCGCCCTTCGCGGAGCCCGTGCCCGGCTCCCGTCCCCGGACCAGGCCCTGGCCCGCGTCCCTCCCCGGATCCCTGACCGACTCCATCGCGGTGCCCTTCGCGGTGTCCTGCGCGGCGGCCCTCACCGGGTCCTGGCCGGGATCGTGGGCGGTGTCGGGCACGGTCTCGCGGCCGGCCTCCCGGCCCGTCTCCCGGCCCGGCCGGCGCCCCGTCTGCCGTCCCGGCTCGCGCGCGGGCTCGCGTCCCGGTTCCGGCGCGGAGCCGGACGCGGTCGGGCCGCCCTCTCGGTCGGCGGTGCGACCACCCGTGTCATCACCCGGACGGTCGCCTGTGTAGTCACCGGTGTGATCCATGCGTTCCATGCGATCCGTGTGGTCGTGGTCAGTGACGGCGGTCACCGGTCACCTCTCCTTCTGGAGGACGGACAGGGCGGCGATGAGTTCGGCCTGCGGCTCGGGATGGACGTCCAGGGCGTCCAGCGGGGCGAGCCGGCGTTCGCGTTCGGTGTGCATGACGCGGTCCACGTGCTCCCCGAGCAGCCGTCCCGCCCGGTCCCGCAGCCGCAGCGCGCCGTGGGCGCCGATGCGCTCGGCGAGCCGCTCCCCCGCCGCCCGGGTGCGGCGCCCGCCGAGCAGCGCGGTGGCCACCAGGGCGGCGACGCCCTCGGACTCCGGTGCGACGCTGCGGTCCAGCTCGCGCACCTCGTCGTCGGCGTACTCCTCCAGCTCGCGCCGCCAGCGCCGGACGGCGATGCCGATGCGGTGCTCGGCGCTCTCCAGGGAGGGGTCCCGGTCGGCGAGTCCGGGGGCCGAGGAAGCGGGTTCGCGGCGCCAGGAGTCGTCGACCCGCTCGTCGGCGGCGGTGACGGCGCACAGCAGCAGTGCGGCGAGGCTCTCCACCAGGGCGTCCAGGAGTTCGCCCGCGGCGCAGTCGACGGGGAAGGCGCGCCAGCGTTTGAGGGCGTCGCCGGCGAGGACCGCGCCGCTCTGCAGCCGGCCGCGCACGCGCGTGTGCTCGCTGTCGTAGGCGGTCTCGACGGCGGAGTTCAGCCGCAGGGCCGCGGCGTACTGGGCGGCGGCGGCGCCGGCCAGCTCGGGCAGCCGGGCCTTGAGGGAGTCGAGGACGCCGTGGGCGGTGCGGGCCAGGGTCTGCCGACGGGCGCCGGGGTCCTGGGCCTGCTGCAGGAGCCAGGCGCGCAGCGGGGCGACGGCGGTGGCCGGGAGCAGTCCGCCGCCCCACGCGGACTCCGGCAGCTCGGGCACCGTGAACCGGGGCACCTCGCCGAGTCCGGCCTTGGTCAGGAGGGCGCCGTACTGCCGGGAGACCTCGGAGACGACCGTGTGCGGTACCCGGTCCAGGACCGTCACCAGGGTGGCGTCGTACTCCTTGGCGGTACGCAGCAGGTGCCAGGGGACGGCGTCGGCGTAGCGCGCGGCCGTCGTGACCATCACCCAGATGTCGGCGGCACAGATCAGTTCGGCGGCGAGGACCCGGTTGTCGACGACCAGGGAGTCGATGTCGGGTGCATCGAGGAGGGCCAGCCCGCGCGGGAGGCTGTCGACGGTCTCGACACGCAGCACGCGCGCGGGGTTCTCGCCGGGGAGGAGGGGGTCGTCGCCGGGTTCCTGGTGCGGCACCCACACGCGTGTGAGGTCGGGCAGCACGCGCATGCCGCTGAACCAGTGATGGTCCTCGGGATGACAGACCAGTACCGGTGTGCGGGTCGTGGGCCGCAGCACACCGGCCTCACTGACCCGGCGGCCCACCAGGGAGTTGACGAGGGTCGACTTGCCCGCGCCGGTGGAGCCGCCGACGACGGCGAGCAGCGGTGCTTCGGGCTCTTTGAGCCGGGGCACCAGATAGTCGTCGAGCTGGGCGAGCAGTTCGTCGCGATTGGCACGCGCGCGTGCGGCCCCGGCCAGGGGCAGCGGGAAGCGTGCGGCGGCGACACGGTCGCGCAGAGCGGAGAGCGTGTCGAGCAGCTGGGGCCGTACGTCCAAGGTCACCACATGCGAAGAATGCCCAATTTTAGGGGAATTCTGAAGCATATAGACATGTCTGCGCGCCGACAGGACACAACGGGCGGAAGGGACGACCGGGACGGAGGCACAGTCCAGGCATAACGAGTGCACAACACCCGGTGCGCCAGGCGCCAAAAGCGATGCACGATTCGTACCCGCCTGCGATTATCAGGACCACTTCACCGAACCTCCACATTGAGCCACGGAGGCGAAGCAACCGGGACGAGGACCGGGGAGTTCTATCCTTGTCCCCGGCACCGTCACGGACCGGTCCGGCCAGGGCAGGACGTACGACGCCAGTACAGCGAGCCCCCGTAGCTCAGTGGATAGAGCAGGCGCCTTCTAAGCGCTTGGCCGCAGGTTCGAGTCCTGCCGGGGGCGCCCAGAACATGGCTCGTCCTCACCGGGCGCACGCGCACCGGCGGGCACACGAGGCCGGTCGCACGGCCGGTCACCCGTGGCGTTCAGGACAGCGGGCCCTCTTCGCAGATCCGGCGGGCGACCTCGCGGAGTTTGACGTTGTTCTCCTGCGAGTAGCGGCGCAGTACGCCGAAGGCCTCCTCCTCGGTGAGGTGGTGGCCGCCCATCAGGATGCCCATGGCCTCGCCGATCACGTGCCGGGTGGCGACGGCCTGTTCCAGCTGGGCCTGGGTGCGGGCGCTGGAGAAGGCGACGGCCCCGTGGG
The DNA here is from genome assembly GCF_044757385.1 of Streptomyces sp. NPDC091282. NCBI lineage: Bacteria > Bacillati > Actinomycetota > Actinomycetes > Kitasatosporales > Streptomycetaceae > Streptomyces > Streptomyces sp. NPDC091282. The sequence continues at coordinate 1,106,804 of NZ_JBIVUX010000001.1, forward strand.
AGGCGAGCAGCCAGCCGGCCAGTTCACTGGCCTCCGTGAAGGCTCCGGGGCGGCGGGAGTAGACGTTCAGCGCGCCCAGTTCCTCGTCCTCGGTGTACAGCAGGAAGCCCATCATGCTGCCCACGCCGAGCCGGTGGGCCGCGGGCGCGTAGGCGGGCCAGCGGGGCTGGTCGACGGTGAAGTCGCGGATGCGGAAGACCCGCTCGTCGGTCTCGGCCTGGGCGACGTCGAAGCACGGCCCCTCGCCCAGCCGCTCCTGGAGCCAGTCGCTGTCGACGACCAGCCGGTCCGTGGGCGCGAGCGTGCGCACCTCCGTGCCGCGCAGCACCAGGATGCCGGCCGCGTCGCAGCCCTCCACCAGTTCGGTGGCCGAGGCGGTGATCCGTGCCAGGGTGGCGTCGACCGACTCCTGCGCCAGCAGGTCGCGTGCCATCGCCGCCAGCTGCTGCGCGAACCGGGCCCAGTCCATCGCGTCCGCCACCTCTCGGTCCGTCCGGCCCTCAGCATGCCACGCGACGCGCGCGGGGCCCGGCGCGAACCGGATTCCGACAACGTTGTCACAGGACTGCTGTGCCGTTGGGTGCGAGATGCGGGGGCATCTCGCACCCAACGGCACAGGAGCATCCGTGAGACTCAGGTCCGGTCCACCAAGTCGCTGAGTGTGGCGGCCAGTTCGCCCACCGACTGCTCGCGCAGGAGGTGGTGGGCGGGCACCGGGATGTTCAGGGCCGACTCCAGGGTGCGCTGGAGGGTCAGGGCCGTGAGGGAGTCGATGCCCTGGGTGTAGAGGGGGCGGTTGCGGGCGATACGGTGGGCCGGCGGGATGTCCAGGTGCTGGGCCAGATTCCGGCAGAGGAAGGTCTCGAAGGCGCGCCGGCGGTCGTCGCCGGGAGTCTCGCGCAGGGCGCCCAGGTCGAGCGCGGTGGTCGGTGTACCTGACACGGTCTCATCGTCCTTTCGTCTGGCGTGGGCGGGGCTGGGAACTGCGCAGTGCGTCGGGGGCGGGGCCGGGGCGCGGGCCGGCGCCGTCGGACCACATCAGGTGGAAGCGCCAGCGGCTGAGCCGCCAGCCCTCCGGGGTGCGGACCGCCTCGCCCTCGCTGTGGCCGCCGATGTCGAAGCGGCCGTCCGGGTCCGGACCGTCGTCGTGGTGCACGTGGGACGCGACGAGGTGGATGCGGATCCGCGCGGTGTCCCCGTCCACCCGGATGCCGTAGTTGGCGGCCAGGTGGTGGGTGCGCGCGAAGCGGGACTTGCGGTCGTAGTGGAAGGCGGCGGCCTGGTCGCGGCCCTCGACCGTGCCGACCGGGAACTCCAGGCGGCAGTCCGGGGTGAAGACCGTGGCCGGCCAGTCCGGGTCGAAGCCGTTCTCGTCCTGGGTGTCGAGCAGGGTGATGTAGCGGTCGATCAGTTCGGCGACGGCCGCACGGTCCGCGAGTGCGGTGAACTCGGCGCGCAGGGCGTCGAGTTCGGCACGCAGTTCGAGGACCGTGCCGGACCGGTCGAGGGACGGGGACGTCATGGGGTCCGTGGCTCCAATTCGGGTGAGGGGGCCGGGTCAGGCCGCGGGTGAGCCCGCGACCCGCCAGCCGCGGGGGTCGCGGTGCGCCGCGAGGCGTTCCGGGCGGCGCCAGCCGGCCACCGGACGGGACTTGAGCGGGCACGGGTCCACGGCGGCCAGGGCGGCCGCGCGGGCCAGCAGGACGGTGGTCAGCGCGGCCAGCTCGGCGGGGCTCGCCGCGCCCTTGACGACCTTGATGACCAGGGCGCCGTCCGGGCCGGCGGCACCGGTGGCACCGCCGGCGGCCTCCGCGCCGCCGGTGGCGCGCGGGCCGCCGCCGGCGGCGGTGGCGTCCGCCGGGCCGGACGGCGCGGTCCGGGCCGCGTTCACTGCGGCGGGTTGCCGTGCTTGCGGCACGGCAGGTCGGCCTGCTTGCTGCGCAGCATCGCGAGGGCGCGGATCAGGGTGCTCCGGGTCTGCCGCGGGTCGATGACGTCGTCGATCAGACCGCGTTCGGCCGCGTAGTAGGGGTGCATCAGCTCCGCCTGGTACTCCTTGATCTTCTGCGCGCGGGTGGACTCGGGGTCGTCCGCGGCCGCGATCTCCCGGCGGAAGATGACGTTCGCCGCGCCCTCCGCGCCCATCACGGCGATCTCGTTGGACGGCCAGGCCAGCGCCAGGTCGGTGCCGATGGAGCGGGAGTCCATGACGATGTACGCGCCGCCGTAGGCCTTGCGCAGCACCAGGGAGATGCGGGGCACGGTGGCGTTGCAGTAGGCGTACAGCAGCTTCGCACCGCGCCGGATGATGCCGTTGTGCTCCTGGTCGACGCCCGGCAGGAAGCCCGGCACGTCGATCAGGGTGACCAGCGGGATGTTGAACGCGTCGCAGAACTGCACGAACCGCGCCGCCTTCTCGCTGGCGTCGATGTCCAGGACGCCGGCGAAGGAGGCGGGCTGGCTGGCGACGATGCCGACGACGTCGCCGTCCAGCCGGGACAGCGCGCACACCACGTTGGTCGCGAAGCCGGGCTGGATCTCGAAGAAGTCGCCGTCGTCGACGATCTCCTCGATGACGGACCGGATGTCGTAGACCCGGCCGGGGTCCTCCGGGACCAGTTCGAGGAGGTGGTCGGTGCGCCGGTCGGCGGGGTCCTCGGTCGGCACCCGCGGCGGCAGGTCGCGGTTGTTGGACGGCAGCAGCGACAGCAGGTGCCGTACGTCCTCCAGGCAGCTGCGCACGTCGTCGTAGGCGAAGTGGGCCACGCCGGAGGCGGTGGCGTGGACGTCGGCGCCGCCGAGGTCGTTCTGGGTGATCTCCTCGCCGGTCACCGCCTTGACGACGTCCGGTCCCGTGATGAACATCTGGGCGATGTCCCGGACCATGAAGACGAAGTCGGTCAGCGCCGGCGAGTAGGCGGCGCCGCCCGCGCACGGGCCGAGCATCACGCTGATCTGCGGGATCACCCCGGAGGCGCGGGTGTTGCGCTGGAAGATGCCGCCGTAGCCGGCGAGCGCCGAGACGCCCTCCTGGATCCGGGCGCCGGCGCCGTCGTTCAGGGACACCAGCGGGGCCCCGGCCGCGACGGCCATGTCCATGATCTTGTGGATCTTCTGGGCGTGGGCCTCGCCGAGGGCGCCGCCGAAGATGCGGAAGTCGTGCGCGTAGACGAAGACGGTACGGCCGTGGACCGTGCCCCAGCCGGTGATCACACCGTCGGTGTAGGGTCGCTTCTTCTCCAGGCCGAAGCCGGTGGCACGGTGCCGGCGGAGCATCTCGACCTCGTTGAACGACCCCTCGTCGAGCAGGAGTTCGATGCGTTCGTACGCGGTGAGCTTGCCCTTGGCGTGCTGGCGCTCGGTGGCGAGCGGATCGCCGTGCCGGGCGGCCTCCTTCATGAGGCCGAGCTCCTCGATCCGCTCGGTGGCGCTCCACTGGCCGCGGTGCTCGCGGTCGTGCAGGCTCGGTCGGTCGGCTTTCTGTTCGAGTGACATTGGTGGGTCACGCTCCCCAGTCGGATACTGCGGTGTTCGTGCCGTCGGCGCCCCGGTGCACGGGCACGCCCACGGTGCCGTCGGCGTCCAGGTCGACCGTCTGTCCCGCGTACAGCGCGAACGGCGGCACCCAGCGCACGGTGACCTGGTCCGGTGCCCCGCCGCGCACGGCGACGGCCGCGTTGTGCCGGGGCCCGGACGGCAGGTCGAGCAGCGTCCACCCGGCCGGCCTGCGGTGCCGGTCGGCACCCAGGTAGTCGTGGCCGGGGTCGCGGGACAGCCCGGTGCCCAGCGCCTTGAGGTAGGCCTCCTTGCGGGTCCACAGCCGGCCGAAGGCCGCGCGCCGCCGGCCCGCGTCGTCGAGCGCGGCCAGCTCCGCCTGCTCTCCGGGGTGCAGGGCCGGGGTGCACACCTCGACGGTCTCGGCCCGCGGCAGCCGCTCCACGTCGGCGCCGACGACCGTCCGGGAGACGGCGATCACGGCCATGCCGTGGCTGTGCGCCAGCGAGAAGTGCAGCGGCGGGTCGGGGTGGACGACGGCCGGGCGGCCGTGCGGCTCGGCGCAGCCCGGGCAGGGCTCGCGCACGAACGGCACCTCCTGGGGGGCCAGCCCCAGGTAGGCGCCGAGCAGCCGGCGCAGGGCGACGTGCGCGGAGGCGTACGTCACCCCGTCCGCGGGCCGGACGAAGGACGCGGTCCGCCGGCGCTCCGCCTCGCTCAGCTCGCTCAGGTCGAGCAGTTCCGCCGCGGTCTCCAGCGCCGCCCGGCGGACCATCCAGACGTCCAGCTGCCCGGCGGCCGGCAGCCGGGGCGCGGTCGCGAGGGTCTGCGTGCCGGACTGGAGGACCGGCATCCGGCCGATCACCTCGGGCTCGGCACGTCGTGCGCGACCAGGTGGTACTCGGCCTTCCCTGCGTGCTTGTGCGGGCTGTCCTCCGGACCGAGCTGTCCGGCCAGGCACTCCACCAGCTCGGCGGCGCTGTTGGCGCGCAGCAGCCGGTTGAGGTTGACGTCGACGCACAGCGCGGCCTCCATCCGGCGCTGGAGCTCCAGGCCGTTGATGGAGCCGATGCCCAGGCTGTTCATCGGGCGGCCCACGGTGTCGATGCTCTCGGGTGACACCCGCAGGACCCGGGCGAGTTCGCCGCGCACGTACGCGTCGATGATCCGGGTGCGTTCGGCGAGGCCGACGGAGGCGAGGTGCGGAAGGCTGGGCGGGATCACCTCGACGATCTGGTCGCGCTCGAACTCGTAGTCCAGATCGTCTAATTCGTCCTCCAGGTCGTCGAAGACCCAGGTCTGCGTTGTCTGGTCCATGGTCATTCCCCGTGATGGAGTGAGGAGGGTGGGGTTTTTCGGAGCAGGCCGGTGAGGCCGACGAGCAGGCCCAGGAAGCCGAGGACGGCGACCAGGGTCAGCGCGGGCCGGCAGGCGTCCGCCGCGGCTGCCGGGCCGGCGCCCGCCGCGGGTGCCCCGGCGACGAGCAGGGCGGCGACGACGGCGACGGCGACGACCGCGGCGAGCTGGACGGCCGTCTGGTACAGGCCACTGCCGGTGAGCCTGTCGGCGGGCGCGAGGCGAGACATCGCCTGCATGTTCAGCGCGGCGAAGGACAGCACGAAGCCGGCGCCGACCAGCAGCAGCGTGGGGAGCATGCGGCCGGGGTAGTCCAACGGCCACGCATGGGGCCGCAGTTGGAGCAGGTAGCCGGCGAACGCGCAGGCCGCGCCGGCCACGATCAGGCGAGGGGCGCCGAACCGGGTGACCAGGCGGCCGGAGGCCAGCGCGGTCAGCGCCGGGGGTACGGCGGCCGGGGTGAGGGCGAGGGCCGCGCGCAGCGGGGACCAGTGGGCCAGGGTCTGGGTCTGGTACGTGAGGACGAACAGCAGGCCCAGGTAGGACCCGTTGAGACAGGCGGCGCCGGCGGCGGAGCGGAGCAGGGCGGGGTTGCCGCGCAGCGAGGGGCCGAACGTGAGCAGGGGGTGGGGCGAGCGGCGCTCGATCCGGCAGAACACCGCCAGCAGCACGGCGGCGGCGCAGAGCGGCCCGACGGCTCTCGGGTCGCTCCAGCCGTGGCCGGGGAGCTGGGTGACGCCCTGGACGAGGGCGAGCAGGGTTGCCAGGAGGGTGACGGCGCCGGGGATGTCGTAGCGCTGCGACGTCGTCGTTCGGCTGCGGCCCGGTGGGGGCTGGTCGCGCCCACGCCGCGGTGGCCGCATGTCCGGTACGGCCCCGCGCCCCTCGGGGTCGCTGCCGCCGCTCCTTGTCACGGGGTTCGGGTCGGCTTCCCTCGGGATCAGGCTCAGTCCGAACGCGAAGAGCACCAGCACCACCGGGGCCGGGAAGGCGAACGCCCAGCGCCAGGACGTCTCCGTCAGCCAGCCCGACAGGACCAGGCCGGCCGTGAAGCCGCCCGCGCCGAACAGGGTGTAGACGGAGACCGCCCGGCTGCGGGGCCTGCCCTCGGGGAAGGTGCTGGTGATGATGGCGAGGCCGGTGGGGGCGGTGAGGGCCGCGCAGAAGCCCTTGACCAGGCGGGTGGCCAGGAGCAGCCACGGGTCCTGGGCGAGGGCGCTGAGCACGGAGGCGGCGGCGAAGGCGAGAAGCGCCGCGAGGTAGACCGGGCGGCGGCCGAGCAGGGTCACCACGCGGGCGCCGAACAGCAGCAGTCCGCCGAAGCCGGCGGCGAAGCCGGTCATCGCCCACTGGGTGACGGTCGGCGCGGCGCCGAGGTCCGTGCCGATGGCGGGCAGCGCCACCACCGCGACGGACACCTCCAGCGCGTCGATGAGCATGTTGCCGGCGAGGACGAGCAGCAGGCCCCACAGGCGGGGGCCGAACCGCTCGTCCGGACCGGCGGCGACCGGTGACGGAAGGGTCCTGGTCACCGGGTCACCCGAGGAGGGTGCCGCCGCTCGCGTCGACGAAGGAGCCGGTGACCCAGCGGGCGTCGTCGGAGACGAGGAAGGCGATGACGTCGGCGACGTCCTGCGGTTCGCCGACCCGGTTGAAGGTGGACAGCGCGGACATGGCCTCGACGGCCTCGGGGATGCCGAACACCGGGTTGCCGTTGCGGGTGATGCCCGGCGCGACGCTGTTCACGGTGATCCCGCGCGGGCCCAGCAGCTTGGCGTAGTGCAGCGCCAGCTGCTCCACCGCGCCCTTGCTCATGGCGTAGGCGATCTCGTCCGGGTTGGCGAACCGGGTCAGGCCCGAGGAGATGTTCACGATCCGGCCGCCGTCGGGCATGTTGGCCAGGGCCCGCTGGATGACGAAGAACGGCGCCTTCGCGTTGACGGCGAAGATCCGGTCGAACTGCTCGGGGGTGGTGTCCTCGGCCTTGACGCCGCCCATCACACCGGCGTTGTTGACCAGGATGTTCAGGTCGGTCTCGCCGGTGCGCTCCTTCAGTCCCGCCTCCACGGCGAGGAACAGCTCGTGGACGTCGCCGGGCGTGCCCAGCTCCGCCTTGACGGCGAACGCCCGGCCGCCGTCCTTCTCGATCCCGGCGACCACCTCGGCGGCGGCCTCCTCGCTGGTGCCGTAGTGCACGGCGACCAGCGCGCCGTCGGCGGCGAGCCGCTCGGCGGTGGCCCGGCCCATGCCCCGGCTGGCGCCGGTGACCAGGGCGGTCTTTCCCGTCAGGTTGGCCATGTTCTTTCTCCTGCCAGTCAGTTGTGGTGTTCGCGGGACGGTGCGCGCGGCGGGCGGGGTGGCCGCCGCGGGTGCGAACCAGCGGCCGAGGGCCGTGCGCAGTCCGTCCGCGGAGCCGCCCGCCCAGGCGACGTAACCGTCGGGGCGTACGAGCACGGCCCCGAAGGAGAGCGGGCCGGTGTCCTGGGGGCGGGCGGTGACCGTGTCGACCGAGGCCGACCAGTCGCCGGCCGCCCCGGTCAGCGACCCGTCCGTGACGAGCAGCAGCCCGCGCGCGGAGTGCAGCAGTTCGGCGGTGGTCGCTCCCGAGTCGAGCCGCAGCTCGGGCAGCCGTGCGCCGACGGGTCCGGGCTCCTCGCCCCGCGGAGCGTCGCCGTACCGCACGTCGAGACCGCTGATCATCCCCGCTAGGTGCGCGCGGACGTTCTCGTACGAGGTGAGTTCGCCGACGACCGAGCGGACCGGGTCCACCTCGGGGCCGCCGAGCAGCAGCCGGGCCTGGGCGCGGATGTTGGACAGGACGCGCCGTCCGACCGCGTGCCGTTCGTCGTGATAGGTGTCCAGCAGTCCCGCCGGGGCCCGGCCGAGGACGGTGGCCGCGAGCTTCCAGCCGAGGTTGACGGCGTCCTGGAGGCCGAGGTTCAGGGCCTGGCCGCCGATCGGCATCTGCTGGTGGGCCGCGTCGCCGGCCAGCAGCACGCGGCCGGCGCGGTAGTGCTCGGCCTGCCGGGACGCGTCGCCGAAGGAGTTGACCCACAGCGGGGTGCCGTGGGCGATGTCCTCGCCGGTGACGTCCCGCCAGGCGGTCACGATGTCGGCGAACTCCGCCTCGCCCGAGCCGCGGGGCGGGGTGCCGAACCGGTGGACCATGACGCGGGTGACGCCGTCGCCGCGGCGGGCGGCGATGGCGAGTCCGTTCGGGAGCCGCTGGAAGCGCCGGTTCTGGATGTCGATGCCGTCGACGTCGGCGCGGATCAGCTCCCGGCCGGCGTCGTCGCCGGGGAAGGCGATGCCCGCGAGGCTGCGTACGGCGGAGTGCTCGCCGTCGCAGCCGACCACGTACCGTGCGGAGAACTCCCGCCGTTCGCGGCCGCGTTCGGCGGTGACGAGCACCCGGTCCCGCTCCTGCCGCAGCGCCACGACCTGGTGGCCGCGCAGCACCCGGGCCCCGAGCCGTTCCGCCCAGGCGCCGAGGAGTTCCTCGGTGCGGGTCTGCGGCACCTTCCACTGGCCGGGGTGGCTGCTGGGCAGGGTGAGGTCGAGCGGGAGGCCGCCGAAGTGGCCGCGCGGCTCCTGGGGCGGCGGCTCGGGGTCGCCGAAGCCGCCGGGTCCGTCGAGCAGGCCGCGCTGGCGCAGCAGTTCCATGGTGCGGGCGTGCAGGGTGGACGCCCGTGACTCCGTGGTCGGGGCGTCCAGGCGTTCCAGTACGGTCACTTCGGCGCCGCCGAGCCGCAGTTCCCCGGCGAGCATCAGCCCGACGGGTCCGGCGCCGACCACCACGACGTGCGTCTCGACAGCGTCGGCACCGGCCATGGGTCAGCGCCTCGCTTCGGCGTACGCCTTGGCGTGGTTCAGGGTGGCGCGGCTGTTGGTGCTGAGCGCGCTCTGCACGTACGCGCGGGCCTCGGCGACCCCGGCGTCCGGGCCGAGGATCTTCTCGATGTTCTCCGGGCGCAGCACGACGGTGTGCTGCGAGGAGGCGAAGGTGCCCTCGTCCGTCTCGCGGAACGTCCAGTAGCCGGTGTGCAGGGTCATCAGGGCCGGCAGGGTGGTCTGCTTGTAGGCGATCTTCCGGCCGTCCAGGCAGACCCGGTAGGACTTGGTGGTGTGCGTCGAGCCGTCCTTGGCGCGGGTGTCCATCTCCAGGGTCTGCAGGCCCGGGGTGTCCTCGGTGAGGCGGACGGTCGCCACGTGAGGCAGCCGCTCGGACCAGCGGTCGGCCTCGTTGACGAAGTCGTAGAGGTCCTTGGCGGAGCCGTCGACCTCGACGGTGTCCTCGAAGGAGAAGGTCAGCTCCTCGGAGGCGGTGGCGAGTTCGACGTTGGTCTTCAGCGCGGCCAGCTCGGAGCGGGAGTTGCGGTCGACGGCCTCGTCGATCCAGGCGAGCCCGGCCGGGTCGTCGCCGACGGCGGTGTAGTCGTGCAGCAGCCTGACCCGGGCGCTGCCGTCGTCGAGCGGCTCGATGATCCAGGTGCCGCCCATGCTCGCGACGGGCGGGGTGGAGACCGTCTGCCGGAAGGTGATCCGCAGACCGTCGGGGTCCAGCACCCGGCGCGACGTCCAGTTCTTGGCCTCGCCGTTGGCGGTGGCCCAGATCCCGATCAGCTCCTGGTCGGCGGAGCGCTCCAGGTGGTCGACGTAGATGGTCGGCGGGAAGATCCGCGGCCAGTGGGCCACGTCGGCGATCAGCCGGTAGACCTCGGCGGCCGGCGCCGAGATCGTGATCTCGTGCTCGACTTCCTTCGGCTCGGACATGCGTGAACTCCTAGAGGGTGCCGGGGTTTTCAGAAGTTGCCGAGGCCGCCGCAGACGTTCAGGGCCTGGGCGGTGATGGAGGCGGCGGTGTCGGAGGCGAGGTAGCCGACGAGTCCGGCGACCTCCTCGGGCGTGGAGTAGCGGCCGAGCGGGATCTTCGCCTGGAACTTGTCGAGGATGGCGTCCTCGGAGGTGGCGTAGGCGGCCGCGTAGCCGGCCCGGACGCGCTGGGCCATGGGCGTCTCGACGTATCCCGGGCAGACCGCGTTGACGGTGATGCCGGTGGGCGCCAGCTCGTTGCCGAGGGCCTTGGTGAAGCCGACCACGCCGTGCTTGGAGGCGGAGTACGGCGCACCGAGGACCACGCCCTGCTTGCCGGCCGTCGAGGCGATGTTGATGATCCGGCCGCGGCTCTTGTCCCGCATGCCACCGGTGGTCAGGACGGCGCGGGTGAGGCGGAAGACGCTGTTCAGGTTGGTCTCGACGACGTCGTACCAGAGTTCGTCGTCGATGTCGGCGGTGACCCCGCCGCCGGACCGGCCGGCGTTGTTGACCAGGACGTCGACGCTGCCGTAGCGGTCGACGGCGGCCTGGACGAAGTTCGCGATGGACAGCGCGGACCGGACGTCGAGGGTGGCGCCGTCGACCTCCAGGCCCTCCGCGCGCAGTTCCTTGACGGTCCGCTCCACGTTCGCGGCGTCGCGGGAGCCGATGAAGACGCGGTGGCCCTGCTGGGCCAGCAGCCGCGCCGAGGCGAGGCCGATCCCGCTGGTGGCCCCGGAGACCAGGGCGACCTTTTGCTGCTGTTCGGACATGTCTGCCGCTCCCTTTCAGGGCGTTCGAGTCGTGCACAGGGCGTGGGGGTGCCGCCGGCGCCCGGAACGATCGGGGGCGGGCGCCGGCGGCAGGAGGGGATGGAGCGTGGTCAGGCGGCGGTGGCGGTGACGTCACCGAGCTGGGTGTTGACGAGGGCGAGCAGCTCGCGGGGGGTCTTCGCCTCGGTCACCACGGAGTCGTCGAGCGTGATGTCGTACTCCCGCTCGATGCGCCCGCAGGTCTCCAGGATGGCGAGCGACTCGTAGCTGAGCTCCTCGAAGTCGGTGTCGAGGATGTCCCCGTCGAGGTCGACGCTCTCGTCGGCACCGGCGGCCTCCAGCAGGATCCGCTTGAGGTCGTCGAGGGTGAAGGACTGGGTGGCCACGGTGATCTTCCTTTCGGTTCTGCGAATCGTTTCCACGAACGGGAACACCCGCCCTTCCGGCCCGGCGTGGGAGAGAGTGGTGGACCGGAAGGACGGGTGTGTCTTTGGGAGGGAGCGGGGGCAGGCGCCCCGCAAGGGGCGCTGGGGGCACCCCCGGCCGAAGGCTGGGGGAGGAACTGCGCGACCAGCCACGGCGGACCCGCGGTCGCGGTATGGCGCGCACCCCCGGGACGGATCAGGCCCGTACGACCATCGCGGAGTTGAAGCCGCCATAGCCACGCGCCAGCACCAGCGCCGTACGCACCTCGGTCAGCCGCGCCTCCCCCACCACCAGGTCGAGGTCGTATCCCGCCTCCGGCGAGACGTGCACCGTCGCGGGCACGACCCCGTCCCTGATGGCGAGGAGCGCGGTGGCCACGTCCAGCGGCGCCGCACCCGAGTACAGCCGCCCGGTCATCGTCTTCGGCGCCGTCACCGGCACCCCGTGCGGGCCGAAGACGTCGCTCAGCGCGTCCGCCTCCACCCGGTCAAGCTCCGGCACGGCCGCCGCGTCGGCGAAGACGACGTCCACGTCGGCCGCGTCCACGCCCGCGTCGGCGAGGGCCAGTTCGACGGCCTTGCGCAGCCCCGGCGGCCGCTCGCTGCCCGGCGCCGGGTCGAACGTGGCGCCGTACCCGGCGATCTCCCCGTACACCCGCGCGCCGCGCCGTACGGCCGTCTCCTCGGCCTCCAGGATCAGGATCGCCCCGCCCTCGCCGGCCACGTGCCCGGCCGCGGCCGGGTCGAACGGCAGGTAGGAGCGCTCGGGCTCCTCCGACGTGGACAGCCGGTCGCTGGCCAGCTGCGCCACCCACCCCCACGGGCAGATGGACGCGTCGATCGCCCCGGAGACGATGAGCTGCGTCCCCTTGCGGATCTGCCGGCGGGCGTGGGCCAGTGCCTCCAGGCCGCCCGCCTGGTCCGAGACGACGACCCCGCTGGGCCCCTTCATCCCGTTGCGGATGGAGATCTGGCCGCTGTTGACGGCGTAGAACCAGGCGAACGACTGGTATGCCGAGACGAACTGACTGCCCTGGCTCCACAGCTTCTGCAGCTCGCCCTGGCCGAACTCGAAGCCGCCGGAGGAGCTGGCGGTGACCACGCCCATGTCGTACGCGGGCAGGTCGGCCGGGGTGACGTCGGCGTCGGCCAGCGCCCAGTCCGTCGCGACGAGCGCGAGGCGGGTCATGTGGTCGGTCTGGGCGAGCAGCCGGCTCGGCAGGTGCTCCCCGGCGTTGAACCCGGGGACCTCTCCGGCCAGTTTCGCCGGGTAGCCGGACGGGTCGAAGCGGGTGATCCGGGCGATGCCGCTCTTGCCGGCGCGGGCCGCGGCCCAGTAGTCGGCGGTGCCGAGTCCGTTGGGCGCGGCGATGCCGAGCCCGGTGACAACCGTGCGCGTGCTCATGCTGCCGTGTTCCTCTCCGGTCGGGCGAGCACCATCGCGCTCTGGAAGCCGCCGAACCCGCTGCCCACGGTGAGGACCGCGTCGGTGCGGTGCTCGCGGGCGGTGAGCGGGACGTAGTCCAGGTCGCACTCGGGGTCGGGGGTGTGCAGGTTCGCCGTCGGGGGCACCACGTGGTGCTCCATGGCGAGCACGGACGCGGCGATCTCGATGGAGCCGATCGCGCCGAGCGAGTGGCCGACCATCGACTTGATGGAGGACACCGGGGTCCGGTAGGCGTGGTCGCCGAGGCTCTTCTTGAACGCGGCGGTCTCGTGCCGGTCGTTCTGCTTGGTGCCGGAGCCGTGCGCGTTGATGTAGTCGATGGCCTCGGGGTTCAGGCGCGCCTCGTCCAGGGCGACCGAGATCGCCTCGGCCATCTCGGCGCCGTCCGGCCGCAGTCCGGTCATGTGGAAGGCGTTGCAGCGCGAGGCGTACCCGGCGATCTCGGCGTAGATGTGCGCGCCCCGGCTGCGGGCCGCCTCCAGCTCCTCCAGGACGAAGACGGCCGATCCCTCGCCGAGGACGAACCCGTTGCGGGTGCCGTCGAAGGGACGCGAGGCGTGCTCGGGGTCGTCGTTGCGCGGGGTGGTGGCCTTGATGGCGTCGAAGCAGGCCAGGGTGATCGGGGAGATCGGGGCGTCGGTGGCGCCGGCGATCACCGCGCAGGCGGAGCCCTCCCGGATCAGCTCGACGGCGTGCCCGACGGAGTCGAGACCCGAGGTGCAGCCGGTGGAGACGACGGCGGCCGGGCCCTCGGCGCCCACCGCCCAGGCCACCTCGGCGGCGAAGGAGCTGGGCACCAGGTAGTTGTAGAGGTGCGGGACGGCGTAGGTGTGGTCGACCAGGTCGAGCCGGCCGCCGTCGCTGACCACCCGGTACTCCTGGTCCAGGCCCATGGTGGCGCCGACCGCGCTGCCGATGGTGACCCCGACCCGGTGCGGGTCGGCGCCGGACAGGTCGAGTCCGCTGTCGGCGAGGGCCTCGCGGGCGCTGACGACGGCCAGTTGCGCCGCGCGGTCCATGCGCCGTATCTCCTGCGGGCTCAGCCCGTGCTCCTCCGGGTCGAAGTCGACCTCGGCGGCGACCCGGGACCGGAAGGACGACGGGTCGAAGAAGGTGATGCCGCGGGTCGCGGTGCGGCCCTCGCTGAGCAGGTTCCAGAAGTTCTTGGTGCCGACACCGCCGGGGGCGATGACCCCGACCCCGGTGATGACCACTCGCCTGGCGTTCACGCCCGGCCCTCCCAGTCGTAGAAGCGCGTGGCGACCGCGTCGGCGGGAGACCGCCAGGTGGCCGGGTCGTACGCCTGGATGAACGGCTTCAGGTCCTCGCTGATCTGCACGAACCGCGGGTCGGTCTTGGCCGACTCGATCAGCTCGCCGCCGTTGTCGGTGTCGAAGTGCTGAAGGTGGAAGTACAGCCCGCGGTAGGCGAACAGCTCACGGCGCCGGGTGCCCATCAGGTGCGGCATCTCGGTCTCGTCGAACTCCTTGAACAACCGGGCCACCTCCTGGCTGTGAGCCGGCTCCATCCGGGCGACGATCAGGGTGCTGTGCATGGGGATTCTCCTCAAAGGGGGCTACTTGTCATCGCCCCGCAAGGGGCAGCGGCCGAAGGGGCGCTGGGGGTCCCCCCGGCCGAAGGCTGGGGGAGGAACTGCGCGACCAGCCACGACGGCGGGGCAGTCGCACGACGACGAACCGCGGCACGGCCTCACCGCGCCGGCCCGAACCACCGCTCCAGCGCCATCGGCAGATCCGCGTGGCTGCCCGGCGCCACCCAGGCCACGTATCCGTCGGGCCGGACCAGCACCGCCGTGGTGTCCGCGAGCGGGCTGCCGGCCGGCAGGTCCGCGGTCGCCGTCACCACGTCCACCCGGTCCCGCCACGCCCAGGCCCGCTCCCGCAGCCGCGGGTTGCCGGCGAGGTCGAGCAGCACACCGCGTCCGGCGCGCAGCGCCTCCGTGCTGGAGGCCAGCCGGGAGTGGCCGGTCAGCGGCACGTTCGGCAGCCGCCGGCCGAGCAGCGCGCCCGTGCCGCCGTCGAGGTCGTAGTGGATCTCCAGGCCGGAGACCATCGCGGCCAGGTGCTTGCTGACCTCGGGGTAGCGGATCAGTTCGTTCAGCACGTCGCGCAGCGGCTGCACCTCGGGGCCGGACAGGAACAGCAGGCCCTGGGCGCGGGTGTTCATCATCAGCCGCTCGCCGACCGGGTGCCGTTCGTCGTGGTAGGTGTCGAGCAGTGCCTCGGGGGCCCGGCCGCCGACCACCGCGCCGAGCTTCCAGCCCAGGTTCACGGCGTCCTGGATGCTCGTGTTCATGCCCTGGCCGCCGGCCGGCAGGTGGATGTGGGCGGAGTCGCCGGCGAGCAGGATCCGGCCGCGCCGGTACTCGGTGACCAGGCGGGTGCCGTCACCGAAGGAGGAGACCCACACGGCTTCGGCGTGCGAGATGTCGTCGCCGGTCAGCCGCTGCCAGGCGGCCGCGGCCTCGGCCCAGGTGGGCGGCTTGTCCCGGCGCTGCGGCGGGGTGCCGCGCTCGCAGATGATCAGGCGGGTGATGCCGCCGGGCAGCGGGCCGACCATGACCATGCCGCCGGGCAGGGTCTCGCCGATCATCCGGGGCTCCAGCTCGATGCCCTTGACGTCGGCGAGGTACATCTCCAGCGTCGAGGGGGTGCCGGGGAAGTCGAAGCCGGCGGCCTTGCGGATGGTGGAGCGGCCGCCGTCGCAGCCCACCAGGTACTCGGCGCGCAGCCGGTGCACGCCCTCGGGGCCGCGCACCTCGACCTCGACGCTGTCCTCCTTCTCCTTGACGGACAGCACCTCGTGCCGGCGGCGGATGTCGGCGCCGAGCCGGCCGGCCCACTCCTCCAGGACGGTCTCGGTGACCGACTGAGGGATCGTTTTGGCGGCCTGGTGGGCGCCGTCCAGGACACCGAAGTCGACCGGCAGGCCGCCGAAGTGGCCCACGTTGCTGACCTCGATGTCCCCGAAGCGGGGCAGCAGGCCGCGCTGGTCGAAGACCTCCATGGTGCGGGCGGTGAAGCCGAGGCCGCGCGACTCTCCGGTGCGCGCGGGCAGCTTCTCCAGAACGATGACGTCGGCGCCCGCGAGCCGTAGCTCGCCCGCGAGCATCATGCCGGCCGGACCGGCGCCCACGACGATGACTTGTGCGTCCATGACACTCCTCGGGAACGGTTCCGTACGGTCCGGTCTGCGGGACCGTCGAAGACGATCTGTCAGCGGTACAGGCGCCCGATGGCCCGGTTGGCGGCCTGGGCGGCCGCCGCGTGCCGCGGATCGGGCGCATACGCCTCGTGCCGTACGGCCACTTCGGCGAGCTTGATGGCGTGCTCGTCGCCGATCTGCGCGGCCTCGGCGAACAGGGCGGCCGGGTCGGGGGCGTCGGGCAGCGGGGCGGCGGGCCGGGGCACGGCGTGGAACCAGTCGAGCATCGTGCGGCTGACGGCCCGCGCGACCCGGTACGAGGGCAGGCGCTGCTCCTGCGGCAGGTGCTCCACCACCAGGCGTACGGCGGCGGGCCCGGTGACCGAGTGGATCAGCGGGACCGGGTGCCGGTGCGGGAGGGTGGCGTAGATCCCGGAGAACTCGGCGACGAGTCCGTCCAGGGCCGCCGCCGCGTCGAGGTCCGGGTCCTCGCCCGGATCCGCCGTGGCGACGACCCCGCCCTCGGAGTAGCGGGCCGCCCAGTAGCCCAGGCCCTGGGCCAGTTCGGTCAGTTGCCTGCGGTGGCCGGGGCCGGCCGTCGCCACGGCGCGCACCGCGTGCGCGGTGCGGATCACCCCGTGGGTGAGCATCCCGGACATGCCGGGCAGCAGCCGGGGCCACCAGCGGGCCAGCACCTCGGTCCACGGGGCCTCGGCCAGTTCCCGTTCGAACAGGGCGGTCCAGTCGGCGACCCGGCCGAACTCGCCGAGCGCGTGGCGCCACTCGGCCTCGTCGGCCGGGTCGATGGCGAACCGCCGCTCGGGCACGTCGTGGAAGGAGTGGCTGCGCAGGTGCCCCTCCACCCAGCCGGGCACCTCGTCGGCGTAGCCCATGTGCGCCAGTGCCTCGGCGGCCATCGGGGCGTGGTTGACGAAGCTGCGCCCGTGCTCGTATCCCACGGAACGCAGCCGGTCCAGCGCTTCGTCCATGGCGTCGGTGTAGGTGAGGTGTGCCACGTCGACCGGTCCTCGATCCGTCGGCTGGTTCAGTCCTTGATGGCGCACACGGTCGCGCCGGCGGCGAGGGCCTGCCCCACCTCGGCGGCGATCCCGGTCACGGTGCCGGAGCGGTGCGCGGTGAGCGGCTGCTCCATCTTCATGGCCTCGACGACCACGATCAGGTCGCCCTTCTCGACGCTCTGCCCTTCGGTGACGGCGACCTTGACGACGGTGCCCTGCATCGGCGAGGTGAGCGTGTCGCCGGACGCGGCCGGCGCGGGGCCGGACGTGCCGCGGCGGCGGGTCCGCGGCGCGGCCGCCCCCACCAGGCTCGGCATCCGGTCCGGGACCCGGCCGAGGACCGCGGGCAGCGAGACCTCCAGGCGGTGTCCGCCGACCTCGACGACCACGGTCTCGCGCTCGTCCGGTGCCGCAGCGGTGCCGGGGGCGGGCGGGGTGAAGGGTTCGATGCCGTTGGCGAACTCGGTCTCGATCCACCGGGTGTGGACGGTGAACGGGCCGCTCCGCGGGGCGAACGCCGGGTCCCGGACGACGGCCCGGTGGAACGGGATGGCGGTGGCCATGCCCTCGACCTGGAACTCGTCCAGGGCGCGGGCGGCCCGCTCCAGGGCCTCCTCGCGGGTGCGGCCGGTGACGATCAGCTTGGCCAGCAGCGAGTCCCAGGCCGGGCCGATCACGCTGCCCGCCTCCACGCCCGCGTCCAGCCGGACGCCCGGACCCGACGGCGCGTCGAAGCGGGTGACCGTGCCGGGAGCGGGCAGGAAGCCCCGGCCCGGGTCCTCGCCGTTGATGCGGAACTCGAAGGAGTGGCCGCGCAGTTCGGGATCGTCGTAGCCGAGTTCCTCGCCGTCGGCGATCCGGAACATCTCGCGGACCAGGTCGATGCCGGCGACCTCCTCGGACACCGGGTGCTCGACCTGGAGCCGGGTGTTGACCTCCAGGAAGGAGACCGTGCCGTCCTGGCCGACCAGGAACTCGCAGGTTCCCGCGCCGACATAGCCGGCCTCCCGCAGGATCGCCTTGGAGGCGCGGTACAGCTCGGCGGTCTGCTCCGCCGTCAGGAACGGCGCCGGCGCCTCCTCCACCAACTTCTGGTGCCGACGCTGCAGCGAACAGTCACGCGTGGATACGACGACCACGTTGCCGTGCCGGTCGGCGAGGCACTGCGTCTCCACATGCCGCGGCCGGTCCAGGTAGCGCTCCACGAAACATTCGCCGCGCCCGAAGGCGGCCACCGCCTCCCGCACCGCCGACTCATAGAGCTCCGGCACCTCCTCCAGCGTCCGGGCGACCTTCAGCCCGCGCCCGCCGCCGCCGAAGGCGGCCTTGATGGCGATCGGCAGGCCGTGTTCCGCCGCGAAGGCCACGACCTCGTCGGCGCCGGAGACCGGGTCCGGGGTGCCGGCGACCAGCGGCGCACCGGCCCGCTGGGCGATGTGCCGGGCGGCGACCTTGTCGCCGAGGTCGCGGATGGCCTGCGGTGGCGGGCCGATCCAGGTCAGGCCCGCGTCCAGCACGGCCTGGGCGAACTCCGCGTTCTCGGAGAGGAAGCCGTAGCCCGGGTGGACGGCGTCCGCGCCGGTCTCCCGGGCGGCCCGCAGGACCTTGTCGATGTCCAGGTAACTGGTGGCCGGAGTGTCACCGCCCAGGGCGTAGGCCGCGTCGGCGACCCGGACGTGCAGGGCGTCCCGGTCGGGGTCCGCGTAGACGGCGACGCTGGCGATCCCGGCGTCCCGGCAGGCCCGGGCGACACGCACGGCTATCTCGCCACGGTTGGCGATGAGCACCCGGCGCATGTCAGGACGCCTGTTCGGTGTGGTGGAAGCGGTCCGTGCCGGACTGCAGCGGGCCGAGCGAGCCGTCGAAGAAGACCAGCGGCTCCAGGCCGTGCTCGGGCACGCCGAGGTCGACCACCTCGCCGATGACGATCTCGTGGTCGCCGGCCGTGTGGATGTCGACCGTGGTGCAGGTCAGGTAGGCGAGGGCCTCGCTGAGCACGGGCAGCCCGTCCTCGGTGAAGTGGTGCGGGATGCCCTCGAAGGCGGTGGCCCGGCGCCCGGCGAAGTGCCGGGCCAGCGGCTGCTGGCGGCCGGACAGGAAGTTGACGGTGAACCCGCCGCTCTGCTCCAGCAGCGTGTGCAGCCGGGAGTTGCGGTGCAGACAGAACAGCACCAGCGGGGGTTCCAGCGAGACGGAGGTGAAGGAGTTGACGGTGGTACCGTCCGCGTCGCCGTCCGGGCCGGTGGTGATGACCGTGACACCGGTCGTGAACAGACCGCAGACGCGGCGCAGACTCAGTGGCTCGATGTTCCGGGTCTGCTCGGCGGTCCGGGTCTCCTGGGCGCGGGTCAGTGACCGCGCTGCTGCGGACATGCGCATCCCTTTCTGGGGGGTGTGTCGAGGGGGTTGCCGCGCGGGTCAGAGAAGCTTGCGGACCTTCGCCCCGGCCTTGACGATGCCGAGCAGGAACTCGCGGCCGACGCTGTTCATCTCGGGCGGGGCCTGGACCGAGGCCCAGTACAGGAAGCGGGCCATCGTCCCGACCGACGGGTAGATGAAGCGCTGCTGCTCGTCCTTCCAGCCGAAGACCGGGTTGACGACCGGCGACTCCTTGAGCAGCCCGAAGACGATGTCGGCGGCCTCGTCGCCGGTGAGCGCGCCGGCCTCGTACTTCTCGCAGGTCTCGGCGGTGGCCTCCAGGATCTTCTTGAAGGAGTCGCTCTGCGGCCACCACAGGCCCGGGTAGGGCACGTTCTCCAGCTCGTCGAAGTGCCGGACGTCGTGGTCCTTGAAGTGCTTGAGGCGGGCCCGGGTCAGCCGCATGGTGCCGGGGGTGATGAAGGAGCCCCAGACCCGGAACACCGCGTTCCACAGCCGGAAGTGGGAGAAGGCGATGAAGGAGCTGTTGACCAGGTCGTCGTTGTACTGGAGCAGGCCCTGCTCGACCCGCTCGACGTACTCGAAGCGCTCGGCGGAGAAGTCGCCGTCCCTGAGGGCGGGGATCAGCCGGGAGGTGAGGGCGTCGACGACCTCCAGGGTGTTGGACAGGCCGCGGGAGAACAGCGGGTCCAGGAAGCCGGCCGCGTGGGACATCAGGCACCAGCGGTCGCCGATGGTCTGCTTCGAGGAGTACTGGAGGCGGTCGGTGGAGATCCACTCGCGGACCCGGGTGGCGCCGTCGAACTGGCGCTTGACCGCCGGGTACTTGTCGAGGAAGAGCTGGAACTCCTGCTCCGGGGTGATGTCCTTGGGCTTGGGGTAGGTGCGCTCGTCCATGGTCAGGCCGATGCTGCACAGCGGGTTGCGGGACTCGGGGTGGTTGTCGAACGGGATGATCCAGAACCAGCCGCGTTCGATGAGGTGGTGCATGGTGCCGGTGTGCCAGTCGGCCGGCGGGCGCAGGTCCTGCGGGTGGCCGCTGACGTCGTCGAACCGCTTGATGCCGACGTAGTGCGTGAACATCGAGCGGGAGTGGTGCTTGAAGCGGGCGGTGGGCTTGTCGCGCAGGTCGAACTTGTCGGCCAGCGGCGAGCGGAAACCGGAGGCGTCCACCAGGTACTTGGCGCGGTACTGCTCGGACGCGGCGCCCGGTGCGGCGCTCTTTCCGGTGACGGTGACGCCGTCCTCGTCGAAATCGACTTCGTTGGCGCGCCAGTTCTGCCGGGGGGTGCAGCCGTATTTGATCGCGACGTGGAACATGAATGCGTCGCTGTCCTGCCGGAACATGTGACTGTTCTGGTGGAATATCTTCGGCAGGGCGAGCTGGGTGGCGGCGCGCGGGTCGGGTTCCTTTCCGACCTCGTGCTTCATGAAGCCGAAATGCGCCTTGGTGCCGAAGGTCGGCCCGATGTCACGGGTGGAGGCCTGGACACTGGACAGGCTTTTCAGTTCGGGGATGTCGTGGCGCTCGGAGAGGATGTGGATCCATTCCACGAGCTGCGGGGTCATGGACTCGCCGATCGCGAAGCGCGGGTGGGCCGCCGCGTCGACCAGCAGCACCTTGGCGCCGTGCTTGGCGAGGATGGTGCCGGTGACGGAGCCGGCGAGGCCCGAGCCGAGGATGATGACGTCGTAGGTCATGTCCTCGGGTATGCGCGCCGGTTCGGGCGAGCCGTCGGTCTTCTGCGCGACCATGAGCTGTCTCCTTCGTCGAAGGCGTCGAGGGTCGGAAATCCGCGTGAACGTCCGTGTCGAATCCGTGGAAAAGTCCGCATGAAAAAAGGCCCCTCGTGGATACGAGGAGCCTGGAAAGGCGTGCGTCTACCGCCGAATCAAGCGTGACAGCCTTTGGCCAGAGAATCAACCCCTGGCGGAAACAGATGACTTGGTATTGCCGGCGAACGCCGGTCCGGAATGCGTGGGGGCCAGCAGTTTCACCAGCAGGGCCCGCAGTTCCTCGTCGCCGTCCGGTCCGAGCCGGTCGGAGATGTCGGTGGCGAGTTCGGCGACGGCGTCCGCGATGAGGGCGAGCTTCTCCCGGCCCGTCGCGGTCACTTCGAGCGCGTAGCGGCGCCGGTCGTGCGGGTCGCGGCCGCGCTGGACCAGGCCCAGCTTGACCAGTTCGTCCACCAGCTGGGAGGCGGCCGGCCCGGTGATGGCGAGCAGTTCGGCGAGCCGCTGCTGGGAGATGGGGCCGAAGACGTCGAGGGCGGACAGCGGGCCGTAGTGGCGCACCCGCAGCCCGGTGCCGGCCAGCTTGTCGTCGCCGTGCTTGCGCAGCCGGTGGTGGGCCTGGGCGACCAGGTACTCGGTGCCCTGCACCAGGGGCTGCGCCGACTCGGGCAGCAGCCGGGCCAGCAGTTCGTCGAGCCGGGCGGTCTCCTCGTCGGTCAGGACGGCGGTGAGCCGGGCGTCCCGGGCGGCGACCGTGCGGCGACTGGCCTCGACGGCCTCACGCCCCCGGTCGGTCAGGGACAGCACGTACTGGCGGCGGTTGTCGGGGTTGCGGGTGCGCCGGACCTCGCCGCGGGCCTCCAGCCGGTCGATGACCGAGACCATGATGGTGCGGTTGATGCCGAGCCGCTCCGCCAGGTCGAGCTGGGACTCCCAGTCGCGGCCGGTGAGCGCGTCGAGGACCAGGAAGTCACGGGAGTCGCTGTCGCCGCCGTCGCCGGTGGACGAGAACTGCGCGTAGACCCGGCGCAGGAGATAGCTGATGAAGTCCGTGAGCGACTCCGGGAGGGCTCCGGGAACCTCCGCGGTCTCCTCGGTCCGGGTCACCGGACCGTGCGCACCACCTGAATCGCCCGAACTCCGCACGACAGCACCTCCTTCGCAAGTATATGCACCGGCCCGCACACCGTTCGGCCCGCTGCACCGCCCCGGGAGCACGCCCGGAGCGGGCAGCGGCCCCGATGGGTCACTGTGATCGATCGTCGCGCACCAGTTCGATCAAGGTGCGGACGGCGGCGGCCTGGCCGCCGGCCCGGTACACCCCCGCCACCGCGAGACCTGCCTGCGCGGCGAGCCGCACCAGCTCGTCCCGGGAGCGTTCGGCGCCCCCGAAGTAGGCCATCATCCGCAGGTCCATGCCGGTCTCGGTGCCTTCGCCGGTCTCCTCGACGACGATGACCCGCCCGTCGTCGGCGACGGCGTCGGCACAGCGCCGCAGGATCTGCACGGCCTCCTTGTCGGTCCAGTTGTGCAGGACGGAGGAGAGCACGTAGGCGCCGCCGCCCGCGGGCAGCTCGTCGAAGAAGCTGCCGGGCACGACGCCGGCGCGGCCGGCCAGCCCCGCGGCGCGGAAGTGCGCCTCGGCGCGGGCCACCGTCCCGGGCAGGTCGACGACCGTGCCGCGCAGCGCCGGGTGGGCGTGGAGCAGACCGGCGAGCAGTGCCCCGTTGCCGCCGCCGAGGTCGTAGACGTGGCCGCGTGCGGACCAGTCGTAGGCGGCGGCGATCGAGGGGAGGTCGCGGGAGAGGTTGTCGGCCATCATCCGGTCGAAGGACTCGGCGAGCGCGCGGTCGGTGTCCAGGTCGTCCCAGAAGCCGATCCCGTGGCGCACCGGGTAGGCGGGGCCGCCGGTGCGGACGGTGTGGAGCAGGTCCACCAGGCTGAGGTCGCCGCGGCCGAACGCGCCCCCGGCGTCGAGCAGCAGGGCCTGGGCGTCGGGGTGGTCCGAGCGCAGCTGCTCGCCCAGCCCGGTCAGTCCGTAGGCCGCGCCGTCCTCGGCCCGGGTGAGGACGCCGGCGGTGACGAGGTGGCGCAGCACCCGGTCGAGGGATTCGGCGTGCAGCTGCTCGGCCCGGGCGATGCCGGACGCGGTGGCCGTTCCGGCGGCGATGTGGTCGGCGACCCGGTAGGTGGCGGCCACTCGCACGGCCATCGGGGTGACGAGGTCGGCCAGCTCCCACAGGGCGAGGGAGCGCCGCTGTCCTCGGGGTTCGCTCCGGTCGGTCATGTCGGCCTCCTGGCGTGCGTGGGGGGTAGGACAGGGGGGTCGGACAGGGGGTGCCGGCGGCCCCGCCCGAGTGGACAGGGCGGGGCCGCCGGGGCCGGATCACAGGGTGGCGGGGGCTGCCTCGCCCTCCTGGTGGTGCTGCGGGGCGGTGGCCGGGAGCGTGGTCAGGGCCACGATCAGGGCCACCAGGTACAGCGCGCCGCCGAGCAGGAACCCGTAGGAGTAGCCGGTGGTCAGGGCGTGCGGCATGTTGCCGGGCAGCTCGTGGTCGGTGATGGCGGTGGCCGCCGCCGCGAGGCCGGCGAGGCCGATGGCGCCACCGATCTGCTGGGCGGTGTTGACCAGGCCGGAGGCCGCGCCGGTGGCCTGCGGCTCGACACCGCGGACGCTGACGATGGTGACGGCCACGAAGACCGATCCGAGGCCGAGACCGGCGACCAGCTGGGCGGGCAGCAGGACCGCCCACGGGTTCTGGCCGGGCTTGATGAAGCTGAACCAGACCATGCCCAGGATGCCGATCAGCAGGCCGATGGCGACGACCTTGCGCTCGGACATCCTGGCGAGCAGCTGCGGGCCGATGCCGCCGGCCGCGATGCCCATGCCGAGCGCGAAGGGCAGGTAGGCGACACCGGTGATCATGGGGGCGTAGCCCTTGACGACCTGCATGTAGAGGGTCAGGAAGTAGAAGGTGGCGAGCATGCCCGCGCCGACCAGCAGCATGATCAGGTTGGCGCCGACGCGGCTGCGGTCGGCCAGCACACCGCGCGGGATCATCGGCGTGGAGCTGCTGCGCTGGATCAGGACGAAGGCGAGGAGCAGGACGAGCGCGGCGCCGAGGCCGATCACGGTGACGCTGTCGAAGCCCTTGTCGCCGGCGCGGTTGATGGCGTAGACGAGCGAGCCGAAGCCCAGGGTGGCGGTGAGGGCGCCGAGGAAGTCGACCTTGCCGCGCTCACGGCCGCCCTCGACGAGGACGCCGGTGCCGATCAGGACGGCGAGCGCGATCGGGATGTTCACGAACATCACCCAGCGCCAGCTGAGGTACTCGGTGAGCGCGCCGCCGAGCAGCAGGCCGACGACCGAGCCGAGTCCGCCCATCGCGCCGTACACGCCGAGCGCCTTGTTGCGGGCGGGGCCCGCCGGGAAGGTGGTGGCCAGCAGGGACAGGGCGGTGGGTGCCGCGATGGCGGCTCCGGCGCCCTGGATGACACGGGCGATGATCAGCAGTTCGCCGCTCTGCGCCAGGCCGCCGAGCAGCGAGGCGCCGGTGAACAGGACCAGGCCGATGCGGAAGACCCGGCGGCGGCCGAAGAGGTCGCCGGCGCGTCCGCCGGCCAGCAGCAGCCCGCCGAAGGCGAGGGCGTAGGCGGTGACGATCCAGCCGAGGCTGGACTCGCTCAGGCCCAGGGCGCTCTGCATGCTCGGCAGGGCGACGGTGACGATCGTGTTGTCGAGGACGAGCATGAGCTGGGCTGCGGCGATGACCAGCAGTGCGAGGCCGAGTTTGCCGTCCTGCTGCGGCGGAGCCGCGGCCTTGGGGACGGCCTGAGTGCGGTCTTGCAGCGACATGAGATGTCTCCGTGTCTTCTCGGGACTTTGGGGGGGTGGACTGGCCGTACGCCGAGCGGCGGCCGGCCCTCGGGTTCCGCGGCTGGTGGAGCCGGCCGCGCTGTCCCGGTCGCCGGGAGTCCCGCGGGTCTGGCTCGTCTCTGCTTCGGTTTCGCACAGCGATCGTATCGTCAACGTGCTTATCTATCAACCAGGCAACCAACAGTTTTCCAACCATCAGGGCCTGAACTATGCGCCCTGGGGGCGCCACGGACAGGACCGGTACCGAGCCCGCAGGTCAACGGCCTGCGGTCGCTCCGAGGGCCGGTTCGTCCTGGCCGATTCCGTTCGCTTCCTGGTCCTGGTCCTGGTCCTGCGCGCGCTCCTGCTCCTCGTCGATCCCCTTGCGGAACCGGGTCAGCGCGGGCGTGGTCATGGCCGTGGTGAGCAGCGCCATCAGCACCAGGACGGTGAACAGCCCGGGGCCGATCACCCCGAGGCCGAGGCCGATGTTCAGCACGATCAGCTCGGTCAGGCCCCGGCAGTTCATGAGCGCGCCGAGGGACAGGGAGTCCCGCCAGCCGCGGCCGGACAGCCGGGCGGCGAGCGCGCCGCCGCCGAATTTGCCGACCACCGCGACCACGAGCACCGCGGCCGTCCACAGCCACTGGGCCACGCCGCCGCCGAGCAGTCCGACGTCGGTCTTCAGCCCGGTGCTGACGAAGAACAGCGGCAGCAGCACCGGCACCGCGAAGGCCCGCATCCGGGCCGCGGTCGCCTCGACCCGCCGGCTGCCGCGCGGGGTCACGACCCCGAACAGGAAGGCCCCGAACAGCGCGTGCACGCCGATCCGGTCGGTGGCGTAGGCGGCCACGCTCAGCCCGCTGAACAGCACGACCAGCACGACGCCGTCGGAGTGGCGGCGCTCGGCCCGCGCGGCCCACCGGGCCAGCAGCGGCCGTACGACGAAGAACATGACGGCCGCGAACGCGACGGCGTATCCCGCCGTGGTCAGCGCGTCCATCGGCGAGTTGCTCTTGGTCACCGCCACCACGACGGCCAGCAGGCACCAGGCGCTGACGTCGTCCACCGCGGCGGCGGCCATGGCGAGCGCGCCGACCTTCGTGCGGTACAGCCCGCGGTCGGTGAGGATGCGGGCCAGCACCGGGAACGCCGTGATGCTCATGGACACGGCGATGAAGAGCACGAACGGCAGCTTCTTCGTGCCCTCCGGCGCGAAGTCGCCGTACATGCCGAGCGCCAGCAGCGTGCCCAGCACCAGCGGCAGCGCGATCCCGGCCTGGGAGACGGCGACGGCGGTTCTGCTGTTGCCGCGCAGCGACGTGAGGTCGAGTTCGAGGCCGACGAGGAACATGAACACGAGCAGCCCGATGTTGCCGAGCACGCCGATGTAGGGCAGCGCCGCCGCCGGGAACAGCCAGGTCTGCGCCGCGGGCCAGAGCCAGCCCAGCAGCGAGGGGCCGAGCAGGATGCCGACGAGTATCTCGCCGACCACGGGCGGCTGTCCGAGCCGTTTGAGGATCTGGGCACCGGCCCGGCACGCGATGATCACGACCGGCACGGCGACGAGGAGCGGGGTGAGGGGATCAGGGGCGGCGGCAGCAGCCATCGCGTTCTCCTGGTGAAGAGGGGGTGAGGGGAACGCCCCTTTTTTCCGGGGCGCGGGGAACCGCGGGGTTCCCCGCGCCCCTCACGGGGCGCTGTACGGCCGGACGGCCTTGGCGTCGCGCAGCGCCGTCGCCCACCAGAGGAGTTGGTCCAGCATCAGCTTGGCGGCTGCCTCGGCGCCGGCCGGCTCCGCCGGGAAGGTGCCGTCGGCGTCGTAGTGTTCGAGCACGCGCGGGAACGTGACGGTGTCCTTCATCCCCACGCAGTGGAACTCGGCGAAGATCTGCCGCAGGTGCTCGATCGCCCGCACCCCGCCCGCCATGCCGAGCCCGTAGCCGACGAAGCCGACCGGCTTGGCCTCCCACTCGCTCTGGAAGCTGTCGATGAGCGTCTTCAGCGGACCGGGGACGCTGCGGTTGTACTCCGGTACGACGACCACGTACGCCTCGGCGCCGGCGAGCCGGGGCCGCAGCGCCGCGGCCCTCGGGTCGTCCGCGTCCAGGCTCGCCGGCAGCAGGTGCTCGGCCACGTCGACGACGTCCAGGACGAGGTCGTCGCGGCGGGCGGCGACCCGCGCGAACCAGCCCGCGACGTCCGGGGCGAGCCTGCCGTCCCGGGCGGAGCCGACCAGCAGCGCGACCCGCGCCGGGCGGGTCACCAGGCCGGCGGCGGTCACGGCCGGGCCGCCGGCACCGTTGCCTGGACCGGCGTCAGCGCGATGAACTCGGTGGCCTCGACCCGGGAGAGGATCCGCCGGGTCAGGGCGGGCATCTTCGTCGTGCCGTCGTCGCTGAAGACCACCGGGTTGCTCAGCTGGATCCGGCGGCCGCGCGTGGTGATCTCGCAACCGCCCGCCGCCAGCACGTTCTTGACCCAGTCGGAGCCGGGTCCATAGGGCAGCGTGATGATGATGTCAGCGCCGCGCCGGAACAGCTTCACCGGGGTGGCGAACTCCCGCCCGGACTTGCGGCCGCGGTGGTGGACCTTCCCGAACCCGGGCAGCCGGCTGAACAGCGGCCCGACGAGATGGTTGGCGAACCGCCGGTTGAAACGGGCGACTTTTCTGTCGATCGGCATGGTCTTGGTCCCTTGCTCCGTCGGTTCCTTCGATTCCGTGCGACACGGATCCGGGGGCTCGCGGATCCGCGCGGTCTGTGTCGGCGGTACGTCCTGCGGCACGGGCGCGCCCGGCCCCCGCACCGTCGGCGGGGGCCGGGCGCGCCGGGCGGCCTGCTCAGGCCCCGGGCTTGCCCGCGGGGGTCAGCGGGCCGACCGGCTTGCCGCCGGACTGGAGGAACTTCTGGAGCGAGAAGTTGTCGACGATGCCCCAGCGCTCGGCGATCTTGTCGCCCTCGAAGCGGAACCAGATGATCGCCTGGTGCTGCACCTGGAGCCCGGTCGGCTGGATGCCGATGAACGGGCCGGTGTGCTTGCCGTGCATGACCCAGCGGATGGCGGCCTTGTCGCCGTCCGAGATGAAGTCGAGGATCTCGTACTTGATCTCGCTGAACGCGGACTGCTGGATCCGGATGGTGTGCTTGAACGCCTCCGGGCCCCGCATGGAGTCGTCGTGGCTGCCGTTGTTGCGGAAGTCCGCCGTCAGGTAGCGGTCGGCGGCCGAGAGGTCGCCCAGGTCCAGGCCCTCGTGGAAGACCTTCTCGATCAGTTCCCTCTGCTGCGCGGGGGTGAGCGTGGTGGGCATGGGTGCGTTCTCCTTCGCTGAAGTGGTGGTGTTGCCCCGGGTGTCGAGCGTCTGCCGGTCGACCTGGGTCACGCCCTTGGGCACGGCTCCGGTGGTCCAGACGATCCGCAGCCGCAGCCGGTCGAAGCGCCAGCCGCCGGGGGTGCGCCGGGCGGTGCCGGTGAACCGGCCGCCGAGCTGGAAGTACTGCGTGGGGTCCGGCGGGAGCGGCGAGCCGTGGTGCACGTGGGAGGCGATCAGGCTCCAGCTGAGCCGGGCCGTGTCGCCGTCCACCTCCACCTGGCTCTCCGAGCCGTGGTGGTGGGTGCGGCCCCAGCGCGCCATGATCTCCTCGGTGAAGCCGGCGACCCCGGCCAGACCGCCGTGGCTGCCCACCGGGAACGTCATCTCGATGTCCTCGGTGAACAGGGACCGGGCCCAGGTCTCGTCGAAGCCGCCCTCGTCGAGGCTGGCCAGATAGTGCCCGACCAGGTCCCTGAGGCTCACCAGGTCGGCCAGCCGGGCGACCTCGGACGTCATGACACCCGGCGCGCTTCGGTCTGGGCGCCCGTCGCGTAGATCACGACGTCGTCCGGGCCGTGCACGACGGCCTTGCCCTCGCCGGTGAGCGCGCCGTCGTCGTGCCGCGCGTCGATGTCGATCTGTATGTAGGCGGCCCGGTGGCCGTTGGGGCTGATCTGGGTGACGTCGAGGTTGAAGTCCTCGCGCAGGGAGAACTGGAGCGAGTCCTCGCCGGTGACGGTCCAGGAGCCGTAGCCGGTGCTCTTCTTCGTGGTGACCGAGAGGGAACCGTCCGGCACGAAGGTGACGGTGTACTCGTCCACCTCACCGTCGTGCGTGACCGTCCCCGTCCATTGACCGACGGGTGTCCAGGTGGAAACAGGCATGGACCACACTTCCTCAAGTCGGGGCGAGAAGGAAACAGAAAATCCGCGCCCCGGACGGGACGCGGATGCGTGAGGGTTGTGAAGGGTCCTGCGGGCTCGGAGACCGGGGCCCGGGACGGGCGCCGCCCGGATTCGGGCATGGGGCGCCGGGAAAAGTGTGACACCCATGGTCGGATGGAGTCAACTTCTATGGAAATATGGCTAGTTGATTATCAATGCACCGAAGAAGCCCCTGCGGCGGGGGGATGCGCCGCAGGGGCTTCTTCTTCGCACGGATCCCCGCACGGATCCGCGTCTCTCGGTGGTGGTCTACTCGTCCGCGTCCCGGCGGGCGATCGCGAACAGTTCGTCGAGGTCGTACTCGGCGCGCTGCGGGCCGCCATGACGGGTGATCTTGCCGCGGCTGGCCCATTTGCGGATGGTCGCCGGGGTCACCCCCATCGCCAGGGCGGCCAGTTCGGTCGGCACCCGGCGCGGGCGGGCCCTGCCGCCCGCCGTCCACTCGGACCCGGCCGCCATCAGGCCGCCTCCCGCATCCGGCCGGCCACCAGCAGCCACTGGCGCGGCGGCAGAGAGTGGCCGCCGTCGCAGGACACCTGGGACGGCACCCGGTCGCCGTCGCCCGCCGTCAGCACGCCGTACAGGGTGCCGGCGCACTCCGACCGGGTGCACGGCCCGAGTTCGAGCCTGCGGGCCGGACCGGGGCCGAGCAGGCCGCCGAACTCCCCCAGCAGCTCGATGAGTTCCTCGTCGAAGTCCGCTCCCGCCGGGTGCCCGGCGAGCCAGGGCAGCTGCCGGCGCAGGAACCGCACCAGCGTGGCCACCCCGCGCTCGCCGGAGCCGGGCCTGGCACCGGCCCGCTCGTCCACGACCATACGCGCCCACAGCGTCATCACCTCGGCGGCGCGGGTCCGCAGCGCCAGGGCCCGCTCGTCGAGGACGATGCCGACGGAGGCGCGGCTGCCGCTCACCCGTTCGCGCAGCACCGGCGCGCCGGGCACCAGGGCCTGGTCGCTCTCCCGGTACAGGTCGAGCAGGGTGCGCAGCGCGCCGTCGATCCGGTCCACGCAGCGGGCGCAGATCCGGCCGCAGAGCCGTCGGCAGTCGCGGCTGCGATGACCGGCCGTCAGCCGCTCGGTCTCTTCCATTCGGATCTCCCCCGTTTCCTTGGTCCAACCGGAACTGCATCCAGTCTCACGGGGGGTGCGGACGGCTTCAACGGACGGCGGTTCAGGGTTCCCACAATCCTCCGCAGCTGTGTCAGCGGAGTGTCAAACCTGCGTCAAGTGGCCGGAATGGATCACTCATACCAAACAGACCTATCTGATTGAAGGACGTCGACACCTCGGCCCGATGAGCCGGTTTCCGGACAACGACCCCCATAATCTGCGCATTTGGATTCCCTGGAGATCGCACACGGGTAGCTCTGTACGAGGGGTCCCTCCATAAACAGGCATGGCTGTATGATTCGCTGCACCGTCGACGGCAGCGCCTGCGGGGAGATGTGCGGAGCCAGCACACCAGGGAAGAGAAGGCAGGTGCCACCGGATGCAGGCGCGATCCGAACAGACACGTCAGGTTCTCGTCCAGGCCACCGCCGAACTCATCGCGGACGGCGGCCTGTCGGACGCGGGGCTGATCAACATCTGCCGCCGCGCCGGAGTCAGCCGGGGGGCGCTGTACCACCACTTCTCCTCGACCGCCGCCCTGACCGCCGCCGTCTACGAGGAGGCCCGGCAGCGGGTCGAGACGCTGGTGGAGGAGGCGTTCCGGGGGCCGGTGGCGGAGTCGCCCCGGCGGTTCCTGACGGCGCTCGGCGAGGCGATGCGCACCGAGAAGGTGGTCCGGGCGGGGATGCAGCTGGCCGCGGACGGCTCGGCGGGCCCGCCCCGGCTGCGCGACGACCTGCTGGCCGCCGTGCACGAGCGGGTCACCGAGGCGCAGAAGGCGGCGGAGGAACCGGCGGACGACCTGGCCGATCTGGCCGTGGTGGTGGCGGCGGGCATCGAGACGCTGGGCCACACCGATCCGAGCTGGTGGGACGGGGAGATAGCCGATCGGCTGTGGCGGCTGCTGCGGCCGCTCTTCGACCGCGACCGGCCCAACCGGGGCGGCGAGCGCCGGATCTGAGGATCCGCGGCCGGGCGGTCGTCCACCCGGCACGAGGTCGCGCACCCGCCGGCCGGCGAGCC
Source organism: Streptomyces sp. NPDC091282 (assembly GCF_044757385.1). Classification (NCBI taxonomy): domain Bacteria; kingdom Bacillati; phylum Actinomycetota; class Actinomycetes; order Kitasatosporales; family Streptomycetaceae; genus Streptomyces; species Streptomyces sp. NPDC091282. Next base: position 1,137,657 of record NZ_JBIVUX010000001.1, read on the forward strand.
GCCGGCCGAAGCGAGGGGCAGGGACGGTCAGTTCAGGGGGTCGGGGGTCTCGGAGACGTCCAAAGGCGTGACGCGCAGCCGGCCGATCAGACCGGGCGTGGCGAGGCCGGGGAGCAGGAACTTCCAGAAGACGCCGGTGCGTTCGGGCAGATCGGCGCGGTTGCTGTAGGCCTGGGACATGATCTGCAGGCCGGTGAAGGAGCCGACGATCAGCGAGGTGACCTCCTGCACGTCCACGCCGGGGAGGATCTCGTCGCGCTTCTCGGCCTCCTGGAGCAGCATCAGGATGGTGTCCGTGGACTGTTCGTAGGTGGTCCTGGGCGGACAGTCGAACGACGTCTGCTCTATGGTCAGCCGCACGCTCGCGCGCAGCACCGCGTCGTGCTGGAGGCGGCGGGCGAATTCGAGGGTCAGGTCGATGACCGACTGCAGCCGCACCGGCCGGTCGGGGACCTCCAGGGCTTCGCCGTGCGCCTGCACCAGGGCGAGCGCGATGGCCTCCTTGGAGGGGAAGTGATGATAGAGGGAACCCCGGGTGAGGCCGGTACGCGCCAGGATCTCGTTGGTGCTGGCGGCGTCGTAGCCGCGCTCGTCGAAGACCTGGGCCGCCGCCTCCAGGATCGAACGCCGTGATCGCTTCCCGCGTTCTTGCTGAGCCATGCCAGTTCCTTACGCTCTCCCACTGAATTCAACAGACTTGTCTGTATCGTATGCGCGGAGACGGCATACGGTCAGTACCGCGGGGGGAGTTGTCGGAAAGCGGTTCCGGGCACGACCACCGGAACCGGGCGTGACCTGGCGACATGCGGAAGCGGCCGGGGAGAGACACCGGGGCGCTCCGGGCGCGATCACGGTCCGGGGAGAGGCGCGGCGAGGCCTGCGCGGAAGAGGGCGGGTCCACCCGCCTGCCGTGGGGCCCTCCTGGCGGGAGGGAGCGGCACGTCGGCGTGACGGGCGCGGCGGGGGTCGGCCGAGGGGATGGCCGCACCTGGCGGTGGGGCTCGCTCGTCGACGGGGCCGGGGACGTTGCCGGATGGCGTGATCCCTGCGGTGCCGCGAGGGCCGGCGGGCGCGCCGGGTGCCGTGGAGGCGCTTCGCCCCGGGCGCGGGGCCGGGGTTCGGCCCAAGGGGCTCGACCACGTCGGCCGACGCTTCGGGGCGACGGCCACCGGACCGCCTGCTCGCGGGGAGCGGCACCTTCGAGGCGGTCCGGGCCCGGCGACTGCGGGCGGGCGGCTCGGGAACGGCGGCCACCGGGCGGCCGACTCGTGGGAGCGGCACCTTCTGGGCACTCGCGGCGCGGGCGGGCGGCTCGGGAGCGGCGGCGTCCGATCGGGCGGGCGTTTCAGGAACCGGCGGTGTCCTGGGCGGGCCCCGCACGGACCGGCGACTTCCCTGGCACGCCGCTCGCGGGAGCGGCGCCTGCTGGGCGAGCATCTCGCGGAAGTGGCACCTTCAAGGCGAGCATCTCGCGGGAGCGGCGCCTTCTGGAGGGCGTCTCGCCGGGTCGGCACCGAAGGTGCGGGTCTTCAACAGGGCGGCTGGGTGGAGCGGTTGCTCTCGGTGGCGGCGCCGTCCAGGCACGGGCCCGCCGGCGGGACGCCCGCACCGCCGACACCGCCCGCACGATCGCCGCCCGCCCGCCCGCACCGCCGACGCCCGCCGGACGCCTCCGGCGGCGTCCCGAGGCGGACGCCCCGGCCGGTGCCGCCACGAACCCCGCGGGGTTCCGCTCCGGCCGTTGACGGGACGTCCCCGGGAGGGTGTCAGCGGGCGTTGGTGTGGGCGCGGGTGCCCCAGATGTCCAGGTCCTCGTAGGCCGCGCGCCACTCGGTCTCGTACGCGTTGCGCAGGTGCTCCGGCATCTTGCCGAGGATGCCGGCGACCTTCGCGGCGGACATGTCGTCGAGCAGCCAGGGCAGGTAGCGGCGGGCGTCGTCGCCGACACGGCCGCTCTGCTCCTTGGAGAACGTCACCCACTCCTCCGTCGTCATGGTGATGTCCATGAGCTTCAGCGCCTCGCCCTCCTCGTGGTCGAGGTGGCCGCCGAGCTGGGTGTAGAGGGTGTCGGTCAGACCGCCGAGGCGCTGCAGCCCGGAGTCCCGGTCGGCGAGGGCGGCGTCGATGTCGGCGAGCAGCGGGTCGATGACCGCGTGCTCGGCCTCCATGGCGTCCAGCAGGGCCAGTTCGTCCGGCTGCCCGGCCAGCGCCCGCTGCATCACGGGCCAGACGGTGACGTCCTCGGAGGTGTGGTGGATGGTCAGGAACTTCTTGAAGAGCTCCCAGCCCACCGCGGTGCTCAGCACATGACGGGGGTCCTCGTCGACCCGGGCGGTGATCCGGGCGATCCGCTCCAGCTCACGCCGCAGGGCGTCGTGGATCGCGAACATCATCGTCATGTCGTGGTTCTTGAACTCCTGGCTCATCACTGTCTCCCTCACTGCTGCGTTGCCGTACCCCGAGGGTATCGTCAACCTGCTTATCCATCAACTTGCTAACTAGCAGTCCGCCAACTATCAGAGCCGCCCACTAGTACCTGAAATGGCAGGTCAGATGCGGTGTGAGGCCCCTCGGCCCGGCCGGAGAAGAGGCCGGGTCCGGCCCTTCTTGGCTGATTCCGGGCGGGTCGTGGTCCGGATCCCGACCCCGGCCGGAGCGGCCGAGCGGGCGAAACGAAAAAAGCCGTGCCCAGGTCGGGGACACCGATCGGACACGGAAGGGGGTTCAGGGCAGGAAGCCGCCGAAAAAAGTGTGACACTTCGCCCGGAGGGCCGTCAACTCGGCTTTTTCCGCGGCGACTTGCCCTCGAAGGGGGTGACGCGGCCGGCCCGCGGGGGCCGGGCCGGCCGCGTCAGGGTGGATCAGTTCTTCACGGCGACGGCGGCGAAGCCGGCCGTGTCCTCCCGGTTGGTCTGGTAGTCCGCGTCCGCGGCCCGCTCGTCCTCGGTCTCCCACTCGTTGACGGAGACCACACCCGGTTCGAGCACCGTCCAGCCGTCGGTCTCCACGAACCGCGTGATCTCCGCACGGGACCGCGAGGCGAGGTCGACCCGCAGGTTCGTGTACAGCTCGTCGACGGCGGCCCGCACCGGCGCGGAGACGTAGTCGGGGCTGGAGTGGGTGAGGATGACGAAGCTGCCGGGGGCCAGCGCCTCCTTGTAGCGCTCGACCGTGGCGTACGGGTCCTGGGAGTCCACGATGAAGTGCAGCAGCGCGCCGAAGAGCACCGCCACCGGCTGGGAGAAGTCCAGCAGTTCCTTGGTCGCGGGCGCCGACAGCACGGCCTCGGGCTCGCGGAAGTCCGCGTCGACGTAGGCGGTGCGGCCGTCCGAGGCCTCCCCCAGGATGCGGCGCGCGATGACGCCGACGACCTGGTCGTTGTCGACGTAGACGACCTTGGCCTCGGGCGCCACCTCGTGCGTGGCCTCGGCGGCCGGGATGCCGCTGCCGATGTCGAGGAACTGGGTGATGCCGCGCCGGGTGGCCTCGCGCACCGCGCGGTTGAGGAAGCGCCGGTTGGCACGCGCCCCCAGCGGGCCGCCGGGCAGCAGCTTCACGATGCCGTCCGCCGCGGCGCGGTCCACCGGAAGGTTCTCGGAACCTCCCAGGAAGTAGTCCATGATGCGCGCGGCGTGCGGGATCTGGTCGGGGGTGGGGGTCTCGGGCATGGCCACACATCCTTGGTGAGGGGCTGGGTTTGCTGCGGAGGAGCCCGTGCGGGACCGGCCGGCACGTGGACGGGCAAACAGAAAAGGCGATGTCCGAACCGGTGCTTACCGGTGGACATCGCCTTTGTCGTGCCGTTTCAAGGCATAAGGGCTCTGCGGAAAAGCGTGACATGTGCACGCTTCCGTTGTCAACGGATGCTGACCGGCCGTTCAGTTGCGGGCATGTCCGCGGCCTTCCGGCGGGGACGGCTGAAGTGCTTCATCGCCGGCCGCTCGACCAGGGTGTACAGCACGTACGCGAGGACGGTGGTGATCGCCCAGGCGAGCAGGCTCAGCGCGACCGCCTCGCCGACGCCGTACGGGGCGTGCCCGGCCAGGTACTTGTTGCCGCCGATCAGCACGGTGGCCTGCAGCAGGTAGAAGGCGAACGACACCTCGCCGAGCCACTTCATCACCCGCCCCCGGAACGGCGACCGCAGCCCGCTCGTGTCGGCGACCGCGGCGGCCGGGATGAGCAGGCCGAGCGGGATCACCCAGACCGCGGACAGGGCGTACAGGTAGGGGACGTAGAGCGCGACGGCGTACGCGGCGACGCACAGCAGCACCGCCTGCCACAGCCGGACGCCCACCCACCGGCCGGTCAGGACGACCCGGGCGAGCAGCATGCCGAGCACGAACTCCAGCATCCGCACCGGCGGCAGCTGGTACACGAACCAGTTCTGCACGGTGCTGACCTGCCAGCCGGGGATGGTCACCCGGCCGGGCAGCACGGCGTACGCGAACGCGGGCACGGCACCGACGGCGACGGCGAAGCCGATCGCCCAGGCCCACAGCCGGCGCGGGGATATCGCGTTCACCGCGCGCAGCAGCAGCGGGAAGCACAGGTAGAACAGCAGCTCGCAACCGAGCGACCAGCTGGGGGCGTTGACGCTGAAGGAGACCGCCGGGTCCCAGGACCAGCTCTGCACGAGCAGCAGGTTGGGCAGCCACTGGCGCACCGAGGTGACGGTCGCGCCCGCGAAGACCAGCAGCGCGATCACGAAGGTGACCAGGTGGTTGGGGAACAGCTTGACCAGGCGGCGGCGCATGAACCGGCCCGGGGTGTCCGTGGCGCGGGCGGACCAGGTGAGGATGAACCCGCTGAGGAGGAAGAAGAACGACACCCCGAGGCCGCCCGCGATGCCGAACAGCCGGGCCGCGTCGTGCGCGGTGCTGCCGCTGAACGGGCTGAGCTGGGGGCTCGTGACGTGGTACAGGAACACGGCCGTCGCCGCGTAGAACCTGAGGCCGGTGAGCGAGGGCAGTCCGCCGAGCGACACCGCCCGCCCGGACCGGCCGGGCGCCTCCGCTCGGGAACGCTGGGTGGGGATGGTCATGGATCTCTCCTTCGTACGGCACGAACGGCACGGAAGCGCTGGCGCCGTACGACGAACACCGCGCGGCGGGCCCGAGGGGGCCCGCCGCGCGGTGTCGGCGGCGCACGGTGAAGCGCGATGGAAGGCGCGATGGGAGGAGCGCGACGAGAGAGGTGCGACGGCGGTGGACCCGGCTGCCTGAGAGGCCACGGGCGTGCTGGAGACGCACATGGACCGCCGCGAAGAGCGTGACAGGGCCGCTTCACGGAAGTCAACCCGCTTCTTCGCGCGGCCCCGCGGCGGGTCTTCCGGGGCGGGAGAGGGGCGGTGCGCGGCCGTCCGCGGGAGGGCATGCCGGAGTTCCGCGCCCCGTTCCGGCACACCGGTGACGGCGGGGCGCGGGCGGCGGCACCGGGACGCGGGTGCGGGGCGGCCCGCGGGCCCGGTCCGTGCCGTCGGCGTCCTGTCGGCCTCGCGACGCCCGGCGGGACGTCGCGGGCCCGGCCGAGGTCAGCCGCGTCCGACGCCCGCGCGCGCGGGCAGCTCGTCCGGCGGCGGTCCGGTGGGGTCTCCGATCCGGAAGCCGACGCCCCGGACCGTCACGATCCAGGCGCTGTCGCCCAGTTTGCCGCGCAGGGTGCCGACGTGGGTGTCGACGGTGCGGCCGCGCGGGGACCACGCGTCGTCCCACACCTGGGCCATGATCTGGCGGCGCGGGATCACCGTGCTGGGCTGCGATGCCAGCAGGTGCAGGAGGTCGAACTCCTTGCGTGTCAGGTCGAGTTGACGTCCGTCGAGGGTGGCGGTGCGGGCGCCCGGGTCGATGCGGAGCGGCCCGTGGGTGACCACCCGGCCGGCCGCGGCGGGCTCCGGCCGCAGTCCGCGGGTCCGGCGCAGCACCGCCTCCATCCGGGCCAGTAACTCCCGGAAGCCGTACGGCTTGACGAGGTAGTCGTCCGAGCCCGCCTGGAGGCAGAGCACGCAGTCGAGTTCCGAACCGCGTGCGCTGACCGCGATGATCGGCAGGTCGCTGACCGCGCGGATGCCGCGGCACACCTCCAGGCCGTCCAGGTCCGGCAGGTCCAGGTCGAGCAGGACCAGGTCCGCCTGGGAGTGACCGCGCAGCGCCTGGGCGCCGGTGGTGGCGCCGTGGGTGGCGTAGCCGTGCCGGACCAGGCCCTGGATCAGGGGGTCGGCGGCCCGCGGGTCGCTCTCCACCACCAGGACGCTGACGGCTCCCGTCTGCGGCACGGCGTACGAGGGAGTCGGACAGGCCGGGTGTCCGGCCGGGACGACCGGGCCGTGCGAGCGGTGCCGCCGCGGTGACGGCGCCAAAAGATCCGCGTACTGCCGGTTCATCAGTTCCCCCTGAGGCACATCCACGTCATCTGGGACTGCGGGTTCACCAGGAGACCGTACCAAACAGACTTGTCTGATTGTCAACTGGCCTGCTGGGACGGCGCGGCGCGTCACTTGGCGGTTCTCGACACCATCGTGAGCTGCAATTTCGTCGGATTACCGGACAAGTGGTAGGCCACGCTCCGCACATGAACCCTGGAGGAAGACTTGTCCAAGGACTATGCCCGCCCCCGAAACCATACCGACCCCCATCCTTTACATCGGCAAGTCCGGCAAATCAGTCATGATCAAGGGGAAGCCGTACCGGTAAACGTCCCAACTGAGCCAAGAAATTCACCCGGGTCTTGCGAAACCGGACCGACCTGTCTGTATCTTGTGGCTAGAACGTCGGCCACGGGGGGTAGCTGCCGACGTACGGCCTGTTGCCCCCTTCCGTCATACCGACAGGAGCGCTGCACATGCCGCACCTCACCGACCGTGGTTCCGCGCCGAAGCCCCTGCTGCCCGCACTGACCACCACTGTGCCCCGCGAGTATGTCCATCGCGCGGCGGTTTCCGAAGTTCTGCTCACCGGGTGGGAGCCCGCCGAGCCGGCCGTCCGGGACGGCGCCCGCGCCGCCGACGACGCCTGCTTCGTCGTCCGGGCCCAATGGCCGCGCTGCCACGCCCTGTTCGCCCCGGTCCGGGGCTACCAGGACCCCATGCTGCTGATCGAGTCCGTGCGCCAGATCGGCTCCCTGCTCGCCCACGCCGAGTTCGACGTGCCGTTCGGCCACCAGTTCCTCATGTCTGACATGTCCGTGACCACGGAGCCGGAGCTGCTCGTGGCGGACGCGGTGCCCACCGACGTCCGGATGCACACCGTCTGCCGCGACGTCGTCCGCCGCGCGGGCCGCCTGCGGGAGATGCGCTACGACGTCACGGTGGTCCGCGAGAACGGCGCCCGCGCCACCGCCTCGGCCGCGTTCCGCTGCATGAGCCCGGACGTGTACCGGCGGATGCGCGGCGAACGCCCCACCACCGGCAGCACCCCGCCGCCGGCCCTCGACCCCGCCCTCGTGGGCCACGCCGGCCCGCTCCACGTGGTCCTCGGCGAGCCCGCGCCGGGCACGCGCGACCGCTGGGAACTGCGGGTCGACACCGCGCACCCGACCTACTTCGACCATCCCGTGGACCACATACCCGGCATGTTCCTGCTGGAGGCCGCCCGGCAGGCCGCGCACGCCCGCACCAGAGCCCCGGGCGCGCTCCTGCTCGGCATGCGCAGCGAGTTCGTGCGCTACGCCGAGCTGGACGCGCCCTGCTGGATCACGGCCGAACCCGAGCCGTACGGCACCGCGGGCGACCTGCTGGTGCGGGTGCGCGGCAGCCAGCGCGAGGAGACGGTCTTCACCGCCGAACTCGTCCTGCGGCCCCGTGTCCGCTGACCCCGACCGCCTTCCGGGAGAGTCCCCGTGCCCACCATCCTCATCACCGGTGCGTCCGGATTCGTCGGGGCGCACGTGACGCACGAGGCGCGGCTGCGGCGCGCCGAGCTCAGGCTCATGACCCACCGCAGGTCCGTGCCCCGGTCCTGCTCCGGAGTGCGGACCGTGGCCGCGGATCTGACCGACCCCGGCTCGCTGCGCGGGGTCTGCGACGGGGTCGACGTGCTGCTGCACTGCGCCTCGCAGATCGGCGGCAGCGCGGCGGCGAACGAGGCCGTCAACGCGCGGGGAACCGCGGCGCTGGTCGACGAGGCCCGGCGCGCGGGGGTACGCCGGATCGTCCAGCTCAGCACCGCCTCCGTCTACGGCCGCGGCACCTTCCGCGGCTCCCGCCCCGAGGAACTGACCCGCAATCCGGGCTCCGTCACCTCGCGCACCCGCGCGGCGGCCGAGGACGCGGTCCTCGCCGCCGGCGGTGTGGTGCTCCGTCCCCATCTGGTCTTCGGCGAGGGCGACCTGTGGGTCGGCCCCAACCTGGCACGGCTGCTGCGCGCCCTGCCCGGCGTGGTGGCCGGCTGGCCCGCGCGCGCCTCGGTGATCACCGCGCCGGACCTGGCCCGGCTGCTGGTCGCCACGGCGCTCGCCCCGGACACCGCGCTGACCTCGCGGATCTACCACGCGGCGCACCCCGTGCCGGTCACCGTGGCCAGCGCGCTGCGAGCGGTCGCCGAGTGCGCCGGGATCGCCTGGCCGCACGACAACCTCACCGTCCAGGGCGCCAAGGCGATCCTCGCGGCGAAGGGCGTCCCGCCCGACACCCTCGACATCCTGACCACGGACCACTTCTTCGAGGCGGACGCGCTCTGGTCCGACCTCGGCGAGTCGCCGGCCGCGGGCTTCGCGAGCTGCTTCCGGCGCGCGGAACGCTGGTACCGGTCGACGCTGGCGGCGGCCTGACGCGGCGCCGGCCGCGCCGCGGACCCGCCCCGCGCCCGTCTCCCCTACGCCATCCGCACGAGACGTGACGGCCCCGCGGCGCGGACCGTCCGCCCTTCCTGACGGGCTCCCCGGTACGGCGGCCGCCCCCGCCTCGGGCCCTTGGAGTGATCGTTCCGTGATCGGCGTGACCAGCCGCAGGCCGTGGCGTTGAACGGGGAGTGCGACGGCGGGTCCTGCCGCCGCACTCCCCGAGCAACAAGAAGGAGAACGTGATGTCTCGCATCGCGAAGGCCGCCGTCGTCGCCCTGGGCACCGGTGCTGTGGTGATCGGCGGGGCCGGCCTGGCCCTGGCCGACGCGGGTGCCAACGGCGAGGCCGTCGGTTCGCCCGGCGTGCTGTCCGGCAACGTCATCCAGGTCCCGGTGAACATCCCGGTCAACGTGTGCGGCAACACCGTCGACGTGATCGGCCTGCTGAACCCGGCGTTCGGCAACACCTGCGCCAACGTGGGCCACATGAAGGCCGGCACGGGCGACAACAAGAGCGGCGGCTACGGCAGCTGAGCCTCCACGCGCGAAAGGGCCCCGGCACCCTCGGTGCCGGGGCCCTTCCCGTGTCCGGGACGTCTCAGGCGTAGCGGTAGACCCCGCTGAGGTCCTCCAGCGATCCCGGGGTGTCGTTCCACGGCGGCAGCTTCTGGCCGCGGGCGACGACCCGTCCGTACTGCGGGTCGCCGCGGCGCGGCGCGGCGCCCGGCAGGTAGCGCGCTCCCCGGTGCCGGGCCCGCCAGCGCTCCCACTGGAGGTCGACGAAGGCGTGGTGGAACCAGAAGACGGGGTCGTTGACGGAGGCGCCGCCGAGCATCGCGCCACCGACCCAGCGGTGCACCCGGTTGTGGTTGCGCCACGAGGCGCTGCCGCTGCCCGCCCCCCAGCCCTCCAGCTTGTTGCGGAAGCCCCGGGCGACGGTCGAGTCCCAGGGGGCGACGTCGTACGCCGGGTCGTCGAGCGCCCGGGCGAGCTGGGTCCTGGTGGGCAGCGCGATCGGGTCGCGGGCCCGCCCGAGGTCGCGGGCGAGGAACTCGCCGTCGGTGACGCCCTCCTTGATGGTCCAGTGCCCCGCCGCGTAGGCGAACGGCCCGGTCGTCACCTGCTGGTCCCTGGCCCGGCCGTTCCCGCCCAGCAGGTCCCTGGTCCACGGGACGGAGGACGCCGTACGGTCCTTGGTCCAGTCCCAGTACGGCACGGTCACCGACGCGTCCACCCGGCGCAGGGCGCGCTCCATCTCCAGCAGGAAACGGCGGTGCCAGGGCAGGAAGGAGGGCGCCATGTGGGCGGTGCGCAGTCCGCGCTCGCCGTCGGCCGTGTAGTGGTCGATGTGCATCCGCACGAACTCGTCGTACTCGCCCCGGCGTTTGACCTCCAGGAAGGCGTCGACGAGCCGTTTGCGCTCGCCGGCCGTCAGCCTGCTGACGTCCTTACGCACGTACGCCATGGCCGCCCTCCATGTGCTGGTGCCCCCCGCCCATCGGTCCCGGGGCCAGGTCGCGCAGCCGCTGCCCGGGGCCGATCTCGTCGACGGCCGCCCTGGCCGCCGCCAGCGGGGTCGGGTACGAGCTGTAGTGGTCGACCATGCTCAGCCAGGTGCCGTCGGCCCGCCGCATCAGGTGCAGCGGGCGACCCGCGACGGTGACCTGCCACTGGTCCTCGCCGGCGGCCCGGCCGGCCGCCGGCACCAGGACACCGCGGATGCGGCGGCCCCGGTAGGTCTCGTCGAAGGAGGTGCCCGCCGGTCCGTCCGACGGGGGCACCGGGCCGGAGGCGGCGACGACCGGGGCGAGCGCCAGGGCGGCCCCGGAGGCGAGCAGCCCCCGGGCCACCTCGCGCCGCGTGGGTCCGCCCGCCCCGGCTCTGTCCGGCCGCCCGGCCCCCGGCTCCGCTCCCACCGCGATCCCGCCTACTCCGACGACCATGCTCACTCCTCGTACGGTTCACCGATCGCTGTCGCTACCGCTAACCGTCCGAGGCGCCTCCCGGTCACCGCCCCACCGCCATCCGGCCGCACCGCCGGAGCGGGCGGCGGGTCACACGCCGGGGCCGGCGCCGAGGCCGCCGCCGACGACGGTCCGCAGGGCCGGGGCGAGCACGCCCGCGGCGGGCGGTCGGAGGGCCGGGAGGGCGGGGTGCATCGGGTCGGGCGCGGTGAGCGGGGCGGCCAGCGCGAGGCCCGGGGTGAGCGCGCGCAGCGGGGAGGCGGGCGTGCCGACGTCGATGTGGTCGTCGCCGTCGCCGGGGACGTGCGGCAGCGGTGCCCTGAGGCCGATGCCGGGCAGCCCGCCGTTCAGCGGGACCTGCGGCAGCGTCCGGTCCGGGAGGAGCCGGCCCTCGGTGAAGCGCGGCGCCTCGGGGGCGCCGGGGATCAGCAGCGGCAGCTCCATGCCGATCCTGGGCATCTCCATGGGGAGGACCTTCCCGGCGGCGTCCAGCGGGACGGGGACGGGCACCGTCGGGGTCGCGGCGGCGGGCGTGGCGGCGGCGCCCACGGCGACCGCGACGCCCGTGACGACGGCGGCGAGGGTCTTACGAGCGGTCGGCTTCATGGCGGGTACGGGCCCTTTCAGGAGGCGGGACGAGCGGGGTCCGTACCGGGTAACGAGCCGGAGAGCGGCACCAGTTCACAGATCGCCCGGGTGCCGTATTAGTCGGCTGTTCACTCATCGGCTGGTCCGCAGGTCCCACCGGCGGGCCGGGCGTCAGCCGCGCAGGCTGCGGGCGGGCAGCACGACGTGCGCGGCGGCCGTGAGGGTTTCGTCGGCTCCGGCGAAGTTCTTGAGCGCCTCGGCCTCGACGGGCTTGCCGGGCTCGCCCTCGGGCCACGGCCGGGTGGTGAACACCAGGTAGGCGTATCCGCGTTCGGCGACGGCCGCGAGCCACTCCTCGGGCGCGCGGCACTGGGCGTGCAGCGGGGCCAGGTTGAGGACGGCGGTACCGGACTCGACCAGCAGGGTGACCGGCAGGCTGGGCCGGGCGGTGCCGTCCACGAGGTCGCCGCCGACCGGCAGCCCGTTGTTCTCCAGCAGCGCCTCGACGGCGGCGGAGGTGGCCTGCGCGCCGCCCGCCGCGTCACCGAGGGAGTAGGCCAGCAGGTAGGCCATGTCGCTGCCGTCGGGGCCCTCGCCGCTCCAGGCCAGCACGGCGACCGTGCCGAGGTCGGCGGGGTGGAAGGGGCGGGTCTCGCTGGGGGTTGAGGTCACCGCGCGACCATATCGGCGGGTCGCGGGGCGCCCGGGGCCGCGCTCACCCGTTCGGCGGACGGCGGACGGCGCGGCCACACGAACGAGGGACGCCGGCACGGCGTCCCCCGAAGCGGTCCCGCCCGGTGTCAGCTCTGCAGCGGCAGACCGCCGAGCAGCGGGTTGTGCTGGTTGACGGCGCCGGTGGTCCGCTTGACCTTGTGGAGCACGGAGTGCTTGTTCTCGGTGTCGAGGGCGTCCGACTGGTGCTTCAGCGGCATCGCCTGGTCCAGGGTCAGCGGGCTCTTGGTGATCGTGTCGACCGCGCCGTTGAGGCTGGTGGGCGTCAGGTCGGCGTTGTTCGAGGCGAACGCGGGCGCGGCGAAGCCGGCGAGAGCCACGGAACCGGCGACGACAGCGGCAGCCTTCAGGGACTTCATCGTGTTCCTTTCTTCGGCGACTTTCGGCGGCGCGAGCCACGCAACGAAGCCACCAGGGGATTCTGACGCCGTGCCTAACGATGTCCCGGCGGGCCGGAAACCCCGTGCTCGGAAGACATATGAGATCCCCGAAGGACGCCTGTGCCGAAGCCGTCCGGGCGGGCGTCAGCCCGTGGGCACCGGCAGCGAAGGGGTGGACGGCAGGCTCGGCGCGGCGGGCAGGCTCGGCAGCCCCGGCAGGTCGGGCGCGGGCAGGCCGCCGCCGAGCAGGACCGCGGCGAGCAGGTTCACCAGGCCGGTCACGACGGCGGTGGCGGCCGGCGGCACCTGGGCGGGGTCACCGGAGGTGGCGGCCTTCAGGAGGGCGTCGACCGCGCTCTGCAGGGCCGTCAGCGCGTCACCGGTGAGGTCCTTGGCGGCGGGGGCGCCTCCGAGACCCTTGGCCTGGGCGGCGGCGGGCGCGGGGAACGCGGCCGGCACGGCGGGGGCCGACGGCAGGGCGGACGTCGACGGCAGCGCCGGGGTGCTCGGGGCCGCGGCGGCGGGAGGGGCCGCCGGGGCCGCGGCCGCCACCTGGGCGATGGCCGCCTTCGCGGCGTCGCCGAGCTGGGTGGCCTGATCGGGGGTCAGCTGGCCGTTGTCCGCGGCGAGCACGGTGTCGAGCAGGTCGGTGACCGGCTTGAGCACGGCTCCGAGGCCGCCCAGCGACTTGGCCTGGGCGAGCAGCGCGTCGGCACCGGGGACGGGCGCCTCGGACTTCGCGTCGCCGCGCCGGTGGGCCGGGCCGGCGGCGACGGCCGCCGGGCCGGTGATCCCGGCCAGGAGAAGGGCGCAGAGCGCGGTGGACGCGAGACGCCGTGCGGGCAGAGCACGCATGGATGTTCCTTTCGATGCGCATCGGATCGTGCTGCCCACCGTGAAATCACCCGTGCCGGGCTGCAACCGCTCGGCCGCCCGCCGTCACCGGCCGCCTTCCGCGCGGCTCGCGTCGTGCCTGATGAGGTGCCCTGGCGGGGCCGCCCCGTCAGGTCCGCCCGGACTCCGGCCGTTCGAGGGACACCGCCGGGCGGCGCGGGCACGCGTTCCGGGCCCGGACGCACGGACCGGCCGTCCGCCCGCGGGGTGCGCGGGCGGACGGCCGGCCGGGGGAAATGCCGCAGCGTCAGTCGTTGACGCAGGTGTTGCCGAAGGCCGGGTTCAGCAGGCCGATCACGTCGATGGTGTTGCCGCAGACGTTGACCGGAACGTGGACCGGAACCTGGATCACGTTGCCAGACAGCACGCCCGGGGAGTGGGCGGCGGCGCCGTTCGCGCCGCTGTCGGCGGCGGCCGCACCGGCGCCGCCGGCGACGGCCGCGACGGCGGCGGTGGACAGGACCAGGCCCTTCGCGATACGCGACATGGAAGTGCTCCTTGGAATCGAGATAAACATCCGGGCGGATGCCCAGCGCCGTGTCAACGCGCTGGACCGGCTCGGGTTGTGCCGCCGAACGAGTGATCTCCCGGAAGCCCTCCTTCACCAATCCGACACACATGCCCGGTTTCGGCTGATTAGTGCGGATAGCGATTACAGTTGCGAATCTCCCGACCTACCCGTATGGGCGGCACCTCGCACTCCTCCGCCTCCCCTCCCTTCCCGAAAGGGCGAAGCCGGTCATGCGCAATCTCCTGGGCCCGCCGCCGCGCCGCGTGTCGAAGAGCGCGCCCGCCCCGGCCGCGGTCCGGGCGGCCGGCGCCGGGCGGGCGCTCATCGCCGGATCCGGCGGCCGGTCCGGGGAACTCCGGGGCGGCTCCGGCTCACCCGACGGGACGACCGGTACAGGGCCGAACGGGCTACGCGGCCCGCGTGGCGCCCCCGGCCCGCTGGACCCGGTGCCCTACAACGGCGACCGGGGCGGCCCGGGTGACGCGCTCACGTGCTCCGTCGCCTGCCGTGCCCCCACCCCGCTCGCCGACACCGCCGGTCCGGCGGACGGCGTACTCAACTCCACGATCAACGACCCAGGCCCGGTACGCGCCCGGCGTGAGCCCGCGTACGCCAACACGCTCGGCCACGAACCGGATGTGTTCGATCTCGGTACCGCTCTCGGACAGGGCGGTGACCAGCCGACCTTCAGGCTCGTTTCCCAGCGCGATGCGGCGTGGGCGGGCGCGCTCTTCGCCGCCGTGGACGTGCAGTAGTGCGGCGCGTTCCCGCCCGCAGTCCCGAGCGCCCCCCGTGAGTTGAGGAATTCCGCGTATGCACCGATCAGCAACCGACCCTCGGCGACGGGTCCTGCACCTGGCGCAACCCGTCGAGGGCGGGGTGGCCAAAGTGGTCCTGGACCTGACGAAGGCCCAGCTCACGGCCGGTATGCGGGTCGCGGTGGCCTGTCCGGGCGGTGAACTGGCCGACGCCGCGCGCACGCTGGGCGCCGAGGTGCACGAGTGGCGGGCCGGCCGGTCCCCCGGCACGGATCTCCCGGACGAGGTACGACGGCTCGGCCGGCTGGTCGGCGCGGTGCGGCCGGAGCTGGTGCACGCGCACAGTGCCAAGGCGGGCCTGGCGGGCCGGTTGGCCCTGCGCGGCCGCGTCCCGACCCTGTTCCAGCCGCACGCCTGGTCCTTCGAGGCCGTCGGCGGGACCACGGCCGCGCTGGCGCTGCGCTGGGAACGGTGGGGGGCGCGCTGGGCGCACCGGGTGGTGTGCGTCAGCGAGGCGGAACGGGCGACCGGCGTGCGCGCCGGCATCCGCGCCCGGTACGCCGTCGTCCCCAACGGCATCGACACCGGCCGCTTCACCCCCGGTGTCCCGGACACCCCGGGCCGCTCAGGACCCGGCGAGCCGCTGGTCGTCTGTGTCGGCCGGCTGTGCCCGCAGAAGGGCCAGGACGTCCTGCTGCGGGCCTGGCCCGAGGTGCTGCGCCAAGTACCGCGCGCCCGGCTGGTGCTGGTCGGCGACGGACCGGACCACGAGGCGCTGCGCCGGCTCGCCCCGGAGTCCGTCGAGTTCGCCGGCGCCGTCTCCGACGTCCGCCCCTGGTACCGGGCCGCCGACCTGGTGGTGCTGCCGTCCCGCTGGGAGGGCATGGCACTGGCCCCGCTGGAGGCGATGGCCTGCGGCCGGCCGGTGCTCGTCACCGACGTCGACGGCGCCCGCGAGAGCCTGCCGCCCGGACACCGCGGGCCCTGCCTGGTCCCGCCGGGGCAGCCGGGCGCGCTGGCCGACGCCGTCGCCGGCCTGCTGCTCGACCCGGAGCTGCGCTCGGCGCTCGGCGCACGGGGGCGCCGGCACGTCCAGTCCACGCACGAGGTGCGGCGCACGGCGGAGGCGGTCGCGGAGCTGTACCGCGAACTCCTCGGCGAGCGCCCGCTCGTGTCCTCCGAGCGCAGGGAGTCCATCCACTCGTGACCGCGGAAAGCACCGTCCCCTCCCCCGGCCCGCAGCCACGGGAGCACGGACTCTCGCCCGTCTCGGTCCTGCCGGCCCGCACCGCGGGAGGCTTCCGGTTCCCGCTGGGCCGCCCGCCCGCGCGGACCGCCTCCCCGGTGCCGCTGCTGGCCGCCGACCTGTGCGCCGCGCTGCTCGGCGCCGTCGCCCTCGACGCGGCCGTGCGCCGGCCCGTCCTGGTCTGTCTGCTAATGTCCGGGGCGGTACTGCTGCGCCCGCAGCCGGGCGGCCGGGTCGCCGGGGTCCTGGACGAACTCCCGGCGGTCTGCGGCCGGATCGCCGTCGTCTGGCTGGGCCTGGCGGCCGCCGTCGCCGCCTGGGACCCGGACCGCGCGCTGCCCGCCCGCACCCTGCTGCTGGGCTGCGCGCTGCACGCGGCGGCGGCCTGCGCCGGGCGCGGCCTGGTGCACTGGCGCCGCCGCCTGACCCTGCTGCGCCGTCCGCGCGCCGCGCTGGTCATCGGCCCGGCCGCCACCGCCCAGCGGGTCGCCGCCGCCGTGCTGCGCCACCCCGCCTTCGGGGTACGGCCGGTCGGTGTCGTCGCCGAGCGGCCCGAGGGCGCCGGCGGCCTGCCGGTGCTGACCACCGGCGAGGAGGTCGAGCGGGCCCTCATCCAGAACGGGGTCCGGGCCGTCCTCACCGTGCATCCCGCCGTCCGCACCGAACAGGGCCCGCTGCTGCGGGCGCTGGCCGAGTCGGGCTGCGCGGTCTGGGAGGTCGACGCGGACTCCCCGGCGTACGAGATGCGCGACCAGCTCGCCGGGTTCTCCTGCCGCCGTCTGGAGATGCGCTCGCGGCGGCGCGGCAGCGTCGGCAAGCGGGTCCTCGACATCGTGGTGTCCGGGACCGCGCTGGTCCTGGTCAGTCCGCTGCTCCTGGTGTGCGCGGCGGTCCTGCGCCTGACCGACGGGCCCGGCGTGGTCTTCCGGCAGGAGCGCATCGGCCGCGGCGGTCGCCCGTTCACCCTGCTCAAGCTGCGCACCCACCGGCCGGTGGACGCGCACGAGGCCGCGACGCGCTGGAGCGTGGCCGGCGAACGCGAGATGAGCCCGTTCTGCCGCTTCCTGCGCCAGACCTCCCTGGACGAGCTGCTCCAGCTGTGGAACGTGCTCTGGGGCGACATGAGCCTGGTCGGCCCGCGTCCCGAACGGCCTTACTTCGTCGGCCAGTTCAGCCAGAGCCACCCGGGTTACGCGGCTCGCCACCGGATGCAGACCGGCATCACGGGACTCGCGCAGATCCACGGGCTGCGCGGCGACACCTCCATCGAGGACCGGGCCCGCTTCGACAACGCCTACATCGACAACTGGTCGCTGTGGCAGGACGTCTGCATCCTGCTGCGCACCGCGGCCGCGCTCGTGCGGTCGACGGGGAGCTGACGATGAGCTTCGCACTCTCCCCGGCCAGGACGCTGCGGCTGCCGCCGGTCCTCGCCGCGACCGCCGTGCTCGCGGTCCTCGCGCTGTCGCTCACCCCGGCCGGCGACGAGAGCGGGGCGGGACCCGCGGACGCGGTGTCCGCCCTGGTCGTGCTGTACGCGGCGGTACGGGCGGTACGGGAGCGGCACCGGCCGCTGTCGGTGACGGCCGCGGTGGTGCTGGGCATGCCGGTGCTGGGCCTCGCGCTCGCCGCGGCCGGCGCGGCCTCGCCGGGAGCCGCGCTGACCGGCCTCGGCCGCTACCTCCAGGTCTTCGTCCTGGTGCCCGCGGCCGTGCTGCTGCTGATCCGGGACCGTGCCGACTTCCGGCTGCTGGCCTGGTCGTTCGTCGGGCTCGCCGGATGGCAGGGCGCGGTCGGGGTGCACCAGTACCTCACCGGGACCGGGGCGTCGTACCAGGGCGAGGAGATCCGCGCGGTCGGCACGTTCGGACCGCAGGACGTGATGGGCATGGCGACCGTGGTGTCGTTCGGCCTCGTCTGCGCGCTGGGTCTGGCGCTGGGCCGCTCACCCGTGCGGCAGCGGATGGTCGCGGCCGGGTGCGCGCTCGGTCTGCTGCTGCCGCTGGCCGTGTCCTTCAGCCGCGGCGCCTGGATCGCGACCGTGCTCACCTGCGGTGTGCAGCTGGCGCTGGCCGGGCTGCGGCGGGCCCTGAAGGTGGCGGCGGTCGCGGTCGCCGCGGGCGTGGTGCTGGTCGGCGGCTTCGGCGTCGGTACGGCCATGCTCCAGGAGCGGCTCAGCAGCATCGGGCAGGTGACCGACGCGCCGGACCAGTCGGTGGTCGACCGCTACACGCTGTGGGCCGCGGCGACGGGCATGTGGCGCGAACACCCGGTCACCGGCGTCGGCCTGAAGAACTTCCCGGCCTACCGGGACGGACACGCCTCGCTGGCGCTGTCCTCCGGCAGCGACACCGAGGGCGCGGGCGCCGCGTACCGCAAGCAGCCGCTGCTGTCCCCGCACAACATGTACCTGCTGGTCCTCAGCGAGCAGGGACTGCTCGGCGCGCTGACGCTGGCGGGCAGCTGGCTGGCGCTGCTGGTGTGCGGGCTGCGCGGGTGGTGGCGGGCCCGCGGCGGGGCCGGCCTGGACTGCGCGCTGGTCGGGTGCGGACTGCTCGTCTGGCAGCTCGTGGACTTCGCGTACGCCGACATCGGAGGACCCTCCACCGTGCTGACGGCGGTGGTGTTCGGGGCGGTGGCCTGGTGGGCACTGACGGGGGCGGAGCGTTCGGCATGACGGTCACGCCTTCCAGGACCTCGGGCGTGCCCGGGTCACGTGCCGGCAGCGAACCGGTGGGCGCCGAGCGGACCCTGGCGGCGGAGCCACGGCCGCCGGAGCCCCGCGGCCCCGAGGCGGGCCCGTCCTCGCGCGGGGTGCTCGCCAAGGCCGCGCTCGTCACCGCCTCCCTCTCCGTCGTCGGCTCGTTCCTCGGGCTCGTCCGGGACCAGTCGCTGGCCCGGCTCTTCGGGGCCGGGCAGGACACCGACGCCTTCCTCGTCGCCTGGACGGTCCCCGAGTTCGCCGCGACCCTGCTCATCGAGGACGGGCTCGCGTTCGCGCTGATCCCCGCCTTCAGCCTGGCGCTGGCCCGGCGGGCGCAGGGCGCTCCCGGCGATCCCGTGCGGGCGCTGGTCGCCGGGACCCTGCCGCGGCTCGCCCTCGCCTTCGCGGCCGTCGGCGCCCTCCTCGTCGGAGGCGCCCCGCAGCTCGTCGAGGTGCTGGCGCCCGGCCTGGACGACCCCCGGCTCGCCGTCGACTGCACCCGGCTGACCGCCACCTGTGTGCTGACCTTCGGGCTGGCCGGGTACTGCAGCGCCGCGCTCCGCGCGCACCGGCGGTTCCTCGCGCCGGCCGCGATCTACGTCGCCTACAACGCCGGCATCGTCGCCGCGATGTTCGCCGTCGGCGGCCGCTGGGGCGTGCGGTCGGCGGCGCTCGGGGTGGCGGCCGGGGGCCTGCTGATGGTCGCCGTACAGGTTCCGTCGCTGCTCCGGCAGGTGCGGCGCCGGGCCGGGGAGACCGCGGCCGCGCCGGCCGCCGCGCCGGCCGCCGAGGCGCAGCCGCTGAACATCGCGCTGATGGCCACCGTGCTGCTGTTCGCGCTGTGCCGGCAGTCGCAGGTCCTGATCGAACGCTTTCTCGCCTCGCACCTGCACTCCGGGGCGATCTCGCACCTCAACTACGCGCAGAAGGTCGCGCAGATCCCGATGTCGATGTCGCTGATGCTGTGCACGGTCACCTTCCCGGTGGTGGCACGGGCGCTGGCCGAGGGCGACACCGAGCGGGCCCGGCGCCGGGTGGAGCGGGACCTGTCGGTGGCCGCGAGCGTCGTCCTGCTCGGCACCGCCGTGGTCGTCGCGTGTGCGCCGCAGCTCATCCATCTGCTGTTCCAGCGCGGCGCGTTCACCGCGGCGGACACCGCGGCCACCGCCGGGGTGATGCGGGTCTACGCGTTCGGGCTGCTCGGCCAGACCATGGTCGGGGTGCTGGTGCGCTCCTACTTCTCGGCGGGCCGCGCCACCTGGTACCCGGTCGGCGCCATGGTCGCCGGGATCGTCGTGACCTCGTGGATCGGCGCCATGACGGTGGGCCGGTACGGCGTCACCGGCATCGCCGCCGCCAACGCCGCCGGCATCACCCTCACCGCCGTCCTCCTGCTGTGCGGCATGGGCCCGCGCAGTGTTCCGATCCGTACCCGGCGGGTCGTGGCCGAGCTGAGCCGGCCGGTCCGGGCCGCGGTGATCGCCACGGTCGTCGGCACCTTCGTGGCGGCACGGCCCGCGGACCCGTTCGCGGGTCTGCTGGCCGGCGCCACGGCCGTGACCGTGGTCTTCGTCCTGCTCGGCTGGGCTCTGGACGCCCAGGGCTTCGCACCCGCACTCCGTTCCGTAGGCACCCTCACCAGAAGGCTCGCGCATGCCGTCTTCCATTGAGTCCGCCGAGAACGTCGGACACCTGACGGGCCCGGTCCCCTGGGTCGCCATGTACCACTCCGTGGGCGACTGTTCGGACGACCCCTACCGGGTCACCGTCACCCCCGACCGCCTGGCCGGACAGCTGAGCTGGCTGCGCCGGCACGGGCTGCGCGGGGTGTCGGTCGGTGAACTGCTCGCCGCCCGGGCCCGCGGCGACGGGCGCCGGCTGGTCGGGCTCACCTTCGACGACGGCTACGCCGACTTCCTCGACCACGCCCTGCCGCTGCTCGACCGCTGGGGCTGCGGCGCCACCCTGTTCGTGCTGCCGGGACGGCTCGGCAGCGACAACCGCTGGGACTCGCTCGGCCCGCGCAAGCCGCTGCTCACCGTCGACGGGGTCCGGCGGGCGGCGAAGGCCGGCGTGGAGATCGGCTCGCACGGACTCAACCACGTCGACCTGACGAAGGCCGACACGGAGACCCTGAGGTCGGAGACGGCCGACAGCCGGGCCGTTCTGGAGAGCCTGCTCCAGACCCCGGTGGAGGGCTTCTGCTACCCCTACGGCGCCGTCGACCACCGTGTCGTCGACGCGGTGCGGGACGCCGGGTACGGCTACGCCTGCGCCATCGACCCCGGCGACCTGAACGGCGTCCACACCCTGCCCCGGGTGCACGTCGGCCAGAACGACCGCGCCCTGCGGCTCTTCCTGAAGTACCGGCTGCACCGGCTGCGCCGCCGTCCCGTCAAGGGGCTGTGAATGAGGGCTCTGCACGTCATCACGGGCCTGGGGGTCGGCGGGGCCGAGCAGCAGCTGCGGCTGCTGCTGCGTCACCTCCCCGTCTCCTGCGACGTCGTCACGCTCACCAACCCGGGGCCGGTCGCGCGCGCCCTGGCCGCCGACGGGGTGCGGGTGATCGACCTCGGGATGGCCGGCAACCGTGACCTGGCGGCGCTGCCCCGCCTGGTCCGGGTCATCCGCCGGGGCCGCTACGACCTCGTCCACACCCATCTCTACCGGGCCTGCCTCTACGGCCGGATCGCCGCGCGGCTGGCGGGCGTGCGGGCCGTCGTCGCCACCGAGCACTCGCTCGGCGACACCCAGCTGGAGGGGCGCCGGCTGACCGCCGGGGTACGGGCGCTGTACCTCGCGGGCGAACGGCTCGGCCGCTCCACGGTCGCCGTCTCCCCCACCGTCGCCGAACGGCTGCGCGGGTGGGGCGTGCCGGGGCCGCGCATCGAGGTGGTCCCGAACGGCATCGACCTGGAGCGGTTCCGCTTCGACCCGGAGCGGCGCCGGCGCACCCGGGCCCGGCTCGGGATCCCGCAGGAAGCCTTCGTGGTGGGCGGCATCGGGCGGCTGGCGCCCGGCAAGCGGTTCGACGTCCTGATCGATGCCCTGGCCGAACTCCCGCGGGACTGCCGGCTGCTGCTGGTCGGCGGCGGCACGCAGGAGGAGGCCCTGCGCCGTGCCGCCGCGCGGGCCGGGGTCGCCGGCCGGGTGGTGTTCGCCGGTGAACGGCCCTACGTCAGCGACGACCCGGCCGAACCCGACCTGCCCGCTCTCACCTCGGCCATGGACGTGCTGGCCTCGCCCTGCGCCGAGGAGGCCTTCGGGCTCGCGGTGATCGAGGCGCTGGCCGCGGGGCTGCCCGTCCTCTACAGCTCCTGCCCGGCCGTCGAGGACCTGCCGCCCGCCGCCGCCCCGGCCGCCCGCCGGATCGAGGGCGGTGCCGGCGCCTGGGCCGCGGCGCTGGCCGCCGCCCGCGCCGCCGGGTCCGGTCCGCGCACCGCGCCGGAGGCCGCCCGCCACTACTGCATCACCCGCAGCGCCGCCCAGCTCATGGACGTCTACGCGGCCGCACTCGCCACCGTCCCTCAGGGAGTCAGCACGCCATGACCGAGAACACCAACAGGGCAGCCCGCCCGTTCGTCCGCGCCCGCGCGGTCCCGCCCTGGTCGCTGCTGGCGGCCGGGGTGGTGGCCGGCGGACTGCTGGGCGGTGCCTACGGCGTGCTCACGCCGGCCAGCTACACCGCGACCAGCTACGTCATCGCGGTCCCCACCGACAAGTCCGACACCGCCACCGCGCAGGGCTTCGCGCAGGCCTACGGCCGGGTCGCGACCCAGCTCGCGGTGCTCGGGGACGCCCAGGTGTGGGCCGGGGTACCGGTGGACACGCTGCGCAGGAACGTGCAGACGGAGACCTCGCCGGACGCGCCGATGGTCGCCGTGTCGGCCACCTCGCCGCACCCCATGCAGGCCGCCGACATGGCGAACGCGGTGGCCCGGTCGCTCACCCAGCACGCCAACGACACCAAGGGCGACACCCACGTCGAACTCCTCCAGTTCTCCCGGGCGCCGAAGCCGGCCGCGCCGACCTCGGCGTCCGCGAAGGTGACCGGCCTGGTGGGCGCGAGCGCGGGCGGCCTGCTGGCGGGTCTCACGCTGCTGGTGCGGCCCCGGCGCCGTACGGAGGAACCCGTCCCGCAGGCCTCCGTGCCGGGACCGACCGTCGCCGCCGACGTGCACGGTCAGCTGTGACGACGACGGCCCCCCCGACGCTCGCCGCGCACACCGCCGAACTCGTCACCGACGAGGGCGCCTTCGCGGAGCTGGCCCCGGCCTGGGAGCGCCTGTACCGGCGGTGCGGCACGGCCACCCCGTTCCAGAGCCACCCCTGGCTGCACTCCTGGTGGCGCTCCTACGGCGTGCCGGGCCGGCTGCGCCTGGTCCTGGTGCGGCACGGCGGTGACCTGGTCGGCGCGGCCCCGCTGATGCTGGCGAACCGGCCGCTGCCCACGCTGGTGCCGCTCGGCGGGGCGATCTCGGACTACACGGACGTCCTGCTCCCGGACGGCGACGACGGCCGGGCCGCGGGCGCCCTCACCCGGGAGCTGGCCCGAGCGGCACGGACGGCGCTGATCGACTTCCGCGAGGTGCGTCCGGGCGCCGCGGTGGAGCGGGTGTGGGAGCGCTGGCAGGGGCCGTGCCGCATGGTCGCCGACTCGATGTGCCTGGAACTGCCCGCCGTGGACATGGACGAGCTGGTGGCCCGGCTGTCCTCGAAGCAGGCCCAGCGGGTCCGCGCCAAGCTGCGCAAGCTGGACTCGCTCGGAGTGCGCAGGGACGTGGTGGCGCCCGGGGACGTGGACGGCGCGCTCGGCCGGCTCCTCGATCTGCACCGGCTCCAGTGGGAGGGCCGGAAGGTGACGACGGAACACCTCCAGCCGCGGTTCCGGGAGCATCTGGTGCGCTCGGTGGGGCCGATGGTGCGCTCCGGGAACGCGGTGGTCACCGAGTTCCGGCTGGACGGCGAGGTGGTCGCCGTGGATCTGACCCTGCTGTCGCCGAGCCTGGCCGGCGGCTACCTGTACGGGGTGCATCCGCGGTTGCGGGAGCGCAAGGCGGACGTGGCGGTGATGCTGCTGGATGCCTGTACCCAGCACACCGGGACCGGTGAGCGGGGTGCGCTGAGCCTGCTGCGCGGCGACGAGCCGTACAAGCACCACTGGCGGCCCCGGCCGGTCGCCAACCAGCGGCTGCTGCTCGCCCGGCGCCGCACCGCGCCGCTGCTGACGGCGGCGCTGTGCGACGCCGCCGCCAGGCAGCGGGTCAAGGAGGTGCGGCGCCGCCGGCTGGAGCGGCGGCAGGGCTAGGACGGCGTGTCCTGGTCCCGCGTGCGCGACCACCAGTCGAGGCGGACGCAGAGCTTCCCGCCCAGCCAGTACTCGATCCAGTCGCCCAGGTCCATGGGCGCGCAGCCGGCCGGGGGCGTGGTGCCTGCGGAGGGCGTGGCGGACGGCGTCGGATCCGGGCTCGGGGCCGCCGGGGTGGGCGTCGGGGTCGGGGTCGCGCCGTCGGTCCGGCCGGAGAGGGCCGTGCGGTAGATCCGCGACGAGCGCGGGTTGTCGGCGCACTGCCAGACACCGTGCGGGCAGTAGTCGGTCACCGTGTTGTACAGCGGTCGGTGCTCGTCCATCCAGGCGAGCATCCGCCGCATGTACTCGGCGTTGTCACCGTTGCGGAAGAGGCCCCATTCCGGGTAGGAGACGGGCTTTTGGTGGGCCTTCGCAAAATCGACGTGGTCCTGAAGTCCGTAGGGCTCCCGGACCTGTTCGTCGAAGGAGACACCGGCCGGCTGGTCGTAGGAATCCATGCCGACGATGTCGACCGTGTCGTCACCGGGATAGCACTGCGTCCACGGGACCGCGTCGCGTCCGCGGCTGGGCGTGAAGTCGAACCGGAATTTCTGGCCCGGCACCGCACGCATGGTGGCGACGATCCTTTTCCAGTATTTCCTCCAGGCCGCCGGATCGGGCCCGCAGCGATGGGTGTAGGTGGTGCCGTTCATCTCCCAGCCGAGCACGACGACCGTGTCCGGCACCTCCAGCTCCACCAGCCGCTCGGCCAGGGCCCGGAAGTGCCCGTCGAACTCCCCGGCGGCGCCCCGCGCCAGCAGCGTGCGGACCTCGGCGTCGGAGACGTGGTCCTCGTTGCGTTCCTGCATGGGCACGTTGAGGACGAGGGTCCGGTCGTCCTTCTCGCGCCGCCAGTGCGCCCAGACGTCCAGGAAGCCGGGCGCGCCCTCGATGTCGGACCAGCGGTTTCCGGGAAGATACGTGTGCGCGACCTTCAGCTCGGTGCCGCCGAGCCAGCCGCTCAGCTGTGCCATCCGGGCGACGCCCAGCGGCCCGGAGTCCAGGAAGGCGCCGAAGGCGGGCGGCGCCGAACCGGCCGGTGCGGGTGCGGGCGTGGCCGGCGCCGGGCTCGCGGCCGCCGGGCTCACCACGGCCGGCAGCGGAGCCGCGGACGCCGGGACGGAGGTCGTGGGCGTCGGAGCCGGCGTCGGGTCCGTGGCCAGTGCCACCTCCGCGCCCGCGGCGAATCCCGGACCGGTCGCCAGGGTCGCCGAGGCGACGACGACCGCCGCCACCGCGGCGACGACGGCCCGCCGGTGCGACCGGGACCTCGGCTGCCTTCGCTGCCGTGGAGCCATGCCTGCTCCTTTCTCCACCAGTTCTCGTCCGTTCTTCTCGACCGCTCGCAGATCCGCTGAGGAAGTACCAGTTACTGACACTCAGTCATATCAATATGAATTCCGCCAGTGCGGCTGAGGCTTTCGGGTGCGCCGAAGGTCCGCACGGGTGAACCGGCACAAAAGAAGCGGTCCGTGTCGTGAACGTCCATCTGGTCGCCGACTCCACCGGCAGCCCGGTCGGCAGGTCCCGTTTCGTACGGCAGCCGCATCCGCCGCCGGGTGCGTCCGCCGCGGCCGGGATCACGCACCCGCGCACCCTGGTCCCGGCCGGTTCCGGGCTGCGCAGCACGGTCGTGGTGCGGTCGGCGCGCGAGGCGCGGGAGCTGTTCCGGCGGACCGAGGAGGCGGGCAGCAGGCTGCTGTTGCAGGAGTTCCTGCCGCCGGGCCGGGACCGGGATCTTCCACGGTCACGCCGACCGCACCGGCCTGGTGCGCGCGGGCGGGCCGGGCCGCAAGCAGCGGTCCTGGCCGCGCGGGGCGGGCCTGACGGCGGTCGGCCTGTGGACGCCCAACCCGCGGGTCCAGGGGCCGGCCGGGCGGGCGTTCGTGGTGGAGAACTACGCGCCGCTGAGCGCGCTGCGGCCGGCGCCGCGCGGGCGCGAACTGGCCTGGAGCGCGCCGGACGACCGGGGTCCCGGTCCGGCGATGCGGTCGCTGCGGGGCCGGCACGTGGTGAGCCGGCTGCTCGGCCGGCTGCGCCCGGCCCGGACCCCGGTCCCGCGGGCGGCCCCCGTCGTGGTCCGCCAGGCCGGGCAGCCGGCCGACGAACGGTGTCCGGCCGCCCGGCACGAGGAGCTGACCGCGGTCTCCGGGACGTCCGACCGGGCCGACGACGAGAAGGCGAGCAGCCGCTGAGGTACGGCCTTTCGGCGGTGGGTGCGGGCCCGGACGCGGTGCGCGTCCGGCGGAAGGGGGCCGGATCCCGGATCGGACGTCCGGGATCCGGCGGCGGCTCCTAGGAGCGGCGGGACGCGGCCCGTCCGCGCCGGAACAGCAGCGTCCCGGCGGCGATCAGTGCGGCGCTGGCGGCCGAGGTCACGGCCATGGCCGTACGGTCGCTGCCGGTGTGCGGCAGGCTGGGCGGCGGGCTCTGGTGGTCGCCGGGCGGCGGAGTGGGAACCGGCGTGGAGGGCGTCGGGCTCGGCGGCGTCCAGGTCGGCGGAGGCGTCGGGCTCGGCGGCGGGGTCCGGGTGGGCGGCGGCGTGTGGCTCGGCGGAGGCGTCGGGCTCGGCGGGGGCGTGGTCTCCTCGCAGGGGGGCGGGGTCTCCTCGCCGTAGGCGGGCGGAGCGGTCGCGGGCGCGCCTTCGGCGCCGTATCCCGCGGCGCAGCCCGTGCTGCCGTAGGCCGGTCCGGCGTCGGACGAGTCGCCGTACGCCGAGTCGCCGTACGCCGAGTCGCCGTAGGAGGTGTCGTGCGCGCGCTCGCCGGTGGGCCTGCCGGTGGGCTCGGCGGAGGCCGACGTGTTCGCGCAGGAGTTGCCGAGGGCCGGGTTCAGGACGGCGGCCACGTCGACCGAGTTGCCGCACAGGTTGACCGGCACGTCGACCGGAGCCTGGACGACGTTGCCGGACACGACGCCCGGTGCACCGCTCGCGGACCCGGTCGCGTCCGTGTCGGCGAGCGCGGTGCCGGTGTACAGGGACAGAATGCCGGTCGCCGCGGCGGCCACGACCATTCCCCTGCCGAGGGTCTGTCGCAATCTAGTTGTCTCCCTGTTCAGAAGTGGAAAGGCCGGCCTCGGAACGCGGATACGAATGATCGACGGTCCGAGGCCGGCCATGACACAGCCGGACGGCTGGTGCGCTGCGCGGACGACGTCAGTCGTTGGCGCAGGCGTTGCCGAACGCGGGGTTCAGCAGCGCGATGACGTCGACGGTGTTGCCGCAGACGTTGACCGGGACGTGGACCGGAACCTGGATCACGTTGCCGGAGAGAACGCCCGGGGAAGCGACGGCCGCGCCCTCGGCACCCGAGTCCGCGAAGGCCGGGACGGCACCGGCCAGGGCCAGGATCGCACCGGCAGCGACAGCAGCGGTCTTCTTCATGAACTTTCCCTTCTCTGCGGTCATGCCCGTATGACGGCCGAAACCGAGCGAGCACAGCATGAACGGCTCGCATCATGACCGGCAGACTGTAGAACGAGAAATAGGCGGCGGAAGAAACTACGGAACGCGTGCCGTCGGGTAATTCACTCGAACGCCTTCCGGCGGAAATAGTCCGGGCACAGCGAAATCCGCCCGTTCGGCGTCCGAATGCACGCTGAACGGGCGGATTTCAGGAGGCCCGGGTCACTGGTTGGCGACGCCGTTGGCCGACAGGGCCGAGATGTCGTCCAGGACGTGCGACACCGGCTCGTCGCCCTTGGCCTGGGTGGAGTTCTCGGCGCACTGCTGGTTCTGCGGTGCCGACAGGACCGGCACGTCCTGGGCCACGCCGACGGCGGCGATGACGCCGAGGATCCCCTGGAGGTTCGCCTTCGCGGGCAGACCGACGCACAGCTTGTTGAGCGAGCCCTGCACCAGGGTGGCCTGCGGGCTCATCTTGCCCTTGGTCACCGAGTTGCCGAACTGCTCGGTGGCGCCGTTGCCACTGGCGGAGGAGGTGCCGTGGTCGTTGCCGGTGGCAAGCGCCTGGGGGGCTGCCGCCGCCGACACACCTACGACGGACGCGGCGACCGCCGCCGCGGCCATTGCCTTCTTCAGCATTTCGCTTTCCTTTCCTGGCTCCGTGCGCAAGACGCACGTTCCTGCCCCCGCATCAACCGTCCGCGCCGGGAATGGTTGCGGCGGCGGTGCGGCACGTCACCCGATCGGACCGGTCGGCGGCCCGGAAATCCCGTGCGGCACGGCGTCCCGCGGCGGTGCCGTGGGTTTCCGGCGTGTGGGCCATCGGAGTGAATCCGAGCAACCAAACGGCTCGCGGGAAGTTGACCAGTGGGCTCCGGTGGACGGGGTTTTTCCTGAAGGGAATCGCAAGTGATCAAGAAGGTTCTGGCCGTCGCCGCCGTCGCCGCCTCCGCGGCCGGTGCCACCGCCGTCGCCGCCTCGCCGGCCCTGGCCACCGGCAACGACCACGGCACCACCTCGTTCAGTGGCAACGGCGCCTCCCAGGCGTTCGGCAACTCCGCCACGTACGGCAACATGAGCCCGCAGCTGGCGCTGATCCAGGGCTCCTTCAACAAGCCCTGCATCGGCCTCCCGGCGAAGCTGAACGCGCAGGGCCTGGTCGGTCTGGCCGCCGTCGGCGTCCTCCAGGACGTGCCGATCCTCTCCGCGCCGCAGAACCAGCAGTGCGTCGAGAACTCCACCCAGGCCAAGGGCGACGAGCCGCTGTCGCACATCCTGGACGACATCTCGGCGCTGTCCGCGAACGGCACCGGCAACAAGTAGTCCGCACGCGTTCCGGCCCCCGCGAGGGGGCTCCAGGCCGGCGGGGAGCCATTTCGGCTCCCCGCCGGCCTGCGTCGTTCTCCGGGGCGCGCGTGGCGGCGGGGCGCTCTTCGCCTAATCGGACTGCGCTGCTCCGAAGGGGGCACAGCACGCAACCCCGGTGGGGTTCCGGCCGTTGATGATCACGCAGCTCCTCCCCGGAGTCCGCCTTTCGAAAGGGATCGAACATGAAGAAGCTGTGGGCAACCGCGGCCGTCGCCGCCACCGTCGCCGGTTTCGCCGCCACGGCGGCCCCGCAGGCCCTGGCCACCGGCAATGACAACGGCACCTCCTCGGCCAGCGGCAACATGGCCAAGTCGGAGTTCGGCAACTCGGCCACGTTCGGCGACCAGAGCCCGCAGCTCTCGCTGGTCCAGGGCTCGCTCAACAAGCCGTGCGTCGGCCTGCCGGTCAAGGCGAACCTTCAGGGCCTGGTCGGCGCCGCTGCCGTCGGCGTGCTCCAGGACGTCCCGGTCCTGTCCGCGCCGCAGAACCAGCAGTGCACCGAGAACTCCACCCAGGCCAAGGGCGACGAGCCGCTGTCGCACATCCTGGACGACATCTCGGCCCTGTCGGCGAACGGCACCGGCAACCAGTAGTCGAGCGGTTCCGCGGGCGGCGGGCCACCGGTTCTCCCGGTGGCCCGCCGCCTTTTTCCGTGCCCCGCGGCTCATGTCCGGTACAGCGCCTCGATCTCCGCGGCGTAGCGGGCGGCGACCGCGTGCCGCTTGACCTTGAGGGACGGGGTGAGCAGGCCGTCGTCCTCGGTGAAGTCGCCCTCGACCAGGGCGAAGGCACGGATCGACTCGGCGCGGGAGACGGCCGCGTTGGCGTGGTCGACCGCCTTCTGCACCTCGGCCCGCAGCCGCGCGTCGCGCACCAGAGCGGCGAGCGGGGTGTCCGGCGGCAGCTTCCGTACGGACAGCCAGTGGGCGAGGGCCTCGGGGTCCAGGGTGATCAGCGCGGCGACGAAGGGCCGGTTGTCGCCGACCACCAGGCACTGCCCGACGGGCGCGCGGCTGCGCAGCCGGTCCTCCAGGACGGCCGGGGAGACGTTCTTGCCGCCGGAGGTGACCAGGAGGTCCTTCTTGCGGCCGGTGATGGTGAGGTAGCCGTCCGCGTCGAGCGCGCCGAGGTCACCGGTCGCGAACCAGCCGTCGTCGGCGAGCACGTCGGCGGTGGCGGCCGGGTTGTTCCAGTACGACCCGAAGACCACCGGCCCCTTGACCAGGACCTCGCCGTCGTCGGCGATCCGGACGGCGGTTCCCGGGACGGGCAGGCCGACCGTGCCGGGGCGGGGCGCCAGTGGCGGCACGATCGTGGCGGCGGCGCTGGTCTCGGTCAGGCCGTAGCCCTCGTAGACGACGATCCCGGCCGCCTGGAAGAACAGGGTGAGGTCGCGGTCGAGCGGGGAGCCGCCGCTGACGGCGTACCGCATCCGGCCGCCGAGTTCCCTGCGGATACGGCGGTAGACCAGCAGGTCGTACAGGGCCCGTGCGGCGTACAGGCCGGGTCCCGGGCCCCTTCCGGTGCCGAGGGACCTGTTCAGGTGGGCCTCGGCGAAGCGCACGGCGATCCGTTTTGCCCGGTCGAAGGAGGCGGCCCGGCCGATCCGCTCGGCCGTCGCCCGCCCGGTGTCGTGGATCTTCTCGAAGAGGTAGGGCACCCCGACCAGGAACGTCGGCCGGAACTCCCTGAGGGCGGGCCGCAGTTCGGCCGGCTTCACGCTCGGGAAGTGGCCCATCTCGATCCGGCCCATCAGGCAGGCGATCTGCAGCGCGCGGCCCAGGATGTGGGCGAGCGGGAGGAACAGCAGGGTGGCCGCGGCCTGCCCGGTGGCCGCCCGGAAGACCGGGTACAGCAGCTCGACCGTGTTGGCGGCCTCGGCGTGCAGGTTGGCGTGGGTCAGGACGCAGCCCTTGGGCCGGCCGGTGGTCCCGGAGGTGTAGCAGAGCGTGGCGACCGACGCGGGGCCGAGGGTGCCGCGGCGCCCGGCGACCTCCTCGTCGGTGATGTCCGCGCCCAGCGCGGTGAGTTCGGCGAGCGCGCCCGCGTCGAGTTCCCAGATCCGCGGCGGCCCGGGATCCCCGGCGGTGCCGGCGGCGACGGTCGCGGTGTTCTCCGGGGTCTCGGTGACGACGTGCCGGGCGCCGGAGTCCCGGACGATCCACTCCACCTGTTCGGCGGAGGAGGTGGGGTAGACCGGGACGCTCACGCCGCCCGCCGACCAGACGGCGAAGTCGAGGACGGTCCACTCGTAGCGGGTGCGGGACATCAGGGCGACCCGGCCGCCGGGTTCCAGGCCGGCGGCGATCAGGCCCTTGGCCACGGCGGTCACCTCGGCGGCGAAGGCCGCGGCGGTGACCGGGCCGTCCGCGCGCCGCAGAGCCGTGGCGCCGGGCTCCTCGGCCGCGTTGGCGTACGGGAGGTCGGCGAGGGAGCCGGTGGCCAGGGGTGCGGCGAGGGGTTCCCGGCGCACCTCCCGTACGGCGCCGTCGGCGTCCCTGACGACGTCGACCCGGCCGCGGGCGGCCAGGTCGGTGCGCCGGCGTGCTCGTCTGAGGTCGCTGCGTACGCCCATGGGGCGTCAACTTACTCAGAAGTAAGGACACGTCAACGGATCGGACGGTTCTGGGCGCCCCGTGGCGGGCGGTTCAGTCCGCGGCGCCGGAGAGTCCCGCCTCCCGGACGGCCGTGGCCAGATCGGACACGTCCCGGTCCTCCGTCGTCCTGGCCAGCGCCGACGCCCGGGACCGCAGGCTCGCGAGGCTCGGTGCTCCCGGGATGTCGTACGCGCCGTCCGCCAGCGCGTCGGCGAAGTAGGCCGCCACCGCCGTCACCTGGAAGCGCGGGGAGGCCGACCGGATGTCGTCGTGCAGGGCGGCGGTCTCCATGGCGCCCGTGTTCTCGTGCGGGTCCCGGGTCCCGGGGTCGAGCCAGCGGACCGTGGCGGTCGCCAGGTGGCCTTCGGCGCCCGGCCGGGTGCGGACGGCGTACAGGGCCGTCACCGTGTGGCCCGGCCCCACCTCGCCGCCGTCCACCCGGTCGTCGCGGAAGTCCTCGTCGGCCACCGCGCGGTCCTGGTAGCCGATCAGGCGGAAGTCGGCGACCGTGTGCGGGTCGAAGGCCACCTGGGCCTTGGCGTCGCGGGCCACCAGGTCGATGTTCTCGGGGAGTTGCTCGCAGAAGACCCGGTCGGCGGTCGCGGTGTCGGAGACGTACGTGGTGTGGCCGTCGCCGTGGTCGGCGAGGCGTTCCATGAGCGCGTCGCCGTAGTCGCTGCCCACGCCGACGCCGAACAGCGTGATGCCGTACTCGCGCCGGTCGCCCGCGATCCGTTCGAGCAGTGCGTCGGGGTCGGTCTCGCCGTCGTTGGCGAGGGCGTCGGAGATCAGCACGACACGGTTGGTGGCGCCGTGGCGCAGGCCGCGGACGGCGGTGGCGTAGCCGGTCTCCAGGCCTTCGCCGAGGTTGGTGGAGTAGAGGGCGGAGAGGCGGTCGACGGCGCGGTGGACGGTGCCGCGGTGACCGGCCAGGCGGGTCATCGGCAGGACCGTCTCGGCGTGTTCGCTGAAGGTGACGAGGGCGACCGAGTCGTCGTCGCGCAGCCGCTCGGTCATCGTGTCCAGGGACTTCTTGGCGAGGTCCAGGCGGCCCGGCTCGTCCATGGAGCCGGAGACGTCGATGACGAAGGTGAGGGCCGCGGGCGGGCGTTCCGCGGTGGCGCCGGCCGTTCGGGTGGCGAGGCCCACCCGGACCAGCGACCAGTCGGGTTCGCTGGTGTGGGCGCCGTCCACGGTGACCGTGAAGCCGTCTCCCTCGGGCCTCGGGTAGTCCTGGCGGAAGCTGTTGACGAACTCCTCGGCGCGCACGGTCGAGGGGTCGGGCCGCGCGCCGTCGGCGAGGGTGCGGCGGGCGTAGCCGTAGGACGCGGTGTCCACGTCCAGGGCGAAGGTGGAGAGGCGGTCGGAGGACGGGGCGGTCGCCGAGTCCTCGTGCTGCGGCCGGTCCGGCGCCGGGGCGGGGAGGCCGATGCCGCGTTTGGAGTCGGTGGAGGAGTGCGCGCCGTCGTCCGCCGCGCAGGCGGTCAGCAGCAGCGCGCCCGCGGTGGTCAGGGCGAGCAGCGCCCCCGCGCCGCGCCGCCGTATCCGGTGTCGGTCCGTCATGTGTGCCCCCTGTGCCGGTCCAAGTCGCCTTGCTGGCCTTGTGGCTTGCGTCGACTGTGACGGCGCAGGGGGGCGGAACGTGCGGCACGGAGCGTTGCGGATGGATTGCGAACCGGCCACGGACCAGGGGTTTCGTGGCCGGAGGGAGATCGTCCGGTGACCTAGGAGACCACGTCCTTGCGGGCGAAACCCCGGAAGGCCAGGGCGAACAGGACCAGGGCGTACGTCACGGAGATCGCGGTGCCCTGGATCATGCCGGACCACTCGGGGTGCGGCTGTACGGCGTCCGCCCAGGCGTACTGCCAGTGCGCGGGCAGGAAGTCGCGCCAGTCGCCGAGCGCCGTCACCTGGTCGAGGACGTTGCCGACGATGGTCAGGCCGACCGCGCCGCCGACCGCGCCGAGCGGGGCGTCCGTCCGGGTGGAGAGCCAGAACGCGAGTCCCGCGGTGACCAGTTGGGACAGGAAGACGTAGGCCACCACGATCGCGAGGCGCTGTGCCGCGGTGCCGGTGCCGAGTTCGCCGCCGGTCGGGATCTGCAGCGGGCCCCACCCGTAGGCGGCGGTGCCGACGGCCAGCGCGACCAGCGGCAGCACGATCATCGCGGCCAGGCTCAGGCCGAGGGCGACGACCAGCTTGGACCACAGCAGCCGGGCCCGGGGCACCGGCGCGGCGAGCAGGTAGCGCAGGGACGACCAGCCGGCCTCCGAGGCCACCGTGTCCCCGCAGAACAGGGCGACCGGGATGACCAGCAGGAATCCCGCCGACACGAACAGGTTGACGGCGGCGAAGTTGGCGCCGGAGGCGGTGGCGGTGTCCAGCAGAGTGACCTGGCCGTTGCGCCCGTCCGGCCGGCCGCCGACCGCGAACGCGATCAGCAGCACGAACGGCAGCGCGGCCAGGATCGCGCCCATCACCAGCGTGCGGCGGCGCTTGAGCTGGCGGACCAGCTCGACGCGCAGCGGCAGGGTGCGGCCCGCCTGATAGCCGGAGGCGACCTCGGTGAGCGTGCTCATGCGGAACCTCCGATCAGGGTGAGGAAGGCGTCCTCCAGGCGGCGGTGGGGGCCCACCGACGCCACCGGCACGTCGAGCCGGACGAGTTCGGCGACCAGGCGCGGCGCGCTGCCGCCGGGCTCCATGCGGACCAGGAGTCCGTCGTCCGCGCGGGTGACCGAGGCGACGCCGGGCAGCGCGGCCACCTTCTCCACCACCGGTTCCTCCACGGGCACGCCGGTACCGACGAGCAGGGTGTCGCCGGAGCCGACGATCTCCGCGACCGGACCGGCCTGGATCAGCCGGCCGCGGTCCATCACCACGAGGTGGGTGCAGGACTGCTCGACCTCGGCGAGGAGATGGCTGGAGACGATGACCGTGCGGCCCGCGGCGGCGTAGCGGATCATCACCTCGCGCATCTCGCGGATCTGCGGCGGGTCGAGGCCGTTGGTCGGTTCGTCGAGGATGAGCAGGTCCGGCAGGCCGAGCATGGCCTGCGCGATGGCGAGGCGCTGGCGCATGCCCTGCGAGTAGGTGCGGACCGCGCGGGCCAGGGCGTCGCCGAGGCCCGCGATCTCCAGGGCCTCCTCCAGGTGGGCGTCGGAGGCCGGGCGGCCGGTGGCCCGCCAGTACAGCGCCAGGTTCTCGCGGCCGGTCAGGTGCGGCAGGAATCCTGCGCCCTCCACGAAGGCACCGACCCGGGAGAGGACCGGGGCGCCGGGGCGGACGGCGTGGCCGAAGACCCGGATCTCGCCGTCGTCCGGTGTGATCAGGCCCATCAGCATGCGCAGGGTGGTGGTCTTGCCTGCGCCGTTCGGGCCGAGCAGGCCGAGGACCTGGCCCTTCTCGACGCGGAAGGACAGCTCGCGGACCGCGTACCGGTCGGTGGAGCCGGCGTAGCGCTTGCTCAGGCCGGTGATCTGCAGCGGGACTCCGGCGAGCGCGGGGTCCGGTGCCGGGACGGCGGTGCGGCGGCGGCCGGTGAGCAGCAGGACCAGGGCGGCGAGCGCGCCGGCCGGCGGCAGCCACCACACCCAGCCGGGCAGGGCGGCGGCGGCCGTGTCGACGCCGGGCGCGGTCGGTACGGTGAGGGCGCCCTTGAGGGAGACGGTGTAGACCGCCGGGGCGGCCGGGGAGGCGTAGCCGAGGTCGGTGGAGGCGAGGACCAGGCTCAGGCGGTGGCCCTTCTGCACCTCGTGGTCGACGGCCGGGAGGGTGATCGTGACGTCCTTGCCCTGCTTCGCTCCCTCGACGCGGACCGGGGTGACCAGTTGGGCGGGCAGCACCTTGCGGGTGCCGCCGGGGCCGACGTCGTACACCTTGCCGAAGAGCACGGCGTCGTCGCTCGTCGAGGTGACGTGGACGGTGGCCGTGGGTGAGCCGGTGATCTGCACGGTGTCGGCGACCGGTGCCGAGTCGAAGTGGGCGTACTGGCCGGGGAAGTCCAGGGAGACGCCGAGTCCGAGGGAGGAGAGCTGGGATAGACCGCCGGCGGCGCCGAGGCCGGGCAGTGCGGAGACGGCGGGCGGGGTGGCGCCCGCGGGGTTCTCGACGCGCTGCGTGCCGCCGGTCAGGGGGATGGACTTCGGGTCGTCCGCGAGGCCGGGGTAGGTGTCCGAGGTGGCGCCGCGCAGCCGGGCGGTGCCGTCGGTGGAGTCGACGCCTCCGGTGCGGGTGATCCGGAAGGCGGGTCCGGTGCCGGTGGCCCGGTCGCCCTTCAGGTAGTGGTCGAACCAGGAGGTGATGCGCCCCTCGACGCGGCCGGTCTCCAGGTCGCCGCCGTCGTGTCCGCCGGCGATCCAGTCGACGTCGACGGGGGCGCCGTTGGCCCGGATGGCCTTCGCGGCGGCGTCGGACTGGGCGAGGGTGAAGAGGGAGTCGGTCTGGCCCTGGAAGAGGAGGGTGGGGACCTTGATGCGGCTGCCGACCGCCGAGGGCGAACGTTCCTCCAGAAGCTTGACGGCGGCCGCGTCCGGGCGGCCCGTCTCGGCGACCCGGTCGTACATCGCGCACAGGTCGGGTTCGAACCGGGCGCAGCCGCCGCCGGTGTTGAAGAAGATCCCGGCCCACAGCTTCTTGAAGACGCCGTTCGGGAACAGGGCGTCGGCGAGGTTCCAGTAGGTGATCGACGGGGCGATGGCGTCGACGCGCCGGTCGTGGCCCGCGGCGAGCAGGGAGATCGCGCCGCCGTAGGAGCCGCCGGCGATGCCGACGCGGGGGTCGCCGGGCCCGTCGAGGCGGACCTGGGGCTGTGCGGCCAGCCAGTCCAGGAGCCGGGAGACGTCGGCGACCTCGCCCTTCGGGTCGTTCAGGCCGATCCGGCCGGTCGACCTGCCGAAGCCGCGGGCGGACCAGGTGAGGACCGCGTAGCCGTGGCGGGCGAGGTCCTCCGCCTCCTCGCGGGTGTCGTCCTTGGACCCGCCGAAGCCGTGCGCGAGCAGGACGGCGGGGCGGCGGCCGGTGCCGGGGGTGGTGAAGAACGAGGTGTCCAGCCGTACTCCGTCGACGGCCATGACCTTGTCGGACCGGTGCACCGGGGACGGGTCGTCGGAGGCGACGGCCGTCCACGTTCCGGCACCGACGAGCACGACGACGGCGGCCGCGGCGGACAGAAGCCGTCGCGGCCGCCGGAGCAGGGCTCGTAGGCCGGGGGGTCGAAGATCCATGCCTTCAACGGTACGGGGCCGGGCCGGTATGCGATGCCGACGCTGGGGTGAACCCCTGGCCATCCCCGAGGAGTACGGGGGTGGCGTCGCGTACTTCGGGTGCGGTACGCGGGGCCCCTCGAAGGCCGGGTCCGTACGGGCGGTTGCGCGCCGTTGTGGCTGGTCGCGCAGTTCCCCGCGCCCCTGGGGTCGGCCGCCGGGACCGGCGCCGGTGCGGCGCCCTCCGGGATCGGAGCGAAGGGCCGTACGGGCGGTTGCGCGCCGTCGTGGCTGGTCGCGCAGTTCCCCGCGCCCCTGGGGTCGGTTGCCGGGACCGGCGCCGGTGCGGCGCCCTCCGGGATCGGAGCGAAGGGCCGTACGGGCGGTTGCGCGCCGTTGTGGCTGGTCGCGCAGTTCCCCGCGCCCCTGGGGTCGGTTGCCGGGACCGGCGCCGGTGCGGCGCCCTCCGGGATCGGAGCGAAGGGCCGTACGG